>CAWFBW010000022.1:0-105992 GCA_963814165.1 uncultured Acidobacteriaceae bacterium | reverse complement strand
ATCGCCACAAAACACTCCGTCCTATCTACTTTGCTGCCAATCAGATACCCAACGATCCGGGTGGCCGTCTAACTGCAAGCTGTTAAGTCGAATAGGTTTCGCTGAGGTGATGGAATGCAGGGGTTTCTTCAGGATCTTCGTTACGGTCTTCGCCAGCTTCGCCATAGCCCGGGATTTACCCTCAACTGCGGTGCTCTCGCTGGCGCTGGGCATCGGCGCCACCACGGCGGTCTTCAGCGTGGTGTATGCGGTAGTGCTCGATCCGTATCCATATGCCGACTCGGACCGGATGGTCCACCTCATCGCTCACAACCAAGCAGGACGAAGACTGGTGGCTGGGTTTCACCGGGCCGCAATACCAGAAATACCGCGAATCGCCGTTCGGTCGAGAGCGCGTTTGCCCAGGACGATTGGAACCTGACCACGACGGGCGGCGACCTTCCCGAGGACGTGAACGCGATCTATCTCACGGGAAACGCCTTCAATCAGTTGGGCGTGCCGGCTCTGCTGGGTCGCGGACTGCTGCCCAGCGACGCGCCGGACGGCCAGGACCCGCAGCCGGTAGCGGTGCTGGGTTACAAGTTCTGGCAGCGGCACTACAACGGCGAGCGCGACGTCCTCGGCAAGAATATCCAGCTGGTACATAAGAACTACACCATCGTCGGCGTGGCGCAGCCGCGGTTCACCTGGGGCGATGCCGATGTCTACCTGCCGCTGAAGTTATCGGCCGATCCGTCGCGAGGATACAACGTCGAAGTCAAACTCAAGCCGGGCGTGAGCCATGCGGCCGTCGATGCGGAATTCCAGTCGCTGTTTGAGCAGTTCGCCAAGGAGACGCCGAAGCATTTTCCGACCGACGGGTTCCGGGTAAAGGTACAAGGGTTCAACGACCGGTTCATGAAAGAGATGGGGCCGACACTCTATCTGCTGCTGGGGTCAGTCGCATTGCTGCTGCTGATTGGCTGCGGCAATGTGTCGATCCTGCTGCTGGCTCGGGGCACGGCGCGCGAGCATGAATTTGCGGTGCGCGCGGCTGTGGGCGCCGGACGCGTTGCGCCTTATGCGGCAATTGCTGACCGAGTCGCTGCTGCTCTCGCTGAGCGGCGCGGCGCTGGGCGTGCTGCTCGCGTATCGGTTGGTGGCAGTCATCGTTCCCATGCTGCCGGAATCCTCTTTCCCGCACGAGGCGGCGATCCGCATTAATCTTCCGGTGCTGTGCTTCAGTGTGGGACTGGCGATCGTTACCGGCGTGTTCTTCGGGCTCTCGCCGGCGATGCAGTTCAGCCGTCCAGAAGTTTCGCAAGTGATGCAGGCCAGCGCGAAGAAGGTGATGGGCGGAGTGCGCGGCAAACGCATTCACAACACGCTCATCGCCGGACAGATTGCACTCACCTTGCTCTTATTGGCCAGCGCGGGCGCGGCCATCCAGGGATTCATCAAGCTGAACCACAGCCATCTCGGCTACAACCCGCACAACGTGATGTCGGTGGGAATTCCGGTCCACGACAATACGCTACACCACTTGGGAATCGCGGGCGCAGTACTTCACGCAATTGATGCAGAAGGTTGCGGCCATGCCCGAGGTGAAGATGGCAGGTCTTTCGACCAATGCCACGCCGCCGGACAATGGTGCTACCAACAAGTTCGAGATCCTGGGCAAGCCGGCTGCGGAAGATCAACAAGCACGGCTGAACTTTGTGAGCCACGAATATTTCCCTGTTCTGCAGATTCCGCTGATGCAGGGCCGGCTATGGGACGATGCTGAGACCCAGCGCGGTGCGCGAGTGGCCGTCATCAACGAGACACTGGCGAAGAAGTATTTCCCCGCTGGCGACGCCGTAGGACACCAGATTCGCATGCCCGAACCTGAAGGCCGATCCGCCGATGCACGCAAGCGATTCCGGAGAGCAATGACTGGATGGAGATCGTCGGAGTGGTTGGCGATGCGCTCGACGACGGATTAGGCAAGCCCGTCAAGCCGGGTATCTATGTCCCTTACACGATCTGGATGCCGGTGTGGACGCAGATTCTGGTGCGGACCGATGTGCCGCCGTTGAGCATCTTGCACGGGGTGCGCGAGCAGATTCATTCGGTCGATGCTGACCAGCAGGCATCCGGGCACGTGCGCAACCTGGAGGAGTGGATCACCGGCCAGCGGGAGTGGGCGCAACAGCACCTGGTTGCAATGTTGTTTGGCGCGTTCGCGGCGCTGGCGCTGTCACTGGCCGCCGTGGGTTTGTACAGCGTCGTGTCCTACACTGTGGCACAACGCACCAACGAGTTTGGCATCCGCATGGCGCTGGGAGCTCAGCGTGGAGACGTGCTGCGCATGGTCTTGCACTCCACCACCGCCAGCGTGGGTAGCGGGATCGCGGCAGGCGCGATCCTGAGCTTGGCCTTGAACCGCGTCATCACGCATTGGGCCCCGGGCAGCTCTATCACCATGGCCGTTCTGTTGCTGGTTTCCGCCCTGCTGGCCTTCGTCGCCGCGATGGCCTGTCTCTACCCTGCGCACCACGCCTCCACCATCGACCCGATGAAAGCGCTGCGGTACGAATAACGCTGCAGCGCGCACCCGCCCTGCGTTCACGTTCATGCAACATTTACAATGAAGGGTTGTCTGCCTCGCCGAATCGCGGCCTGTAAAGGAGACTCGCCTTGATCGCACGCTATACCCGGCCCGAAATGGGGCATATCTGGAGCGACCAGAACAAGTTCCGCACCTGGCTGGAAGTCGAGCTGGCGGCCACGGAGACCCTGGCCGAAGCCGGACTGGTGCCGCAGTCAGCGGCTGTCGCCATCCGCGAAAAGGGCGACTTCGACCTCGACCGCATCAACGAGATTGAAGCCGAGGTGAAGCACGACGTCATCGCCTTCACCACCGCCGTCGCCGAAAAGGTCGGCCCGGAATCGCGCTGGCTGCATTACGGCCTCACCTCCAACGACGTGGTCGACACCGCGCAGGCGCTGCTGATCAAGCAGGCCTCGGCCATCATTCGCGAAGACCTCAAGAAGCTGCGCGACGTGCTCAAGCGCCGCGCCTGGGAGTTCAAAGACACGCCGATGATCGGCCGCACCCACGGCGTGCACGCCGAGCCGATCACCTTCGGCCTGAAGCTGGCCAACTGGTACTCCGAGATGCTGCGCAACATCGAGCGCTTCGATCTGGCGGCCGAGCAGATGCGCGTGGGCAAGCTCTCCGGCGCCGTCGGCAACGGCGCCCATCTCGATCCCGAATACGAAGAGAAGATCTGCCAGCGCCTGGGACTGAACGTCGCGGCGGTGTCGTCGCAGGTGATCCAGCGCGATCGCCACGCGTTCTACGTCGCGACGCTCGCCGTTATCGCTTCGACCCTCGACAACATCGCCACCGAGATTCGCCACCTGCAGCGCACCGAAGTCCGCGAAGCCGAAGAGTTCTTCAGCGAGAAGCAGAAGGGCTCGTCGGCCATGCCGCACAAGCGCAATCCCATCACCTGCGAGCAGATCAGCGGACTGGCGCGCGTGGTGCGCGCCAATACGCAGGCCGCGATGGAGAACGTCGCGCTGTGGCACGAGCGCGATATCTCGCACTCATCGGTCGAGCGCGTCATCCTGCCCGACTCCACCATCCTCGTCGACTACCTGCTGAATAAGACCGACCAACCTGATCGCGACGCTGCTGGTCTATCCGCAGCGCATGATGAAGAACCTGGAATCGACGGGCGGCCTGGTCTTCAGCGGGCAGTTACTGCTCGATCTGGTAGAAGCAGGCGTGCTGCGCGAAGACGCCTATCGCCTCGTCCAGGCGAATGCCATGAAGGCGTGGAAGGAGGACCTCAACTTCCACGACCTGATCATGAAGGACAAGGAAATCACGTCGAAGGTGAAGCGCGAGACGCTGGAGCACGCCTTCGACCTGAAGCGCCCGCTGCGCAATATCGACAAGATCTTCCACCGCGTCTTCGGCGACACCAGCGGCGACTGGGGCGTGTAGAGTTCCCGAGCAGCGTACTCGCGAAGACTTCACGACACGCGATCAAGTTCACCACTCGATGCGCTGGAGATCGGGGAGTCAAATTCCTTTTGATATTCTATTTTTCTCCGTGCCCTCCGTGACTCTGTGGTGAAAAACTTCTACGGCAGCCGATTGATGATCGACGCCACATACCCCGCGCCGAAACCATTGTCGATGTTCACCACCGAGACATTGCGACGCGCAGGAGTTCAGCATCCCCAGCAGCGCCGCTCAGCCCTGGAACGACGCGCCATAGCCAACGCTGGTCGGCACCGCGATCACCGGAACGCCGACCAACCCGCCGACCACGCTGGGCAGCGCGCCTTCCATTCCCGCACAGACCATCACCACGCGCGCCCCGGTCAGCGCGTCGCGCTGGGCCAGCAGTCGATGGATTCCCGCCACGCCCACGTCGTAGACGTGCTGCACCTCGTTGCCCATGACCTGCGCCGTGACCACGGCTTCTTCCGCCACCGGAATGTCGCTGGTGCCCGCGGAAACCACGACGATCTTCCCTTTGCCGCGCACCGTCTCATCCTGCACAAGCGAGATGGCGCGCGCGAGTTCGTGAAACTCGGCTTTGCGAAACTTGCGCTTCACCGCGCGAAACTGCTCCGGCGTGGCGCGGGTAGCCAGCACGTTGTTGCCGTGCTGCGCCGAGTCGGCCAAAAATCGCGGCCAGGTTGGCCGGAGTCTTCCCCGGCCCGAAGATCACCTCGGCCATACCAACGCGCAGCGAGCGGTGATGGTCCACGTTGGCGAATCCCAGGTCTTCAAAGGGCAGATGCTTCAACTGCTGCATCGCTTCGTCGGGCGAGAGCGTTCCCTTTCTTCACCTGTTCGAAGAGTCTTTTGATGGCTTCCGATTTCATTGAGACACGCGGCGTTGAACGCCGCACTGCGAGATTATCACTTGCTCGCCTCTGCCCGTAACACGCCAGACGTGCCGTCCAGACCAGAGTGTTACGATAAGTGGCTGCCATGCCTGCCGCTGAAATCCCTCCTCACGCACACTGACGGTCGCCGTCACCGGCGCCAGTGGCTCGATCTTCGTCAAGCATCTGCTGGACGCTCTGGATCGCGACGACCGCGTAGGCACGGTCAACCTCATCTTTTCCGATAGCGGTTTGCGCGTGCTGGCCGAGGAGTTGGATGTCGGCGGCCGCAACGAATTGGTGAGCAAGCTTCTGGGCCGGCGCGTCGCAAAAGATCCAGCAGCAGAACAACGCTGACATTGGCGCCAACGTCGCCAGCGGCTCCTATCCCACCGACGCGATGATCGTCCTGCCGTGCAGTATGGGCACGCTGGCGCGCATCGCCAACGGCATGGCCATCCAGTTGATCGAACGCGCCGCCGATGTCTGCCTCAAGGAGCAGCGGCCGCTGATTCTCTGTGTGCGCGAGACGCCGTTCAACCGCATTCATCTCCGCAATATGACGCTGGCGGCGGAAGCGGGTGCGACCATCTTTCCCGTCATTCCTGCGTTCTACTTCCGCCCCGTTCCACCGACGAAATCGCCCGAGAGTACGTGAACCGCGTGCTGGCCCACGTCGGATTGCCGCAGCCCGACGCGTACCAGTGGAAAGCGAGTAGCGGCAGATCTTCCCAGTCTGTCTTACATCGGCTCCAGCAGGTCTTCTCTGTATTCACTCTTTGCTGTCGCTGCCGCAGCATCTCCAGAAACTGCCGCATCGTCTCCGGGGAATGGCCCGCGAAATGGTTGTTCACGTACGTGTAGACCTTTATTTCTCGCGCCAGCAGGCTGATCGACCACCGCGCTCCACTCCGTCAGCTCGCGGCGTCTATCGACGACCGTCTTGTCCCACGTCTTGGCCAGTTCTTCGATGGCGTAGCGGTCGCCGAGCAAACGTATGTAGACAAATTCAGAGGTCACGATGTCGCCGTTGCGCATGAGTTCGGATGGGCGCGACATCCACGGATGATCGATCAGCGTGAACGCGACCTTGTATTTTCTGAGCAGGTCAAGCAACTCCGGCCCGACCCAGTCCTTGTTCCTGATCTCCACCGCAAAGCGAAGATCGCCCGGCAACTTCGGCAGGAATGCCCGCAGCCGATCCAGAAATTCCTCCGGCCGCGCAAACGTCTTCCTGTTGAAGTAAGGAAACTGGAACAGCATCGGCCCAAGCTTGTGCCTCAGCCCAGACATCACGTCCAGAAACGCCCGCAACTGATCGTCGCAATCGACCAGGCACGACTCATGCGTGATCGACTGCGGAACCTTGCAGGCGAACACAAAATTTTCGGGAGTTTGTTCGTACCAGCCGCGCACCGTCTTCTCGCTGGGGATGCGATAAAACGTTGCGTCCACCTCAACGGAATCGAACTGCTCCGCATAGTACCCAAGGTAGGCGGTTTTCTTCATTCCCGGCAGGATAGAAGCTCGTCTCCCAGCCCTGCGGCCGTGAACGAGCAACTTCCCAACAGCAAGTGATCGAGTTTTTCCACCTCGGCATTGTAGGCGAGCCGCCGACGGTTGCCCAAGCGTCCGGCAGCCAACACAACCGTATAATCAGCCCGAAGCCCGCATTCGAGTGCACGTGCCCAACCATCTCCATCTCAGCAGCGAAATCAAACGCCTGGCGCTGGACGCCGGCTTCGATCTCGCCGGTGTCGCCGGTGTCGGCGACACGCCGGAGCACCACTTCTTTCCCCAGTGGATCGCCGGACGGCCAGGCGGGCGACATGCGGTACCTCGAAGCCCGCAACGAGGCGGGCGATCTGAAGCGGGCGTCGCTGGCCAACGCCGCTCCCTGGGCGCGCTCGGTCGTGGTCTGCGCGCTGAACTACAACACCGACCAGCCCTACTCCACCCATGCCGGAACGACTTCGCAAGGCTGGATCTCCCGCTACGCCTGGACACAACGCGACTATCATGACGTGGTGCTCGCCAAGCTGCGCCAGCTCGAAACCAAGTTGATCGCCTCTTGCGAGCAGGAACGCTGTCGGCAGTCCCCGCACATGGTGTTACGTCGATACCGGCCCCGTCATCGAGCGCATCTTCGCCAAGTACGCCGGCATCGGATGGATCGGCAAGAACACCTGCATCCTCAATCAAGAGCTTGGATCGTGGCTGTTTCTTGGCGTGATGCTCACATCGACTCGAACTGGCCCCCGATCTTCCCGCCCCCAGATCGCTGCGGCTCGTGCACGCGATGTCTCGATGCCTGCCCCACCAACGCGTTTCCCGCGCCATACCAGCTCGACGCCACCAAGTGCATCTCGTATCTGACCATCGAAAAGCGCGGAGCCATTCCCGAAGATCTTCGCGCAGGAATCGGGCGGCAAGTCTTCGGCTGCGACATCTGCCAGGACGTTTGTCCCTGGAACCGTGACGCGCCGCTCACCAACACGCCGGAATTCGCCGCTCGCCCACAGTTGGTGAATCCTGAACTCGAATGGCTGGCCCGCCTCAGCCTCGAAGAATTTCGCGAAGTGTTTCGCGGCACGCCGGTCAAGCGCGCCAAATACAGCGGCCTGCTGCGCAATGTCGCCATCGCCATGGGCAACAGCGGCGAGGAGCGATTCCTCGCGGTCCTCGAGGAACTCGTCACCATAACGACCCTTCCGTCGCCGACGCCGCCGACTGGGCGCGCGAGACGATTGATTGCGCCAGGTGGTCCAGACAAAAGCAAGTGAACCGCCATCACCAAACAGTAAGTAGAGATTCTCGGCAGCGTGTAGGGATTACCCGGTGCCCTGATCTGTGCAACACTCCGCATGCCGAACGAAACTCACGTTTTGGAGTGTGGCACGTCTATTGCCTCACGAATCGGCGAATCACTAATTCGAGCTTCCCGTGGAATGCGCGAGTCCCCGCTCGCAGCTTCCCGCGGATGATGCCCGACCGCACCCAACTCGGGGTTGAAGTATTCCCCGGGGCATCGAGCCCTCCGGCGTCCTCGCGGCCCGGAGGGTTTTTTCGCGGTGAAGTCCGTCGCGGCAGTCGCTGACGATTGGCGCTCCGGACATTGGGTGTGACAACACGTTCAATTCTGGCTATAACAGAAGACGATGACCGAAGCTCTCAGCCGGCGGCTGAAACAAGCGCGACTTCGCGATCCCCAGCAGGAAGCCGTACTCAGCCTGGCGGTAGCTGCCGGCACACTCAGCGATCTGATCGACGAGGTCTGCAAGCGTCATGGTCTCACCCGCCCGCAGTACAACGTCCTGCGAATCCTGCGGGGAGTCCATCCCAAAGGGCATCCCCGGTGCGAAATTGCCGTGCGCATGGTCGAGCGCGCACCCGACATCACCCGGCTGGTAGACCGCTTGCAAGCCAGAGGTCTGGTACGGCGCACGCGCGGCGGCGACGATCAGCGCCAGGCCATCACTTACATCACCGCCAAAGGACTCCGTCTGTTACAGACCATGCAGCCGGAACTCGAAGCGCAGACAACCACGCGTCTCGGCAAACTCAGCGACAAAGACTGCCACGAACTCAGCCGCCTGTGCGCCCTGATCTTCGAAGATGAAGATGAAGATGAAGATGAAGATGAAGACGACGCGCCGCACTCACACAATTGAACCCTCCCTTGCGGGAGGGTTCGGTGGATGTCGCTAACTCGGAAGGCCGCCGGGCTCGCTGACGCGGCGAGCCACCCGGATCTTCCGCGTGGCGGGAGACGCCTAGACGCGCGCGACGTTAGCGGCCTGGAGACCTTTGGGCCCTTTGGTCAGTTCGAACTCCACGGTTTCGCCCTCATTCAGGCTCCGGTATCCGCTCTCCTGGATGGCCGAGAAATGTACAAATACGTCTTCGCCCGTGGAGCGCTGAATGAAACCGTAGCCCTTGGCTCCGTTAAACCACTTCACTGTGCCTTTTTCCTTCACAACCTAACTCCTTTCGCATTATCTTCCTGAGATATCCCCTGCTTCGCGGAAGTTCGGTGCGCGACCCTGAGGCACGCACGAAAGACGTCTCCACGTTGCCGGGAAACAGGGTTGCCGCTCAGCTCGCAGGCTCTTACGCAATGAAAAAAGCCCACGCGTCTGCCCGAACGCGCATGATGCCTTGGCGTTCCAAGCAGTTACGTGAAGCCCGTGCAATGCGAGAAATTCGACTGCTGACAGAAACATCAACCCAAATCCGCATTTCGGCTGACGCCGAAAGCTCCCCGTTTCGCCCTTTCGAAGGGGAGCAACGAATAATTACAGGAACTCTCAATTTTGGCAAGTGTTTCTATCACAGTGCTTTGGGAGAATTTCGTAAGGCGACAGTCAGGTCCCGCCCGGACGCGGATGCGGTCCGAGTACCCGCCGCTTTACTCTGCTACGATGGATGACTGGATAAACGATGAGCAGCAAACCCGATGTGCACCGGACGCTCACCCCGAGCCGCCCAGCCCGGCATCCCCGCGCCGCTTCTGCCCCTGCTGGTGACGTTACTGCTAAACAACTGAAACACGACTTACAGGCATCCCCCTTGGCGCCGGGGACGGCCGCGCAACGCCTGCTGGAGCAGACGACTCCCAGCAGCTGCTTCCAGCATCGAGCGCGGGGCGGCGGTCTGTCTGGCCGGCTGCGGCGCTATGGCTGGCCCACGCTGCGCTACCTGACTCAGACCGAGGTCCACACCTACGCCTTTTCGGTCGCTGCCTACTCTATCTTGTCGCTCTTTCCGCTTTATTGTTCTGCTGCTTACGGTCGTCCGCCGGGTTTTTCACTCCCAGCAGATGTACAACGTCGTCCTGCAACTTTTGCGCGATTATCTGCCCAGCAACCAGGACTTTGTCATTCGCAACCTGCAGTTTCTGGCCAGCGTTCACGGGCGCGGACAAATCCTGTCGCTGGTCATGCTGTTCATCACCTCCACGGGCATTTTTCTGCCGCTGGAAGTCGCGCTCAACAGCATCTGGGGATTCACCAAGAACCGCTCCTACCTCATGAATGCCCTGGTCTCGGTGGGGCTGGCCCTGGCTTGCGGGACCCTGGCCCTGCTGTCGGTCGCATCTCACGGCCCAGAACCTGAAGTTGCTCGGGCTGGTGATCGGTGACCAGAATTTTGTCTTTCGCGGACGTGGGTTTCGTCGTGATGAAGGCCTCTGCGGTCGTTACCACGATCGCGATCTACTTCCTGATCTACTGGCTGCTGCCGCACGGAAAAGTCCCGGTGCGCGCGGTGCTGCCCGCAGCCATCATCACTGGCCTCCTGTCGGAAGGCGCGAAGTATCTCTACATCCTGGTGCTCCCGTGGCTGAATTTTCAGGAGGTCTACGGACCGTTCTCGGTTTCGGTCACGCTGATCTTCTGGTCCTTCTGGAGCGGCATGCTGCTGCTGGGGGGCGCCTACCTTTCGGCGGCAAGGCACGCCGACCGGGTCGAGGCGCGGCGGGCGACCGCAGAGTAAGCCCGGCGCCGGGGCGGGGAAAAGAGGGGCACTTATAATGAAAGTTATAATGCCTTTCTTCCATGGATAAGGGGTTCGCTTCCGTTCCTCGCCAACGCTGAGCCGGGCAAAAGAGCGGCAGTGCAACTTGGCGCATAGTCCGCGATTCACTTCTCCCTAATCGTTCAGTCGCCTATTTCCCTGCCTTGGTCCACTCATCCACCCAGCCGTTGACTGTCTGGTACCAGAAGCGGCCGTTCTGCGGCTTCAGTACCCAGTGTCCTTCGTCGGGAAAGTACAGCAGCTTCGACGGCACCTTGAGCCGCTGCAGCGTGGTGAACATCTGGAAACCCTCCGACACGTCGAGGCGGTAATCGAGTTGCCCGTGCACTACCAGTAGCGGCGTCTTGAAGTTGGTCGCAGACAGGTGCGGAGACCACTTGCGATACATCTCGCGGTTCGTCCACGGAGTGCCCTTGAACTCCCACTCGTTGAACCACAGCTCTTCGGTGGTACCGTATGCCGACTCGGTGTTGAACATGCCGTCGTGCGACACCAGGCACTTGAAGCGGTCGGTGTGGCCCTCGATCCAGTTGATCATGTAGCCGCCGTAGCTGGCGCCGAGAGCGCACTCCCGGCCCTTGTCGATGAACGGATACTCTTTCTCCGCATAGTCGAGACCCAGCATCAGGTCATCGAAGGGCGCTCCGCCCCAGTTGCCGTTGATGGCGTCGATGAACTTCTGGCCATAGCCGGTCGAGCCGTGGAAGTTGATCATCACCATCACGTATCCGTTAGCGGCGAACAGCTCCGGATTCCAGCGGTACGACCAGTCATCGCCCCACGCGCCCTGCGGACCTCCATGAATGAGAAACTTCAGCGGATACTTCTTGCTCTTGTCGAAGCCCGGCGGCCGGATGCAGGAAGCCCTGTACTTTCTCTTTGGCTGCACCGGCAAACCAGAACGATTCCATCGGCTCCATCGCAACCTTCGACAGACTTCATCGTTCATGCGGGTGAGCGGCTTCGCCTTGGAGAGCAGGCAATCGGGAACGGAGTAAGCGTTCGGCGGCACGGCCATGCGGCACTGCGCGAACATCAGCGGCGCAGTGTAGATCTCGTTGGGAGCCGAAATCGACATGGTGTCGAACACCAGCGTCTTGCCGTCGGGCGTTGGCGTGGGGCTGTCGTTGTAGCCGTCCACCAATTCCTGCGGCCAGGGATTCGCCTGGTCGATCTTCAGCGCGTAGATCGGGTTTTCGCCTTCGTTTCCGGCGGTCAAGTAGATCGTCTTCGAGTCCGGCGACCATGCGATGGAGTCCACCCAGCGATCGAAGTTCGGCGTCAGGTCGGTGATCTTCCCAGTCGCGCGTTCATACAGCATCAGGCGGAAGCGGTCGCTCTCGTAGCCTCCGCGAAACTGCGAGCGGTAGGCAATGTACTTGCCATCGGGAGAATAGATTGCCGTGCTGTCGCTGCCGGGATTGGTGGTGATCCTCTTCGCGGTTCCGCCGCCGCTCGGCACAACGAAAGACGTCGCTGTTGGTGCTGGTGGCCTGGACCTGGTCGGTGTTGCAGGTGTAGGCGACTTCTTTGCCGTCGGGCGAGAAGGCGTACTGGTCCTGTCCTCCCAGGCTGAATGGCGGCACGTCGTAATCGCCGGGAGTCAGATCGCGTGCGACGCCGCCCTCGATGGGAACGATAAACAGGTGGCTGCGCTTGCCGTTGTCGTAATGCGTCCAGTGGCGAAACATCAGGTGGTCGTAGGTCCTGGCCTTCACCTTCGACTTGGCCCGCTCTTCGTCGCGCTGCTTGTTGCAGGCGTCGTCTTTGCAGTCGGGAAAGACCGACGACACAAACAGCACGCTCTTGCCATCGGGCGACCACGTGCCGCCCGAGGCCTCGGTCGAGATCGTCGTCACTTTTTTCGGCTCGCCCGTGAGCGTGCCCGGCAGCAGTGTCGAAGTCCTGCACCCAAATCTGTGTGCCTCCGCCACGGTCGGATTCAAAGATCACCCGCTTGCCGTCGGGCGAGAAGCGCACGCGGTCTTCTCCCGGCGCCGCTGGTCGGAGTCAGCCTCTTCGACTCGCCACCCGCGACGGGGATGATCCACAGGTGCGGCGTCTTCGTGTTTGCGTCCAGATTCACATCGACGGCGCTGAAGGCAACCCACTTGCTGTCGGGCGAAACCGCTGGTTCGCCGACGCGCTTGAGCTGCATCATGTCTTCGAAGGTGAAGGGATGTTTGGCCTGGGCTGAGGCAATGCAGGAAAAACCAAGCAAGAAGATAGCAAAGCGACGTAACATGACGCCTCCGGAAGCGGAGCCGGCACCCTTCGACTACGCTCAGGGCAGGCTTTGAGGGCCGGGGAATCCGCACAAACGTTCCAGTCTAAATCACCGGGGTGGGCAGAACGAGCGATTCGCCGGGTGGTTCGGCGGGCAAAGCGATTTTGGGATTGACAGAGCCGGTCGTGATAAGGGCGGTTTACGACACCTGCCTTGGAGAGGGGGAAATGAAAGAGGCCATCAATGTGAGCAATTTTGCACAGACTTGCGCCGGTCGGACACCCTATCGTTACGGACAATCATAAGTGTAGGGGTCCCTGGCAGTCGGCCACTTAAGAGCAAAGACAATTCCCCAATACCACTGCCGGGGACTCTGCCACAATCTGTATCTCCGACTGCGAGGATGACGATGCATTCACCGTACGGAATGGAACTGGTCGAAGACTGTCTCTCCTGCCATCTTTGTTCTGAGGGGTTCTTCTGTCGATTGCCTAAAGCCGACATGGAAGCCTTTCAAGAGATAAAGTTCACGCTCGCGTATCCGGCGGGCGCAACGCTGTTCGGCGAAGGCCAGGCGTGCCGGGGAATTTACATCCTATGCAAGGGCAGAGTGAAATTGTCGACAACTTCGAGCGACGGCCAGACCCTCATTTTCAAGATTGCTCAACCGGGCGAGGTGTTAGGACTGAACACAACCATCTCTGGACTCCCGCACCAGGCGACGGCGGAAACCGGCCAACCGTGCCAGCTGAATTTTGTGAAACGGAACGACTTTCTTAAGTTTCTAGCGGAACATACTGAGGCCAACATGCAGGCGGCAATCCATCTAAGCCAAGAGTGCCAGCAGGCGTACCAACACCTTCGCTCCTTCGTCATGCGCTCCGCCCCGCAACGAATAGCCCGCCTGATACTGGATTGGTCGCACGAGGACGCCGGGATGGCGACTGCTACGGGAATCAAAGTGGCCTTGACCCACGAGGAGATCGGTCAAATCATCGGCATGTCGCGGGAGACAGTTACACGCACGCTTGCCGATTTTCGTAAACAGCGCATTGCCGAGCTTCATGGTTCCACTCTGCTGATCCAGAACACGCCCGCCCTGCAAAGGCTGGCCATTTAGAGGGGCGAGCACGTGGCTTCGCGATCCGCGGTCGCTTGCCTTTGCCTTCTCCCCACCCACCGCAACACTTCCCCTTTGATGGGTTTCAATCGAATACAATGAATACAGGTATTTCGATGAAGGTCCCAGGTGTCTCTTCCCGCTTCCTTGCCCTCGCTCTGCTATCTTTTGCCCTGATTTCCACCGCTCGCGCCCAGCGCGGCGAAGGCGAGCTTGATACTTCGCCGCCACAGGGCATCACCGAGCAGGAGATCATCCAGCGCTTCGCCGCCAAGGAAAAGGAATTCAAGATCGCGCGGGAACAGTATGCCTACCGCCAATCGCTGACGGTGCAGACCCTCGACGGCGACACGGTGAACGGCGAGTTCAAGGAAGTCGAGGATGTGCTGTTCGACGACCGGGGCAACCGGGTTGAGCACGTCGTATTCGCTCCGGCAGTCGACGCTGCAGGGCATCACTGATGACCAAGGAAGACTACGACGATATCCGCAATCGCATGCCGTTCGTGCTGACGACCGATGAGATTCCGGAGTACCAGATCCTCTACGTCGGCAAGCAGCGCATCGATGAGATCGGCACCTATGTCTTCGACATTGCGCCCAAGCAGATCGAGAAGAACAAGCGCTATTTTCAGGGCCGCATCTGGGTCGACGACCAGGACTTCCAGATCGTGAAGACCTACGGCAAGAACGTTCCTGACCTCGGCACCAAAGAAAGAGGCGGGCAGGAAAATCTGTTCCCCAACTTCACCACCTGGCGCCAGCAGGTCGACGGCAATACTGGTTCCCGGTCTACACCAAGGTCGATGACGTGCTGCACTTCTCGACCGGCGACATTCACATCAGGCAGATCGTGAAGTACACCGACTACAAGCGCTTCGGAGCGAACGTCGAAGATCACCTACGAAGGCCAGGAAATCACCAAGGACACGCCGCAAACCGGCGGCAGCCGCCAGCCAGCAACGCCGGCGCAGCCAGCCGCCGAAGAACTAGTAGCCTAAAGTGGCACGGCTTGTCAGCTGTGCGGTAAAAAGTCGAGTCTGATCGGCTTTGCACAGGGCACGATTTCTGTCGTGCCGATAAACGTTGATTTTTGACCCGCCGAGCGGACTTTAGTCCGCGACGGCCGCTACGCAACGCACTGCTCAGTAGTACAAATACTTCTGCCACTTCGAGTCGGAGCGGCCCATCAGTCGCATGATGTGGCGGCTGGTATGCAGATTGAAGGCGCGCGGTTCGCGCGTGAGCCGCATGTTGGCCTCATGCGGCAGCATATTGCCCTTCCGGCGATTGCAGTTGTGGCAGCACGCCACCAGGTTCTCCCAGGTGGACGCGCCCCCGCGCGAGCGCGGAATCACGTGGTCCAGCGTCAACTCGCCCGCAGCCAGAATCTTGCCGCAGTATTGGCAGGTATTGCGATCGCGCAGCAGGATGTTCTTCCGCGACAGCGCGCGCGTCTGGTGCGGTATGCGGCGATACTCCAGCAGGCGAATCACCGACGGAACTTTGATCGCGATGCGCGCCGCATGCAGATGTTGTCCGTTGGCCTCTTCCATCATGGCCACGCCCTTCAGCACCAGAATGACGGCGCGCCGGGCCGCGCACACATTGATCGGTTCATAGGAAGCGTTCAGCACCAGCACGGGTGCGTGCATCGGCGAGCGGTGCACGCGCTCCTCAGAATGCACCCGCGCATCGTGCATGCAGCCGGCCAGTGATTTTCCGTAGCGGGACGCTGTGCTTTGAGCTGCCATGGACATATCGCACTAAACCGAAACAGCCACCTCCGCCGTCTTCGTGAGCCTCCTCTTCCCCGGATTCGACAGACTCCGGCAGCACCGCGACTTTCAGGGTGCGGGCCACCGTTGCTGCCCAAACTCGTTCCGCCCCGGCCTTCTTCAGCACGCGGGCGCACTCGGAAACGGTTGTTCCCGTCGTCATCACGTCATCGACGACGATCACCGTACCGCCCTTTACACGCTGAGGGTCGGTGACGCGAAACGCGTCGCGCATGTTGGCCACGCGCTCTTCGCGCGTCAGCCCCACCTGCGACTGCGTCGGGCGCTCCCGTTTCAACAATCCGGATGCAACTTCGACCGGCTTCGGCAGGCGCTTCGCTGCGGCACGAACGATCAATTCCGCCTGGTTGAAGCCGCGCTCCCCGCGCTTGCTGGCGTGCAACGGGACGGGAACGATCAGCGGCAACAAGTCTTTGCTACGCCAGCTGCCCAATCGCCTCGGCCAGCATGCCGCCCAGAACCGGCGCAGCCGGTAAAACCTTGTCGTATTTCAGGAGATGGATCAGCCCGCGCAACGCTCCGGCGTACTCGCCGAACGACACCGCGCGGTCGAACTCCGGCTCGAAATCGCGGCATCCCTGGCAGTGTCCGTCGCCCATCAGCAACTGCGCCGGCAACAGGCGCTCACCGCACTGTACGCATTGCGGCGCACGTATGGGTGCATGGAATCCAGACACTCCCGGCATACGGGAAGACGAGAAATGTTTACGAGGGGAATACCGCAGAGCCTGCAATCGGAGGGAAAGAAGACAGAAAAAACGCTACGTACTGCCGTCAACAATTGGCGCGACGAGGGACTTACGCTGCTCGGCGCGCTCACTTCGTCGCTGTCGATCTAGAGTCGCACGACTGCTGAAGACCACCCTCCAGTCGATGGTGCCTCCCGACCCGCAACGCACGCTCGCGCTACCGTGGCACGGAAAGCACTTGCGCAATCAGTATAGTAATTTCGGCGAAGCCGTGCAATGCCGAGGCAGATTCCCGGACTCGGATTCACCACCATTTCATGCAATCGGTCGCCGGTGGTCCAGTTTGCCTGTTGCCATCGCTTCGGCAGCGCTGTTCTTTTCCACGCGATAGAATGGACTCCGCGCTAACATGCCCTTGTATCAAGTGCTCCCGGCATGCTAACTTGCGCCGTCACAGTTATTTGGGCTCGACACGAGGTCTTCGTCTATGAGTGCGACCACCGCGGCGCCGGAAAAGACGTTCCGGTCCTACGTTCCTGAAAACACCACCATGTCGGAGTTCACGCTCCGCGCCGTCCTGCTCGGCCTGGTGATGACGGTCGTCCTGGGCGCGGCCAATGCGTATCTGGGCCTGCGCGCCGGCATGACCATTGCTGCGACCTATCCCGCAGCCGTCATCGGCATGGCCGTCCTTCGGCTCATGAAGGGCTCGATCCTCGAGGAGAACATCGCCCGTACCGTCGGTTCGATCGGCGAGTCGGTCGCAGCCGGCGCGATCTTCACCATTCCGGCATTCGTGATTTCGGGCGCATGGCCGGTGTTCGACTTCGAGCATGCCTACTGGAAGTCGTCGATCCTGATGCTGGTCGGCGGCGCGCTGGGCATTCTGTTCGTCACTCTGCTGCGCCGGGTGATGGTCGAGGACCCCGAGCTTCCCTTCCCGGAATCGGTTGCCGCATCGCAGATTCACATCGCCGGACAGCAAGGCAGCCGCGCCGCCAAGATTCTTTTCGGCAACATGGGATTCGGCGGAATCGTTTACCTGCTCGGCCAGTTCAACCTGTTCAACGCCAGCAAAGATTTCATCGTCAACGTCGGCAACCTGGGCACGAGTTTTGTGCGCATGGGCCGCTCGGCGGACGCGCCCAAGCTAGCAGCCGGCGCCGTAACCACGGTCTCCGCACCCGCGATCAGTCCGGCGTATCTTGGCGTCGGCTACATCATCGGGCCGCGCCTGGCGTCGCTGAACTTCGCCGGCGGCGTGATCGCCTGGGGCCTGCTGGTTCCGCTCATCCTCTTCCTCGGCGGGCCGACCTTCGTGGCGCAGTTCGTGCCGGCAGGCACCACTCCCGACACAGCTTCTGGGCCGGGCAGGCGGGAGCGGTGTGGAGCTTCATCGTGCGCCCCATCGCCGTCGGCGGCATGCTGGTTGGCGCCTGCTACACGCTCTTCCGCATGCGCAAGAGCCTCGGTTCCGGCATGGCGCGCGCCGTTTCCGACTTGAAGAAGTCAGCCGCAGCGCACGCAGGCACGGCCCGCACCGAGCGCGACCTGAACGCCAAGTTCGTATTCGGCGGGTTGCTCCTGGTGTTGATCAGCATGATGGTGCTCTATACAGAGCTACGCCGACTCCTGGAACGCGGCATCGTGGCGGCCATCGTGATGATCATCGTCGGCTTCTTCTTCGCCGCGGTCTCGGGAAACCTGGTCGGCCTGATCGGCTCGTCCAACAACCCCATCTCCGGACTGACGCTCGCGACGCTGATCATCGCCGCGCTGCTGATGGTCCTCATCGGCGTCTCCGGCATGCACGGCGTCGCGGCCGTGCTCGGAGTCGCGGCCGTGGTTTGCGTTTCATCGGCGGTCGCGGGCGAGATGCTGCAGGACCTGAAAGTCGGACACATCCTCGGCGGCACTCCCAGCAAGATGCAGATTGGCGATTTCATGGGCGTGGCCGTCGCCAGCTTCGCGCTCTTCCCGGTGCTGATGCTGCTCAACCAGGCCAACATCAACGGCGGCGGCATCGGATTCGGCGACCGTCAACTGTCAGCGCCGCAGGCCGGACTGATGGCCATGCTCTCGCACGGCATCGTGGGCGGAGAAATGGCGTGGCCGCTGATCGTGGTCGGCATCCTGATGGGCATCGCGCTGATCATGATCGAAGTGAAGAGCCCGATGCTCTTCGCCGTCGGCATGTACCTGCCGCTCGAGACGACCTTCGCCATCTTCGTTGGCGGCATGATTCGCTGGATCACCGACAGCATGCGCGACCGCCGCGACTTCAACGACGCGCAGAAGGCACGCGTCGAGAATGCTGGGAGTCCTCACCGCGTCCGGCTTCATCGCGGGCGAAGCGCTGATGGGCATCGTGATCGCCATCTTCCGGTACAAGCAATGGCCGCTGCCGGTGATCTTCGCAGCATCCCAATGTGATGTCGGGCTTCATCGTGCTGGTGATTCTGGCGTTCGTGATGGTGCGGGTGCCCCTGGCAAACGCGGGCAGTCCCGACGAGCCGGCTCCGCCGACGGCGATCATGTAGGACAGTTGTACAGTTATCAGGTTGCTCAGCGTCGATTGTTAGGGGCGCGGAGGACTTCCGCGCTTTTGCATTAGACTGAAGTTTCGTGAGCATTGCCGAACAACTCGCCGCCATCCGTGAGCGCATCACGCTGCGGCGCGGCGGCGCGGGCGCGAAGCCCGACGAAATCGCGCTGATGGCCGTCTGCAAGACCTTCCCCGCAGAGGCGATCATGGAAGCCTACGCAGCGGGCCAGCGCCTCTTTGGCGAGAACCGCGTGCAGGAATTCGCCGACAAATTCCCTCAGCTCGCGGAACTGAAAGACGCCGAGTTCCACATGATCGGCCACCTGCAATCGAACAAAGCGACCAAGGCCGCGGAGATCTTTCACGCCGTCGATTCCATCGACTCGGCCAAACTTGCTCAGCGCCTGAACGACGCTGCGCAAACGCTCGGCAAGACGCTCGATGTCCTGATCGAGATCAACGTCGGCGGCGAGGAGGCCAAGAGCGGCCTCGCGCCCGATTCGCCCGAGATCGAGGCCATCCTCGGCCAGGCGCCGCAGTGGACGAACCTGCGCATTCGCGGCCTGATGACCGTCCCGCCGTACACCGAAGACCCCGAAGGCGCGCGGCCCTACTTCCGCAAGCTGCGCGAACTGCGCGACCGACTCGCTGCCCGCAATCTTCCGCGTCAACCTCGACATGCTCTCCATGGGCATGTCGCACGACTTCGAAGTCGCCATCGAAGAGGGCTCCACCTGCGTGCGCATCGGCACGGCCATCTTCGGAGAGCGCCCCAAACCATGATTCCCATTCGCGACACGCCGCGGGCGCGACCTTCCAAGTCAAAGTCCACCCTCGCGCGCGCAAGAACGCCATCACCGGAGCAGTCGGCGACGCGCTGAAACTCGCGCTGACTGCTCCTCCGGTCGAAGGCCGCGCCAACGAGGCCTGCATCGCCTTCCTCGCAGATTTTTTGAATGTTCCGCGTTCGTCAGTTACGATAGCCGCCGGAGAATCCAGCCGCCAAAAGTTGATTCGTGTCGCAGGCGTGCGGGCCGCGCAGGTGGAAGAAGACGCTACGCGCGATCCTCGGCTGAAGAAACAAACGGCATCACCATAGAGGTACAGAGAACGGGGAGAAAGATCAGTGCTTTTCGCTTTTTGCCAAGTGCTAATTGCTATGCCTGCTAGTTGCTAGCTGCTAGTTTTTCTGACAACCGACAACTGGCTACTGACAACTTCTTATGAGCTTTGCCCAGCGTTGGGATGACATTCGCACCGGCTTCGAGCGGCCCTTCTGGGTCGCCAACATCAGCGAACTGTTCGAGCGGCTTTCCTATTACGCGGCGTTCGCCTCGCTGGCGCGCTACCTGCACGAAGTCCTGCAATTTCCCTACCCAGCAGGCCAGCACGCTCACCGGATTCTTCGGCGGACTGGTATGGTTCCTGCCGGTATTCGGCGGCGCCCTCGCCGACCGCATGGGATTTCGCAAGGCGCTGGCGCTCGCTTACCTGATCCTGTCGCTGCGCCTATTTTCTGCTGGGATCGCTGGGGTCGCCGTGGCTGGCGCCGGTGCGGCAGACCGTGCCGCTGGGCGTGCTGGTGGCGCTGGTGCTGGCGCTGCCCGCGTTCGGCGTGGCGCTGGTGAAGCCGACGGTGGTGGGCACCACCGCGCACTCGTCGAAGGAAAACGTGCGCTCCATCGGCTACTCCATTTACTACACGCTGGTGAATATCGGCGGCGCCGCCGGGCCGTTTGTGGCCTCCTACGTGCACCAGACGCATGAGCGTCGAAAACGTGTTTCGCGTGGCCGCCCTCAGCGTGTTCCTGATGTTCTTCGGCGTGCTGCTGTTCTTCCGCGAGCCGCGCCGCATCGCGAAACTCAGACGCACCTCGCCTGGCGCAGGCCGGCAGAAACTTCATGACGGTGCTGTCACCAATCCGCGCTTCATGCTGTTCCTGACTGATCTTCACCGGCTACTGGATCGTGTACTGGCAGGAGTTCATCACCCTGCCGCTGTACGTGCACAACTACATCAATCCCGACGATTGACACCGAGCTGCTGCTGGTGACCGGGCCGATGGTGGTGATTTCGCTCACGGTTGTGATCAACCTGCTCACGCAAAAGATCCCGGCTTGACGGCCATCACCATCGGCACGCTGATCACCGCGCTGGGCTGGATCTCCTGATCCTGTGCCGACGGGTCTGGGCGCGGTGCTGACCCTGGTCGCTGTCGCGCTGGGCGAGATCATGATGTCGCCGCGGTATTACGAGTACATCTCGCGCCTGGCGCCCGACGGACAGCAAGGCACCTACATGGGCTTCGCCTTCCTGCCGCTCGGCATTGGCTCGTTCATCGGTGGAGGGTTCGGTGGGTTCCTGATTCACCACTTCGGCGAAGTGAAGCACAAGCCGGCAGGCATGTGGTGGGTCATCATCGGCGTCGGGCGTGGTGACGGCCGTTCTGCTGTGGGTGTATGACAAGCTGATGGCGCCGAAGGCGGCCTAGGGGGCAGGGCTTTTCGCTTTTGGCTTTTGGCTAATTTCTAATTACTAATTGCTCCGCTTCACACACCCCTGTGTCCCACGTCCTTCCCTCATTCCAGCCCGACGCGTAAAAGACAATTCGTGAGGCAAGGGATTGGTGTCGCTTGTCGGTCCGCGCTCAGGCGCGGCTCCACAGAGCCCTTTGAAATATTGTACAGCGCGGTTATCCGAACCGGTCGCAAACCCTTGCTTGGAACGTAATACGATCTCGTAAGTCTAATGTTTTCTATCAATTAGGCTTAAATTATTTATTAGGGGTATTTACTTGACGCCACCAACCCCAAGATATAGTGTTTTGGGCTATGGACGAGGATTATCCGAAGACGCTGCTTGAGTTGGAGCGACGCTTTTGCAGCGAAGAAGCCTGTGTTGAGTACCTCGCGGCACTGCGCTGGCCTGGCGGGTGGGTCTGTCCACGGTGTGCAGGAGCCGATGCCTGGGCGATTCGGAGGACACGTTGGCTTTGTGGCCATTGTCGGTATGAGATGTCGGTCACAGCAGGGACGATCTTTCAGGATAGTCACGTACCATTGACGATCTGGTTCCGGGCCATGTGGCAGATCACCAGCCAAAAGAACGGCATGAGCGCCTTGGGTTTGCAGCGTGTTCTCGGTTTGGGCAGCTACAAGACGGCCTGGGCGATGCTGCATAAATTGCGCCGCGCCATGGTTAGACCCGGCCGCGACCGGTTGGATGGCGTTGTGGAGGTGGACGAGGCCTACTGGGGCGGAGAGGAAACCGGCGCAATCGGCAGAGGGGCGGCGGAAAAGGCTCTGATTATCGCCGCCGCCGAAGAGGATGGAAAGGGAATCGGACGCATTCGTCTGCGTACGATACCGGACGCGTCCAGCGCGAGTTTGCACGGGTTCATTCGAGAGGCGATTGCGCCGGGAAGCACGGTCCGGTCCGACGGCTGGAGAGGCTATTTGGGATTGGAAGGATACGTTCATGACCGCCAGATACAGAGCCGTCAAGAAGAGGGAGAGCATCTGCTTCCGCACGCTCATCGCGTGATCGCGCTGCTGAAGAGATGGCTGCTGGGCACCCACCAAGGCGCGATTGGACCGCACCATCTGGACGATTACCTGGACGAGTTCACCTTTCGATTCAATCGCCGCAAATCCAAATCTCGCGGCAAACTGTTTTATCGATTGGCTCAGCAAGCCGTGCAGGTCGGCCCTGTTCCGTTTGCAGTCTTGATCAAACCACAACCTGTTGTATCTGGTGGCGTCAAGTAAATACCCCTATTATTTATTTCTGCGACTTTGCACGGTAATTGTTCGATATCTCATTGATTCCAAAGGGCTATGGGGGAGGGGGGGTGATATTCTCTTCCTGATTGCTATTGCCCTTGGCGAGGCCGAATTCCATCTCCGCAAAGTCGCAAAAGCCGCCCGCCTACATCGCCGACCACATCCGCCGAGTCCTGCTCGACGGCGGCTCCGCCCCGCACACCGAGGACGTGCAGCGCTTCTTCAAGCACGAAGTGAAGTCGCGCGGTTGGTACACCGCAGAGTTGCGCAAGGTCGCCAGGCGCTTCCGCCGGACCATTCTTGCCGAGTACGGCCAGCCTACCTGCTGCAGGTAGCAGACGAGCTTTTCGCCGGCGAAATTCTGGACGAAAAGAACTTCGCGGTGATGCTGCTGGAAGGCATGACCGGCAATTCGGCCGCAACGAGTTCAAGCTTTTCGAAAGCTGGCTCGACCGCGTCACTTCCTGGGCCGACCACGACGCCCTTGTGCACTACCTGATCGGCCCCATGGTCGCCGCCGATGACGCCTATCTTGCGCGACCCCCGTGTGGGCCAAAAAGAAGAGTGTATGGCATCAGCGCGCCGCCGCCGTCAGCCTGATTCACAGCACCCGCCAGCACAAGAATTTCGAACACATTCAGCAGCATCACCGAGCTGCTTCTGCCCAGCGACGACGACATGGTGCAGAAGGGCCTGGGCTGGCTGCTGCGCGAAGCCGCCAAGGCGAATCCCGAGCAAACCGTCGCGTACCTGATGACCATCCGCGACCGTGCGCCGCGACTGGTGCTGCGGACCGCCTGCGAGACGCTGCCAGCCGCCACACGCGAGCGGGTGCTGGGCAAGACACAAGCTAAATAAAGGCCGCTGTCATTTACAATGGAATACGCATGAACCTCTCCGAAATTCAGGCCGCGCTGCGCGACGGCGGCCACGAAGCCTGGCTGTTCTACGACCACCATCACCGCGATCCCATCGCCTACCGCGTGCTGGGACTGCCTCCCGACCGCCTCACCACCCGCCGCTGGTTCTACGTGATTCCAGCCGAGGGCGAGCCGGTAAAGCTGGTGCATCGCATCGAGAGCCACCATCTCGACTCGCTGCCCGGCAGCAAGCTGGAATACTCGGCGTGGGAAGAGCTGTGGGCGAACCTCGAAACCATGGTGAAGCCCTACCGCAAGGTGGTCATGCAGTATTCGCCCAACAACCAGATTCCCTACATCTCGCTGGTTGACGCCGGCATGCTGGAACTCATCCGCAGCTTCGGCAAGGAGATCGTCACCTCGGCCAACCTGGTCGCGCGCTTCGAGGCCACGCTGACCGACGCGCAGATCGCCAGCCACTACAAGGCCCAAGCCAAGATTGACCAGATCACCGCCGGCGGCATTTCAGGAAATCGGACGGCGCGTCCGCAACGGCGGCACCAACGAATACGAAATTCAGCAGTGGATTCATGGAAGCCTTCCGCCGCGAAGGCCTCATCACCTGCGACCCGCCCAACGTCAGCGTGAACGCCAACAGCGGCGACCCGCACTACGAGCCCTCGGCAGCGAGCTCGGCGCCGATCAAGCAAGGCGACTTCGTGCTGCTCGACATCTGGGCGAAGTGCAACGAGCCTGACTCGGTCTTCTACGACATCACCTGGACCGGCGTGATCGGCACGCCCAGCGACAAGCAGCGCGAAGTTTTCACCGTCGTGCGCGACGCCCGCGACGCAGGCATCGACAAAGTGAAGGCAGCCTTCGACGCCGGCAAGAAGATCTGCGGCTGGGAAGTCGATCAGGCCGTGCGCGACTTCATCGTCGGCAAGGGCTACGGCCCGCACATTTTTCACCGCACCGGGCACTCCA
Organism: uncultured Acidobacteriaceae bacterium; assembly: GCA_963814165.1. GTDB lineage: Bacteria > Acidobacteriota > Terriglobia > Terriglobales > Acidobacteriaceae > DASRAA01. The sequence continues at coordinate 81,576 of CAWFBW010000022.1, read as the reverse complement.
TTGCCTCCGAGATTCACGGCAATGGCGCCAACCTCGACAATCTCGAGACCAAGGACGACCGCCAGATCCTGCCCAACACCTGCTTCTCGGTCGAGCCGGGCATTTACCTGCCGGACTTCGGCGTGCGCAGCGAAATCGACATGATGATCCGCAACGGCAAGGCCGAAGTCACCGGCGCATCCAGACTGACTTGGTGCTCATCTGATGGCGACGAACAAGACACAACCGCTGCGGGCGAGCGAAGACCTCACGCCCAATCCGCTCCATGGCGATGATCGCGCCCGCCGCCGGATGGCTGATTCCCGGCCTCGGCCATCTGTTGCAGCGCCGCTGGATCCGCGGCCTGCTGCTGATGCTTTCCGTCTTCATCATGTTCTTCGCCGGACTCGGCATGCAGGGCAAGCTCTACGCCTTCAATACCGGCGACCTGCTCGACATGCTCGGGTTTATCGGCGACGTCGGCTCCGGGCTGCTGTACTTCATCGGCGAGCCATGGACTGGGCGCCGGCAACATCCCGCGCGCCATGGCCGACTACGGCACCAAGTACATCGTCGTCGCCGGACTGCTGAATATCATCTGCGCGGTCGACGCCTACCACATCGCGATCGGCAAAAAACAATGACCTTCACACTCTCGCACTTCACCGCCGCGTGCTCTTCGCCGCTTTCGCCTCCACCGTCTTCGGCATCACCCAGCGCAACAACACGCGCGACATGCTCCGCTACGGCGCCTACTGCTTCGTCCTCTTTATCGGCGGAGTGATCGTCGCCTGCTGGGCGATGTGGCTGATCAAACATTGAAGAAGTTGCCGAATTTCAGTTCAATTGACTAACTTGAATGCGTCTACTTCGCTTGCAATCCTTAAACTCGAAACTTGCAACTCCTCTTCATTCTTCCCACACAAACGCGTCAAACACCCGCTTCTCCTCGAAGCCCAGCTTGGATAAAGCTCCACCGCGCGATTGTTCGCTTCCGTCACGGTCAGCGACAGCAGATGGAACTTGCGCCGCCGCAGGGCTTGCAGGTTGGCCGCCATCAGCGCCTCGCCAATGCCCTCGCCGCGATGCTCCGGAAGCACGCACACCTGGGTTACATGCCCCACGTCGTTGCGCACCCGCGAGCACAGAATCAGCCCCATCGCGATCCGTCGGCTGTGAAACGCAATAAACGACGCCTCCGCGTCGAACACGCCGCACCCCGGAAAGCGCACAATGTTGTTCAGGAAGCGCAACGACCCGGCGATGGTGCGGTACTGGTCGTTGATTTCCGAATCGATGTGCGCCCGGTAGGCCGCGGTGATGATGCCGCAGCGGCCTGGTAGTCCTGCTCGCTCCAGTGCCGGATCTCGACATCTTCCAACGGCGACGGACCGGCACGTCGCTGTCTCTCGCGTCCGCCAGGTCCAGCGATCAGGAACAATCGGCGAAACCGCTGAAAGCCGTTTGCCACGAAACGGCCCGGCCACGTCGCCCGTGGGGTGCGCCAGCAACTGCGCCTCGCACGCGATGCACTCCCGGCGACTGCTGCAGCGTCTCGATCACATGATCGAGCAGCCGGATCTCAACCGCGCGCGCGTCAGCGCCGCCGCGGCGACACGAACAGGTCGCCAATCACGCCCTTGCTGCCTTCATACACGAAAAACGAATACCCGCACGATGCTGCCGCGCTCCACCGCCGCATAGCCCGGCAGAATCTTGGCATCGATATAGCGCAGGATCATCTCCGACGAACTGCGATAGTCCCAGGCCAGCATCTTGCCCCAGAGCTGCGACCTCTTCGTCCAGCAGGGGACGCAGGTCCGCGGACGAGAAATGCCTGAGGTCGAGGATCTCCGCCGCCCATCGCCGGCCGAATTGGATTGCGTACTGCCATTTGTCCCGCGCCCCAAAAGTTGCGTTGGTCAAAGGCACTCGCCAAAGCTGAGCGCTGAGCCAGTCTAGTGCGGATGCAGCGAACTAATCAAACCGAGAAACGGGGATGCCTGTACGAGCGGAATAAGGGCTGCGCACACCTTAAATTAGTATGTGGCGTTGAGCTTGGTGAGCGCGGCGTTTGCGAATTCAAGTATCCCCGGTTCATGGCACATGTTGTGCGTTTTGTGTTGTGAGGTGGATGGGGGAGGGTGTAGGATCGACGCGCTTCGGGAATACGGCTCTGATTTAATTAGAGTTACATGCGATGGGGCGATTGGGAGGCGATCATGGCGGATCTCTTCGGCGCAGTCACTGACGATGTGTTGAACCGAATTATCGACTTCACGCATGCCCGAGCGCCATACCTGTTCAACTACGTCGCACCGTCGATCGCGTACATCACCAATGATCAAGGCCAGGTAGTTGGTGCGGAGGAGCTCTGGGTGACCTGCTCGCCGGTTCCGGATCCGCCTGCAAATGTGCCGAAATATCGGCGTATGGATCCGTTTCAGTTACCCCAGATTCCAGTCAAGCTACCGTACAGCATCCAGCTGATCGCTCTGACGATCGACTTTCATCCGAGCGATGCGTTGGCGCTACCGGCGGAGCTGTTGCCGCCGTTGGCCGTGCAGCACTTCGCGCTCCGGGCCAGCCTGGAGTTCGGGTTTGCGTGCCTGCCGGACGATATCGTGGAGAGTGTGGTGAAGCAGAGGCTCCAGAGAGCGTATTACATGCAGCTGCCGGTACTGCCGGTCACGGATTTCGATTGTTTTCTGATTTCCATCTTTGCGACGGGCCACCTGTCAGTCGACCACGTAAAGCCAGCCGGAGCGACCAAACCTGTCGACGAGATTCGCCTGGTGGTCGACGGGATCGAGATTGTGGACATTACTCCGAGCGGCTTGGAGCACATGATCGAGTGCTACCTGATTGCGATGCTGAAGGGCTACGTGCTCCCGGAGAACCGTACTGGCGCTGCAGCGGGTTCCGGTGAACATGCTGGGAATTACCGCCGTGACGCCTACGCTGTCCACGGGTTTGCCCAATAATCCCGCGATTGAAGAGAACCAGTTGAAGGTCTGGCTGGATCTTGCGTTTTCCTGACCGGAGGTCCCGATGAGCGACGTCACCTTTGCCGTATCCGAGGCCGCCTTCAAAGCGGTCTTCAACAGACAGTTTCCTTCTAAGGCCCTGGCGTTCGGCGGATCGACGACTGAGACGCCGCTCTGGCTGGACCTAGGAGTCTGTCGGGAATAGGGAATCAGCACCTTGACCTTGTCGGTCGAGGTGCATTGAGCAGCGACAAAATCGGAAGTTGAAACCGGGTTACCTCATTGGTTGCCTTCGGGGAACTCGCAAGGCCCCTTTTCGCAGCCCAAGCATGGCTTTTCCTCGTGCTTCCTTAGGACATCTGCCAGGCTTGGCCTGAGCGGAACAGCTTGAGCAAATTGTGGGTAAGGCAGATCAGTTTCCATTCCGCTCGCACCTTCTGCAATCCGCGCAGCAGAAACCGTCGGAACCCACGCCACTCTTTGATCTGCCCAAACACCGGTTCCACAATCGCCTTGCGCATCCGGTACAGGTCCCGTCCCGCTTCCGTTTTCAGTTTTTGTTTCATTTGCTCCAGCAACTCGGCTTCTGCGGTTGACTCCGTCGCGTCCTCATCCCCCGCCTTACTCGGCTGCCCATGTTTCTGCTTCCCGGTGGCTACGTGCAGGTCGATACCTTGGACCCGTGCGTCTTCTACTTGCTTCCCATTCCAGTAGCCATTGTCGGCGCTAACTGCTTGGGGCTGGGCCCCTACATTCTGCTTCACCTGCTCTAACAGGGGCATCAATTGCTGCTTGTCGTTGCTCTGCTGCGTTACCTCCGCCGCCACGATCACCTGCGCTTGCCCATCCACCGCGATCTGCGCGTTGTAGCCTTGCACGAAGCTGCCCTTGTGGCCCCCATCGGGCATGATCCGGCTTTCCGGGTCGGTGAAGTTGCGTTGCGCTTTCGGGTCGGGCACCGCCTGCTCGGGATCCGGCACCTGCGGCTCACGTCCGCTCACCTTCTTGCCCGTGCGGGCTTCTTGCTCCTGGCGCTGCCTGATCTGGGCTTCGGCGGCAGCTTTCTTTTCCTCGGCCTTCTGTTTGGCTTCGGCTTCCAACTCCGCTTTCGCCGCTCGAATCTTCGCCAGCCGGCTCTCCCGCCGCGCCAACTCCGCCGGTAACTCGTCGCCCGCCTGATCCTTCCCATACTTCTCGTCTTCGGCCGCATCCACCGCTTCAGCACGCTGCAGCAGCGCTTCTACTTCCGCCTGCAGTTTCTTCTCCGCCTCGCTCATCCGCTCATAGCTCATCGCCTTGTGCTTGCTGGCATTCCCCTGGATCTTGCTGCCATCGATCGCCACATGTCCCAGCTTCACCAGTCCCGCTTTCTTACACAACTGCAAGGCTTGGCAAAACAGCCCCGCCAGGGCCTCCAGATGTCGTTGGCGAAACTCCGCCAGCGTGCTATGGTCGGGATGTTCGTCGGTCGCCAAGTACCGAAACGCTATATCCTCGTAGGTCTTCGCCTGGATCTTGCGCGAGCTGTAGCTCCCGATGCAGTAGCCGTAGAGCAACACCCGTACCATCATCGTCGGGTCATAGGCGGCTTGCCCGCGCCCGTCCTTTTCCTCATAGGACTCATAGATGGCCCCAAGATCCAAGGCATCCACCACATCCACCAGAAAGCGCGCTAAATGTGTTTCCGGTAGCCAATCATGCAGGGACGGCGGTAGTAGCAACGCCTGGTTCACGTCCGCGGATCGAAAAGACTTTCCCATGGCCGCATGTTAAGCGCAAACACCCTCTGGAAAAACTGTCATGTCGGGTGCTTCTGCAGAATCTATTCCCGACAGACTCCTAGAGGCGGCGATTCACCTGGAAGGGGCCGGAGATATCGACTTCGAGGACGGCAACACCTTCCTGTTGAAGGAGTTGGAGATCGGGTGGGACAAGTTGATTCTGCGGCTGGGCATCGACCTGCCGACGATTCCCGTCGGCCGATTCTGCGTGCTCCGCTTCCCTGACGATGTTCCCTTTGTCGGGGGCGAATGCATCTACGAGTTCCCCGGTATAGAACTGTTTACCGCCTCACCCGATATTGGGCCAGTGAAGCTCAATTTCAATGCGATTGTGCAGTACATCGTAACGGAGATCAGCGGCCGGTTCACGATCGAGATCAGCAAGGATGGAGATTACGTGAAGGTGTTTGCGGATGTCGAAGCGATCGATGTGGATCCGATTTCGATCAACGATACCTTTGGCAAGCTGCCGGCGATTCTGCAGGCGGGCGTGGTGACGTGTGCGGCGTTGATTGTAAGCAAGGTGCCGCAGGTGTGGCTGCTCGACTTTGTCCTGGGGATCCTGGGACTGCCGTCGGTCACGACGTGGGTACTGAATCTTCTTGATCTCGAGGACGATCTTTCCGAGTGGCTGATGGACAAGCTGAACTTCAGTATTGGGATCGATAACCTGATCTACCAAGCGATCTTTGATGCGGTCCTTAAGAAGAGTGAGGTGTTCAAGATCGATGATCCGTATCCGTTTGTCCCGGAGATAACGGCAAAGTTGGCGCAGTTCGGCGGCTTCATCAATCCCCAGCCGGTGGGTCCGTCGTTTAAGATTCCCGAGACCTCGGCGCTGATCATCAATCCGTCCGCCGTATTTACCGACCATACCCTCTGGATCAAATTCGATTTCGGTCTGTAATCTGAGAGGAACGAGATGCCACTAGCGACAAACTCCGCGCTTACCATTGTGAACTTCGACTCTGCGGCATTGCAGGGCAGCCCGATCGTGGCGCATCGCATGGAGCGGCCTGGAACGTTTCGGCTGGTGCTGCGGACCCCGGGGCGACGTCCGGTGGACCGTGTGCTGCGGGTGTTGGAGGACGGGCCGTCTTCGGCGTCGTTCGATTGGAACCCGGGGTTTAGTATTCCGGCTGGTTCGTCGGACGTTTCCGATGCCGTGGTGCGGCCGGGCGGCTATCTTCGGCTGCGGTCAACCGGGGGTGTTGGCGGCCTGTCGGCTGCGCTCTATGTGCTGAAGGGTCTGGAGCCGGTATGGGATTCGCGTTCGCTGGCGCAGGGCGATCACTTCATTTGCCTGCCGCTGCGGCCGGGGCTGTACGTGCTGGCGAATCGACTGAACGGGGCGACTAGCAACGTGGTGGTGAAGTATCCGGATCCGCGAGAGATTCAGCAGGGCCGCGTGCTGGCGACTGAGGCGGTGACCATAAGCGCGGATGTTGCTTTTCATCCCTCGCACGTGGTGCTGGATGCCGGTCAGCCGCTGTCGATGGAGGTAAGAGTGGCGGCGCATCTGGTACTGACGTTGAAGTCCGCGGATGATGGGCCGCAGGATCTGGCGCAGTGGCGTGCACGGGTGGATGCAGAGTTGCTGGAAAAGGTATTTAGGCGGAGAGAGGGTAATGGTGGGTCTGGGACGGGAGAGTGCGTGCCCCGGGGCGGGGTGTCCCAGGTTCGCGCCGTGTCCGTCGGCGCTAACCTTGGAGCGTTGAACAATCCTCAGACGTCGGGCGTCACCCAAAAGGCGTCTCCGAACCACAGCGGGTGGCCCGGGCAACGCAAGACCTAACCTGGGTGCCCCGTTCTAGCCCGCCTTGCGGGCTAGGGCGGGGCCTGCTTGTCACTTACGCCGTCTCAAGGTGCCCGGAGCGCGCGGGTAGCGACATTCCCATTCGCTCCCTGCGCTGGGCAATCAGCGGCGACTCAATTTCCACGGTGCCCACTACTCCAGTCACATTGAAGGCGTAATAGCGCGCCTGCCAGAAGTGCTCACCCTCCGCCTTCCCTTATCACACTGTTTCGTGATCCACGTCCTTTCACGCTCGGTTGATCGTGATGTATCAAGTCTTTGTGAGGCAGGGATTCGTGTCTCCTGCTGCCCCGCGCCTTAGGCGGCGGCCAAGGACGGTTCTTTGAGAGTGCACCTCAGACGACTGCGTTAAGTCCTTTGATAAGAGGACTTTACTCATAAGTCCCAAGGATTGAGGATTTTGCGCGGAAATCACGCTAAATCGCTGATACTAAGGATTTTGCGAGAGGAGGGGGAGGGGGGAGTATCCACCACCCGAAACCACGTAGAAGTCCAAGTGCTGCGGAGCGAAGCCACCGACTCGGGTGACGCGACGGCCTTTCAGACGATATTCCAGCTCGGTTTGAGATCCGGCAGCTGCGACCACGAGATGGTCGCTTTCGGGGATTTCATTGCGCTCGTAGCTGGCGACTTTCTGGTTGCGGTAGAACTCCAGCCCGTATTCGAGGCCGCGCGGCACGTCATAAACTGCGACAGATGGAATCTCTCCCAACGCTGTTTCGCTGAGGGCCAACTGCACTGGACGAGCCGACTGCAGTACATCGATAATCGGAGCGGTTCCTCGCAGCACGAGCGCGAAGGCAATCAGCAACGGCACCAGCGTGGTGAAGCGCAGCAAGCGATAACCTTGGGCCCGCAGACTCACCAGCAACGTCAGCACCGTGATAATCACCAGCGCGGCGGCCACGATCATCAGCGGGCTTGCTGACTTCCACATGCAGCAGCTTGAACGGAACGATCAGGGCCGCAACCGGCAACGCAGCGCACAAAACCGCATGAGTGATTGCCAGCCACAAGCTTGGCTTGTCGCCCTCCTCTTCGCGGCGGAGCACGAAGTCAGCCAGCAGAATCGTCCCCGCTGGAATCGCCGGCAGAATGTATCCCGGCAACTTTGACTGCGAGAGTGAAAAGAACACGATCGGCAGCAGAAACCACAGCGCGAGAAAAGTCCGCAGGTCTTCCTTGCCCTGCGGCTCTTCGACCGAATAGCGCCAGTCGCGGATGGCATCGACCAGCGCGGTGATGACGAACACTGTCCACGGCACCAGCCCGAGAAGTGCAACCGGCAGGAAATACCAGAAGGGTTGCTTGTGCCGGAACGCGTCCGTCGTGTATCGCGCCAGGTTGTGCTCCAGGATGAAGACGCGGAAAACTCCGGATTGGCGCGCTGCACCGCGATAAACCACGGCAGCACCACAGCCAGATACAGTACGATTCCCGGAAGCCACAGCGTGCGCAACACCAGCCGCCAGTCGCGCCGCAACGCCGCGAAGGCCACGACGATCAATCCTGCGAGGAAGACCGCAACCGGCCCTTTGGCCAGCGTGCCGAGTCCGGCGAACGCGTAGAACGCCAAGAGCCATGCGCGGTTCTGCGATTCGTACCAGCCATACCACGACAGCATGGCGATGGTGAACGTCGCGGCCAGCGGCATGTCGGTGCTGGCAGCGCGCCAAAGCCAATGATGATGACCGCTGCCGCCGTGATCAGCGCCGCATCCAGTTGCATACCCCGGCGAAATCGCCGCGCCCACACGTAGATGAAGAAGACCATCAGCGTACACAGCACCGCCGAGGGCAGGCGCGCCGCCCAGCCACTCACGCCGCCCGCCGCTTTGTAGGCCAGCATCTCTCCCCAGTAAAGCAGAGGAGGCTTTTCCAGCCATGGCTGCCCGAAGAGCACTGGAGTTACCCAATCGTGCCGCGCCAGCATCTCGCGGGCGATCTGGGCATAGCGAGGCTCATCCGCGCCGAGCAGGCCGATGACCTGGAGGCCGGCAAAAAACAGGAAACCGCAGAACGCGACGAGCGCAATCAGGTCCGTGGAACGGCGCGCGCGTTCTCTGGTACTGCTTGTCGTCTCTCAGGTTGGAAGTTTTCAGCGCGATGGCTATTGCACCTTGCACTCGTAGCCGCGAATGCGCAACTGCGCCGCCATGCGCTCGGTTGCGACCGACAGCGGACCTTCGATGGCGCATCCGCTGGCGCACTCATGGCCGCCGCCGCCGAAGATGCCGCCACCGCGGCGACGTTGACCGCGCCCTTGCTGCGCAGGCTCACCCGGAAGCGGCCGTCGGGCTGCTCGCGGAAGAACAGCGCGACCTCGATGCCCTCGATGGCCAGCGCATAGTTGACCAGCCCTTCGCAGTCTTCTTCGCTGGCCTCGCAGACGCTCCATGGTCTGCGCGGTCGACATGCATCCAGGCCAGGCTGCCGTCGCGGTGCAGTAGCTGAGCGCCGCGCCCAGCAGGCGCATCTTCGACAGCTGGGTCGAGAAGTACACGTGCTGCGCAATCTTCACCGGATCGGCGCCGCAGCGCACCAGTTCCTGCGCCAGCGCGAAGGTGCGCTCGTTGGTGCCGGTGAAACAGAACGAGCCGGTGTCGGTCAGCACCGCGGTATACAGGCAAGTCGCGACTTCCGGCGAAATCTTCACGCCGGCTTCGCGCGCCAGACGGAAAATCATCTCGGCGGTAGCGCAGGCGCTCTGATCGATCCAATTCACGTCGGCAAAAGGCTGAGCGGTCGCGTGATGGTCGATGCTGATCAGGAAGTGTCTTTCCAGCCCGCTGAGCCGGGTGCGCGCCACGCCGTCGCATTCCAGGATGATCGCGGCCTCGGCGTCCGGGGCCTGCTCGATGTCCAGCAGCACGGAATCGGCATACGGCAGCGGGCGGTAGATGGCCGGGCACGCCGTCGCTGAGGACGACCTCGGCCTGCTTGCCCATGCTGCGCAGAATCTGGCAGCACGCCAGCGCCGATCCGACGGCATCTCCATCGGGCCGCGCGTGCGAGGTCAGAATAAACTTCTGTCTTCTCCCTATCTGATTCAGAACTTCGTCTAACATCCCCTTTGGTCCCGGCTCAATTGTGGCGTTTCCTTTTCTCGATGCGCTTCAGCAACTTCTTCCACCCGGCTGCCATGCTCATCGCGGTGGTCGAGCATGAACAAAAGTTCCGGCGCATGGCGCAGACCCAGGTTCGCCGTCAATGCATGGCGGATAAACCCGCGCGACGCATTCAGTCCCTCCAGGCTCTCGTCGACTTCCTCGTCGCTTCCCGCAACCTCGATGAACACGCGGGCCACCTTGCCATCCGTCGCCATCACGACTTCGTTCACCGTCACCAGTCCGATGCGAGGGTCTTCCAGTTCGCCCTCGACCAGCGTGGTGATTTCCTCGCGCAGAGCCTCGCTGCGTCGGGCGCGAAGATATTTCTGGGTTCGGTTTTCCATCTTTCCTGCTCCGCCCGGCAAAAAAGGTGAACGTTAGAGAATACGCCAATCCGTCGCGCCAGTGGTGATGACGATCACGGTTCCCCGGTTGATTCGGTCTCCGAATTCCGCTTCGCTGAGAAATTCCAGAAATGAGTCGGTGACTTCGCCGCCGCTGTTGTTGGCTGCACGCACGGCGAAACGCTCAACGTTGCGCATCAGTCCATCCAGGTAATCGCGCGAGGACGAAATACTCACCACGCCCAGGGTGGCGCGTTGCCAGGCGTCGCTGGGATCGATCTCTGCCACCGCCACGTTGAAGTGGCTGCGCAATCCGTCTTTCACGCTGCGCACCACCTGCCGCTTGTCTTTCAGCGAGTGTGCGCCCTCGATGCGGATCTCCAGTGTGAGATGCGCGATCATTCGATGTCCTGTTGCAGAAAGTCCCGGAGACTCAACTCCTCGCTCTGAGGATGAGTTCCGGGACGTCTAACTAGTCGTAATCGTTGAACCCGATCCACTGCCATTGTCGGGTGGAGTGCCGCTCCACGGCTTGCGGAAAATTCGAATCGCATACACGTCGCGGACTGAAGTCCGCGAGGGAAAACAAAAAGAAACAACTTGGACGCTGGTCTAAAGGCCAGCTCTACCTTTTCCGCCGAGACGATTCTAGGCGAACGCTTCCGCCGCAACTTTCTCGATGACATAAGCCTCGATCACATCGCCGGTCTTGATGTCACCGTAGTTCGCGATGCCGATGCCGCACTCCATGCCGTTCGTGACTTCTCTGGCATCGTCCTTGAAGCGCCGCAGGGATCCAATCTTGCCCTTGAATACGACCACGTTGTCGCGCAGCAGGCGCACATCGGAATCGCGTTTGATGGAGCCATCCATCACCAGGCAGCCGGCGATCGTGCCGACCTTGGGGATACGGAAGGTGTCGCGCACTTCGGCCCGTCCCAGGTACGTTTCCTTGATGATGGGCTCCAGCAGGCCGGTCATGGCACGCTTCATTTCGTCCTGCAGCTCGTAAATGATCGAGTGTAGGCGGATGTCCACCTTCTCCTGCTCGGCCAGTTCCTGCGCCTTGCGTTCGGGGCGGACGTTGAATCCGATGATGACCGCGTTCGACGCCGAGGCCAGCAGCACGTCGGACTCGGTGATCGCGCCCACGCCCGTGCGCACGATCGTGATCTTCACCTTTTCGTTCGACAACTTGGTCAGCAGGTCGGTCAGCACTTCGACCGAGCCTCCCACGTCGCCCTTGAGGATGATCGGCAAGTCCTTCTGGCCGGCGGTCTTGAGTTGCTCCGCCAGGCCTTCGAGCGACACCCGCGAACTCTTCGCCAGTTGCGCTTCGCGAGCCTTGCCTTCGCGGTATTCGGAAATATCGCGCGCCTTTTCGCGATCGACAACCGCCACCAGTTGATCGCCGGCTTGCGGCAACCCGTCGAGTCCGAGGACCTCGACCGGGGTTGCCGGCGTCGCTGCGTCCATGGCAACGCCGCGATCGTTGAACATGGCGCGGACTTTGCCGAATACGTTGCCCACGACGAAGTTATCGCCTGCGTGAAGTGTTCCGTTCTGGATCAGCACCGTCGCCACCGGACCGCGTCCGCGATCCAGCTTGGCCTCCAGTACTGTACCGCTTGCCGGACGATCCGGCACAGCCTTCAAGTCCTGCAGGTCGGCCACCAGGCAGATCATCTCCATCAGCAGATTGAGATTGGTCTTCTGCTTGGCCGAAACGTCGACGAACACCGTGCTGCCGCCCCAGTCTTCCGGCATCAGGCCGCGGTCGGCCAGTTGCTTCTTCACGCGTTCGGGCAGCGCATCGGGCTTGTCGATCTTGTTCACCGCCACGATGATCGGCACGTTCGCCGCTTTGGCGTGATCGATGGCTTCCAGCGTCTGCGGCATCACGCCGTCGTCGGCCGCAACCACCAGCACCACGATGTCGGTGACCTTCGACCCGCGGGCACGCATGCGGGTGAACGCCTCGTGGCCCGGCGTATCGAGGAAGACGATCTCGCGCCCATACGCCGGCGAATTCTTGTCGGTGATCGCGACTTTGTAGGCGCCGATATGCTGCGTGATTCCACCCGCCTCGCCTTCCGCCACGCTGGTCTTGCGAATGGCGTCGAGCAGGCTGGTCTTGCCGTGATCGACGTGGCCCATGATCGTGACCACCGGCGGCCGGGTCACCGCGACGGCCGTGCCTTCGTCTCCAGCGCCTTCACCCGGCACCGTGTCCTTCGCCAGTTGCTCTTCGAAGCTGATGACGTCGGTGGTGGCTCCGAAGTGGCGCGCCATCTCGGTTGCCAGTTCGGCATCGAGCGTCTGGTTGACGGTCGCGAAAACGCCCCGCGCCAGCAGACGGGCGATGAGGTCTTTGGCGCGAATTTCCAGCTTTTCAGCCAGGTCCTTCACGCTGATTCCTTCCGGAATCGTGATGCTCCGCGTAATCGGCAGCGGCTCGCTGGACAACGACAGCCGCGGCGGCGGAACGAAGCCCTTCATCGGGCCTTCCTTCACGCCACGCGGAACGTAGCGCTGCCCGGGACGCGCCGGACGTCCCATGGGGCGCCCTGTGGGCGGCGGAGGAGCGCCAACGCCTCCGCCGGCGCCAAACGGCCGGCGGCTCCCGGCGGCCCCCGAGCGCGTAGGATGCGGACCCCGGCGCTCGCCCGGTCGTGCGGCGGCCGATTGGCTCCGAATGCGTTTTGCCCCTGTCCGGGGCCTGTCCTTGTCCAGGCAGGCTGGGACGCGGGCGCTGAAAGATAGGCTTGCCTCGTTCGGGCATGCCGCCGCGAGGCGCAGTAGTACGTGGCTGCACCGCCGACGGTGGCGGGCGCCGCATAGACTGGACGCGGTCCCGTCTGCGGAACGATCAATCTCCGTGGCGGCGGGGCTGGCCGATGCGTTCCCGTCGCCGGCCTTGCAGGAGCGGGAGCAACGGTCGCGGACGGTGCGTCAGCTTGGCCGCCCGCCGTTTCAATAGTAACTGTAGGTGCTATTGGGGCCTCCACCGGCGGACTTCAACATCCGGCGCTGTCGACTTCGGGTACGGCATCGACTGTAGCCGGCGCCTGCTCTTCGACCGGATGTTCGACCACCGCGGCTGATGGCTTGGCCGACGCGGCAGACGCAACTTTTGCCGGCTTGGTTGGAATGGTGATTGTGGCTGGTGGACGGGCCACCGACTGCGGTGTAATGAAGCGTGGCGCGGGCTTGGGCGCTTCGACAGGAGCGACCGGCGCTGCACTGGCAGCGGCGGCAGGCGGCTTGACCACGCTGCTCGGAGGACGCGGCGGTACGGCCGACGGAGGCGCCACCGTCTGTCCGCGGGCGGCAGGCGGCGGAATGCGGAGTTACTTTAGGCTGGGCGGCCTTCTGCGTGATCGCTTTCAGCACGTCTCCCGGCTTAGAGATGTGCGACAGGTCGATCTTGGGCTTGAACTCTTCCGCCTGCGCGCGCGCACTGCGGCTGCAGTGCTGCTGCCGTGCTCGCCGTGCTCAGCGTAATACTTCTTGACGCGCTCCGCCTCGTCCACTTCGATGGAGCTGGAGTGCGTCTTCTTCTCCGTGACCCCGACCTTCACTAGCAGATCGAGAATCACTTTGCTTTTGACCTCGAGTTCCCTCGCCAGATCGTTAATTCGAACCTTTTGATGCATTCCGCCCTGTTTCCTCCGTTTTTTCCCATCTGCTTACGCGCTCATAGCATCCTCACGCTGTCGTTTGTAGATTTGCGGCCGCACCGGGTTTCCGACTGTCTCAAAGGAATATGCCGGTAGTCCAGGCACCGCCGAACCTCGAATCCTAACGCTGCTCGCCGGGCAACTCTTCGTCCGGCACGTTCTCACCTTCGACACTGGGCCGCTCGTGGGTAGTGACCTCCGCTTCATCTGCGGGCGGAGCATCCTCCACACCCTCCACCACCTCGGCCTCATAGTATTGGCCGGCTTCTACCAACTCTTCCACGGATTCCTCGGAAGCCTCTGCCTCGTTCGACAATCCCACCGCGTCCCCCGACTGCACGTCGGCGTCCGTCGGGCTGATCTTCGCCGTCCACCAGCAAGTTGTTCCAGTTCTTCGGTGTTCTCCTCGGCGTCCACCAACGCCGCGATTTCTTCCTCGGCAACTGCGGCCTCTTCGCCGGTTCCAGATTCGTCGCCAATCGCCGTTCCTTCTTCCACGGGGAGCTGGCACCACCTCAAGACTCGAAAAGTAATTGTTGACCGCGATACTGATCTTCTCGATCGTCTTGGGTCCAACGCCGGGAATTTCTTCCAGTTGCTCGGGCGTCATGTCCGCTACCTGCTCCACGGTGGTGATGCCCGCGGCAACCAGTTTCTCGACGATGCCAGGCTCGAGGTCAGGCACAGCCTCCAGCGGCGTGGCCGGCTGCCCCATGACCTGCGACATCTGGGCCTCGACTTCCTGACGCTTCTCTTCTTCGCTCTTGATGTCGATCTTCCACCCCAGCAGTTTGGCAGCGAGGCGAACGTTCTGCCCCTTCTTGCCGATGGCGAGGGAGAGTTGGCTGTCATCGACGATCACCTCCAGGTGCTTGTCCTGCCCTTCGAGCACGGTCACGCGGCTGACTTTCGCCGGCTGCAGCGCCTTCTCGGCAAATGTGACGGCATCCTCGTGATACTCGATGATGTCGATCTTCTCGCCGCGCAGTTCGCGAATGATGGACTGCACCCGCATTCCCTTCATGCCGACGCAGGCGCCCACGGGATCGACGTCCTTGTCCTTCGACATGACGGCGATCTTGGTGCGCTCTCCCGCCTCGCGGGCAATGGCGCGGATCACCACCGTGTTGTCGTAGATCTCGGGAACTTCGGTCTGGAACAGGTGCGAAACCAGTTCCGGGACCGCGCGCGATACCACGACTTGCGGCCCTTTCGATGCCTTCTCCACGCGAACGATGACCACCCGGGCGCGCTCGCCGGAGGCAAACGACTCCAGGCGCGACTGCTCCTTCTTCGGCATGCGGCGCCTCGGCCTTGCCCAGGTCGACAATTACGTCCTGGCCTTCGACGCGCTTGACCATGGCGTTGATCACTTCACCGACGCGCCCGATGTATTCGTTGTAAACCGTGTCGCGCTCCGCCTCGCGCACCTTCTGGAAGATCACCTGCTTGGCCAATTGCGCCGCGATTCGTCCCAGCACTTCAGTCGGCTTCTCGGTGCGCAATTCGCCGCCCACCTCCGCCGCCGGATCGATGCGCCTGGCATCGTCCAGCGAGATCTGCGCGTTCGGGTCCTCGATCAAATCGGGGTTCTCCACGATGGTGCGCACCGCGTAGGCGCGAATCTGGCCGGTTTCCTTGTTCAACTCGGCTCGCAGATTTTCCTGGGTCTTGTAGTACTTTCGGGTGGCAACCACGATGGCATCCTCTACCGCACCCACGACGATGTCCGGGTTGATACCCTTCTCCCGGCTCAGAGCGTCGATCACGTTGTACAGTTCACTCGCCATAAAACACCTGCCACCTTATCGGGAAACTGCACACTCAATTGTTGTACTGCCGTAAAACTAGAACTCGGGAACGAGATTGGCCTTTTCCACATTTGCCCAACTCGATCTCGACTGCGGCGCCCGCCACAACTGCCTCGTGCTTCTTGCTCTTCTGGCGGCCGGTCAACTCCAGGCTCAGCCGGCCATCCAGGAACGCTTTCAGGCGCCCTTCAAAATGCCGGTTGCCATTGACCGGATCGCGCGTCATCAGCTTGACCAGGCTTCCGGTGAAGCGCTCAAAGTCGGCCGCCTTCGACAACTTCCGGTCCAGACCCGGCGACGAAACTTCCAGCGTGTAGTTCGTACCCGGGACCGCATCTTCCACGTCGAAAATGGTTCCTACCTCGCGGCTGAAGTTCGCGCAATCTTCGTGGGTCACGCCCTCCGGCTTGTCAATGAAAATCCGCAGCACGCGCGCCTTGCCGCCGCCCCGCAACTCGACCTCGACGATCTCCAGACCGCTGGACTGCGCCACCCGCTCAGCGATCTCGTGAATCTTGTCTAAACCAGCCGCCATCTTCTACCGTAAATTCACCTTCGGCGATCAAGCGCAATCCGCCCAACAGGCTTTCGCTGCCGCCCGGACTCGCCAAGAACCAGCGGATTGCAGGGTGGAATAATAAAGTGGGCTCTCGCCCACCGGTGTGCTTCGCCGAGTACGCTGGAGGAGCCCGTCCCGCTGCCGGGAGCAACCGGAGCCCTTTACACACAGCAGTACTTTCCAATCATACGCCCGAAATCGCCGAAATTCAATGACTGCCGGCACCAGGCCAGTGCCCTTGAACGCAGCCAAGCTTTTCTTCGCTTTTCCAGCGTTCTAGGAGTCTGTCGGGAATAGATTCCGCCCAAGCACCAAACATGACAGCTTTTCCAGAGGGTGTTTGGGCTTAACATGCGGCCATGGGAAAGTCTTTTCGATCCGCGGACGTGAACCAGGCGTTGCTACTGCCGCCGTCCCTGCATGATTGGCTACCGGAAACGCATTTAGCGCGCTTTCTGGTGGATGTGGTGGATGCCTTGGATCTTGGGGCCATCTATGAGTCCTATGAGGAAAAGGACGGGCGCGGGCAAGCCGCCTATGACCCGACGATGATGGTGCGGGTGTTGCTGTACGGCTACTGCATAGGGAGCTACAGCTCGCGCAAGATCCAGGCGAAGACCTACGAGGATATAGCGTTTCGGTACTTGGCGGCCGACGAACATCCCGACCATAGCACGTTGGCGGAGTTCCGCAAACGGCATCTGGAGGCGCTGGCGGGGCTGTTTTGCCAAGCCTTGCAGTTGTGTGAGAAAGCGGGACTGGTGAAGCTGGGACATGTGGCGATCGATGGCAGCAAGATCCAGGGGAATGCCAGCAAGCACAAGGCGATGAGCTATGAGCGGATGAGCGAGGGGGAGAAGAAACTGCAGGCGGAAGTAGAAGCGCTGCTGCAGCGGGCCGAAGCGGTGGATGCGGCCGAAGACGAGAAGTACGGGAAGGATCAGGCGGGCGACGAGTTACCGGCGGAGTTGGCGCGGCGGGAGAGCCGGCTGGCGAAGATTCGAGCGGCGAAAGCGGAGTTGGAAGCCGAAGCCAAACAGAAGGCCGAGGAAAAGAAAGCTGCCGCCGAAGCCCAGATCAGGCGGCGCCAGGAGCAAGAAGCCCGCACGGGCAAGAAGGTGAGCGGACGTGAACCGCAGGTACCGGATCCCGAGCAGGCGGTGCCCGACCCGAAAGCGCAACGCAACTTCACCGACCCGGAAAGCCGGATCATGCCCGATGGGGGCCACAAGGGCAGCTTCGTGCAAGGCTACAACGCGCAGATCGCGGTGGATGGGGAAGCGCAGGTGATCGTGGCGGCGGAGGTAACGCAGCAGAGCAACGACAAGCAGCAATTGATGCCCCTGTTGGAGCAGGTGAAGCAGAATGTAGGGGCCCAGCCCCAAGCAGTTAGCGCCGACAATGGCTACTGGAATGGGAAGCAAGTAGAAGACGCACGGGTCCAAGGTATCGACCTGCACGTAGCCACCGGGAAGCAGAAACATGGGCAGCCGAGTAAGGCGGGGGATGAGGACGCGAGGGAGTCAACCGCAGAAGCCGAGTTGCTGGAGCAAATGAAACAAAAACTGAAAACGGAAGCAGGACGGGAACTGTACCGGATGCGCAAGGCGATTGTGGAGCCGGTGTTTGGGCAGATCAAAGAGTGGCGTGGGTTCCGACGGTTTCTGCTGCGCGGATTGCAGAAGGTGCGAGCGGAATGGAAACTGATCTGCCTCACCCACAATTTGCTCAAGCTGTTCCGCTCCGGCCGAGCCTGGCAGATGTCCTAAGGAAGCAAGAGGAAAATCCATGCATAGGCTGCGAAAAAGGGCCTTGCGGGCTTACGAAGGCAACCAATGAGGTAACCCGGTTTCAACTTCCGATTTTGTCGCTGCTCAATGCACCTCGAACGGCAAGGTCAAGGTTGTGATTCCGTATTCCCGACAGACTCCTAGTACTACAGTGTTACAAAGATGAAGTCCGATTGGGACGTCATGATTTTCGCCAATGTTTTCGAGGTTTGCAGCATGTGACGTTCCATTTCTGTTAACTCCCCGGATTAGGTGCAACGTGCTGATTCTGCGCGACTTGACATTTTGTAACACTGTAGTACTAGAAACGTGTGAGAAAAAGCGCGCTGCCAGCTTCGGGGCTGGCAGCGTATGCCCGAGATCGCCGCACGGTTTCAACCGCGCTGATCACGGAGTTAACTTTCTAGTCCTCCGGCGTCATCTTTCTCTTGATGGCGTATTCCAACAACTCCGCATTGCTCTTCAAGCCGAGCTTCTCCATCAACTTATATTTGTGAAAGGCGACGGTCCCCGCGCTAATGTCAAGAATCGCGGCAACTTCTTTCATCGACTTTCCCTCGGCAAGCAACTGGAGAACTTCGCTTTCGCGGCTGGTTGGACGAGGAGCGTCCGTCCGGGACTTCGATTGGTTCAGTAGAAAAGCTACCGTTTCACCGGCGATAAGAGGTGACAGATAGGTCTGCCCTTTTAGGACGTCACGAACGGCCCTGCGGAGTTCTTCGGCAGCCGACTGTTTCAGCACAAAGGCAGAAGCACCACTGCGGAAGGCTTCCGCCGCGATCTCGGCTGACATGTTCATCGTGAGGTAGACCAGCTTGGTGCGCGGGAGCTTCTTCTTGATTTGCTCTCCGGCATCCAACCCGTTGAGCTGGGGCATGTTGATATCAACAATGACGATGTCCGGCTTCGACTCGGAAGCAGCCTGAAGAAGCGAGCGTCCATCGGTCACTACGTCGATCACCTCGAACTCCGGCTCCAGCATTTGTTTGCAGAGATCGGCCAGGATCTTGTGATCGTCAGCAATTAACACACGCGCGGCTGGTTTGCTTGGCACGACGCTCGCCCCTTCCGAATCAGTATTATGCCTTCTGGCGGTGAACCTTGGGTATAGGGTCGAACTTTCTCGCCCCTGCACACCGTTAGTATTGCCTTGAAGAGGTCTGAGTTCGCCCGTGATTTGAAGACGTATCCCGACGCGCCGGCGGCGAAGGAGGCATCGACAAATGCTGGGCTCTCATACATTGATAGATACAGAATCTTGGCATTCGGTACTGTGCCACGTAGCTGATGCGCGAGTTCAAATCCGTTCCTATCATCGAACACCACGTCCATGAGAATGAGGTCCGGTTGCAGCTCCGACGAGCGACGCACAGCGTCCGCACCGCTATTTACTGCGCCAATGATGTCAAACTCTTCGCTGAGGAGTTCCGTTAGCATCGCGAGCATAGATGCGTTAGGGTCGGCGAGCAGGATTCGGATGCGAGACACGGGCGATTCTCCGACGTATGACCAAAAAGAAAACCATATTCGGTCGGACCAACATGTGCCTACTAGGAAAAATGCTCGCTCTGTAATCGTGAATTACTAGCATAAGTACTGGTGGCGACTGGACAGATGCTGTTGGGAATCAAGCTGAGGAAGCTTCTGGAATCGGCACTTGTGCTGTAATGCGGGTCCCTTCGCCTCGCTTGGAACTGATCGCGAACTCTCCTCCAGCCAGGCGAATCCGCTCACGCATACTGATCAGTCCTAAGCCTGCGGCGAAACGGGCCTCTTCAAGGTCGAACCCTACGCCATCGTCCGCGATGCTCAACAGAAGCTTGCCTCCCTCTCCTCTCAATACAACTTCTATCGATTTCGCCTGGCTGTGCTTGGCGGAATTGTGAAGCGCCTCCTGCACAACGCGAAGCAGGCTCAATGCGAGCAGGCTGTCTAAGTCCTTGGGAACACCCGTACACGAACATTCCACCGCGATCTTGTACTTCTCCGAAAACTCGCGGCAATGGCTTCGTATCGCGACCTGCAGACCTAGATATTCGAGTTCGGAGGAATGAAGCTGGTGCGAGATTCGGCTTACCTTTCCGGCAAGCTTCTGTAATTCGTTGCAGAGTTCGATGATGCCCGGGTGTTGCTTGCCAGGCATACCGGAAACGGGGCGTCCGGCCCGAAGGAACTGAATGCGAAGAATGGCTAACGATTGCCCGATATCATCGTGAAGCTCCCGAGCTATCCGGGTCCTTTCGCTTTCCTGTGCGCTCGTGAGTCGCTTGGCAACCTCAAGGCGCGCTGTCTCGGCCTCGGCCAGGGCACCTGTCGCGGCGCGCAGGGCGCTCAGGTCCTCCACCAGTAACAGCAAGGAGTGCACTCTGCCGTTATCGGGAGAAGAGACGGGCGAAACGGACAGCCGTACCCACAACGAACTGCCGTCCTTGCGCAATGCCCTTGCTTCGGCGGAATAGGATCGCGATTTGCCAGTCAGGAGCAATTGGCGATCGTTCGCCTCCCGCTCTGGATCTGATATCTCAAAGACCTTCTCAAAGGCGCCAGCAAGAAGCTCTTCGCTCGAGTAGCCGAGCATCTCCAGCAGCTGTGCGTTTACCTTTTGCCACTTGCGATCAGCACCGCAGCCTGTGCGGCGCCGATACCTATGCCGTCCAGCGCAATAACCCATTGGGAAGATGGAGCTTGCATGTCGTTGTGCTGAAAGTATAAACCGTCTGTGCCACCACGGGGTCAGCACGTCAACTCATCGGCTTCGGCCAGCAGTTCGGCGCGAACTGTGTCCAACGGCAGACCGCCTGCCCGCATCAGGGCTACCAGACTGCGGAGCTTGCTGCCGAACTGGCTGACGGTTTCGGGACTGCCCCACCACCTCGCGGTGTTTTACCCGGTGGGCTTGTGTTTTGTTTTGAACAGGTTGAAGCTCCTATGATGTTTTCGCATTCCCACTAGCAGTTTTGCAAGTTACGTCCGGCTGGGCGCGGCGGTAGCCTTGTGCCCACGCTGACAGTGTGATTGCAGGTAACTATCGAGGAGAGGTTATGAAATCCAGGTCGATCATTACAGTTCTCATCCTTGCCACATTGCTGATGGTCTCGTGCAGCAAGCAGGAAGGCCCGGTGCGCGAAGCCATTTCCCACAAAGACGATTACCAAGCAGGCCTACATCTACGGCTTCCCCATGATCGCGGGCTATAAGGCGATGTATCAGTTCGCGATCGACAAGTCGAACTCGCAGTTCAAAGCGCCGTTCAATCAGATCTGGAACGACTCCAAGACGTTCACCCCGGCAGACACGGCGATCGTCACGCCGAACGCCGACACTCCGTATTCCGATGGTCGAAATGGACCTGCGCGCCGAGCCCGTGGTGTTCTGTCTGCCCAAGGTGGACAAGGGCCGTTACTACTCGGTGCAGTTGGCCGACATGTACTCCTACAACGTGGGATACATGGGCAGCCGCACCACCGGAAACGATGCGGGCTGCTACATGATCGCCGGACCCGACTGGAAGGGCGAGACTCCAAAGGGCATCAAGAAGGTATTTCCGCTGGAGACGCAGTTCGGCTTTGCCATCTTCCGCACCCAGCTCTTCAGTGCGCCGGACATGCCGAATGTGCTGAAGATCCAGAAGGGTTACGTGGTTCAGCCGCTTTCGGCGTATCTGAAGCAGCCTGCGCCGCCGCGGCTCCGGCGATCGACTGGCCGGCCTTCAACGGCGACGACCGTTCAAGCTGCAGTTCCCCAAGTATCTCGCCTTCCTGCTGCAGTTCTGCCCGAAGTCCCGCAGGACAAGGATATGCGCGCCAAGCTGGCGGCGGTTGGAATCGTTCCGGGCCAGCCATGGGATGAGAGCAAGCTCGTCGGAGGCGCAGAAGGCCGAGCTTGGCGACTCGGCGTGAAGGAAGGCTTCGACGCCATCGGCAAGCGTGCGGACGAGCATCGGCAAGAACATCAATGGCTGGCAAGTCGGTGCAGCCCAGGGCGATCGCGCCTTCTATAAGGGCGACTACCTGCTGCTGGCCGCGGCGGCGAAGGCCGGGATCTACGGCAACGATCCCGAAGAAGCCATGTATCCGCTGACCACGAAAGACGGCACCGGTGCGGTGCTCGACGGCAGCAAGCACAACTACACCCTGACCTTCGCCAAAGGCGAACTGCCGCCGGTCAACGCCTTCTGGTCGGTGACCATGTACGACGGCAAGTCGCAATTGCTGATCGAGAACCCGATCAACCGCTACCTCATCAACTCGCCGATGCTGCCGGGCATGAAGAAGAATGCCGATGGCTCGCTGACCATCTACATCCAGAAGGACGCGCCTTCCGCCGACAAGAAAGCCAACTGGCTGCCCGCGCCCAACGGCACCATCTACATGGTCATGCGCCTGTACTGGCCGAAGGAGCCGCCAGCGCCGTCGATCCTGCCTCCGGGAGATGGCACCTGGAAGCCGCCGGCCGTAGCTGTGGCGCAGTAACTCACGTAGCATGCGGGCAGCTCGCAAGGGCTGCCCAAGGCTTGTGCACTCCGCAGCGCTTGTGAAAATTCGGTTACTGGAACGAAAGGAGACATCCATGGGAACACTTTGTCGTTACCCAATAAGCACAGCTTTAGCTCTGATCCTGATTCTGGGAGGCGTCGTGCCGGCTGCCGCGCAATTCAAGAACTCAACTCCCATACCGTCGAGCGTTCCCGCGCCGGACAAGGTCGAAACGCCTTTCGGCACTGTACATCTGGACGACGGCTTTCCCGACAAAGAGTCGGCGGACAAGATCTACAACATGCTGGATTTTCAGCGCGCCGTGCAGGGCTACCTGCTTGGCCTGGCTCCGGTGAGCCAGTATGCCAACCGGCAGGGCATGGCAGGACTCGGTGCTGCGAATTCGACCGTCAACATCTACGCGAAATTAATGAACGCCAAGTCGCTGAACCTTACGGCCAACAACAACACACCGTATACGTGGATCTGGCTTGACCTGCACAACGGTCCGTTGGTTATCGAAGTGCCGCCCAAGGTGCTCGGGCTGATCGATGACATGTGGTACCACTGGGTGGCCGATGTCGGCGTGACGGGGGCGGACAAGGGTGCGGGCGGCAAGTATCTGATTCTGCCGCCGGATTACAAGGGCGATGTGCCACAGCAGGGATATTTCGTGGTGCGGCCCAAGACCTTTTGGGTCTGGGTACCCTGGCGCAGTTTTCTGGTCAACGGTGATCCAACACCCGGCGTTGACCTGATTAAGAAGATGACCAAGATTTATCCGCTGTCGCAGGCCGGGAACCCGCCAGCCCTGACCTTCAACGACATCACGGGGAAAGAGGTGAGCACGCTCGCGCCTGCGGACTACTCGTTCTGGGAGGCCCTCAACAAGGTGGTACAGGAAGAGCCAACCGACCCGATCGATGCGACAACCCTCGGCCTCTGGGCTTCCATCGGCATTCAGAAAGGAAAGCCCTTCGCTCCGGACGCCCGGATGAAGAAGATCCTGACGAACGCGGCGCAAGTGGGCGACGCTTCTGCCCGCACGATCATGTATCGCTGGCGGGGCGAGGATGGCTATTACTATCCGAACAGCGCGTGGGGCTCGGCTTCATGGGCGGCTACCAGTTCGAAGAAGACGGTGCTCGCAACCTGAACGCATACAGCGGCTTTTTCTTCTACGCCACCGGCATTACTCCTGCCATGGACTCCAAGATGGTGGGTATCGGCTCGCAGTACATGCTGGCCTTCGTAGACTCGAAGGGCAACATGCTCGACGGCAGCAAGAACTACCGCCTGCATCTTCCGAAGGACATCCCGGTGAAAGATTTCTGGTCGGTCATTGTCTATGACAATCAGACACGTTCGATGTTGCAGACGGACCAGGACTATCCGGCGGTGAGCAGCCAGACCAAGGGATTGCAAACCAATCCTGACGGTTCGGTGGATGTGTACTTCGGACCCAAAGCGCCTGCGGGCAAGGAATCGAACTGGGTGCAGACCGCTCCTAACAAAGGCTGGAATGCGATCTTGCGGCTTTACGGCCCGCTCGAGCCATGGTTCAACAAGACGTGGCGTCCCGGCGAGATCGAACTGGCGCAGTAGAGCGATACGGATCACCAACTCGGGCAGCTCGCGAGAGCTGCCCGATAGCGGTGCTGAGTTAGGCGGCCCGCTAGTACTTCACAAAACCTATCCACGGAGAGACGACATGAAGATCACTTCAAAGGTACTGAGCAGTTTCACTATCGCTGTGGCCTTGCTTGCAATGGGCTGTTTGCCCGGATTTGCCCGCGACAAGAATGAAACCATCGACGCGACAGCTTACGGCACCAGTACACAGCTGGGACGCAATGTCGGGGTAACCGTAATCATTTACGAGTTTTCCACTCCTGAGGACCGGCAGGTTCTGGTCGATGCGTTCCAGAAGGGACAGAATCAGGGTCTAGTCAACGCTTTGCAGAAGATGAAAGCTGTCGGTCGCATTCAGATTCCCGGAACGCTTGGTTATTACCTGTCGTTCATCCGCTTGGTCCAGACTCCCACGGGCCGGACGATTCGTTTCATCACCAACCGGAAGATCAGCTTTGGTGAAGCATTCACCGACAGCCAGAGCCAGTCTTTCGATTTGACGGCCGGCGAATTCCAGCTGAACGATCAGGACAAAAGCAAGAGCACGGGTGTTCTGTATCCCGCCTGCCAGTTCACCATCAACAAAGACGGTGAGTTGCAGATCGAGCTCAACCAGAATGCCTGGAGATTGAGCAACATTATCGATTGGAAGGGCACGGCTGAGAATTAGAGACTGTGAACTGGTTTTGTTGTTAATGGTGTAACGGTGTTAACCCCTGCCGGTGGCAATATGCGGCTCCGTTGTTTAAGACTAATTTTTCTGGTCGCGGTTGCTATAAGGCCCGTGTGCGCGCAGGACCTCGCGCCACGGGCCTACGTCGTCACGCCGAAGAACAGCAACGCGTTGA
Source organism: uncultured Acidobacteriaceae bacterium (assembly GCA_963814165.1). GTDB lineage: Bacteria > Acidobacteriota > Terriglobia > Terriglobales > Acidobacteriaceae > DASRAA01. Next base: position 56,765 of record CAWFBW010000022.1, on the reverse strand, counting down.
CGCTGACATGGTCGTATTTCGACGGCGGACTGAACTTCAACGGTGCTGTCCCGATCAAGGATGCGACAGGCACCTACAACGTCGAAGCCGCGACGCTGTATCACTCGTTCAACTTCTTTGGCCGCTCCGCCAACGTGCTGGCCGCATTGCCGTATGCAGTTGGTAATTTCAACGGCGAGGTGCTGAGCCAGGATCGATCGATCTACCGTTCGGGCCTGCTCGACTTCAATGCGCGCCTGGCCGTGAACCTCTACGGAGGCCGGACCATGGGGGTGAAGGACTTTTTGAAATGGAAGCAGAAGGTGATACTGGGGGCGAGTGTCAGGATTGTTGCGCCGACAGGACAATACGATCCAACCAAGCTCATCAACTGGGGCATCAATCGCTGGGCGTTCAAGCCGGAGTTCGGGTACTCGCAGCGCTGGGGGAATTGGATACTGGATGGCTATGTCGGTGCCTGGTTCTATACGACCAATCCGTCTTACTTCCAAATTCCTACGCCACAGCCGCAGAATGAAGCACCGATCGGCAGTCTGGAGGGCCACCTCAGCTACGACTTCCCGCGCTGGGGTTTCATGAAGAGATCCCGCGGTTGGGCTTCGTTGGACGGCAATTACTGGTGGGGCGGCATCACGTCGGTCAACTCGATTCGCAACTTGGATACGAAGCAGACGAGCTCGCGCATCGGAGGCACCGTGTCGATTCCGTATTCCAAGCACCAGTCGGTGAAAATTTCGTACAGCAATGGTGCTTACATACGCTTCGGAGGTAATTACCAGAACGTGTCGGTCGCGTGGCAGTATTCGTGGCTGGGAACGAAGATCCGGTAGGAGCCTCAGCACGCAACCAACACTTTCGGTGTTTAGGAGCACTTGGCACCACGATGGAAAACAAGATCAGCACTGATTCTTCAGCGATCTCCACACCCGGCGACATCTCCCTGGTTCGCGGTGGCCTGCTTTACAGCTTTTTGAAGCTCATCCGGGTCGATGACGACAAATCCTGGAACGTTGGGCGTCGCGGCCTGTTCGTGTTCGTCTTCGTGTGGTTGCCTGTCTTTGCCATTCAGCTGGTTGCTGCGCCGTCCCGAGTTCTGCAATCGCTGTTGGATTACCGTCTCGAGGCGAGGGCGCTGGCTGCGGTGATATTGATCGTGGCGCTGCCCATCATGGATTCGCGCTTCCGCCTGTTGATTGAGCATATCCGTGAATCCAAGCTGTTGATCGGGCCTGATCTGGAGGAGATGTACCATGTTCTCGCCCGGCTGCGACGCCTTCGCGATTCGTTCCTGCCGGAGATGCTCATTATCGTCGGGGTCGCGGTGCGAGCCGCTACTTCGTACAGCTTTATGGTGGAGCAGACGAGCGGCGATCTGTCGTATCAAAACTCGACAGGTGGTCACCTCACTGCTGCAGGTTGGTACGGCTTGCTAGTGAGCGTCCCTATCATTCAGTTTCTTGCGCTGGTGGTTCTGTGGCGGTGGTTGCTTTGGACCATCTTCGCCTTCCGTCTGTCGCGGATGAACCTGCGGCTTGTCCCCAGCCATCCGGATGAAAACGGAGGTCTCGGATTTCTCTCTATTTCCACGCAGGCTTTCGCGCCATTTTGCTTTGCGGTTTCTCTCATCGTTGGAGCCTCTTTTCGCAACGACATTATGCACAATGGAAAGCACCTGGTGAACTTCAAGGGTCCGGCCATTGCCCTTGTGGTCATCCTCTTTGCCGCCGCCTTGCTGCCGCTGCTTTTCTTCATTCCCAAACTATTGCCGCTGCGTCGCAAGGGCATCTTGCAATACTCCATCGTCGGGCATATGCAGAGCATCGCGTTCCATGACAAGTGGGTGCATCACGGAGAGGAGCACGAGGACGAGGCGCTTGCGGCGCCCGAAATGAGTACCCTCTGCGACTACAACTCCGCCTACAAGAATGTCGAGGACATGTACCCGGTACCGATCGACAAGGAAGCACTGACAGGACTCGCCATCTCGATGGCCATTCCGGCACTGCCCGTCATTCTGGCGGAGATTCCTATCCAAACAGTCCTCCAGGATTTGTTCTCGACACTGAAATGAGATCGGGCGCCCGGTCCCTGCCCGAGCAAGGCCACGAGCTCGATTCTTAGGCTGCGACGCATCTCATCTAATCCATTGAAAACACAGGCCGCGCAAGTCGTCCCACTCCCCGTTGCCTTACAATGGCAAGTTCCTTTATTCACAATGATTGGCGACACCATCTCGCATTACCGCGTCCTGGAAAAGTTGGGCGCGGGTGGCATGGGCGTGGTGTACAAGGCCCAGGACACTCGCCTCGACCGCTTCGTCGCGCTCAAGTTCCTGCCCGAGGAATACGCCGACGAGCGGCAGGTGCGCGAACGCTTCCAGCGCGAGGCCCGCGCTGCCTCAGCCCTCAACCATCCGAACATCTGCACCATCCATGACATTGGCGAAGATAATGGCCGCCTTTTTATTGCCATGGAGTTCCTGGATGGCGTGACCTTGAAGGAGTTGCTCCATGATCAGCCGTTGGAACCGCTTCGTCTGATTGAAATTGCGGTGCAAGTGCTGGATGGTCTCGAGGCCGCTCACTGTGAAGGCATCATCCACCGCGATGTTAAGCCCGCCAACATCCTCGTCACCCGACAAGGACGTGCGAAAATCCTCGATTTCGGGCTGGCTAAGGCTACCGTATCTCGCCACGCAACGGCGGCGGTGGGCGCCGACGCAGACGTCACCCGAGTTACCTCTGGCGTCATGACTACCGGCGGCGGTCTGCTGGGAACGATGGCTTACATGTCTCCCGAACAGGCATTGGGCACGCCGCTGGACCAACGCACCGATCTGTTCTCCTTCGGCGTCACACTTTATGAAATGGCGACCGGCCAAGCGCCGTTTCAGGGTGACACAACCGGCATCTTGTTCCTGGCAATTGTGCAGGAGAAGCCCAGGCGGGTCACGGAGCTCAACCCCGATGTTCCCGAAGGTTTGGAGCGCATCATCAGTCGCTGTCTGGAGAAAGATCGCGAGCAGCGCTATCAGAGCGCCGCCGAGATTCGCGCCGACCTGAAGCAACTGCGGCGCCAGTTGAAGGCCAGCAACCCTGCGCTTCTTGAAGCGACAACGGAAGAAGAGGATGAGCCGATCGCGGTTGCGACAGCAAGGGGGGGTGCATCGGGATCGAGGGCCACGCCATCGTCGGGCCGACGCCAATCTACTTCACCCAAACCTGCAGTGTCCGGCAAACTCACTGCAACGCAGGCGCAGCGAAGGTGGGTGCTCCCTGCGGCGTTGGCATTGCTCATCGCGGTTGTGGCAGCCGGCGTGTTTCTGTATCGCAGGGCACACAGTGCTCGCCAGTTCTCTCGACGCGACGCCATCGTCCTCGCGGAGTTCGCCAACACTACGGCCGATCCCATTTTCGACGGTACATTGCGGCAGGGCCTGGCAGTCGGCCTAGGGCAATCGCCGTTTCTGAATCTCGTCTCTGACCGCGTCGTGGCGGCCACACTGAAGCAGATGGGGAAACCGGTCGGCGAGAAGCTAACTCGCCCGGTTGCGCGTGAGGTCTGCCTGCGGACCAACAGCAAAGCTTATATCGCCGGCGCGATCAGGAAAGACGGCGACACCTATCCGCTGGAAGTGCAGGCGATCAACTGCCAGAATGACCAGACCATCGCCAGCGTCGGAACCGTGGCGTCCGACCGAGACCATGTACTTCCAGCCCTCGATAGGTTGAACGAGCAATTGCGCCGCAAGCTGGGCGAATCGTTGCCTTCTCTGACCCAGTTCAACAAACCGCTTCCCGAGGCTACAACCTCTTCGCTCGAAGCCTTGCAGGCTTATGCATATGCGCGAACTCTGCAGACCGGCGAGGGAGGTCGAATCCCGCTGTATAAGCGCGCAATTGAACTCGATCCCAATTTCGCCATGGCCTATTCCGGTCTGGGGCGGGTCTACGCCACCACGCGTCAGAACGGCCTGGCAGGAGAGAACTACACGCGTGCGTTCGAACTGCGGAACCGCGTTACGGAACGCGAGCGCTTCGACATCGAGGCAGCCTACTACCGTAACGTCACGGGCGAAACCGACAAGGCAGTCAGGGCTTGTGAGGAAGGAACCAAGGCCTATCCCGATGCCGCGTCGCTTTATGCCTGGCTGGGATTCAGTTATCTCGAAGCCGGCCAGCCGGAGAAGGCTGTGCCCATCTTGGAGCAGACCCGGCGATTGATGCCCAATCTAGCCTATCCATATGTCAACCTTATGGTTGCCTATAACAGCCTAGGCAAGCTCGACGAGAGCAAGATCGCGTACGAAGAAGCAAGAAAGCGCAATCTGGATGACGAAATCCTGCATGAAAGTCGATACCTCCTTGCTTTCCTTGAAAACGACGAGGCAATGATGCGAGCGTTGGTCGAGCAAGCGAAGGGCAGACCTGGGTATGAAGACATTATGCTAGCGGCGGCGGCCCATACGGAAGCTTTTCATGGCCGGTTTGCCAAGGCGCGCGAGCTGGACCGCCAGTCGTGGCAGGCGGCAGAGAAAGCTGATGGCAAAGACCGAGTGCCCCTATACATAGTGTCTGCCGCCTGGCGCGAGGGTGAGGCGGGGAACACAGAGATTGCGCGACAACAGGTGGCGGTCGCACTGAAGGCAAGTAACGCGAGGCTCGTCCGCGAGCCGGCCGCCATGGCCCTGGCAGCCGCCGGCGACACGGCGGGCGCCGGCAGGCTGGCTGACGAACTGGCGCAACAGTATCCGCTCGACAGCAGGATCCAAAACTACATTGTTCCAACGGTGCGGGCCCAGATACTGCTGCGCCAGGGGCGCCCGGCCGCAGCGGTCGAGGAGTTGCAAAAGGCGCTGAACATGGAGTTGTCAACGGGCGACACGACGCAGATGGAAGCTAACTATGTGCGTGGGCTGGCCTACCTTCAGCTGCGCAATCCGTCGGCAGCAGTGGCGGAATTTCAGAAGATGATTGACCACCCAGCCCTTGTCGGTAACTTCGTCACCGGTGCGCTGGCGCATCTGCAATTGGCACGCGCGGATGCCTCGAGTGGGAAGACCGAAGCTGCCCGCACGGAATATCAGAATTTCCTGGCACTTTGGAGAGATGCCGATCCCGGCAGTCCGATTCTGAAACAAGCCAAAGCCGAATACGCGAAGTTAGTACAGATCTAATCCAGCGTCTCCACCTGGTAGCGATTGGCCATCGGCCTGCTAGTTCTACCAGTCACTCAGGAGTCCGCCACCATATATAATCGCAACAAATTTTCAAGTGGTCTCAGGTGATTGCAGCCCAATCGAAGACGTGCGACTGCCTTTTCGGTGTGATCTGGGCAGAGTTGATTGAACGGAGTGCGGGTGCCGTACGAACTCGCAAATTTCATTCACGATGATCGATACGACCATCTCGCATTACCGCATTCTGGAGAAGCTGGGCGCAGGTGGCATGGGCGTGGTGTACAAGGCCCAGGACACGCGCCTCGGCCGCTCGTCGCGCTGAAGTTCCTGCCGGAAGCGTACGCCGACGACCGGCAACTGCGCGAGCGATTCCAGCGCGAGGCACGCGCCGCTTCGGCGCTCAACCATGCCAACATCTGCACCATCTACGACATCGGTGAAGAGAATGGCCGCGTCTTCATGGCCATGGAGTTCCTGGACGGCGCATGTCTCTGGCCGACTTGACTCGTAGCAAACCTCTGGAACTTGACAGGCTGATTGATCTAGCGGCATCAAGTCGTAGACGGCCTCGAGGCGGCGCACGCCGAAGGTATCCTCCATCGCGACATCAAACCGGCCAACATCTTCGTCACCCGCAAAGATCGCGTCAAGATTCTCGACTTCGGACTGGCGAAAATTGAGGCTCAGGCTCCAAAGAGTCCGGCCAACACGGACGAAACGCTGTTCGAGACCCATTACGAAACGACGGGCGGAGCCACCTTGGGCACAGTGGCCTATATGTCGCCCGAGCAGGCGTTAGGAAAACCGCTCGACGCGCGCAGCGACTTGTTCTCCTTTGGCGTAACGCTGTACCAGATGGCAACGGGGCAGATGCCGTTTCATGGTGATACCAGCACCATCATGCTGCTTGCCGTGATACAGGAGACTCCGGTCGCTCCCGTTCGGCTGAATCCGAATGTGCCGGAGGAGTTGGAACGCATCATCGGCAAGTGCCTGGAGAAAGACCGCGAGCTTCGCTATCAGCACGCCGCCGACATTCGTTCCGATCTGCAAAGGTTGAAGCGAGGGGAGTCACAGGTACGCAGTGTTGTGCCGGCAGTAGCGCCAGACGTAACGCAAGCGGGAACTGCTGCGGCACCCCTGAGCCAGTCGGCGGCGCAGGTTGTGCACCAGCCTACCGGGCAACCTTCGGTCTTGTCAGCCTCTGCTCCGGCGGTTGTCTCCCGCTCGAAACGCACAGTGCTTGCGCTAGGCGCGGTCGCAGCGGTGCTCATTGCGGCAACAGGCTGGTGGTTTGTATCCCGGTCGGGCGCGAAGATTGACTCGGTTGCGGTGCTGCCGTTCAAGAATGTCACAGCCGATCCCAACAGCGAATACGTCAGCGAGGGCCTGACCGAAGACCTGATCAGCAATCTCTCACAGCTATCGGAGGTGGCCGTGCGCCCGCGCAGTTCGGTGGCACGTTACCGTGGAAAGGACCCCGATCCGGCCACGGTGGCCAAGGAGTTGAACGTTGGCGGCGTGGTTTCGGGCCAGGTGACGGTCCACGGAGACGCGCTCCATGTCGATGCAGAACTGGTTGATGCGCGCCAAAACCGGAACCTGTGGAGTGCCCAATATGACACAACCGTGCGCGACTTGATGTCGTTGCGGCGGCAGATTGAGGACCAAGTCACAAACCACTTGCGCGGTGGAGGGTCGCCGAACAATCAGGTAGCGCGAACAGCGGCAGGCGGGACGTCGGACCCCGAAGCTTACCAGCTTTATCTGAAGGGACGATACTACTGGGAGAAGCGAACCAAGGAGAACCTGGACAAAGCTCGCGACTATTTCGAGCAGGCGATCGCTCGCGATCCTCAGTATGCGCTTGCCTATGTGGGAATGGCCAACTATTGGTCTGTGGTTCCGGACTACTCGTCGATTTCACAAAGTGAAGCTCGGCCGCGGGCCAAGGCCGAGGCGGAGAAGGCGCTTGCGCTGGATGAGAAATTACCGAACGCGCATCTCTCGCTGTCGTCTTATTACAGCAACAACTGGGAATGGGCCGCAGCGGAGCAGGAAGCGAAACGGGCCATGGAGTTGGATCCAAATCTCTCGGACGCGCACCACGTGTACGGGCTCCTGCTGTCATTCACGGGTCGAGACCAGGAAGCGATTGCACAACTGAAGCGGGCTGCCGAACTCGAGCCTGTCAACGTTCAATACAGCTTGAACCTGGGCAATGGTTATGGCAACGCCCGCCTTTACGACCAGGCGGTTGAGCAATGGAAAAAGACCCTGGAGCTGGATCCGAACTCGGCCATCACGCATAGTCGTCTGGCGAAAATCTACTTCTTGCAGGGACATTACGATCAGTGGCTCGCGGAATGGAAAATCTCAGCCGCACTGTTTAAAACTCCCCAGAACATCGCAAATCAGGCTGCTGCCGAGCGGGGTTACGCCGCGGACGGTGTTCGGGCCGCAGTGAACGCCGTGATACAGGAACAACTCAGCCAGAAGGCAAAAGGAATGTACGTCGATCCCACCTATATTGCCTACAATTACGCGTATTTAGGTGACGCAGAGAACACTTTCCACTGGCTTGATATCTCGGTCCAGGAGAGAGGGCGAGGGCTGCAGTACATCAAAGTGACTCCTGAGCTCGATAAGTTCCACTCGGATCCGCGGTACAACGCAGTCCTGCAGAAGATGGGACTGCCGGAATGATCCAGTCAAATTACCGAAAGTGCTTCCGAACGTTTTAGACGGTCCCGTCTCCTTACGGAACGATCGAATCGCTGTTTTAGGCCAGCGTTGACTTGGGTCGAAGGTATCTCCCAACGGAAGATTCCGCGAAGGGCCCGAACCCCCGATCAGGACTTCACTTGTCCTCACGCAAGCGAAGGCTCGCCTGTCGCGAACAGTTCCTTGCTGGTGATTAGTTAGCGAAGAGTTGTCTTGACCGTGCAGACGGCCCAAGGGTAGACGTTCATTCGCCATCGCGGAAACGTCCAACAGCCACACTTTCTCCACAGATCGTCGCGGACAGGTGCAACTGATTGAACCGAAGGCAATTGTCTATTTCTCGCAGAGCGCGCAACTGATTCTGGATCAGTTGCTTCGCGCTTCCGTAAATTGCTGAAAATAAATGATTGCACATTGAAACTCGAAGATTGTGGGGTTTATCTGGGGAGGGGATTAAGCTTGTAAGTTATTGATTCTAAAGGTTGGTGAGCGCGGAAGGAATCGAACCTTCAACCTACTGATTAAGAGTCAGTTGCTCTGCCAGTTGAGCTACGCGCCCGCTTGTGTGGGAATCACTTCAGAAGGGCAATCAAATTATAGCATTCAAAATGTGGGCCAAGAAAGAGCGGGTGAAGCACGTAAGCAATTCCGATTGCATTCTACTCGATTTGCACCAGCTGGCCGGCGCCCACCGAAGCTGGGAGAGGCTGCCTCGTCTGCGGCGCGCGCCAGTGATCGATGTACGACACCTGGTGAACGCACGACACCGTGCAGTGCGGCGCGCAGCTTTTTTCCGTCAGAAACTCGCGCCGAATATCTTCGACCGTATACTGCTCCAGAGGCATGCCCGGATATCCGCGCTGCTGCGAGCAGTAATGCACCAGCCCGTCTTCGCAAATGTAAACATAACGGGCTCCTGCGCGGCATCGCCAGTCGTTCGGCTTGCCGTGCGCAATGTTGTTCTGGAACCAGTTGAAGCGCGAGTAATTCTTCTTCTCCAGCTTCTTCATCTTGAGGAAGACTTCGCGTTCCTCGTCGGCCAAGCGGACGCAACTGGCCATCGCCATCGTGAATGATCCCGATGGTCGAAGTAAATCCCAACTGCACGGCGCGTCGTCCCACCACCAGCGCATCATGCGGATTGCGCGTCCCGCCGCCGACCACCGAATTGATGTTCACGTGAAACTCGGCGTGCTCGGCCAGCAATTGCAGCTTCTTGTCGAGCACCTTCAGCGACTTCTTGGACACATCGTCGGGCATCACGTTGTCGATGCTGATCTGCAGGTGGTCGAGGCCGGCGCGGTTCAGCCGCTGAATGCGGTCCGCCGTCAGCAAATACCCGTTGGTGATCATGCCCACGATGATCGGGTACGTCGCGCATGTGCGCGATGATCTCGTCCAGATCGGGATGCAGCAGCGGCTCGCCACCGCTGAGCGTGACGATGGTCGTTCCCAGCCGCGCCAAGTCGTCGATCCGGCGCTTCATCGTCTCCAGCGGCACCGGCTTGGAGAAGTCGTCGTATTCGTTGCAGTACTTGCAGGCGAGATTGCAGCGCCGAATGGGGATGATGTGCGCCATGATGGGGTGGTCGGTTGAGGCCAATCCCTTGGCGATCATCTTGAATTCGCGGATCCGGCGCTTTGACGGCGAGAACGCGCCGGCGCACCCCTGTAGACGTTATCGACATACCTTCGTCTATTGATTACAACACATTGACTCACGACTCAGGGAAGTGCGCGACCTTGTTCGGGGAATATTCGCCCCCGAGTGGTGCTGCGGGCCACCCGACGGCATCGCGAAATAGCGCAGTCGGACGTAACTGACTGATATGAGCGGCAGATCTCACTGCACCGATTACTGGTTTATAATCAAGAATTCGCTCACTCAACTTCTGGAGTTTCGTACAAGCATGCTTCGATTTCTGCAAACCCCTGGCCCAATGAAGAAGATTGTCTTGGGCGGTCTTCTACTTGTCATCTGCGTGATGATGGTGATCACCCTCGTTCCCGGCGGACTGTTCGGCGACTATTTTGGAGGCGGCGTGACCACCGCTGGCGTGCTGGCCAAGGTCGGCAGCCAGGACATCAGCTTGCAAGAAGTTGCTCATCGGGCGCGGCTGATCGGCCGCCAGCAATTCCGGGGAAACGTTCCGCCGAGCATCATGCCCTTTCTTATGCAGCGCGCTGCCGACGGCATGATCACCCAGGGTGCCCTGGCTTACGAAGCCGACCGCATGGGCTGGGCGTAAGCGATAAGGAACTGGTCGACTACCTGCACCAGGGCCAGTTTGGTCAGTTGTTCTTCCCGGGCGGCAACTTCATCGGACAGCAGCAGTATGAGGATTTTGTGCAGAACCAGTTCGGGCTCAGCGTGGCTCAGTTCGAAAAGGAACTGAAGGACCAGATCGCCCAGCAGAAACTGCTTGCGGCAGTGAGCGCCGCTGCCACCGTCAGCGACAAGGAAGTCGAAGAACAGGTTAGGAAGCAGGACACCAAGGTCAAGTTCGACTACGCTGTCTTGACCCTCGACGATGTGAAGAAGCAGATCAAGGTCACCGACGTCGAACTGAAGGCGTTTTACGACCAGAACAAGCAGCAGTATGTGAACTCCATTCCCGAGAAGCGCAAAGCGCGGTACATCCTTATTGATACTGCCAAGCTGGCCGAGTCGATTCCGGTCACGCAGGCCGATTTGCAGGCGTATTACAACCAGCATCAGGATGAATTCCGCATTCCTGAGACCGTTACCGTCCGCCACATTCTGATCAAGACACCGACGTCCGGGTGCCGACGGCAAGGTGGATCAGAAAGGCGTGGATGCCGCCAAGGCGAAGATCGAGGACATCCAGAAGCAGTTGAAGGCTGGCGCGAGTTTCGACGAGTTGGCGAAAAAGTATTCGGAGGATCCGGGCAGCGCGCGAGATGGCGGCTTGCTGCCTCCAATCACGAGGGGCCGCACGGTTCCGGAATTCGAGCAGGCCGCGTTCAACACGCCCAAGGGACAGACGACCGGCATCATTCGCACCAGCTATGGGTTCCACATCATTCGGGTCGAAGACAAGCAGGAGGCCCGCGTCGAAGCCGCTTGACGAAGTGAAGGCCCAGATCGAGCCCTTGATCAAGCAACAGAAAGCCGCGGCTGCTGCACAGAGCCTCGCCAATTCCGTGGAAAGCCTCGCACGTTCGGCGGGCATGGATAAGGCCGCGACTGAAAAGGTCTGTCGGTGACGACGACCGATATGCTGGCCCAGACCGACCCGCTTCCTGGAGTCGGTACCGCCCAGGAATTGTCGAATGCGCGCTGTTCTCGGCCAAGAAGAACGATCCTCCGGCTATGGCACAGACGCCTCAGGGATATGCGATCTATCAGGTCACTGAGATCCAGCCTCCGCAGACTCCGACGTTCGAGCAAATAAAGGCCAAGGTGGAGGACCAGTTCAAAGCACAGCGGGCGCAGATGCTTCTGGCGCAGAAGACGCAGGAATTGTCTGACCGTGCTCGCGCTATGCATGACTTGAAGAAAGCTGCCAAGGAGCTTGGTGCAACGGTGAAGACCAGCGACCTGGTGAACGCGAGCGCACAAGTTCCCGACGTCGGAGCCATGAGCGGAGCGGCCAATGTCGCCTTCACGATGAATGTCGGCGACATCAGCGGTCCGCTGCAGGGAAGTGCGAACAGCGGCGTGGTGCTCGCTGTTGTGGAGAAGCAGGAGCCGTCGCCGGAGGAAGTGAAGCAGGCTTGGGACCGCGCCAAGGAAACGCTTGCTGGAGCAAAAACGACAGGCGCTTGAAGGTCTCTACGTACAAAACCTTCGCGACAAACTTGAGAAGGAAGGCAAGATCAAAGTCAACAAGCAAGAAATGGAGCGCCTAAGCCGTATGAGTGAGACGTCTTAGCGAGCCTTAGTCATCAAGTGTGCGGCCAGCGAGCGAGTCGCTGGCCCACGCTTTTCTAGCCAGGCGGGTCAGCCTGTGAAGCAGCTCGCTCGGCCACCTTGCTTTGCAAGCCAATTTCGTTTAATCGTCATTCATGTTCACGAAGCGCTCATCTGGCATTCTGATGCATCCCACATCCCTGCCCTCACGGGGCGGGATCGGCGATCTTGGGCCTGCAGCCTATGAGTTCGTGATCTGGCTGGCTGCCGCCAAGCAAACCCTGTGGCAGATCCTTCCGTTCGGCCCGGTGGGTTTCGGCAACTCGCCGTATTCCTGCACTTCGGCGTTTGCCGGAAATGTGCTGATGATCAGCCTGGAACGCCTGGCGGAGCGCGGCTACTTGGATCCAGCCCGTCTGGCCAACCTTCCGGACGAGGAAGCCGCTGTCGATTTTGAGGACGTGCGAGCGCTCAAGCTGCCGCTGCTGCGGGAAGCGGCCCGCAACTTTCTGCAATTTGCAGGCGGCATATCGCGCCAGCGGCTCGACGCATTTTGCTCTGAAAATGAATGGTGGCTGGAAGACTACGCGCTGTTCAGCGTTTTACGCGAACATTTCGGCGACAATCCCTGGAACTCCTGGCCCGAGGAAATTGCCCGGCGCGCTCCTGCGGCGCTGGCGCAATTGCGCGAGGACTTGAAGGACCAGCTGTACGCTGGAACGCTTTCTGCAATTCGCTTTCTTCGAGCAATGGAAAGCATTGCGAGCCTATTGCGCCGAGCGCGGTATTCGAATCATCGGCGACGTCGCGATCTTCGTCAGCTATGACAGCGCCGACGTTTGGACTCATCCGGACATCTTTCGCCTGCATGAAGACCTCTCGCCAGAGTTCGTGGCGGGCGTGCCGCCTGACGCATTCAGTGAAACCGGCCAGCGCTGGGGCAATCCGCTATATAACTGGGAGGCCCTGAAGTCGCGCGGCTACGACTGGTGGATACAGCGCATGGGGTGGGCTGTGGCAACCTGCGACATCGTGCGACTGGATCACTTTCGCGGGTACGAAGCTTACTGGGAGATCCCGGCCGATGAACCAACTGCCGTGAACGGTCATTGGACAGCCGGCCCCAACGACGACCTCTTCAAGGTCCTGCGCAATAAACTCGGAGAGCTGCCCTTTATTGCCGAGGACCTTGGCTACATCACGCCAGAGGTGCGGGCATTGCGCAAGAAGCTCGACATCCCGGGCATGAAAGTCATGCAGTTTGGTTTCGGAAATCGAGGGGCGCACATCTATTTGCCCCACATGTTCACAATCGATTCGCGTGGTCTATACCGGAACGCATGACAACGACACCACCGTGGGATGGTGGGAGAGCGACGCCACCGAAGCGGAAAAGCGTTGGGCACTCGAGTATCTCGGCAAAGTCGATGATGGAATCCACTGGGCTTTCATTCGCGCCGCCTTGGCCTCGGTTGCGATTCTCGCCGTCGTTCCTGTGCAGGACGTCCTCGGGCCTGGACAGCGACGCCCGCATGAATGTCCCCAGCAAGCCAGGCGGCAACTGGTCATGGCGTCTGCGTAAAGGTTCGTTGACGCAGGAACTGGCGAACAAGATGGCGGCCCTCACGGAAGTCACCGACCGGGATGTTTGCGTGAAGACTCCTGTGTCCTCCAGCGATCCGAGCGGCACAGCGATGGGCGCAGAATTCGCAGCGTGATCGCTGTGGACGTCGGTTGAACCCGGCTGCGTTTTCCGAAAGAGCAACCAATTCTGCCGCGGATTTCGCGGTACGTCGTGGCCTCCTTTACTTAATTGCCGGTGACGCAGAGAATGAGTCGGGCGGGTTTTGCGTCAGGCACGGCTTCCAGTGTGCCGAGAAACGCCACGACTTATTCGCTAATTGCTAATTGTTAATCTGAAAGGACTCTTATGGGTGCCAGCGGTGAACTAATCCGCCTGATGAATTACATCGACGACATAGCGGCTACGCTTCGCCGTGTCAGCGGAAGCCTGCATCTCCTCTCTGATGAGGAAAAGAAGCGTCTCGGCGACTACATGCGCAAATCCGATCCCAATTTCGTTACGATCCTCGAGCAACTCGAGCCCAAGGCTTAGCTGGATGTCGGAGATTCGCACCATCGCGGTCATTGGCGCCGGAATCATGGGTCGCGGGATTGCGCACGCCGCTGCCTTGGGCGGATACCGCACCATCCTCGAAGACATTCTCCCGACCACCCTTCGTAAAGCGGAGACCGAGATCCGCGCCAATCTCGACAAAGCGGTCGAACTGCAAAAGGTGACCCAGGCGGATGCCGATAAGGCATTCGGGCGATTGGAATACGCGTCTTCGGTCGAGCAGGCGGCGCGCGAAGCCGACCTCGTGATCGAGGCCGTGCCCGAAGAGATGGAGTCCAAGCTGGAAATCTTCACGCTGCTCGACAAAGTCTGCCGGCCCTCCACCATCATCGCGTCGAATACTTCTTCGCTCAGCATCACCGAAATTTCTTCCGTCACCTACCGCGCGCCCAAGTGCGTCGGCATGCACTTCTTCAATCCCGTGCACAAGATGAAGCTGCTGGAGATCGTGCGCGCCCTGGAAACCGATGACGAAACGCTGGCCGCGGCGGTCGAAGTCGGCAAGCGCATGAAGAAAGAAGTAGTGGTGATCAAGGAGTCGCCCGGCTTCATCACCAGCCGCATCAACGCCCTCATCGGCAACGAAGCGTTCTACATGCTGCAGGAGGGCGTGGCCTCACGCCGAAGACATCGACAAGGCCATCAAGCTCGGCCTGAACCATCCCATGGGCCCGTTTGAAATGGTCGACCTCGTCGGCCTCGATACCCGCCTGCACATCCTCGAGTACCTGCACAAAACGCTCGGCGAAAAATTCCGCCCTGCCCCGTTGATGGTGCAGTACGTCAAAGCCGGACGCCTCGGGCGCAAAGCCGGACGCGGTGTCTATGCCTACCCCGGGCAAGAACCAGGCCGACCAGATTCTTCCGGGGATTGAGAAACGCCTGCAATCGGCTCGCGCAAGCCACGGTCGCCTCCCGGACTCGCACAGGCCGAGAGGCGTCCCGCGGGGGCTTCACCAGCGAACTACTTCACGGGCTCTTCGGCGCGGCATCTTTTGCCGCCGCCTCTTTCTTCAGCACCTCCAGGTTCGCCTGCCTCTGGCGCCACGCCTCGCCCATACTGTTGAGCATGGCGGGAGGCATAATTTGAATCGGAACCACGAGGTCGGTTGACACGGGCCACACCGGAAGCAACTGGGGGTGGTAGTCCTTTGGGTAGTACAGGTTCGGATCGATCTCATGCTCGCGCACGAAGGGCTCCTGAATCTCAGCCCGCGAGGTGGGCGGATGCGGCACGATGAGTTGCCCGTTGGAGAAGTCGAACTGGGGTGCTCGTGAGTTGGGGAACTTGGGGATGATGCCTTCGCGCACCCAGATCTTGTCCTTGGTCACGTTGACGACAACCCCGTCGGGAGCCCCGAAGTGGTACGGCCCCTGATAGTGTGTGCGGATCTCGGCCACCGTCTCCTCGTTGAGGTAGGGGTCGAAGGGCATGTGTGTCGTCAAGAACATCCGGGGTTTGATTTCATTGGCCAGGTAGCCCGCCGCGTACGCTGGCGTGTGGTGCGTGTCACGGTGTAACGCGCGAGGAACGGCGGCACGCCTTGCACCCCGGAGCTGATCTCGCAGAGCTCGGTCTGCGCCTCGGTGACGTAAACGTCCACGCCCTTCGCGTATCTAATGTCAAGGTCGCTCGGCCGGCCGTCACCGGTCCACACGAAGGAGAGGCCGTTCCAATCGAGGCGATAACCCGATGCACCGTCCTTGGCGTGCGAGCGCTGCCAGTGAATGATGCGCACGCCGTTTTTCTGGTAGACGACACCGCCATTATCGCGGAAGTCGAACTCGTGGACTTCGATGTCGTGGCCCTTCCCGACCGGGAACACGCTGAAGGCGTCGTCATGCCACGCCAGCATCTGCTTCATGCCTTTGACCATCGCGGCGGTGCCGTACTCCGGCGTACGCCCCGACGGGCCATACACCTGGAAGACCCTGTCCCAGCGCCCAGCCCATCCGCCGAATTCGTACATATACGGCAGTGAGCCGAAGTGGTCGATGTGGAGATGCGTGATAAAGACCTTGTCGAACTCGTTCAGCGCGAAGCCCGAGGCGATGTAATTCGCGACCGACCCCTCGCCGAGGTCGAAAATGAAGTTCTCCCCGTTGCCGAGCTGGACCAGGATCGAGGTGTTCATCTGACCAGGACGGATGAACGGTGCCGTTCCCATGAAGATAATGCGCATCTCGTCGGGTTGTACGTTTTCCGTGCGCGGAAACCAGTTCGCAGCGCTCTTCAGCCACGGCATTGGTGCGATGCCTTGGAATAGGAGGCCTTCCTTCCAGCGCCCCACTGGGAACGCCGCCGAAGAGGGCTGCCTTGATGTCTGCCTCGGAGCTCGGCTGCTCCTGCGCGGAGGCGACAGTGGGGCCAATGAATAGCACGTAGTATGAAAGCGAGCGCGGCGGCACGACGAACTACCGCTGCCGCGAGCGCGCCTACTCCCTTGAGCATGTCGCGCCGGGTTAGATCGGTTGGGGGTGGATTCCTGGTGTTGTTGGCATCATTGTGTTCTCCTTTTCTTTCCTGTATTGGTAGTCGATTCCCTTTCCTTCAGGTCCTCGGACACAAAAACGTTTGACGACCACGAATGACCTTGATCCTCCGTCGCCAACCACCTTCAGAATCGAGGAGGCAGAGGTATGATTGAGACAGCCCTCCCCGGCCCACATTGGTGATATTCGCTTTCAGCCGGGCCCGACCAAACAATCATTTCGGCAACGACTGGGACAGGCTTTCGAGATTTTGTGGAACGACGTGAATAAAGCCGCCGCGCGGGCTGTCAATGTCCGCTATCAGAACGAATGAGATGGCAACAACCAGCGGCAGGATAAAAAGCAGGCCGGCCTTGATCGCGCCGCGCGCTCCATAGCCGACCAGCAGGTTGCAACAGATGGCGATGACGATCATCAAACCCCATGCCGAATCGGGAATGCGGTTCCACCATGCCGCCTGGGTGTATCCCTGCGAGTTCAACACGTCGTTCATGCCGGCAACCGCGAGGGCCGATTACAGGTGTCGGTTGCGCCACGGCCGGACCTGCACCGCAGACCACATGTCCGTCCTGCAGTTGCGCGGTATCCGCATTGATTTGTTGAAACTCGGTCATCGCGGGTTTCGTAGAACGCGATGCGCAAATCGAGATATTTTCGGAGCTGGTACGCACCTTCGCCGCATCTGCGGCGGGCAGCAGCCCCGCCCGGACATATTCCGTGCCAATCGCATTGGCCTCCGCTTCCTCGTAATTCTTGCGCTGATCGTAGCGGCCGATGGCCATCGAGAAACTGAATCCGATGATTAGGCCGAGCAGTGTAAGGGTAGCGGCCTGAACGAATCCGAAATCTTCGCGCTCATCGTCTTTCAGGCGGCGGCGGCGGCCGCAAGATCCCCGACCTGCGCCGAAAGCCACAGTGCGATTAACATAAGCACGAAGAATAGGTGTGGATAGTCCAACATGTGTTCTGCTCCTCCGTCAGTTAGAGCCTTCGCGGCGATCGCGTTTGAGTCTTTCCAGCGACTCGATCAATCGCTGATAAGCGGCCGCGTTTTGTACGACCACCACAGCCTTTCCATTGACCGTGAGTAGTTCTGGCCGACCCGTCCGCCTGAGACGCTGCAGGTGGGCCTTGGTGTTTCGGGCAAAATCCGTAAGCGACCCAATGTCCTCTGTCTTAATCATTGCTGTGCTCTCCCTCGATCTGTTCAACAATGATTCCGCTGCGATCCGCGTGAATTAACCGTCTGTGAACGTAGGGGACCAGCTTGCTGGTTGGCTATTCACTTTCGGCAAAATTGAGGAAATTTATTCGCGCATCCGGACGGTAGACGTCCACTCAGTACCGCTGGCGCAGGGTCTCGGAGGGGAGTTCGCCGAAGAGGAATCGGTAATCACGAGCGAAGCGGCCTAACTGCCAGACACCGAAATGGGTGGCAATCCCGTGACGGTTCGCAACCGTGGGATCGGCTGTCTTCAGGCTTTGCGGACCTGGTGAAGTGTCCTCCAGTTCAGGTATCGCACCGGACCTACGCCGAAGTACTGCTGAAACGCATCACGAAGAGTTCGCTCAGAAACTCCAGCCGCAGCGGCGAGTTGGTCCACGGAAAGATACTCGCCGTCATGTTGCTCGACGAGCTCCATCGACTTGTGGACGATCTGACTTCGGGGAACGACATGTCGGCCGGGCGTGGGCTCGACTTGATGTGGCACAGCCAGCACGCTTCGGACCTCTGCGACCAGCTTCTGCTGCACTACTTTCCGCACGGTCGCCGATTGGAATGCGCCAGGTGCGCGTTGGACCGATTCATCGAGCCGCTGATGCTGATCGAAACCGTGCTATGCGGTGGAGCGGCAGTTGAACAACACCACGCACAGAGGGGGTGGCCGTTTCCGCGCTTTCGCTTGTGCTGGCAAGCAACTCGTTCGGAACATACAGAGAACACCAGCGTCTCCACGCGTAAGCGGTTAGACAGAATTCATCGCGCGCCTCAGCAACCAGCAACGAATGTTCGTCCAACTGCTGACCATTGCCCGACATCGCCGACAACCCCTCAGTCAGGATGAAGATCGAGACGCCGCCCGGCTGAGGCGAACCCTCTACGACCGCATTGGTGCCCGCTTGGCCGAATTGAACGCTAAGTTTGTTGACAGTCAGGTTGGTGAGATCCCACTTTCCGCTTTCAGGCCCGAGAAAACCATTGCCCGCAAACTGGCATGCCGGTTCGCGTCGAAGAAGGCCTCGAACGAAGAAAAGCTTTGTGTGGGCATTGCGCGTTTCCCGCGGAGTGCCTGAGTGTACCGGTCCCTGAGAAGTGTATCTTGAGGCTACGGCCCAACTTCGCTGAAGTCAAGATCGCCGGGTGCCCACATATCCCGCGGCCCATCTTTGCCTTTTTTTGGCAAATTCGGGGATTTTGGCGCGCTTGTTGCGCCCCAGCCCGCAGGGCGGAACAATCGTAGCCCGGTACGTCAGTGCCGGGAGGGCTTACCATCAATCCCCGAGTCCCGTTAGGGACGGCACTCTGGCGGTCCGGTCCGGTCGCCGCACATCCGTCCGCACGAACTTGGGTGTTCCATTTCGGACCGCTTGGTTACTTTAGTTTTTCCCGCCTCCTGATTTTTCTTGCGCCCCAACTTCCCGCCCGTTACAAAGGTTCTGTGAGGGCAGGGGCTTCGTGTTTCTACCGGTTCTTTGACAAGTCTATGGCCGTTGCCGAACTTCCCCGATGGTCTCCCAATTCGAGTTAAGTTGTTTATTTTCTATTAAGTAACTACAAGTATCTTTAGAATCTCGAACTTACATCATATTTATTATGTAAGCGAATGATTCTAAAAGGTCAGGGGGGGGAGGGGGTACGACTCTTCCCGCACGCTAATGAAAATCGTGCGACCTCACCTCCGCATCGGTGATGTCAACTGCTGTCGGGTGCATAGACTTCCCGCAGCGGCAGCCACCCGCTCCACCCGCACGGAGATCACCCCGTCCTGGTTCTGCAGCACCCCCTCCAGCAGCAGAAACTTCTCCGACGTAATCACCACCCGATGCTGGTCCATGATGTCGGGCGTAAGGATGGCGTTGCTGATGCCGGTTTCGTCTTCCAGGCTGAGGAAGACAAATCCCTTCGCGGTCCCAGGACGCTGCCGCGCAATCACGCATCCGGCGGTGCGCACGCGACGTCCATTCGGGACCTGCGTCAGCTCATGCGCCGAAAGCACGCGCGCCCGCTTCAGTTCGGCCCGGCGATACGCCATCGGATGCGGCCCGACAGTCAGTCCGGTGCCGTGGAAGTCGGCCACCAGCCGCTCTTCGGGCGTCATGGCAGCCAGCGGAGAAGCAGTATCGATCTCGGGGATGCCGTCGAGCAGCGGCCCGGCAAAGCGCACGGCGCGCTCCACCTGCCACAAGGCATCGCGGCGATGCAGGCGCTGGTTTCTTGTGCGGACCATCCAGTTGGGCTTGCGCCTCTTTCGCGGTCGTGCAGCCGATGGAGTTCAGCGCTCCGATCGAGGCCAGCAGCACCAGCTCGTTGCGGCGCAATTCGGGCACGCGATGGGCGAGGTCGGCAATCGAGTCGAAAGGCTGCTGACTGCGAGCACGAACAATCGCTTTGCCGGTCTCTTCGCTCAGGCCGCGAGCGTAACAAAACCCCATGCGCAGGGCGAAAGGATGATTGCAGCCCGAGTTTTGAAAGGGCACGGCTTTAGCCGTGCCGGAAGGCCATTTCTTGTTGTCATCACGAGCGGGCTTTAGCCCGCGAGGGATCTGCTTTTCGACGGCCTCAGGAGAAGCTCTATCCCACATTGTGGGACTAACGTTTTCTTCCAGCGTACACAGCCACTCGGAGCGCGTTATGTCTACCGGCTTCACCCGCAAACCGTGACGCTGCGCATCTTTCACGATGGTCGCGGGTGAATAGAAGCCCATCGGCTGATTGTTGAGCAGCGCCGCTGTAAAAGCCGCGAGGTAATGACACTTCAAATAGGCGCTGGCATAGGCGATGAGGGCGAAGCTGGCGGCGTGCGACTCGGGAAATCCGTAGAGCGCAAACGAAGTGATGGAGAGAATGATCTCCTCCTGCGCCTCGCGCGAGATGCCGTTGCGCTCCATGCCTTCGCGCAGCTTGATCTCGATGTCGCGCATGCGCTTTTCGCTGCGCTTGAAGCCCATCGCGCGGCGCAGCTCTTCCGCTTCGCCTCCGCTGAACCCGGCGGCGATCATGGCCATGCGCAAGAGCTGCTCCTGAAAGAGCGGCACGCCGAGCGTGCGTTCCAGCACCGGCTCCAGCGCAGGATGCGGATAAACCACCGGCTCGCGCCCCTGACGCCGCATAAGAAAAGGATTGACCATCTTGCCCACGATGGGCCCCGGACGGATGATGGCCACCTGTACCACAATGTCGTAGAAGTGCGTGGGATGCAGGCGCGGCAGGCACGACATCTGCGCCCGGCTCTCGATCTGGAACATGCCCACCGTGTCGGCCTTCTGCAAGGCGCGATAAACCACGGGATCATCCGCGGGCAGCATCGCCAGATCGACATCTTCTTTATAGTGGTCGCGAATGAGCGTGAGGGAATCTTTCAGCGCGGCCATCATGCCCAGCCCCAGCAGGTCGACCTTGATGATGCCCATGTCGGCGCAATCTTCCTTGTCCCATTGCACCACCACGCGGCCGGGCATGGTGGCCGGCTCCAGCGGCACGACGGAATCCAGTTGCCCCTGGCAGATGACCATGCCGCCGGAATGCTGGCCCAGATGGCGCGGCAGGTCCTGCACTGCAACGCAAAGCTCGAAGAACTTGCGAATGCGCGGATGCTGCAACTCAAACCCGGCATCGCGAAACTGGCGCTCGAGCGTGTCGCCGGGGTCCTTGTACTCCCACGAACTCACCAGGCCAGCCAGACGCCCGAGCGTTTCTTCGTCGAAGCCCAGCACCTTGCCGACCTCGCGCGCAGCCGAGCGTCCGCGATAGGTGATGACGTTGGCGGTCATGGCCGCGCCCAGCTTGCCGTAGCGCTCATACACGTACTGGATCGCCTGCTCGCGCTGATCGCCGCTGGGAAGGTCGAGATCGATGTCGGGCCACTCGCCGCGCTCTTCCGACAGGAAGCGCTCGAACAGCAACTCCATTCCAATGGGATCGACAGCCGTGATCCCCAGCGAATAGCAGACAGCGCTGTTGGCCGCAGAACCGCGCCCTTGCACGAGGATGCCCTGCTCGCGGCAGAAGCGCACGATGTCCCAGACGATGAGGAAGTATCCCTCGAGTTCGAGCCGCTCAATGAGCGTGAGCTCGCGCTCGATCTGCCGCCGCGCCCGCTGCCACAACTCGCTTTGCCCGGGACGCTGGTAACGCGCGCGTGCACCCTCGAGGGTGCGCTCCCGCAAAAACGAACTCATGGTCTCGCCTTGCGGCACGGGATAACTCGGGAACTTGTAACCAAGATCGTTGAGCGTGAACCCGAGACGCGAAGAAAGTTCAAGCGTGTTGGCGGTGGCTTCGGGAAGATCAGCAAACAGGCGCAGCATCTCCTGCGGCGTCTTGATGTGCCGCTCGCTATTGCGCGACAGCAGTCGTCCGGCGGTGTCGAGATGGCGATGATGGCGGATGCAGGTGAACACGTCGAGGATCTGGCGCTCTTCGGGCTTGGCGAATTGCGCGCCCTGGGTCGCCAGCAACGGCAACTTCAAGCTGCAGCGCCAGTTCGATCGCTGCCTGGTTGCGCGATTCCTGCGCGCGATTGTAATGGCGTTGCAATTCGACATATACGTTGTCATGGCCATAGATTCGCCACGAGTTGCTCAAGCGTGCTTCGCGCCTCTTCCATGCCGCCATGCGCGAGGGCAGCAGGCCAGCGGCCCTTCGTCTCCGCCGGTCATGCAAATCAGTCCCGAAGAAAACTCGGCGAGATCATCTGGGAGAGGCAACAGCCTGCGAACTGATCAGCAGTTCTTCTGTTGGCGCTTCATGTTTTGCCGGCGGGCAACGTGCCGGATATTTCGGCGCACGCAATTTCATCCGGGTCATCAGGCGGCAAAGGTTTTGGTATCCCTCGCGCGAAGCGCACAGCAGGGACACACGGGGAAGTGCCACATTGTCAGATAAGAGCACATGCGGCAGCAGGGAAGTGATTTCCGCTCCGATATGCGCCCGCAGGCCGAGCTTCTTCATGGCCAGATGAAAGCGTGCAGCGCCGTAAAAGCCATCGCGGTCGAGCAACGCCATCGCCGGCATTTGGTGCGAGTGGCACACCTCGGCCAACTCCTCGGGGACCGACGCTCCTTCGAGGAAGCTAAATGCCGAACGGGTGTGCAGTTCGATATACATATCTATGAAAGTCTAGATGCGAAAACTTCGACGTCGTATGACAGTCATGGTAGCGTTCGGTCGGATAGCTGGCATCGGCAAACCAGTGTGCCTCTGCATCGCGATAAATCCGGTAGAGCGCAATGCTGTCCGTCCCCCTCCTCGGGCGAGTGCGATGTCCCACTCTTCGCGGTTCCAAGCTCGCGCATCCACTACCGGCATTCTTTGCTGCGGCCTGCTCCGCCCACCAGTCCCCGGACGAGCGCCATGGGCCTGCCGACCACAAGATCTTTCCCCGCAACTCGTTTCGATCTGTACTCTGGGCCAACGCCGCCAGCTTGCAGGGACGCCCTTCCGCCAGATGCACGCGGACCTGGCACGCCGGACGGAAGATGCGCAAAGCGACCGGCGGGAATTCCGTAGTATCTGACAATGTCAGACTATGATCTCCATTGCCCTGTTCCTGTTGCGAAACAAAGCGCTCCATGCGAAAAGCATCGGGACGGTGCGTGTCCAGCAACTTTGCGATTCCCGCGCGGCGTTCGCCCACCACGCCGGTGATGCGGGCGAGCGTGATCTCCAGCTTTTCGGCTTCGGGAGTGATGGGCAAAAACAAGCCGCGCTGCGCCGAACGTGGACGGGCCGGTTCGGCCGTGATCC
Source organism: uncultured Acidobacteriaceae bacterium (assembly GCA_963814165.1). Classification (GTDB taxonomy): domain Bacteria; phylum Acidobacteriota; class Terriglobia; order Terriglobales; family Acidobacteriaceae; genus DASRAA01. The sequence continues at coordinate 33,391 of CAWFBW010000022.1, read as the reverse complement.
ATAGTTTGCAGACGGGGCTCCCGGCGGATGCGCCGCCAGATCCAACTGCAGCAGCTTTAGAAATACCTTGGGATCGCGCATGGCCACTGGCAGACGCAGGGTACGCGCGTAGAGATTGCCATCGCCTGCGATCGGGAAAGACCGACGTATTCCGCGCAGCGGCCAGTTCCTGCAGCGTTGTAGTTTGCTCGTCCGCGACGCGCGGCTCCAGTTGCAAGCGCAGCCTCAATTCCTGTACCGCGAGGGCGCGGGCCTCCAGTCGCGCACATAACTGCTCCAGCAGGCGGTTCAGCAGGAACGAGAGCGGCTCGAGAGTTTCAACCGCCGACTCTAGTTCCATCGCCTCTTCGAAATGTTCTCGAGGTTTGCAGAGCGCGAGTGTCCGCAGGTCGGCTCCGCGGGCGAGCTGTTGCAGGCGCGTACCTGCTTCGCCCAGCCGTGCCGCGAGAGCATGCTCAGGCAACAGAGCCAGGGTGTGGAAGTCCCGCACGCCCCAGCGTTCCAGCGTGTCGAGTATCTGCTGCGCGCAACTTCTTGCATTCGCGCGCGGCAGTCGAGTTTTCCAATGAGTTGCCACACGCGATGTCAAACGAATTAAGGAGCACAGTGATGGGCAGAACGCCCAGCCGCCTCGTTTCCTCGCCTGCTGGAATCACGGTAATGCCGCTAAATCCGCAAGCGGCATGCATGGCGGCATCAGGATTGGCAGCCACTCCAATGTTGCACTCCAGCCCCACGGTACTGACCCGCGAGGCCAGTTCACGAGCCATCGTCGTGGCTGAGCCGTAGAGCCGCTCCAGCCCATCGAGATCAAGCAATAGACGGTCAGGATGCGTGTCCTCCACTCGCGGAGTAAATGCATGCGCGACATCCAGCAATGCGGCGTGCGACGATTCCTCCTGCGCTGGCGAGCGCTGCCGCAGAGTGGCCGCAATAGGTTTGGGTTGTGCCTTTGCACGCCGCGAGGCGAGTTCGATTTGCGGGACTTTCTTCTTGGGGTCGATTTTTGCGGCGACCGCATCTTCTTCAGCGGCTGCGAAAATCGCGGCCTGTAGCTTGGTCATTCCGATTTCCATCCCCAGCAGGCGGGCCTTCTCGTTCAGCGCAACCACGCGCGCCTGCGGAGGCTTACCCTCGAGCACGGCTACGGCATGGTCGCGCAGCAATGGCTCAGCGCGCACAATGGCCGCTACGGGAAAATCGGGAATGTAGATGCAGGCAAACATGCAAGACCTCAGACACAACAGAATCACCACGCAGCGCTGCAACTCGAAACAGGCACCCACCGAGTGCATAGGCTTGCGCTGCGTCCACGAACGCACCATCTCGGCGTGCAACTGCATGCCACGCAGCAGGGCCGCATGACTCACCGGGTTCAAAGGTGGAATAGCTGGTTCTGCACGACTCAAAATTTTCCATCCTTGAAATTCTGTTTGCGTTGCCGGAGCCGCATCGCGCGTGCACACCGCCGTCCTCTGCAATCGCACCACCAACGAGGCGCAGGTTTTTGCGCAGGACTCGCGCTCCAGTACAAGCAAGACTGTTGCAGTCGGCTCGACCGCCCGGCGAAAACGAAACCACGAGGTCAGCGGCACGCGGCGCGCGTTTTCCGTAGGAATGTCTCCGAGATCGAGTACAACCATGCCGAATCCGCCCCCTTGCAGCAGCAAGTCAGTCACTTTCAGCACTTGTTCCAGACGTCCAAGCGCGGCGCGGCGCTGATCTTTGCGCGGAGAAGAGCGATCGCGTTCGTTGCAACGCACCCACAACAGGCGGTCGAGATCGACGCCTGCCGCCGCGGCCGATGCCGGATCAAAATTGTCGCTGGCGTCCACCAGCGCGCAAGCTTCGTCGCGGCGCGTGGCTCCGGCCAGCGCGGCCAGCATCACGCCGGTGCGTCCCGAGGAAGCCGGGCCGGTAATTTCGCTCAACGCTCCACGCGGCCATCCTCCGGTGAGAGCATCGAGCGCGGCCACTCCGGTGGACACCGTCAGAGGCGCAACTTTTTCGCGCAATAATAAGGTGGACGACAGATGTTCGCCGAGCGCTGACTCGACGCTGGCACGAAGTGTGGCGGATGACAGCATGAGAAGACCTCAGATGGCGGATGAGGCGGAAGGGCTTTATTTTCGCTTTTTATTCGCCTATGCAGATAGGATTCTGCGCTCTCGTGGGAGGCTTGTCAACCCCTCGCAAACCCGCTCCAACAGCGGCTGCGGCCCACATTGCCAAGTTTGTTATAATCAGAAAGTTGCCCCCAACGTGGCGCTATCGTCTAGGGGTTAGGACGGAAGATTCTCAATCTTCAAACCCGGGTTCGATTCCCGGTAGCGCTACCAATTCAACCATCCTGCTATCAATCACTTGCACCATCCCGTAACACAGTCGCCTAAAACGATGTGACCAAGAATGTGACTTTCCTACTGCACCAACTGATTCCTTCTCTCAATCGCGTCGCGAATCTGCTTCGTGCCTGGATGGTTGTAGAGTCGCGTGGTATCGATCCTCTGCGTGCCCCATCGCATCCATGACCGCCATCAGATTTCCCGTGCCCTCCATCGCATCGGTAGAGAAGCGATGACGAGCACAGTACAACACGACTGATTCAGGCAAACCGGCCAATCGTTTGGCCCGTTCGAATTGCTTCTGCACAGTTTCTAAATGGCCCGACTCGGCACGAGCGGATGGAAATACCCAGCCCTCGTTCGCGTCGGTTTTGCGCGCCAGCAATGCCGCCCTGACGCGCTCCGTGATTCCGACAAACCGCTTCGACTTGCGAGACTTGCTCCGCGGTACGAAGATCAGCTCCCGCTCCCACCGCACATGCTCCCACCGCATACGGAAGACTTCTGCCGGCCGCATTCCGGTATCGAGCATGATCAACAGAACGTCGCGAAACGGCTGCCAGCCGTAATTGATCGACTTCGGAGCGTGCTTGCTGGTTGGGGTGCGCGTAATCTCAGTTACGGCTAACAGCTTCGCCTCCATCCATGGCTCGATCAGTTCTTCTCGGCCATGTTCTTCAACGAGCTTCACGACTGGCACCGAGCGGATCATTTTCCACTCCTGCGCTTTCTTCAGCATGCGCCGAAGGGTGCGCAGAGCATTGTTAGTGTTGGCTGGCGAGCTGCCGACAACGAGCGAAGCGATGTGGTCCTGAGTGATGTGATCCAGTCTCCGGCCGGCCATGCTCGTCTTCTGCAGCAGTTTCCATCCTATCCGGTAATACTTTCTGGTTGGCTCCTTCGGCGGTCGATCCGCAGGCAAGGCATCCAGCCATGGGAAAAAGCGACTTGAGAAATCGGAGAGTGTCGGGATTTTCTTTGAGCCCGGCAGCCGTCCGTCCTCCAGCAGTTGTGCCAGTACCAGCGCTTCGACTCTCTTGGCCTCTTGCTCTTTCGAGGTCCTGCAGGGCCCCCGATAACGTTGACCATTAAAGTAGATCGAGTAGTACCAGCGGTTTTTACGTCTAGTGAGCGACACGGTGTTCCTCCGCAGTCGCTCGAGCCTTTGACACGCAGGTTTTACGCTGGACGTATGATTCCAGCTCAGCCTCATGATACCGCACCAGCTTGCCCATTTTGATGTAATTCGGACCGTCGCCACAATGCCGCCAATATCGAAGAGTGTTGATAGAGACGTTGAAGATCATGGAGACCTGGGTCTCGGTCAAGAGTTTGGGCAACAGCGACATTGCCGAGTGGCCATTACTTTTATTCATCGGCGCGGCCTCCTGCCCCGTCCCGACTTGTGAGCGTTTCGAACTCATCGTGCGGCCCCGTTTGCCTTCGCGGAGGGCGCAGCGGGCGCCGACATATTGGCGCGGCTGTCCAAGTAAGCCTGGATGTCCGCCTCGGAAATCCTGATCGTCCGACTACTGATGAACGACGCGCGGAGTTCGCCGTCGGCGACCAGCTTTCGGACGCTTGACCGAGCGCACTGAAGCTTCGCGCTCACTTGGGCCACGGAGAGTAGTTTTGAAACCGGCATGTTCCTGTGCTCGGTTTCGATTTTCAGGGTGAGCACGACGGTCAGAACATTGCCCGTACGTTATGTCGTTGAGCGCAGTGCATTTTTAGGTGTTGACAGGCGAATCGGGCAAGGCTGGATTGACCGTTTGGAGAGTCGTAAGTAACTGAAAATATGGGATCGATCCGGATTGACGTTGACCGTTTTTGCCCGTTGCCTATTTCCCGGTTGACCGTTTTTTTGCGATCTCGCGCGACAGCGGATAACCCTTCGCGTGTCTGATCCGATCAAGGCAGCGTTTGGCCGCGTCGCCCGGCTGCAGGCCAAAGTCGAGGCGCAGGCGCTTTTTCACGTTTGCTTCTTTCATAATCTCGGCGTTCGTAAGGGTGCGGAAGCGCTCCCCGCCAACGACGTCGTGTATCTGCAGGTCTCTCCGGGAGAGCGGACTGCTCCGCTTCGCTATGCGCACGGCCTTCTTTCCTTCGCTTGAGGGCGTTGCTGCCCCTATGATCGACTCAACGGCGGCTAGGCGAAGTGCTGCCCTTTCGCAGTTCAACTCGTTCTGCGGCTCACGGATTGCCAATCTTAACGTCTTTTCATCATGCTCCGCTGCTTGATTGTCGCCACCGGTCTCGATCAGGCCCCTGGCTACGAGTGCCGTTCGAACATCAGCCGTGGCTGAGGACTTTGGGACTGATAGATTCAGCGAGCTGCCGAGCTGCTGGTCCGCGGCGGCGAACAGAGAGCGTTGCCAATCCTCCGCGCGTTCCGTGTTATAGCTATTCTTCAGGAACTTGGAAGCCCACTTCACAACCCGACCCGTGAGGTCCGCGTCTGCGACCGCCTTTGTCCCTAGGGCTATGCCAAGGATGCCCACCGCATCGGAACAAAAAGCCACCGGCAATCCGTCTATGACGACCTCGCGACCAGCCTGTCTCCGGAGACCTTTCTTGAGTACCTCAATCTGTGCTGCACCAAGAATGCCCGCATCTAAGCCGAAGCCTAGAATCGCCACCGTCTGAAAATCCTGCTGCGCTCCCTCCCTCGTGGCCGCCTCGCTAACCAGCAAAGCAAATTCAGCATCCGTTTCCGGCTCACGCAGTAACCACGCCGCAAACGCCCTGCTCAATTCTATCCGGCAAGACTCGGTCAAACGTCTTCGGAGTGCCGCACGGGCATCCGCTAACAGAAAGTCCGATGTGGTGCTCACAGGAACCATCTCGTCGTTCCGATGCGACCCAACATGACCTCCGGGTTCCACCGATCCATGAGGGAGAGGTGGCCGAGCGCATCCGCAATCAGGTTCGAATACTGAATCGTCACAGGTACCGATGCCGGTAGAAAGGTGCGCCATGAGTGACAAGCGAACGTGAAGACTTGCCTGGTGAGGTAGGTCATGTCGCGTAAAAGTGGAATCCCGGTGCAAACTCAGAAACAACGGACGGGGGGTGCCGTCCTCTGGACGTTTGACTTCCCTCGGGCCAGTTAACGACAACAATACCTCCCGATTCCCGAGTTCCAGATACCGGCCCCTCTCCGGCGCATATATTCCCTTGGTGCGCTTGGTTTCGTAGTCACGAACGCCGTTCTGCTTGTTATCAAAAAGGATGTAGGGATGTTGCTCGCTCAGTTGGACAAACGCATACTCCATGTCGTAGTCTCCGAGTTCACTCAGCAAACCTTTGATCGATTGCACTTCCTCGCCGACTGAATCGCTTGAATGTTGCGTGGAACACCAGCCGAACGTGGTCCTTGGGCTGCCAATTCATGTCCGTTCGCACTTTCAGAATCGCGGCCCGGAGTGATCCCAATAATGCGGTCTCGTATTCATTCATGGAGACCGCCTTCGATAAATTCGACAGGTGGTAGTTGCCATCTCCGCTGAACACGGTCGTAATGCCGACGAACCTCTCCTGTTGACCCAAACGACCTTCGCCAACGTTGGCGCTTCCCAGCCCGATAACCAACTCGTGGGCAATCGTGGGATTCGCCTTCAGAAGCCAGGGAATCCCGTTTAGCTTGGCGTAGGTTGCAAGGCCCATGTTGTTGAGCACGTAAATGAGTTCTTTATCGGGTCTGCGCGTTGTCTCAATCTCGAATTCCTGAACTGGGATCTGGTGAGTGTGAAAACTCACTTTGCTGACGAAGTATGGATTGCACCTGGCAGTCAGTTGATGGAACGGCTCTTCTATCTGAATCATCGCCAGGTCCCACTTCTGTCCCGCACCAAGCTTTTCCAGCGCTTTTTGACAAGCCTTCCGGTACGAATCGACGGAACTGCTCTCCGCAAGGAAGAACTCATAGTGGATATCCTGGAGCGCATATTTCCGGCAGAAGCCTTTTTCGAAGTAGTTCGTTTGCCGCTTGGGCAGCCCTCCCCGGTCGCGAGGCGGCGGTGGCGGCGGCAGTTCTATACCATGGACGAACTTGTGGAGGAACTGTCCTACCTGCCCTTTCTTCGATTGTTGGCACACCACACAGATTCTCGGCTGGTTGGGGGTGAATACCTGAGCCGTGTACGGCCCGTGCTCTGTCAAGCCTCTGTCATGCCAGGTGTCCGTCTTCGAACCGGTCTGGTCAAAAACATAGACTGGCCGCGGCGCAGATTCCAGACGCGGAAATGAAGCCTTGGCGCTGTCGAGAAGGGGGCCGAACGTAAACGGCACACCGGGGACCATCTCATGTTGTTTTCTTCCCAGGAAGTCGACTGTCTTCGTAATATGATCGAGGCGAGTGGGACCGTGCCTCAAGGCGGCTCGCTCGCGTTCAAGGGCTTCAGCTACTTCCGGCGCACGTCCTCCGAACACATGTGAAAGACAGGAAGCAAACACGCGTCTTTCCAGCCACGCATTGCTCGCCTCGACAGTTTCGATGTCTTCTCGACAGTCCGTTAGGAAGAGCTGTGAACCTTCCGTCGATTTGACGCACCCAAGAAGCTCGATGTGCGGCGCTATTCGAGGGTCGCTGCTCGGTACACGCCTGCCTACGTAAAATCCTTCGAGGGAAAAGCCGTCCTGCATCAGCTCCCAGGCCGAGCGTTCAATGAGCCGGGTTGTGCGCACGTCCAAAACAGCAGCAACGAACGGGGCCTGCTTGAAGAAATAAATCGGACGGAATGCTACTTCGTACAGAAGTCGAACAGCGAGCCAGTCGGGAAGCTTAATCCCCTGCGGAGGTTTCACGCGAAGGAGGTCGTGTCGAGCAATGAACTTCAGTGGATCATAGCTCAACACGGTTCGCCCCATTCCAGCGAGATACGTGAGCAGCGCGTTCCGAACTAGCGCCGCAACCAACCCGAGGTGGTCCTGTAGCCGAACTGTCTTGGGTTTCCCGAGGAGGGATGCGTCGGAAGCCACCGGGACGGCCAGAATGCTGTCCGCCCCTTCACGGCGGAAAACGTGAGTAGCGTTGTGCTCTACCCGAAGTTGCTTTAGAACTTCCTCACCATCGTCGCCGTACGGCAACTGTCCAATGTTGATCTCGGAATCATCAAATCGGATGGGCGAAAAGTTCAAAACCAAGCTCAAGGAAGCGTCCTTTCACCAACTCCGTCCGGGGTTCAAGTCCCCGACTTCGGAGTGGCCGCACACTACTTAACACGAGCCACCGCGTCGAAGCAGCGGTGCCACGTGTCTCGGTGCCGACCCAACCCTAAGTCAGGGTGACTGCGGAGAGAGGTTCTCAATCGAATCTGACCTGCCAGCAAAGGCAGGGTCGCACCCTCTTCTGGACGGCACCCAAGAGAAGTGCCGCGAGCGTCCCTCACGCTTCCGCCAGTCGGCGAGTGACCGTCATGCGGCTACAGCCTAGCTGTTCCCCGATCTGAACTGCGCTGAGTCCCTGATCGGCCAGCTTGCGAATCTTGCTGGTGCTCACTACGACCTTTGGGCGGCCACCGATTCGGCCTTCCTTCCGCGCTCTTGCAAGGCCGGCATTTACCCTCTCACTCAATCTGATTCGCTCCTGACGTGCCAGAGCAGCGAGTAGACTGATGACCACGTCCCGGAACGGCCCTAGCGAGTCGATGTAGCTCTCTGTGAACGAGCGGTAGCCGACACCATGGGCTGTCAGTCGCTGCAAGTGCTGGAGTGTCTCTAGCACGCCCTCTCGCGAAAACCGATCTAGGCTCCAGAACAGCAAGCAATCAAACTCGCGACGTGATGCAGCGTCAAACATCTGCTGAAACTTCGGGCGGTCTCTGCGCTTGCCGCTGGCGTTGTCAACATACTCGTGGGCGACGGTCCAGCCCTGTTTGGCACAGAACTCGCGCAACTGCTGAAGCTGGTTCTGGGTGTCTTGTCGGCCGTTGTGGGTGCTGATCCTGGCGTAAAGTGCGACTGTTAACTGTTTTTCGCTCGCCATGTTCCCACCCTGCGCCGTGCGCGAATGAATGTCAAGAACAATCTACACTAAAACAATTGTTTGTGTGCAGGTATTCCCGCATTGAGTAACTGCTTTGTTTGGTGAGTCGCTGGACTCACTTCTTCGGCGGGGTTTTTGTGCAGGGGTGCAACCCGGATGCCGAGTTGCAGGATCTCAGGCTGGCCAGTGAAGGCCCGCGGCGCTTCGTAAGGCCCTTATCCCACAATTCCGGTTTGAATCTGAGCAACTGAGTTTATGATTTCCCTGGAAGCCATGATTCGTGCGGGTTTCAACATGACCGAGGCGCTCTGGAGGTGCAAGACCCAGTGGGTGAGTGGGGAATCCGGTCGAAGGCGAACGCGATTCCGGTCTGAAGCCGAAGGCCTGAGGACGGTCACGAGAGGATTCTGGCGGTAATGTTCTGTATTGAACAAGGGACTAGGATCTCGCCCCTCTTCAGCCCCCTTCCGTATGTAGTGCACGAGAGGGTTTGTCCCGGCACTTGCCACATCAGGGTTCTGCTGTAAAGTACCAGTCGCTGTCAAAGTACTGATTCGGGTCCCGTCCCTCAGAAGCACCGTAGCGCAGATAGTGCTTAATAGCGTCCAGCCTCCTCCTTGCTGAACCAGCCGGCAGAAGTGCCTCACGCATTTTGTAATAAGAGCCCATCGCCTTCCAGCCGTGCGACCGCATAATTGCGTCTAACATAGCCGTGTCTATCTGATAGCTCTCTTCTAAAGTCTGATATGCATCAGTCTTGCTGCTGAGCTGAGTGCTCAGAGATAACTTCTCGGTCGTCAATTGCTGACATTTATCCAGTAGCTCGGACGTCTCTGATGTAAGTCGCTTGCCTTGGCCTACCAGGCACTTTATCTCTGACGTCAGTCGTCCTTGGTCGAGGGTTAGGTTAGTTACTTCTTGTTCTGATCTGTCAAGGTCGCGTGCAGTCCGGGAGTCCGCTGCCGCAAGCCTCCCCCCGAGAGTGGTTCCGGGCAAGCCTGTACAGTTACCGGAATTATGGGAGAATTCAAGGGTCAGATACTCGTCGTCAGCCAATTGGTGCGGTACCACTTGGCAGTCATGTAAGCCGTGGCGTTTGCCAGGCACCTCTGAATCTGCCGCAATGGAAGAATCATGGTTGGAAGGAAGAATCATGAGCCTTTCGGACCAGTAACGCGCTGAAAAGCCGGGTGCTCATTAGCCATAAAGCTGCATCACAGCTATACAGTCGAGACTTGACGACTTTCCAGCTACAAATTAAGTTCGCCCGGTGTCAGCATCCGAGAGGGACCGACGCCAGGATCTCGGTTGTTGGCTTCTGCCACTCGTTTCTGAGAAGCTCACGTTGGTCGAAGACCACGCCGTGCAAAACGCTACTGTCCGAAACGACCTCCTTCATCGAAAATTCGGTACGTTTAGTTTTGACGAACCACAACAGCCAGATGTCATGGAAGAAACACCCGCTACCACTGAACTCCGGGATATAGGCCGGGAATTCGCTGCGCCCGGTAGAAGGCGGCATTGGATGTATCCATTTGCCATACCACTTGAGGATTGGATCCCCCTGTGACCTGGATCACTCGCGAAAATCCATTGTCAACGCTGCTCGAATCGAGTTCCATATCTCCATTTGGAAGCTCGCTTACGCTGCCACCCCAAAACGAAAAGAATCCTGGGGCGTACTGCCATGACAAGTTCGCCGTACGTGCCGACTCATCCACGTCCAAAATGATGGCGCGGCTGTAACAGGTACCGACTTCAATGCACAGTTGACCGCTGCTGTCTGGCCGAGAATCGCCGTTGTCGTAAAGAGCCAAACTAAATTTGGAGCCTTGTGTCTTCAGCAGAAGCGGAAAATGCTGAGCATAGAACCATTGATTAGGGTCACCACCGACAAGAGTGAAATTGCCTTCGGGACCAAGTCGCCACAGTATGTCCCCACTTCCATTCCCGTTGGCATAATCGATTTTAAGGATCCAACTCTGGTGACGCATGGACAACAGCAGATTCCCGTCCGGCGTATAGACGATGGCGTTGCTATGGGTCCAGTCTGGGAAGTAAAGCGGATGCCGATTCACGTCCAGATGGTCAAACGCTCGCCAGACCCATACCACCTGGTTGTTAGGATCCAGATCGACTAAGTCGTCGCCCAGCACGGAAGTTGTGCCGGGATAGCCTGGCAAGTCTTGAAAGTCTTGGGATTCGTTTACCAGCAGAATCCAGTGACCATTGCTGAGGCGAATGACGTCGTGATGGACATTTGCAACCTGAAACGGGTATGCAGCCGCTGCCAGCGCGGCGTTTAGCTGCATGGGTGTAATTTCGCGGACGACCTTTCCCGTGAGATCCACTTCCCGCACGACGGATTCCATGTTCAGTAAATAATCGCCATTGTCTAGTTGACGAATAGGAAAAGGCCAAGCACCGACGGGCAGATTCGGGTCGTAGTAGTACCAGATCACTGAACCGTCCGTATCGAAGGCGACCGCGCCGATGTCGGTTCCGAAACTGGACATCAGGTCCACACCGGCACCTTTCGCTAATCCCGTAGCCGGGGTAATGGTCACTGACGGGAAAGTAGCGTTAGGCAGCGCTCCCGTGGTCAATGTGTGGTCGGAGTTGACGGCCGTCCCACCGCTGTCGAGGTTGACGCGAGCTCGCATGTGATAGGTGGTATTGGCGCGCATTCCCGCCACCAGAAAGGTCACTGAGCCTCCCCCGACCGGCACGGTTTGGACCTGTGTGCTGCGTCCGTATGCAACAGTCGGGCCAAACTCGACGCTGGCTTGACCGGAACCGGGAACCGTCACGGAGTATGAAGCCACCAGTGGGTGTTGTGTGGCACTCACGGTTCCGTGAATTGCCAGGAGCTCTGGCGAAGGGGCCGAGCCAGCCGCACCGGAGCTCGACGAGGGTTGAGTCCCGCATCCAAGTTCAGCCAGCAGACTAAATGCGACGAACAAAGCAAACAGAGAGAAATTGCGTCGCTGCAAATTTAAGTTCAAGCTATGGTACCCAAACGTTTGATCTAGCATGAGTGTATACAAAGCAGACCGTTTGGATCGGCGCTTCTCGGGAAACGGAACTGTGTTTTGCTGCTGTGATCCCGCCCTAAGTAATTTCACCGGAATTTCCCATTTTTAACCTCGAAAACGGGACCATGATACGCCCATCCGGCATTTTCGTGGCACGTAAACCGATCTTTTCACCGGGGAATGCTCCCGGCGGGGTGCCATCCTCGACTCGCACAGCCGCAACTGACCATGTGTGGGCTACTTTTGCCACAGATCTCCTTACACCGATCCCGTTCCGGCCGGGATTCTTCGTGACAGCCTCGCCGACCCGCTGGCTAGCTCGCCCCTATCGGCAATCGTGCCATCCGACACAGCATCGACCCGAATCGTCGCCGGTTCAAATGGCCTTCCGCCAAGAGCAGCACGTAGTACTGCGCATGTTTCGCCAACCGGCCACCCGTCTTCACCAGCCGTTGCTGCCAACTCGTCTGCGGTTAGTTCTCGAATCGCCTGAGCAACGCCAGGCGCCGCAAGGTGCCCAGCTCTCCCTGTCGGTGCCGGCATGCTAAGATTAGCAACATGAGACGCGCATCTGCTGTGTTTACTCGCCTTTTCCTTTGTGTTTCTGCCCTGTTTCTCTTTGCGACAATGGGACTAATGCTCTCATGTTCGTCCTCCAAGCCGCCCGCCGCGGAATCCTCGGCCGGTTCGAATCCGCAACCTACATCGCAAACTGCGCCGCTGCGGCAGGTTGAGCCCACGGCTAAGATTTTGGGCAATGTTGACAGTCTCATCGCGACGCGCGCTACTCAGTCTGGCCCGGGCCATGTGTCGGCCCAAGGGTGGGCCGTTTCTGCCGTTCCTGGGGCGCCGGTGACCACCGTAAGCTTGTTGGTTGACGGAAAGGCGATTGCCGAAACTGAGACTTTTTACCTCCGGCCGGATGTGGCGTCTGCGTTCGGAAGACCCGACTTTGAAAAGTCGGGCTGGAAACTTGAAGCTCCGCTGAAGAATTTCGGCTCGGGAAAGCACCCAGTAACAGTCCGCGCAACCAACAAGAACGGAGACCAGTTGACCGTGCCGGGAGTCCCCCTAACACTCGATTAACCCTTCTTCGCTTGAAACCGCTAAGTACGCTATCGTCACCGAGGAACTCCCCTACACACCAGCTAGGCGCCCCCTGCCTAATTATTCCACGAGTCGATGTTCAATGCGCAACCCTGCCACTTTCTGCGCAACCCCACCAACACGTTCTATTCGCGAATCAGAGGCTGCGACGTGCAGCGCATGTCTTACGATTTGCAATCCAGCACATTCCATCCAGCCCGCAAGACAAACCAAGTTCGGAATGAACCAGTTTGAATCATCGCCGCAGAATGTATTCGCATAGAACGCACAAAGCGGCACGTCGCTATGACCGATGTCGCTGGCTCGCTCGGCAGGAACCGACCGTCCGTTTGCATCTTCACAATATGCCTGAAGGCACGCGCCTTCGAAAACAAGTAGCCCGTCGTCCGCGAGCAATTGCGCCACCTGCTCGAACGCCAGTATAGGATGCTTAAGATGGTAATATACTCCCAACATGAATACATAGTCGTATTTACCCCTCAGCAGTCCAGTAGCATCATAGACGCTTCCTTGGACGTACTCGACCTTCGACCCTAGGATCTCCTTTGCCACGTTGAAGCCCGTCTTGTTAGGATCTTGTATGTCTAGCGCAGTGACTACTCCGCCTCTTGCCTCACATTCGAAGGCTACTGGTCCGTCCCAGGTCCCTATCTCAAGTACTCTCTTCCCTCTAAGATCGCCGGGAAGGCCAAAGTACGCAAAAGTTTCTTTTGCATCGGTCGGGAGCTTGCCTGGCGTAAAGACTCCAGGAACGATCTCGAAACTATGGTACCAAGTAACAGTGTTAAGCTTTCCAAGAATCTCGTCCTTATTCCATTTCACTGAGCACACCTCCTGCTTCTATACCCCGTGACCGCAAAGCGCCGAAGCTAACGGGACTGGAACCTAACTGGGGGTCCACACCGATGTCTGTCATTTTAGGATTGACCGAGCAACGTGATATCAAATATGGCGGCGCATCAAGCAATACCTCGTTGCATTTCTTCTCCCATTCTGTGAAGTCAGGTGTTGTTCCCCAAGCAACCCACACTTTATTCCGCACTAAAATCAAGTCGCCGGTGTCCCGGCTCCGATCAACATGATCGTACCGGACAAAGTTACCGATGGTTGGCAAGGAATATTCGAGATCCCCTGCCGTCGCCCACCAGCCCATAACAAATGGTTCATTCTGTCGAAGCTCCTGCAGCTCAGCGGTGGCTTTGATCAGGTTGGTGACCCTAGGAGTATATGCGTATCGATACTTGCGTACGAATGCTCCGGGCTCCGCGAATCGTGCATACCCTACCCAAAAGAGACAAAGGATCAGTGCTGCCAAGGATCCAACGATCAATTTGGATTGCTTGACAAACAGAAGGCACGGAAGTGCGGAGAAGTAGAGAAACAATCCGATCAGTGCGTAGCGGGGCCATCCGTTCGATGAGAATAGCCACCACAGCGAGTTTACGATTGCGGCGCCGATTAAAGCGGCTAAGAGAAATCGCAGTCGATGCTCCTTGCAGTAGCAGACCACGAGGGCACTAACCACAACTGCCACGAGTAGTAGGACGATCGGCGAATAGCCAAAATGCCGTTGCATTATAAGCGAGTTAGAATGATATTGTTGCATCGCAGAACCGACTGTGCCGGAATTCGATAAGAACAAGGACATAAACTCCCTAGTGTTTTGAATGTAAGAGGCAGGCCCCAGTGTAATCAGCTTCCACGCCTCGAATGATACAAACGGCCCAAGATATGCCGTAGCAGCCCAAAGGCAATCTCCGGCGCGTCGAATACGATTATTCGTCGCGTACGTAAGTCGACAAAGTAGCCAGGCGGCGATCGGGAAGAAAGCCAAGAGGGCCAGCAGCTTAGTGAGCATTGCCAGGCCGTATAACAGGCTCGACACGGCGATGACTGACCGTTTGTTGCGGTCCGTTGCCAGAACTAAAGCCCCGAGGACGCAAAACAAGGCAGCCGGTATCTCGCCAATGAGACTATACCAGTGCTCAAAGTGAAGGCCGGCCGTCATGCTATAAAGCAGGAAGAGCCATAGAGAGAGAAACGCGGCGGCTCGGTTCGGGCTTACGAGCCTGTATAAGGCAAATACAATGAGCAATATCAAAACAAGACTTGAGGTTGCCGTGACAAAGCCGGGCGCCCACGGCACGTTTCCGAAGAGATGTATCATCAGTGCCGCAGGAATATTGAGCGTCGGACCTGTAGTTATGGTGGGATCAAAGTACATGAGCCCAGGGGTACCGTCGAAACGGACGGAATTTGCATACCCTTTGCCGAAAGCAAGATTCTTGGCCACGATAGCGTTGGTTGAGTCGTCGGCGCAGCACAAGCCGTTCGAGAAAACATGTCCGTACACAATGAAGGCAAGCGCAAGAAATGACAAAAGGGCCGTCAGCTGGATAGCCAGTTGGAAAATCCTGTTGCGTAAGTCTGTCACGTAGGATTGCGTTTGCATATTCTGTGATTCTAATACATGAGTTGGTCGGTGGAACAAATCTAGCGATCGCTTTGTCCAAGTGCGAACCGTTCTCCGAAAAGAAAGGCCATGGAGACACTAACCGGCGTGGTTGTGCGTGATCGCTGAAATCGTCGGTAAGCAAGATATTGTAATGCGACCCGGGAATAAGTATTTTGGAGCGGGGTTCGCAGGGTTAAGGGCAGGTTGGCGTGGCTTGAAAAAGCGCATGGCAACAAACACAGCCGTCGGAAGTTGTATTTTGAGGTAGAGGAATCGGGTTTCAGTTATTCCGGTCAACTAACGTTGAGCCGCTTGTGCGGTGCGTGAATCGACTGCGAGCATCGCCCAAAAAGGGGTAGAGGTAATCAGACACCGCCGCGAGGGAGTGACGGAACTCGAGATCCCTCCGCTCCACAGCGGCGATCTTAGCCCGGTCTCCTGGCCGTACAATCAGCGCGGCCATCCGCTCGAAGAGATCTTCCTGATTCCGATACGCGAGTTCACGGGCTATAAAAGCTGCCGCGTCAGAATTCTGTTCGACCAGCGCGGGTATACCCTCTGCGATAGCCATTGCAATCCCCATGCCGCCGCTCCCAATGCAGGGGGGATGGACATATATATCGCAATGCTCGTAGATTGCCCGCAGATCGTGGGCAAAGGCAAGATACCGAACACGATTGTCTTCCTCCAGCGTCCGCCAGGCCGGCGTCAGCGAATTAAGGGACTCGGGCCGATCCACACCCACGAAGAGCCAACCGACCCTTGGGTTAGTTGACAGAAAGGCTGCCACTCCTTGTGCGAATGCTCCGCTATTCAGCATAAGTGCGTATTCCAGACGGCCGTACGATAGCGCCGATACGATCAGCACGTCCTCATTCCCCCGTACGCGGGAGCGCGCCAGATTCGAATGCTTAGGGAAAGGTAGCACAGGTGGTAGTTGGGTGTGCCAAATATCGGGCCTGGAGCGTTTTTGAAACTCATCGGAATCACCAAAGGACAAGACCAGATCGCTAAGTCGAGGTTCTGGGTTATGTACGTTGAACTGCACCGAGATAATAGGAAAGTGGGGGTAAAGAAGTTCGGGCAATAGCCTCGTTGACAATATTCCTAGAAACATTATCGCTACGTCAGGCGAGAACTGCATGATCTCATGCAAAGTCGCAGAGTATGAATACACGCCTTCTGTTCGGGCAGGAGAAAAGACGCAGATTTTTCTGCTTACCTCCGTGCCCGCAAGTTCGCCGACCGCAGATCCCCACCGAGATATCCAACTTGTGGTAGGTGGGCTGAGTCCGACAACGCGGCATAGATCTGGAGTCAAACCTAAGAACTGCCAATCCGGTCCTTCGATGAGAGTTTCAAGCGATGTCACAATCGCCACCGACTCAATCTCTTTGTGGCGTGCGATCGCCGCGGCGTATGAACAAACCTGGCGGAGGTGACTGCTCCGTATTGTGTCATTCGGGAGGCATCCGAGCAAAATCATCACACGCCGAGGCTCTTCGCTCGGGCTGCCAATTGGTCGGAGCCGATGACGAGCCAAAAGCGTCAGCAACTGTCCTTCGATCTCATTAAGGGCTTGTCCGATAGGTTCACCGAAACCTTGAGGAGGCAAGCTGCGCAAAGGCGCGACGCCGGCCGAAATCGCCAGCACTGTGTTTCTAATCTGCTGTAGAGTGATTTGAAGGTTCCCGGGAGCGACGGCAGTGAGTTCCCTGATGTATTCTCGCAACGGAACAACCGGGGCCTTGGCCATCAGGATTTGCTCAATTCGTCTGAGGATCTCGCCACGCATAAGCCCAATTATATGGTACGGGCAACCTCCCCTCGTCCGCGTCCGAAAGCACCCTTAATTTAATTAATGCTTTCTGTGCTGCGACCTGAACTATCTGAAGCGGTCGGTCCCTCCTCGTCGCAGCCACCGCGAGTCATCGGTGGGTGACTTCGGCCAGTACCATCCGCGTGATCTCCAAAATCTCCTCCTGGTCCTCCTCGCTCATGGCCGGATAGACGGGAAAACACACCATCCGTTCCGCAAGAGCATCGGCCACCGGCGCCGAATCGAGGATGGCACAATCCCGTGGCACAAACTGGTGAAGAGCCGGACGGTAGTAGCGGCGCAGCTCGAGACCTCTTCGGCGGGCAGCTTCGAGTACCAGCGCGAGATCGGTTCCGTCGGGAAACAGCGCCGGAAAGCACTGCCAGGTGGGCGACCCCGGGTTGTCCGGCGTCACGACTTGGTTGACCGTTCGAAAGAAATCTAAATAGCGTTGCGCAGCAGAAGTTCGCGCTGCAATTGCATCTGTGGCAGAGTCGAGGACAGCAAGTCCGATGGCGGCAGCAAATTCGCTCAACTTCCCGTTCAGCGCCCGTGAGAAGCCGGAACCACCTAGTCCGAAGTTAAGAGCCCGACCAAAACGGGCAGCGTCGTCAGGGTGGCAAAACACGACGCCCCCTTCACCAATCCCAAGGACCTTTGTCGCATGAAGGGAGAAAACCTCTGCAGTCCCTTGCCCTCCAGTAGCAACACCCGGTGAGATGTTTCCGCCTAATGCCGCCGCAGCATCGACGACCAATGGAATTCTGGCACTCTCGCATACCTGCGCAACCGGCTGGAGATCGCGGCAAAGGCCAAATGCGCGAACAGATATAACCGCCTCGATCTTGTGCCGAGCCAGGGCGGACTCCACGATTGCCGGCGACAACTCCCACGTCCGCGGATCCACATCGCAAATCACTGGATAGCAACCGGAAATCAGCACCGAGTAGAGCGTCGCGGGGAAAGTGAACGAGGGAAGGGCGACCCTGCCTTTAACTCCTAGCCCCATCAGAACAGCGCTTAGGCCGACGGTTGCGTTGGCGCAAGTAACTGCCCGACGGACGGGGATCGCGGCAAATTTTTCCAATTGGCGCTCAAACAACTGGTTAACAGGGCCGAAGTTTGTATACTGTCGGGCGGCATAAGCCGGATCCAGGTACCGTATCCACTGCTCTGGGGATGGTAGCGACGGGCGAAGGAAGGGGAAGCGAACCGGATCCATTCAGGCTTCCACGGATAGAGCGGTTTCGTCTCGATAGCGGACCAAAGGCGAGGGATGACGTGAGATCAAAGCCCTCTCGGTGCTCAGAACACTGCTCGACTCGCGGCGGCCAACTGGGCGCGCGGGTACGCCCGCGTAGATTGTCCATGCTTCCAGGTCGTGCGTCACTACCGCGCCAGCGGCGGCGACAGCGCCCTCGCCAATGCGTATGTTGGGCAGCACAACAGCGTTGGCGAAAACCATTGCGTGGGCACCAACAATCACGCACCCGCGGGCTACAGAGCGAAACTCAGCGGGAATGGTGGGACCGAGGAGCTTACCGCCGTGAACTTCGTCGGTGCCGGAGAGCAGGCGCGCACCGGATCCGACGCCGCAAAAATCGCAGAGCAAGCAGTCGCCACCTCCGGTGATGGAAACGTGAGATGCGACGTGGACATAGTTGCCGATGACCAGGTTGCGATGGTTTCCTATGAATGCGAAGTCATCAATGATGATATGTGAGCCCAAAGTGATGCTTTCAAGCCCAATTAATTTGGCCTGGGGATAGATTCTCACGTCCGAGCCGATGCGGCGAAAGGTGTTATTCATTAGTTGAGTTACTAGAGGGTGTTTCAAAAACATCTCCTGAGTGTGATCCAGAAGCAGGCGAGGTAGAAGAAGGCGCGGTAAGTCGAGAGTCGATGCTCATGACGAACCAGCAATCGGCGGCATTGCCCAAACCAAGCATTGGTTCGCTCCACAATCCAGCGGCGGACGTAACGCCGCAGCTTGCCTCCATCTTCGTAGCGCCGTTCCTGGTTGTTTTTCCGGTAGGGCGCAATCAGGTCGATGCCTCGTTTCTTGAGTCGCTGCCGCAGCGGGTCAGAATCGTATCCGCGGTCCGCGATTATCCGCTCCGGCTTCTGTCGCGGCCTTGCGGGCGGGGGACGCGGACTTCGGCCAGCGTGGCTTCCGCAAGCGTAACTTCTGCCGGAGAGGCACTTTCCAGCCGAACTCCCAGCGGAAGACCTTGACCGTCGACCAGTACCATCCACTTCGTCCCCTTGCCACGCTTGGTTTTGCCGACGTCGGAGCCCCCTTTTTGGCCGGGGCGAAGCTGCCATCCAAGAAGGTCTCGTCCCACTTGAGTAGACCTTCCTCATCCAGTGCACCCGGTAGAGTGCGCCATGCCTCCAGCCAGACGCCTTCGTCCTCCCACTGCCGCAGTCGCCGCCAGCAGGTGGAGGGCGAGGGAAACTCGCCCGGCAGAAATCGCCGTGCCGCACCGGTCTGCAAAATCCATAAAATGCCTTCGAAACAAGCCCGGTTTGGGGCTGGCGGTCGGCCGCGCTTGTCTCGTCGCTGCTTCCGCGGGGGAAATAGCGGCTCAATCAGTTCCCACTGCTCGTCCGTCAAGAGCTTCTGCCGTCTCTTCATGACAGAAGCTGACCCCACTGCCGTCTTACTGCGAAGTACCTATGGTGAGACCGAACCTATTTTTGAAGCACGCTCTAACTATAACATTATCGCAACGACGCAATAAGAAATCGGTGGCCAACGTCAGCGTCTTGGCGATTCGTCTTCACCGACGTGGCGTCATGCAATTCCAATCGGTTAAAGTCTCGTATGCAGCGCTGTTTTCTAAGATGGCTTTATGAGGGATAAAGTAAGTATCCTCCGGCAGAGCCGGAGGCTTTACGGTTGCTGGCCCCTCAAAGGGGCCTGATCGCAACCGGTGAAAAGCAAAAGCAACTGCAACGGCACGAGGCTCGCGAGCCAACGAGCTTCTGCAAAAACGAAGGCAACAGCGGGTATACTCCCGGAATTCTCAAAGTTTGACTGCCTCCCCGGCAGAGCCGGGGGAACGCCCATTTCATTAGATCCAGTCCGGTTGGATTTCATAACCCAGTTTTAGGAGAAGAGGGTTGTACAGGCGCCTGAAGTAGTCAATATGCACGGGCTCGAAGTGATTTCGCCAATCGCCCGGCACGCCTCTACGATAGTGGGCCGCGGGGTCTTCCTCCCCGGGAAGTCGCCCGCCACTCAGATTTACAAAGGAATTGCGTTCCAATATTTCCTCCAAATCTTCGGATGTAATTCGATGGGGAACGAGTTCGAGAAATCGGAAAATCCGCGCAAAGCTCCCGACTGGGTCGCGCACCAAATCCTCGAAGTGGCATTCGAGAACAGCCGGCCGTGTGTATTCCCAAGACAACATCTGCGAAAGAAAAACGGCGTTGAATTCCATCTCCGCCAATAAGCCCTCGCGCTTGGGCAAGCTTCTTAAATAAGGACGGTAATGGCGCAGGCGTGGCCAGTCCTCGTCCGGATGGGATAACAGGTGTGAAAAATAGGCTGACACGATCAGGTCACGTGGATCGCGCACCACGTGAAAACCAAGCAAATCAACTGACCGCGTGAAATTGATGTCAGCATTTATGTAACGCCAAAACTCAAATGGCGTCTGCTCTTTGAGGGCAACGATATCTCCGGCAAATGCATGTTCGTAAGAGTGGTGAACTACTCGTAAACCGGTTGCGGCGCATACCCCATCAAGAATGGCGCTGATCCACGTGGTACCGCACTTGTGATGCCCAAAATAAGCTAGTATCGGCGACATGTGCCTTTGAATATAACAGCAATGGTTAATCTGGGATTGCCGTGCATCCGCCCGGTGGTTGGGGAGGGCGAGCGGTGAACAGAGGTCACGTAAGTAACCTCTCGCACGCCGACGCCGACTCAAGCCGACTCAATCTGTGCCTCTCGAATATGGTCAACGAGAACAAGTATCAGTAGCGGGAAGAAGGTCGAGGGCATTACCCATGACTACGTCCGCCATGGCACCCACGACGCTGTTTGCGGCACTCGATATTGCTACCGGTGCCGTCTTTACCGAGTGCAAGCCCCGCCATCGCCATCAGGAGTTTCTGTCCTTCCTGCGCAGCTTGGAGGCCTGCGTTCCCACCGAACTGGAGGTCCACTTGGTGGTGGACAATTACGCCACCCACAAGCATCCCAAGGTGCGCACCTGGCTGGCGCAACGACCTCGCTTCCACACGCATTACACTCCCACCTACTCGTCGTGGCTGAATCAGGTGGAACGTTGGTTCGGTCTGATTACGCAGCGAGCCATTCGACGGGGCTCCTTCCGTAGCGTGAAGGAACTGGTTCAGAAGATCGACGACTTTGTGCAGCACTATAACCGCAAACAACGACCCTTTATCTGGACAGCTACCGCCGATTCCATTCTCCAGAAGATCGCCCGACTTTGTTCACATATTTCCGGGACGCGACGCGCGGCACGCTGCTGATGGCGAAAAGCATGTGCAAACGAGCTATTGGCTTGCCCGGAACCACTCTCGGGGGGAGGCTTGCGACAGCGGGCTCCCGACCTGCACGAGACCTCAAACTCGTTGCAGAATCCTTGTTCCTGTGGCACATTTTAGAGAAAACCCGTAACTTAGAGAAAGCCCATAACCGCAGGGCCCAATAGGAGTTCCCGCCCCGATGACGAAGCTTCGCGAAGACATAACTCAGACAGACGCTTGCCGATACGGTATCATGACCTTCTTCAGGAACGACATAATCATCTCTCGATGTCTGAGAGAGTATGGTGAATGGGCTCAAGCTGAAATTGATTTCCTTGATCTGCTCATAAAACCAGGAACCACAGTTCTTGATGTCGGTGCATATATTGGCACTCACACTCTTGCCTTTGCTCGCAAGGTGGGGGATGCGGGCAGGGTGTATTCCTTCGAACCGCACCCGCTCCATTTTGAACTTCTACAGCTGAACATTGAGCAGAACGGTCTGTCAAATGTCACGCTCGTTAACCAAGGAGTATCTGACGCCGCCAAGGACCTCGCAATATGCGCGACGGGTGCCGAGCGGACCGGCAATTTCGCAAGCTTTTCCCTCTTAGAGTCCGACTCCTGTCCTGACAATCGGCTACCACACCGAGTCGTTACCCTAACGACCATCGATCAACTCAGCCTTAACGATTGTGCGCTAATCAAGATCGATGCCGAAAATATGGAACTCCCCATTTTGAAGGGGGCCAGACGGACTCTAACTCGCGTGCGACCGATAATATTTGCGGAGTGTAATTCGCTACAATATAGCTGGCCCTTAGTAGAATTCTGTAAAAAGAAGAAATATCGCTCACTTCTTTTGAACAGTCCGGCCTATAACCCCAATAACTTTCGCCACAATCCAGCTAACTTCCTTGGACATGGACGAGAAGCAAGTCTCCTATTGGTACCTCTCGAAAGGCTGAATGTTGTTTGTGACCAGCTCGCAGACAATTATCGGTCGCTCGTACCGATCGACACTATCGACGATTTGGCGTTGGGACTTCTTAAGAAGCCTCAATACAAACAAGAGATTTTATCGACACGGAAAGCGGCAAAGATCTTGGGGACTACATTCTGGGCGAACGAGCCCGAGCTGCGTGATCTTCAGGGAGCGATACGAGCTGGCGAAGACGCACTGTCTCAGAAAGTGGCAGAGCTCGTCGCACTGCACGCCCATGAGGCGCAAATGGTAGGAGAGCGGGATTCGCTGTCGGCCAGCCACGAACGGACCGTCCGCGAACTCTCGGACAAGATAGAACGAATCGCCACCGAACGCATTGAGCTGACACGCACTTATGAGGATACCATGTGCGCTCTCAACAAAGAGCGCGAGCGCAGTACCGCACTGACGGCACAGTATGAAGAGACGACTCAGCAGCTCAGAAGCAGTCACGAAGAAACGGTACGCACCCTCATAGAAGTCCTGCAGAAGAATTCTGCCGACTTAGCTTCCTCGAAAATATGCCAAGCTCATCTCCAGAGCAGCCTTGACAAATCAGACCAAGAACTAACGAGCCTGAAGCTCGAACAAGAACGACTGATGTCAGAGATAAAGTATCTGACCGGGCAACACGAACGTCTCACATTAGAGGCATCCGGGCTACTGGATAAATGTCAACAATTGACGACTGACAATTTAGCTCTTAGCGCTCAACTCAGCAGCAAGAGCGATGCATATCAGACTTTAGATGAGACCTATCAGATAAAGACGGCTGTGTTGGATGCAATTATGCGGTCGCACGGCTGGAAGGCGATGAGCTCTTATTACAAGATGCGTGAGGCACTTCTACCGGCTGGTTCAGCAAGGAGGAGGCTGGCAACCTACGTGGTGCGGGTGTGTAAGATGATGTCGTCGCCTGCACAGTCTATCCAATTGATCCGAGATAAACGGCTCATCGGTGAGTCTGGCTTATTCTCTCACGGCTGGTACTTACGGCAATACCCGGATGTGGCTAGCTCCGGGGTAGACCCTATTGAGCACTACCTGCGCTACGGAGCTTCTGAGGCACGGGACCCGAATCAGTACTTTGACAGCGATTGGTACTTACAGCAGAACCCGGATGTGGCAAATGCCGGGACAAACCCTCTCGTGCACTACATACGGAAGGGGGCTGAGGAGGGGCGAGATCCTGGCCCCCTCTTCAATTCAAAACAGTACCGTCAGAATCCTCTCGTAACCGACTCCGGACTCAACCCTCTGGCGTACTATCTCCGGTCCTTGGTAGATGAGGCGGTTGATCGTCTAGATGTTGTGCCGCCCATTAACACCAATGTGGCCAATTCGGAGGCAACCGGCTTTGGTCCTGGCGGCCCGCCCAGCCTTGCCGAAGGATCTGCGGCTTTGGAGGCTCGTGCGGACAAATCGATCCAAGTCGTAGCTGCAGACACGTCTGGCATCAATGAGCTATCGAACACCTACAACGTGTCTGCGAGTGGCCCCACAAGTGTCAATGTGAATACGCATGACTATGAAGCACTAGTATCTACTCTTGCCGTTCAAAGACGAAGTAGAGTCGCACAACTTGACTTGACGCCGCCCGAACTTATATCTATTCGCGATCTTGGAATGTTTGATCCCGCATTGTCGATAGAACTCAGACCGTCGGCTGTCGTAGATACCTCAATCATCATTCCCGTATTTGGAGAGCTTCAATATACTCTCGAATGCCTTCTGTCCATAGCACGCTACACGAGTGACGTCTCCTACGAGGTCATCGTAGTGGATGATTGCTCAGCTGATAATACGCCAACGACCGTACCGAAAGTCAAAAACATTGTCTATCTGAGAAATGAGACCAATCTTGGCTTCATACGTAGCTGTAATCGCGGCGCTAGCGAGGCGAGAGGCAAGTACCTTATTTTTCTGAATAACGACGCTCAAGTGACGTCGGGATGGCTTTCCACACTTATAGAAACGTTTCATCTACACAGCCGCGTTGGCGCTGTAGGCCCTAAGGTTCTTTATCCGGATGGGAGGCTGCAGGAAGCGGGGGCCATGGTCAATCGAGATGGAACATCAACTTTAATTGGCCTGTTTGACGATCCGCAACTGGCCCGATTCAACAGCCTACGCGAAGTTGTGTACTGCTCCGGAGTCTGTTTACTTGTCGAGAAAGAAGTGTTTCTAAAGCTCGGCGGGTTTGACGAGAGCTTCGCCCCGGCTTACTGCGAAGACTGTGACTTGAGCTTTCGTCTTCGGCGTGTTGGTTTGCGGGTTATCTATAACCCCGACTCCGTTATCTACCATCATTTGAGCGTCACTGCCAGAAAGTCATTCAAGAACGCAGCACTCGTCCGAAACCAACAGAAGCTCGTCGAACGCTGGCAGCGGGAAATCGATGAGCTCAATGACGTTAAGCTCATCGCATTTTATTTGCCGCAGTTTCACCCAACGCCAGAAAACGATCAGTGGTGGGGGAAAGGATTCACGGAGTGGACTAACGTCACGAAAGCTCGACCAAACTTTCTGGGGCACTATCAGCCACATTTACCGGCGGATCTTGGTTTTTATGATCTGCGCCTTCCCGAAGCAAGGGAACAGCAAGCCAAGCTGGCGAAACGGTACGGTATCTTTGGTTTTTGCTACTATTATTATTGGTTCGCTGGAAAGCGTCTCTTGGATCAGCCGCTTGAGCGAATGTTGCAAACAAACAATCCTGATATGCCCTTTTGCATTGCCTGGGCGAACGAAAACTGGACCCGGAAGTGGGACGGACAGGAACACGCGATCTTAATCGCTCAGCAGCACTCAGACGACGATGACCGTGCGGTTATGTCAGACTTGATTCGGTATCTGCGGCGTCCCAATTATATCCGCATAAATGGAAAGCCCCTATTGATCATATATCGACCCAGCCTTTTCCCTAATATTAAGGGCACTATTGAGATTTGGCGGGACCAGTGCCTGAAAGAGGGTGTCGGCCAAGTTTATCTGGTACTTGCAGAGTCGTTCGAACTCGCCCGCACCTTCGTGCACCCCAGTTCCCTGGGATTCGATGCGTCTGTTGAATTTCCGCCTCACAGCATGTCGGCGCCAGTTGCTCCGCCGGGTAAGATAATAAACCCTGAGTTCAGCGGCGTTCTCCACGATTATCGCCAGATCGTTGAAGATTATCTGCGACTCCCGATGCCTGGGCACGTGAGGTTCCGAAGCGTCATGCCAGGTTGGGATAACACGCCGCGGAGGCAAAATGATCCTGTGATGTTTGTGCATGCGTCTGCAGGGGCCTACCAGGCCTGGTTGGAGGCTATTATAGACGTCACACGTGAACAGAACTTCGGGGATGAACGACTAGTATTCATTAATGCGTGGAATGAGTGGGCGGAGGGAAATCACTTAGAACCTGATCAGAAACACGGTCACGCGTATCTCGAGGCGACTCGAAATGCCCGTGATTCTTGGCTAGTCCGACAGCCAGCTGAAATCTAGTATCTACTATGCCTTACCAGAACAAGCTAGACACTAACATTTTTTGGAGGCGGCAATGAATTCAGCCGGAAGAGTGACAGTAATCGGACACCCGTTTGTTCCAATCGGCATGGGAGAACACCTGCGCGCTGCGTTCCGTGCCCTTCGCTCTGCGGGTCTGAATACTGCCATTCGCGACGTCTATGGGCTAGGCGATAATGACTCCGCTGTGAGGGGCGAACTAGCGGCTCACCTGGTTAACGACTTCAGCGAAGTAAACATTTTTTGCGTGAATGGAGATGAAGTTGAGCCGACGCTCAGGCATCTCGCGACGGATGTGCCGCGGGTTGGCATCAGTGTCGTATATCCATTATGGGAATTGAGTCAATATCCCAGGCTGTGGGCTGAGCAACTATCCAGATTTGACGAGATATGGGCGCCTTCCCGATTCACATACGATGCGATCAGAGCCTCGGTTAGTAGACCTGTAGTGCACATGCCCCTTGCCGGAGAAGTTAGAGTTGAGAAACTTCTTGGTCGGCGACACTTTGGCGTGCCCGAGAGCTCTTTTGTATTTTTGTTTTTTTTTGATTTTAGTTCTTATGTTGAACGTAAGAACCCTTTTGCGGCATTGAGAGCGTTCGAAGAGCTCTGTAAGCGCTGCCCGACTGAAGATGTTTGCCTTGTGATCAAGATGAAAGGTGGAGATGCGCAGCAGAAGAACTATGAGTTTCTCCGTGACTATGTCAAAGCCAGTAAGAATAGGGTCGTTGTAATTGATAGACTATTGAGCGACATCGAGATCAAGAACCTTGTGTGGTGCTGTGATTGCTTTCTTTCATTGCACCGGTCAGAAGGGTTTGGCTTCGGGTTGATTTGGGCGATGTATTTAGGAAAGCCGGTTGTTGCGACTGGGTATTCAGGTAACCTCGATTTCATGACGACAGAGAATTCCTGCTTAGTGCGGCATACGATGATTCCCGTCCAGGAGGACGCATACCCGTGTTGGGAGGGTCAGGTGTGGGCGGAGCCGGACATTGACGACGCCACGAATAAGATGATCAGGCTCGTCTCAGACCCGGGGTATGCGCGGAATGTAGGTATCGAGGCCAGCCGACACGTCCGTGTTAAGTTTAGC
This sequence comes from uncultured Acidobacteriaceae bacterium, assembly GCA_963814165.1. Taxonomy (GTDB): domain Bacteria; phylum Acidobacteriota; class Terriglobia; order Terriglobales; family Acidobacteriaceae; genus DASRAA01. The sequence goes on along the minus strand of CAWFBW010000022.1, from coordinate 6,544 downwards.
TATCGTGCCACTGGCCTTAGATATCTGTATCGAATCGCCGAATTGATGTCTCGTTGGCATCGGGCTGCTGAAGTTTTGGGTAGAACACTGGGGATGGGACATAATGATGGGACATAATGCGGAAGGCGGAATTAATGTCTCACGTGTTTGATCGTTACGTCTAGATCATTTTAACATTTAGCATTCTCGTCCAAATTAGCTCCGCTGTGGTGAGCGCCGCCGGGAAGAAGAAGGCTGAGAGTCTCTGATAAGTCGAGTTTGCAAAGACCAACGAGTCAGAGGAGGACTCTGCCCTGAACAGAGTATGCAGCATTTCTCGCAGATTTTGCAGCTCATTTCACGAACCGGCTTTGACACAGCGGCGCGGAAACACCAGGCCGAACGGCATGCGCGCGGATTCAGCAGTTGGGGACAGTTCGTCGCCATGCTGTTCTGCCAACTGGGCGGGGCCAAGTCCCTGCGCGAGATTTGCGGCGGCTGGCAGTGAGGGGAAGCTGCGGCATTTAGGGTTGCCGCAGGCGCCGGCGCGCTCCACGTTGGCCTACGCCAACGAGCGCCGTCCGTGGCAGTTATACGAAGAGCTATTCCAGCAACTTCTGACCCAATGCCAGGGGTTGGCGGTGCAGCGATCGGCGGGCCGACGCCAGTTCCGCTTCAAACACAAGCTGATCAGCCTGGACGCGACGGTGATCGATCTGTGCGCCAGCGTTTTCGATTGGGCGCGATTCCGCCGCACCAAAGGGGCGGTCAAGCTGCATCTGCTGCTGGATCACGACGGCTTTCTCCCCTGCTATGCGGTGATCACCGAGGGCAAGCAGCATGAGATCAAGTGTAAGCGTAAGAGCAACCACACCGTTGACGGATGAGTTGGAGTTATAAGGCGGGCTGATTGTGTTTAGCGGCCCAGGCTTTGGCGGTGAGTTCTACTACGCGATGGATGGAGAAGTTGTTGAGACCTGGCAGCACTGCGGCGAGGTATTCCCGCACTGGGATCTTTCATTCGACGACAACTCTCGACTATCGATAGAATGGCGGCGACCTTAGGTATGCGGGGTGGAGGTGTATCTCGGGCTGCTCCATCGCGATGATTTTGTTTTGGAATGCGTACGCAGCTGCGAGAACTGGGAGCACTTGACTGATGCCGATCCCCACGTCGCGGTGGCTGACAACCGTGTTCGTCCATGCGGCCTGCGGCGCGCTCAATTGCAGAACTTACGAATCACCGTGTAGCATCTATCCGGGGGAGCGAGGCGCGCACAGAAAACGATTTCGCAGTACCTAGACGTCTCCGGCAATGGCATGAATCCAAAGCGCGACCAACAGGGATCACAAATCGAAGCAACGGTTTTCTTTCACAAGCTCTCTGTGGTCGAAAGCGATTCCATAGGAGCAGGGACACGCGTCTGGGCGTTTGCCCACGTTCTGCCAGGAGCAGTGATTGGCCGTAACTGCAACATCTGCGACCACACCTTTGTCGAGAATGATGTAGTTATTGGCGACCGGGTGACGATAAAGTGCGGTGTGCAAGTGTGGGATGGCGTGCGCATCGAAGACGATGTGTTCATAGGACCGAACGCAACTTTCACCAATGATCCGTTTCCGCGTTCCAAGGCTTATCTACCTGCGGAACAAGTCGGTCGCACAACGATCAAAAAGGGCGCATCCATCGGGGCTAATGCCACCATCCTTCCCGGACTGACGGTTGGCGAGTATGCAATGGTGGGAGCCGGCGCGGTGGTTACGCGCGATGTTCCCGCGAAGAGCATTGTAGCAGGTAATCCAGCTCGAATCACCGGATACTGCGGCGTCGAGACGATTCGCGTCGATCAACATGGTGCTCCCATATCCCGCGGTGTGAATCCGACAGCTGTACGTGGCGTAACGCTGCACAAGCTCCCGATGGTGGTCGATCTGCGCGGAGGTCTCACGTTTGGCGAAGTCAACTCAAATATTCCTTTCGAAATCAGACGTTACTTTATGGTTTTCGGTGTGCCTACTTCGGAAGTGCGTGGGGAGCATGCCCACCGGACAACCCATCAGTTTCTAATTTGCGTGTCGGGCTCCTGCCATGTTGTTGCCGACGACGGAAAGGCTCGACAGGAATTCGTTCTCGACAGCCCTACCACAGGCTTGCACTTGCCGCCCTTAACTTGGGGCATCCAATACAAATACTCCAAGGATGCTGTGCTTCTGGTATTTGCGTCGGCACCATATGATGCGACTGAATATATCAGAAATTACTCAGAGTTCCTGGTGGCGGTCGCCCGATGATCCTATTAAACGATTTCCAGCGCCAGTGGGAGACGATTCGGAAAGACATTCTGAAGACAACTGAAAAAGTGGGCGCCAGCGGATGGTACATCCTGGGGCAACAAGTCAGAGAGTTCGAGGCTAGTCTTGCCGCATACTGGTCGCTCGCGCATGCGGTCGGTGTAGCCAGCGGCCTGGATGCGCTGGAGATTTCGCTGCGAGTGTTGGGATGCAAAGCTGGAGATCGTGTACTCACGAGTCCTATTTCAGCGTTTGCGACATTAATGGCAATTCTTCGGATTGGCGCGATCCCGGTGCTGCTCGACAGCGACCAGTTTGGTCTCATCGATCTTGACGCGTGCCAGCAGTTTCTGAGGCGAAGCGGGAACGTTCGATTTTTTGTTCCAGTCCATCTTTTCGGACATGCCTTGGACGGCGTCGCGCTCAAAAATCTGCGGGACGAGTTCGACTTGCTCATGGTAGAAGACTGCGCGCAATCTGTGGGCGCACGATTTCGTGGCGCTCCCACAGGGAAAGCCGGTCAACTCGCGGCGACCAGCTTCTACCCCACTAAGAATTTGGGCACATTAGGGGATGGGGGCGCGATACTCACTGATTTGCAAGATACTGCAGACAAGGCGCGGGTACTGCGAGACTATGGACAGGTGAGGAAATATCACCATGCCGTCCTCGGATACAACAGTCGTTTGGATGAGCTCCAGGCGGCTTATCTCGACCATGTATTTCTTCCCAGGCTGGACCGGTGGATAACCAAGCGCAAACAAGTCGCCGCCAGGTATTGCGGGCAGATCAGCAATAATAAGCTTCACTGCACAGGATCTCCGGCAGGGTCAGATTCGACGTGGCATTTGTTCCCAATCCTTGTCGATCCAGGGCTGAAGCGATCATTTATCGAGCATTTGCTTCAATCGGGCGTACAGACCGGTGAGCATTATCCGCTCGCCCTTATCGAGCAGGAAGCGTTGAAGTGGTCAACCGTGGAGTTGACGTCGGGCTGCCCGAATGCGATTCGCTTCTGTCATTCGGAGATAAGTCTGCCCATTCACCCTTTTCTTGGCGACGATGAGATCACGGCTGTAGTGAGTGCCTGTAACTCGTGGAGTCCCTGATGCTGTCGCGGTGGTGCCACTATATCGCAGTGAGGCTAATCTCGAAGAGCTCTTCCGGGAATTAGGTAAGCTTTCGTCAGCGATCCAGATTGCGATGGAAGTTGTGTTCGTGATCGATGGCAGTCCGGATCGATGCGGGTCCGTACTTGCCAATGCGGCTCCCGGCTTTCCATTCGGTTGTAAAGTAGTTGATCTGAGCAGAAACTTTGGCGCCTTCGCAGCGATCGCCGCCGGCCTGCGGCATGGTTCCGGCGACTATTTTGCGGCTCGCAGCCGACCTGCAGGAGCCGCCTGAACTGATCATTGAGTTTCTTCAGATCTTACGAAGTGGCAGTGCCGACATCGTGTTCGGAGAACGATCTACGCGTGCTGATCCCTTCCTGTCGTCGCTGACTTCGAGAGGGTTCTGGAGAATATATAGGGCGGCCGTGACGAGGGATTTTCCGCAAGGAGGCGTAGACATTTTTGCCTGCACCCGCCAGGTGCGGGACACGATTGTGTCACTGCGAGAAGCAGAAAGCAGCCTGGTGGCGCTGTTGTTCTGGATTGGATTTCGCCGTGCCTTTGTGCCCTACCAGCGCAGGGCGAGAATCACGGGAAGAGCGCCTGGACGCTGCGCAAGAGACTGCGTTATGCCGTGAACAGCGTCTTTAACTTTACAGATCTTCCTATCCGGATCTTGTTGTTTACTGGATCCATTGCGGTCGCCTTAGCTTTGGGTCTGGGAATCACGGTAACATTGTCGCGGTTGTTTGGCAGAATAGCCGTTCCAGGTTACACGGCGACTGTGCTCTCCGTCCTGATCTTCGGAGGAGTAACCTCTCTTGGCCTAGGTATCGTTGGGCAGTATCTCTGGATTACGTTGCAAAATGTCAGGAATCGCCCCCTGTTTATTGTCCGATCGGTCGATTCCTACCACCTTGACTCGTCGCTGTCGAGTCTGGATCCTGCCGATACAGAGCGTCTGACCGGTTCTGCGGGTGGGGGCGCACCGAGAAAATCGCCAGGATGCGAGTTGTAGTTGCTTGGCCAAATTTTCGATGGCGCTTGACGTCTTATTATTCAGGTTCCAGCCCAGATAGAACCATACCTACGGCCGGGGCACCACTTTCGCAGGTCGGGTCCGAAGTCGGAACCATCGAATTGCCTCGAACACTACGATAAAAAAGGCAGTGTGCCCCAACTGACAGCGACTAGTCCGTTGGGAGACCCCCCGGCTCTGCCGGGGAGGCAGTAGAAGTTTGACAAATCCGGGAGTCCATCGCGGAGACTCCCAGACGTGAGCCGCCAAAGCACACGAAAGGGAGTTCGCGATGGACGAGATGGAAAGCCTAAGCCATACCAAGTGGGAGTGCAAATACCATGTGGTGTTCATCCCCAAGTGCCGCAGAAAAACGCTGTACGGGGAACTGCGGCGGCACTTGGGCGAGGTGTTCCGCAAGCTGGCGGAGCAGAAGGAGAGCCGGATCGAAGAAGGGCATCTGCTGCCCGATCATGTGCACATGATGATCGCGATCCCGCCGAAGTACGCGGTGTCGCAAGTGATTGGGTTCATCAAAGGGCAAGAGCGCGATCCACCTGGCGCGGGTGTACGGGGAGAAGAAGAGGAACTTTGTGGGCCAGCACTTCTGGGCGCGAGGGTACTTCGTGTCCACGGTGGGCCGGGACGAGACGGTGATCCGCGAGTACATCCGGAAGCAGGAAGCAAGAGGACAAGCGATTGGATCAAATGAACCTGTGGCGCTAACCGGCCACCGTAAGGTGGCCCAAGAAATCGGGGCCGCGTTAGCGACCCCGCACAGCCGCTTTGAGCGGCTCACAATCTAAAGCCCCCGGCTTTGCCGGGGGATACTTACTAGTAAATAGGCGCACGGGTGATATTGAAATAGCACATGGTTGTCTTCCGCAGTTACCGGTACCGTGCGAAACAAGAAATCAGCAGGAACTACCGAAACGGCTCGTCCATTCACGTCTGCTGACCAACTGTTCGCCCATCTGTCAGAAACGAGTAACCAACCATCCCGGTCCGCGTGATAACGGAACTCAAGTGTGTCAGGAGTGTAGTTGGCGAGCTCCGGCAATGGCGCCGCCACCACGCCACGCTCCTCGCACTGCCGGCAGGCGCGCTTCTCGCGCTTGGTCACCAGCACGAAGTATTTCGCCGGATCGCCCCCAACTGCTCGCTCTCCTCGTAGCCGATCACCGTCGTCTCCCCGCCGCAGCCGCCGCACCGGCACTGCTCCGGCGTGCAGGCCACGATCTTTTCCACCCGCGGAAGATCCGTCGGCAGCGCCTGGCGACCAGGATGCTTGCGCTTTGGTTTTCTGGAAGAGGCGGGCGACTCGCGTTGGCTCTCGGCCTCGCTGCACACCTGACCCCCGGCTCCAGCTCCAGCAACTCCAGTTGCTCGTCGGAGAGCTTTTCGCTGCCCGGCCCGTACTTCGCAATCCGCTGTTGACGCAGCCGCTCTTCCAGCACGCAGATATTCAACTCCGCGTACTGCAGCTGGTTTTGATACGCGATGACGGTCTTCTGAAATTGCTGAACTGATCGCTGTCAGCAGCGTTTCAGTTGTTCTGAGTTCTTCAGAGATCGGACGGGGGAAGAAGTTGCGCCGCCGAGTGGACTTCGTCGTGGCTGGAGAGTCGCACTCACGATGCCTATCGAATACCCGTAACAGCTGTGGATCGACAAGCGCTTTGTGCAGTATTTCTGAGGTGCTCCTTGACTTGTGTGGTTCCTCAGCCACCGGCTTGCGATACCATCGCCGACGCCGCGCTTGTCCCAGATCGATGCCACCCAGCAGCAAGGCAAACTGCTCGTGACTCAATACCACTTTGCCTCGCGGAGTCACTGGATTCAGGCAAGCGAAAACACCCCTTTTCCAATCGCTTGGCGCAGACCCATAAACCACTACCATCCCAGAACACCAACTTCATGCGGTTGCGTCGCGCGATGGCAAACAGAAACACTGCCCGCTCAGCGGGTCGCACGGCAACCGGTCGCGCACCATCCCGTACAGCCCCTCGAAGCCCTTGCGCATGTCGGTGGCCCCCGCCGCCAGATAGATCCGCGTCGCCGCGCCAAAGCCGAACACCGCTTACAGCCTCTCTAATACAGTCACTAACCGCGCCAGCGTCGGCGCATCAAAGCCAGCGCCAACT
>CAWFBW010000021.1:0-369352 GCA_963814165.1 uncultured Acidobacteriaceae bacterium | reverse complement strand
CAGCCTTAATTCCTATCAGCGCACACCTGGAGGGACAGTGACCATGATCACTCCGCGGCGTGATTGGGATGGCTACCCTCCCATTTGTTAACTTGGCGGCAACCGACCTACTTGGGAAGCTCAGCCTTCCCCGTGACCGTGAACTTCGCGGTTTGAACCGACGCCGACTCACCTGGCTGCGAACCGCCTAATGACACTACGTAATCTCCGGGGACCACCACACGGTTCCCCTTCTCATCGACTTGCCCCAGCGACCGCGGATCGACCTTCAGGCTGACGTGCACCGACTGGCCCGGCTTCAGGTGGATTCGCTGGAACGATGCAAGCACTCGGATCGGCGTCTCGAACTGCTTAGGCTGACTGAGATAAAGTTCGACGACCTCATCCCCCGCCATGCTTCCGGTGTTCTTCACATCCCCGGTCACCGTAAGAGGTTCACCAGCCTTCAGCTGCGATGGAACTTTGACATTGCTGTACGCAAATGTCGTGTAGCTGAGTCCGTAACCGAAACTGTACAGCGGCTTCCCGTCAAAATACCGATACGTGCGCGCGCTCATCGAGTAGTCCTCAAACTTCGGCACCTGGCTGAGCGACGAATAGAACGTCAATGGAAGGCGCCCGGCTGGGTTATTGTCGCCAGCCAGCGTCTCGGCGATCGCCGTTCCACCCTCTTCGCCCGGATACCAGGCTTCAAGGATCGCGTTCGCGTGCTCCTGCGCCCAATTCACCGTCAGTGCGCTGCCATTTTGCAGCACGACGATCAGCGGTTTGCCGGTCGCGGCCAGCGCCTTCAGCAGGTCTTCCTGTGCCTTCGGCAAATCGATGGCGGTGCGATCGCCTCCGCTGAAGCCCTCCAGCTTCACCGGCATCTCTTCGCCTTCGAGAGAAGGTGAAAGACCTACGGTCGCGATGATTACATCCGACTGCCGCGCAGCTTTCACTGCTTCATCCCGCAACACCACCGCCGGTGCCTGCCACGTAAGGTCGATGCCGGCGCTGCCGGTGCCGTGGAGGTACTCCAGGCGAATTTGATGTGGCTGGGTGTCGCTGAAGTGGACCGCTTCTTCGGTTACCGCACCCCTTTCAGGAGTGCCTTTCTCATTGCTGGCAACAAGCAGTTTGCCGTCCAGGTACAGCCGGAACCCCTCCGCGTTTTCGCAGGCGTAGCAGTAGTTGATTCGAACTCCGAGCTTGTACTCTCCCGGCTCCGGCGGAGTAAAGGTGCCGCTCCATCGCACGGAGTAGTTATTGCGCTGCAGGCCCGCCACCGGAACCACCTTGTCCCAGTTGAAGTTGATGCTGCGGTCGATGCGTGTAAGCACTGGGGTGCCGTTGAAATCTTTGTTGCTGAAGTATTCACCCGTCAGTCCGTTGCCGGAGCCGCTGGCAGGATGCAATGCCGTGTGCTCAATCGGCATCGCAAAACCTGCTACCAGGCTTGACCCCTGGGCATACGCAATGCGGGCCGACGGAAACCGCTTTTCTACCCCAGCCAGCGGGGAGACTGGCGACGGTGGAGGCCCGTTGTAATTGCCCTGCAGTGACTGCACCAGTTCGGCCGTCGGGCCGACCACGGCGATGTTCGCAACTCCGGCTTTCAGGGGAAGCGCATGGTCGGCATTCTTCAGCAGAACCATCGACTCCCGCGCTGCCTTAAGCGAAAGCTGCCGATGCTCGGGCGAATTGACCTCGCTGAAAGCAATACGGCCGTAGGCGTAACTTGACGGGGGATCGAACATCCCAAGTTCGAAACGCGCGCGAAAAAGGCGCGTGAGCGCAATGTCGAGCTCAGCTTCAGTAATCAACTTCTGCTGCACCGCCCGCACCAGCGCAGGATAAGCCTGGCCTTTACCGTATCCGCACTCCAAATCGGTCCCAGCCTTTACCGCTGCCGCCGCCGCGTGGGCCATATCAGGCGCGTAGTGATGACCGGTGTACACGTCGGCGACGGCGGCGCAATCGCTGACCACGTAGCCATCGAAGTGCCATGCATCGCGCAGGTAGTCCTGCAGAAGCATGGTATTGGCGCACGCCGGAGCGCCGTCAATCGCGTTATAGGCGCACATTACCGACTGGGCATGCGCTCCCTTTACGGCCGCACGGAACGCCGGCAAATACGTGTCTTCCAGATCATGCGGGGAGACATCGACATTGAATCCGTGACGCAGGGGCTCGGGGCCGCTATGTACCGCATAGTGCTTCGGAGTGGAAACTACTCTTAAATATTTCGGATCGTCGCCCTGCATTCCGGAGACAAAGGCAACCGCCATCCGTCCGGTAAGAAACGGGTCCTCGCCATAGGTCTCCTGGCCGCGCCCCCACCGGGGATCGCGGAAGATATTGACGTTCGGCGCCCAGAACGTGAGGCCGAAAAACATCTCGTGGTCATCGTCGCGCATGGCCTGGTTGTACTTGGCCCGCGCCTCAGTCGACGTCGTTTGCGCCATCGCATGCACGAGGTCCGTGTCCCAGGTCGCCGCCATTCCAATCACCTGCGGAAAGTTCGTGGCATACCCGGCAAATGCGACTCCATGCAGACCCTCGTTCCACCAGTCATACTTGGGTACCCCGAGGCGCGGAATGGCCGGCGAGTGATCCCGCATTTGCGAAACCTTTTCTTCCAGTGTCATGCGGCCGATGAGGTCCTTCACGCGCTGGTCCACCGGCAGCGCCGGATTCATGTAAGGCAGCGTTTGGCCGGCAGCCAGTTGTTGGGCATGCGCGGTAGACGCGGCAAGTGCGAGCAGCGAAAAGAAAAAGACCACCCTGAACAAGGCACAGATACGTCGGTATGGCATGGAAACACCACTCCTCTCGAGAACGTCTTAGAAGACGCGCCATTATACGGATCAGGGTGAGTGCCTGTACATCACGGCATGAATCCACCGCGAAATGAGATGACCTGCTCCCCGGAATAATCTCCTGCAAGCCGGTTTCGGGCCAATGTGACAAGCGAATGCTGCTCGAAGCAACAGGCCCAGTAGGGTTACGACATGTTCTCAACATCAATATGAACACGCAACTGCTACGGCCTTGTAGGACTTGATTTAAGCTGGTTTGTCCTTATCATTACTTGCAAGCGGAGGCAATCAACATCTTGGCGCCGCCACTCGAAGCGAATGGGCTATGGTATGCCAGCCGGCACTGGATCAACGTAATCCTGGGTATCGTCACGTTTACGGCGGAGTCGTTCGACTGCATCGGTGCAAACAAGGTCTTTTCAATTATGCGTATTCCGCCAGTCCTGCCATGGCGGCAAACATGGACAACATAAGTGGAAAATACCCCGCCACCTTCACCGACGCGGACGGCGCTGTGTTCGCGCTTTATTATCTTCACCCGCAGCCTTGATAAGCTAATGCAACGCGATATTCTCCTATTCGTAGCTTTCTTACTTCTTACCTGCTCCGGGTTCTCGGAGAACGGCGGTGATGCGTGGCTTCGCTATGCGCGACTTGATCCCGTCGTGGCCAGTCGATATGCGTCGCTTCCGGCTGCGCTCGTTACCCTCGATCACTCGGCGGTGTTGCAATCCGCGCAAATGGAATTGCTGCGCGGAGTTCGAGGAATGCTGGGGCGCACACTACGTATCGAAGACAGTGCAATGTCGGAAGCCGCCATTATCCTAGGAACGGCAGAGCAGATCCGCACCCTCGATGCGGGATTTCGTCCGCCCAGCGATTTAAAGGATGACGCCTATGCGCTGATTTCCACGCAGATCAAGGGACAGAACGCGCTGGTGATCACGGGTGCAACCGATCGCGCCGTTCTGTACGGGGCGTTTGCGTTGTTGAGAAAGATCGGGGAGGGAGAAAGCATTGCTGCTCTCTACGAAGTGCAACAGCCGTCGGCGCCGATACGTTGGGTCAACCAGTGGGACAACCTGGATGGCTCGATCGAACGGGGCTACGCAGGACGGTCGATCTTCTTCGAGAACCGCAGTGTACGGCCGGACTTGACCCGTGCGAGAGAATACGCGAGATTGCTGGCGTCGGTCGGCATTAACGGGTGCAACGTCAGCAACGTGAACGCTGACTTCCACATTCTCGACCCGGAATTCATTCCACAGCTCGCACGCATCGCCAATGCATTTCGACCGTACGGCGTGCAGCTAGGCGTAGCGGTGAACGTCAGCATGCCAAAACAGGCGGGTCGGCTGGACACCTTCGATCCGCTCGATCCCAAGGTGGCAGATTGGTGGAGAAAGAAGTTTGACGAGGTCTACCTGCAGATTCCCGATTTCGGCGGCGTGGTTGTTAAGGCTGACTCCGAGGGACAGTTGGGGCCGTCGGTGTATCGGCGCAATGCTGCGGAAGCGGCCAATGTCATTGCGAAAGCACTGAAGCCACATCGAGGGGTCGTCTTCTATCGAGCGTTTGTTTACGACCATCACCTGGACTGGACCAATCTGAAAGCCGACCGGGCGCGGGCCGCCTACGACATTTTCCATCCGCTAGACGGGCAGTTCGACGACAACGTGATCGTGCAGATCAAGTACGGCCCGATTGACTTTCAGGTGCGTGAGCCGGCATCACCGTTGCTTGGGGGATTCGACAAGACGAACGAAGCTGTCGAACTGCAGATCACTCAGGAATACACCGGCCAGCAACGGCACACTGTCTATCTTGTGCCGATGTGGAAGGAAGTTCTGGATTTCGACATGGCGGTGGGTGGGCAGCACACACCGGTGAAGGACATCATCGCGGGAAGGAGTTTTCATCGGCCGCTGGGAGGATACGCTGGCGTTGCGAACGTTGGGCTTAGCACGGATTGGCTGGCGAACCAACTTGCTTTGGCGAATTTGTACGGATTTGGCCGGCTGGCTTGGAATCCAGACCTGAGTTCACAAACAATCGCCGAGGAATGGACGCGGCTAACGTTCGGCAACGATCCGGTAGTTGTAAAGACGATAACGACTATTCTGTTGGACTCGTGGCCTGCGTACGAGAGCTACACGGGTCCGCTCGGGCTGCAGACGCTGACCAACATCACCGGACCGCATTATGGTCCGGCGCCCGAATCTCAAGAGCGCAACGGTTGGGGCCAGTGGATTCGAGCGGATCATGCTGGAGTGGGCATGGACCGGACCGTGGCTTCCGGCACGGGATTTGTAGGACAGTATTCGCCGGGCGTCCAAAACATCTATGAGTCACTAGCCAATACACCGGACAATATCGTGTTGTTTTTTCATCACCTGCCTTACACCTACCGGCTGCATTCGGGCAAGACTGTGATTCAGACCATCTACGACTCTCACTATGACGGTGCCGAGAAAACGGCCGATTTCGTGAGGAAATGGAAGTCGCTGAAAGGGCGGGTGGATGACGAGCGCTATGGAGATGTGCTGGCGCAGTTGAAATATCAATCAGGGCACGCGATCGTTTGGCGCGATGCGGTTGATGACTGGTTCCATCAGATGTCTGGAATCGATGACGAGGACGGAAGGGTGGGACACCATCCGAATCGCGTGGAAGCGGAGACGATGGAGTTGCAGGGTTATAAGATCTTTGAACCGGTGTCGTGGGAAGGCGCTTCGGGCGGAAAGGGCTTGGCTTGCGCGAAAGGGGCGGCAACCTGTTCCGCGCAAACGAAGTTCAACGGAGCAGCGGGCTGGTACGAGGTAGATGTTGAATACTTCGATCTGAGTAATGGGATGTCAAACTTTATGGTCTCAGTTAATGAACAGGTTGTCGATGAATGGCGTGCCGACTTGCTCCTGCCGGGCGAAGAGCCGAGCGCGGATTCCTCGGTCCGACATCGTATTAGAGGGTTGGCTCTGCGTCCAGGTGATGTAATTCGTATGGAAGGGACGCCTGATGGTGCCGAACGTGCGCCTCTGGACTACATGGAAGTGTTGCCGCAGGAGTACTGAGAGAGGTTGATTCCCAATGAATTGACAAGATGCCTGGTGGTAGTCGGGTTGTGGTGGCAGTACGCAACCTATTTCGATGCGGTGACCATGGGGGAAGGGTGGAGTATCCTCAGCGGATAGTCCCCAATCTAGACAATGATGAGACTTGCCAGAAGTATTCGACAACTGGTTGTAGCTTCTATCGTTCTTGGTGCTGCCGGCTCAGCAATCCAGGCGCAACAGCATTGGGTCGGTTCCTGGGCAGCCTCGCAGCAACTGGTTGAGCCCGATAATTCCATTTCTGCCGAAGATCTTACCGACGCGACTCTGCGACAGATCGTTCATCTCACAATCGGTGGTGGGGAACTGCGGTTGCACCTGTCCAACCGATACGGTTCGGCTCCGCTGCATATCGCGTCCGTGCACATTGCTCGGCCAGTATCGCCCGCTTCAAGCAAGATCATCCCGGGTTCGGACCAGGCTCTAGCTTTCTTCGGTCACCGGAATGTCACGATTCCTGCAGGAGCAGACTACCTTTCCGATCCGGTGAAGTATTCGATGGCGCCGTTGTCTGATCTGACCATTACAATCCATCTTGAAACCGTGCCGGCCGACCAGACTGGGCACCCCGGCTCGCGCGCAACTTCGTACCTGGTTCATGGAGACATAGAACAAGCTGTCGAACTGCATGGCGCCGCACAAATTGAACATTGGTATTTCATCGCTGGAATCGATGTTTTGGCGCCTTCCTCCGCGGTATCGACGGTCGCGTTGGGGGATTCAATCACTGACGGGCACGGTGCCACAACCAACGGGAACGATCGTTGGCCGGACGTTCTCGCCCGGAGATTACAGGCGGTTCCGCAGGGTCGAACAATCGCGGTCCTGAATCAGGGAATCGGCGGCAATCGCCTCTTGCTCGACGGCTTGGGACCCAATGCGTTGGCGCGCTTTAACGACGACGTAATAGCGCAGGCCGGAGTACGTTCCTTGATCGTTCTGGAAGGTATTAATGATATCGGTATGTTGGGCCGAAGCGGAGAGGCCACGCCAGCCGAACACGAGCAACTGGTCAATGACATCCTCGGCGCGTACCAGCAGATCATCGAGCGTGCTCGCACCCACGGCATCAGGGTGGCAGGCTGTACGATCTTGCCGTTCATGGGCTCGAGTTTTTATCTTCCGGGACCGGCAAGTGAGGCCGACCGCCAGATCATCAACAAGTGGATTCGGACACCGGGCCACTTTGATGCGGTGATCGATTTCGACCAAGTTATGCGCGATCCAGCGAATTCCGATCACCTCTTGCCGAAGTTCGATTCCGGCGACCACTTGCACCCTTCGCCTGCAGGATACGCCGCGATGGCCGATGCGGTTCCACTCGCCTTTCTGATGCCGGCCCGAGTTCCGGGGCCAATGCAACCGGCTTCTGCTCGAAGTGCCGCGAGTCATCGCTGAGAAATGACAGACGAGCTTCTATGTTCTTTGTGGTCGCCACTTACTCGGGCAGTAAGTGTGCGATGGCGTCACTGACAACGAGTTTGTATCCGCCGCTCACATTCTAGATATCTGAACTCCTCGGGGCCGCCGGGCGCTTCGAGTTCGTGGACCTACTTCGATTCCTTGGTGATCGCGTCCGCAGCGTTGCCAGCAACGACCCAGCTTGCCGTCCCGGCCACGACGGCTTCATCCTCGAACCAAAGGAATCCGAAGTCGTCGATGCACTCCGGAAAATCCGGCTTGATGATGATGTATCCCGGAATGACGGCGCCGGGAATGTAAGCGTAGTCGGCGCGGTTGTTGCTGTACGTCTTCGTCTTCGAGACCGTACCGACACCAGCTACATACGAAGTGCTGGATACCGGATGCGTACCGAGAATGTAATTGACGGCGCGAAGTGTATATTCGGCGCTCACAAGATCCGGAAACGCCTTGTGCAGGAAGTACATCCGGATGGCCATGTCAACGACGGCGCCCGATCCGCCCCAGGTGCCCAGGCTCGGGGGTACGCCGAATGGGGTGACGTCCAGCTGCTTGCCCAGGCCCGCCATGTAGGTCTTCACCGCTTCGCGCATTTGCTCTTTCGCGCCCACGTCCAGGTAAGGCAAGGCTCGGACTGCCGTCCAACCACGCAACTCCATCTGCACCGGAGTAATTACCTCCGGGAACAACTCCTTCAGACGCGACTTGTACGGCTCGCCGCCATTGGTGGCAACCGTCAATTCCAGCGCCGCAGCCCAGTCCTGTGCAACGCCAAACCCGCGTCGGCCGGAGCCCGCCGGAGGCCCCGTCGGCGCGCTCGTCGTCCCCGAACTTCGTCACCACACCCTCCCCCCTGCGACGCCGCTAGCACGCCACCCCCGAGGTCCCCAGATGGAGCCGCGTCTCCGAAGCTGCGCCCCGCCTGACTCGGTGTCGGGTGGGCCTTCTCGTCGTTCCATGCTTTCATTGCCGTCTCGAGGCAGTCTTTCGCCAACGCATCGTCCCATCTTTTCAGCACATCCGCCGCCGCCGCCAGCGCTGCAATCGCATTCCATTGGAAATACGGGTTCGTCGTCGTGAAGATCCAGCGGTCGTCCGGCTTGCCCGAGTACTCGCCCTTCACTTCGTTCACACCGAGCTTCGGGTCATAGATGCGGCCGTCGGTTTTCGACGCTCCGTCCCCCACCTGCGTGTACTGCCGCAAGTCCGGCTCGTGAGTGCCGCGGATCGAGTGCCCTATATTGTGGAACTGCGCCAGAATGAGCAGTGCCCCGTGCTTGACCTGCTGCACCGTATCAGGCACGCCATCGGGACGGTGCATCTCAACCTCACGCGCCACTTCATCCACCGTCAGCTCGTCATACTTGAGACCGAATTCGCGATAAGCCAGCGCCAGACTCTCAATCACGCTCAGTTGCGCAGGCTCCTCGAGGTCGAAATCGCCGGCATCATACCAGCCGCCCACGTTCATCCCAGGGATGTGATCGCCGCCTTTGTACTTCCCGTCCGTCGCCGCGGCCTGGTTCCACCCGTCGAATTGCTCCCCCACCACGGGCGCCATCCGCCCATCATCCAGGTGCGATGCGCCGTGCCACACCCGGTAGCCTTCGCGAACGGAAACGTGGTCCATCTGCTCCGCGAGGTGATGGTCCAGGCTGTCCTGCCAGATATTCGCATACGCGTCCTTGGAGATGGGGAAGGGCGCCGTGCGCTGGTCTGCGTACTCGATCACATACAGGCCGGGTTCGTTCACCGCCGTGAAGTCGAATTTCGAATAAACGTATCGCAGCCACGGTGTCGCAGGCGTAATCGGGCCCTCGAACGACTGCTTGTACGTTCCGTCTTCGATCAGGCGCAGCACTTTGGCCATTTTCGGGCCGTTGTACTTCGGGTCGAGTTCCAGTACCGCCACCTTCGAGAAACCCGGCGCATAACCCACCTGGCTGTGCGCAATCATCGGTGGCCGCGTCCAGTTCGGAATCACGTCCGGCCTGATGTGCCATACGATCGCGCCGGTGGTCTTGCCGGAAGGAATCAGCGAACGCAACACGAACCATCCGTTCTGCGCGCGGTCGCGTCCATCGAACAGCATGAGGTCGGCCGTATCCGACTTAACGGTGACCCGTGCCAGCGCGTCGTCGACCCCCAGGGTGATGCTTTTACCCTCGGCGAACGGCAGCGGCTGAGCGTATCCCTTGGCTTTCTCCCAGTCCTCCAGGTAATACGCCTTCTTCGGTTCATCAGGCAGCGGCAACGCCTTGTCCATTGGATCGTTAGGCGTTCGCGGGAAGATGCCGGCTTTGGTTCCGTCCACCAGATAAGCTTTGCCCATGTAGATCGAGGGCAGGAACTCCAGGTTGAAGCCTGCTCGCCCGGCCAGTTTCTGCGGTAGCGGCTTGTCGAGATTGATGCTGACCTTCACGCCGCCTGGTTCCGCCGTGACTTCCAGTGTGTAGCTCAAATCGAACGTCGGGAAAGCGAGGTCGGCGGTGAGCCGATTGTTCGCCTTATCGGCGTGGCGCCCTTTGAGGGTCGCCACCAGGTCCCACTGCTCGGGCGTTGGCAGAAGGCGCACGTCGCCGTTCGTGGCGATGCGCTGGCCGTGGAGAATCATCTCCATCGCCGTGTTCTTCTGGTCTACGAACACGGGATGGTACGTGCTGTCGTAGAGAAATACGCTAAAACCTTGAGTATCGAGGTAATTCTTGTTGTTCACCCTCATGGCGAAATCGGCGCTGAAAAGACTTGGGCCGGAGATCAGGACTAAGAGGAGACACACTCTTTTTAGGGTAAGCATAGTTTGGGGTCAACTGCTCCTTTGCCTCCACATCATATGGCACGCACACCGTCGGGCGACGTTTGTTCCCAGGATTACTCCCGGTAAACGATAGGTCCCTATCGGGACTGCCGATGAGGCGAGATTGAGCGCAGCATTCCTCGCCGGGGCAGTTTCAATAGGGTCGTTTGAAGTAAGTCGCTGGTATTTGCGACGGACGCTGTGATCTACCTTTGGGATTTCGATCGGCGCCAGATGAATTTTGTGGGTGTTGGATCGCCGAGGTGGGACGAATCATGCTATGCGGGCTCTGGTTTCGGCGGAAGTGGAGGCCGGAGTGGCGCTTGCAAATGCGCTTCGCGCGGGTCGTGGGCGCAGCCAAAGCGCACACCAGCTTTTGCATGCGCTAGCACGACAGCGTGGAGGGCGGATAAGGGCTCTTCGCGAGCGGTGAGTCTCTCATGAACTGTCAACACTGCACCGCTTCGCTGGGCCGGGGTCAGGCTTGGATGGAAGTATAGCTGGCCGCGGGTGAATCAGGAACCGACCTGCGGACGATCCAGCTTCTAATGGGCCATGCGCATCTGGAACATACCACTCTGTATCTCCACATGTCGCAGCGCCACCTGCACGCCGCACCGAACCCGCTGGATCAGATCAGCGTCACTAGCCAACGCTTTTCACGAAAGCGGCCGGACGACTATCAGGCATGACACGACCACCCTGGGAGGTGGCCGATATCATCCGCAGGGCAGGAGACAAGTTCTTCGAACGCTATCGCGATTCGCTCACGTGGACCCAACTCAAAGTGCTCCGCGCAATCGAGCGTTGCCGCACGGCCGCACTCGGTGGCCATCGCGATCAATGCATTCGCTGCGGACATCAGGCCATCTCTTACAACTCTTGCCGAAACCGGCACTGTCCGAAGTGCCAGACCAATGCCAGGAAGAAGTGGTTGTGCGCCCGCCGACGGGAACTGTTGCCGGTTGGCTACTTTCACCTGGTCTTCAGCGTGCCGCACGTGCTGGTCCCGTTGATCTGGCAAAACAAGAGGTATCTATTCGGACTCTTGTTCGAGGCCAGTGCCGCAACCCTGCTGGAAGTTGCGGCCGATCCGGCTCGCCTCGGTGCCGAGATCGGCTTCCTCAGCATTCTGCATACCTGGGGACAGACTCTGCAGCGACACCCGCACGTCCACTGTGTCGTACCCGGTGGTGGACTGTCGCCTGATCACTCGCGGTGGATCCGCTCGGCACCCCACTTCTTTTTACCGGTGAGAGTACTCAGCCGCGTTTTCCGCGGGAAGTTTGTGGCCGGATTACGGTGGGCTTTTCAGAGGAAACAACTTGTCTTCCTTGGCGAGTGTCAATCGTTAGCGAATGAGAAGGCATTCGCAGCCTTCTTGCGCACTCTGTTTCGGGAAGACTGGGTCGTTTATGCCAAGGCTCCCTTTGGCGGGCCAGAGCACGTGCTTCAGTACCTGGCCCGCTATACCCACCGAGTGGCCATCTCGAATCACCGTCTGCTCTCGGTGGATAGCGATCACGTCACCTTTCGTTGGAAGGACTACGCGCATCACAGTACGTGCCGTGCCATGACTCTGACGTTGGAAGAGTTCCTGCGCCGGTTCTTGCAGCATGTTCTGCCTAAGGGTCTTCCACGCATCCGCTATTTTGGCTGGTTCGCTAATCGCCGGCGCCGGGAGTTGCTGCCGCTTTGCCGGAGGTTACTAGCGGTCGCACCTCCGCCTGCCGAAGCGAACCCCGTTGCAACCGGTGTTTGGCAGTGTCCAGTTTGCGGTAGCCCAATGCGCGTTGTGGAGTTGCTAGCCGCCGCCCAGATCCAGCAAGAACAAGGGCACCAGGTCTATATCCTTGATAGCTCCTAACCAGGCAGTCCCTTTGACGAAAACCATGCGCGCTTCGGCGTGCGTACGATACGTGTCCGTCGCACTCGAAAACTATCGTTCCGACCCTCTAGGGAAGCGACTCAACACGCCATCTATCCACTCTGCTGCCAATCGGCTCTGCCGGATTCTCCTGAACCGACCAAGCCTTCTACCCCGTCTTCGACGCTTTCACCAACATTCAAAACCCATAACATGAGGGCTCCTGCCCCGCCGCCCCAGCGGCTTCCTTCAAACGCCCTTATCGAAAGTGCCCCGGCATTATGCTGAGGCGCTCCCCTTCGCCTTTTCACGCGCCGGGGCGCTTCCGATAAGGCCCTAGCGTTTTACGGCCATGTGGCGGTCCCAATGCGGTTGCCGGATGCTGGCAGACTTCCCGGGAGTAATCTCCGGCTAGGCTGTCTTCGAAGCGGAAGCTCTGCGAACATTTAGCAAGAACGGGTGTATACCCTCCTGATGCGAAGTTTCCGAATCGACGAGGTTCCTTAAGACATCACTTTCAGTGTCCATTAGCTCGTCCTCACCGAGATTAGAGAAGACCGTGCGCGTCGATCCGACCGAAGGTTTCGGTATTCACCGCCGACATTTTTGTGGAATCAACGGAAAACAGTGCTTCACAATTTCGCGAGCACGAGAAGTGGGTGTACACCCGCTGCCGTTTTCGAGGCCAAGAAAGGAATTTTGTAGAACGCCCTCGTTTAGTCCGTCGGCGAAAGCCAGCTCTGATTGCGAGGCGGCCATTCTCTCCGAAGTTGCGTGGAAACGGAGGATTACACAACGTAATGAGATCACTTGGGGGAACAAGAGTCCTGTTGACGCTCACGATATTTGGCCTGGGGGCTGCGATGACGTTATCGGCGCAAAGCCGGGAAGGCTCGTCGCCGAAACAAACGGCCCCGCCGGCTGGCGCGCCGAAAACGGTTGTGGGTTGCCTCACGGGTTACGACGGTCACTACACGCTGGGCACAATGAGCGATACCCTATATCTGCTCGAGGGCAACCCCGCTGAGTTCAAGCGCTACAACGCCAAGATGGTACAGGCGACGGGTATCGTCTCCGAAACGCCGCCCGATCCCTCGAGAAACAATGTCTTGTCACAACAGCCTCCCACACTGACTGTGTCGAATTTGAAAAAAGTGGCCGACGGTTGCAACTAGGAGATTGCTCCGGGAAGCGATTCATGCACTGTCGAACTTGGCAAAAGCGAGCCGACCTGGTGATCGTTTTTCGTCCGGCTCACGATCAAGACTTTACGCCTTGCAGGCGACCATCATGCCGAGCACGATTGGCAGATATAGAACTGAAGCATGGACTAAGCGACGGGCCGGAACCCTAGAGGTCGACCTCATGACGTTGCTGACGTAGTACAGGAGATACATGCCGGCAGCCGACACCGCCAAGAGATAAGTGGGCCCTCCGCGGCCAGCCGTCGGCAACATAGTGGTGGCAATCAGAACCACTGTGAATCCGAGAATCTCCGCCCGGGTGAAGCGGGCATCGAGGTCAAAGCGTGGCAGCATCCTGTATCCCGCCCGGACGTAGTCCTCGCGATACATCAGGGCAATGGCCAGGAAGTGCGGAAACTGCCACAGGAAGAGGATGGCGAACAGGAACCAGGCATTGCAGTCGATGGCGGCGCCGGTGCCCGCCCACCCGATCAAGGTGGGCATGGCGCCTGGCACAGCGCCGAGCATGGTGCACAGCGGGGTCTTCCGCTTGAGCGGTGTGTAGACCAGGAGATAAGACAGTAATGTCGAGACGGCGAGCAGGGCGGTCAGGTAGTTCACAGCGAAGGCTAGGTAAAGGCCCCCGACGAGGCTGAGCAGAATCCCTAGCCAAAGAGCTTCGCGGGCACTCATTCTGCCTGAAGGTAGCGGACGAGAAGCCGTGCGGCGCATATGGCCATCCCACACCCGCTCCATCCACTGATTCAGGGTTGCTGTGCCGCTGGCGACCAGCAACGTGCCGACCAGCGTATTGAGCAACCCGCCGATGCGGACAGGACCGCGAGACGCCAGATAGTAGCCTGCCGAGGTGGTCATCAGGATCAGCAGATTCACCTCGGGTTTTGTCAGGATGACATAATCCTGAAGCTTAGACTTGAGCGTCTGTCGGGAAATCGGATTCGCCATCACCTGTGAGGTCGCCATTGCACCCGTCTTGTTCGGATTCGAGTAAAGCACTGAAATCTTCTACTAAACTACGCACCGGCGACTAAGGCGCCGTGCCTGGCCGCTATTTCGATTTGGTACCAAACGACTGGATGGCCGACGCTTCGTCGGGTTGTATGTCGAACACGGCGTGCAGCTTGGTCATTTGAAGCAGGTCGTGAATGCGCTTGCTGAGCTGAACCAGCTTGAGTTGTCCACCCTGGCCGCAAACGGTGCTATAGGTCTTGACCAATTCACCGAGACCGGAACTATCCACATAGCCCACCTCGTAGAGGTTGAGCAGGATTTTCTTGTTTCCCTTGTCCATCAGTTCGCGTACAACCTCGCGGAGCACGAGAGTTCCCTCGCCGGCGGTGATCCTTCCCCGGACGTCAACCACTGCGATGTCCTCGATCTGGCGGGTGGAGGTTTGCATTTTGACCGGAACGTGTTCCTGAATTCCAATGCCGAGGCGATTCAGTATCCCGTTGGCCACATTGGCAGTTTCGCGGGATTCCGTACGAACCACCACCAAACTGCGACCCGCGGCTAATACTTCGCGGAAAAAAGCAACATCGTCAGGACTCTCTTCGTCAGCGGTGGGTTGCACGGCCGTGGTCGGACCAGCAAGAGACTTCCCCAGCGCCGAACCGGCCCCGGCGCCGGCGAGGCCGAGAAGCGCAGCCGCCCCAAACCCCAGCGCGAATACCTGTCCGATTCCTGGAACCATCAGCAGCAGGGCCGCGCCGGCCCCGGCCGACATGCCTGTCGCCACGCCCAGGAACCCGCCGACCGTGGTGCCTACTTCCTTGCCGATGGTCGAGGCTTCATGTTCGGACCGGGTGAGAAACACGATCGTGGACTCCGGGACGCTATTCTTCAATAGCTCGTGCACAGCCTGTTCGGCGCGTTCGCGAGAAGAAAACACTCCGATGGCAGTTTCCATTCAAACCCTCCTGACATTCAGGACTCCTGCCTAAACGCCTGAGTACATCCACAAAACGGGCACCCTACGGACAACAGACTGGAATCATAAGAACCTTCCCTGGGCGTCGACTGTTCCCGAGTTAGGTTCGGGAGGCGCATGAAACTGGTTGCGGCGCTTGTAGGCGATCATCGTGACCACAACCGACAGCAACATGGGCGGAAACATGAGAATGAGGATGCCGCTCCGTAAAGCCTGAATGAAGCGCTGCGTCGAGGCGGCCGCCTGGGTATAACACAGGGCACAGCCTTGGGCGGAAGCGGAATAGGGGGCCGCCAGAGCCAATGCGGTCAGTAAAGCCATCACCATCCAAGGCCGAATTCGAAAGTCAGCGCTCATGCTTCTCATTGTGGTGGCGCCGCTTGATAAGTGGGCGGCGCATCTCTCCTCATGCGAAAACTATCTGTCCAGCTGTATTGCAGGGCCGCGAATACGAACAAGGTGATGAGCGCAATCCAGGCGACAAACATGCGATTTTCCGAGCCCAGGTGCATGAAGAAAACCACCGCCAAAAAGCCTTCCAACAGCGCCACGGCGAGCATGCGAAGAATGATTGCGCGTGTACTCGCGTGCTGGTAAGCGATGACAAACTGCAGGCCGGCCAGGGCCAGTATGCAACCATAGACAATCAGGTATTTCCCCAGACTGTCCGCATAGGATACCGCGCCGCCGCCGGCTGTTTTCCGAGTGCCATTCCTACCTCCGCCTAATCAGCTTACTTCGCAATGTTGAGCAGATACACCAAAGGCACCACAAACATCCACACCAGATCGACAAAGTGCCAGTAGAGTCCGACGATCTCGATGTCGTCAGCGTCAGAGCTCCCGCGATTGTAGCGAGTACCGACCACGATCAGAACGACGATTCCCGCAATGACATGGGTAAGGTGCAGGCCGGTAATGGTAAAGAACGAAGCGCCAAATAAGCCGTTGCCCCAAGGGTTGCGAAATAGCCGAACACCCTCGTCGATCAATCCGATCCATTCCCGGATATGCAGGAAGGCGAAAACCGCCCCAGCCAGCGCCGTAACCATGGTCCACCGGACGGCCGTCTTGCGGTCGCCCCTCTTGGCGGCCCGGACGCCGAGGAACATGGTCAAGCTGCTGGTGATGAGAATGAATGTCATCACCATGGCGTTGACGATCGTGGGGAGAAACTTGAAAGGCGTGGGCCAATTGATTGAGCCGTTGCGCAGAAAAGCGTAGGCCATCAGACATGCGGCAAAGGTAGCGGCGTCGGCGATGAGGAACAGCCACATCGCGAGCTTCTTTGTCGGGATAGCGAATGGCGACGATCTTTCCATCACAGCAGGATGGGCACCCATCGTCAGGTCCGAATGACTCACAGCGCCTCCCTTTCGTCTTGTGGTTTCACTCTTTCACAACCGGGTCCAAAGCAGCAGCAACAGATAAGCCCACAACACACCCATGAAGTGCCAATAATAGGAAGCGGTATCGAGCGTGCTGATGCGCAATGTGGGGACTCGTTTGCTGAACCGCCAAATGACTAATGCCAGCCCAGCAAGTCCACCCAGCACATGCAGAGCATGCGCCGCCGTAAACAGGTAAAAGAAGGAGCTGCTGGGGTTGGTGGCCATGTACAGGCCCTCGGCCTTCAGTTGCAGCCATGCGGCGTATTGTCCCGAGACGAAGAGAAAGCCCAGGGCCAACGTCGCATACAACCAAGCTAGCGGGGCCAAGCGTTTTGGGCCCGCGCCGGCAGCGTAGGCGGACACACGGCGGCGCGCGAATTCCAGTGTGATACTGCTGGCAAACAGCAGCACAGTATCGTAATAAAGGATCGCCGGCAGGGCAAAGTGCTGCCAGTCCGACGACGCCTGGCGGATGACCATAGCACTGGTGAACGCCGCGAAGGTCATGATGATGGCGGCGATGCCAACCCATATACCGGTTCGCGACGCTGGCGAGCTTTCGCCGAGTGCCAGCAAACCTGCGCCGGCCGGAGTCAAGTTGTGCCATCCGCCGTTACCCGAAGAGGGCTTTTCGGGCCGGTCATCGCTGGGCGTCTTTGGCGGTTCGGTAACCGTGGTTGCCATATCGGACTACTCCTGATCCCTTGCTGCAAATTCCAGTATTAGTTCTCGTCGTGCGCGGGGTCGGTTGCTTCCGGCGAATCCTGCATGACGTAATCCTGGGCGGCGCCTTCCACACTGTACTGGTACGGGTCGTGATAAACGACGGGAAGTTTGCCGCCGAAATTGTCGAATGGCGGCGGCGACGGGATCGACCATTCCAGCGAGGTCCCCTCCCAGGGATTCTGCGATGCGCGTGGACCCCAGAAACGGCTGTGGATCAAGTTGTACAGAAAGACCAATTGTGCGGCGCCCGTGATCAAAGCCGCAATCGTGATGAACTTGTGAACCGGCATCAAGGGCGCCATGAAATCGTCGACAAACGCCTGATAACGGCGCACATTGCCTGCCATCCCCAAATAATGAAACGGCATGAAGATGCAATACGAGCCCACAAACGTAACCCAGAAGTGGATCCTGCCCAGTGTCTCATTCATCATTTTGCCGGTGACCTTGGAAAACCAGAAGTAGGTTCCGGCAAAGATTCCGAACAGCGCGGCCACAGCCATTACCAGATGGAAGTGCCCAACGACGAAGTAGGTGGCATGCAGCATCACGTCAAGCGAGGGCTGTGCCAGGAAAAATCCACTGATGCCGCCGCTGACGAACATGGAAATGAACCCCAAGGCAAAAAGGGAGGCGGTGTTGATACGCAGCTTCGAACCGTAGAGGCTCCCGATCCAGATCAACACAACGATGGTGGCGGGAATCGTGATTGCCAATGTGGGGAAGGAAAATGCAATCGACGAGAACGGGTTCATGCCGCTGACGAACATGTGATGTCCGTAAACCATGTAGCTCAGAAACGCGATCGATAGCATGGAGTAAATGATGACGCGGGAGCTAAGCAGCGGCCGACGCATGTTGGTGATCAACACATGCGAGACCACGCCCATCGCCGGGACGATGGCGATATAGACCTCCGGATGGCCAAAGAACCAAAACAGATGTTGCCACAGCAAGGTCGATCCACCGGCATGCGTCTGCAGCTTGTCATTGACCACCAGGCCGGAGGCAATGAAGAAACTGGTTCCGGCAACGTGGTCCAGAATTAGCAGGATGCAAGCCGGCATCAGTACCGCGAAGGCCGTCAGGCCAATGCACGAGGTGATGAACCACGCCCACACGGTAAGCGGCAGGCGCATCAGGCTCATGCCCTGACAGCGCATATCAAGAGTGGTGGAAATGAAATTCAGCGAACCGAGTAACTGTCCCACGCAGAAGATGGCCACCGAGGCTGCCCACAGCACCTGCCCGGTCCCTTGCCCGGGACCGGCAATCTGGCCAAGGGCGCTCAAGGGAGCATAGGCTGTCCAACCCGATAAAGGCGGACCCTGCGGCACGAAGAACGATGACACCGCCACCACAAACGCGACAAAGGTGACCCAAAAGGACATCATGTTAATGTGCGGGAAAGGCATGTCCTCGGCGCCCACCTGGATGGGCAGAAAGTAGTTGCCGAAGCCCGCAAAGGGAGCGGTGGTCAGGACAAAAAAGACCATGATGGTGCCATGCATGGTCATCAGTTGCAGGTAGTATTCAGGCGTGAGCAAGCCGCCAGGGGCGCCATTCTTGGACAGGAAGTGCACTCCGGGAATGGCATAGTTCGGCCATGCCAGATGGATTCTCATGATCCACGACAACACCATACCGATATAAACCGCCACCAGCGCGAGGGCGTAATACTGTTCACCGATCACCTTGTGATCAAGGCTGAAAATGTACTTCCGGAAAAAACCCGTCGGTGCCGTATGGTGATGGACAGCCTGTCCAGACATCTCGTGCATGGAATGACCCTCTCAGTCCCCCCGGTGGCCGGGAGCGGCTTGACAACCTATTGCAATGCCGCCTGCTTCTTCAGCCAATTGTCGAAGTCCTCTTGCGACATTACTTCCAGATAGGCCTTCATGTTGTAGTGACCCAGGCCGCAGAGCTGCGTGCACACAATTTCGTATCTGCCGATCTTGGTTGGGGTGAAATGCACGGATAAATCGAGGCCGGGCACGAAGTCCTGCTGAATGCGCAACTCCCGTACGAAGAAAGAATGCCCCACATCCTTGGCGTGCATCAGCAGCAGGATCTCCCGGTTGACCGGCACCGCCATTTCAGCAGTCACAATGTCGTCCTGCGAGGCTTGGTCGTGGGTGGTATCAAGGCCAAAGAAGTTTTCCGTCGATTCGTTGATCAGCTCCGGGTGAAGCGGACCGAACTTCCCATCGGGTCCTGGATACCGGAAGTAGAATGCGAACTGGCCGGCCTGGACCTGTATGGGCATGGCGTTCGCCGAGGCTGGCGTGAAGTAGATACTGGCCCACGCCTTGGTTCCAAAAATTCCCAGCGCCATCACCTCGATGCCGACCACAACGACCGCGGCGATAACCAGCGCTCGCGCGCCTCCTGGAAAAAACTTGATCTTTTCACCCGCGGGGCGGCCGGAAAATCTCCAGATGAAGAATCCCAGAACGAGCTGGGCGACCAGGAAGCAAATCCCTGCTTCCATCATCGTTTCCGACATCTGGCTGTCAATCATCGGGCCGTGGACAGAGATGTCAACCGGCGGCTCCCAAGTGTGCAGCACGACAGGAATCGCAGAAGCGATTGCGATCACGATGATCGTAACGGCAAAGAACTTAGCCATAAGGGCCTCACTTACTCAACCAAGACTGAATTGCCGCGGAGTCCGCCAGCGCCTATGCGACATCGCCGGCGGAAACCGTCACGGCAAACCCCTATTTCGCTTTATAGGTAAAGTTAGCGGCCGCCGACTGGCCGGCTGCCACCGTTACCTTCTGCGTCTGGGTTCCGTAAGTTTCCTGCCAGGCGGTCACTGTATAGTTGCCGGGAGGTATATTTTCGAGCGTGTACGAGCCGTTGCCGTCGGTCACGGCGTAGGGACCCTTGACCACGACAAAGTAGCCGTGCATCCAAGGGTGAATATTGCATTTCACCGGAATAGCCACCTCTTCCGCTTTCCATTTCTGGACGATGGGCGGGGCTCCCGGCGGTTGCGAGCGGTTCCACGGGATGTTCCCCGTCATGGGATCCGGCTCAGGATGGATGTTATGAGCAGTCTGGTCGCTGGTGACTACCTTGTATTCCTCGCCAACGTTCATCGCAATGACGTGCGGCGTGTACACGCATCCCTTTTGATCGAACACGGGGACCTTGGACGGTTTCTCGCTGGCCAGACTTGCCGACAAGCCCTCAGAAATGTACAGAACAGCATTCTCGAGACCGCCGTTCTTGCCGACCACCACGAGCTCCAAATGAGCCGGATCGTTCTCGTGTGCCTTCACACAGTATGGGTCCTTCGACATGTCGATGCCCTTCATGCGCGGAGGAGTGCCATCGAGTTTCACGGTTCCGGTTATCTTGCCGTTCGCTGCTGCCTTGACTTCAGGGGCATGCATGAGAACGACCATGGCAATCACCAATAACGCGGCGAGCATGCCCGCAACTTTCAACTGAACCTTCATCGATTGATCTCCCTGTTCCATCTGGTCATTGATTTCCAGCATGGCTGGCCTTCAAGGCAATGTTTGGTGGATTGGCGGGTGCTATCGTCTGCGCCTGTTGAGACGAAGGATCACTCGGAACTGACAGCTCGGAAGTGGCCGGCGGTTTTGCGTATGGATCGATCGGCACCAGCCCGAGCTGTTTAGCGATCTGCTTCTCAATCGTGTTATCAGGTTGCAAGGTGCGCAAATACATAACCAACGCCCAGGCTTCGTCTGGTTTCACGTTGTCGGAGAACGACGGCATCGGTGAGCCATCCAGCCCAGTCATGAAGTCCTTGTACATCTCGGCGTCAGTCGAGCCGCACTTGAAGCGCTGCGAATCATGAAAATTGAAGGGTATGGTCGGACGGCCATCATCGTTGGTCAAGGTGGAGGCGGAAGGCCCATTGCCGCGACCGGTTACACCGTGACACTTCCAGCACTCGAGCTTCTGGAAGAGCGCGCGGCCTTCCTTAATTCGGTCAGCCGTTACCGGCGGCTCCGGCGGTATGACGATAGGAGTGCCGGGCTTCTCCGTCAACCATCGCGGCGAGAAATGCTTCACGTACGCGACCAGGTCGACACGATCTTCGTTCGTCAAGGGAAGCCAATGGGGCATGTTGGAGTCGAGCATCCCGCGGCCGATGGTGTCGTACAAATCGGTGTCAGTCGGCAGGGTTCCAGTCGGGGTGGAGCGGCAGCGAAAGATTGCGGTCGTGAAGTTGCGCGGCTTAGGATCGATCCATTGAGCATTCTCGCCCTCGCCGTCGCCAATCTCTCCGTGGCATCCGATGCAGAACCTTTTGTACCGAGACTCGCCAGCAGTTGCATGTCCCGTCATGTTGCCGACGTGGCTCTCCATGTTAAGCCGTTGATTTTCGCTGTACTCGGTCTGTTGTGGCCAGCAGTAGATCCCAAGGACCATAACCGCCACGATACTCGGCACCAGACAATGCCTCAGGAATTGTGTGCGCATTGGATGTCCCTCAGAAATCAAAATCAATGCCCAAGAAGACGCTGCTGCTGTTTAACTGCGTGAAGCTCAAAGGCGAAATGCCCTTACCCTGCACGAGCGAATACTCGGCGTGATAAGCCATCCCGGCCCGGCTGAACATGAACGGGTAATAGCGGAACCCAAACGTGTAGGCATTGGTATTGCCGGTATCGCCGGGAATGCCTGGTAACGCCTGTTGGGACATCCGCACGAACTCATCGCGCTGAATAAAGATCATTTGCGGATTGAACACGAAATGCGCTTCGACGAAGCCGCCGTTCCACGATGGCGCTGTCGCTCCCGGTGGCAGGGATATGTTCGCCGGGGTGCTCGTTCCGAAGTATGCGCTGTCCCAGCCATGCTGGTAGAACAGCGAAAAGTCGAGCTTCTTCACGTAGATGAGCGCAAACGCGCCCTCACGATTGAACGGCTTGTTGCCCGCCATCGTAAGCGGTTCCCCGTTTGACGTCACATTGTAGGTCGGCGCATTGCCGATGAAGAGGTAAGCGCCGACACGGTCCACTCCGCCCTCATAGCCTGCATTGAATGCTCTGCTCGCCGTGATGAAGGTGCTGTACGCATTTTTCGACGGCAGGTTGGGGGTGCCATCGTTGGAGCTGAGCAAGGCTACGGAATAGCGCGTTCGGTCGTTGAGCGAATGCCCCATCAATTCGACGCCCAACTGGTTGTCGCCCATCTGGGCGAAGTAGTTGCTATCACCCGCCGGGATGTAGTGGTAAAGCTGGTAATATCCGCCGTTGTTTGACAACGTCAAGATGCGCTTTTCGGAGATGATATTGTCCAGTTCGAATTTGCCGAACTTGACGTTGAACCACGGGCTGCCGCCGATGTTGTCGATTCTGGCGTTCGCGCTCTCCAGACCCCACGCACCGGTGTTGTCCATCGAGGGCACCAGCAGGAAGGAGATGTTCTTGAACAAGGTGCCGCCCGTAAGAAAATCCATGCCGCTGAGATCGAAGCCGTTCGTGGTGAGGTTCTTTTCGACGGTGCTTCCATCAGGCTGGTCGATCGCGACTTTGTTCGTGCTCTCAAGATTCCAGTTGGGTGTGACGCGCAATGTCGACGGCCAGTAGGAAGGATTCTGCCAGATTGGCGAATCGCGTTCATTCATCAGCTGGTAGCCGTTGTCTTTGAATGTCTGGCCGAATGTGTTCAGCATCGGCCAGGCTTCATGGCACGCTGAGCAAGGCAGCCCGTACTTACGGGCAAAGGCTGGAATCGCCCGCCCGGGTGTGGGGTCACCGAAAAACGTCAACAGGAAAATCAGAAGAGCAAGCGCGCTTGTGAGACTTGCAGCGGCTGCACCGAAGAATGAACGCTTGCCATCCGTAACAGTCTGAACGCCCTTGTGCATAGCGCTTACCTCGCTCTGGAAACGTTCTAATTTACCGGCGAAAATGCCGGACACCCCGAATGGAGTGGCATCCTAAACCTCGCGGGCAGAAAATAGCAACGATTTTCTTTTAACCAAACCGTGCAACTTAGGTCGCATCCTTTTCACGGGAGGCAAATCGGGCTCAGTCAGCCCCCCATTCGTGGTGGCGCGCTGGACAGCTTGACAACCCATCTGTGATTGGGATAACAATGCTGTTCACGTGCGGCTTCCGCAGCCGTCACCTCGAATGCAGACTCCGGCCCCCAAGTTAAAAAAAACATGCTCGCCGAGTTTGTCTGCACGTTTCCTGCATTCCTTACCAATCTTGCTGGTCGCTACTGCAGCAGCGGCATCGCCTGCTTGGAAGACTCACACCGATGAAAAGCCGCTGGTCTCGGTGCGGTTGGAAGCGCCGCAAGCGGATGTTCAAAAGGCCGTCGAAGAAGTGACGCAAGACCAGATCATTCACGGAACCTACTCCTACGACAAGGAGAGAATCCTCTATGGGGCCCACGGCGCGAGTTCTGCTCATGTATTTGGAACCTGGCCGGGCCTCGGCAGGGCCTATTACAAGGTCGCCGAAAAGGTTTTGTCTCCGCGATACTTCAAGAACACCGGTGACATTGGGACCATCAGTGTCCGGTACGTGGTGCAAGAGATCAGCCCCAGCGCAACTTTGCTCCAGATCGACGCTGTGTTCGTGGATGCGCGCAACTCCAGACATTCGTCAGAAGGCAACGTCGAGTCAGGCGAATTTGCCGCCATTCAGACCCACCTAACTAACATTCAAGCCAGCCGGCAAAAGCCAGTCGATGGGTCCGCTACGACGACGACACAAGGCGCTGCAGGCGCTGTGCAGGTGGCGTCGCCCATCGTGACCGGCCTGCCTCTCCCGGCGCCTGACGGCCGTTCCGCCACTCCGGTATTGACCGTGGAACAGCTGCAGGAGGAAGTGCGAGCCCTCCGTCGTCAGGTGGAATTGCGGGTCAAAGATTCTGGCGCGCCTTTGAAATCGGCCCCGTTCCAGAGCTCCACGACACTCATCTCTTTGCCGCCGCAAACGGAAGTTCTGATCGTAGTTCTCACTCCCTATTGGTATGGAGTGGAAACCGCAGACGGCCATCATGGCTGGATCCATCACAGCCAGTTGGAGCCCTTGCCGTGAGCGCTATCGCGAGGCAGGCCGCGCACAGTTTCGTGCGACTTGTCGCCATCCTTGGTTGCTGTTCGTTGATCACAACAGGCGCTCTGGCGCAGAGTCCACCGGCCGACCGAACATTTCACGCCTCGAAAGCGGATGTACAGAAGGCATTGCGAGTGCATCCAATCGTCGTCGGGAGGAAAGCTGCCTGTCTTGGAAGGGTTCGCCGACGCCGGGAGTCATTCTCTCGATAGGTACCAGCGCGGCTATTACCAGTATGAGGTTCGAATCAAGTCAGTGAGTCCCACGGAATCGTCCGTGCACGTGGATGTCAAGATCACCGCCTGGTACACCGACCCCACTCCCGCCAACTCGGGTTATCGGGTGTTGAAGTCAAGCGGGCGCCTGGAATCTGATTTGCTTGACGCTCTCGACGACCAATTGAATCCGAAATCGGCAAGCAAGAAGGCGAGCAGCTCGCCATCAACCCACCCACCTCCGCCCAACCTTCCGGACAGCCCGTCGACTGCGTCAGGGGGTACGTCGGCCTTCAACCTTTCACGCTTGACGACAGCACCATCTACCGCAACGTCCTTATCGGGCAAGCCTGCTGACCCTGTTACAGCAAAGAAGACGCAAGCGCTTGCTGAAGAGGCGAAGAACCTGGAGCAAATCCTTCATAACCAGTCCCGTCCGACGAATCTGGCGGTTGTGAAAGGCGTGAACACGCCGATAGTGGCCCAGCCGTTAGAAGGCGCGGAGGTGTTGATGCGAGCCAGTGCAGAAGACGAATTTGAAGTTCTTGATGCCATCGAGGGCTGGGTACACATCAGGATCTCCGGTATTTCGCGTGGATGGTTACGACGCGATTACATCGACTTACCCGGCGCCGCCACGGTTAGCCTCTCGGCCACGCGGGGGGACAAAGGCGACACGGATATCGTCCGACAGACAAAAGAGGAGGTCGGGCTGTTTCCCGGGAAGTGGGAAGAATTAGACGGCAAGAAGGTCAAGATCATCTGGGTTCAGCCGTTAGACAAAGACCAGTTTGGCTCCGATTCGAAGTGGAACGTGGCAAAGTCCGTATTCCGCAAGGCCGATACGGGGGCGCCCACCACCAGTTCCGAGGTGGCAGGAGTGGTTGTCATTTTTGATGCCCTCGATGGCGGCATGGCGGCCGCCACCCTGGCAAACCTGCAGCAGTGGAGAGCAGGGCACCTGCCAGACGAAGCATTTTGGAAGCGCTGCTGGCGGGATCCCGTTGAATCCTTCACCAAAAACTAGATCGAGGCACGAGCGGGAAACCACAGCAGGAACCGTCAATGAACACCGTCGCATAAGGTGTCAGCTTCGGCCGGTTGCACCTTATTGACTCGGTCTGGTAACTACATTCAACTCACGGCGTCTCGAGTGACGCCGGTCATTCTTTCTGTAGCTTGGCACGGTTTCTTCGGCCCTGAAATGACAGGGTTGCTTTCATTGGTTGGAGACTGTATCACACACTCTTGGAAATCTCGCCGGTCTCAAGTGGTAAAGCGGCATTGAACGAAGTCATGGAACACTGTAGCGAACCGCGAGATAAAACGTCCAACCGGGCTCGATCACTCGAGTCTGCGGATAAGGGAAGCGCTGGGGCGCTTGAACACCGCGCCTCATAGCGAAGCCTGCCGCCGCCGATTGGACGCAATCCCCAGAACCGGACCTATCACGCCGAACCACCATGATCGCAGCTGTCGGCGACAACGCGGACCTTCATAAGGGTCGTTGAGGATTAGAGACGGGTGTTCCGTGCGAATACTCGATAGTTGCGAGCGACAGCTGCCAGGTATCGGCAAACGAAGTAAAGCCTACTTGCTGAGATCGTTCGTGCAAGAACCCTTGCAGCCATAGAAGGCAGTAAGGGCCACTGATCGAGGCGCTACCGGTTCCGAACGACAGCGACTCTGTTACATTGTCGCAGGTGCGTACACAGCTCTGCTGGCAAGGGGTTCCGATCTGAGGGGCCACAAATCTGCTGGCAGGAGTTTCGCCAGACCCGTACTCATAACGCCCCAAGGTCTACGAATGTTATTGGGCACATTTCGCGGAGGAAATCCACGTGAGCGTATAGTCGCCATGTCGTCGAAGTGCTGCGCTGAGATTGGTCCCCACAAGTCTTAGGGCTGTATCTGAAGTGCCCATCACGCAACAGCCTGCAATTGCATGATCTTGTACTGGGCGCTTCAGATACGTCGGCATAGCGGTAGAAGTTGCCTAGCAACGGCCTATCCCGAAACAATCGGTGACGGCACCGTCGAATGGCAGCTAAGAACCACAGGATCTTTGGGTAAGCACCCCAAACGCTGCACTTCACCGCCACGCGATCGAGCGCATCAGGTCAAGCAGCAAGATAGCTCCCAGATTCCGGTCCAGGTCCCGATAGCTCCTAAATAAATAAAGGTCGTGGTTCGACGCTGCTCAGCCTGTTGCTTTCGGTTCTTCGAGGCGGAGGAAGTGAAGGTGGCCGCCCGCATCGCCGGCGGCAATCAGCTTACGGTCGCCGTCCAACGCACAACATAGCGGCGCGGCATCGCAAGTGAACGTAGTCAAAAGCAAGCCGCTTCCCAGCTCCCATAGCTTCAGCGTCCAGTCCTCTGAACAGGAGGCGGCCAATTGCCCGTCCAGACTCAGAGCCACGCCACGAACCCAACCCGTGTGGCCTCGCAAGGTACGTAGTTCTCGCCGGCTTTCTACCTCCCATATCCTCAGCGTGTTGTCCTCGGAGGCGGAGACGGCCAACAGTCTGTCTCCACTGAGCGCCACGCAGTCGGCACCACCAATGTTGAGTTTCATGGAGAGGGGATCACGCCGACTCACGACCCCCAGAGCTTCAGCATGTCGTCCGCCGAGGTTGACACTGCCGGCCCCCGGCCCCCGTCCCCCTCGTAGCTCGCACCCACTCTCCACCTCCCACACCTGTAGCCCGTTGTCATCCGAAACCGACACTGCCAGGCGCCCATCCTGACTCAACGCCACGCTACGAACCCGATCCGAGCGGCCTCGCAAAGTACGCAGCTCGCGTCCGCCTTCCACGTCCCACACCTTCACCCTGTTGTCCTCGGAAGCGGATACGGTATGCACGCGAGCTCCGATTTGATCTTCTACCTGGGCATTGATGGCACGCCTGTGCTGTTCAAGGATTCGCCTGAATACATTGGGCCAAACTCATCTTTTTTCAGCAGCGGAACATGGAGCTTGAGCAACACCGTGACTTTAACGGCCGGCCAGCAGTATTTTCTCCTATACCAAACCGACAGTGAACGCCCCACTCCTGTCCCCGAGCCGACAACCCTCTCGCTGCTGCTCGGAGGCGCACTGTACTCACTTGTTGCTCGCCGGTTACGTTCGGCCCGTTCCTAACCAAACCGGCGTTTCAAAGGCCACGGGCCGATCAAATCACGGTGTTCCAAGGCATGGAGGTAGCGCGCCATGTTACGCCTTCGTAAAGCCCTTTTCCTCCTCTCGTTGTTCTCCAGCTTGATCGCTTTCGTGACCGTTCCTAGGATAGACGAGGCAGGTACCCCCGGCGAACCTCCGCAGGCTCCGCCGTGCACCCCACAAGTATGCTGCCTATGTTGCCCAGGAAGTTCCTGCGACACGTTGCCCTCATCCCCTGGCTCGCAAGCCAGCCTGACGGAAGGCAACGCCACGGAAACATGTCCGGTCACGGCCCTCAAGAGCTCATTCGGCACGACGATCAGCCTCAGCCTGATCTATAACTCCTACAACGCCAACGGCTCCCGTTCTGCCATCGACACAGGGCTGGGCTACGGCTGGACTCATACCCACAATGACTTCCTCTTCAACCAGCGCGGCGACATGTTTCGCATGGATGGGATCGGACGCATCACGCGCTTCGCGATCGGTTCGGGCGGCGTTTATCGCACGAGCACAGGTTATTTCGAAACCCTGGTAAAGAACGGAGACGGGTCTTTCACGCTAACAACGAAGTTCAAAACCGTCTATCACTGCATATCGGTTGCCGCAACGCCTTTCCTGGTGCTAGGTCCAGTCTTTCGCCTCGACACCATAACCGACCGCAACGGTAACGTCATTACCTTGCGCTACGGCGGCGGCGATCTGGTCAGTACGACGGACACCTATGGTCGCACTGTCACCAACAGCTACGACGCGCGGCATCATTTGACGGTTGTTACCGATCCGCTCGGGCGAACCACCAATTTCTCGTATGACTCCACCGGACGCCAGTTAACCAGCATCACCGACGCAACCGGCAAGGTTACGAGATACACCTACAACATTTTCTACCAGACCACATCCAAGACCGACGGCGACGGCCGGCAGTACATCTACGGTTACCAGCACAATCTGCCCGCCACCGCTCGCGATGGCAGCGGTGGCAGCATCTACTCGCTTTCGAACTCCTCGAACTGGGCCACGGATCAGACCCAGCTTGCCCTTAACCTGATGCGGGTCTATGTGCCTTCGACGACTACTCGCCTCGACGGTCGTGGAAATGCGTGGACCTACGGCTACGAGAGTCACGGGTACCCTACGTCGATCCGCGCACCCGATGGCAGCACCACTAAGTACACTTACGATCCTGGGACTTTGCAGATCTCCTCAATCACGGATGCGAACGGCCATACCACGTCTTATCAGCACGACTCTCAGGGGAACCTCATTCGAGTCACGGACGCGCTGGGGCATGTTACGGCATACGCCTACGAGCCTGTGTTCAATCAGATGACCAGCATGACCGACCCGAATAGGCGGACGACGATCTACGTCTACGACGGGCACGGCAACCGATTGAGTGAGACCGATCCTCTGGGTGGGACGCACTCGTGGACGTACGACAGCCACGGCAATGTCCTCAGCGATACCGACAAGCGTGGCAACACCACAAAGCACCTGTACGATTCATCCGGCAATGTGATCCAGACGACCGATCCACTTGGCGATGGTTGGGGTTACACTTACGACGCCGTGGGCAACCGGATCTCAATGACCGACCCCAACGGCAACACCACTCAATACCAATACGATGGTTGCAATCGCCTGACCAAGACAACCGATGCCCTGGGCGGCACGGTGACGAAGGTTTATGACGACGCGGGGAACACCATCCAAGTGACGGATCAGAACGGCCGTATAACCCAGTACCAGTATGACGGGCGCAGCCGCCTGATCCAGAAGACCGATGCGCTGGGCAAAACCGAAACCTACGCCTACGATGCCAACAATAACCGCACATCTGTAACAGACCGGAATGGTCACACCACAACGTACACTTACGACACTCTCAACCGGCTAGTCCACATCACAGACGCGCTGGGACATTTCACGAGTACAACCTACGACTCGGTTGGCAATGTGTCATCGACGACCGATGCCAACGGTCACAAGACGACTTATGCTTATGACGCCTTGGACCGAAGGGTTCAGACGACAGACGCCCTGGCAGAGGTCACGACCCACGGTTACGATTTGGTCGGCACGTCAGTTTGTGGCCAATGCACTGGACCGACCTTGGGATCGAGCAAGGTTACCAAGCAGACAGATGCCAACGGAAAGGTGACCTACTACGCATATGACGGCTTAGATCGACTGACCTTGCAAGTCCGAAAGCAGGGAGGGACAGCCTTCGTCATCACTTCGTCGGACGCGGTGACGCGCTACACCTACGATGCGATGTCGAATCGACTAACGATGACCGAGCCGGACGGAAACACGACTACCTACTCATACGAACCACTGAATCGCCAGTTCAAGATGGTGAATGCCGCAGGCGATACCACCAATACGACGTATGACCCTGTCGGCAATGTGCACAGTACGACGGCGCCCAACTCGAATGTTACGACCAACACATACGATGCCCTGAATCGCCGGGTGAAGCAGTCGGACTCCCAGGCACTCGTCCAGACGACCACCTACGATCCCGTGGGCAACGTTCTGTCGCGACTGGATGGCAACGGCAATGGCTCCAGCTACACCTATGACGCTGATAATCGCATCGTCACGATGACCGATGCATTGGGAAAGCCCACCCAATACACCTACGATCCGGTCGGCAACCAGTTGAGCATCGTCGATCGCGAGGGAAATGCGACCACATACACCTACGATGCCATCAACCGGCGCATTGCCATGACAGACGCGCAACCGGCTACGACGCAGTATCAGTACGACAACGTCGGCAACCGGATCAAGCTGACCGATGCAAACGGACATGCAACCAGCTTCGCCTACGATGCTGTCAACCGGCAAATCTCGGAGACGTATCCCGATCTGATCCACAACACCATTACCTATGCCTATGATGCGGCAGGCAACCGCATCAGCAGGATGGATCAGAACGGACAGACGACATCGTACACCTACAGCGACCTCTACTTCCTTTTGCAAAGGACCTATTCCATCAGTCCGGCGGACGTCTTCACTTACGATCTGTCAGGGCGTGTTCTCAGCGCCACTCGGGGAAGCTGGGTGGATGCGTTCGTCTACGATGGCGCAAATCGCGTTATCCAGAGCGTGCAGAATGGCCGGACGATCTCGTACGTTTATAACATCCCTGGGCGCATTCGGACCGTCACCTATCCCGGCGGCCGCTCCATCACGGAGCAGATGGATTTCCGCCATCGACTTTCAACCGTAAATGATGGTGGTGCCACGCCGATCGCGCAGTACGCCTATGATGCGGCCGAGCGGGAGTTGACCCGCGTTTATCGCAACGGCACGATGGCGACCTATTCCTACAACGTGAACAACTGGGTGCTCTCGCTCAATTACACCATGGGCGCGAACCTCATCGCTGGCTTCACGTATGCCTTTGACAATGAAGGCAACAAGCAGTACGAACAGAAACTGCACGAAAACGCCAATTCGGAAGGCTACAGCTACGATTCAGTTTACCGTCTCACTCACTACACAGTTGGCACGCTGGTCGGCTCGACCATACCCATGCCCATTACCCAGACCGCCTATAACCTTGACCCGCTGGGCAACTGGAATAGCAAAGTCACCGACATGGTGACACAGACGCGTACCCACAGCCCTTCCAATGAAATCACTTCGATCAACGCCTCTCCGGTTTTGAGCGATCCTAACGGCAATACTGTCGATGATGGGTCCAGCCTGTATTCGTACGACGAGGAAAATCGCCTCATGAAGGTGGTGGATAAGCTAAGTCACAGCAATATAGGCCAGTACCAGTACGATGCCCTGGGCAGGCGGATATCGAAGATCGATAACTTTGGGATCCAAACCCTTTACTATTACGACAACTGGAGGACCATTGAGGAACAGTCGTCAATCGGTCTCACCCTGGCGACTTATGTTTTCGGCAACTACCTCGACGAAGTCTGAACCATGGACCGCGTTGGCCAACCCGGTCCGTTCTATTATCACCAGAACACTCTTTGGTCCGTATTCGCGCTCACCAATCCTACGGGCAAAGGAGTCGAGGGCTACTCCTACGACGCCTACGGCTACCAGACGGTCATTCTGCCCGGCGCCGATGGGATGCTTTGGACTGCGGACGATGATGTTTTGTCGGCGCCAAAAGCTCTTACGGGAACCCGTTCCTGTTCACCGGCCAGCGCTACGATCCTGAGACTGGTCTCCTGTATTACAAGGATCGTTACGATTCCACCTTCTTCGGTCGGTTCGTGACTCGGGATCCCATCGACTTTACGGCTGGCAGTGCGAATCTCTACGAATATGTGGGGTCCAATCCAACCAATCGGGTTGATCCTTTCGGTTTGTGCAGGGTACCCACTGAGACCTATTCGCAGTGCTGGATCCGTGAACTAAGTGATAGCGCGTTTGACACTCGTATTGTTGCATCGGCTAAGCAGGCTTGCGATTATCTCCTTTTGATACCTGGGAAGGGTGAGGCCGCCTTCCTTGCCTGTATGATCGTTGCTTTGTCACAGGAAGCCGGATGGGATGTTGGTACATTAGTACGCGTGACTTGGGTTTGTCGGTTTGTGTGCGATCCACCCCAGCCAATAAGCCGGCTGCATTGCAACTGTGAGTGTCAGGAGTTTGAAATCCCGCCAAAATGTGGTAAAAAAGTCCAGTTGGGGAAGTTTTTTACTCGTACCAGTTGCGTAAGAGCGTGCGGGAATCTAGGTATGACCTTCTGTTGGTGCTATTATGATCCGGAAGATCTTTTGGAGATGGGTATCCGTCCGGCAAAACCATGCGGGGGCGTGGTCGACGTGCCGTTGAGATGAGGGGCTTGGTTAGGCCTGGACAGCGGGCCAGGCGGCCTGTCTCCCGGCCTGGTGGATAAGAATCGCTGCAGCGATCCTAGCGCCAAGCTGGACGTGCTGCTGGCACGACTGCGCGAGGTACTCGACGAAGGCCACAAGGCACTGGTGTTCTCGCAGTTCACCAGCCTGCTGAGGATTGTCCGCGACCGTCTGGACAGCGACGGCGTCACCTACGAGTATCTGGACGGCGCCACTCGCAATCGGCAGGCTCGGGTGGAACGCTTTCAAAGCGACCCGGATTGTCGTCTCTTCCTGATCAGCCTGAAGGCCGGCGGCCTTGGGTTGAACCTCTCCGCAGCCGACTACGTGTTTCTGCTCGATCCCTGGTGGAACCCCGCCGTGGAAGCCCAGGCCGTAGACCGCACTCATCGCATCGGACAGACGAGGCAGGTTTTCGCCTATCGGCTGATTACGCGCGATACCGTCGAGGAGAAAGTGCTCGAGTTACAGAAAACCAAGCGCGATCTGGCCGACGCTATCATCGGCGCAGACAACAGCCTTATCCGCGACCTGCGTCCGGACGACCTCTCACTCCTCCTCTCGTAGCGCGCCAGTAGGTCCAAAA
Source organism: uncultured Acidobacteriaceae bacterium (assembly GCA_963814165.1). GTDB lineage: Bacteria > Acidobacteriota > Terriglobia > Terriglobales > Acidobacteriaceae > DASRAA01. Next base: position 336,235 of record CAWFBW010000021.1, on the reverse strand, counting down.
GAAGTTGCGGCGAGGCTGCCGCAGCCTTTGGCCGACCAAAAGTCCTGCGCGATTTTCAATGCAAACTGGAAACTCTGGCGGCCGGAGAACTGCCGAAACCGTCTGCCATGACGACGTTGCTTCCGCTCCCTCACCGACCGCCATTCCTGCGCGTACGGCGGCCTCGACAACCGCCGCTGTCGGCGGAAGCGCCGCACTGTCGATCAACTCGGGACTGAGTGTGCAACCCGGCGCGGCGAACCCGCTGGCCCGACATCTTTACGTGCTGCTGCGCGATAGCGTTGCCGACTTGATGGCTAAGGCAGGCGTGCAGGTACCGGCGGGAACCTCGCAGTACAAGGTGATGACCCTCGCTTGCCTCAACCACACGCCAGATTGCCGCAAGATTGTGGCGGCCGTGCAGGCGAGTGCCGCGTCAAGTGCGCGTGCGGATGCCAATGGCAAAGCCACGCTTCCAAGCGTCGCCGCGGACACCTACTACCTGATGATTACGGCACGCTACAACAATCAGGCGCTGGCGTGGGATAAGGCTTTACAATTGAACGCGGGAACGAACTCCCTCACCCTCGATCAGACCAACGCGTCAACGATCCGATAGGTGGTCCCTTGCCCAGGAGGAAAATGACTGTCCGCGGGTGTTCCGTTGAAGCGAAGCGTGAGCGTTCTTTTTGGTTGTAGCAGCGACAGTCCGATTGTGGGGGCGAAAACCCCCACTCAAGGCCAAAAGAGGGCCTCGAATGGGGTGCCTCCTAGGACGCTTAGTGCGGCTTGTTGTCGTGATGGCCACCTGAGGATTTCGGCGGATGAGCCGCGGTCTGGTGTGGGGTCTGCTCCTGATGTTGGCTGGGCGGATGCGAAGCCGCGTGGTATTGGGGTTGAGCCTGACGCGGCGGATTGTTTGCCTGCCGCGCCTGCTGCTGATAGTTCTGCGGCTTCGGAGTGTGTTCCGCAGCCTGCTGCTGGCTTGGCGGTTTCGGTGCGTTTTCCGCCGCCCGTTGCTGCCCGTGACTGTGCTCCGGCGGACGCGGGACGTTCTCAGTGTTGCGGGCAGACTGATGGTTCTGCTCGTGCTGAGGCGGCCGCGGCGTGTTGCCAGCCTGCTGCTGCTGGCTCGGCGGTTTCGGTGTGTTTTCCGCCGCCCGTTGCTGCCCGTGACTGTGCTCCGGCGGACGCGGAACGTTCTCGGTATTGCGAGCAGACTGATGGTTCTGCTCGTGCTGAGGCGGCCGCGACACAGCGTGGTTTGCCGCGTTCGCGTTTTCGGGGCGGTTATCCGCCGTGGGATGATTTACGTGCGTCACTTCGCGAGAGTTGAACGCACCGGGCCGCGGGGTTGCAGCTATCGTCGGCCTGCCGTGGTTCACAGATGCCCATTGCTCGCGGTGATTGCGAGCAGCTTGCTGGTGCTCGACCTGCACCGGCGTGGCTTCGTGATGGCGTCCCCGCTCGGCAGCCAACTGATTCGAAGTGGGCCGCGCGCGAACGCCGTGCGGGCCGCCGTTGTAGCTGACGCGGGTGACGTTCACGTTATTGATCACCGTACGGTTGTACACGTTGTGTATCTTGTTGACGTTCACGTTATTGACCGCGCGATTGTAGTAGAAGTTGCGGCCGTGCCAGTATCCGCCGTAATAGCCGGAACCGGTATAACCGTAGCCGTAGTCAATGCCGCCATAGAAACCGACCGTCGGCCCCCAGTAGCCTGGATTCCAGGAGTACAGTCCGGCCGAGAATGCCCAATAGCCGGGCGTCCAGAGGAAGCCTACTTCGGGCGGGAAGACCCAGGTGCCCGGTACCCAGTAATAGCCGTCCGGTCCCCATGCCCAGTAGCCGGGCGTCCAAATGTATCCGGGGCCCGGACATAGAGGTTGCGAGTACACGGGCAACGCAGGGGGGCCAATAGCGACCGACACCGATACGGCAGCCCAGGAACTTACCGCTACGGTGACAATCAACACGCTTAAGAGCGCCAAGAATCGAAGTCGAGTCATATCGTCTACTCCTGAAGGGTCCATCTTGAAGTGCGTTGGCATAACGCGATGAAGCCCTCGAAAGTAGCGCAATCGCTGACTACATAAACACACCTATTGGATGCGCTGCTCGGCGGAAGTATGTCAAGAAGTGTGAAATCGACTGATCAGGAATTTGCCGCATATACGGAGATCACTGGATGGACAGATCGCGCGAGTGAGACGCAGGTTCCCGGGCATTTTCGTGAGCGCGCGTCGACCGCGGAAATCGAGCGGGGTAGAATGTCGGATCACATCGGAGTGATTCATGACAACCATTACCCGCACCAACCCACTCTCTTATCTCACTGACCAACTCAACGACCTTAAGCAGAAGGGCACGTACTTCAAGCTGCGCGTGCTTGAGGACGAGCAGGCGCCCGTGTGCACGTTCGACGGGAAGAAGGACATTAACCTGGCGTCGAACAATTACCTGGGGCTGACGACGCATCCCAAGCTGAGCGAGGCGGCGCTCGCGGCGACGAAAAAGTTCGGCGTGGGGTCGAGCGCGGTTCGCACCATCGCCGGCACTACGTCGCTGAACATGGATCTGGAAGAGAAGATCGCGCGCTTCAAAAACGTCGAAGCGTGCGTGATGTTCCAGTCGGGCTTCACAGCGAACGCAGGCACGGTGTCGTCGCTTCTGGGCAAGGAGGATTGGATCGTCTCTGACGAGCTAATCCACGCCAGCATTATCGATGGGGCGCGGCTGTCGCGGGCCAAGATCAAGGTCTTCCGCCACAAAGACGCGGCGCACGCCGAAGAGCTGCTCAACGAGATCAAGAACGAGCCGGGGCACAAGCTGGTCATCACCGACGGCGTGTTTTCGATGGACGGCGACATCAGCGCGGTGCCGTGGTGACAATTGTGCTCGATGATTGAGCTCCACTACCCGGAGGCTGGCAACACCTACGAATGGCACCAAGTTGCACTCAGATTCGAATGCTGAAGCTTTCAGGCGGAGATTTGTAAGACCTAACTGGCCTATTCGGGCTCACGAGCATTCATCTTCGTGGCTCCAACACCCTCGCGTTGTGTGATTTCTAAACGAAGGGCCAAAGGGTTTGTAGCTCTTCGAGTGTCTTGAATCCCGGGCCAACTCCTGCGGCACACGCCGCGTCAGGATTGAAGTCGACGCCGGCATGCTGCGATATTGCGCGGACCCTTGTTGCCAGCAGCCAAATATTGGGAGTCAAATGTGGGGCACCGCCCACCGCACGGTGGGCGGCTCCATTTAAGCAGAGTACTTTACCAGGCGCCTAGCTCGAAACAGTCTAGCTGGCCCGGCGAACGGGGGTTTCGTCCGTGTCGCGAGTCGAAGCCTCATCCCACTCTCGGATTTGCTTCGCAGCTTCTTCTTTTGTGATCCCATATCTTTCCTGGATTTTCCCCTCCAACTGGTCGCGCTTGCCGGCGATCATGTCGAGATCATCGTCGGTCAGTTTGCCCCACTTTTCTTTCACGGATCCTTTCAGTTGCTTCCACTTTCCCTCAAGCTGATCTGAGTTCATCGTCTCTCCTTTTTAAACTGTAGAGCGGTCTTGCTAGCTTTCAGTCTAAGTTTGTCGTTCGGTCTCGGACATCCGGTGTTTCTCTTAGCGCGTGTGGGAATAATCCTCAGGCGCATCGGCTGGCAAGCTTTGAACCCCTGGGTCTAACCGTTGGAGGTCGCTACCCCGCCGAAGGTGAGATTAGGCCATGAAGCTAACGGATATAAGGCAATCACCCGATTGTTGGCACCAGCCAAAGCCGATATTGTGAAGCCCGTTGGCTGCATTTGTTTCCGCAGTTAGTTGTTCCGCCTGAACCTCACCCCGATGTCCCGCCCACCACGGCAGGCGCCGGCGGAGATGAAAATCCCACCGGCGTCTGACCCCGCCAATTGGTGACCGCACTTCGCGAGCAGGGCACGGCAATCAACCTCTATAACTCGTCATCGGGAAGCGGCAGCCACTAAGGGAATAGTGTCAGAGCGTTAGGGAATTGGCCGTATGTACCTCAGGCCAGTTTCGCCCTAAGGTGCGAATAGACGGCTGCACGCAGCCAGGCGGAGGCGTTATGAGCACACAGGTTTTGCTGGTTGACAACGATGCAAGGAGATCTTACAAGCGGCGGAAAGATCTGGCAGCGGCCGGAGTCGAAGTGATCAGCGCGGTCGAAGAGCAGCAGGCCGCTGCGGCATTGAAGTCCGATCACGTGGACGTAATCTGCATTGATTCACAGTTTGTCGCGAATTGCGGGCCTGGCATTGGAGCGCTGATCGAGCGTCGAATGGGCACGATCCCGGTGATCCTGATCGCCGATGAGGCGCGGATTCCCGGCCAATTGCAAAGGCATGTCGATGTCATCGTTGACCGAGAAGACTTCCCCAGAATGGGCAAGCCGGCTGATGCAACAGTTAAGCCGCGGCCAAGTTCCATTTTTCCAGCGATGGTTCTGCGCGTGGGCGAACCGGCGATCTTCAGTCGAGGCGGGTTGAAGCGATTCCTCCATGCTGAAGAATTCACACGAGGGTCCAACTAACTCTCAGAACAAAAAGGAGCGAATACCATGATCACAATTCTGATTATCATCCTGCTCTTGGCGCTGCTGGGAGCATTGCCCACATGGCCTTACAGCCGCGGTTGGGGTTATTACCCCAGCGGGGGCGTCGGGCTCATCGTGCTGATCCTTGTGGTTCTTTTGCTGATGGGACGTCTGTAGCAGGCCTCGACTTTCCGCGCCGCCAGAACGCCGAGCGAGATCACGCGATCCAGCCGAGCGGATGCAACGTTCGTCTGATATGCGCGCTTTCAGTCTGCGGTTGCTCCTGGCCAACGCTTCACGGACTCGATTACTGGAAGTTGGTTCGTGAGATTCTCAAACCCAATTGACGAGGAGATATGACAATGAAAGCACTCAAGCGAATTACGTTCCACACAGCGGTATTGACGGGCTTGCTCTTTTGGGCCTCACTGGGAGCCTTCGCGCAACAACCGGCACCCCAACAGCCGCCTGCCGCCAGCGACAGCACCCAGATGCCCGCTGGCGACAACACAAAGATGAATGCGCAAGATCACACCGCCAATTCGACCACGGCCCAGCAGCAGAAAGAGACCCAGACGGACCGCGAGATGACCCAGCATGTCCGGCAGGCGATCATGAAGGACAAGTCTCTTTCGACCTACGCGCACAACGTGAAGATCATTTCGCAGAATGGCACCGTCACTCTGAAGGGGCCGGTCCGCAGTGAGGATGAGAAGCGGGCAATCGAGGCCAAGGCGGATGAAGTGGCCGGCAACGGGAAGGTCATCAACGACCTAACCGTTGTCCCCGACCAGAAATAGATGTTCAACCGTAGTAAACACACTGACTGAAGGAGAATCCTCATGGCAGGTAAAAATACGTCTGTATTCGGCATCTACCCCACGTACTCTGACGTGGAAAGCGGGGTCGAGGCCCTGAAGGCCGCAGGATTCCGGAACACCGATATATCGGTATTGTTTCCGGAAAATGTGGGATCGAAAGACTTCGCCCATAAGAAGGAGACGAAGGCACCGGAAGGCGCCACGGCCGGCGCCGGAACGGGTTTAGTGCTGGGAGGCGCGCTGGGCTGGTTGGTTGGAATCGGAGCCTTGGCCATTCCTGGCCTCGGACCGTTCATCGCTGCTGGGCCAATCCTGGCTGCACTCGCCGGCGCTGGTGTGGGAAGTGCGGTCGGGGGCCTGACTGGCGCCCTGATCGGCATGGGCATTCCGGAATACGAGGCTAAACGCTACGAAGGACGCGTGCGAGACGGGGGCATCCTGATCTCCATTCATTGCGACAGTTCGGAGTGGACCAAGCGGGCCAAGGCGATCCTTGAGCACACGGGTGCGCAAGACATTTCCTCGACAGAGTGAATCGAGCGCGGACTATGCCAAGAGCGACCGGCCACTGCCTCGCACCGGAACTCTCGGCTAACCGGCCGGAATACGAAGCCTCTGTGACCAGGCAACTCATGAAGAGCCATTTAGGGCCTCTGCTTCTGAGACCCGGCCAGACCGAGATCCCGCCACCAACAGGCAACCACCTGCGTGGCGGGCCTCGGACTCCCTTTACCGATTCCGCGATTCATCCGCTGGTTCAACCCGCTGGACTGTCCCGTCCCCCAACCTAGACAACATGGCTGAGCGTGCGAGCCACTCACGCGTGCCGCAGGAATCGCCGAACTATCATCGCGCTGGAGATTTGAAATTAGTAAGGCGCAGAAACACCAGCCAGGCCCGAGAAGTTTGGGACGTCTGGTCGAGCCCATTCGCACCGGACGATTTGGTCTGGGTAGCCTTCAGTACCGTGCTGAGAGCCTTCCGAAAACGCAGAGAATCAGTAAGGAATCGCAATGCGAGACGTCGTCTCATCTCGCGTGTCATGAAGCATGCCTGCGTGCTGCTTGATTCGCGACGGGCCATGTATCAAGACCCCGAGTTCGCCCTGGCGGCGAGCATTGCCTTCTGCTCCAACCGTTGTTCTTGTAGTAGTAGTCCCGCCATCCGCCCCGTTGGGAAAAACAGGTTACTTTCATCACATACACACGACGATTTTCGTTGGCTGCTGCACACCGGTTGCGGTATTTCTGACCCTGCTGGCCCGGCGAACGCCGGCCCCTGGGGGAATCGGTTACACATTGCGTGCACGTGCTCCAGAGACGTCATTCGTACTTCGGTCTTTCGATTCAGCTATTGGCCGGCTGGGCTGCAGCTCTTCAAGTCTGCCACTTCCGAAACCACTTTACGACGTTGGTCCGGCGTAGTGTTGTCAGGTTGGACGGCGAAGGGACTCGAATAAAAGGCCAGGATGTTGTCTCGCAGCGCGGGAGTTACTAAGTCAAAGTGACGCTCCGCCAATTTGCCGAGGAGTTTGGCGTAAGTCTTATCAGCCAGTTCGTATTCGCCAGGCTTCGTAGGCTTGCCAGTATCGAAGTCAAGATCGGGCAGGGAGAGCGCTTGACCATCCTGGAGTAAGGCCAATTTAGCCTTGTACGAATCGACCGTATTGTTAACGCTTTTTATGTAGAGATCTTCAGTGGTAGTAGAAGGCAGGGTGTAATCGACAGCCTTCAACGGACCGATCCGAGGGAGCAGGCGAATGACGAATGCGAGAAACCGAGCTCCAAATCCCGGCTTCTGATACACCTTGCCCCATTCCCGTTCATATTCGGAGCGAGAAAGCCGGTAGAGAAACTTCTTCTTGCTGAAATCGGGATTCTCTCGAACCAGTTCCGCGTGTTTGGTAACCAGCGCGACTCGAGTCATTTCAGGGATGATGGTGCTCACGGAATGCCGGAATGTCCCGATAGCAAGGGGCACATTTGCAAACACATCCCCAGCTCCATTCCATACGTCTCGCGAAAAGCCTGCTCCAACAAGGACCTGGAAACCTCAAAGCCGATGAAGTTGTGGTATGACTCAGAGGTATAGCGGTTCTTGGCGACTTGGACAACATCGAAGCCGAACTCGGTTCGTATGTGCGCCGTGTGATTGTCTTCATACGTGACCCGGTCGCCGAACTTCGCTCTCAATTTCGGATATTCCAATGCGACCGAGCGATTTACCGCGGGATGACCTTCGGTATCCGAAACATAATGCGCGAGCGCTCCCAGCGCGAATGCGTATTCATCGAGGTCATCGGCGTCCTGCAACAAGGCCGACACGAAATCGCCGCTTCTTACATAATGCACTAAGTTGCTGAAGTCCTTGCTGCCGAATGGGTAGTAGCCGAGATCCTGGATCACACATCCGCCGTAAGCGTATGCGTGTGCCTTGACCAACTCATCCTCCGTCGCATTAGGGAATCGACGACGCAAGAGAGGCTCGATTCGGTCAGGCCAAGCCAGATCGACAATCTGCTCGTGGGTGAGTATCGAATAGCCCGACATCATGCTGGGGGCGAGCAGGAGAAGTAGCAATACCAATCCGCGCAATGGTAGATAACGGCAGTGCATGAATCACCAACGTTAATGAGCTTCTAGGCGACCGGACTGCGTCCTTGGATAATACGAATCAGCATGACCACTAACGCCAACACCAAGAGGATGTGGATAAAGCCGCCCAAAGTGTAGGAAGTGACAACGCCCAACAGCCACAACACCAGTAGAATCACAAAAATTGTCCAAAGCACTCCTGCTACTCCTTCTGTTACAACGGGTCTCCCAGTCGATTTTCCCGGCCGATCATCGTTCGCCTTTCCGCAGAACCGATGGCCGTGAGTGACCGGTAAGGTGGGGCGATCGGCTGGCTCACGCTAGTGATGGCAGCCTGGCTCGCCCCAGCCAAAGAGCTACTGTTGCCCGTCGGCCTAATGCTCATTCAGCTTGGCTGCCTCGGCGTTGGCCGAGAACTTTCTCACTGCCGCAAGAAAAGTCCCGCTGCCGCTGGGGGCCGCAACTTTTCCCTGCAAGATGCTGCGGAACGAGACTTGGCGACCGTATAAGGCTCGGGTTGAGTCATCATCCTGCTGGATGACCGCTCCATTCACAGTCACGCCGGCAAATACTCCGCGCGCGCGGGAGTATGTCAAGACTTGGGCCCTCATCTTCCAGTCTGTCTCGCCCTCTGCATGACGCCCCACAGGACCCGCAGCTACCGACGCGTCAGCGCCCAACTTAAATTTGCTGGACAAAAGCTTTTCCATTCCATCATGATTCATGACTAGCATGACCAAGTCGACCGCTTCCCCTCCGATCTGCAGTCCCCAGCTTCCGCCGGCGATCATGAATGGCGCAGGCGCGCTCCACCCGGTCGAAGTGCGACATGACGCGACGCCCCTGCCATACTCAGCGCCAAATATGAAACCGCCCTTCACCAGGGACGGGACAACACCAACGCAAACAGCGTTGCTCCATGATTTCCTGCGGTATCCCTTTATCCGGGGCCGCCATGATTTCGTTCAGGACCTTGGCTGAGGCGTTGACGCGGTCAACTTCATCCTGGCGGTCTTCGGCCCACGCCAGGTTCACCGTCGACAGCAAGACTGCACAGCAGAGTGCGATTCGTAATCCAATATTTCGTTTCCACATATCGTCTCCTGTTCTCCGAAAGCGAGCTTGGCGTCGCTTCCGACACCGGCCTTGGTTACCAAGGCAATGGGCCAATACAAGGCTCTAGGCCAATACTAGGTTGAGTAAATTGGTACGGCCATCGGGTGGTGGCCGTATCTGGGTAACGGAAATCCCGTAAGAGGTGGAAGTTGCATGCGAATGGGCCACATGGAGCGGGTTCGCTTGAAGAAACGGATCCCTGAAGATTGTTATTTGCTTATTGAAATAGCTGACTGGTGAGTTCCGGATCAAATGCCGGACTTACAAATGGTTGCCCATGTTCAAGCCGTTCCAAGGCAACCATCAGGAGCTCCTCTGCATCCGATTTCAGCAGAAACCCGGATGCGCCAGTCGCTGCGGCCGCGCGTAGCATTTCTTCGGAGTCATGCATCGTGACTAGCAATACTCTGGTGTTGGGAAGTGAATGGCGGAGTTGTGCTGCTACCTCCAGGCCGTTGGGCGGAGGCATCGAGATATCGAGGATCACTATGTCAGGGGTGAGCCGGCGTGCCAGTTCCAGCGCTTCAGAACCGTTGGCAGCCTCACCGCAGACCTCGTAGTGATGGGTGGCTTCCAGAATAGTGCGCAAGCCACGCCGTACGAAGGAGTGATCGTCAGCGAGCAAAACCCGAGTAAGTGACATGAGCCCGGCCAGTCCACTTCATTGGAACCCATCATTGCGCCGATGCCAATACGGTTATCTACGTATTTTGCGATTCAGGGTTCCACGACCTTGTTCCGAATGGCATAACGCACCAATTCGGCAACTGAGTGGACGTCGAGCTTCCGCATTATGTTAGTGCGATGTGTATCCGATGTCTTGACAGCGATTCCCAGAATTGTGGCCACCTCTTTCGCGGTCTTGCCTTCGGCGAGAAGCTGGAGAATTTCGCGTTCCCGCGGGGTCAGGCGATTGCGCATCATCTCGGCAGGGTCGGTCACCCGGCTTCCGCGATTGGCAAGAAACATCTCGGTAACGCGGGAGGTGAAGAACGGTTTGTGATGACTCAGGGCTTCCACCGCACGAACCAGGTCGGTGTCTGAGTCGGACTTGAGAACATAACCACGCGCCCCCGCGTCCATCACTTCGGCCGCCATCTCATCGGAATCATGATGAGTGATAACCAGCACTTCAGTCCTGGGACAGGCCTTGCGGATCTGCCGGGTCGCCTCCAGGCCATTCAGGTCGGGCATGCTGATATCAATTACGATAACGTCAGGATGCAATTGTGTACATTTGTCAACGGCGTCACGCCCGGAACGGGCCTCGCCGCAGACCTCCCAGCCGGCGTGCTCTTCGATGAGCACTTTCAGGCCTTTCCGAACAATGTCATGATCATCGGCAATTAGTATCCGCAATGCGTTCATGAAACCTCACTCAATGGAACTATAGCGTGAATGGTTGTTCCCTGACTGCTGGAGTCGATGTCCAGTTGGCCTCGAAACTGGCGCAACCGCTCACGCATGCCTAGCAGCCCGACTCCAATTGTTGCGGTTTCCTGGTGGAACGACAACTTCTCGGGGGATATGCCACGGCCCTGGTCAATCACGAACACGTGAAGCAGATCGCCGTCCCTCTCCACGCGGACCGTCGCGGTAACACTACCGGAATGACGATGCACATTTGTCAGGCTCTCCTGCACAACTCGAAAGATTGCGGTCTCCCGTTCTGTCGAGAGTCTTGGCAAGTCAGCGGGCAAGGCCAGGTCTACTTGAATCGAGCTTCGCTGAGAGAATCCATTGGCGAACCAGCGGATCGCTGCCAACAAACCGACATCGTCGAGCATCGGAGGATGCAGCAGATGGGAGAGCGTGCGGACCTCTTTCAAGGAGCTGTCAACCAGTTCCGTGCTCTCCGCTACAGCCCCGCGTCCGCGCTCATCCAGATTGGAAGTATCCCTTCCGAGGTAAGACAGGTTCATCTTTATCGCGGTCAGCGTCTGCCCAAGGGAGTCGTGGAGATCACGCGCCAAGCGCCTTCTCTCATCGTCCCTGACCTGGAGCAGGCGACCACTCAGGCGCCGCACCAGGGTTTCCGCCCGTTTTAGTTCAGTGATGTCCTGGACAACGATCCCCATTTGTGTCACCACGCCACCTTCTTTTGCAACTGGAAAGAGCGACTTCAGCCACCATCCCGTTACGTTCGGGCTGGAGGGAACCGGCCCCTTAATTTCCTGGGTCAGCAGGGGCTCACCCGTGCTTGCAACCTTGCGAAGGAGAGGTTCAGTCTGCGAGGAGAGGTGGGCAATGACATCTCGCAACGGTTTCCCAACCTGGTCGTGGGAATCCAAACCGTTGAGTTGGGCAAAAGGCTCGTTGATTCGCTGAAATCGAAGATCCTTATCGATGATCGCAAGCCCCACAGGGGAATTGGAGAAAAAGGCGTCGAGTTGCGCTTCCCGCTGCTCGATTTCCTCGCGTTGAAGCCTCCGCTCGGTGATGTCGCGAGTGATCACCGCATAACCTCGCGGTTGACCCTGTTCATTTCGCAAGAGCGTCACATCGGCAGTTGCCCAAAAGTGGGTCCCGTCGTTTCGAACCTGTTCGCACTCGTCGGTCACATGGCCTTGTTCGAGGGCAGTGCGCAAGTGTCGCTGCGGCGTATCCGATTCGCAGGTGTTGTAAAGACAGTGGAAGGGTTCGCCGAGTATCTCCAAAGAGCGGAACCCAAACAGACGCTCCGCACCCATGTTCCAGGTGATGATTCGTCCCTCCAAGTCAACTCTGATTACAGCTTGGTCCTGAATACCATTGACCAGCAGTCTGTATTTCTCTTCATTGTCCCTGGCCTGCACTTCGGCCCAGGTCCTCCGCGTGACCTCGGAACTCATCAGTAAGAACAAGGAAACTAACATCATGGAGGACAGCAAGAAGGCCAGCACCAGGATCATCCTGGCCCTGCTCTGCCTGGCGACTGAGACGCGTGAACGGTCGCGAAGAAGCTGGTTCTCTTCCAGTTCCATGGCGTCGAAAAGCGTCCGCATTTTGTCACTCTGAAGGCTGCCTTGGAGGGTGAACTGTTTCTGCTGTTCCACGGCGGATGGATCTTGCCGGTAAAGTTGGATGGAGGCATTCCAGTTCGCCAATTTCTCGGCAATCAGCGGCTGGAGCTGAGCCAGCCGCTGTTGTTGTGTGGAATTGTCGGCCGTCATGACTTGAACGTTTTTAAGGTGCGCTGGCAGACCTCGAATTGCTTCGTCGTAGTCAATGAGTAGCGTTGGATCTCCCGTGATGACAAAGCCCCTGCGAGCGTCTTGCGCCATGGTGAGATTGCCGGACAAGCTTTTCAGCTCGGAAATCACTTCATGGGTATGTATGACCAACTCTTCGCTGGTTGCGAACCGATCGGACATCACATACGAGATGATCCCTATGCTCACCAGGATCGCGAACAAAATCGCGAAGGCCGTTTTGTATGACTTTGGCGAGAGTGTCCACATAAAACTGTTGGCCCGGTGAGAAATCAGGAGTGCTGCTATGTCTAGAGGGTTGAAATGCGGGCCATTCCGATGAACGACTTATCCCCCATCATCAAGGGAATCATGGTGCCACGCGAACGGGAATAAGGCAATGTCCTTAGAATCTACCCTGGGGGTCTAAACTCAAGATACAAGAACCTGGTGAGAATGCGGCCAATTCCCAGGACTCTGAAGCATCTTCTTCGCGACATTTCGCATCCATTGCGTTTGGAGATCGCAATGACACGACCCTTCTGGACAGGCCAGATCCAAATCTCTTTGGTATCCGTGGGCGTAAAGCTTTTCCCCGCCGTTGAAGCCAAGAGCGAAATCCACTTCCATCAGCTCAGCCGCACAACAGGCGAGCGTATCAGACACCAGAATGTGTCCGGCGAAGAAGACCCTGTCGAAAAACACGACATTGTCAAAGGCTATGAGTATCGCAAGGGCGAATACGTAATGATTGAGCCCGAGGAGATCAAGAATTTGCGCATCCCCTCCCGCCAAACCATGGAAGTGTCCCAATTCGTCGATGTTGACGACATTGACCGCGAATACTTTGAGAAGCCCTACTTCGTAGTGCCGGAAAATGATGCCCAAGCGCAGGCCTTTGCCGTGGTGCGCAAAGCACTGCAAACGACGAAGAAAGCCGCGATAGGCAAAATCGCATTTGGCGGCCGCGAACATCTCATGGCAGTCGTCTCCCCGTCGGACAATAAGCTCGCGGGGATGATGGCCTTTACCCTTCGCTTTGCCGAAGAGCTCCGCGATCCTGCCGATTACTTCGCCGGGATCAAGAACGTTGCAGTCGACGACGATCAGCTCTCGCTGGCCAAGGAACTTGTCGAGCGAAAAACCGCGAAGTTTGCTCCCGAAAAATTCAAAGATGAATATGAAGCGGCCCTGCGCGAGATGGTCGAAGCCAAAGTCAGGCACGCCCCACATCCGATGGCCGAACCATTCCGAAAATCGGCCAAGGTCATCAACCTTATGGATGCGCTCCGTAAGAGCGTGCGGCGCGATAAATCCAATGTCCCCGGAAAGAAGTCCGTCAGAAGGGCCGCGACCGCAAAAGAAGGAATTGCACTGGTAAAGCCAGCTAATGCCACAAGGCGCAGGTCGGCATAGGCAATGGCGATCAAACGCAAGGCGCGTACGAAGTCTCGGGCAAAGGCCTCGAATGCGGTCGATCGCCAGCTTGCGCGCTACCGCGAAATGCGTGACTTCAACGTGACCTCCGAGCCCAGCGGCAAGGCGCGGGTCACGAAAACTGGCGGCGGGAAAGCTTCGTCACGGCGGCGAAAACTTCCCTTCGTCGTCCAGAAACATGCGGCCTCGCACCTGCATTACGATTTCCGGCTAGGGTGGAACGGGGTGCTCAAAAGCTGGGCCATCGCCAAAGGTCCGAGCTACTTTCCAGGAGACAAGCGGCTCGCTATTCGAGTGGAAGACCATCCGATGGAATACGGCGGGTTCGAAGGCATCATTCCCAAAGGCCAGTACGGCGGCGGTATCGTTATGCTCTGGGACCAGGGAACCTGGGAACCGCAGCAAGGCCACACCGACATTGACGAGGGGCTTCGACGGGGTTCGCTCAAATTCACATTGCACGGCACCAAAATGAAGGGCAATTGGACCTTGGTCCGCATGGGAGGCAAGGCGGCTAACGAACAGAAGCCTCACTGGCTGCTGATAAAGGAACACGATGACTTCGAGCGCGCCAGCAATGAACCTGGTGTCACGGAAGCCGAACCAAACAGCGTCGTGACCGGGCGCGATCTCGACCAAATCGCCCTCAGCGAAGACCACGTGTGGGACTCCAGGGAATCTGCAACCGGCCACGCGTGGCATCGCAATGACACGCTCCCTGTGGAAGAGAGGAAATCTTCCGTCACGAAACGTGCGAGGGTCCAAAAGTTGTCTGGCTCCAGACTAGGTGCATTGCTCAAGTCGAGTGCGGCCCTTGCCAACGCGCCAAAAGAGAAGGTCCCCGACTTCGTGGCTCCGGAATTGGCGCTTTCGGTTAAAAGTGCTCCAAGCGGAACGGGCTGGCTGCACGAGCTGAAGCTCGACGGCTACCGCATTCAGGCCCGCAAGAATAGACGACGCGTACAACTTCTGACACGCACAGGTTTGGATTGGACTCACCGCATGAGACTCATCGCTGATGCGGTCAATTCTGTTCCCGCCAAGACCGCTATCTTCGACGGCGAGGTCGTCGTGCTTGCCCAGAATGGCACGACCAGTTTTGCGGATCTGCAGGCAGCTTTACAGGAAGCCGCTAAGAAAAATCTCACGTACTTCGTATTCGATCTGCCCCACCTCGACGGCCATAATCTGCGCGGGCTTCCGCTTGTCGAGCGCAAGGCGGTCCTCGCCGAGCTAGTGAAAGATAAGGGCGACATTCTTCGCTTCAGCGAACATATCGCAACAGACGGCGAAACCGTGTTCCAGAAGGCCTGCGAACTGCACGCCGAGGGTATCGTCTCGAAACGGGCGACGAGCCAATACCGCTCGGGACGCAGCGGAGATTGGCTCAAACTGAAGTGCGTCCTCGAGCAGGAGTTCGTAATCGGCGGCTTTACCGCGCCCTCAAACGGTAGTCGTGGTGTTGGTGCGCTCATGCTGGGGTACTACGCGGATGGCAAACTCATCTATGCGGGACGCACAGGAACCGGCTTCACGCAGAAGACACATCGCGTGCTACGCGACAGGTTGGAGAAATTGCGCCAGCCGCTCGCGTCCTTCGATAAGCCTCCCGCGGGGTCCCGTCGCCGAGCGATCTGGGTAAAGCCCGAACTTGTAGCCCAGGTCAGCTTCGCAACCTGGACTTCCGATGGATTAGTCCGGCAAGCTGCGTTCAAAGGCCTTCGCGAAGACAAGCCCGCGGACGAAGTCCGTCGCGATGAACCAGCAGTCTTCGCAAAGTATTGCACGGCAAGGCGCGCCTCGCACGCCGCGCCTCGGAGCGTCGCGGCCATGACAACTCGGACCAAAAATTCCAGGAAGTCAGTCTTTGAACATGCGCCCGTCCGCCTGACTCATCCGGGAAAGATCCTGGATGCCGAATCGGGTCTAACCAAGCAGCAGCTCGCGGACTACTACTGGACGATGGCGCGGCACATGCTGCCCTATATGGCTGACCGACCGTTGTCTTTAGTGCGCTGTCCCGACGGAAGCGGGCAGCCTTGCTTTTATCAGAAGCATGCCAACCACAGGCTCCCTCCCGGTGTGGAATCGGTCGATATTTCCGACAAGAAGGCGGGCAAAGCCCAGCCTTATATCACGCTTTCAACACCAGAGGCGCTGGCCGGACTCGCCCAAGTGGGTGTGCTCGAAGTGCATCCCTGGGGTTCAACAATTTCAGACATCGAGCACTCCGACCAAATTGTTTTTGACCTCGATCCGGGCGCCGACGTTACCTGGCGCCAGCTCGCCGATAGCGCCTCCGACGTTCGCAAGCACCTAAGGAAGTTGGGTCTGGTGAGTTTTCTCAAAACCACAGGAGGCAAGGGCCTTCACATTGTTATCCCCATAAAGCCGAAATACGATTGGGACACGATCAAGCAGTTTGCACACGCCTTTGCCCTCGGCATGGAGCAGCGACGGCCTGAGCGTTACCTCTCAAAGATGAGCAAAGCCGCACGCAAACGCCGCATCTTCATAGACTATCTTCGCAACCAACGCGGCGCCACTGCCATCGCTCCCTATTCGCCACGCGCACGCCGCGGTACACCTGTCGCACTCCCATTGAGCTGGTCCGACCTCGAACGACCCGAACACCCCATCTTTGAGGTCGCCCAGTTCAACGAATGGAAGCGTCGCCTGACCAGAGATCCTTGGAAACACTTCCAGGAAACTCGTCAGGTTTTGGGGGCAGAGCTGCTCAAAGCTGCCAAAGATGCGGTATCAAAATAGAGCGCACTGCCGCTGACGATTTCGCTTTGCCTGACATTCTTTGCTTCGTCGAGCACAGTACTCCGACGAAAAGCCCAGTACATTATTGGCTTTTCATACGGAAATGACCCGATGGCCGGGCCTCCTACGGGTTGCTACTCTGCGTATAGAGGAAGGCTGTAGCGGATCGATTCGCTAGTAGCCTACAAGTCAAGCGTAGGAAGGAGAGTTGAAATGCTTTGGACAATATTCGTGGTCCTTTTGGTTTTGTGGCTAGTAGGAGTAGTTACCTCCTACACGTTAGGGGGCTTTATCCACATTCTGCTGCTATTGGCCCTCATAACTCTGATATTTAACCTATTCGCTGGGCGGCGGACGGCTGTGTAGGCGCGCTGCCCTTCGCTTGTTTGTGAATTTTTGAGCACTTGAGGGAGGGAACTATGAAGTTGAAAGACATTCTAAAGGTCGCGCTCGGCACCGGCCTTTTCATACTGGATCAATCCGATCGTGTCAGAAAGAGCGTTCGGGAGCGAGTCTCGGAAGGGGTTGACGATCTCCGTGACTTGGCGCGCGACAAATATGGAGCTGCTACCGACAACCTCGAAAAAGTAACAAGAGCTCTCCGCCACGATGACAATCGCGCCGCTTGGAACGTGCTCCGGTTCGCGGTGGGTGTAGGAGTTGGGGTCGGAGTCGGTCTGCTCATTGCCCCGGCTAACGGAGGGGAAACCCGGACGAAAATCGCCGGAAAGGCACACGAGCTGGGAGACAGCCTGCGGGTACAATTCGTTCCTGCGTACCGGCCAGCGACCGCAAGCGGTGATTAGCTTAAGTGGCTCGCCATTGGTGTGCCAGTGAGAGGGCGCGGGCCGCGAGCCCCTGCCCTTTCCTCGGGTTCGTGATTTGTCGTCAGTCGCAATCAGCGTGAATCCGAGTGGTACGTCCCCAAATGACTAAACGCATGTCGGCCAATCACAGCAATCTTGAAAAAGGGACAGGATCTTTTGGGGCGTCTCGCCGCGGCTCGGTCGAGGCGCCTATCAACAAGAAGAAGTTAGCTTACGGCTTTGGTGCCAGGATACGCCGCATCCTAAAAGTACTCGGACCAGGACTAATTACTGGCGCCTCCGATGATGATCCCAGCGGTATCGCCACCTATTCCCAAGTTGGAGCCCGGTTTGGCTATGGGATGCTGTGGACGATGTTCCTGTCCTACCCTTTAATGGCAGCGATTCAGGAGATTAGCGCGCGTGTGGGCCGCGTCACAGGCTGCGGTGTTTCGGCTAACCTCAGACGACATTATCCGAGATGGCTGCTTCATGGCGCAGTCACTCTAGTGCTTACCGCCAATATCTATAATCTCGGGGCTGATATCGGCGCTATGGGTGCGGCTGCCCAGTTGCTGGTGCCGGCGAGGATTTGGGTCTATACCTTACTGTTCGGGTTAGCTTCATTGCTATTGCAGATCTTCGTACCTTATTCGGGCTATGTGAAGTACTTGAAATGGCTGACGCTTTCGCTTCTTGCGTATGTCGCCACGGCTTTTTTCGTTCGGATATCGTGGCACGAGGTACTGCGTGCAACGCTCTTGCCGCGCTGGGCGTGGAGCAAGGACTACTTGATGGGATTAGTCGCCGTGATGGGTACCACGATCAGCCCGTACTTGTTCTTCTGGCAAGCCTCGCAAGAGGTCGAAGAGGTCAAGAACAATCGCGGAGAAAAGGCACTCAAGCACGCGCCGCGACAAGCACCGGCACAGTTGGAACGCATCCGGACCGACACTTACGTCGGCATGGCGCTGTCAAATCTCGTCGCGTTCTTTATCATCCTCACGAGTGCAGCGACTCTGCATGCCCAAGGCCAGACATATGTCGCCACTGCGGCGCAAGCCGCACAGTCATTAGCGCCTCTGGCCGGGCGCTGGGCCGCGGGACTCTTCGTGTGCGGGATCATCGGTACCGGCCTGCTAGCGATACCGGTTCTGGCGGGCTCGGCCGCCTACGCCATGGGTGAATCCTTCAAGTGGCCGGTCAGTCTAGAGAAAAAGCCGGAACAAGCCCCCGGATTCTACGTGACGATCGCGGTGGCCACACTTGCCGGCGTTGCCCTGAATTTCCTCCACATCGACCCGATTCGAGCTCTGTTTTGGGCCGCAGTCCTGAACGGCATACTGGCCGCGCCCCTGATGGCGGTCATCATGCACATGGCGGCAAGCACTAAGGTAATGGACAAGTTCTCAATACCGGTGTACTTGCGGGTTGTGGGGTGGACCGCAACAGCAGTCATGTTTGGCGTATCGATTGGCGTATTCGTGACGTGGAAATAGCCTCGATACGCACAAAGAAGGGCATGTACGACATCCTTGTGCGGCGGGTCCACTGGATTGCGCAAGGCTGTGGTCCACAGTCGCGGTCTGAGCGGCATAATAACCGCGAGAGACATTACCGCTTCGATTCGTGCCTTCCGCCCACTACCTGAGCATGCCCCAGTGCCGCAACTAAAGACACTCCCCCTATGATGTTGCCGAGGAGAGTAGGAACAAAGAAGTGTGCTAGATAGATCGCCCAGGAAACGGAGTTCGTGACAACTACGAACAGGGCGGTGGTAGAGCCGGCAATAATGTGATTGAATCCCGCCAGTCCTACGAGGTACGTGAGCAAAATGATGATACTCACCTTTGCGGATTCGGCCCCGGGGAGCAACCAGACCATGAGCGCAATCAACCATCCGGCGAAAATGGCCCTTACGATCACGATGCCAAAGCTAGCGCCAAAGTGAGACATCCCAATCTCGACCATTGTAGCGTGAGTGTTCGAGTCGAATAAAGCAATACGCGCAAGACAGAGTGCAATCAGGAATGTTCCTAGCAGATTTATGCTGAGCACGATGCCCCACAGGCGTAGAACCTGCCACAACGTCGCCATGTTCTTGCGGAGAAGTAGTGGCAGAATCACCGTGAGGGTATTCTCGGTGAAGAGCTGCTGACGCCCTAAGATCACAATCAGGAATCCGATGCTATAGCCCAATCGCGAAATCAGTGGCCGCCACGGACGATCCGGCAAGTGCGCCATCAGCAGGGCTTCCGCGATGAAGGAGAATCCCATGGACAGTCCCGCTGCCAGTGCTGACCATGCCAACGCCGAGGCGGGCCGCTGCAGTTCCTCGTCGCCCTGGCGACGAATCGTCTCGTAAACAACGTTCGCGCCAATAGCCAGCCGCTCTTCGACCTGCTTTGCCTCCGTGCGGGTCGAGATGGTTGCCTCGGATGGGATCGGTTCCACTCTAGCTTTCTGGGTGTTCGCTTTCACGCTCGCCCTCCGCCATTGCACGCGTCAGAGTCAAGCACTTGTCCGATCGCGCAGGAGCCCCAATCGCACAGCTAGCTGGTTTTCTTCTTGGGAACTTTTGCTCCCTTTTTGCGGGCCTCAGAAAGGCCAATAGCAATGGCCTGTTTTCTGCTGGTCACCTTTCCGCCCTTTCCTCCCTTGCCGGAACGAAGGGTTCCTTTCTTTTCACGGCGCACCGCGCTTTCCACGCTCTTTCCCGCTGCTTTCCCGTATTTTGCCATTGTGTTTCCCTCCCGAATGTCCGAAGTAATCGCTTTCCAGCTGGCTGTTGCCCCAGTTAGGATGGTTTCCCTCGCACTGCAGGCGTCTCTACAATTCCGCGAAATCACGAACAGACTCGCGGCACTTGGAATCCCAAGTTACTGTTTGTGTCGTTCCGTGCCAATCGGGTAGTCCCCGTAGCCATTGAGCAAGAAACACTTAGGGCGGCATCCTCGCTCACAGAAGCGGAAGTGTTTGGGCACCAGTTCAAACTGTCCGGATGCCTTTGGCACGTGACCTTCGACAAAATCTTCGTATTGCAATGTGGGGTGAAACTGAACAAAGCGCACCCTCAGCTCTCCGCCCTCGGCAAGCGTCATGGCAACTCGGCCCGCATGTCAGCTCTTGCTAGTTCCAGGGGGAGACAAATATCACGCCGGCGAAGCCGCCTCGAAGCGCGTCACGAACACTACGGTCTGATTCGATTGAGGCATCTGGGAATCGTGCGATGATTGCGCTGTCGGGTAACGCATTCAGAAAGCCCCATCTCCGCTTCTGAAAGTGAGCGAAGTGCTTTTGGAGATCGCTTTGTAGTGCACCCTCCTAAACTAGACACTGAGGGCCTCGGTTTTTGGTAAGGGTTGAGTTTGTGCGAAGCCCGCCCGGGCTTCGCGTGGAGTGCGATTGCTGAGCGCCCGATGAGGGCGGTCGTGATTGTACTCGGTGATCCAGCGCACGATCGACTCGGTGGCTTCCGCCAGACTGCGGTATTCGTTAAGCCAGATCTCTTCCTCCTTCAAGCTGCGGTGAAACCGTTCGATCAGTCCATTGCCTTCGGGGTGATTGTAGGCCGTACGGCGATGGGTGATGCCCAGGCGCGACAGCGTCTCGACAAAGCGCGTCGAGGTGAACTGGGTGCCGTTGTCGGTGGTCAGTACCAGTCCCGAGCCCCGCGATCCGTCCGCCATCGCCTGCAGCACGGCGCGTTCTACGGCTGCGATGGCTTCTTGCGTACGGCAACGTAGGCTCAGGTCCCAGCCCACGATCTCGCGGGTGCAGCAATCGATGACCGAGACTAGGTAAGCCCAGCCGACGTTGGCTCCTGCCCACACTTTCGTCATGTCAGACTGCCACACTTGATTCGGTGCCTCCGCTATCACTCGGCCCCACTCCTTCTGGCGCCGCGCCCGCAGTCGCCGTGGAGCGACCAGCAGGCCGCGTTCACGCATCACCCGCAACCCGCGTTTGCCGTTGACCGTCAGCCCCTGCTTGCGCCGCAACCACCACGCCACCCGACGATAGCCATATGCCGGTTTGTCGCCGCAGGCCACGACGATGGCTTCGTCCTGGCGGCGATCAGCCCGCGACGTACGAGGTTTCGGCTGGTAGTACAGAGACGACCGACTTATGCCAATGGTCTCGGCCACCAACTTCGCTTCACCACCCTGGGCCACCAACTGCCGGGCCTGTGAATGAGCCTGCCCGCAGCTCACTCGCCCAACACGTTTTTTAGGATTTCGATCTGCAGATGCGACCGCCCCAGCGCACGCTCCAGTTGCTTGATGCGCTTGGACTGCTCTTCGTCGGCCGGCGCGGCTGCGCTCCTCCCCCCAAGCGCAGCCAGAGCACCTTTCTCCATCTCGTCTTTCCAACGGTAAAACAGCGCAGGACCAATCTCGTGTTTGCGGCAGGTCTCCGAGACTTTCCCCGACTTCAGACCTTCCATCACAATGGCAAACTTCTCTTCGGCGGTTCTCTGAACTCTTGGTCTTCTTCCCATCTCGCCTCCCGGCGGAGGCCCTGAATCATATCCTATGACCGTGTCCAGTTCTGGAAGGGTGCACTACAGCTTGCTCATTGCTCTTGCTCAGATCTACTAAAGATCTGCTTGGAACGGAACTGTTTGAGGTCTTCCACAAACAGATAGGAATACGCATCGTTTTCCCTTGGGACGCGATCTCTGAACCCGAAATCGTCCCGAAAGTTCGACACAACCTCTTCCGCACTCTCATCTTAGAGCTGAAATCCAAAGTCTCTGTAAAGAACCGCGGTCAATGCAAACACCGGCAATGCATTTCCAGATAGTAGGTCTTCAAGTAATTGTATTGCGCGATTTTGGGACCAATAAATATGCAGTGTCTTGCCATGAGCCATTTACTTTAACAACTTGAAGGAGTGGGGAAACGGTTCGCAGTGAGCTTGGTGCATAAGATCCTGCGACGTTTTTGTTGAAGAATGGCTGCCGTCGCTTCGCGTTCCTCCGGATTTTACGTACGACTTCGAGGAGAGTGACTGCGAGGCATCAGCAGAGCGTTCTTTTCCGCTTGCCATTTCAATTGCACCCCGCGGGAAGCTACACCTGCAGAACATCTCCTTCGCGGGCAACCATCTGGTACAGCACCGGATTGACGAAGAATCCGATGAAGAGCCGGGAGATCAAACCTGCCACGATCACGATGGCGAAGGGTTTCTGAGTGTCGGAGCCGATTCCGGTGGCGAGTGCGGCGGGGAGCAGGCCGAGGCATGCGACCAGCGCCGTCATCATGATCGGACGAAGCCGCAGCAGCGACGCCTCGCGAGTGGCTGTCCGGATGTCCATTCCTTCCTGGCGAAGCTTGTTGATGTAGGAAACCAGAATCACCGCCGTTTCCACCGAGACACCCAACAGCGCCAGCAATCCCAAAACCGACGAAACGCTGAACGGAGTATGCGTAAGCTTCAGCGCGATCAGCGCACCCACGGGTTCAGTCATGATCGACGCCCAGCGCAATCGTGACCGGGAACTTGAAGTTTCCATACAGCGCGAACAGGATCATGAAGATGATCACCACCGCGAGTGGGCCGATCAATGCGAGTTGTGCTTTGGCTGCCAGAAATTGACTGTACTCACCGCCCCAAGTCAGCCAGTAGCCCTGGGGCAGCGCGACGGTTTGATCGACCGCTCTTTGGCCGTCGCGCACGGCACGCTCCAGGTCGCGCCCTTCAATGCTGTATTGCACGCCGATGTAGCGCGAGTTGTTCTCGCGATAAATAAACGACGCGCCATTTCCCACTCGAATTTCAGCCAGTTGGCTCAGCGGAATCTGCTTGCCATCGGGAGTACCAACCAGCAACTCGCCGATCTCGTGAGCGCTGCTGCGGAATTGGGGCTGCATGCGGACGACCAGGTCGAACAACTTCTCCCCCTGGATAACCTGGGTCACGGCCTGCCCGCCCACAGCCGCCGAAATCACCGCTTCCACGTCGGCGACGTTGATTCCGTAGCGGGCGATCTTGTCGCGGTCCACATCGATCAGCAAACTCGGCTGGCCCAGTTCGCGCACGACCGTCAGCTCGGTGAATCCCGGCACCTTGGCAAGCGTGTTCTTGATCTGGATGGCTTTGTCCTGGAGTACCGCCAAATCGTCGCCATAAATCTTGACGGCCAGCGAACTCTTCAACCCGGTCAGCGCCTCGTCCACGGCATCTTCAGCAGGCTGGGTATAGTTGAAGACGATTCCGGGAAAAGCGCTCAGCTTGTTGGTTGATCGCCTCGATCAGTTTGGGCTTGGTATTGATGTCGCCGCTCCAGGCTTTGTCCTTGTAGGGCTTCAGACCGACATAAAACTCGCAGTTGAAAAAGCCGGTGGGGTCGGTTCCATCGTCCGGCCGTCCCAGCTCTGAGCCGACCACGGTGACTTGCGGGTACGACATCAGAATGGCGCGTATCTGCGGGCCGATGCGGCTCGCCTCTTCAAACGAGATCGTGTACGGCATGGTTGCCCGTACCCAGAGTGCGCCCTCGTCGAGGTGGGGCATGAACTCGCCGCCGATAAAGGGAACCAGCAGCAGGGTTACGCCGAAGATAAGGACCGCGATCAACATGGTGAGTTTGGGTCGCGCCAGTGCCCAATCCAGTTGCGTCGCGTACTTGCGCTTCATCCATTCGAAGGCGCGGTTGATGTGCTCGCGTACGCCGCTCTTGAACCAGTACGAGGCCAGGACCGGAACCAGCGTAAGCGTGAGGATCAGCGCGCCGATCAGTGCGAACGACATGGTCTCGGCCATGGGATGGAACAACTTCGCCGAAGGCCCGCTGAGCGCGTAGATCGGAAGGTAACCCGCCAGGATCACGGCAACCGAGTAGAAGATCGGGCGATCGACGTCTTTCGCCGCCGCGAGAATGACTTCGTTCAGCTTATAGGTCTGTCCTTCGCGCAGCGCGAGTTCACGGTAGATGTTTTCCACCATGACGACCGTGCCGTCGATGATGATGCCGAAATCGATCGCTCCGATGGAGAGCAGGTTGGCGGCGCCATCGTGCGCATGCAAAATAATGAAGGCGAACAAAAGCGAGAGCGGAATCGTGAGAGCGACGATGACCGCCGCGCGAAAACTGACCAGGAAGAAAATCAGAACGACCAGCACCAGGACCATGCCGCGGAGCAGATTATCTTCCACCGTATCGGTGGTCAGTTTCACCAAGTCGCTGCGATCGTAAAAGGGATGGATTTTGACATCCGGCGGCAGGACGCTCCGGTTCAATTCCTCGGTCTTGGCTTCGACCCCCTTGAGAACGTTCTGCGTTTGCTCGCCGCGAAGCATGAGGATCACGCCCTCCACCGCATCGTCATTCTTCTGATAGCCGAATTCGCCGAGCCGAGGCGCATGGCCGATCACGACATCGCCAATGTCCTTGATGCGAATTGGCACACCGTTGCTGCTGCCGACGACGATGTTGCCGATATCGCCGGTGTTGCGCACCAGTCCGATGCCGCGCACATAATAAAACTGTCCACCCTGGGAGTAGAATCCACCGCCCGCATTGGAGTTGTTGGCGCCCAAGGCGTTCATTACTGCCGGGACGGTTAAGTGGTATCCATAGATCCTGGCGGGATCGAGCAGCACCTGATACTGCATGGTCGTGCCGCCAAATCCGGAGTCATCGGCGACGCCAGGAACGGAACGGTAAGCCCGTTCGATCACCCAGTCCTCAATGGTCTTCAGCTCCTGAGGGCTGCGATCGGGACTCTCCAGCACGTAGCGATAGACCAGGCCGCTGGGACTGAAGAGCGGAGCCATCGCCGGTGTCACTCCCGCGGGTAAGGCGGCTTGTGCGATTCGCTCGAAGACGACCTGTCGCGCAAAGTAGTCGTTGGTATCTTCTTCAAAGGTGAGGCGTATATCGGAGAGCCCGTAGAGCGAGATGGACCGCATCACCACCATGTGCGGAACGCCGTTCATCTCCAATTCGATGGGAAGCGTGACCAGACGCTCGACTTCTTCCGCAGCGTGGCCGGGCCATTGCGTGATGAGTTCGACTTGCGGAGGCGAGAGGTCGGGATAGGCGTCCACCGGCATGCGCCGGAACGAGATGATGCCAGCGATCATCATGAAGCCCGTCAGCATCAACACCAGAAAGCGCTGACGCAGCGCCGCTTGTACGATGCGATGGATCATTCAGGTTTGGACAGCATGGTTGTCATCACGGTCTCTTCGTCAAGTTCGATCGTTTCGTTCTAACGCTGCAGCGAGTTCGCAAACTGCAGGAACAAGCTGCCATCTCCGATGACGCGATCACCGGGGTTCAACCCAGCTGGTCACTTGCGTTTGTCCTTTCATGCTTTCCCCGAGAGTGACGACTGCGCCTGCCAAACTGATTGCCGGATACTTCAACGTAGACGAACGGCTGGTTCTCACTGTCGCGCAGCACGGCGGAATCCGGCACGGCGATGGCGTTCTGGATGGTGCCCGCATCCACCGCGGCCACGACGTACATGTCCTTCTTCAGCTTTTAGCCCGGGATTGCTGGTCTCAATGCGCGCCTGCAGTGTGCGCGTGTTCGGATCCAGCGAAGCTGCGACGTAGGAAATACGGCCATGGAAGACGTCGGGATAGGACTCTGTCTGGATCGTGACCGCATCGCCGACGCGCACGTATGGCAAATCCTTTTGATAAATGTTCACCAATACCCAAACGGTGCTGGTGTCGGAAAGCATGAAGCACTGGGTCACGCCAGTCTGCAGCAAGTTGTCCCACCGCGACGTTCTGCTCGACCACTTCGCCGCTAATCGGCGACTTTACCAGCGCCTCAAAGGAAGGCGGCGCCTTCACCAGCGCATCGGGATTGGTGATTCCCATCACCTTCAAAGCGGCTTCTGCTGCCGCCAGGTCACCTTGCGCTTGCGTCTGCGACGGACTCAGCCTGCTCCAGATTCTGTTCGGCGATGGCATGATGCTGATACAAGTCCTGCGCACGGGCATACGCT
Source organism: uncultured Acidobacteriaceae bacterium (assembly GCA_963814165.1). Taxonomy (GTDB): domain Bacteria; phylum Acidobacteriota; class Terriglobia; order Terriglobales; family Acidobacteriaceae; genus DASRAA01. The sequence continues at coordinate 310,018 of CAWFBW010000021.1, read as the reverse complement.
TTTTGCGCCAGCGCATACGCATCCTTGGCCTTCAGATAATTGGTGCGCAATTGGGAATAGTCGGGACTGGCCACGTACAGCAGGGGCTCGCCCGCGCTGCACCTGCTGGCCCGGAACCACCACGATCCGGCTTACCGGGCCGCTGACCTGCGTAATCACCGGCGTGGTATGGAAGCTGTTGTAAGCCACGGCTCCGGTCAGCCGGAGGGTGCGCGTCAGACTGCTGGGTTCAATCGCGAGCACCTGCACGTGTGCCATCTGTTCCGACGGAATGGTGAATAACTCAGCCGTGTTCGCGTTGTTCGCATGATTCTTAGAGGCGTTTTCAGATCCCGCGCCGCTGCAACCAGCTGAGCGCCAGCACCATCGCGGATAAGGCCGTTAGCGCGATTAGGTGCCGCATGCGATCACGTCTCATCTTCACGGCAGGTTCCTTGTTCCGACAGCTGCTTTAAGCTGCTCGACCGCGGTCATGTACGCTGACAAAGCCTGACGATAGGCCAGTTGAATTGCCCGGTTGCTGCGCTCGGCATCGAGAAAATCCAACAGGCTCGTAGCTCCGCGCTGATAAGCATACTCACTGATATCGCGTGAATCCTGCGCCTGCTTCAAGTACCCGGATGTATAAAGTTGTACCACTTCGTCGCTGCTGCGCAGGGCCTCATAGGCATCGCTGACATCGGACAGCACCGTGTCGCTGGCCGATTGCTGCATCTCCTGCGCCTGCGTGAGGGCGTAGCCAGTGCGCGCGATTTCACCTTGATTGCGGTTGAAGATGGGCAAACCGAAGTTCACAAAGAACGAAGCGCTGCTCTCGCCCCCCACGTGTGAGTATGCCGCACTGGCGTCCACATCCTGTTTGGCATACGCCTTCGCCAACGCTATCTGGCTCTGAGCGGCGGTTACACCTAACTCGGCGGCGTGATAATCAGGACGCTCCTGGAGTGCCTTGGCCTGCAAGTCCTCCAATTTCGCCGCGACCGGCTGGTAGGTCAAATCGCCAACCACGTCGTAATTGGCGGGGACGGCATCGTAGCCCAGCAATTCCCGCAACGCGACGAGGGCCTGCACCCTTGCCAGACGGGCGGAGGAAACGTCGGTCTGAAACTGCAGCAGCTGCAGCTTGATCTTGAGGTAATCACCTTCGCTGATGTAGCCCGCCTTGTACTGTGCCTCGGCAACTATCGACCGTTTGCTCGAAGCTCTTCAGGTCTAGCTGGGCAAAACGCAGCGTTGATTCAGCCAGCAACACGGCGACGAACTGCTGGGCCACAGTCGAAGGTGAGGCTGCGTTCGGCATCCGCAACCTGGGCACGCGTCACAGCTGTTTGATCGCGGGCAGCCTGCAAGCGATGCTGCCGTTTTTGACCGCGTTCAAACAGGTATCCGATGCCGGCGTCGAACTGCTGGACTTCGCTCAGATTGTCAGCTGAAAAATCAGATGGAGAAAAAATTGGCACGAACTGGGAATCAAAGTTCAGAGTCGGATTCGGACGCAAGTTCGCGGTGATTTCCTGCGCCTGGTTTTGCAGAATGAAAGTGCGTGTCGCCTTCAACGAGTGATTATGTGCGAGCGCCAGATCGATTGCCTGATCCAGAGTGATCAGCGTTGGGCCTTGTGCCTTGACTGCGGGTGCGAGTAACAGCAGGCAAGTCAATGCTGCCAGGCCGATCATCCGGGAGTGCGGTGGACGCATAAGTCTCAAATCTAAAATGTAGGGCCCCGGGATGAGAAGCAATGGTCGACAAGCGGACCTCCCCATGCTCTCAATACCCGTGCCATTCTCCTGTGCCGATCGCAACCTGTGGAGGTGGCAAGGACCGCATGGGCAGAACGTATAATCCATCCAAGCAGAGAACACATTGTAAATCAGGAAGTTGCAGGCAGGAGTTGGCGCCGCCCCTAATCTGTGCGGGTCTGACGCGGTCGTGCGCGTCGGGCACCCTGAGCCGGAAAAGGCGTTATTGGACTGGATTTCTCACGGTCGACACACCGGCAGCACAATCCACACCGACGAACTGGATCTGCAACGGCTTGGCCAGGACTGGCTTCTGCACTATGCGGCCAAGTTGCCAAACTCGATGAAACATCAGATTCTGGAGGTGGTCGCAGCTTTCAGAATTGCACAATAAAGAGTGCAAACACACCTCCTGGATCGACCTGCTCAAGGAGCCCAATGGCGCATCAATTTAGTGTGTCGTAAACGTGTCGCTGCGTTTCAACCTTATTCAAAACAAACAAGCGCAATAAACGCATCTGTGCGAACCGAGGCTGAATCAAGTTATTTTCTTTACAGTACCTTAGTGGAAATCCGGCATCATTTGGTAATCAACAGGTCATCGGTTCAAGTCTGATCTTCGGCTCCAGTAAGTCCTCTTTGGCCCCTTTCTGGCGAATTCAACACAGTTAGCTTGTTCTAACCCCCTGGAGCGACGCCACCAGGTCGATGTACTGTTTCATGGCTTCGTCGGGCGGTGTGCCTCGCACTTCGCTCCAGGCATCGAACTTGGCGGCTGCGACAAAATCGAAGCCACCAGGCCGCTCTCCCGAAGCATCGCCTTTTGTGGCCTGTTTGTAGAGGGCATAGAGCTTCAGCATCGTGTCATTGCCGGGACGCCGGGCGAGACCGTTTACGTCCTGTTGCGCTTGTGCGAACCTATCCTGCAAAGAAGGCATAACAGACCTCCGTCATGCTTCCGGTTTAGCACGTGTGCACTGGACTTCGCTGTGACAACCGTCGCTCGCGCTCGGCAATCTGACCGCCTTGGCTGTGACGTTTCTAATATCTCCAACTCGTCAGGTCAGCTCCCGGCGGCGCCGTCTTCTCGATGCGCTCCATGATTTTCGGCAGATACATCGTGTTGTAGTGCAACCGCGACAAATAGTTCGGCAGATTGGTATCGCCGTTCCAGCAATGCTCAGCGCGGTCGCCGTACTTTACCTCGCCGTCGTAGTGAGGGTTCGTTGTGTTCTTCAGGAAGTCTTCCATCAAGTACACGGCGTCGTTGAGGAAGTAAGTGTCCATGCTTCCGCAATAGATGTGAATCTTGCCCTGCAACTTGGGGCCGAGCGTGGGCCAGTTTTTCTCCAGGATAGCCCGCAGGTCGTAGTGCTCGTGCCAATACTCAGCGACATTGTGGTCAATCTCGCCGGTCTCCTTATTGAAAATCGGTTGCGGATATCCATCGGCTCCGACCGGCCCATACACTGCCTGCCAGATGTCCCACTGCTCGCCTGATCGTCCATGCGTACCAAGCGCCAGTTCGTAGGCATTCGCGTCTTTGATGCTGATCAGCGTCTGTCCCAAGTAGTTGCGCATTGCGGGTTGCAGTATTTGCTTGTGCGCGCCGTCGATATAGAACGCATTGGACCACTTATACAGATCGATCACTGTGTACGCGCGAAAGTCGATCGGGTCGGGGCACGCCGTGAACGTGCCGTTGTAGTGATCGGGATAAAACATCTGAACCGCCAACGACTCCCATCCGCCGGTCGATCCGCCATAGACAAACCGCGCCCATCCCTGTCCGATGCTGCGGAATTTCCTCTCCAGTGCCGGCATCAACTCGGTTTCGATGGCGTCGCCGTAAGGCCCCAGGTTGGCCGAGTTCACCGCATACGAATCGTCGTAGTACGGATTGGCGTGCTGGATCTTCACCACCAGGTAGCGCGGAAACTTGGGCGAAATCCATTGCTGGTAGAACTTGTAGGCCTCTTCCTGCTGGATGCGGTTGTAACCCGAAATGTGAAAGCGCTCGCTGTAGTCGGGCTTCAGGTTCGGATCGGGCGGCTCGGTGCGGAAGTCGTCGATCCCGCTCACGAAGTGGTCGTGAAACAGCATGAGAGGATAGTGGGCCTCGGGGTGCTCATCGAACCCCCATGGCACCAGGACGACGGCCGAGATGTACATGGGCCGTCCCCAGAACTTGGTCAGCAGCTCGCTCTGAATCTTGATGTGGCGCACGTATTTTGTGTCGGGCTGGTCGGGAATCGGCGGAATTTCCTGGTCAAGCACGATCTTCACCGGTGCGCCACTCTTGCCGAGCGTCATCTTCTCCGGCTTGCTGTACAAGTTGCCGGGCGCGATGTTCCAGTGACGGCCTTCGCCCTGGTCCATCGGCAGCTTCACCGTCTTGCCGTCGGAGCGGTGAAAGGTCTCATACTTTTGCAGCACCGCCTGCACGGAATATTCGCCGGGAGGCACATCGCTCAGACTGCGAATCGGATAGCCCCACGACGATGCGTCCACCGTTACCGCCTGTTCCGGCTTCAGCCCGTCCACGTCGACCCCAAACACCATTTGGGTTTTTGGCGTGTCGTTGATCTGCATGCGCGGCTCTTCCGAGGGATCGGTCGAGAGCAGCAGTAGCATGCGGCCATCGAGTGGCTTTTCGCTCTGCTGTTTGCCGAAGGAAATGGAGAACTGCGTACCGCCGGATTGGGCCCATCCGGGCATGGAAGCTCCAAGAACGAATAGCAAGCTGAGGATACTGGACCAGGCGGCAACGCTGCGCGACGAAATTGTCATGCGCAACAGTCTAAACTGTCCGCCTGTTACATCTCCCGGTAATTCAGCAATCCCGCACCGATCAGAACAAAACACATCGGCCAGATCCAAGACGGGATTGCGCGATCTTTCTCGGGCAGGCGCAACTCCAGCCAGCGCGCCCATCCCGCAAACACCGCGATGACGCCCATGGGCACATGGCTTAGTTCGACCAGGAGGTTTTCCTTCACGTTGGAAATCGCGTGCTGGTGCGTCAGAAGCACTGCGCCGCCCAGGGCGCACATCAGCGGAAAGACCATCGCCCAAGGATCGTTGTCTTTCTTCTGCTTGCGTACGCGCAACTCGAACACCGCGAAACCAACGCACACCAGCGCTGCAATGCGGTGCTGAAACACCTCGGGATCGGCCCAGCAGGCCCAAAATCCCTTCCATCCCACGGGCCAACATTCCGTGTCGGCAAGCAAGAAGATGAAGACCGCGATGCCAATCAGCAGCAGAGGCCAGTATTCTGCCCACGGAGCTTTTCCTGTTCGCGCCAGCAGGGCAAGCAAGCCCATCGCCAACACCACAACTCCCATCCAGTGATGGTTCGATTCCGACTCGATCGAGTTGTTGATGAGCCGCGGCGTCAGCGGAACTCCATCGACATTCACCGGAGTGTCAGGCCCAGCCTTGATCGGTTCACCCGTCTTACTGTCCGTTTCCTGAATGAAGTGGTAGGTCAGCCGCGGCACCACCGGCTTCACGCGCTGGTAGATTTGCTGCATGCTTACCGTCTCTTCCGGCTCGTCCACCGCCGGAGGCTGGGAGGTCAGCGACGCCGCGGTCAGAATTACCGTGAGACCGATGCCCAGCTCAGCTTCAATCAGCCGCCGCAGCCGCGGCATCACCTGGTCCTTGGGAGCGTTGCGCAGCAGCAGGAAGTTCACCCCGCCAAGCAGTAACAGCGCGCCCAGCATCACCACCTTGGCCCCGACCATCACGCCGTAGGCCGTGCCCACCACCGCCTGCCACGAGCCGATGTAGAGCACGCTCATGATTGAGCCGCTCAACACCAGGAATCCCACGCTCACCAGCGCCATGCGCGAGAAGCGCTCGGTCAGATACCAGCGCGTCGTCAGGTCTTTGGCGCGGAACAGCGCCAGCACCAGGAATGGCAGCCCGCCGATCCAGAATCCGGTGGCCAGCTCGTGAACGCTCGACAACGTGATCAACAGCGGTCGTCCCGACAGCCGCGATGCCGCATGGTTGGTCATCACCGACGCCGCCATGATGACGACCGTCAGCACCGGCAGCGCCCACCGGGCAATGCTCCTGCTGCCACCGGCGACAATCGCGGTCAGCAGCGCCGCTACCAGAACGATGGAGCCAGAAATAAAGAAGTTTGCGCCGACCACCGCCCCGAACCCGATGTCGGCCGAGGCCATCAGCACTGCTGAGTCAACGTAGAGGTACATTAACTGCACAATGGCCAGGCCCACAGCGCTGAGGCGCAATAGCTTCCACGACGACGCCTGCACCCGGTCGATGCTCTCGTCGGAAGCGTCGGGTGACCGCCGCGCAATCCACAGCACAAACAGCACGCCGCCCAGCAGCACTGATTGGAAAATCAGTGTCCCGGCGCGCAAGACTACCGAAAGAAATGAGAACAGATCGACCAGCTTGACTAGCATCTCGCCTTACTTCACCGTGAAGGGGATTTCTCCGTTACTCATGTGGCCGTCGGAAGCTAGCACTTTCCACTCCAGCTTGTAGGCGCCGGGTTTCAGCCCTGTAGCGCGCGTCTGCAGGATATCGGGCTTTGCCTGGGTGGCGAGCTTGAGAGCAGAACTGGTTCCGTCCGGCGCCACCAACAGCACGCGCGAGCGGCTGCCGTCGATGCGGACGTTGAATCGCATGGAAATGTCCACGTCCGGCCCTTGCACGGTGGAATTAATCGCGGGCGTTGACTCCCTCAGGATGGCGTGCGCCCAGCACACCTGAGTAGCTCCGGCGCTGAGCAACAGGACGAGAAACAGGGAAGTACGACGTGAAAAAGCAGCAAGCAAGATATTGTCCTCCACACGTGCGTCTGCACGAATCTGAATCCGCAAGTGCATCTTCCAGAATACTCGTACCCGTGGGCAGGCTCAACCAAGTGATGTGTGCACGTGATCCGTGTGAATCCGTGGTCGCTCGTGTTTTTCCGACAACTGACAACCGACTACTGACAACTATTCTCTTGATACCATCGTCCTTTACCAATTTTGAATCTTCGAGGCAGGCACTCATGCAATACCGCACCTTCGGACGCACCGGTTGGACGATCAGCAACATCGGCTACGGACTTTGGGGAATGAGCGGATGGTCGGGCTCCGACGACAGGCAATCCGTCGCCGCGCTGCAGCACGCCGCTGACGTCGGCTGCACGTTCTACGACTCCGCCTGGGGATACGGCGAAGGCAAGAGCGACCGCCTGCTCGGCAACCTTGTCAAAACGAATCCGGACAAACGTCTCTACGCCGCCTCCAAGATTCCGCCCGCCAATTTCAAATGGCCGGCTTTGCCGTCGTACTCGCACGCTGAGGTCTTCCACCCCGAGCACGTCTTCCGCTACGCCGACATCATTCGCAAAAACCTGGGCACCGACACCATCGACCTGCTGCAGTTTCACGTCTGGCAAGACCATTGGACCGACGAACCCGACTTCCGCAACACCGTTGAAAAGCTCAAGCGCGACGGCATCATCCGCGCCTTCGGTCTCAGCCTCAACCGCTGGGAACCCGCCAACGGCATCCGCGCTATTCGCACCGGCCTCGTTGACGCCGTGCAGGTCATCTACAACATCTTCGACCAGGCTCCGGAGGACGAACTCTTCCCGCTCTGCCGCGAACTCAACATCGGTGTCATCGCTCGCGTTCCGCTTGACGAAGGCAGCCTTGGCGGACACATGACACTCGATACGAAGTTCCCCGAGGGCGACTGGCGCGCCCGCTACTTCAGTCCCGAAAACCTCGTGCCCACCATCGAGCGCGTCGAGCGCCTCAAGCAACTGCTTCCGCAGGGCATGACGCTGCCGGAGATGGCGCTTCGCTTTGTGCTGTCGGAGCCGACCGTCAGTACGACAATTGTCGGCATGCGCAAGCCCGAGCACGTGGCCGCCAACGTGAGCTACAGCGACAAAGGCCCGCTCGATTCCGGCCTCATCGCCGAGTTGCGCGCGCACCGCTGGGACCGTAAGCCCGCGCACTGGTCGGATTAACGCCCCGCGAAAAAGCGACGGTCAATCGTCCCTTTTGTCTTTGTCAGCCTTGTCCTTGGATGCTTCGCAAGGCTTGTCCTGTGGCTTCGGTTTCCACTGCCGCCTTGGGTCGAGCTCGATCGTTACGTTGATGGTATTGTCCGCGCAGTCGCGCAGCCACAACACATCACGGTCGTTATCGAATTCTTCCGGGAAGAGCTCCCGGTTCTTCGTAAGGAACTTTTCAAGATACCAGTAATCGTACGGTTCGCCCGAGTTCAGTTCCCAATTACCCCTGAGTTTATCAGTGGCCTCGCCCTTTCCTTCAATGCGCAGTTGTCCCATCCGGTACTGGATGCCTTCATCTACATTGAACGTAAGCATAATCAGTCCGGCTCCTGCTCTGGTTTCTTCGTGGGGAAAGCCCGCCTCCAGAAAGCCCTTCGCCAGATAATGGTCAAGCGTCGCCTGCAAGCCGACTTCTATCTTGTGCACATCAAAAACATCACCGGGACGTAAAGGGAGATTCTGAAGCAATTCAGCAGTGCTGAACGCGCTGTTTCCCGTGAACTTGACCTCAGCCAAGTGAAACAGCTGTCCTTCGTCCACCGAGGCCTCGATGCGAACAGGTTTCTTCTTTGCCAGCGGATCCAGAGGAACGATTTTGAAGTCGGTTATATCGGCATCAACGTATCCGCGTTGTTCAAACTCGTACTTGAGATATTCACTCGGTATGTCATCCTCGTCCCGCATCGTTTTGGCGACGAGGCTGTTGCTGATGTCACTGAGTTCCTCCGAAGTCAGCGTAGTCGTTCCGGAAATCACGACTTCCTGCACCACGATTTGGTCGCCTGACCTGGGACCTTTGGGCTTTGCGCTCTGGCCCACTGCGCACAGCGCGAGCGCCAACACGATCATGACGGTATTGCGTGTCCGGTTCACTGCACCCTCCTTCCTGGCAGGGAAAGATAGCTTAATGATATCGTGTGCATCGGGTGCCCGACAGAAGCCGTCTTTGCTTGTGTGGGTCTGTTCCCACATTGAATGCCCAACTCGAAACCCCATCCTATTTCTTTCATCCCGCGTCTTCGCCGGTTCAAACGTCTTACCGAGCCTTCCATCACGCCCTGCTAACCATCGGATTGAACTCTACGTCCAACTCACGCATCACCGCTGTCGGGTGCGGTGGTACCATCAGCACGCCCATCCGCATCGCGAATCCCTGTGTACAAGGAGCTTCCTATGCAACGACGCTTCCTGGTTCCCGTCGCATGCCTCTTGTTCTTCGCCGGGCTGTGCCAAGCCCAGTCCGCTCTGCTCGACCTCCCGCGCAAGAGCCAGAACGCCAAGGTGACCCAGACCATCGGCATCACTAACGTGACCGTGAAGTACAGCCGCCCGCTGGTCAACGGCCGCAAAGTCTGGGGCGGCCTCGTGCCCTACGGAGAAGTCTGGCGCGCCGGCGCCAACGAAAATACGGTCATCACCTTTGCCGATCCGGTGACCATCGAAGGCAAGCCGCTCGACAAGGGTAGCTACGGCCTGTTCATGATCCCGACCGAAAACGACTGGACTATCATCTTCTCCAAGACCAACACAGCCTGGGGAGCCTTCACCTACAAGCAGGACGAAGACGTACTTCGCGTTACCGTGAAACCAACGGCGTCTGACTTCCACGAAGCGCTGCTCTACGACTTCGACCAACTCACCCCCGACTCCGCCATGGTCACGCTTCACTGGGACAAGCTTGCCGTTCCCTTCAAGGTCGCCGTTGATGTGCCGAAGATCGTCGAAGCCAGCCTCGACATGCAGTTTCGCGGCATCGTGCAGTACACCTGGGTCAGCTACAACGATGCGGCCAACTACTTTCTAACCTATAAGGTCGACTTGCCCGAGGGCCTCAAGTACGCCGACCGCTCCGTCGAGATCGAGGAGCGCTACGACAACCTGATGACCAAGTCGCAAATTCTTGCCGCCATGGGCAAGATTGACGAGGCACAAAAGGTCACGGCCATGGCGCTGCAGAAGGCCGATGCCGGACAGGCCTACCAGTATGCCCGCCAGCTCCAGCGCGACGGCAAGCAAGACCAGGCTTTTGCCATCTACCGCGACTTGGCCAAGAAGTATCCGACAAACATATACACCTATGCCGGTCTGTCGCGCATCGCCGTCGGGGCAGGGAACTACGACGAGGCGGTCAGGCAAATGAAGCTCGCTAAAGACGCGGCTCCCGAAAACGCCAAGTCCCAAATCCAGGGACTCATCAACCGCCTCGAAAAGAAAGAGAACATCAACCAGTAGGAACTGGGAAATGGCGAAGACCATCCATGGAGCGGATGGCCTTCGCCGTATCAAGGACTTCGATAGTTGACGCGGAGTCGCGCGCGCCTTCAACCCTGCACCAGCAACAGCAGAAAGGTGACGAACAACACCAGGTGAACGAGCCCCTGCAGCACGTTGGTCCGGCCACTGGCAAAGGTGAGAATGCTGACGCCCAGCGTCAGGACCAACAGCACGATGTTGGCATGTTCCACCCCCAGGATGATCGGATGGCCGGTCAAGTTGCTTACCACCAGCATGGCCGGGACTGTCAGTCCGATCGTTGACAGCACCGAACCCAGAAAGATGTTGACCGACCGTTGCATCTGATTCGCCAGCGCCGCCCGTGTGGCCCCGATCGCCTCCGGCGTTGCCACCAGCACCGCGATCACTACGCCGCTCAACGCCTGCGGCGCGTTTAGCGTCTCGGTCAAGTAATCTACGGGATGCGCCAATTGTTCGGCGAGGTAGACCACCGGCAATATGTACAGTGTGAGCAGTGTGACGTGGTATGGCAGCGATCGTGGAGCTGTCGTTGCCTCTTTGTGCGGTTCCGGCGCGTCCGCATCACTCACGCTGAAGTAGCCGCGATGCCGCCCGGTCTGCACACCCAGGAAGACAGCGTAGAGGGCAATGGTCAGCAGGGCCAGCGCCCACTCCTGCGGATGAGAAAGCGTCGGGCCGGCCGTGGTCGTGGTGTAGTTCGGCAGCACCAGCGCGAGCACAGCCAGCGGGATGATGACACCGAGGTACGCGTTTGCGCCCTGCAGGTTATAGTGCTGTTCCCGGTGCTTCCACGCGCCGGCCAGAAGCGACATGCCGACCATCCCGTTCAGGATGATCATGATCACGGCGACCAGTGTGTCACGAACAAGGCTGGGATTGTTCTGCCCGTGCAGCATGACGGCCGAGATGCTCATCACTTCGATAAACGTCACCGACAGCGTGAGGACGAGCGTTCCGTAGGGCTCGCCCAGTAGCGCGGCAAGATGTTCGGCGTGGCGTACGACTGACATTGCCGAGCCGAGGATCACGCCAAAAAGCCAGACGAACACAAACGCCAGCACCCACGGATTGGCGAGCTTCGACCACAGCGCCTGGTCGGCGACCACAAAGGCCAGGCATGTCGTCAGGCTGACGGCAACAAACCATTCCGCCCGCCATCCTGCGCGCTCAAGATTTTTCTGATGGCTGGTCACGCTCGTGGGTCTCCCGGCATTCGCACGATGAACTCGCCCGTCGTATCGCGAACCTGCTCTCGCGATGTCCAAAGAGCATATCAAACACCTGTCGAGGTTCTACCCCTCCGCGGCTCCATCAGCTTCTCGGGCCTTCGCGGGGCGCGATTCGCGCCGCATGCAGCCCGATCAGCCGGCCTACAAAAACCGCCGGGTACAGCACTCCCATCAGCGATTCCAGCATGGCGATTGCCTTCGCGAACCCATGCCGGGGCACGATGTCGCCGTATCCCACCGTAGTCAACGTCGTGAAGCTGAAGTAGATGAGTTCGGGAGGTCGTATCACCCTTGCAGGTTCGACCGTGTCCCGAAACGAACCCGGCGAAACCTGCTGAATGACGGCGAAGATCAATCCGCATGTGAAGCCTATCAGCAGAAACGCAGCGATCGCTCCGTATAAGGTGTCGCTGGTCACCGCGGGGTGCAGCAAAACTTCATAGATGAAAACGCCGGTCATGAACATGAGATACACGCTGCCCAGTATCATCGCCAGCAAATGAAGTCGCGGGACATAGCCCAGCGAGTTCGCGGCATAGATCGCCACCGGAGGAATTCCCAGTGCCAGGGCCACGGCGGTAATGCGACCTTCTCCCAGCACCGTGTACATCGCAACCGCGAATAACGCGGTAGTAAACAGGCGAAAGAAGTGGGCCTCAGCCCCGCTGCCGACCGTCAGCGGAAAGACAACGATGAGCCCGAGTTCAGTAATCAGCAGGTAGAGAAACGGCATCTTCCGCCGTCTGGCATGGTTCCGCACTGCTTCTATCGTGATTTGCGCCTGCGCTAGTCACTCCGCCTGAACTCCTGCCGCGAACGGAGCAAGCGTACCTCGACTGGCAGCTGATTTCAAAGGATGGTTAGACCGGCTCCCGGTCGAGCACTTCACCAGCGTCGATTTCGGGCGAGGCCAAATTCCCATTGCCATCTTCCGGCACGTCGCCCTCACCCGGTGCCAGGAACAGATTCTGCTCGATGCCGTGCTGCCGCGTGTAAAGGTCGTAGTAGCGCCCGCCCAAGTCGTACAGCGTCTGATGTGTCCCGCGTTCCACAATCTGTCCCGATTCCACCACAAGAATCTGGTCTGCCCGGCGAATTGTGGACAGCCGGTGCGCGATCACGAACGTCGTTCGCCCCTGCATCAGGTAGGAGAGCCCAGCCTGGATCAGCGCCTCCGATTCCGAGTCCAGGCTCGAGGTCGCTTCGTCCAGAATCAGGATCCGCGGGTTCGCCAGGATTGCGCGAGCAATCGAAACCCGCTGCCTTTGACCTCCGGACAGCTTGACGCCTCGCTCGCCGATGATGGTGTCGTACTTCAGCTCGAATTTCTCGGCGAACTCATCGACCCGCGCGATCTGGCACGCCCGCAGGATTTCTTCCTCCGTCGCATCCGGCTTCGCAAACGTGACGTTTTCGCGAATCGACCCATCGAACAGGAACGATTCTTGTAGCACCATCCCAAGCTGTGTCCGATAAGAGTCCAGCCGCACCGTCGCCAGGTCCACGCCGTCCACCAGCACCATGCCCGCGTCCGGCTTGTGGAACGCCGCTACCAGCCCAATGATGGTTGACTTGCCCGAACCCGACGATCCCACCAAGGCCGTCACCGTTCCCGGCTGCGAATGGAACGAAATACCGTATAGCACGGTCTTTTTCTTCTCATAGGCGAAGGTCACGTCCTCAAACGCGACATCGCCCTTGATCGGCGGCAACGTCACCGTGCGTCCCGGGTCTTCGTCTTCCGGAGTCTCGCTCAGCACCTCGCGCGTGCGCTCCAACCCGGCGATCGCTTCCGTGATCTGCGTTCCCACGCTCACCACCTGGAACAGCGGCGCCGCCAGGTATCCCAGGAACATCGTGTACGTGAAGAACTCGCCCAGCGTCAGCTTGCCTTCCATGATCTGGTGGGTGCCGATGAACATCACGATTGCACCCACCACGCCCATCAGGCTGGAAGACGTCAGGCTCATCAGCGATGTCGCCGTCAGCGTCTTGAAGACGTTTTGCAGTAGCCGCTCTACGCCGGCGCTGAACACGGCATGTTCTCGTTCCTCGGCGTGGTAGCCCTTTACCACTCGTACACCGCCCAGCGATTCCGTCAGCCGGCCCGTTACCTCGGCGTTGATCTTCGCCCGCTCCTTGAAAATCGGCCGGATCGTCTTAAACGCCCAGCGCAGTCCCACCCCGAACACCAGCAGGAAGCCAAACGCGATCGTCGTCATCACCATGCTGATGCGCATCAGCACTATGAAGGCAATCGCCGCCGTCAGTAGGCCGCCGGTGAAATCCACCAGCCCTGTGCCCACGAGGTTGCGCACCCCTTCCACGTCGCTCATGATGCGCGACACCATGGTGCCGGTCTTGTTCGAGTCGTAGTAGGAAACCGAAAGCCGCCCGATATGCTGTTGCACTCTCCGGCGCAACTCGGTAATCAGCTTCTGCGCCGCCTTCGACAGCGTCTGTGTCAAGGCGAACGACGTCAGTCCCTGCAGCAGCGTCGCGCCCAGCACCACACCTACCAGGATCGGGAGCCGTCCCAGTTGATGCTTGCCGATAATGTTGTCGATCAGGAATTTTGTCGAATAGGGCAGCACTAATCCCGAAACGCGATTGATGATCATCAATACGAAGCCGAGCGCCAGCAGGCCGCGCCGTGGGCTAATCAGTTGCCAGATTTCCGGCAGGGCTTGGAATACAGGTGTCTTTTTCGAGGGGATACTGGAATGGGAAGTGGCGTGCATGAAGTTAGTTGGATTCCTCAATCGACGGAAACGGTTCGCGCCACCTCGCGGTACCTCACCTCATTCCGAGCCGCCTCTTCGATGCCACTCACCACGGTACCACCCCGTCGATCGTTGGACTTGCACTTGCCGCGATGCAATCTTCGCAGATGATCGACCGAAAGAACAGACAACCTCATCGTGCAATTCAATCGGTCCGACTTTTGCACATGCGAAAAGGCCACCCGGCAACAGGGCGGCCTTCTCTTCAAGGGAGAATAGTTCCAACGGAGGCTTAGACCGTCAAAACTTTCTGCACAAATAGTAGGTTCGCCTACCCCCCCTGTCAAGGAGTTTCTAGAACTTAAATTACTGTGTTTTCAACAACTTAACACAAATTCTCTGAGTCTGAGGAAATTGGCCGAAATTGGCCGAAGTTGCCTCCGATCTGACCTAACCTCTTATTTTTCAACTACTTGTTCGACTACAGACGGTCGTCCAGGTGCAGCTGTACGATTTCCACATTCTCCGGCAGGTCGAGAAACGTACCCGGGAAAAACCTGGTCATCAGCACTCGAAAGCCCCCGAAAAATACTCCAAAGATGGTGCCGATCACCAGCAGGATGCCGATCAATCCAAAAACCGCCATCAACAAATTGCCGATGTTGTCGCGCTTGCTCACCGACGTCGCTTCATTCCACGTGATCTCGGCTTCGTAGTTCACCGCGTTCAACAGGTTGCGGGCCTCAGTGTTTGCAACGTTGCCGCTTTCGATTACCAGGATCGGTCCGGTGCGTCGCGCCGCCAAGTTACTTGGCTGATGCCTCGAATGCGCGCAATCGTTCAATCGCAATCTGCGGCGTCGGATACTCCACCAGCATCAGCGTCACCGGGCCATCGGGCGTCGAGTAACTCTGCGTCAGAATCTCTGGCTCGACGCCGAAGTCGACCAGCTCAGCCGGCAGCGGAGTCTTGCTCGCCGCTAACGCCTGCGGACCCAGGATGTACTTCGCTGAATTCTCCTGCGCATTCTGTTTGGGCAGATACTCGGGCAGCGTCGGCAAATTACTCGCCGAGCTTTTGGCTTCCGGCAGCATGCCCGCCAGTTCGCGGAGTTCCGCCACCGACATCGCTGTCAGCCGGTCGAAGGTCGCATCCACTAAGACATTGCTGCGGAAAAACAGGACGCGCTCGTTGGCGGAAGCGGCCTTGGTACCGATGCGCTCAATCTTCATCGCCGGATCGCGGTAAAACGTGAACGCTCCGTACCCGCCGGTGGCGTCCTTGAACTGCTCCGCCCTGACCGTCACCTTACGCCCATCAGATCGGCTGTACGTTGCCGTCTCCGCCGTCACGAAACCGTACTCGTTCAGCACCGCCGGATTGGCCGCGTCCGCCTGCGCCGGCTCAGTCGCACTCTTCACGTCGCCGGTCTGCGTCCACCCGGCGAATGATTTGGGAAGAATGTTCTGCGCCGCGGCCGTCGAAACGGTAACCGCTGCCAGCAGAAGGACGAAAATCGGTTTGAGAAGTTTCTTCATTCGAAAAAACAAACGGCCAGTTGAGCGAGATACCCCACGGCATTAGACTACATTTCCCGCCCCCAAAGTTTCTAACCGCCGGAAGCGCCGCGAGTGGGTCTGCACTGTTGGTTGGCATTTGGGTGGGAGTGCTGGCCTGTAGGCGAGCGCTCCAACGAACACTTACGAAACATTTTGCCCTGGGACTTTGCCACAGACTCAGCGCTGAAACCGCAAACAATTCCTATCCGCGTCCTTCACATACATCTCCCGCGTCCCCCAGGTCTGGTCAACCGGTCCCGAGTCGATGTGAACGCCCTTGGCGACGAATTCCTTATGCAGTGCGTCCACATCATCCACCAGCAGGTTCACCACGCCGCCGGCGACCCCATCTCCCGAAAACGACGACAGGTGGATCCACACCCCGTCGCGCGATATGCCCATGTAACAGGGATCGGCCAGCGACTCGTCGCCACGATGCGCAAACTCCAGCCGGAACCCCAGCTTGCCGCAGTAGAAATCCTGCGCCGCAGCCGCGTTCGATACGTGCAACAAGGGAACTGCCATCTTGATCATCAGTCACGTCCTTCAGCCTGTCGCTCCAATAGTTGTTCGAGTCCATCCACGAGCGCGTCAATTCGGGTGACGAGGTCCGAATCCGGATGCCCCACAGCATCCACCACCGCGACAACCTGCTTTTCCATCTCGTTAGGCTGACGCTCACACCGCGCGGCGTGCTGCAACAACCTCTTCTCTCCCGGATGCGGCTGCGCGTTCACCGCAAACAGTACATCAAAGTAGCTGGCCAGCAACGCCGCTACCCGGTGATTGACGCTCACCGGGTCATTTCGCTTCGCCGCCAGCTCAATTTGATGGAGGTACGACGACTGCTTGTGCCGCAGTAGCGGGCGGTTCTTGGCGATGATCGCCTGTTGCAACTCTGCCGGATATGGCACTGCGGCCGCTCGCTGCAACGCCTCAAACCAGCCCGAGCGGTCATAAAGTGCTCGTGAGTGCAGCACGTTGTACCAGAAACACGTCGAATACCCCACCGACGCCTGGTGGTGCACCAGCACCCGGTCGAGTTGCTCCTCGATCCAGCGCACGTGCCGGTACATCACATCGACGTGGGTCACGGTCTCGGCGTCCACCCACTCGTCTCCCGGCTCCCAGGTAGCATTGCCAATCTCGGCCCGCGACGAATCGGCCGCGATCTCCGCCCTCAATTCCAGCGGGATGTCTTCCGTCACATAAACGTAGAGGTCAACATCCGAGTCGTCATCGGGAAATTCAGACATCCACGACCCCGCCAGTGCCACGGCTTCCACATGGGGCAGGGAAACGAACCCCCGCGCAATTCGTCGGGCGACATTCATTGCAGACGATGGCTGTAGATCCAACGATGACATGGGAGGAGGCGACTCTGAGGCAGGATAATTGAAACGCGACGAATAATGCGAAATCCGAATAGCGAGGAGCGAAAAGCGAAAGGCGAAAAGCGAAAAGCGAAAAGCGAAAAGCGAAAAGCCAATCACCAGTCATCAGTTACCCGCTACTTCCCGCTGTCCTTCTCCAGCTTGCTCGCCACCTTCACCCCGCTGAGCCCGCCGGCATACTTCGCGATGCCCTTGTACAGCGACTCGGCAATCTTCTGCCGGTACTCCGGAGTTTGCAGCTTCTTCTCATCCGTGGGGTTGGAGACAAACGAAATCTCTGCCAGGATGCTCGGCATATTCGCCCCGATCAGCACCACAAACGGTGCTTTTTTCACTCCGCGATTGCGCAGCGTGGAGTTCTTCGGAGACAGTCCTGCGTACAGCGACTGCTGCACGTCTCCCGCCAGTTCGCGTGACTCTTCGATTTTGTCTTTCAGCGTGATCTTCTTCACCAGGTCTTGCAGTTCGTAAACCGACTTCTCCGAAACCGCGTTCTCGCGCGCCGCCACCTCCAGCGCGTCGGCGTTGGTGGTGAAATTCAGGTAATACGTCTCGACGCCTCGCGCCGAAGCGTCGCGGCTCGAATTGGCGTGTACCGAGATGAACATATCGGCCCGGTGCTCGTTGGCAATCGCCGTGCGCGTCTCCAGCGGAATGAACGTGTCGTCGTCGCGTGTGTAGATAACCTCGGCGCCCAGTCGCGACTCCAGCAGCTTGCCCAGCCGCAGCGCCACGTCGAGCACCAGGTCTTTCTCCAGCAAACCGTTCGGACCGATCGTCCCGGTGTCATGTCCGCCGTGTCCGGCATCAATCACGATGCGTCCCGATCTTCAACCCGAGCGCGCGAATCAGGCTGCGGTCGCCTTCCGAGGTTGGCGCTGCCGCGTGCACGCCCTGCACATCGCCCGCGTTATTCCTGGCTGATTTCTTTGAATTGTTGCCCTTCTTCTCGGGAACGACCGTCACCGCTGTTGGCGCGGATGTGGGCTTGGTCGTAACTTTGGCCAGCGTGTCGGGGGCCGAGACGGGTTCAGTCTTGGCTTTGTCCACGGGCGTGGTGGCACGCACCGTGGTGGCCGGGGGCCCCGACTCGGTCTTGGTTTCCGCTTTCAGTTCGCCGCTGGCGCTCTTAAAGGCCCTAGTCGTTGGCGCTGAGTCACTTTTCGCAGGACTCGCAGCGCTGGCGGTTTCCGGCTTTGGATCACTTGGTGGCTTCGCCGTCTTGGCCGCCGTCTTCTGCTCAGGCTTGGTGAGAGTTTCCGACGCGCCGCCCGAATTCGCGTTCGAGGCCGACTTGGCATTCGGCTTCACTGCTACGCTCGACGCGGAACCCATCGCCTTCGCCGCTTGTTCGTCTTGATTTCCGTCAGGCGGCTTATTCGTCGCTACTTGCGTCGCCGCCGCGTTCTTGCCGTGGATATCGACGATCAGACGGTACGGATTGGGTAGCAGAAACGCCGAGTACTCGGCGACATCATCCACTTCCAGCACCACCCGGGTTGAGTCCTTGTCGTATTGCGCTACCCGGATCTTCTTCAGGAAGCTATCTTCCACGTCAAAGCTTTTACCCACCAGAGTTGAGGCCAGCCGGGTGTCGGGCAAATCGAAGAAGATACGGTCCGGATCGGGCACTCGTCCCGCTTCGTACTTCACCTCCGCGTCCAGGTCGATGGCCACGCGCGTGTAGTCGGCCGTTGACCAGTAGCGGATGCCGGTCACGCGGATCGCACCGGGCTTGTTCGCCGCCGTGGTTACCTCGTCCGCTGGATTCCCACTCTTGGCTGCGACCTCGGTCTCTCTTCTTCGCTTTGGGCTGGTTTAGTTCTGCCAGCGCGTCGTGGGCCTGGTCCGCCTGCGCGCTGTGCGGATACTTCTTCAGGAACTCCTCAAACGTCGCCTTGGCCGCAGCCTCGTCGCCCAGGTCCTCTTTATAGATCTGGCCGATGGTAAACAGCGCCTCCACTCGGTACTTGCTCCCCGGATACTCCCGCCGCAGGAACTCGTACTGCCCAATTGCGGCGTGCAGGTCTTTGTCTCCCGGCTGGAACCGGTGCCCCATCTCCGCCAGGATTTCCGCTACCGTCATGATGCTCTCGTCTGCCTTCGACGACGCCGGCGACGTGTAATACACCTTGCGATACGCTGCCGCCAGGTTTTGGTAATCGCGGCGGGTTCGCTGGTCTTCCGGACGCCCATTCAGCGCCTCGCGCATCTTTTCTGCCTTCACGTAGTACGCCAGCGCCTGCTGCTTCTTTGACGACGAGGACCGCGATGGCTCCGCCAACGAGGCTCCCGCTAGCGCTATTACGATGACAACCACGCCGGCCAGCCGAGCCCCCATTGCGGCGCGCTTGGTCCCGTCCCGGCGGGACGTCAGATCATAGCCCAGTGCTTCAATGCCGCCTAGGCTGCGAGTTTTATCCCGAGTCCCGGCGGGACGGCAGGTGCTGGCCTCGACGAGCACAAATCGTTGTGAGGAGAGAAGATCGCGGAACGCGCTTGTCTGTCCGCGAACTTCGCAGCTGTGGCTGGTCATCAAGACACAAGCTTGCGGCTACACCACGGCACCGGCGCGCTGCTCGCGCGGGTGGGGGTAGTCCGGCGGTTCAATCGTCAGAGCATCTTCATTATAGGCTCGGGCCCCAAAGTCGCAATCCGCCGAAACAGGCCGGAATCACAGGAGTGAACCCGTTGCCCGACCCTGGGGTGGCCCACATTTGCCTGCGGTTGGCAAATGTGGGATGCGCACGCAGCTTCGATGCCCAACTCGTCGCTGTCCTTTGGGAGTATAGGATGGGTGCCTCACAGTCCCAGCCGCTATACTTTTTCCAGCCCCATGCCCACCAAGCTCGAAGAAATCCTCGCCGCCACCCGCGCCCGTGTAGCCGCTGCCAAAGCGGTCAGCGCCGTCGCCGATCCTACTTCCGCGGCGCTGCGTCACTGGCCTCGCGGATTTCGCGAAAGCTTGCTCCGCGTCTCGAAATCCGGTCCGGCCATCATCGCCGAACTCAAAAAGGCGTCACCCTCGAGGGACTCATCCGCGCTGACTTCGACCTGCCCAAACTTGCCGCCGAACTCGAATTCGCCGGTGCCGCCTGTCTCTCCGTACTCACCGACGAACAATTCTTCCAAGGCTCGCTGCACAACCTCGAGCTCGCCTCTGCAGCCACCCGCATCCCGTGCCTGCGCAAAGACTTCATCATCGACGACTTCCAGCTCCCGGAAGCCCGCGCATGCCGCGCCGACGCCATCCTTCTTATAGTCGCCGCCCTGACGCAGGACGATCTGACGACGCTCTACCGCCGCGCCCGGGAACTCCAACTCGACGTCCTGGTCGAAGTCCACGACGCCGCCGAGCTCGACCGCGCTCTCGCTGCCGGATGCGATCTCATCGGCGTCAACAACCGCAACCTGCACACCTTCGAAGTCACGCTGCAAACCTCGCTCGACCTCGCACCGCGCATCCCCGCCAGCGTAGTCAAGGTCGCCGAGAGCGGAATCAACTCCGCCGCCGACATCGCCCGCCTGCGCGACGCCGGCTTCAACGCCTTCCTCATCGGCGAATCCCTAATGCGCGCCCCAAGTCCCGGAGAAGCGTTGCGCGCTCTATTAGCCAGTTGAGCGTCTGGGCCGGAGTCCCGCTGTCGGGGCCCCGCGTCCAATTCACCCGCAATTCCCGCCACCAAACGTCGACTGCCCCCAATATCACTGACACGTCAACCCGTCCGGCGGAGCATAATAGCTAACAGGCGAATGGAACGGTCGCACCGTGACATTTTCCAGGAGGTTTCCATGGGCATGAAAGCAAGCATCCGGCAGTTCGAAGATATCTCCATCGTGGATCTCAGTGGACAGATCAAGCTGGGCGAAGGCAGCTCCGGCGTTCGCGACATCGTCAAGGACCTGCTTGGCAAAGGGCACAAGAAGATCCTGGTGAATCTGGCTGAGGTCAACTACATCGACAGCTCCGGCATCGGCGAACTGGTGGCTGCGTTCACCTCCACCCGAAACCAGGGCGGCGAACTCAAGCTTCTGAAGCTGACCCACAAAGTGCAAGACCTGCTCACCATCACCAAGCTCATTACCGTCTTCGACGTCAAGGACGACGAGGCCGCCGCGATAGCCGCCTTCAAGAGCTAGGCCCCTGACCGGGTCGGGCGGTGATGCGAGGGTCTGTACCCCCCTCCCCCCTTTTTTCGTAAAATCTTCATTTTTAAGGGAGTTACGGGAATCGCGTCCGCAAAATCCTGAGCCCATAGGAGTTAGAGGCAAAATCTTCATAACAAACGACTTAGGCGGGGAATTTTGGAGGCGGGGCGAGACGGCGGCGGGGAGAAGGGCGGCAAACCGGCAGGGCACAGACGGCAGCACAGGTCGAAACTCCTAATGAGGAAGGGGACTTTTCCGGCTGCCTCCTCGTGGGAAGACAGCTCTCCCTCAACCTACGAGGGGCAGTTTATGGCAGGCAGGCGGGAGCCGACTAGGACGTGCGTCACGTGACAGCGTGATAAGAACGGGTGGCCGCGCGTCCCAGGTTTGCGCCCAAAAGCGGGGCGTGCACCCTTCGACTTTGGTCAGGGCAGGCCCTGGGGCGCTGGGCCGTTTTGCGTTTCCCTCGCACGAACGATGTATTCCGCTATTCCTATCCGCCCAGCGCGATTGCTACGCCGACGAGCGCCAAGCCAAGCAGCATTGCGCAGCATCCCGCAAGATAACCATTGAAGCCCGTGCGTCTCCCCCACAGCAGCCCCGTAATGAACAGCAATACGATCAACGCTCCGTTCGAAACACGAAGAGCGACGCGCGGTTCCGAAAAGAACAGAAACGGTATCACCGCGGGGATCACCGCCGCGACATCGATCATAAAGATGGCAAGCATGCCATCGACATCCTCCTTAGTAAGATCGGGGTCAGGCAATTGGACGCGCATCGCTACCGGTAAAATTGCCTTACAAAGGCGTGTGCGCTCTTCTGCGCCTACTCCTGGTTCAAGCAGTGGGTTGAGTCGATCGCCAATTGCCGAGAAAGCCTGTCTTCCATTTGGCGCGCTCCTTAGGTTAGTAAGAAAGCGCAACTGGAGCCGGCGATCGGTTAAATTCCCCCACGCAAACAAGGCACCGTCAATGATTCCCCAGGCGGTATTACATCCGAGCGCGCCGAGCAACAAAGTGCGCACTCCCTGCTTTTCCGAGACCGCCGTAAACCCTGCGATGAGGGTGAAGCCAAGCACCATGATCAAGCCGGCGATTGCCTCTTCCAATCGGCTCGCCAGGTCCACGTAATCCCGTACGAACTTTAACCATGTGTGACGAGAATGGGCCACGATCCGTCCTCTCGATATCGACGCTTAGAATGATCTTCAATGGCGCGAGATCAAGTGTGCCTCTTCGCCATCCGGACCGGAACCCTAAGTCAACCTGGAGTCGAGTCTGAATGCGTAGGTGGAGGAGCAATATTGAAGGTCTGCCGGTACTGCTTCACGACGTCCTCCAATCTGTCGTAGTGGGCATCCTCACCAATCAACTCCCACATCTTGTAGCGTGCTCTGGTGTTCAGGTCATCCATGATTTCCGTAACGACCAGTCGGATTCCTCTCGCCTTCAACTTCGCGTACACCGACCGGATGGTCTCCGCCGCGGAATAGTCAACATCGTCCACCGCGGACGCATCGATGCAGAGCCAGCGCAAAGGCGGCTCCGCGGTGTCCGCGAGAAAAACGATCTCTTCCGCAAGCTGCCGGCAATTCGCGTAGTACATGCTGTGGGTGAACCGGTAGATTACCAACCCGGGTGCGGCCGAAGCGGCCCTGGCCACAGGCACCGGCTGCCAACCGCCGGCGTCGCTCGGCAGAAGCACCGCGTTCTTCGGTTGATACCCGTACCGGGTGTGACTGATGAGCGACAACGCGATGGCGAGCAGTATCCCTTGTTCGACACCGACGATCACGACCGTCAACGCCGTGATCAGTGCCAACCAGAACTCTGTTCGCCTTTGATCGAAGACCCTCCGCATCCCAGCGAAATCGATCAAGCCGACCCCAATCAGAAACACGATGGCTGACAAAGCCGCTTCCGGCAGGTAGGTCAACGCTCCGGTGAGAAAGAGCAGGATCAGCGCTACCATCGCCGCCATCACAAGAAGCGACAGTTGGCTGCGGCCGCCGGCGTCGTCAACAATTTGCGTTTTGGTTGGGCTGCCGTTGACGACAAAGGTACCGGACAGGCCAGCGCCAATATTGGCGAGGGCCAGACCGACCAAGTCGGTGTTCTCGCTGAAGTTCTCGTCATAGCGCGTGGCGAAGGCGCGGGAGGTCGCCGCGCTCTGTGCCAGAATCACCACGAACATCGCGAAGGCCGTGGGAAGCAAAGTCGCCATGACGGTCCAGTTCCAGTCCACCTTGGGCAGGCCGAGATGTGGCAAACCGCTGGGAACGGCTCCGACTACATGCAGTTGTTTGTCGAGTCCGAACGCCCAACTAACGACCAGCGCGCCGATCGCCGCGATGAGAGCTCCCGGAATCTTCTTCGAGATCTTCTTGAAACCGACGATGACCACCAAGACGCAAACCGCCACTGTCAGTTCGTAGCGGTTGACCTGCCCGAGCTGTTGAAGGTCGTTCCAGAACTTCCCCAAGGCGCCATGGCCGCTCCCCTTCAATCCCAACATGCCGGCGATCTCCCCAAGTGCGACTTGAACACCGACCCCGGTCAGGAATCCGATCAACACGGTGCGCGAGAGGAAGTCCGCCAGAAATCCCAGGCGCATGAGGCGCGCCAGAATCAAGAAACCTGCGGCCATCAAAGCGAGGACGCCGGCCAAAGCCATGTATTGTTCCGAACCGATAGCTGCGACTCCCACCATCGCGCTGGCCAGGATCGCCGCCGTCGCTGAATCGGCGCCCACCACGAGGTGCCGCGAGGAGCCGAACAAAGCGAACAATGCAGTGGGGATGAGCATGGTGTAGAGACCCGTGATCAGCGGGGTGCCGGCGATCTTGGTGTAGCCCATTACTTCCGGGACGGCAATTGCGGCAAGCGTGATACCGGCAAGAATTTCGGCCGGAATCTGAGCGGTCGTGATCGGCAGCACCCCCTGAAGCACCGGGAAGCGGCGGCGAGCGGAGTGATCGTGTGCTGATGTCATGGCAGTCTCCTTATTGAAGAGATTCGATTGCGCACCGAAGATAAGCGGCAGTAGCTGCCAAGATTGACTCCCGGACGTCAGTCCGACCCAACCCTTCGGAGAGCCAACTTACGATGGACGGATACCGCGATCGACTCACTTTGCTTCCTCGAATACGGCCTTAACCTTTCCGGCGCGAATGGCGCGTTTGAACGCGGCGTGGTCCTTCTCATTCTGGTCGGCGTAAGCAACGGAGAACGCGACCAGCGCCTCGTCGAACACGTCGCTCTTGCCCATGTAACCGCTCATCACCGCGGCGTCCCCGGAGCGCGCGTGGGAGAGCGCCAAGGAGTGGCCGCAACACTCGACAAAAAGAATCATCCTTGACTTGTCGTAGGTCTCGACGGGAAGCTTGATTTTGACATCCCTCAACTGGCGGACATAATAGTGACGTTCTCCGACCCCACCCTCGGTCCAGCCTAGGAAGATGTCACCGGCCGGCTGCATAAGTCGGTGGCCGTTTACAACGCGTTCTCCGTGATTGGGATAGACGCTCTTTCCCGCATAATTCTCCAGGACCGAGGCGCGGGCCTCCTTGATCTGAAGAATGAGAGGGTCTCCTTCCGCGTCCGTCAGCAAGAGCACCCAGCAGGAGGTGCCAACGCTCCCGACGCCGACGACTTTGTGCGCGGCATCCTTGATTTCGTAGCGATCGAGCAAGACGCGAGTGGCAGGCGCTAAGGACTGCCGATACCGGGCGAAAACCCGCATGATTTTCCGATGGATCTCTCCCGGGGACTGATCTTTCCCGTGGAAGATCGTCGGGGGTTGGTCTTTGATAATCGGCGACCCTCCCGCATCGTCTACAAGCTTCGGGAGGAGGCCTTCTGAGGTGCTGCTCTCACGCGCCTCGGCAACTCTCTTTATAGCTTTGTGGCGAATGCCGGCATCTTTGACCCCAGAGATCAGCATTTCAAGCTCGACCTCCAAGTACCACAAATCCCGGACGTTCATCTTGCTGAACTCGGCCATGTGCGTGCGGTAGGACCGGACAAAAGCGAGGACCGCATCGTTGGCGGCGGATTCGCTGAGCCCATTGTCGCGACACGCGATCACGGTGCTCGCAGCCAGACGCTTGAGGTCCCACTCCCATGGAGCAGGGAGGGTTTCATCGAGGTCGTTGATGGCGAAGATGAGTCGCCTTTCCGGGGTGGCGAGGCCCCGGAAGTTGACCAGGTGGGAATCTCCGCCGCATTGCACGCAGACGCCGGTGGAAGGAGTGCCCGCCAGATCATCCGCCATGGCGAGCGCCGAGCCCCGATAGAAGGTGAAGGGAGACTGCACCATGCGCCCGTGGCGAAGGGGAATGAGATCGGGGAGGCGCTCCGCGTCGGCCTTCAGCACTACGCTGACCGGGTCAGGCCGGTTGTGCGGCGGCTTCCATGCTGCGTGCGAGTCGCGCGGACACTTGTCGCGCAGCGCCTTGCCCATTGCCGCGAGTTCGGCTCGCGAGTGGTGTGGCTGGAAGGCCGGGATCGGGGGACTGACGGCTTGCTGGGACTTTGACGTCGCAGGGGTAATTGCCTGTTTCATCGAGGGCTCCCTAAGTGGGGTCTCTAAAAACCAGTGAGGCCTCATTTATGAATAATGCATTAACGCAAACATGCAGTGATGGATGTCACAAGATGGCGGATTATGGCTGGATCACGAGAAATTTGCTGGTTGCCCGCACGTGCCTGACGTAGGCGAATATTGGGCAGGTGCAGTGACTGGCCCACGCCTCACTTGCAACTAGCAACGGGAAACCTGAAACTGTCTTGGTGCTCTGGATCAAGATCTGCGCCACCACCAATCTCGATGACGCCCTCGCCTCCCTCGACGCTGGAGCCAACGCCCTTGGCTTCATCCTCACCGCAAGCAAGCGCCAGATCACGCCCGACGAAGCTGCGAAAATCGTCGCTGCTCTCCCGCCCTCGGTCGAAAAGATCGGCGTCGTGGTCAACCAATCGCCCGACTCCCTCAAGCAACTCGCCGAATCTGTCGGGCTCACCGGCCTGCAACTCCATGGTGACGAGCCGCCCTCGCAACTCCCCGAATTCCGTCGCGCCCTCGGGCTGCGCAAGCTCATCAAGACGCTGCAAGCCCGCGAACTCCTCGCCGACCCCGCGAAACTCGACACCTATCTCGCCTTCGCCGACTCGTTCGACGGCTTCCTCCTTGACTCCGGCGTCCCCGGCAACCGCGGAGGCACCGGCCAAACCTTCGACTGGCACGCCATGCTCCCACTCGTCGAACGCATCAAAGACCACAAGCCCGTCGTCATCGCCGGCGGGCTGAACCCTGCCAACGTCGCCGACGCCATCCGCCTCTTCGATCCCTGCGGCGTCGATGTCGTCTCCGGAGTCGAACTCTCCACCGGCTACAAAGACCCCGCCAAGCTTCGCGCCTTCATCGACGCCGCCCGCGCGGTTCCCTCGCAACACTGAAATCGCGCGGCGCCCGCAAATCCCGCATAATAAGAAGACACACCATGCCGACTACAACCACGCCTACGAAGAAGACAGCGAAAGGCCGCTTCGGCCCCTACGGCGGACGCTACGTCCCCGAAACCCTCATGAACGCCTTGCAGGAACTCGAAGCCGCCTACGCCGAAGCCCGCCGCGACAAATCGTTCAAGCGAGAATTCGCGCGCCTCCTGCAAACCTACGCCGGACGCCCCACGCCGCTCTCCTTCGCCGAACGCCTCACCCAAACTCTCGGTGGCGCGAAGATTTACCTCAAGCGCGAAGACCTCCTCCACACCGGAGCCCACAAGATCAACAACTGCATCGGCCAGGCCCTGCTCGCGCGCCGCATGGGCAAGCACCGCATCATCGCCGAAACCGGAGCCGGCCAGCACGGCGTCGCCACCGCCACCGTCTGCGCTCTCTTCGGACTCGAATGCGTCGTCTACATGGGCGCCGAAGACATGCGCCGCCAGGAGCTCAACGTCTTCCGCATGCGTCTCCTCGGCGCCGAAGTCCGCAGCGTCGACTCCGGCTCGCGCACCCTCAAAGACGCCATCAACGAGGCCATGCGCGACTGGGTCACCAACGTTCGCACCACGCACTACCTGCTCGGCAGCGTCCTCGGCGCGCATCCGTATCCCACCATGGTGCGCGACTTCCACCGCGTCATCGGCGAAGAGGCACGCAAGCAAATTCTGAAAGCCGAAGCGAAGTTGCCAAGTGCGATCATTGCCTGCGTCGGTGGAGGCTCCAACGCCATCGGCATCTTCCACGCGTTTTTGGATGATGCCGGCGTCGCGCTCATCGGCGTAGAGGCTGGTGGACGAGGGCATGCGTTAGGCGAGCACGCCGCGCGCTTCAACTCCGCAGGCGGAGGCAGCCCCGGCGTCTTGCAGGGAACCTACTCTTATTTATTGCAAGACTCCGCCGGACAAGTCGCCCTCACCCACTCCGTCTCCGCCGGACTCGACTACCCCGCCATCGGTCCCGAGCACGCCTGGCTGCACGATCAAGGTCGCGCCGAATACGTCTCCGCCGACGATAAGGAAGCGCTCGACGCCCTCCGCCAGCTCGCCCATCTCGAAGGAATCATCTGTGCGTTGGAATCGGCCCACGCCGTAGCCGAGTGCATCAAACGCGCCCCCAAGATGAGCCCCTCAAATGTGGTCATCGTCAACATATCTGGGCGCGGGGACAAAGACATAGGTATCCTGCGGGAAACCCTCACGCTGTGAATTCGCAGCTTGACACGATTGCGAATGTTGTGTAGCTTTTTACCACCATGTTGAGTGGTCGTCAGAATTGTTGT
Organism: uncultured Acidobacteriaceae bacterium; assembly: GCA_963814165.1. Taxonomy (GTDB): domain Bacteria; phylum Acidobacteriota; class Terriglobia; order Terriglobales; family Acidobacteriaceae; genus DASRAA01. The sequence continues at coordinate 282,122 of CAWFBW010000021.1, read as the reverse complement.
CGCATGACCTGCTGTTGTTGCGGGTGCACACGTTCTGACGCCTATGGAAATACCACCTAGCTTTCTTATCTAAGCAGGATTTCCCTAACCCACGCGTCAGAGGCATCTGACACGTGGGTTTTTCTTTTTTGCGGCAAAGAGGTGGGCGATGCAGGAAGCAGTCAAGGAAACGAAGACCCAACGAATCGAGCGGCTCAAGCGCGAGAAGAACGCATGGGAGTGCCTCGACGAGATCCGTGAGTTTGCCCGCAAGGGACATGGTTCCATCCCTCCGGAATGGCTCGGCACCTACTTCCGCTTCTGGGGTGTGTACACCCAGGGCGACGGCGTCGGCGCCGTTGGCGGCACCGGCGGTGAAGGCAAGGCCCTCCCCTACTTCATGGTCCGCATTCGCATACCCAATGGTCTCTTGCTTTCGCACCAGGTTCGCGCCATCGCCCACGTGACCGAAAAGTATGCCCGCGCCACCGCCGACATCACGGTCCGCCAGAATATTCAGCTGCACTGGGTCACCATCGAAGACTTGCCGGAAGTGCTCGATGCGCTCTGGCGGGCTGGCCTTACCACCATGGGTTCCTGCGGTGACGACGTTCGCAACATCGTCGGATGCCCATTGGCCGGCGTCGATGCCGACGAAATCTACGACGCCTCGCCCTTGGTCGAAGAGGCCAATCAGCTCTTCGTCGGCAATTCCGAGTTTTACAATCTGCCCCGAAAGTTCAAAGTTTGTATTACGGGCTGCCATGCCTGGTGCTCGTACCCCGAAATTAACGATGTCGGGCTCACCGCGGTACGCCGCAATGGGCACGAGATCGGTTTCTCCCTGCGCGTCGCGGGAGGACTGTCGACTGACCCGCATCTTGCGAAACGACTCGATGCGTTTGTTCTCCCGCACCAGGTGCTGCCTGTTCTGAAGGGCATTGCTTCCATCTTTCGCGACAGCGATGTTCTGCGCTTGAACCGCGAACGCGCCCGGCTCAAGTTCCTCTTCCTCAAGTACGGATGGACAGCCGAACGCTTTCTTGGCGAGCTGAACAACCGCCTTGGATTCGAACTGGATCCGGCAGTTTCAGAAGACCTTCCGGATGACGTTTACCGCGACCACGTCGGAGTCCACCGCCAGAAGCAGCCTGGCTATCACTACGTCGGAGCTTCGGTCTTGCGTGGCCGGATTTCGGCGGTTCAACTGCATGCGGCGGCCGATTTGTCTGACCGCTATGCCTCCGGAGAACTGCGCACGACGAACATGCAGAACCTCCTCATCGTCAACGTTCCCGAACGCAATGCGGCCACCCTCGCTGCAGCGCTGCAACTTGCGGGACTCTCCACCGAGGGCTCGTCGTTTCGTCGGGGCATCATCGCCTGCTCCGGTACCGAATACTGCAAGATCGCCATCACCGAGACCAAGTCATTTGGCCGCTGGTTAGCCCAAGAACTCGATGAGCGGCTGCCCGGCTTCGAGCAACATCTCAAACTGCACATCACCGGTTGCCCCAACAGTTGCGGCCAGCACTGGATCGCCGACCTCGGACTTGAGGGCAAGAAGATCAAGCAGAACGATCAACTCATCGACGCTTATTACTTTTGTGTCGGAGGCGCCGTCGGCCAGCATCAGGCCATCGCGCGTCCGGTTGGGTATCGCTGCCCGGCCAGGGAAGTGCCCGAAGCGATCGAGCGTCTGCTCAACCGTTACCTGGTCGCGAGAGGTCCCGACGAAAATCTGCGCCAGTTCTTTGGCCGCCACTCGTCTGAGGAGATTCGCGCTTTCCTCGCTGGCGGCGATGTCCTGGCTGTAGACCGCGATCCTGCGCTGGGTCGTGTCCCTCACGGAGTCGAAGGATGAGCATTCAGCAGCCATCGCTTTTCCCCATCTTCCTGAGACTCGAAGGAAAGCCTTGCCTCGTGGTGGGTGGCGGCTCCATCGCCGAAGGCAAGGTCGCCGGACTCCTGCGCTCGGGAGCGCGCGTGACCATCGTTTCGCCCCAACTCAACGACAGCCTCGCCCGCCATGCATCGTCTAACGCCATCGCATGGAAGCAGCGAATTTTCGAAGTGACTGACCTCGATGGCGTATTCCTGGTAGTTGCGGCGACCTCCAACTTCGCAGCGAACGCACTTGTCTATCACGAGGCTGATTGCCGCGGAATCCTGTGCAATGCTGTCGATCAGCCGCAGCAATGTCACTTCTATTACCCGGCAGTGGTCGACCGCGGACCGTTGCAGATTGCCATTTCCACTGCCGGACTCAGCCCGTCACTGGCGCAGCGCCTGCGCAAAGAATTCGAAGTTGAGTTCGGGCCTGACTATGAGCACTGGGTCGAGTGGTTGGGGAGAGTCCGCTCAGCTTTGATGCGCAAAGGCAGCGACTTTGAAACCCGGCGCCGTGTCCTCGCCCGCCTTGCCAGCCGTGAAGTGTTTAACCGTCTGCAGGCCGCCGGTGACCGCAAACTCGCGCACAAGGGAGCCGCCGCATGAGGGCCAAAGTCTATCTCGTCGGTGCCGGACCCGGAGATCCGGAACTGCTGACCGTCAAAGCCGTTCGCCTGCTTCGCTCCGCCGACATCGTTCTGCATGATGCGCTGGTCAGTCAGCAGATCCTCCAGATCGCCCGACCCAACGCGCAATTGATCGATGTGGGGAAGCGTGTAGGAGAAAAACGCGTCACCCAGGATGCCATCAATCAACTGCTCGTCGAGCTGGCCGGCTGCGCCAACGTCATCGTTCGGCTGAAGGGTGGTGATCCTGCGATCTTTGGCCGTGCTGCCGAAGAGATGTCCGCATTGCGTCAGGCCGGCATCGAGTTTGAAATCGTGCCCGGCATCACGGCTGCAATCGCCGCTGCAGCACAAGCGAAAATCACCCTCACCGACCGCCAACACGCAGCCGGAGTTGTCTTTCTCACTGCCCAACAGGCAACCGGCAAGGGCCGCACCAACATCGCGCGCTACGCTTCACAAGACTGCACGCTCGCCATCTACATGCCAACAGGCCACTACCGCGCGATCCGCAATGACCTCATTGCCTCTGGCTTGAGGCTCGATACGCCTTGCCTGCTCGTGGCCAACGCCTCACGTCACAACCAGGAGTTGTTTTGGACGGACATCGAGGCTCTCAACTCGCTTGTCGTGCCCGATTCACCGGCGCTCCTCATCATCGGCCCGGTCGCTAGCCGTCGTGACGCCGTTGAGGACTGCAACACCCTTCGCGCGGTCGGGCCACTCACAGCTTGGCAACAGAAAGTTCCTTCAGAAGGGAGTGGAGTCCGATGAACCCACCGCCCGTTCCAGACCAATACGACGCCCTGGCGGCCGAGGAAGTGATCGATCGCATTTTGCGTGAAAATCACGGCTCGGCATGCATTACTTGCAGTTTTCAGGCCCCAGGTATCGTCTTACTCGACCTGCTGCGTAAACGGATGCCGCAGGTGCCTGTCCTCTTCGTCGACACTGGCTATCACTTCGCCGAAACCTACGAGTATCGCGATCGCATCGCAAAATTATGGGGCCTGAATCTGATCAACGTAATTCCCAGCCAGTCCGTGGAAGAGCAGGAATCCGAACTGGGGATTCTCTACCGCACCGATCCAGGCAGTTGCTGCCAGCGCCGCAAGGTCGAACCCCTGATGAAGGCGCTGCAGCCATTCGACATCTGGTTCACCGGACTGCTGCGCGAGCAAGCCCCTACGCGTCACAACTTGCGTACCGTCGCAAGCCACCGTCTGCGCAGCGGCAAAGACATTTTGAAAGTCAGTCCACTTGCGGGATGGGACTGGAAACAGGTTTGGGCATATACCGCCGAACTGGGAGTTGGACACCTGCCGTTGTACGACGAGGGCTACCGCAGTATCGGCTGCGAGCCGTGCACGCAAGTTCCAGCCGAAGGCGCTCACCCACGCTCTGGTCGATGGAGTGGTACCAAGTTGGAATGCGGCATTCATACCATTTCGACCATCTCCCCCACTGCGGAATGAAGATGTTGAGCGACTCTTTCGCGCTTGGGGCCGGCGGCCCAACCCGCGCGCCTGCATTTCTCAAGAATGTTCAGGAGGGTGCACCATCCCGGCTTCCATTGGCGGGTGGCCCACCCCGCTTCCCTTCATTTCACAAGAATCTTCACGAGGGTGGCCCATCCCGCCTTCCGTTGGCGGGGTGGGGTTTTTCCTCGGGCCGCCGCAACCCCACCCTCCGCCCGAGTCTGCCTTTCAGGTCTCAGACGTACCCGCGTGATCCGCGCAAATCCGCGTTCCCTTTCGGACTTCGAATCTTGAAGGTCAAAACTTGAAACTGACCCGCCTCCTGTTATTCTTGTCCCACAGGAGACCGAAATGAACCGGCAGGTCGGACAGAAACGCGAGCAAGTTGCTGCGCTTTGCCGCGAATACCGCGTTCGCCGCCTCGCGCTCTTCGGCTCGGCGCTGCGCGACGACTTCGATCCTTCCCGCAGCGATCTTGATTTCGTGGTCGAATTCGAACCGCTGCCGGCCGGCACCTACGCCAACACATACTTCGGCCTGATCGAGGCCCTGGAACGCCTTTTCCAGCGGCCCGTGGACCTTGTCGAAGCTGGTTCCGTTCGCAACCCCTACTTTCAGCAGGAAATTGACTCGCACCAGGAACCCCTGTATGGCGCGTAGCCTGCGCGCTTATCTTTGGGATATTGATCGAGCGGTTAGCGACGTCGAGACCTTCACGCGCGGCAAGCAGTTGACCGACTACGAGAGCGACGCCATGTTGCGCGCCGCCGTGGAGCGCAACTTCGAGATCATTGGTGAGGCGCTCAGTCAGGCGCTCAGGTTCTTTCCGCAAATCGCAGGTCGCGTAACCGGCGATCAACAGATCATCGCGTTCCGTAACCGCCTCATTCACGGATATGCAACCGTGAGCCACGCGCTCGTTTGGGACATCGTGCAGACGAATCTTCCTCGGCTGCAAGAGGAAATCGCTTTGTTGCTTCGTGAGACAGCCGAAGCCGAAAACTGAATTCCCCGCTCCGCCCGAGTATGCCTTTCAGATCTCAAGTGTATCCGCGCGACCCGCGCAAATCCGCGGGTGCTCTTCTGCCCAGCTTCCTGCCTGTCCTCTGTGCCTCCGTGGTGAATCTCCACAATGCACCAGAACTTGTGCAATTCAGCCTACAAATGACGTTATAATAAACGTTATAAGTGCCCGTTTTTGCGATCCCAAAATCGGCTCTCCGCTCGCGCCCGTTCCTGTTAACCTATTGCTTCATGTCCATCAAGTTCACCCACAAACCCGGACTTGTCGTCTACATCACTTGCGGCGATCCCAGCCTCGAAGTCTCACGCGATGTTGCACTTGCAGCCATCGCGGCGGGCGCCGACGTCATCGAACTGGGAGTTCCCTTCAGCGATCCCGTCGCCGACGGCCCCATCATCCAGCGCGCCAGCGAGCGCGCCCTCGCGCAAGGCACTGATTTGGCAGGAGTTATCGACGTCGCCCGCCAGATCCGCCAGCAATCGAAGGCCGGACTCATCATCTTTAGTTATCTCAATCCCATCCTCCAGTTCGGATTGGACAACTTCTGCCAAGCTGCTAAAAACGCAGGAGTTGACGGTGCCCTAGTCACCGACCTCCCCGTCGAAGAAGCCGCCGACTACCTGAGCGCTATGAAGACTCACAAGCTCGCGCCGGTGTTTTTGGCCGCGCCGACCAGCCCCGACGAGCGCCTCAAGTCCGTCGCAAAGCATTCAAAAGGCTTCGTTTACGCCATTTCCCGCACCGGCATCACCGGCACTCGTCAGGAAGTCGCTGGCGACGCGCAATCGCTCGTCCAGCGCCTCCGGGCGTTGACGAAACTGCCCATCGCTGTTGGCTTCGGCGTCTCCAATGCCGAGCAATTTCAACAAGTTGGCGAGTTTGCCGACGCGGTAGTCATCGGCAGCGCCATCGTGCAACTCATTGAAAATAATGCGGGACACGAAGCCGAAGCTGTGTCACAATTCCTGAAAGGCTTGCGAAGCGCAAGTCACTGAAGACTATGGACATAGCGGAGTGGCGGCTCAAAATCGACGAAATCGACCGGCAACTGGTCCGGCTGATCAGCGAGCGCGCCCACTGCGCGGTGGAGATCGGCAAACTCAAGCAAAACTCCAGCCTTCCAGTCTACGAGCCCGACCGCGAGCGCATTATTTTCAATAACATACAGCGAGAAAACCATGGCCCGCTGACCGAAGTCCAGCTTCGCCAAATCTATGAGCGCCTGGTAGATGTGATGCGCCAGATACAAAAGGACGAAATCGCTCCCGACCGGTTCCAGACCACCGCGGCGAGCCGACCGAGATAGAGCCGCGAGACTGAAAGGGCTTACTGGTAACTGGCAACTAGCTCGGACTTTCGCACTTGCCAGTTACCAGTGACCAGTTACCTAAGATTAATCGTATCAGTTAGTTAGGAGTTTTTTCGAATGATCGTAGCGATGTTAGAAACCGCCACCGAAGACCAGATTCAGGATGTGACCGACCACCTGATGCGGATGGGCTTCGCAGTGCACCGCACCACCGGAGCGCGCCAGTCGGTGCTGGCCGCCGTAGGTAAGCGTATCGACTTTGATATCAGAGACTTAGAGGTTCTGTCCGGTGTGGAGAAAGTCCACCGAATCAGCGCGCCTTATAAGCTCGTCGGACGGCAGTTTCGTCCCGAAAATTCCGTAATCAAACTGGGCAAAGGCGTCGAGATCGGGGGCCCGCAAGTCATTGTAATGGCAGGGCCTTGCTCGGTTGAATCGCGCGAGCAGCTGTTCAAAGCCGCGGAACAGGTCGCCAGAGCCGGCGCGAAAATTCTGCGCGGCGGAGCTTTCAAGCCGCGCAGCTCGCCCTATACTTTTCAAGGACTTGGCCTCGAAGCGCTCAAGCTGCTGCGAGAAGCCGCCGACGCCCACGGCCTGCTGGTGATTAGCGAGGTCATGGAGATTTCGCAGATCGATCTGATGATGCCGTACGTTGACATCTTTCAGGTGGGCGCGCGTAACATGCAGAATTTCAACCTGTTACGCGAGTTGGGCAAGGTGCGCAAGCCGGTCCTGATGAAGCGCGGCATCGCCGCCACCATCGAAGAAATGCTCCTTTCAGCCGAGTACATCATGTCAGGCGGCAACTACGACGTAATCCTCTGCGAACGCGGCATCCGGACCTTCGAGACCTACACCCGCAATACCCTTGACATCTCGGCTATCCCTATTGTTCACAAGCTTTCGCACCTGCCGATCACTTCGGACCCGTCGCATGGCACGGGTTTGCGAGACAAAGTTGAGCCGATGGCATGTGCGTCCTTGGCGGCGGGAGCGGATGCCCTTTTGATTGAAGTACATCCGGATCCGGACCATGCACTGTCGGATGGCGCGCAATCTCTTTATCCTGAACAGTTTACGGAGTTAATGGGCAAGTTGCGGCTCATCGCCCCGGCAGTGGGACGCACGATTTAACGTAGCGCAAGGTAGTTATGCCGATTCAGCAAATCACGATTGTCGGGACAGGGCTGATCGGCGGGTCGCTGGCGCTGGCGCTTGCGGCAAAGCGGTTACGCCGGAACGATTGTGGGCTGCGACCGGCAAGTGGTTCTAGACAAAGCACTTGAGCGGAACGCTATTGATCGCGCTGAATCCGATCTGGCGCGCGCGGTCGTAGGCAGCGACGTAATTGTTTTTGCCACACCGGTGGGAACGATCCTGTCGCAGTTTGAGGCCATTGCGCCGACGCTGCCGCCCACCACGCTCATCACCGACACCGGCAGCACAAAGCAGAAGCTGGTCGATCGGGCGCGCATGGTCTTCGGCGACGAGGCAGGGAAGCGGGTGCTGCCCGGGCATCCCATGGCAGGCAAAGAGTTTAGCGGCGTGGAGCACGCTGACGCGAACCTGTTTCAAGGTGCAGTGTGGCTCATCACGCCGATTACGGCCGACCAGCCGTACACGACGCTGCAAGAAGAATTCGTCGCCCTGCTGAATTCCATCGGCGCGCGCATTATCACCCTCGATCCCGAACGCCACGATGTGCTGTGTGCGTGGATCAGCCACCTGCCGCAGATGATTTCCACGGCGCTGACTTCGGTGCTGCATGAAGAACTAGGCGACGATGAAGTGGTGATGCAGATTGGCGGGCGGGCGCTGCGGGAGATGACGCGCATCGGGCACAGTCCGTACTCCATGTGGCGCGACATCGCGCTGACCAACAGCGAGAACCTCGAAGAGGTCATCCTGCGCTTCGAGCAGCAGATGACTCACCTGCGCGAGAACCTGCGCGGGCCGGGGCTGCGGGAGATGTTTGAGAGCGCGAACCGGTTTGGACGGAAAGAGTGATTGAGGGGATTTCTGTGAACCCACATTTGCCAACCGCAGGCAAATGTGGGCCACCCGTTTCTACACAAACGCGGTAACATTGGGGGCAGGAGGGCCGATGGCTACCACGAAGGCGAGCCTCGAGGAGTATCTCAACACGAGCTATCGTCCGGATGTTGACTACGTTGATGGCGAGCTACAGGAGAGAAATGTGGGAGAGATTGAGCACGCGAAGATGATTCTGGCGGTGCTGATGTGGTTTGTCGGCCATCGGCAAGAATGGCAAATTCAGATATTGCCGGACGTGCGCGTGCAAGTGAAGCCGGATCGCTTTCGCATTCCGGATGTCTGTGTCTGCGCCGCTCCCAACAGCGACACGCGCATTGTGACCACAGCACCACTGGTAGTGGTCGAGGTGCTCTCGCCGGAGGACCGGATCGCGAACTACAACGAACGGCTCGGGGACTACATCGACATGGGAATTCGTGGCGTCTGGGTCATCGATCCGGCGACCCGCAAAGGGTGGGATTGCTCCAGCGGAAGCTGGATTGAGACAACTAACTTTCGGCTGCCGGAGTCGCCGATTTATCTGGAATTGAGCGCAATTTAGCGAAGCTGAGCGCATGATCGCTTCGCGAACCCACATTTGCAAGACGAAGGCAAATATGGGCCACCAGGCGGGAGATGTTTGAGAGCGCGAATCAGTTTGGGCGCGATTAAGGCAGACGGCTTTTTGGGTGCCGAACCATGGAAGTCCGGTGTCTAATGGCTATGGAATGTTAGCTCGGTTGATATTAGCAACATTGCTGGCCTGTTCGCCGGCTAATGCCGTGGGACAAATGTCAGGCAGGTTCTACTTAGAGAAGGCAACCTACGTACCTCGAGAACCGGTCGTCTTGTATTTCGAAGTTACGAACGAAGGAACAGAACCGCTAAGCATCTACCAAGCAGATCCTTATTCGTTCGGCTCAGGCTACCAAATTAAGTGGCACGGCGGACCCGATACCGCTACGTCGTGCAGTCCCTTCGGAATAGGTGGAAGTTGCGTCTCCTCCGACACGCTTCTACCGGCCGGAAAGAAATACGTTGAAAGGCTGCTGTTGAATTTCGAACACGACCTGACCTCGCCGGGTGAATATTCGATTGAGGCCGCCCGGGCGTTTCCTAGTGCGAGCGCAAACCTGGAGTATTTTGCGGCTCCGAAAGACACGCTCGAAGTTCGCGATACGCTTCATTTCACGGTCGATTCGAACGCCACCCTGGACCCGAAGGCGCTGCAGCCTTGGGTCGAGCAACTTAAGTCCAGCGATCCGAGCAAGCGACAAGAAGCGGCCCGCACATTGGCCAGCATTGCACCCCTGCAGTTGGAAGGCACCTTGCTCAGCTTTGCCGATGTTGCCGAGTTCCGGCAATTCGCCCCGCTCGCCTTTCATCGCATAGGTACGCCGCGAAGTCTTGCGGCGCTCGCTAGCATCGTAAAGAAGGCGCAACCGGGTACGAATGAGCATATGGAAAGCGCCCGATACCTTGCGGATAGCGGTGATCAACAATGGTTTCCACTCCTGCAGGACGTTGCGATTGAGAATGCACAGAACTCGATTTATCCCGATTATGCGGCAACACTTGGAGGCGAAAAGATGTTGCCGACGCTTATTTCTCTGACGAGCAGTCCCAATCGGCAATTTATCGCAGTCAACGCGGTCACTGCGATGGGCTTCACGGGATCGCGTGCCGCAGTGCCGATTTTGATCGAACTGCTGAAGAATCTGGACCCAGACATCGCTGATAGAGCTCGCTATGGCTTGCGGCTGTTGACCCATCGCGCTATAAGCTTGGACAACACTGACAACCCTCAGTACGGATATTTGCAGTGGTCGCGCTGGTGGGCGCTGGAGGGTGCATCCGCTCCGATCTACAAAGCCAGCGATTGCGGCGAGGTTACGCAACTGCATTAGCACGGGAGTCATCGTCGATTTCCGGCTCGTCAACTCCTTTCGTTTTTGCCACACTCCCCCTCCGCTGAGTACAATCGCCGGTTCGGAACTTACTCCCATGTCAATGAACAAAGTGTTTGCGAATGCAGACGAGGCGGTGGCCGACATTCAGGACGGCGTGACCATCATGGTCGGTGGCTTCGGGCTGTGCGGGATTCCCGAGAACCTCATCCGTGCGCTGGTAAAGAAAGGCGTCAAGAACCTCAACACCATCAGCAATAACGTTGGCGTGGACGAGTTTGGTCTCGGCCTGATGCTCTATGCTGGACAGATTCGTTCGCACAAGGGCAGCTATGTGGGTGAGAACCGGTTGCTGGAGGAAATGGTTATCGGCGGCCGCATTGATCTCGAACTAATTCCGCAGGGCACGTTTGCCGAACGCATTCGCGCGGGTGGCGCGGGGATTCCTGCGTTCTACACGCCTGCGGGTTATGGCACGGTGGTGGCCGAGGGCAAGGAGACGCGCGAGTTCGACGGGCGTCCCTATGTGATGGAACACGCCCTGAAGGCGGACTTCGCGCTCATTAAGGCCTGGAAGGGGGACAAGTGGGGCAACCTCGTGTACCGCAAGACGGCGCGGAACTTTAATCCCATGATGGCGACGGCGGCAAGAGTGACGATTGCTGAGGTGGAGCACCTTGTGGAGCCGGGTGAAATTGAGCCGGACCAGGTGCATACGCCCAGCGTGTACGTTAAGCGGATTATTCAGGGTATGGATTACGAGAAGCGAATTGAGCGGCGGACGTTGCGGAAGGTGTGACGTCTTCGTAGCCCAAAAAGACCAAATTCACCACGGAGGCCACGGAGAACACGGAGAATGAAAGGGCCGCGATGCTCTTCGCCATTGGCTCTTTGCTAAAGACTGAAGTGCAGAAGCGTGGGTGAAGAGCGAATGGCGGAGGCGAAAGCCGAGCTTCCCGTGCTTCGGCGGCTAGTGACGAATTCTCAGGGACAAAAAATCATGGCTGACGTCAAACCCGACAAGCAGAAAGACACGGAAAAACGCGACCGCATTGTGCGGCGAGTGGCGCAGGAGTTGCGCGACGGATTCTATGTGAACCTCGGCATCGGCATGCCGACGCTGGTGGCGAACTGCGTGCCGCCGGGCATGCAGGTTGTTTTGCAGAGCGAGAACGGAATGTTGGGAGTGGGGCCGTATCCGATACCTGGCGAGGAAGATCCTGACCTTATTAACGCCGGCAAAGAGACGGTCAGCGAGCTGCCGGGAACCGCATTCTTTTCAAGCGCTGAGTCATTTGCCATGATTCGCGGCGGACACATCGACCTTAGCGTGCTGGGCGCGATGGAAGTCGACGAGGAAGGCAATCTCGCCAACTGGATGATCCCGGGGAAGATGGTGAAGGGAATGGGCGGCGCGATGGATCTTGTTGCCAGCGCGCGCCGCGTGATCGTTGCCATGGAACATACCACGCGTGACGGGACTCCGAAGATCCTGAAGAAGTGCACGCTTCCGATTACGGGATTGCGGGTGGTGCACAACATCGCAACTGAGATGGCGTACATTCGGGTGTCGCAGGCGGGGTTGGTGCTGGAGGAGATCGCTCCCGGACTGAGCGTGGAGGATGTGCAGGGGGCGACGGATGCGCCGCTGTTGATCAGTCCTGAGTTGAAAACGATGGCGATCTAACGTGCCGCCGCTGCGCGGCTGAACTATGCCGAAGACGAAACAAGCTGCCAAACGCAAGCGGCCCTCGAAAAAGGGCAATCCGTTCGTGTTTATCAGCTACCGCCGCGCCGACAGCTCGGCCGCGTCGCGGTGGCTTTTCGATGCTATTCGGCGCACCTTTGGTCCCGACAGCGTTTTTATGGACACCGAGGCGATTCGAGTGTCGGCGGAATGGCCGAAGGCCATCCGGCTTGGGCTACACCAGGCGACACACGTGATCGCTGTGATCGGGTCGCAATGGCTGCGGGTTACCGATGATTATGGACGCCGGCGGATCGACCGCGACGATGATTGGGTACGAACCGAGATTGCCCATGCGCTACAACACCGCAAGCGGATCCTGCCCATAGTCCTTTCGCCCGATGGCATGCCGCGGGCAGAGGCCCTGCCGGAAGGAATCGAGAAGCTGGCGAACGTGCAGCCATTCGAGCTGCGGAACGACCGCTGGGAATCAGACCTGAACCTCCTGGTGCGTGAACTTGAGCGCCAGGGATTCGAGCGGATGGCGACGGGCGGTGTCCGTTACCCCACACCCCAGGTGTCCATCACGGAGATACCGCAAAGGGAATTCGCAGCGATTTTGCGGACGCTGCCGGGCTGGACTGAGGTTGTGTCTCCACTGCCCGGCCAAGAGCCCCTGCAACAAATCGAGTTGCACAAGGCATTTGAATTCGCGTCGTTCCCGCAGGCCATCGAGTTCATGAGGGAAGTGAGCGAGTCCGTGGTCGAAGACGCAACACCATCCCCGATGGGAGAACATCTGGCGCACGGTTTCCGTGTGGCTATCAACTTGGGACATCGGCCACAAGCCATCGCGGCTGGATGTGGAGTTGGCACGGGAGATGGAGCGAATCTACCGAAAATACGACAGTGGCGGAAAGCAGCTGGGCAAAACCAAAGGACGGAAGGCCGCCTCATAGCTGGGTGCAATATTCCTAAATTGGGAACTTGTGATCGTTCGTCACTGGGGAGTTGTGACGACGGTCGTTGAAAAGTCCATCGGCGCGGCTGATATTGGTAGGTGGTTTGCGCTCATAGAAAGAAGGCATGTATGTACTCCCGACTGATTTGCTTGACCGCAATTATCTCTCTAGGCTGTGCACTGAACATTACAGCGCAAAACGCTTCAGGCGCGCCAGCCCCCCAGGCCAAGCCGGAAATCAAACACGTACCTGCCGCGTACACCGACCCGACCTCCGGGAAGGAAATGTATGTGCAGTACTGCGCGTCGTGCCACGGACTGGACGGAAAAGGTGACGGACCGGCAGCTCCGGCGCTGAAGGAGCCTACGACGAACCTGACGACGCTTGCGATCAAGAACGGCGGCACGTTTCCAGCCGCACACGTGGCGGCCGTGATTCAAGGAGATGGTATGACGCCGGCACACGGCAGCAAGGACATGCCTGTTTGGGGGCCAATTTTTCATGCAATGGCCGGCCACAGCCAGGCGCAGGTGCAGCTCCGGATTCGGAACCTGACCACGTATCTGGAGTCGATTCAGATCAAATAGCAGCAACAGTTGTCCGAGCAAAGATAAGGAGGGCGCCACGGGGCGCCCTCTTGTCTTTCGAAAAACCTCTCCGGTCTTCCTAGACCGCGACCGGCTGTTTCACCGGTACGGGCGTGAGCCAGCCGTGGCGGTCTTCGACCTTGCCGTTGGCGATTGCGTAGAACTCCGAGCGAATAGCGCGGGACACAGGGCCAACCGATCCATTGCCTACTTGTATCTTGTCAACCGAACGAATGGGAGTGATCTCTGCCGCGGTGCCGGTGAAGAACACCTCGTCGGCAAGGTACAGGAACTCGCGGGGAATCGTCTGTTCATGCACCGGAATCCCCAAGTCCTGCGCAATGTGCAGCACGGAGTTCCGGGTGATGCCGGGAAGCACACTGTTGGAGAGTGGCGGGGTATAGATGCGGTCCTTATGTACGAGGAACACGTTTTCGCCCGAGCCTTCGCTGACGTAGCCGTTCACGTCGAGGGCGATGCCCTCACTGTAGCCATTAGCAATGGCCTCCATCTTGATGAGCTGTGAGTTCATATAGTTAGCGCCGGACTTAGCCATCGTGGGCATGGTGTTCGGGGCGAGGCGGCTCCACGAGGAGACACAGACGTCCACGCCTTCGTCGCCCTCGCCGCCGAGGTACTTACCCCATTCGTAGTTCACGATGTACACGTCAATCGGCGAGCCAGTGGGGTCAACGCCGACGGTTCCGTAGCCGCGAAGAATGATCGGCCGGATGTAGCAAGGAGATACCTTGTTGGCTCCGACTACATCCACGGTTCCCTGGACGAGTTCGTCGAGAGAGTAGTCGGTATCCATGCGATAAACCTTGGCGGAGTCCAACAGACGCTGCATGTGGTCGCGCAAGCGAAACACGGCGGGGCCTTTTTCGGTGTGGTAGCAGCGGATTCCTTCGAAAACGGACGAGCCGTAATTTACGACGTGCGCCATGACGTGGAGCTTGGCGTCGTCCCAGGGAATCAGGTTGCCGTTGCACCAGATGTGTTCACTCGCTTTGATCGCCATCGAGGCACTCCTTCACGTGAGTTGAAATGGTCGTGCTGGTCAAAGCCTGATTTGCCATGAGCAGGATGTCGGAAATTTCTGACTTTCCTCGGGCGGCATAGTGGTGCAAAACGTTGGGCGTCATGGACCCAGCTTGACTGTGAATTATAACCGAGGTCGGGGTGCGGCGGGGAACTGGTTTGCCGGCTCAGGTGGAAATTCGGAGTAAAAAAAAATGAAGCAGAACAGCGCCAAAGTGATGCCATTCATCCGCGGAATTTAGCCGTTGGGTGCCATCAACCCTAATGATGGCTAAAAGTTGCGAGAAACTTTGTGTTTCCACACGCGTCTATAGTTCTGGGTTGCCAGAACTCAATTCAACACCGGCAACACCAAAATTCAGTTCCGAGCGGCAACGTCGGCCAAGCGCCACCAAAGTTCGTCCTATAGGCGACGGGGCGAAACAAGCTGGACGTAGTTCGGAACCACAGGAAGCTCGAGGAGAGAAACAAGCAATGAAGAAGTCTTTGGTTCTTATCGCAGTGGCACTGATGTGCACCATGGCTGCGTTCGCACAGGATGTTCCGAAATTCGAAGTTCCCATTGGATTTTCGTTCGTCAACGTTCACCCCGACATCACCAAGGTCACGAGCTTCAACATCTTTGGTGGAGGCGGCGGCTTCGTTTACAACGTGACCCCGTGGATCGGCATCAAGGCCGACTTCCAGGGCTACACCCAGGGCAGCGGACTGAAGAACCAGCTCACCAGTGCCGGTTACAACGTCGTAGGCAACGTGCAGGGCAACGTGTTCACCTACCTGTTTGGTCCGCAGATCAAGAAGCACTCTGGCAAATGGCAGCCCTTCGGGCAGGCCCTTTTCGGTGCGGCGCACAGCAACGTGTATGCCAATATCTATAACACCGTCAACGGTGTCGCCAGCTCGAACAACAACAACAATGCCTTCGCGATGGAGTTTGGTGGCGGTGTGGACTATGCCCTGACCCCGCACATCCAGATTCGTCCGGTCGAAGTGGACTACCTCTATACCCGCTTTGGCGTGAACGGCACCAGCTATACCGGCAACCAGAACAACTTCAAGTACTTTGCCGGCGTGAACTTCACCTTCGGCGGAAAGTAAGCCGATTTGCAGTAGCAGCGGAGCATGGCGTCACCCCTCGGGTGGCGCCATTTTTCCGGTCAGACCGATTCTTGCGCCACTGCCCCAGCCAGATCAACTCACCCGCGACAAACAGTCCCCCGAAAATCGTCTTGTTGTGTTCCGCCAGCCAGTTTGGCAGGTAGATGTCGAAATTTGCGCTGCTTTCGGTCGTGAATCGGGCGGCCATGTCGGTCAGCGGACATCTGCCGTGATTCAGTCCTAAGACGACGCACTCCACGAGGATCAACGCGGTCAGCCAAGCCGCAAGCCGAAGCCGCCCACGCAGAGCAGCGAAGGGGATAGTCAGGATCGCAGCGGCCATCACTGCCCAGATGGCCGTGTGCGCAATTTTGATTGCGATCAGCGAGTGTTCCGGGCTCATATGGGAGTCTGCGCCAATTCTAAAGTTGCGAGCACGCGGGCGTACAGGACGCCAGCCTGTTTACAATGGAGAACATAGCGCTGTAGCAGAGGAGACTGCCACATCCGCACTTATAATCTCGCTATCATCGGGCTGGGCAATGTTGGCTCTGCCCTCATCGCGCTGCTGGTTCGCAAACAGAAGGAACTCGCGGACCGCTACGGAATCGGCTGGCATATTACCGGCGTGGCTTCGCGTCGTGTCGGCTGGCAAGTCGATCTCAACGGATTCTCGCCGGAAAGGCTATTGGCACGCGATTTTTCCGGGACATGCTCAGCCAGTCACGTAGCGAGTTGGATGCATGCTGCCAAGCCGGACGTTCTTTTCGAAGCCAGTTCGCTGAATGCCGAAACCGGAGAGCCAGCCATCTCGCACATCCGCACCGCTCTGCATATCGGCGCCCATGTCGTGAGCGCTAACAAGGGCCCGGTGGTGCATGCCTATCACGAGCTGAGTTCGTTGGCTGCCTCGAGAGGCCTCCGTTTCTTTTTCGAGTCAGCGATGATGGATGGCGCGCCAGTGTTCTCACTGTTTCGCGAGGCGCTACCGGCGATCCAGCTACTCGGATTCCGCGGAGTGATTAACTCCACGACGACGGTCATTCTGGAAGCGATGCAGGCCGGCGCAAGCCTCGACGAGGCAATTGCCGAAGCACAGCGCCTCGGGGTGGCGGAAACCGATCCTTCGGCCGACATCGACGGCATCGACGCCGCGGTCAAAGTCGTTGCAGTCGCCAATGTTCTGATGGGCGGTAGCCTCAAGCTGGCTGATGTGGCTCGAACGGGCATTCGCGGCATTACTGCCGGGCAGTTGCGTGAATCCAGCAAGAACGGCGAAGCTTGGAGATTGGTGAGCCGCGCACGCCGGCAGACCGATGGCAGTATTTCCGCCACCGTTGCTCCGGAGCGGCTCAAATTGGATGATCCACTGGCGCACGTTCACGGCACGTCGCTGCTCATCGCTTTTGAAACGGATATCTTTAAAGAATTGATCATCAGCGAGCGCGATCCTGGGCCGGAGGTTACCGCCTACGGAATGCTCTCGGATTTTGTAAACGCAGTGAGGAGTATCTAGCATGTCAGCCACAACAAGAGTTGCCCCTCAGGTTCGAAAGCTCGATGTGGAGTGGGTGCGCCAGCAGTTTCCGGCGCTGAGCCAGACTGTCAACGGCCAGCCCGCCGTATTTTTCGACGCGCCCGGCGGTACACAGGTGCCGCAACCGGTGATCGACGCCATCTCGGAATATCTTTCGAAATGGAACGCCAACCTCGGCGGAGCCTTCCTCACCAGCCAGCGGACCGACCTGATCGTCGAACAGGCGCACGAAGCGATGGCCGACTTCTTCAACTGCTCACCGGACGAGGTCGTCTTCGGCGCGAATATGACGACGCTGACGTTTGCGCTGAGCCGCGCGGTGGGCCGCGAACTGAAGAGCGGCGATGAATTGCTGGTCACCTGCCTCGACCACGACGCCAACGTGTCGCCATGGGTCTGCCTGGAAGAGCGTGGCGCGAAGGTGCGAACCGCCGACATTAAGACGTCGGACTGCACGCTCGATATGTTCGATCTGCAGGCGAAGATTCGTCGTAGCACGAAGCTGGTGGCGGTTGGATGGGCGGCGAACGCCGTGGGCACGATCAACGATGTGGGGCAAGCCGTGCGACTGGCGCACGATGTTGGTGCAATGACCTACATCGACGCCGTTCACTACGCGCCGCACGGTCTGATCGATGTGAAGGCGTTGGATACGGATTTTCTGGCCTGCTCCAGCTACAAGTTCTTCGGCCCGCACCAGGGAATCCTATATGGCAAGCGCGAACAATTGCTGCGACTGCGTCCTTACAAGCTGCGCGTATGCAGCGAGAAGCTACCCGACCGCTGGGAGACCGGTACGCAGAACCATGAGTGCATGGCGGGCGTGACTGCCGCTATCGATTACATCGCCGAGGTAGGACGCCATCACAGCGCCGACATAACCACGCGGCGCGAAGCGATAGTTGCTGCTTATGAGGTATTCCAGCAGCATGAACGCGAACTGGCGGGCCAGATGATTCGCGGCTTGCTGGAGATCCCGGGATTGACTTTCTATGGCATCACCGATCCAGCCAAGTTCGAGCAGCGCACGCCCACGGTTGCCATTCGGCTGGAGGGATACACTCCTCGCGACCTGGCTATGCGCCTGGGTGAACGCGGCATCTTCACATGGGACGGAAATTACTACGCCATCAACCTCGCAGAGCGGTTAGGCGTGCAGCAGAGCGGCGGTATGTTGCGCATCGGCCTGGCTCATTACAACACGGCCGAAGAAGTGGAGCGGTTGCTGGCGGAGTTACGAGCGCTGGCGGAGCAAAAACCCGCGTAGCCGCTGATTTTCACAGATCGACACGGATTGTCTGAGTTCTCCTGGAGTCGTTCATATCTGTAAAAATCCAAGTAATTCTGCCGCTGCACTCCCTTCCGGAATGTCCGTGGTGGATTGATTCACCCTGCGCTATAATCCGCCCTTACGCGGAGGCCTTAGGGGAGATGCGCGGCATACCTCGCTGGTTGGCATTGCTGGCGGTGGTCGCGATTGTCGCCATCGCAGGCGCGTTTACCCTCCAACGGGCATTTTCTCCAGCGATCTTCGTCATCGAACCTCTTACTGGAACAGTTCCTGCCGACGGCTTCTCCACAACCCAGCTCAAAATCCATTCGGCTTCCGGTCGGAACCTGGGCGATGTCCAGGTTGAAGTGGAAGATCCACACCGTGCTGCCGTAGAGTCGGTCACCGTAAAGGACGATTCGGCGATAGTAACCTTGCGTGCGGGAGTTCTGTCCGGCGAAGCTAAGCTTTCTGTAACCTCGCCTGCGTTTGAGCCGATTTCAGCCACCATTCGTACGACTCTAGACGCATCTGACAGTGAGGGAGATGGCACCCCCGACTTCCTGCGCCTGCACGATGCCTCGGATCGAGCCGCATTTCGCCGGTGGTTCACCTTGCTGGCCGAGGCCGAGTACTATCGCCGCCGGTCCTCCGACGAGGTCAATGACTGTGCCGCACTTCTGCGCTATTCGTATCGCGAAGCTTTGCGTCGGCACGATTCGGCATGGGCGAAATCTGCGATGCTACCGGCTACTGCCGTCGCAGGTGACATCCGGCAATATCAATATCCGTACACACCCCTGGGCGCGGGGCTGTTTCGGGTACGTGACGGTAGCTTTGCGGCAGACGATCTGAACAACGGAGCCTTTACCCAGTTTGCCGACGCCAAGACCCTTTGGCAGCACAACTCCTACTTTGTGGGACGAGACGTCGCGCGCGCCCGTCCGGGCGACCTGCTGTTCTTTCGCCAGGAAGGCCACGACCTGCCGTTCCATGCCATGATCTATCTCGGTCCCAGTCAAATCGACATCGGACGTGAGCCGTTGGTGGTCTATCATACGGGTCCCATCGGCAAGTCGGCGGGAGAAATTCGCCGTCCAACCCTGTCGCAGCTATTGAACTTTCCGGATCCGCGTTGGCGCCCGGTGCCCTCCAACCCGAGCTTTCTCGGTGTCTATCGTTGGAACATCCTTCGAGGAGCCGACTGATGCGTTTGTTTCGCGCCACCCTTGCAGTCATTCTGGTTCTCGCACTCTCGTCTCCGATCTTTGCGCAAGAAGAAGCTGAAGACGCCGCTGTCTATTTCTCCATCACCAGCGAGCGCACCTACCTGCCGGGCGAAAAGATCGAGGTCGGCGTCAACAGCAGCCATGTTGCGGTGCTCGAGTTTCGCGTCTATCGCATAAACGATGCCGCGAAGTTCTTCAGCCAACTCCAGGACATGCACAACTTCGGCGGCCAGGCGCCGCGGTTGCCCAAGCAGCAAAAGACCTGGTTGGAGCGATTTCATGCCTGGAAGCACAGCATTTGGGCCTGGTTCCGCGACTTCATTCGCGCGCAGTTCTCGCCTGACTCTCGGCATGAGATCCGGCTTTGGCGAGCCGGCGAAACCGCGCCAGCCAAGAAGGGTCCGCAGCCCACCGAATATGCCCAGGTGCCCGTTCTTAACCAGCAGCAACTGGTTTCCGAGTGGAAATGGGCCGTCCCGAAGGGCGAGCGTTGGCAAAGCCAGCAAGTGACCATTCCCGTGCGCGACAAGGGTGTGTATCTGGTGGAAGCCACGAACGGAACCCTGCGCGCCTACACGATTGTCGTAGTCACCGACATCGCCATTATTACCAAGGCTGCCCCCGGACGCCTGCTTTACTACGTCGTCGATCGCACCAACGGCGATCCCATCGTGGGAGCTTCCACCCGCGTGTGGATCGAACAGCAGGAAATTGCCAACAAGCCGACCGACCAGCAGGGAATGGTTGACCTTGCGATTACGCAAGCCAAGCCGGAGAACGTCGCCGTTTTCGCCAGCTACCAGGACCAGGTTGCCATCAATGCGCCCGGCGCGTGGAACATGGGCTCAGAGTCGCAGAGGCTGCGCGGCTACACGTATACGGACCGTCCGGTGTACCGCCCAGGCGACACGGTGCACTTCAAGACGATCGTTCGCAATCAAACCCCGACCGGATACGTGATTCCGCAAGACCGCGAACTGACGCTTGAACTGCGCGATCCACGCACCTACGAGACCATCTGGCAGCAGACCGTGAACCTGTCTGACATGGGCACCGCACATTGGGACTATGCGATTCCCGCCGATGCCAACCTTGGCTTCTATTACCTCAACATGAAGTCGGGCGAGCGCTACGTGGAAGGCGTGCGCTTCTCGGTGCAGGACTACAAGAAGCCCGAGTACGCGGTGAAGGTCACGGCGCAAACGCCGCGGGTGCTGCAAGGCCAGCCCATCAAGGCCACCATCGATGCGCGTTACTACTTCGGCGAGCCGGTGGCGAATGCCAAGGTGAAGTGGGTGGTGCACACTTCGACCTACTGGCCGTTCGGGCGCTATGAATCCGACTCTGAAGACGAAGGTTACGGGGACGATTCGGAAGGGCCGGACGAGTCTGACACGTACGGCGGCGACCAGGAAAGCGAACAGAGCGGCACGCTCGACGCCGACGGCAAGCTGCAGATCACGATTCCGACCAAGGTGAGCGCGAAAAAGGAAGACGTGATCTATCGCATTGAGGCGCGCGTCACCGATGCGGGCAATCGCGAAATCTCAGGCCGCGGATTTCGTGCTGGCCACCTATGGCAGCTTCTATCTCACGGCGCAGCCGAATTCGTATGTGTACACCAAGGGCAGTCTCAGCGACCATCAACGTCACGGCGCAGGACTACGACAAGAAGCCGGTCGCGACGGCTTTCCGCGCGGAGTTGATGACTTGGAACTGGCAGAAGCGCAGTGGCAGCGTGATTTCGACGGCGCAGGGACAGACCGGCGCCGACGGCAAGGGGCAGGTGCAGTTCACGATTCCCGATGCCGGGGAGTTCCGCGTGCGCGTCACGGCGATGTCGGTGCAAAACCGCGAAGTGGAAGACACGGCGTACTTGTGGGCTCCAGGCGTCAGTCCGCTGTGGGCAGGTACGCAGCAGGAGCGCGTGCAGATTGTTGCTGACAAGAAGTCGTACGCGCCAGGCGATACCGCACACGTCATGCTGATCACCGGCGCGGAGCCGGCGAGCGTGCTGGTCACCACGGAGGGCAACGGTCTTTACACAGCGCAGGTCGTCAAGAGCGCTGGCGGAAGCGTCACCGTCGATGTTCCCATCCGGCCGGAGTACGCGCCCAACTTCTATGTATCGGCGGCGTTTATTCGGGGCAACAAGTTTTACGTGGGCAACAAGAGCCTGACAGTGCCGCCCACGCAGCATGTGCTCAAGGTGGACCTCCAGCCCTCCAAGCCGCAGTACCAGCCGGGACAGGCGGGCGCCTACACCATCAAGGCGACCGACGACTCAGGGAAGCCCGTCGCCGGCGCGGACTTCAGCCTTGGCGTGGTTGACGAAGCCATCTATGCCATCGAGCCTGAGGTTGCGACCAACATCGTGTCGGCGTTTTACGGCAAGGTGTACGCGAACGTTTCCACCGAGAGCTCGCTTACGTATTACTTTTCCGGACAGGCGGGCAAGCGAGCAATGCAGTTGGCGGGAGGGCCCGGTAGCGCAGCCCGCTCCTCGTCGGCCCTTGCGCAGCTCAAGCCGGAGCGCCTCGTGCAGCCGAAGGTTCGCAAAGCATTCCCGGACACTGCCTTCTGGGTCGCTGATGTGCGCACCGACGCGAATGGCCAGGCTTCAGTGAAGTTCGACTATCCCGACGCCATCACTTCATGGCGAGCCACCACCCGCGGCGTCACACAGAACACCATGGTGGGCAGCGCCGTGGAAAACACGATCGTGCGCAAGAACCTGATGGTGCGGCTGGTTGTGCCGCGATTCTTCCGGCGCGGCGACGAAATCGTGCTCTCGACCATCGTGCAAAACTACCTGCCGACCGAAAAGAACGCCCGCGTGTCGATGGAATTCACTGGCCTGCAGGTGCTCGATGGAGCAACCCGCGATGTGCCAGTGCCGAGCCGTGGCCTCATAAAGGTGGACTACCGCGTGCGCGTGCAGGACGTCGACTCCGCGACGGTACTTGGCAAGGCGCTTACCGACGTCGAAAGCGATGCGATGGAACTTACTTTGCCGGTGGTGCCCTTCGGCGTGCAATTGGCAGTTGCGAAGTCCGGCTCGATCGCCGGAGCAGGGAACAGCAACCTCAGCGAAGAGCTGACGTTCCCATCCGGCATCGAAGCCAACACCCGCAAGCTTACGATCGAAGTGGCGCCGTCGATTGCGGGAACGATCTTCGGCGCCCTCGACTTCCTCACGTCCTATCCGTATGGATGCACCGAACAGACCATGTCGAGCTTCCTGCCGGATGTACTGGTGGCTGATGCCATGAAGAAACTCGGCGTCGGCTCCAACATTGATCCGCAAAAGCTGAACAAGCAGGTGCAAGCCGGACTCGATCGCCTCTACCAGTACCAGCATCCCGATGGCGGCTGGGGCTGGTGGCAGACCGACGACTCGCAGCCGTTCATGACGGCCTACGTGCTCAGTGGGCTCGTGCAGGCCAAGGCTGCGGGCTACGACGTGGAGGCTGACCGCATTGATCGCGCCCGCAAATGGCTGCTCACATCATTCACGCGCTCGGGTTCGGTCAAGACCGACTTGCGCGCCTATATGGCGTATGCCCTAGTGCTCAGTGGCAGCGAGTCGAACTCAACTGTCGTCGATTCCGTTTGGAGCCAGAGAGCCAACCTGACTCCATACGGCAAGGCGCTCCTTGGATTAGCGATGGCGCAGATCAACGACTCACGCGCCAGCGACCTGGCAAAGCAGTTGTCGTCTGAGGCGAAGCAAGACGGCAACCAAGCATGGTGGCCCACCGATACGAATTATCTGATGGACTTCTACGGCGACACCACGCCGCAGGCCACGGCTTACGCGCTGAAGTTGCTCGATCGCGTTGATCCACAAAGTCCATTGTTGCCTAAGGCTGCTCTGTGGCTGGTGATGCACCGTGGCAACGGCTACTATTGGGACTCAACCGAGCAGACAGCGATGGTCATCTACGGCCTGACCGATTACCTGCAGCGCACCCAGGAGCTGAAGCCCAACTTCAGCGTTGAGGTGCAGGTGAACGGCAAGACCGTTGCAACCAGGAAGTTCACTGCCGCCGATGCAACTGCGCCACCGACTGTTGTTACGCTGGCTGAATCGCAGCTTGCGCCAACGGCAAACCAGGTACGCTTCGTGAAGAGCGGCCAGGGCCACCTCTACTGGTCGGCGCGCGGCGAGTACTATTCCAGCCAGCCGAACGTCGTGAACACCGGAACGTTCCAGCTCAGCACCGTGCGTGAGTACTACAAGCTGACGCCGCAGCAGTCGGGCGGTAAGCTGGTGTATCACCTCGATAAATTGACGGAACCCGTCCAGGTGGGAGACACGCTCGCTGTGCGCATCACCGTCGGCGGCAGCGATTGGCTTTACTTGATGATCGAAGATCCGATTCCATCAGGCACGGAGTCAATCGCACGCGATGACTTGTACCAACTCGATCAGCAGCCGCCTTGGTGGACGACACGCTGGCGAAGTTATCGTGAACTGCGCGATGACCGCACCACTTTCTTCAACTACTGGTTCCCGCGCGGGCAATCGGAATATACCTACCTACTGAAGGTAGTGAATCCGGGCGTCTTCCGCGTCAGCCCGACTCGGGTGGAGCCTATGTATCAGCCCCAATATCTCTCCACGAGCGACGCGGCTACGGTGACGGTGAAATGAACACGACTGAAACGAATACCAACCGCACCGGCGTTTTGAAGTTATGGTTGCTGAACTTCGTGGCCAATGCCGCGCTGCTGGCAGTTGTTTATTTCTGGCTGCTGATTCCCGACGCGCGTGGCTGGCAGGTGGCCGCTACCGCAGCCATTGCGATCCTCGTCGTCTTCTCACTGCTGTGGCTGCGCGCGGGAACGTTGGCATGGTTCAGGGTTGCCGAGTTTCGCAAGGACTCCGGAATCTGGCGCGCCTACAGGCACTCGCTGCGTTATGTTCCTGCGCTTGCTTTTTGGGCGCTGGTCTTTGTGGTGATCGCATGGATGCTCTGGGGTCTGCAGGACTATGTGCCGCAGTTCGCGGTGTGGATTCGGCAGAAGCTGAATGGCGGCCCGCCGCCACGCAACGTCATGCGTGATCTCAACTGGCTGCTCCTCGCGATCATCGCCTATGTAATGCCCGGCGTTTGGGTGCCGATCGCCACAACGGTTGCGGCGTCCGGCGTCCATCCTGTGCACTTGGCGCGTTCGCGACGGGTATGGAAGCGTCCGCTTTATTGGCTGTGGCTATTACTTCTGCTCGGCTCGGGCCTATATGTTCCTTACAAGCTGGTCTGGTGGATTCCCGACGTGCATAGCCTGCGCCAACAGGCGTGGAGCATGGGCCTACGCTTTCTGCTGGCCTATTTCATTGCGGTCACAGCGTTTATCGCGGTAGTGTGGATGGCGGGAGTCTACACGGATCGCGAAGATCCCATCGAACCCTGAGAAAGATCTCAATCGTCAGGGAGCAGAGGATTCTCATTTGCCAGTCGCAGCAGTTGGCGGCACTCCATTCTGCAGCCAACCGATCACCTCGACCCGTCCTTTTTGAGTAACCAACCGCGTCACTCGCGCTTCGGCCTCCGCATAGGCTTGCCGCATCTCCTGCTCGCTCGCAGGGGTGTGCAGAGCTTTGTTCAGTGCATCGACACTCTCAAAGCGGTCTCCGGATTTAGGCGCATCGCCCGGCCGCGAGAGGTACAGCACCAGCCCTTCGCGGAACCACAGTGGCGTTCCTGGTTTGGCGTGCGACTCCACCAGCATGTGCAGCAATTCGTGACGGAGGGTACTCTCCAGCGTGCCCACATCACGCAGTACGTCGGTGGGTTGCAGTCGGATGGTTCTTCCGCGTGTGGACGCCGCGACCCATCCTGCTTCGCCGGTAGCGTCGCGGAAAGCAGCAACCGTTGTATACGCTTTCAGCTTTGCCGCGCCGTTGTACAACAAACCAGTGCTCTCCTCTGCTTCGTGCATCAGGCGTGTCGCCAGCGGCAATAGCACACGATCGCGCTCCGGACGCTCCGTGAACAGCACCACATCTTCGCTCGACAACTGCTGCCACTGCGTGCCTTGCGCTCTCACGCCCAACCGCGTGCCGGGATAATAGAAGCTAAGAATTTCGCGATACGATTTTCCCTCTTCGCCCATTACCTCGGCGCCGACCTGGCACAGGCCGACTCCATGCCCCGAGCCGCGACCGTTGAACACAATATGGTCACCCGAGACTCGCACGTCGTACCAGTTGCTTTTCAAGCGGTCCCATCCGATATTTCGGCCGACCGCGGAGCGAAACGTCAGCCCGGGTACGGTCAAGCTGCGGCTGCCGGTAACGGTCAAAAACTCGACCCGCCCGCTGGCTGTCCGGTGCGCAACTGTTACGGACCTTAGATGGCCCGGAACGTTGACGCCCTCAGTCGCCAACGCGCGCTGCAACTGCTCCTTGGTGACTTCGCTGCGCCAACGGTTGTTGCTGCTGCGTATGCAGTAGATGTCCGAATGCTGCTTCAGGTAGGGAGCCCGCTGCTCGTCGTTGCCCGTGATGTAGCGCCCGTCCTCGGTGGTGCCGCCGCAGTTGGCGTGGTAATACGTCGCCGCCGGCTCGCCGTCATACCAAAGCACCTCGGCTGCCGTGGATTCGACGATCTTCCGCAGTCGCGGGGTCACATCGCTGAGTCGCAGGTTCTGGCAGTGCGTGGAGTCGCAGAAGTCAAAGCCATCGATCGCATGCCGTGCTCCGAAGTGCAGCGCGTAGGTGCGGGCCGTCACCGCCATCGCTTTCAGGGTTTCGTCAGATTTGAAGTTGCCGGTCTCGCCCGCTAGAACTCCCGCGATGTATTCATCCATCGGCATCCAGGCCGTGACCAGCAATTTTCCATTGTCGGCTCGCAAGTCAATTGGGAAGTCGGCCGTTAGCGGAGGCGCGTTTGGGGGCGACAGTTGGTAGACGCCGTTGACGTGCAGTGCCGACGTCTTCGACTTGTCGTCGTCAATCTGGATTAGCGATCCTACGGCGCTAACCATCAACGCGGTCAGAGCACTCTCCGCGCACTTTGCGCACTTGCGGTACTTCGCCGTTCCGGGGGCGGCAGTGATTTTCAACTTCGCAGCAGGATGCAGATACCACAGCCGCACGCGAACTATCGTCGGAAAGCCGCTCGCCGCTCCGTTCCGCTGTGTCTGTGCTCCGTCTGTCCACACCACGAGTAACGCCGCCAGCAGAACAGTGCTGCGCCTCATCGGTCGGCTCCTCGGCTGGTCGCGTAGGCGGCGAAGATTTCCCGCGCCACACTCGCGGCATCGGTTGGCCCATGCCCCTTTTCCAGGAAAACCACCAGCGCGATCTCGGGTTTGTCGACCGGGGTATAGCCGGCAAACCAACCGTGCCGCCATGCCCCTTCTTCCACCAGCGAAGTCCCGGTCTTGCCCGCGACTTTCATGTTTGTTTCCGGCTGGGCCAGGTGTCCCATTCCGTAGGACACCGAGCCCTCCATCCCATCGAACAACAGCGCCCACTTGGCATCGTGTTGCTGAGAGAGTTGGGCCATGCGCTGGTAGCCACGCAGTAATTCCAACGGAGTCACCCGAACGCCCCACTCGCCAATGGCTTGCAGCTGCAACTCGGCCTGTGTATTCGCCAGCGCCACGGTGCCCGCCGCTTCATGCGGTACGAGGCCGCTTGGCGAGCCGAATCCATCGTTCAAGAAACTGCTGCGCAACACTGCCGGCGTCAGGCGGGTCGCCATGCTGGTGAAGTATGTGTTGCACGAGTACGCCAGTGCGGTGGCCGTATCAAGCGGTTGCTTCATGTCGGGATGGGTGCAGTCGAGCTTATGTCCTGCAACGGTCAGCGGCCGTTTGCACATCAGGGTTGTTTGAGCGTCAACCTTGCCTGACTCCAGCAGCGCCAGCAGCGTGAACGGCTTGATTGCCGAACCCGGCAGTGCAACGCGACGCGCCGCTGCTTCGGGATGATATGCCGCGAGCACCTTGCCCGTCGCTACTTCGATAACCACCGCTGTGCCCGACCTTCCCGCCATGGCGCGGGCTGCCGCGTGCTGAAGCCCGGGGTTCGCTACAAATTGCTGCGTCCATGCTGGGCTACACGCTGCGGCGAGAAACAGCAACCACCCAGCCGCTTGCAGCAGACACGCTGAATTCACCCGGCACATATCTCGATTGTATGTTTGATAACGTCGGCCAGCGTTCGAACTTGCCCTGCCGAACCCGGGTGCTCACCAGCCACTACTTTCACGCCACCAGCACAATCTTCCCCAACGCACCGTTCGCCTTCATGATCTCTTCGTGCGCGCGTCCCGCTTCCGCCAACGGAATCTTCTGCGCGATCACCGGACGCAACGTGCCATTCTCCAGCCCGGCTCCGAGTGCGGCGTGCATCTCTCGCGATTCCTGCTCCGACGCGCCAAACAGGATCATCCCGCGAATATCCGCCTCACGCGACATCAAGTCCCGCGGATTAATTTCGATCGTTCCTCGATTGCCGACCACCACGACCCGGCCTTTTTTCGCCAGCAGGCTGAGGTCATTCGATAGGTTCTTGTTGGCCAGCATCTCGATAATGAGGTCGAAGCCACGTCCTCCCGTGAGTGTCATCAGTTCGTCGAGGTAGCCTTCGCTCGAATGGTTCATCGCATGCTGCGCACCTTGCTCTTTGACCAGGTGCAGTCCGGCATCTGTCCCTGCAGTGCCCATCACCAGCAGCTTGGCGGCTCGGGCCAGTTGCAAGGCTGCAGTTCCCACTCCTCCGCTTGCGCCATGGATCAACACTGTCTCGCCGGGCTTTGCGCCACCGCGCACGATGAGAGCACGATACGCCGTTCCATACGCCACGCCCATCGCTGCGCCCTGCTCGAACGTCACGTTCGCAGGAAGTGGATGCACCTGCGCCTCAGTACAAAGCGTTTGCTCGGCGTAGGTACCGCTCAGCGAGCCTGACGTGTACACGCGAACGCCGGGCTTCAGGCTGTTCACGCCCTTGCCGACCGCATCGACAACGCCGGCAGCATCGGCGCCGGGCGTGTAAGGAAGCGCGGGCTTAATCGCGTATGTTCCGGTGCGAATGTAGCTCTCCACTGGATTTACGCCCACGGCACGTACCCGCACCACCACCTGGCCAGGTCCGGGCTGCAGGTCCGGAACCTCCTCCACCTTCAACACCTCGGGTCCGCCAAATTCATGCACACGAATTGCCTTCATGATTGCCTCCAGCGGAGCAATGCCCCTTGTCAAAATCCATAGTATGCCAGCACACGAGGAAAAGTGAGGCCCTGCCGGAAGGAGACGGGGCCATCAGGAAACATGCCATGTTTCGATCACGAGGTGCGTGCTTCTCAGCCTTTGGCAGCCATTTTCTCTCGCAGTGCCGCCATCTGTTCGCGATTCGGACCGTACGGCGCTGGAGCAACGCCGCCAGCCAAGCGGCAGAGCACAGAAAGCTGTCCGCGATGGTGAATGTGATGATGCAGCAGTGCCGCCCACAGGATCTGGCGAATGGGTAGTTCTTCGCCGGTGAAGAAGCGCAACTTACGGTCCAGGTCGGCCGGCTTCAACTTTGCGACTTTGCTCATCGCATCTTTGTGAATACGCTCATACCCGCTGGCAAGCTCTGCCATCGTCTTCGGTCGCTCGATTCCCGGCGGCTTGACGCTCATCTCAAATGCTCCACGCTCCAGACCGAAACCCGTGTAGGCGTCGATCTCTGCCAGATGCCACGCCAACTCGCCAACTGAGCGGCCTCCGGCATCCGGGCGGAAGTCATATTGTCCCGCAGGCAGCGCCTTCAGCAACGCCACAGTGTTTTTAGATTCTTCATCCCAAGTATTTAGAAAGGTTTGTATCTCGTTACTCATCAAACATCTCCTTGTAACAGAATTCGCTTCTATCCGACGGCGATACCGTTCCATATTATTGCAATTGGCGCGGGCGGGTACGGAAGCGGTTTGCATCTAGACGATGCGATCTCGACTTATTCTTTCCGGGGCGGCGAACGGAGCGCTCTCTTGCCTTTCCCACACTTTCCTTTACCATCAGGTGCCAAAGGTCCGCGCCCCACCGCCGCGCTTTAAGTGATTGCGCGGAAATTCGCCGACTGAGGTCTTGATGTCCGAAATCACGTTGCGCATCAATGGAACTGAACGCAAAGTAAACATCGCGGACGACACGCCGTTGCTCTGGGTAATCCGCGACACCCTGGAACTCACTGGCACCAAGTACGGTTGCGGCGCCGGGATCTGCGGCTCTTGTACCGTCCATATCAACGGCGAAGCTGCGCGCTCGTGCATCACTCCGGTTTCGGCGGTGGCGGAGAAAGCCATCACGACTATCGAAGGCCTGTCGCAGACGGGCACGCATCCCGTGCAGCAGGCCTGGATCGTCGAAGACGTACCCCAGTGCGGCTACTGCCAGTCTGGCCAGATCATGCAGGCTGCCGCGCTCCTGGCCAAGACGCCGCATCCATCCGAGCAGGAAATACTGCAGGCCATGAGCGGCAATCTTTGTCGCTGTGGAACATATCATCGCATTCGCCGCGCAGTGGCGCGCGCTTCAGCACCCACTGGAAGTGGACAATGAGTCCCATCTCCCGTCGCCAGTTTCTTGTTGGTGGAGCAGTCGCCGGTACGGGGCTGGTCGTGGCCTTCTACTGGCCGCATGGTCGGCCTCGTCCATCGAGTGAGCGCGGGTTTGCGCCTAATGCCTATCTCCACATTGCGACTGATGGAAAAATCACCATCGTTGTCGCGCGCTCGGAAATGGGTCAGGGCGTACGAACCTCGTTGCCGATGATTCTTGCGGAAGAACTCGATGCTAACTGGAACGACATCGTCGTCGAGCAGGCGGGCGCGAGTACGCTTTTCGGCGACCAGACCACGGGTGGCAGCGCCAGCGTTCGCACCACCTGGGACCCGATGCGGCAGGCCGGAGCTGCGGCGCGCGAAATGCTGGTCGCTGCCGCCGCGCAGAAGTGGAGTGTATCTGCCGCAGCATGCACGACCGACAAGGGATTTGTGTTGCATCCGGCCTCGAACCGACGCGAGTCATATGGGGACCTGGTAGAGCGTGCAGCAAAACTGCCCGTTCCCAAGGAGCCGAAGCTCAAGAATCCATCCGAGTACAAGTTGATTGGCACGCCGACTCCGCGCCTGGATACGCCTTCCAAGACGAATGGCACTGCTGAGTACGGCATAGACTTTCGCGTTCCCGGAATGAAGTATGCGTTTCTCTCGCGCTGCCCCGTACTCGGAGGCAAAGTAGCCGGCTTTGACGACAGCGAGGCACGCAGGGTTTCGGGCGTGGTGAACATAGCGAGAGTCGGTGACTACGTGGTTGCGGTTGCCGCTGACTCCGTCTTCGCTGCCATGCAGGGCCGCAAGGCGCTCAAGGTTACGTGGGACGATGGTCCCCAACAAAGACCTCGACACTGCTGCCGTCTTTGACGTGTTACGGAAGGCCGCGAACGACAAGGGCGTCTCTTTGCAGTCTACCGGTGACGTGGGTGCTGCCAAAGGTCGTCGTCTCGAAGCCGTTTATGAAACCCCCATGCTGGCGCACGCCCCCATGGAGCCGGAGAACTGCTTCGCCCACTATCTGGGCTCGACGTGTGAAATCTGGGCGCCAACGCAGGTGCCCCAGGACGTGCGCGACTCGGTGGCCAGCGCCGTGGGACTCAAGCCCGAAGACGTTCATGTGAACGTGACGTTAATGGGCGGAGGCTTCGGCCGTCGTCTCGAACACGATTACGCGGTGGAAGCTGCACTGGTATCCAAGGCGATTAACGCTCCTGTAAAAGTCATGTGGACACGCGAAGACGACATGTCTTTCTCTACTTATCGTCCGCCCAGTGTCCACGCAGTCAGTGCCGTATTCGACGAGCACGGACTTCCCGCCGCGTATGTCCATCGGCTGATTTCGCCTTCCATCTCAGGCCAGAAGGGATATCCGATCGAAGGCGGAATCGACCCTGATCTGAAAGACGAGGCTGCGTTCCTCTATCCCGTCCCCAACCTTAGCAACGAGTACATTGCGCCGCAGTGCGCGGTTCCGCTCGGATGGTTGCGCTCGGTGTACGCCGCACAGGTGGCCTTCGCCAACGAGAGCTTTATTGACGAACTCGCTCATGCCGCAGGCAAAGATCCGCTGGAATATCGCCTACGCCTACTCCCCGAAGACAAGGAAATTACCTACTTCGAAACCAAGTGGCAGACCGCCCGTCTGCGCGGCGTGCTGCAACTGGCGGCCGAGAAATCCGAATGGGACAAACCGTTATCCGCTGGCCGTTTTCGCGGCCTTGCTGCCTACGGTTGCTTCGGAACTTATGCCGCCGAGGTCGTCGAAATCACTATTAAGGACGGCGACCCACACGTAGAGCGCGTCGTTGTCGCCGTCGATTGCGGACAGGTCATCAACCCCAACATTCTCGAACAGCAGCTCCACAGCGCCGTGATCTTCGGCTTATCCGCCGCATTGCGCGGACAGATTACCATTGAGCATGGTCAGGTGCAGCAGTCCAACTTCAACACCTACCCAATTCTGCGCAACAACGAAGTACCGGTGATCGAGGGCTATTTTATGCCGAGCCATCAAACACCTAAAGGCATCGGGGAGCCTCCGGTGCCGCCGCTCGCTCCGGCGCTGTGCAATGCGATCTTTGCGGCCACAAAGAAGCGCATCCGCAAACTGCCTATTCTGAATGCGTAGCGGCGACCGCTAACTAACTTTTGATTTCGCCCACCGCTCGCCATGCCTGATCAATGGCCCCGTTCGTGTATGCCTTTGCGCCCGCGTCGGAATTCGCAATGGTGATTCTTCCGAACGGTTGCCTGCCGATCACACAGGGCCGCTCATTGGGATTAAACTGCGGGTCCCACAACGTCGTATATTCGTACGCGTAGCCGTGCGTCCAGCGATTTACCGTGATCGCGGCAATGTCGCGGGCTGGTTCAAGCCCTTGCGCCCCCAGACATGCCCGGCGCGCACATCTTGCAATTTACCGTCGCGCATGTAGAGCACGTCAAACGCTGGACTCGACAGTAGTCGGGGCTGACACATTCGATGCCTGACGGTTGCCGAAGCAGACCCTGCAACCAACGCCCCATGTATAATTTTCACCAGACGCGCCCGTAGCTCAGCTGGATAGAGGTCGCCGCGGCGACCCTCCGGAGCAATCGGTCGGCATTCTACGCGTGCCGCAATGTTCTTCGTGTACGTTCTCTTCAGCGAGAAGCTCAACCGGTACTACACGGGCCAGACGTCGAACCTTGCCGAGCGTCTCACGCAGCACAATTCGGGTCTAAGTCAATCAACCCGGCATGGCATTCCCTGGCAACTTGTCTATTCGGAAATAGTTGCGACTCGATCGGAGGCCATGCAGCGGGAACGCCACTTCAAAACAGGGCGCGGCCGCGACGAATTACGCCGACTCCTCGCCGATACTGAACGGTCCGCCAGTAGCCAACACGCAACCAGCCAACACGCAACTAATGACTAGGTACTGCCCGCGTGTATAATTTTCACCAGACGCGCCCGTAGCTCAGCTGGATAGAGCGATTGCCTCCGGAGCAATAGGTCGGGAGTTCGAATCTCTCCGGGCGCGCCAGAATACCCTCAGCTCCTTCGTTTTCCAGCCTCAATCTGTTCTAATACCGTTACCCTGATTCTGTGTCTCTCCGAAAGGACTGCCATTTGCTCTGGCTCCGTCGTATCGTGTTTGGCTTCTCTGATCCTCATCGCGCTTCTGTTGACCTTCTGGTCCGCTGCCGCGCTCTTTTTTGATTCGCCGTTTCCCCGCGCTGCGTGCACCCGCTGCCATCGTGTACCTGATCGTTGCGCTGGCGGCCATGGTCTCCTCCGCCGCGCTCACTTGGGACTGGTCGTTGCCTTCGCCGGTTTTGTCTTGGTTGCCATGTGGTGGTTCACGCTCAAGCCCTTGAACCATCGCGACTGGCAAGCCGACGACGCCCAAACCGCGTCATGCCGAAATCAACGGCGACCACATCACGATTCACAACGTTCGCAACTGTAGCTACGTCACGTCGCACGACTACACCTGCCAGTGGGAAACCCGCTCCTACGACCTAGCCAACCTGAGCGGCATCGATCTCTTCATTACATGGTGGGGGCCCACGCTGATCGCTCATCCCATCGTCAGCTTCGATTTCGGACCTCAGGGCCACGTGCCGATGTCCATTGAAACCCGCGACGTCGTCGGTCAAACCTACTCGGCTGTTCGCGGCTTCTTCCGCCAGTACGAACTCATCTACATCGTTTCCGACGAGCGCGACGTGGTCCGTCTGCGCACCAACTTCCGCAAAGACGAAGAGGTGTACATTTTCCGCACCACGGTGCCGCCTGCGCTGGCGAGGCAGATTTTTCTGGATTACCTCGAGCGCGTGAACGAGCTGCACAACACCCCGGAATGGTACAACGCCCTCACCAACAACTGCACCACCAACATTGATGTGTCGGCGTCCCAGGCTCAGGACAAGACGCCCGTCATTCAACTGGCGCATTCTCCTCAACGGCAAAATGGACGAGATGTTATACGAGCACAACCGCCTCGTGACCGGCGGACTGTCGCTGCCTGCGCTCAAGGCCCAGGCCCACATCAATACCGCAGCAAAGGCCGCCAGACGACAGTCCCGATTGGTCCCAGCTCATCCGCGTAGGCCGCGTCGGGTTCACCGCGCAGACGGGATCCTGCTGCCAACCGAATGATTTACTTCGCGGTAAATATCAGGAAGTAGTCCATTCGGTCATCTTTGACCAGATCGTCATGCTCGCTTGCCAGGCGATAGCCTGCAGATTCCATCTCGCTGATCACTACTTGCTTGGTTACTCCGTGATTTTCGCCATTGCCATTGCGGTCAATAATGCCCACTCGCGCCCCGGGCCGCAGGGCCGGACGCAAATTTCGCATCAGGTCAACGGGTTTGGCCACTTCGTGGTAGGTTTTCAGCAGCAGCACGGCATCCACGCTGTTTGCCGGCAGTCGCGGGTCGTCGCCGCTTCCGAGTATGGTCGTGATGTTCGCTAGCCCGTCCTTCTCCGCCCGCTGCCGGATGTAGGCCACGGCTTCGGGATTGATGTCCACGGCATACACCTTGCCCTGATCGGTCACGCGCCGGGCCGCGCGCACGGTGAACCAGCCTGAGCCCGCTCCGATATCGGCCACGGTCTTGCCGGGGGTAATTCCGAGCAGATCCATCACCTGGTTGATGTGCAACTTCTGGTCGCGGTCGGGATAGTCGAAGATCGTCAGGTCGCCTTTGTAAGGCGTGCTGGTCTTGCGCTCCGCCTGTGGGGCGGCTGTCGTAGTCTGCCCGATCGCAGGCGCCAGGCTGGCCGCGAGAACGACACCCCACAGTAACGCCCCCAAACGATGCTTGCCGTTCATGGTCAACTCCTGATTTCCACCATCCAGCGCCTACACAGAGAGTTTATAAGGCTGATCGCCTTCGATTCCCATGCACACCCTTGCGCCACCAGTTACCATAGTGTGACGGCCTGTGCAATCGGCTTGCGGGGCGTGCTTGTCGCAGAGTACCTTTAATTCCTTTGCGGCGGCAACAGCGCGGCTGTTCTACGTTTGCGCTTGGCACGGCATACTCGCAACGAGGATATCGATGACAGCGTTAAAGCGCGCTCTTTCTCTCGGTTTCTGTACTCTCTTAATGGGTTGCGCTCTTTCGTGCGCCACCGGCCGTCCTCCCACGCCGGTTCTTCCGTTGGTGATCGACCCTTCCGCGCTTCCGGCCGCAGTCATCAACGTGCCGTATTCCGTCACCTTGAGAGCTGCTGGTGGCGTTCCGCCCTACACTTGGGCGATGGCCTCTGGTACTTTGCCGCCAGGCCTTAGCATCAGTTCGGGTGGCGTCATCAGCGGTACTCCCACCACGCTGGGTAGCACCACGTTCAAAATACAGGTCACCGACGTACAGACTCCCATCCAGGCCGTGGACACCGCGACCAAGAGCATCACTGTCAACCAGCCCTTGGCCATCAGTACCACATCGCTCACGAACGGAACCGTGGGAGTACCGTACAGCGGCTCAATCACAGCCACCGGGGGCGTTCCTCCTTACACTTGGTCCATCATATCCGGTACGCTGCCCGCAGGCCTGACGCTTGCCGCTAACGGCGTGATCACCGGCACGCCTACGACGCAGGAATCCCAGACCTTCACGGTCCAGGCCAGCGACTCGCAGACGCCAGCCTCGACCGCCTCCGCGTCGCTGACTTTGACCATAACTGGACCGACCGGGCGGCTCAATGGCAATTATGTCTTTTCGTTTTCGGGTTACCAGAACGGTGCGTTGGTACTTCAGGCGGGTAGCTTCACCTCCGACGGTGCTGGAAACATTACCAACGGCCTGATGGACTCCAATTCCGCCTCCGGAGTTCATACCAGCCTGCCATTTTCTGGCACCTATTCCATCGGCTCTACCAACACCGGCCCCATGACGCTCGTAATCCCTGCACTGGGCACATTTACTTACCAGGTCGCCACTCCTGCGGCCGGCACAATCCGGTTCATCCAGAACGGAAATGCGGGCAATCAGGGCACCGGTTACATTCGCAAGGTGACCTCTACTACCGCAATCACGCTTGCCCAGCTTGCGAAGTCCTGGTCGTTTGGAGGATCCGGGGCCGACGTCGCCGCCAGTCGTTACGCCACCGCTGGCACTTTCACCGCGGACAGCAAGGGCGCGTGGACCGCCCTCGAGGAAGACGCCAATGACAACGGTACGGTCGTCCACAGCACCTCAGGCACGGGGAACTTCCTCACCATCGACCCGGTGACGCAGCGCGGCACGGCTAACATGACCGTCAATTCCGTTACAACCAACTACAGCTTCTATCCCGTCTCCACCAGCGAGATGGTGATGTTGTGCACCGATCCGCTGTCCACCACGGCGCCGCTTGTCCTGTTTACGCTGTATTCCAATCCAGCCAACTGGTCCAATAGCACCATTCACACTACCACCGTGACCCAATTGCAAGGGCTGGGCACGTCGAATGGAAACACTGTGCCGTACGGCCTGCTTGCCTTCGCTACCTTTGACGGCGCAGGCGGTGTGAACATTTCTACGGACGAAAATCTCGGCGGCACCCTCAGCACCAACACATACGCCGCGGCCACTTACAGCACTGCGACCAACGGCCGTACGACGATTTCTGGTTTCGGCGCGAATTCAATCGTTGCGTACTTTACCAGCAATGTCGCATTCATCGTGGTTGGCGATGCGGGCGTTACCTCGGGGACCCTCGTCCCGCAATTCGGATCGCCCTATACCACAAGCTCGATCAACGGCTCTTATCAGGGTGGAACGTTGCAGACAGTCCTTCCAAGCGTCACGGTACAGGACGATTCGGCACTAGCGGATGGTGCTGGCGTTCTCGGGCTTACGTTTGACATCAGTGGCCCCGGCGGACCGCTAACTGGCCTCACTCAAGCCATGACGTATAGTGTCGATTCCGCCGGCCGCACGCCGCTCGTAGCCAAGGGCAACACCGAAGGAATCGCCTACGTCGTTACTGGAACGAGTAGTGGAACCAGCACCAGTGGAAAGGTCTGGGTGTTGTCCACCGATGCCAATGCAAACGTCTACAGCCTGGAGAAGTAGCGGGAAAGCGGGTCGGAGCGCGAACTCAAGTCTCGGGCGCTAATTGTCCCGAACGACTCGCCGAATCAGCGGCAGTGGCTCAGTCGGCCGGGTCGTTTCGACTTGGATATTTCTTTCGATGATGAGTCGTGCCGCTTCCATCCGTTCCGCCGAGTTGAAATGCGCGGTGCATAGCGCTTCACCGCGTTGCACCGAATCCCCAAGTTTCTTCTGCATCACGATTCCAACAGCAGGGTCAACCGCATCGCTCTCATGCTGACGTCCACCGCCCAGCAGCACACCTGCTACCCCGATCAACTCGCAGTCCATTGCGGCGAAGTATCCGGACGTAGCGCTCAAGATATCCTCTTGGTGCTTCGCCTTCGGCAGCCGCCTCGGCTCATCTACAACCCTTGCGTCTCCCCCTTGCAGTTCGATCATCTTCCGGAACTTGTCCGCCGCTGCGCCCGAGGCCAATAGCTTCCGTCCCAGCTGCTCGCCCTCTTCTACCGTTGCCGTCCGTCCGCCGAGGTGAAACATCCAACCGCCCAAGGTGATTGTCAGGTCAACCAGGTCTTTGGGGCCGCCGCCATGCAGCACCTCGATCACCTCTTCCACTTCCAGCGCGTTGCCGATCTTGAATCCCAGCGGTTCATCCATCCCGGTGACCAGCGCTACCGCGCGAACTCCCATTCGCTTGGCGGTGTCCACCATCAACTCGCCCAGCAATGCTGCCTCGGCTTCACCTTTCATGAACGCTCCCGAGCCGGTCTTTACGTCAAGCACCAGCGCGTCGATGCCTTCGGCCAGCTTCTTGCTCATGATGGAAGCGCAAATCAACGGCGGACTATCGATCGTGCTGGTGAAGTGCCGCAACTGGTACAGCTTGCGGTCGGCGGGCGCAATCTCTGCGGTTTGCCCGATCATGGCGCAGCCGCACTGGCCCAGAACCCGCTTGAATTCGTCCACCGGCAGGTTCACCCGGAAGCCCGTGATCGCCTCCAGCTTGTCGAGGGTTCCGCCCGTGTGTCCGAGGCCCCGGCCAGAGATCATCGGGACATTCAATCCGCCTGCCGCCACCATCGGCGCCAGGATCAGCGACGTTTTATCGCCCACTCCGCCGGTGGAGTGCTTGTCCACCTTCCTGGCGGGCAGCGACGAATGGTCAAGCTGTTCGCCCGAGTGCAGCATGGCGTGGGTGAGGTGAGCTGTTTCCGCGCGCGACAGGCCGCGGACGTGAGCGGCCATCAGCCAGGCCGCAGCCTGATGATCGCTGATCTCCCCGCGCGTGTGGCCCTGAACGAAGTGCTCGATCTCTTCCCGTGAGAGCTCCTCGCCATCGCGCTTCTTGCGCAACGTTGTGAGGATGCTCAATCTGTCCGGCTGGATGTCACTCACTACTGGTCCTTAGTAGTCCGCATTCGGCATCACGATCCACAGGATGAGGTACGCCAGTCCTCCGGTGCCGGCGAAGAGGAAGAGCAGGAGCCAAATGACGCGCATGGCGGTGAGGTTCCAGCCGTAATAGTCGGCCAGACCCGCGCAAACGCCGGCGATACGGCGTCCCGCTCGCGGACGCACCAGGCGACGAGCGGCGGGCGCAGCTGCAACGGGCGTCCCGCAGTACGCGCAGATACGCGCATCATCGGGATTTTGTTTGCCGCAATGATTGCAGTACATGGAACTCTCCTTGCGGGGAAATAAACTGCAGTCCCATGATACTGGGAAGTGAGGCTAGATGTAGCAAGCCGCGACCGACTCGCCGGCCGCGATGGTCGCCTTCTGCTATCGCCCGAACTTCCCCTTGATGCCGGAAATCCACTTGCGCAGCCCGTCTTTTAGCTCTTCCTGATTTTCCCAGTCGATGGTCGGAATGTCAGCGACGTCAAACGCGCGGGTGGTCCCTTTCCGTGCGGTCAGAATGACGTTCTTGCCCATACCCCTCGCAAACCCCACCTCATAAAACACATTCGGGCTCCACTCGCTCACGTCGGCAATCACGAAGGCCGATTCCTTGATCCCTTTTTCCACCCGCGCAACGATCCGCTCCAATGAAATGGTTTCATCAGTGCGCTCGGCATCGAAGTCGAACTGCTGGCAGACCTCTTTGCACGACGTGTAGACGTCGTGAAATTCCTTCTTGAACGACATGATGGTGAACACAGTGCGCGGCGACACCATCCGTTCCGCCAGCGAGATCACCTGCTTTACATACAACGTCACCTCCGTGGAAACCTGGTTCAGCGACTCGTAGTCCGGCGCCGTCGTCGGCGATTCGGACTGCAATCTCTCCAACTCCTGGTCGTAAATGGTTTCGCCCGCACCACCGAAACGCGGGATGCCCAGGATGGGTTTGCGCGCGTAGTAGGCCCAATTCTTCGCCCAGAAAGTCCCGTCCCCTCCGCCAACGAATATGGTTGCGTCGGCCTGTTCGATTTGCTCGGGGACGCGCAACTCCGGGTGGTTCATCTGCCAATCAACCAGCGCCGAGCGCCGTACTGTGCCAAAGCTATGCTCGGGCGCGCTATCTTTTGCGCAGTAGCCTATGATCGATTTGTAGGGATCGCGTCCATTTTGCGCCAGCCAGTCATTGGCTGCCGCTGCGACAGCCTTGTCTAAGGATCCCCGGCATCCATTGAGCAAGGTGTGTCCCTGCTTTACGATCTCGGTGCCGAGAGTGGTGGCGAATTGTCCACACACCTCCGGCTCACGGGGAACTTGTTTCAGCGATCCGCCGATCAGAACGCGCATGGGTATAGCCCCTCCGGTCGTTAGTCCATTCGTGCCCTAGCGTACACCGCTGATGAAGCGCGCGGAAACGGATACGCCCAGAATGTTACGGGTTGGACAATTCGTTTGCCAGCCCTCAGGTCAGCCGCAGACGGCGACCTGCACCCCCCGGCCTAAAAGTCCCATTGTGGCGGACGCTCATCAGACATAGAATTCGCTTACTTCCTGTGGGTTTCAGATTCTCATCAACGTGAGGAGGGAAATGCTGATGAACCGCCAAAGGATCACTCTTCTGTTTTGCGCCTGCTTCTTGCTGGCGGTGGGCGTACAAGCCGCACAGTTGCCATGCCAGAATCCTGGCAAGGAACGGTGGCCCGTAAAAATCACGGTGCCGGCTGGCGCCAAGAGCCAAACCATGACGCTGAACGATGCGCTTAAGATCCAGCGGCTCACCGACGTCAAGAAGGACGACAAGCGCTACCAGGACGAGCGCATCATGGACCAGCCCGTCAAAGAGAACACGATGGTAACCGTCTCGGGATGGCTCTATCTGGTCGCCTTTGAATCCGACGACTGCGACTTTCATATTCAGCTCAGTCCAAAGCCGCTGACCTCAAGCGCGCCGCCCACTGAGAGTGACAACTCGATGATCGTGGAAGTCCCGTCGGGCGAGTATGCCACTACCATCTCCAGTGAGGTGGAAGGAGTGCGCCAGTGGGTCATCGACAAGTTGCTGGCCGGCAAGCCACCAACGATGGGCAGCGTACATGTGATGCAACATCCGGTTTATGTGAGCGTGACCGGCGCCTTGTTTTACGACGATGCCCACGTGTACATGGCCAACGGAGGCACCGGCCGCGGCAAGAAGAAACTGCAGTCGAAGACTCTATGGGAACTGCATCCAGTGACCAAGATGGCTTTTGCTCCGAAGCCCAAGGCAAGTTAGCGGGCACGCCGCGCGGTGCCCACGTTGTCCGCAAAAAGCGCGGACAAGGGTGGGCATTCCATTGCAGGATTTGATGTGACATCTCAGCCCAAAAGGGTGGGCCAGCAGCCGTCTTTGATAAAGGCGCGATGGGCAGCGAAGAAAAGGCCGGCGAGAAAGCTCCTTAAGAGGCGTGGACACTCAGAAAAAATCGTTCTGGGTTCTATTCGCGATCCTCAGCCTTGGCGCATTTTGGCTGCCGATTGGTTGGGGAATCGTCGAAACCCTGGTGGCGTTGGTCGCCAGTTGGTGGCTGATCTATCGCACAGGCCTTTTCTGAGAGCAGCCGGTCGCAAGGCGCTGAAATCGAGAATGGTGCGGTTTGTAGTCGCCTGGTGTGGGAGAATTGTCTTCTCTTGACGTCCCCTCTTATAGAACCCGCCTATGGCATCCTTAGGCTAGCGTTTCTCACGCTTGACCCGGCATGATCGGGGGGTGCATACTCCGTCCACTATGTTAACCACAGATGTGCTCGACAAACACCTTCGCAAGATTCACGACGCGCGTTTCAAGGAATTCGAAGAGAACGTGGTCCACCAAAAGGCGCTGTTCGACCGTGCGAAGAAGTTTGAGCAGAGCCGAGACAAGCGCCGCAGGGAGTTTCTGAAGGGCACCGGCGTCGACTTGGCGAAGTTCGATCGCGAACAAGCAAAAGAGTTGAAGAGTCAAGAGCAGGAACTGAAGGCCTACCTCGACGAATTCAAGCCGAAGACTGTGTCGCGACCTCTTCTGCAAGCTGCTGATCTTAAGGATGCGGCCCTGCGTGGCGGCGCCTTCGGTGAGGCAAAGCATGTTGTCCTCCATCCCTATGCGTCCACGCTATTCGCGTCGGACAAAGGGGTGTTCAAAGGCGTCAGCGGCGTCACAGGCGACGGAGCGATCAATAGCGGTTGGATCTTTCCTGACGAAGCAGGCAAGATCCGTTTGAAGGAGGCGAGTCACTGTCCTGTTGCATGCTTTTTCGCTTGCGGCGGCCCTCCGGACGATACGGAGTTTGCCGTCCATTTTGCCTTCACTCCTGCGAGCACGGCGAGCTACGAGATGACCGCGGTGTTCGCGTTTCACGGCTTCTACATCCTTCGTTCCGACGATAGCTGGTACAACTGCCGACATGCGGCAGTCAAACTGACGGTCTCGATGAACGCTAACCAGTACGTCGACATTGGCTGGAAGGACTTTCCGGCGTTGATCGACCGCGATGAGGACAACGTGGAAGAAGTGACAACATACGATCGGACCAATTTCTTCGACTACAATACAGTGTTGAAGGCGGGCGATCCGGTGATCATTACCGTAAGAGGGGTGGTTAATGCGGATGCCAAAGGCGGAGGCGCCTATGCCGAATTGAATTTTGAGGCCGGTACCGCGAACTACATCGAGCCGTTGCTGTTGTCGGTTCAACAGGTGTGACGGTGGCCGGGTACCTGGTGCCCTATTCAAGGCCCTGTTTTGGCCTTGAGTGGGGATTTTCGTTCGTACAACCGGACTGTCGCTGTTACCACCGAAAGACCCCGCTCAAGCTTCGCTTGAACGGGGCACCCGACTTAAAGTTTACGGTGACGGAGAGGCGTTACCCGGGCCACCCGCCGGAACTAAACCAAAGTGGCTGAATCTCAGTGGCACGTACAGGCCGTTGTCCCGGCCGGCCGCCCATTGTATGCTCTAGCCCTCTTTCGGAAGCTAGGGGTGACATGCAATGGGTAGTTAAGCGCCAAAAATCCACGATATTTTGAGAGGACGAGGAGAGAAACCATGAAGTTCAACGTTGCAGTACTTGTTGTACTGCTCTTGGTTCTTGCTGGGAGCAGCGCCTACGGCAGCCAAGTGTTGTTCTACTCGGGTCCGGACCAATTGACTTATGGAAACTTCGGCTTGCCTTCGATCGCCGATGGATACGCCGTAACCGACAACTTCACAATCGCCTCGAACAGCACGGTCGGTACCATTGGTTTTTCTGCTTGGATACTGTCGGGTAACACGCCAACAACAATATTCTGGGCGATCACCACTACGCCCGGGCTCACCAGCGTTCTAGGCTCCGGCACGGCCAGCCTCAATAACGCATTAACCGCCAGCAATGTCCAAGGCGGCAATGATGTATTTTGGAGTCAGTTCAATGTCAATGTGCCTTTGGCATCGGGCTCCTATTGGCTTTGGCTTTCCATGGGCACACCTTCATTGACTGCCGTAGGCTGGGGCTACACCAACAACAGCGGAGTTTCAGAAGACTTCTTCGACAATGGGACATATCGATTGACGCTCGGAGGCACCCAGTCC
The DNA here is from genome assembly GCA_963814165.1 of uncultured Acidobacteriaceae bacterium. GTDB lineage: Bacteria > Acidobacteriota > Terriglobia > Terriglobales > Acidobacteriaceae > DASRAA01. The sequence goes on along the minus strand of CAWFBW010000021.1, from coordinate 238,884 downwards.
TTCGAGTTGCTGTCGCCGTCAACCTCAACGCCTGAACCTGCAGGCCTGGTATTGTTTGGCTCTGGCGTGCTCGGACTGTCGGGCCTGGTCCGTCGTAGGCTCAACCTCTAGCAGTTGAAAATGGCAGTGGTCATCTGAGTGAGTGGGGTCGCGCTAGCGCTGGTTGCCCCAGTCAAGCCCTTCTTTTGCCCTGCGTGGGGATTTTCGTTCGTACGACCGGACTGTCGCTGTTACAACCGAAAACCCCCGCTCAAGCTTCGCTTGAACGGGGCACCCGACTAGGATTTCTTGGTTTGGGGATGGGCGTTGACCGGGCCACCCGCCCGCGCTGGAGGTGGAAAGATCGAACCGCGCTGCAAGCTACAGGCACGCTATGGTTTCCAGTCGATTTGACAATCCTCAAACTATCCAGTAGGATTATAAGTGAGGCAGTGTAGACCTTCCCCTCATTCAGGTTCCCTGAATATAAGTCAGCCCATCTGAAGTAATCTCCATCTTATGCGGCACAACCTTTAGGAGGTTGAATATGTACGCACGCAATGTCTCTTTCCGCCTGAAATCCAACATGCAGTCCGACTACACCCGCACATTTGAGAACCAGATCCTTCCTTTGCTGCGCAAGCAGAAGGGCTTCAAGGACGAAATCACGTTGTCCAATCCCGGCAGCCAGGATGCGATTGCAATCAGTCTGTGGGACAACAAGAGCAACGCAGACGATTACAACACCAACACCTACCCGGAAGTGATGAAGACCCTGGCGAAGGTCATCGATGGAACGCCGCGGGTTCAAAACTATGAGACGGTCGTCTCGACCTTTCATAACGTCGCCGTAGCTGTTTAGTTTCGGTCACCATGCCGAACGGGAAGGCGGCTCATGCTGCCTTCCCGGGCTACAAGTGTGCCGTAGATCCAGCCGCCAGAGGGAAGCTTACCAGCTTATCCGATCCCAGTTCCAATGGCGTGATCGAGTCCTGTAGGCAATCGATTGCGCAGAGGGATGATAACCATGCATCTTATCGCCAACGAAGAAACTATCGATCGTTTGGTTGTGCAAGGAGTCGTACTTCTGCAGGCATTTCATGCCAAGCACTATAACGACCCCAAGGGCAATGAGTCTGAGTTTCTGCGTGGCAGCTTCGCTGGCTGGCGCAGCACATTGCACACCGAGTACCACGAAGGCGCGGAAGAAATAGTGGACCGCGCTGTGGCGAAATCAGGTTTGCCCATCCCCCGAGGCGAAGATTGCCCGACCCTTCTGCGGGCGGAACACAATTGTTAGCTCCTGCCTTGCGGGTCCAGGGTGGTGACGATCTTGTGCCAACGCCCCGGTACGAAAAGCGAATGGTCGAAATTGGGGAGCAGATGCGCCTGATCGAAGGCGACATCTTCCTTCTGTCGGCCAGGTCGGGAGAGTCGAACCACGCCGGTGGCCATCGGTTCGAGCGCCTGTGTGCAGAGCGGACCCAGTTAGCGGTCGAGTTGCTCCTGATTCAGTATCGTTAGAGACTTGTTTCGCCGGGACACCCGCGTTGACAGTCCAGGTTAGCGCCGAAAATCGCGGCTCGAATCTGGGGTACCAGCACCCGACTCAGATTTCTTGGCTAAGGAAGAGGCGTTACCTGGGCCACCCGGCACCCGCCTCATCAGCCTCCATGGGGCCCGCCCATCGGTTGAAAAAACTTCCCCACTGCGTGTAAATCGGTGTACAGTATCTCTCCTCAGGGCCGAACACGGGACACACGGGACCAAGGGTTCAGTCAAAATCATCCCTATTGGATTTGAATTGGAGGTAGCAACCCCATGGTGCGTTACTCTGCCACCGCCACCCTGCTCACGGTTATGCTGTTCGTTCCGTTGGTATCGAACGCATCGCCGTATCTCTATTTACTGTCTACCGACTACACCGGCATCGGAGGCCTGCCTTCCGGCAGCACCGTAAGCTGGCAGTTTGAAGTTCCGTCGATTCTGACCACTCCGACCACGATTACCAGCTTCCTCAGTGCTTCGCTCGGACCCGGTTTTTCCAGTTGCGGCGGCGTGCTGGACGCTCAACTTCCTCTGGTTGCGGCAAGCCCCTACACGAGTCTTGTGATAACCGATTTCACAGGATCATGCTATGGGGGCATTACCGGCGCCGGAGCCAACTTTTACGGGAGTTTGAGTTCCGTAGGCGTCGATAACGCTTTTGCTCGCTCGACCGGGACAAAAATTGGGACGCTGACGATTTCTTCTATCCCCGAACCCACGACCTTGTCGCTGCTGGGTACAGGCCTGCTCGGCGCCGTTGCCGCACGACTCCGCCGCGGCAGGCGGGCCTGATCGCCGGCCGCCGGGTGCCCGATGCAAGGCCCTCTTTTGGCCTTGAGTGGGGATTTTTGTTCCGACAACGAGGCTGTCGCTGTACGAACGAAAAACCCCGCTCAAGCTTCGCTTGAACGGGGCGCTGACTTGAGTTTTTGCTCAGTCGCAGGGGTTGACCGGGCCATCCGCCCGGGCCAGCCAAAAGTCACATGACCCACCCCGGCAAAAGAAGCCGGGATGGGCTACCCGCCCGATTTAAGGTTTCTTGCAAATTGGAGCGCCGGGCGGGCCACCCGCCTGGAGTGGGGAGAGTCTTTGCCCCACCCTTTTCCAAAAGGGGGAAAAGAGCCTGCCCTGAGCGTAGTCGAAGGGATGAGGCACCCACATTCAGCTATGTTGTGACGAGTAAGGTTACGCTCGTGGCCACGCAGCGCGGTCACACGGACGGTCGTTTCATCACGTGAACCTCGCGCTCCCGCCTAAGCGCGGTCCATTCAGACTCGATCTCAACCGGCCCGATTTCTCCCATCGCGTAGTGGCGGAAGCTGCTCCAGGACCAGTCTTCGGGGCGCGCTACCAATCCTCGGACGACTGGGTTCCTGTGGATGTACTTCAGCTTCTCGATGCTCTTGCGCCGAGTGCGCACATTGAAATCGTAAAAGCGTCGCTGCCAGAACTGCCACGGAGCTTTGTAGGTAAGGTCTTCGAATTCTGTGGGTGCCCCATCCTTTTCCCTCTTTTGGAAAAGGGTGGGATCGGAAAGCTTTCGGGCTTGGTGCGACACGCGTTGTTTCAAAACCTGGAGGGCCTTTCCCGGATCTCCGACTTCCGGACTTGAGATCAGGAGGTGAAAGTGCTCGGGCATGAGCACGTGGCCGTACACACAGAAATCGAACTGCTTTCGAGTCTCTTCAAGCACAGTCAGAAACGCTTGCTTGATGCGGTCATCGTCGAGCAGGGGGCGTCGCTGATAACAACTGCATGTGATGAAGTGCGATCCTCGGACATCGTAACGGCGCTCCAGGCGAGTTGGCACTCATTGAAAATAGAGCAACGAAGTTGGTGGATCGGTGACGGGCGACACAGGCCAAAGTGTTATGGGCTCCGTATCTCCAGTCAGGGATGTGAGGCAAGTCAGGAAGTGGGTCTAGTCAGGAATGTGGGTGCCCCATCCTTTTGCGGAGCAAAAGGGGGGGCATAAATGTTTCAAGGATCGCTGGTTGGACGAGTCTTGACGCCCACCCTTTTCCAAAAGACGGAAAAGGATGGGGCACCCACTCTTAAAATAGTTCGTGACAAAAGGATGGGCCACCCGCCAATTCGGTGTATACTGTCGCCGCTTCGTCGGGTAGCCGATCGAGGCACCAACAAGACGAGCAGCTCAGAGCCCCGCCACCCAACACCATGACCGACTGAAACCAGCTGATCTGGTTTACCACAAGAATGGGGGAGTCCGATGAACCGGAGCACACGTTCCCACTACATTTCAGTCTGCATCGTGGGCGTCAGCCTGCTGTCGGCAGCAGTTACACCGTCCGCTTTCGCGTCGACAATTAACTGGACGACATGGTCCTCGAACACCGCCGGAGCAATCAGCGGCCTCGGCGTCACCGTCACTTACTCGGGCCAGTTATTTGGTCTTGCGTCTGGATACCCGAGTTGGACTCCGGTAAGCACGTTCAGCGGTGGTACAGTGGGTAATCCGCCGCCGAGCAATGGCGGCATGATCAGATTGACTGGCGGAAGCACCACCGTAGACACCGTAGCTTTCTCAACGCCCGTTGTGAATCCTGTCATGGCGATCTGGAGCTTGGGACAAGGCGGCATTAACGCGAATTTCACCTTTACCTCCAGTGAACCTTTCACGATTGAGAGTGGTGGCCCAAGCGCCGAGTATGGAGGCAGCTCTATCTTCGTGTGCTCGGGGAATCCGCTTGCCGTTTGTGGGGTGGAGGGCAACGGAACCATTCAGTTCGATGGTACCTTCTCGTCAATTTCCTGGACGAATCCCGTTTTCGAGAACTATTACGGATTTACGGTAGGAGCTGCCGGCACCAGCACGGTTCCAGAGCCCGGCACGTTGTTGCTCTTTGGTTCGGGTGTGCTCGGACTGGGGAGTGCGGTTCGCCGCAGGCTGAAGCTTCAGCCGTCTGCAAAAGTCACGGCCGGAGCGCTCGCTCCGGCCTTCTTGTTGATCTGTCGCCGTGCTCGCCGTGCCCCCCCACTCAAGGCCCTCTTTTGGCCTTGAGTGGGGGGGTTCGTTTCGAACAATCGGACCGCAGCTGATATCAACGAAAAACCCGCTCAAGCTTCGCTTGAACGGGGCGCCCGACTTGAGAGGCTGCTGAAAAAAGAGTCAACCGAGTAAACTCGGCTATTTGTCGAACCAAGAGTCAATAGCTTACGGGCCAAGATTGGGTCGAAAACGCCCCAAAATTACTACCTTGGTTCTTTTTTCAGCAGCCTCTTGAGTCGGTCACCCGCGAAGGAAACCGCGAAGGAAACTGCTGTTCGTAGCAAGTTAAAATGTCCGCTTTTTGTAGCAAGTGAAATGTCCGGTTTTGGTTTTTAGGTTTAGTCATAAACCCGTAGTCGTCGTAGCTGTGGGAAAGTGGGAATCCCGCGCACTTTGCGGGATTTCCAAGCTCGGTGGGAAAGTCTGTTTTTGGACTTTTCCACGGAGCGTCTTTTCCACAGCGTTTCGCGCCGCGTTTTGCGTGGCCGGGAGGGCCACACCCTGGGCGCTATAACGTCCCAGCCGGTGCGGTCCGTGGGTGAGGCTGATGCTCCCGTCCAGGTGCTGGTGCACCATGACGGTGCAGCCGGCCAGCGTCCCTCGCCACGGCGCCCGTTCGATCTGCAGTTGCAGGTTCTGAAAGCTGACGGTGTTGTCGCGGTTTACCGTCCGCTCAAACTGCAGGGAGAAGACCAAGTCCAGATGCTTGCGTGGGCAAGGGAGAAACGCGCTGCCGCGTTGCGCCGGTGCCACCTGAAAGCGAGCATTGAACTCGGCGATGTACTCCTCCCGCAGAAACCGGTTGGCCTCCTCCACGCTCGTGATCCCGTGCAGCCGCAGCTCTTGGGGCAGCCGTCCCTGCCAGGTCCCGAAGCTGCGCTCGCTGCGCCCCCGGGCCTGCGGCGAGTAGGCCGGAATCATCTGCACGCCCAGCTCGCGCAGGGCCCGCCCCACTTGTGTCAGCCGATGCGGATCGACCTTGCCTCCCACCTTGGGGGTGAGCCAGAAATGGCTGCCGCGGTCGCTGTAGAGAGCGCAGAACAGCCCCTTGTCCTCGATCACTTCCCGCAACCCGGCCATCACCGTCGCCGTCGATTCTTCCTCCACCAGTTGCGCATAGTAGATCTCGCTCGTGGCGTCATCCAGAATCACGATCAGGTCGTACCAGCGCTCGTCCTGAAACCAGCGATGCCGGCTGCCATCAATGTGCAGCAACATGCCGGGTAGCGGCCGCCGTTCCCGCCGTTTGCGATGCACCCCGCGCTTGCGGCCCTTGGCTACCAGTCCGGCCCCTTGCAGGGCCTGTTTCACCCAGCTGTAGCTCAACTCGATCTGGTGCTCGGCACGCAGCTTCTCGTGAAAATGCTGTACGTTCAGATGGAAATAGCGATCCCGGTACAGTCCCAAGACCTGCTCCACCGTCGCCAGCGGCACCCGCTTGGGGGAAGGTTGTCCCCGCCGCCGGTCGAACCACCCGTCATAACCGTGCTCTTCGTAGCGCTCGTGCCAGCGCCGCATCGACCGATCGCTGACGCCGATAATCTCGGCTGCCTGCCACCAGGTAATCTTCTTCGCCATGGCCCGCAGAATCACTTCCTGTACTTTCATCGCCCGCTCCATCGCGGCCTTCGAGTAGAAACCCATGCTTGCCATGGTCTCCTACTCTCGCCGCCCGCAAAGCGGACAGATCACGTGCTATCTCAACCGGACATATCATGTGCTACTGACAGGAGGCCGCATTTTTCTTGACTGGCGGCGCAGTTCGGGCTACAAGGATGGCGTCGGCCAAAAGTGAAGCGAGCTGCACCCTGCGGCGAAAGGTGCTTTCCATGGCGGTCCTAAACGAAAACCTCGACTGGAACCAAATCACTGCGATGAGACCGGACGTTCGGCAGGCGTTCCGCGGCGTGCCGGTAAAGACCCTTGTGCCCAAGGGCGAATTGCTGTGCCGGTTTATCACCACGGAGTCGAAGAAGAAGGGAATCACCGGGAACGAAACCTTCCGGAGTCCCTGGTGGATGAACAACGGCGGTAAGCAATAATCCGGGTAGCACCACCATCGGTAACCCGGCCGCGCCATTCTCGTCCAGCATTGCCGTGCAACTTGCTCAGTTGCCCTTGCTAAGCTCCGGCTCCGCTGTCGTGTTCTCGCTGGATAAGGCTACTGGCGCCTATGTGGCGTCGGAGAACCTGGGCCCAATCCTGACCGAGCGTGCCCAGACAATTGGCAAGCACAAGCTTCTGCTTGCTTTCGCCTACCAGCGGTTCGTCTTCACCGACCTTGATGGCAACAAGCTCTCAAATTTGCCCTTTGTGTTCGGCACGTACTCGGGAGAAACGCCGCCGACCGGCGCCGGCCTCACCAATCCTTGCCCCGCGAACGGGAGCATTATTTGCCTGTCCCAGACGGACCACGTCAGCATGAACGTGAATCAATACGTTATCTTGGCGACCTATGGACTAGACGCCAAGACAGACGTGTCTGTGGTCATTCCATTCGAGCAGTTCTCAACCGGGGTGTACGTCGCGAATAATTCCCAGGGCCAGACGACGGGTACGCAGTACTTCATCAACAACGGAGTGGGCGCCGGGTCGGCACCGTTTAGCGGCTATCCCGCCTCGGCTGTCGGTGCCGCCCACGGCATCGGCGACATGTTGGTGAACGTAAAGCGGATGCTCTGGACCAACGAGAAGACATACATCGCGGCCGGCCTCCTTCTGCGCTTCCCCACTGGCGACGCGCCCAATTACCTCGGTTCGGGGGCCTATGGTTTTGATCCGTACGGAGTGTTCTCATACAACTATAGCCGCGTATCGCCTCACGTCCGGCTGGGATACCAGTTCAATACCTCCACTGTGCTCTATCCCAAGATCGACAGCTCGGGTAATCAAACGGGGAACGGTACACTTCCCGGTGGCTTTCAGTACGATGTCGGTGCCGATGTCATCCTTTTCAAGAAAGTCTCCACGACGTTTGCAGGCGACTTCTTGGGCACGTTCATCGTGAATGCCCCAGTCTTGGTGCCTGGATCCGTAACAATTCCATATTCGACGCCCTTCAGCGCCAGTACACTGAGGCAGGCAATTAGCTCGTACAACTCATCACAGCTCAGCCTCGGTTTCAAAGTCAAGCCTTGGAAGAGCTTGATTCTGTATGGCAATGTGTTGCTCCAGCTGAACAACGTCGGCCTGCGGAGCAATCCGGTTCCGTTAGCGGGCATTTCGTACACATTCTTCTAGGTTTTCGTGGGGCGAAGGAAGTCCAGCAAGCATACTGCACAACCGCGCCCAAATAGCATCGGATCGTGACCGGTGTGCTGACCTGACCTTGTCAAACCGATCGATGGGAAGAGACATTAACCCGACATTGCAAATCGATCTGCTAATTTGACTTTCGTCTCGCGGCTGTCAGCGTATCGAAAAATGCGGTTGTTCCTGATCGCACTCCGTACCACACGCGGCCTCCGATCAAAGCCCCGACCATCCTTTGCAGTGCCAAGGTCAGCGCCGCCGAGAATCAAGTCCTTTGTTGCCTTCTCCACGTCAATCGGACCGCCACCTAACTCGGCTGCCCAGAAAATGCTGAGTTCGGGAGACAGCTGAAATAGGGGTCAGCGGGCCTGCTACGCGTAATCGATCGGGTGCAACTCAAGCCAGTGCTCGTCGCGGGCTCTGCGGACTTCCCTCGCTGCGGAATAGGCCACGCTGGACGTAACGTCGCGCGTCTTCCAGCTGAATCCGGCGAGGAAGCCCAACGCGCTTCCGACACTACCGAGGGCGATGGCTTGGGATAAGCGATTGCGGCGTGGCACCAGGCAGGACGTCAAAAGTCCGACGCATGCTCCCACGGCGGCCATCGCGAAAGAGCCCTGGGCAGCGTCCGCGGCAACCCTCGACAATGGTCGTTCTCCGCGAGCTGAGTCCTGGCCGCTGCGGATTCCGTTAATTCCAGCGTTGACTAATTTTCGCCCGTAGCGGATATTGCCGGCCACAGATTGCTCATGATTCATACTTGCACTTCCTCGAATTAATTCCGCACCATTGCGAGAAGCGGCATCGAGGATTCGGCTCGACGAACGCGCCTTCTCGCCTTCAGGTTCCCACGCGACGAACATGCTGTCTGTGACTTACAACACCCCAGGCCGTGAGCCCAGTGCGCCACCAAGGTGATGGGGTTCACAGACCGCACTGAAACGGGAGCCGATAATGCAAAGCATAGGCCGAAAAGGTTCCATCCGGCTTTTTCCGGCGCCACTTCCTAATGGAATGACTGAACTTCGTAAGGGCAAGTCAGTCTTGCACGAAGCGCCCTGCTCAATCGCTTCAAGAGCTCAGCGCGGATGCGAATCAGGCCGCAAGGCCGGAAATGCTACGCATGTTGGCAGGAATGCTGATTTTCACGCACGAGTTATACCGCGGGTTTTCCCTGCTTGAACTGACCTCACTGATTCAGCTCCTCGGGCTCTCCTGTTTCGCATACATCGTCGTCAAGCGCTTCGCGCCACTGGCTCGTGGCGAGCGCGATATCCGTTTTGACCGGCCATGGCTGCGGGCGCAACGAGTGTTGCAGTACTGGTTCGGGCAGTGGAAGCACCCGCGGTATCGGATTGCGGGAACGCTGCATCTTCTGATCTTCGCCGGCTTCTTGATACTGGCGACGCGGGCATTCTACCTTCTTTTATTCGGATTGTCCGATGACTTTGCCGCTACAGGAGCGATTGGACGGACGTATGACACAATCGCGGCCTACGCGGCGACAATCGTATTTCTCGCAGTGTCAGCGGCGGCAATTCGGCGCATCGTATTCAAGCCCGCTCGCTACCAGGTTCCGGCGAAGTATGGCAAGGGACACGCGGTTGACGCCATCTTCCTGTTGGCGTTGATCGCCCTGCTGATGTTCTCGGAGAGTCTGTTTGAGGCCAGCCGGGCTGCGATTCAGGGTCAACAGGGCCGGGTGCCCGAGTTTCTGCCGATACTCTCGCTGCCGTGGATCCTGCAGGACGTCTTTGGGGCCTGGTCGCTTTCGACGCTGTGGAGCGTGCACCTTGGCGCATACGTCGTCGATGTGCTCACCTTTTACTTCCTGCTGTGCTACAGGCCGTTCGGAATCCAGTTCCACGTAGAGACGTCGCTCTTCAATGTGTTCTTCGCGAAGCTCGACCGCGGGACCGTGAAGCCGGTGCGCTGGGGTGTCAGTGACGAGCAGCTTGATCAGGTGAAATCGTTCGGTGTGAAGAAGTTCGAAGACTTCACGTGGAAGCATATGCTCGACTTCTACTCGTGCGCCGATTGTGGTAGGTGCTCCGACAATTGCCCAGCGAACGCGGTCGGACGTCCGCTCTCGCCGCGGTTCATAAGCATCAAGGCGCGAGATTACGTCTTCCAGCATTTTCCAGTGTTTGGCGGTTCAAGCAACAGTCATGCCCTGATCGGTGGCATTTATTCAGAAGACGAAATCTGGTCTTGCACGACGTGCGGCGCATGTGAAGAAGAATGTCCGCTGTTGATTGAGTACATCGACAAGATCGTCGACTTGCGGCGCGGCATGGTTGATGACGGAAACGTGCCCAAGTCCATTCAGAAAGCGCTCAAGGCGCTGGAGAGCCGCGGCAATCCGTACGGCAAGCTGGAAAAGAAGAAGGCGGACTGGACCAAGGAGAAAGAGTTCCAGCAGACCTGCGACGTCACGATCCTGAATGGCGACACTGCAGTCGAGACGCTGTATTTCGTCGACAGCATCACGTCGTACGACGACCGCATCCAGGCCATTGGGAAAGCGACTGCGAGAATTCTGGCCGCCACGGGCGAAAGATTCGGAATTCTTGGTGCTGCCGAAAAAGACAGCGGCCATGACGTGCGACGCTTTGGCGAAGAGATGTTGTTCCAGGCGCTGCGCGACCACAACACCGATGCCATCAAGGAATCGGGTGTGCAGCGAATTGTCACCTCCGACCCACACGCCTACAACGCGCTGAAGCATGACTACAAAGACCTGCCCCCGGTGGAGCACATCAGCCAGGTGATTGCGCGCGAGGTGAGATCGGGAAGACTCAAGCTGAATCATGTCGAGAGCGCAGGCAAGGTGTACGCCTATCACGATCCTTGCTATCTGGGACGCCACAATCAGGTCTATGACGATCCGCGCGAGGTACTCGATGCCATTCCGGGCCTGAATCGTGTGGAGATGAGCCGGTGCCGCGACAGGTCGTTCTGTTGCGGCGGCGGGGGACTGATGTTGTTCTACGAGCCGCAAGAAGACGAGCGGATGGGCGTGAAACGGGTGCAGATGGCGGCCGAAGCGGGAGCCAACGTGATCGTCACGGCTTGCCCGTTCTGCATGGTGAATATCGAAGATGCGATCAAGGTTTCAGGGATGGAAGGAAAGATGGCGGCGATCGACCTCGCGGAACTAGTGGACCAGCACATCGTGCGGCGGAGTCCGCCAGCGACGAGCAAGGAACGCGATGAGCAAGCGCTGACTCATGCGAATGCGTGAAATCTGCGCAATGTCTAGTTCAGGAGATTCAACGTGGAAATTCTAGTTTGCGCAAGAAGAGTGCCCGACACTTCGGAGAATGAGATCCAGCTCAACAGTGCGGGAAACGATATTGAGCGCGACGACCTGGTGTATTCGATCAACGAACCCGATAACTATGCAGTCGAAGAGGCACTGCAGATTGTCGCAAAGGTTGGCGGAAACGTCACGGTCGCAACAGTCGGCACAGAAGAGGACGAGGAAATCCTGAGGCGGGAACTGGCCATGGGTGCGAACCATGGCGTGCTGCTCTCCGATGAGGCATTCAGCGGATCGGACGGCAAGGGCATCGCGACCGTCCTGAAAGGCTTTGTGCAGAAAGGGAAGTACGACCTCATCCTGACCGGCGTGCAGGCCGAAGACGGTGGCGCGCAGGTGGGCGGGATGCTGGCCGCGATGCTCGATTACCCGTTCGCGTCGCTGGTGAATTCCATCGAGGTTGCCGACGGCACGAAGCTAAAGGTTGGCCGCGAGATTGAAGGCGGCAACCGAGAGATGAACGAGATCGATCTCCCCTGCGTGCTTTCGATCCAGACCGGCATCAACGAGCCGCGCTATGTCGGGATGCGGGGCATCCGGCAGGCGGCGTCATTGGAAGTTCCTACCTACGGCGCAGCCGATCTCGGAGTTGACAAGGCCGTCCGTGGGAGAAGCGGCCGCAAGAGTGAAGCGCGAGGACTACTTTGTGCCCGTGTTGGGTAAAGGCGCGGAGATTCTGCAGGGAGACAACGAAGAAATCGCCGACAAGCTCATTGAGCTGATGAAAGCCAAGGGAGGTTTGCAATGACAACCCGGATATTTGCCTACATCGCGCACAAGGGTGGAGTCGCCGATGATTCAGCCGCCGAGCTATTGGCCGCTGCGAAAACAATCGATTCCGCAGCGTCTCCGACGGCTGTCGTTACCGGCACGGGTGCGGAACTTGACGCAGTCTGTGAAAGCCTGCGCGCGTCCTACGCCGAAGTGTGGAAGATTGCGAATGAAGCCCTCGCCTATCCGAATGCTGATCTGGTCCGTGCGGCGCTGGTGAAAATCATTCCGGCGGGCAGTGTTGTGCTAGTTACGCACAACCACTTTGGGATTGATCTGGGGCCCGGGCTGTCTATCAAGCTCAAGGGCGCATTCGTTTCCGACGTAGTGGGCATTGATGGAGTCGGGGACGCTGCGCTCAAAGTCGTTCGCCAGGAATTCGGCGGACAGGTGAGCACTCATGTGCGCTGCGACATTTCATCGGGCGCGGTGATCAATGTGCGTCCGGGAGCGTTCAAGCCGGTCGAGGGCGTGGCGGCCAATGGCATGGTCGTCGATAAGTCAGCGGAAGTCGGCGCGCTCTCAGCGAGACGCCGCTACCTTGAGACGGTTATCGCGGAAACGGGCGATGTGGATATTACAAAAGAGCCGGTACTGGTATCGATCGGTCGCGGCTTTCAGGAACAAGACAACGTTGCCATCGCGCAGGAGTTGGCTGACGCGCTCGGTGCGGCCGTGAGCTGCTCGCGTCCGGTGGTCGATGCGAAGTGGCTACCCAAGTCGCGACAGGTCGGCTCTTCGGGCCAGACGGTGAAGCCGAAAATCTATCTCGCCTGCGGCATCAGCGGGTCGTTCCAGCATCTGGCTGGACTCAAAGGCAACCCGTTCATCGTCGCCATCAACAAGAACCCCAAAGCGCCGATCTTTCAGGTGGCTGACGTGGGCATCGTCGCCGACGTCCTGGAATTTCTGCCTGAGTTGACCAACAAAGTACGAGAAGCGAAGGGCGCGCAAGTGTCCCGGTAAATGTGAGGCATTATCAATGATTAACAAGAAAACGTTAAAGCTCAGCTTGAAGTCGCTGCGGGACTTCGGCAAGAAGCGGCTGCCGGACGACGTACTGATCGAACTCGACGAACGCGACGAGTGCCCGGAAGAGATCGTCCATACCATGTGCGACCCAGATCAACTCGGAATTCAACTGCTGTTCATTCCCGAAGAGTACGGCGGTCTGGGCGGGAGCACCTTCGATGTTTACCTCATCTGCGAAGAGATGGCCCGCATCGATCTTGGCCTGGCTACGTCCTTGTTTGCCACGTTTCTGGGCAGCGATCCCATTACGGTCGGCGCCACTCCCGAGCAGAAGAAGCATTGGCTCAGCCGGATTGCCGATGAAGGCGTGCTGTTTGCCTACGGCGCTACTGAGCCGGAAGCCGGCAGCGACCTGGGCTCGCTGAAGACTACCGCCGATCGCGTCATGCAGGACGGCAAGGTAGTCGGGTACAAGATCAATGGCAGCAAGCAGTGGATCAGCAATGGCGGAATCGCCGACCTGTACACAGTGTTGGCGAATACACCGAGCGGTCCGAGTTGGTTCGTGGTGGAGAAAGGCGCGAAAGGGTTCTCTCACGACAAGCCGGAGAACAAGCACGGCATCCGTCTGAGCAATACGGCGGCCCTTTCGTTCGTCGATACCTACGTCGATGCCGACCGGCTGATCGGCGGCGTAGAGGGTCAAGGACTGATTCAGGCGCAGGCCGTATTCGGTTACACACGATTGATGGTAGCGGCCTTCGGACTTGGCGCAGGATGGTCCGCGCTGGATCGCGCGATTCCGTACTCCACCAAACGCATCCAGGCCGGTTCGCCGCTGTCAGAGAAGCAGGGTTACACCCACAAGCTGATCGTTCCTAACGTCGTGCGGCTGGAGGCGGGCCGTGCCTTCATCGAGGAGACGGCCGAACGCATAGACGCGGGCGAAGGCAGCCTGAATACCGAGGGCGCAATCGCCAAGTACCTGTCCACCGAGGCGGGTAACACGGCTGCCGAAGCCAGCATTCAGGCGCTGGGTGGCTATGGCTACACACACGAGTACATGGTGGAGAAGATCAAGCGCGACGTGCGCATCACGACGATCTACGAAGGCACTTCCGAAATCATGGAGATGACCATCAGCCGTGACCGCTGGCAGCTTCACCTGAAGACGCGTGGGCAGCACTATCACGAGCGCGCGAAACAGGCTGAGTTGCTGCATGCAGCACACCCGAATGTTGGGGCTGACGTAGCGGCGCTGGCGCTCCACGCTCTCGCAGAAGTCATGGAAAAGGCTCGCGCGGGCCGATTGACACGCTATCAACACATTTTGTTGCGCATCGGCGAGTGGATCGCTTACGCAGAAGCTGCCGCGACTCTGGCCCGGCGGGCAGCGCTCGTGGCCGAAGGCCGGCTCAACGAGAAAGCAAACGATCGCTTCGACGCGGCCGCGATGGCTGCGATCAGCAGGATTTTTGCGCGCGAGGCCGCGATGAAGGTCGCGAACGATGGCTTACGTTGGATTGTCGGGGGCAGGTGGCGTGACCGATGCAGAAATTCCGCAGTTTGAAGAGGCTCTAGGATTCTCGGCGATCCATCGGGCGCAAGCCGGCCTCGTCGCTGACATGGATTACGTGGCTGACGTGCTGTATGGCCGTACACAGAAACGTCAAGTCGAACAGCTCAAGGAAGTAGCCCTCCACAGTTAGACCCGTGGAGCATGTGTCTGCCCTCCTCTCACTTCGCAGGCACATGCTCCGCGCGAAGAGGAATGTTGTCATGGAAAACACTGCACATCGAGCCATCGCCATTGTGGGGGTGGGAGCCATCCTGCCCGACGCTCCAAACGCACCAGCATTTTGGAACAACGTAAAGACCGGCCGCTACAGCATCAGCGACGTTCCTGCGGACCGCTGGGACCCCACGCTGTATTACGACGCCGATCCCAACGCGCCCGATAAGTCCTATTCGAAAATTGGCGGATGGGTGCGCGAGTACACGTGGGACCCGATGAAGTGGAAGTTGCCGATTCCTCCGCGGGTCGCCGATGCCATGGACCCGGCGCAGAAGTGGGCCGTTGCGTGCACCCGCGAAGCGCTCGAGGACTACGGCTATCCCAAGCGGCCGCTGGATCTCGATCGCACGGCCGTGATTCTCGGAAATGCCATGGCGGGCGAGAAGCATTACCTGACTTCCTTGCGCGTTTTCTTTCCGGAATACGCACAAGAGCTGGCCGAGACCGCCAGCTTCGCTACCTTGCCCGAGTCGCTGCGTGCGGAAATCACCCAACAGTTTCACGAGCGCATGTCCCAGCTCATTGCCCCCATCACGGAAGACTCGATGCCGGGCGAGCTCGCCAACTGCATGGCAGGGCGCATCGCCAACCTCTATAACTTCCACGGTCCCAACTACATCTGCGATGCGGCTTGCGCATCGGCGATGGCGGCGATCAAATCCGCGGCCGAAGGCCTGATCGAGAACGATTTCGATGTTGTAGTTACCGGGGGCATCGACCGCAACATGGGTGCGCCGACTTTCGTCAAGTTCTGCAAAATCGGTGCGCTGTCAGGAACTGGTACTCGCCCTTACGCCGAGGGCGCCGATGGGTTTGTGATGGGAGAGGGAGCAGCGATCTTCCTGATGAAGCGTCTGGCCGATGCCGAGCGCGACGAGGACAAGATTTATGCCGTGCTGCGCGGCATTGGCGGCTCGAGCGACGGCAAGGGTAAGGGCATCACGGCGCCAAATCCGACCGGACAAAAATTCTGCGTCGAGCGCGCTTGGAAGAATGCCGGCGTGTCGCCGGCGCCGGGGATGCTGATTGAAGGTCACGGCACCTCGACCCGCGTCGGTGACATCGTTGAAGCGCAGAGCATGGTTGATGTACTGAGGAGCGCGAATTTGCCTGCAGGGTCCGTGGCACTGGGCTCGGTAAAGTCGAACATCGGTCATCTCAAGGGGGCCGCTGGAGCTGCCGGGATCCTGAAAGCCGCCTTCGCACTGCGCGACAAGGTGCTTCCGCCGAGCCTCCATTGCGAGCATCCCAGCCCCGAGATTGACTTCGCTCACTCCCCGCTTTATGTCAACACCGACATTGAAGCCGTGGGAGGTCCCCGCTGACGGTGTACGCCGTGCCGGCGTGAGCGCCTTCGGTTTTGGTGGCACCAACTTCCACGTGGTGCTGGAAGAACACATTCCCGGAAAGCTCAACGGAAATGGCAAACGGTCGGTCGCTGTGCCGGCAATGCCGCCCACGGTCGCGAAGGAAGTCACAATGCATGCCAGCAGTGGTTCTCCCGCGATTTCCGGAGAGTCCTGCTCGCAAGACTCCGTTGCGCGGTGCATTAGTAGTTGGTGCTGCCACCGAGACTGAACTGGCCGAGCGACTGAGCGAGATCCAGAAGTCCGCCGCCGGCGGCAGCGCACCAACACCGGCTGCACCGTCTGATGCCGACCTGCGCGCGCCTGAGCGGATCGCAATCGATTACGCCAACGCATCCGAGTTGGCGGCCAAATCAGCCGCTGCACTCAAGGCGCTGCAGGCCAAGCAGGCTCCGATCTGGAAGGCGCTACGCGCGCAAGGCATCTTCCGCGGACATGGTCCGGCTCCCAAGGTTGCATTCCTTTACACCGGCCAAGGCTCGCAGTACGCCAACATGCTCCAGGCCCTCTGCGCGGCCGAGCCTATTGTCGCTGATACTTTTGCCGAAGCCGATCGTGTGATGACTCCATTACTCGGCAAGCCTCTGACTGCGTTCATTTTCGTCGATCCCAGTGATGCGAACGCGGTTGCAAAAGCAGAAGACGATCTGCGTCAGACCGAGATAACTCAGCCAACCGTGCTCGCGATCGATATCGGAATCACTCGTCTCTTAGCTGCGTACGGAATTCAACCGGATATGACGATGGGGCATAGCTTGGGCGAGTATGGCGCACTGGTGGCATCCGGCTCCATGACGTTCGAGGAGGCACTGGTGGCGGTAAGCGCCCGCGGCCGCGGCATGACCCAGGTAGCGGTAGAAGACAAAGGAAGAATGGCGGCGGTGTTCGCGCCGCTCACCGAGGTTGAGCGGGTTCTCAAGACGGTGAAAGGCTATGCCGTCATTGCCAACGTTAATAGCACTGGCCAATCGGTGATCGGGGGCGCCAGCAAAGCTGTGGAAGAAGCCACGCAGATCTTCCTCCAATGCGGCTTCAACGTCGTAGAGTTACCAGTCAGCCATGCCTTCCATACTTCGATTGTGGCGCCCGCAAGCGCACCGCTACGGCTGATGCTGCAGCGCCTGCATTTGCAATCGCCGCGGGTTCCGATTGTTGCGAATGTAAATGGCGAGTTCTATCCCACAGGGCCAGATGTTGTGCCGCAGATGCTGGACTTGCTTTCTCAGCAGGTCGCTTCTCCGGTGCAGTTCGTAAAGGGTTTGACCACGCTCTATGATGCGGGCGCTCGTGTGTTTGTTGAGGTTGGACCTAAGAAAGCTTTGCAGGGTTTTGCCGAGGACGTGCTTGGCAACCGTGGTGACGTAGTTTCGTTGTTCACGAATCATCCCAAGCTCGGTGACATCGCGGCGTTCAATCAGGCGCTCTGCGCGATGTATGCCGCGGGTTTGGGAAGTGCAGAGGCGGCAACCTCGCGAGAGATATCTGCGACGGTGGTGACGACAGCGACTATAGTTCCCGCGACGGCTGTCGTGCCGGCGGCCACGGCTTCTGCGCTGGTGGAAATCCCTCAGCCGATCGCAGTCGCAGCCCCAGCGACAACTGTTGTCGCACCTGCTTCTTCGAATGGCGATCGTTATGCCGAACTCGGACATTTATTCGCCGACACTCTGGAACGGGCCGGCTGGCAAATTCACCAGTGCGAGAATCCCGCCCCGACCACCGTCCCGATTGGAATCACCGGAGCTTCCTTAGGCCTACCCGGGACCGAACATATCTTCGACGATGGCAACATCGAGCGGATCTTGCGCGGCGATCAATTCATCAAGCCGATACCGCCACAATTCCGCCGCGACATACTCGGCAAACGCATCACGCGGCTGGTGAAAAGCGAGAGCGGCGAGGCCAGATTCGACGCCATCGAGGATGTCGCCGATGTAATCAAGCTAGCGGGCCGCGGGGGCGCCTTCGATCTGGAAGGGGAATTCGGCGTTCCCTCCGATCACCTCGCCGCCTTCGACCGCGTCACTCGCCTGGCAATCGGCGCCGGAATCGATGCTCTGCGCGATGCCGGTATCCCGCTGGTCATGCGTTATAAGACGACTACCAAAGGCACGCAGTTACCCGACCGTTGGGGATTGCCAGATGCGATGCGCGACGATACCGGCGTG
Source organism: uncultured Acidobacteriaceae bacterium (assembly GCA_963814165.1). Taxonomy (GTDB): domain Bacteria; phylum Acidobacteriota; class Terriglobia; order Terriglobales; family Acidobacteriaceae; genus DASRAA01. The sequence goes on along the minus strand of CAWFBW010000021.1, from coordinate 220,700 downwards.
ATCTTCGGCTCCGCCTTCCCTGGGTGTGACTCCTTCGCCGACATAATCTCGAACTATTACGAAGACCACGCCCGACGTGAGCAATTAGCTTCGCTGGAAAACATGGTGGCCTCGGTGGCCGGAACCAACGGTCACTCGGCTCTGGCTCAGGAAGTCGTCCGGAAGATCGAGGAACTGCGCGCGGAGATTGAGAAAAATCCGTACATCTTCGACCGGCGCTTCCTACTCAGAGTTCTGGCGATGGGACACTCGCAATTCGCCGAACTCATTGGTGCTCGCGGTCCCAACACGCAAATCAACTCCGCATGCGCGACCACTGCCCAAGCTGTTGGGCTGGCGCAGGACTGGATCCGCGCCGGACGGTGCCGCCGCGTGATCGTCATCTCGGCAGACGACGTCACGTCGGACCACATGATCGGATGGTTTGGCGCCGGCTTTCTGGCCAGCGGAACAGCAGCTACTGACGAAAAGGTCGAAGACGCCGCTATCCCCTTCGACCGTCGTCGGCACGGCCTGATTATGGGCATGGGCGCCGCAGCACTGGTGGTTGAAAGCCTGGATGCCGCTCGTGAACGCGGAATCCAGCCCATCTGCGAAGTGCTGGGCACGATAACAGCCAATAGCGCGTTTCACGGCACGCGCCTCGACGTCCAGCACATCGGGCAGGTAATGGAAGACCTGGTCACCCAGGTGGAAACGCGCAGCGGCATGACACGCAAGGAAATAGCGCCGCAAATGGTTTTCGTTTCCCACGAAACCTATACTCCCGCGCGTGGTGGCAGCGCCTCTGCGGAGATCCATGCGCTGCGTCGTATCTTCGGCGAGAGTGCGGATCAAATTGTGATCGCCAATACCAAAGGGATGACAGGTCACGCCATGGCCACCGGTATCGAAGATGTCGTGGCGGTGAAAGCATTGGAAACTGGCCTACTGCCGCCCGTTGCCAACTTCAAGGATGTCGATCCCGAGTTGGGTCGCTTGAACTTGTCGAGCGGAGGCGCCTATCCCGTTCACTTTGCGTTGCACCTGGGCGCAGGATTCGGTTCGCAGATCAGCATGATTCTGTTGCGCTGGGTCCCGACGAAAGATGGGGTTCGTCGCAGCCCAAATGCTCTGGGTTACGCCTATCGCATTGTCGATCAGCAGGTATGGGACACGTGGATGACCAAAATGGTTGGACGTCCAGCGGCGGAGCTCGAAGTCGTCAATCGTACGCTGCGCGTTCGTGATCACGGTTTGTCCGCCCGCGCTGCCGAAGTCGCGACTGAGTCCGCAAAGGACAACAAACCAGTCCCGGCGCCCACTGCGAAGATCCCAGCGCTGCCTCAGTCCAAGCCGGCCACCGTCGCGGCAAAGCTTGCGCCACCCGCGCCGAGGGCCGAGCCTGTCAAGGCAGCACCGCAAGTTCATGCGGGTGCGACCGCAACGGTTGCATCGACCCTGCTGCCCAAACCAACCGCTTCGACCGAATCGGTGAAAGACCGCGTGCTGGCTTTAGTGGCCGAGAAGACTGGCTACCCCGTCGACATGCTCGATCTGGACCTCGATCTCGAGGCCGACCTGGGTGTCGATACCGTCAAGCAGGCAGAGGTCTTTGCTGCGATTCGAGAAGACTACGGCATTGCCCGCGACGATCAGATCAAGTTGCGGGACTATCCGACATTGGCCCATGTGATTCGCTTCGTCAACGAACGTCGGCCCGATGCGACTGTCACAGCGTCGCCCGTCGTGGCTGCCGCTGAGCAGCAGGAAACCACCAAACTGACCGCACCTGTATCCGAGACGGTCGCGGAGCCATCGGGCGTTGGCGATGCGGTGAAAGAACGCATTTTGGACTTGGCAGTCGAGAAGACTGGGTATCCCAGGGACATGTTGGACTTGGATCTGGACCTGGAAGCCGATCTCGGCGTCGACACCGTGAAGCAGGCGGAAATGTTCGCAGCTATCCGCGAGACTTACAACATCCCGCGGGATGAGAACCGTAAGCTGCGCGACTATCCAACCCTCGCTCACGTAATCCAGTTCGTGTACGAAAAGCGCCCCGACCTTGTGCCGGCTGTCGCTTCGGCAACAGCAAACGTTGAAGTACCCGCAAATCCGGAACCAACTGTTACGCCAGAAGCCACCGTGGCCGCACCGATCGACCCGTCTCAATCTGGACCAGAAAGTGACACAGTCAAGGAACGCATCCTTGCGTTAATAGTGGAGAAGACCGGCTATCCGCAAGGACATGCTGGACCTCGATCTCGACCTGGAAGCCGATCTTGGAGTTGACACGGTCAAGCAGGCTGAGATGTTTGCGGCCATTCGTGAGATCTACAACATCCCCCGTGACGAGAATCGCAAGCTACGGGATTACCCGACGTTGGCACACGTGATTCGGTTCGTGTTCGAGAACCGGCCCGATTTGGCGAAGGAGGATGCAAAGACTCAGACAGCCGCGGAAATTCCCGCGTCCGAGATAGAAACATCCAGTGTCACGCAGCTTGTCACTGCAGTCTCGGCAGTTCAGGAGCCTGCTGCGTCGGAGGGTGGTTCGGTGAAAGACCGAATCCTCGAGCTGGTGGTTGAGAAGACCGGCTATCCGCAAGACATGCTGGACCTCGATCTCGACCTGGAAGCCGATCTTGGGGTTGACACGGTCAAGCAGGCTGAGATGTTTGCGGCCATCCGTGAGATCTACAACATTCCCCGCGACGAAAACCGCAAGTTGCGCGATTATCCCACGCTGGCGCACGTGATTCGCTTCGTCTACGAGAACCGGCCCGACTTGGCTGGGGCCGCACTAGTTGCGCCAGCGATCGACGTCGAAACGAAGCCGGCCGATGTGGCCGCACGCTCATTCAGATGTTGCCGCAACACAAGTTCCGACAGATGAGTCGATCAAAGAAACGGTATTGCAGATTGTGGCCGAAAAGACCGGATATCCGCCGGATATGCTCGATCTCGACCTTGATCTGGAAGCTGACCTGGGCATTGACACGGTCAAGCAGGCGGAAATGTTCGCGGCCGTGCGTGCGGCGTACAACATTCCGCGCGATGAAGCCCTCAAGTTGCGGGACTTTCCAACGCTGGCGCACGTCATTCAGTTTGCACAAAATGGACTGGCGCGTGCAGCGCTGGCACTGGCCAGCACCGCGCCCGCACCAGTGGAGGCGAATCCTGTCGTCGTGCCACCAGCCGCGAAAGCACCGCGTCCCGCGGCCGCCAGCTTTGATGCGGCGAATCGGATTCCGCGAAGGATGCCTTTTCCGAATCTTCGCCCAGTTCTCGCAATCTGCAAGCCAACCGAGATAAAGCTTGGTCAGGGTAGCCGCGTGCTGGTTGTCTCTGACGCAGGAGGCGTAGCCGAAGTCTCTGGCGCAGCAGTTGGAAGAAGAAGGGCGTCGAGGTCCTGAATCTCGTCATCGCGGCCGATTCCGACGACACTCTCGTCCGGAAGGTAGACGCATGGCTCGCGGCCGGTATCGTACAAGGTGTCTATTGGCTGCCTGCGCTCGACCATGAAGGACCGCTCGGTGAAATGAGCCTTGAAGTTTGGCATGAGGCGTTTGCGAGTTCGCGTGAAGTCGCTTTATACTACTGATGCGCAGATTGCACGGGCATGTGGCTGCGCCTGGTACGTTCCTGGTATCGGCGACGCGCCTCGGAGGACAGCACGGCTATGACGAAGCCGGAGCCTTCGCCCCGATGGGTGGGGCGGTGGTTGGCTTCACCAAGGCTTACAAGCGCGAACGCCCTGAGGCTCTCGTCAAAGCTGTGGACTTCGAGGCCCATCGCAACGCCTCCGACATTGCCCAACTCCTCGTCGAAGAGACGCTACGCGATCCGGGGGCAGTCGAAATCGGTTACAAGAACGGACTGCGTTGGACGGTTGGACTGCGGGAGCAGCCTGTAGATGATGGCCAACCCGGTCTCATCCTGAACGAACGCAGCGTATTCGTGGTCACAGGCGCGGCGGGAAGCATCGTTTCCGCCATTACCGCTGACCTTGCCGCTGCGTCGGGCGGCACCTTCTACCTGCTCGATCTGGTGCCAGAACCGGACCCCAAAATCCCGACCTGGATCGGTTCGTCACCGACAAAGACGGCCTCAAGCGCGAGTTGTTTGCCCGCATTCAGGCGCGCGGCGAACGGGCCACTCCAGCGCTGGTTGAGAAAGAACTCGCAGCTCTCGAACGCGCGCGAGCTGCGCTCGCCGCGATCAATGCGGTTCGCGCTGCCGGCGGAACGGCGCACTATTTCAGCGTCGATCTCGCTGACGCAGATGGTGTCGCGAGGGTCATCGAGCGGGTCCGCAAACAGAGTGGCCGCATCGACGTACTGCTTCACGCCGCTGGCTTGGAACGCAGCCACTTCCTGCCCGACAAAGACCAGCGCGAGTTCGATTTGGTGTTCGACGTGAAGGCCGATGGCTGGTTCAACCTGCTGCACGCGATTGGCGACTATGCCTCTCGCCGCGACGGTTGCGTTCAGTTCGATTGCTGGGCGATTCGGCAACGCGGGACAGGCGGACTACAGCGCCGCCAACGACCTGCTGTGCAAGTACACCTCGAGCTTCCGCACGACGCGGCCGCAGACGCGCGGCATCGTCATCGACTGGACGGCGTGGGGCGGCATCGGCATGGCGACGCGCGGCTCCATCCCCAAGATGATGGAACTTGCGGGAATCGACATGCTGCCGCCGGAAGCCGGCATTCCGTGGATTCGTCGTGAATTGATCACGGGCGGCACAAAGGGAGAAGTCGTGGCAGCCCAGGGGCTGGGCGTCATGCTCAACGAATGGGATGCGACAGGCGGCCTCGATACTGTCGCGCTGGCGGCCGCAAATGAGAAGTTCGCCGCGCAAGGCCCGATGGTCGGCACCATAACCGGTATGGGCCTGTACAGCGGTCTCACGATGGAGACGACGCTCGATCCCGCGGCCCAGCCATTCCTGCACGACCATCGTATCGACGGCACGCCCGTGTTGCCTGGCGTCATGGGTATCGAAGCATTCGCGGAAGCTGCTTTGTGCGTGCATCCGGGGTGGCACATCGAGGCAATCGAAGAAGTAAACTTCCTCGCGCCGTTCAAGTTTTACAAAGACGAGCCGCGAACGGTGACGATCCAGGCGTTCTTCTATCCGCAGGGCGACAAACTGGTTGCGAATTGCAGGCTATTTGGCCTGCGTACGTTGCCGAACCAGCCACAGCCCCAGGAAACCACGCACTTTACGGCGCGGGTGCGGGTGAGCAAGCAGCCATCGCAGGCGGTGACCGGCGCGGCTCCGCGATTGTCGGCAGAGGCGATCGTAGGGGCCGCGCAGATTTACCGCATCTACTTCCACGGACCGGCGTACCAGGTGCTGGAACGCGCCTGGTGGGACGGCCGCCGAATGATTGGCGAGATGGCTGTTGGGTTGCCTGGCAACCACTCGCCATCCGATCTTCCCACACTCATGGCGCCGCGACTGATTGAGTTGTGCTTCCAGACTGCCGGCATTTGGGAAATGGGTACGAGCGACCGAATGGGTCTGCCGCGGCACCTGGATGAGGTGAGCTGGTTACGCGCTCCCCAATCGGCGAAGGGCCACCTCTATGCGGTGGTGACACCTGATGTTGACCAGGGATCGTTCGACGCCGAGGTGGTGGACGAGGCAGGCAACTGCTATGTGCGTGTTGGCGGATACCGGACCGTGGCGGTACCTAACGGCCTCGATGCCGATTCGTTGAAGACCTTGCAATCGGTGGTGTCGCCCGAATTGGTCGCGGTTCATTGAGTCGTCGAGATATATAGAAACGGGTGATCTATGCAGCACAAATTTCAGCGCGTCGCGATCGTGAATCGCGGCGAAGCCGCCATGCGGTTCATCCACGCGGCGCGAGAATTCAATCAGGAATTTGGCGCATCGCTGCGCACCATAGCTCTTTACACCGATCCAGACCGGCATGCAATGTTCGTTCGCGAGGCCGACGAGGCCGTATCTCTGGGTGCCGTGCAGGTACTCGATGCACGCACGAACCGCCTGAAGAGCAGCTACGTCGACTACAGCCAGCTTGAGCGAGCGTTGACCTCTGCTCGCGCTGAGGCCGCATGGGTGGGATGGGGCTTCGTGGCCGAGCACGCTGAGTTTGCAGACCTGTGCCGCAACATGGGCATCGTCTTCATCGGCCCCGATGGTGACGTGATGCGACGGCTAGGCGACAAGATTTCTTCCAAGCGCCTCGCCGAACAGACACTCATTCCAATCGCACCGTGGAGCGGTGGTCCCGTCGAGACGATTACAGACGCTAGGCGCCACGCCGAGCGCCTGGGATACCCGCTATTTTTCAAGGCCACGGCAGGGGGCGGCGGTCACGGTATTCGCCGCGTTAATTCTTCCTCTGAGCTTGAAAAGGCTTTTGAGGGCGCTCGCAGCGAGGCATTTAAAGCCTTTGGCGATCCGACGGTTTTCATGGAGCAGTTGGTCGCCGGTGCCCGTCACGTCGAAGTCCAGATCATTGCTGATCACTTCGGGACGACTTGGGCTGCCGGGGTACGTGACTGCTCGATACAGCGCCGTCATCAAAAGATACTGGAAGAGGCTCCCTCTCCCACACTTTCGCTGGAACAGGACCGCGCGTTACGCGAAGCGGCCGTTCGACTAAGCCAGGCGGCTGGCTATCACAACGCCGGCACCGTCGAGTTCCTCTACGACGAGCAGAAGCAGCAGTTCCTCTTCATGGAGATGAACACGCGCTTACAGGTCGAGCATCCAGTGACGGAATGCACAACCGGTCTCGACCTGGTGAAGTTGCAGATTCATGTCGCCCAGGGCGAGCGATTGGAGGGCCAGCCACCGCAAACCAACGGTCACGCAATTGAAGTGCGCCTCAACGCCGAAGATGCGGACGACGGATTCGCCCCTGCTCCCGGGGTAATTGAGCGCTTCCGCATTCCTGCGGGTCCGGGCGTGCGCCTCGACACCGGAGTCGAGGAAGGCGACACCGTCCCTGCCGAATTCGACTCCATGATCGCGAAGATCATCGCATACGGTCAGAACCGCAAGGAGGCCCTTTCCCGGCTTCAGCGGGTCCTGCGCGAAAGTGTCGTGGTGATCAAGGGCGGCTCCAGCAATCGTGCGTTTCTTGTTGAACTCCTGGGTCGCCCCGAAGTGCAAAGTGGACAGGTTGACATCGGTTGGCTCGACCGCCTCGCCGCCAAAGGCCAACATCTATCGCGCCAGTTCGTCGAAGTCGCCCTGGTTCAAGCTGCGATCGAGTCCTACGATGCTGAGCTTAAGGTCGAACAGGCGAGGTTTTATGCGTCGGCCCTGCGCGGGCGCCCGCAGGTCCGCGACGACGTCGGACACACTACGGAGTTGCGCTACCGCGACCATTCCTACTCCATGAACGTGTACCGCCTCGACTTGCATCACTACCGCGTGGAAGTCGATGGGTCGCGAATTGAAGCTCACCTGGAACCGCTCGGGCCTTTCGAATACTGGCTCACTGCTTTCGGGCGGCGGTTTCACATCGTCTCAGTTGCCCAGGGCCTGAGCTACAGGATCGAACTTGAAGGCGTGTCGCACCGCATCGACCGCGATGACGGTGGCGTGGTTCACGCCCCATCCCCAGCTGTGGTTGTTTCCGTCGCCGTGAAACCCGGCGACGTGGTTTCAGCAGGAGATCGCCTGGCGGTCCTCGAGGCCATGAAGATGGAAATGCAGGTGGTTGCGCCCTTTACCGGAAGGGTTAGGCAGGTCATGGCTATTCCGAATGTACAGGTCGGCCCCGGCACTCCGCTGTTACAAATCGAACCCACAGCAGAACGGGAGACTTCGCCCTTAACTGAGCGGGTTTCGTTCGGCATATCTTTTGGCGACACCGTAGGGAAGCTAAACGATCAGACCCGCTGGCTCCGTAATCTAGCAGAACTTCGGCAACTCATATTGGGCTTCGACGTCGATCACGAACACATCACGCGGTTGCTCGCGGAATGGAGCCAATTCTCGGAGGCGCAATCGAGCGACGACGAAATGCGGGTCCGCGAAGATGAAATTCTTAGCATCTTTGTCGATCTTTGCTCGCTGTTCCGTAGAAATCCTAAGGTCAACGATCAAGCCAATGCTGAGGCACCGAGTACGGAGGCCTACCTCTTTTCGTATCTACGAATGCTCGATACTCGCGGGGATGGGATTCCAAAGGAATTCGTGACGGCATTGCAGCGAGCGGTTGCGCATTATGGCATTACAAAACTCGATCGTTCGCCCGAACTGGAAGAGACGCCTGCTTTGGATCTATAAATCGCACCAGCGGCTGGAGCAGCAAGTAGCGCCCATTAGAGGAGTGTTGCAAAGGCGGCTGGCGCGCATGGATGCGCGTCCACTTCCCGTGGACGAAACCTTCCGCGCCCTGCTCGACCGCATGATTTCGATCACCCGCGGTTTGTTTCCCGCAGTCAGCGATCTGGCCCGCGAGCTTCGCTATCGCTGCTTCGATAAGCCTTCGTTCGAAAAGGCGCGCCGGCAGTTCTACGCTGTGGCGGAAGCGAACCTCGACTACCTGGCCGAGCATCCCGATGCAGCCGACCGCCGCGAGCGGGTTCGCGCTTTGATCGAATGTCCACAGCCTATCGCCAGCCTGCTCTCGGGACGATTCGCCACTGCATCGCCGGCTTTGCGGCAGTTGATGCTGGAAATCCTCATTGCACGCTACTACTGTGTGCGCAAGATCTCGGACTTTCACAATGTACCGATGAACGGCTATACCTGCGTGTCGGCAGAATATGAGGACGGCGGCAGGCGTGTTCACGTCTTCGCGACGCACACCGAGTACCAGCAGCTTGCGGCCGCGCTGCGCGCGACGTTTACATTCATTGGACAGGTCCCCGCGGATGACAGGGTTGTGCTCGACTGCCTTTGCTGGAACTCTTCACCTTTGGCTGACCCCGATGTCACCCAGCGCGAGTTGCAGTCGATCCTCAATCAGGGCCATTTCCCCCGCAATGTCGGGCAAGTTGTAATTGCTATCTCCAGCGCGGGCAGCGACTCCGAAATAGCGGGGACTCAACATTTCACTTTCGAGCCGAAGGAACAGGAATACGAAGAGGTGCTTCTCTATCGTGGCGTGCATCCTATGATGGGTGAACGCCTACACCTGTGGCGTTTGCAGAACTTCAAGATTGACAGACTTCCTTCGGTGGCAGACGTTTACCTGCTGCATGCGGTCGCAAATGAGAATCCCAAAGACGAGCGGCTGTTTGCGGTGGCCGAAGTGCGCGACTTGACGCCAGTGCGCGACAAGTCGGGCCGCATTGTCCAGCTCCCTCACCTCGAGCGCATGCTGGCGGAAGCCATTGCGGCGATTCGGCAATATCAAGCACAGCGGCCGCTTAAGAAGCGGCTCTACTGGAATCGCATCTTCCTCTACGTCTGGCCCACACTGACTCTCAAGCCTGAGGAGGTCAACGACATCGTGCATCGGCTGGCACCCTCCACCGACGGCCTCGGTCTTGAGCAGGTGGTTGTTCGGATCCGCATTCCCAGCCCTCGGACCGGCCAACTGAGAGACACGGTGATGCGCATCTCCGCACCGGGCGACGCTGGTTTGCTAATGACGTTCCGTCCCGCCGGCAAGCTGCAGCCGATGAAACCCCTCACGCAATACGACCAGAAAGTGGTCAAGATGCGTCAGCGCGGACTTCTCTATCCCTACGAGATCGTCAAGCTGCTGACACCTTCTCGTGACGACACGCGCGCCGAGTTTCCCCCGGGCGAGTTTGTTGAGCACGACCTGGATGTTGAAGGCGCCCTTGTGCCGGTCGATCGGCCCTATGGACAGAACAAGGCCAACATCATCATTGGGATCGTCCGCAACTTCACTGCCAAGCATCCGGAAGGCATGGCGCGAGTCTTGCTTCTGGGCGATCCCAGTAAGGATCTGGGAGCCATCGCCGAACCCGAGTGTCGTCGTATTCTCGCTGGTCTAGAACTCGCGGCGAAGATGCACGTTCCCCTGGAGTGGTTTACCCTCTCCGCTGGCGCCAAGATCTCGATGGAGAGCGGCGTCGAGAACATGGATTGGATCGCACAGGTTCTGCGGGAACTCATCCACTTCACCCAGGCGGGCGGCGAAGTGAACCTGCTGGTCAACGGCATTAACGTCGGAGCGCAGCCCTACTGGAACGCGGAAGCCACCATGCTGATGCACACCCGCGGAATCCTGGTCATGACTCCGAAGGCGGCTATGGTCCTCACCGGCAAGCGTGCGCTGGACTATTCCGGCAGCGTCTCAGCCGAAGACAATCAGGGCATCGGTGGATATGACCGCATCATGGGATTCAATGGCCAGGCACAATACTTCGCGCGGGACATCGACGATGCCTGTCAAATTCTGATGCGGCATTATGATCACACTTACGTTGCGCCGGGCGAACGATTTCCCAGGAAGTCCATCACCTCCGATCCAATTCAACGGGACGTGCAGCTCTACCCGCTCCCTGATGGACAGGACAACGGATTTACCCGGGTGGGCGACATCTTTTCCGACACAAGCAATCCCGGCAGGAAGAAGTCATTCGACATTCGCAAAATCATGACGGCGGTTGCCGATCAGGACCATCCTCCTCTGGAGAGGTGGTCCGGTATGCGGTCGGCCGAAACGGCAGTCGTATGGGATGCCCATCTTGGAGGCTACCCCCTATGCTTGATTGGCATTGAGTCCAAGCCAGTTCCGCGTATTGGATTTGTCCCTGCCGATGGTCCCGACCAATGGACCGCCGGTACCCTCTTTCCGCTGTCATCCAAAAAAATCGCGCGCGCAATTAACTCCGCCAGTAACAACCGTCCGGTCGTGATACTCGCTAACCTGTCCGGATTCGATGGTTCGCCTGAATCCATGCGTCGGTTGCAGCTGGAATATGGCGCGGAGATCGGTCGGGCTGTAGTGAACTTTCAGGGTCCCATGGTGTTCTGCGTGGTTTCTCGCTACCACGGTGGCGCGTACGTGGTTTTTTCGCGAGCGCTCAACGAGCAGCTCGAAGTAGTCGCGTTGGAAGGCTCCTACGCTTCGGTGATAGGGGGTGCTCCGGCGGCGGCCGTGGTCTTCACCGCTGAGGTGGAGGCCAGGACCCGCAAGGATCCGCGCATCGAAGCAATCAACGAGGCCATGGCCCAGGCCAGCGGCGCGGCGAAAAATCGCCTCCAAACGGAATCCGATCAGCTCTTCAAGATTGTCTATTCCGAAAAGCTCGGCGAAGTGGCCGGTGAGTTCGATCGCATTCATAACGTGCATCGGGCGCTCGAAGTCGGCGCGCTGCACAACATCATTCCACCGCGCAACTTGCGCCCCTATTTGATCGACGCGATTGAACGGGGAATTGCAAGGGTGGATTGTTCTGCCGTGCAAATGGCGGACTCCACAGGATCGACTTGCGACCAGGCGGACGCCAATGTTCTGCAGGTGCGCTAATGGAAGTGAGCTGGTTGGAACAGTCACTGGCCGATGTGACCAGCGATGATACCTGGTTAAGCGCGGCCGAGAAACTGCGTTGTGAAACCTTTCGCATCCCTAAGCGTCGCGCCGATTGGCGTCTTGGCCGATGGACCGCGAAGCGAGCCGTCGCCAGTTACCTGGGAATGTCCGGCGATCCGGCGACGCTGGCCCATATCGAAATACGCGCGGCAATGTCTGGAGCGCCGGAGGTTTTTATCAGCAACGAACCGCCAGGGCTCTCCGTTTCGATTACCCACAGCGCCGGTGTTTCGGCTTGCGTCGTTGCACCAGCAGATATGGCCGTCGGATGCGACCTGGAACTCATCGAGCCTCGCAGCGATGCTTTTCTCGCTGACTACTTCACGCCCGCCGAGCAGGCGATGGTAAGCCGTGAAGCGGCCGCTCAGCGTAATGCTCTCTGCACTTCGCTATGGAGTGCAAAAGAGAGCGCCCTCAAAGTGCTTAAGGAGGGACTCCGACTCGACACTCGCTCGGTTGAGGTCACTCTCTGTACCGACGCACATGCGCTTACGAATCGCTGTCCCGCTATGGAAGCAAACGGATCTTGCTCAGTTGATGCGCTCCAAGTCGGAGATTGGCGGCAATTTAGCGTCACCAAGCCAAACGGACAAGGCCTTGGAGGATGGTGGTGGTCCACGAGCGAACTCGTCCGCACCGTGGTTACTGATCCGCATTGTATGGCGCCAAGGGTACTTTCAGCGCTTTCGTGGGTTTCACGATAGCAGCCTGGTTACTTGGCGAACCTTACGCGATCCGAGGGGTCCGGGTTGGCGAGGCATTTTTTTATTGAGCTCGAACACATTCGCACCGGAGACTTCGGCTTGTTTTGTTTAGTTGCTAAGCTTGCAGACTCACTTCACAGCCACGACGATTACGCAAACCGGAGCTACGATTCCCGATATTTTTGACGTTGGGCTTAATTGACCAATCTCCTGGTCGACGCGGAAAATCTGAATATCGTTGGAATCCTGGTTGGCGGCCAGGAGCCAGTATCCCGTCGGATCTATTGCAAAGTTGCGTGGAGCCTTGCCTCCGCTTGGTACCCGCTGAACAAACTGAAGCGTCCCGTCCGAGGCGCTAATCCGGAAGACCGTGATGTTATTGGTCTCGTCACCGCGATTGGATACGTACAAGAACTTACCCGCAGCGTCGACGGCGATCTCAGCTTCCGTATTCTCCCCGTGAAACTTGTCGGGAAGCGCTGATACGGTCTGTTTCGCCGAGAGAGTTCCTGACTGGGGATCATAGGCAAACACCGTCACTGAGCCGGTCAACTCGTTCGCAAGATAGAGATACTTTCCAGAATTTCCAAAGGCCATGTGGCGCGGGCCGGAACCGGGCGCAACCGTCGCGAATGCAGGATCGTTCGGCGACAGCTTGCCATTCTTGTTGTCAAAGCGGTAGATGAAGACCTTGTCGGCTCCGAGATCTGCCGCGAGGACGAACCGGTCGTCGTGGCTCGCCACGATGGAGTGAGCGTGCGGCCCTTCTTGGCGATCCTTGTTTGCGCTGGAGCCGGCTTGCTGCTGAAACGCAGAATTCGCTCCGAGTTTGCCATCCTTCAGAATCGGATAGACGGCCACGCTGCCAGCGTCATAATTGGCGATCAGGACATAGCGGCCAGTCCGGTCGAGTGAGATGTGAGCCGGACCCGCGCCCAGCGAAGAGACCTGATTCAAGAGCTTCAGCTTTCCTGTCTCCCGGTCAATTGCATACCCGCTGACGCCACCGGTCGGCTTTCCGTTGAAATTGTTGACTTCGTTGACTGCGTAGAGGAACCGTCCTTGCGGGTCGGCGACCAGAAATGAAGGGTTAGGCGATTCGGCGGCCAAACCGAGGGGCGTAGCTGTTCCGGTTGCGGGATCGAAACGATATGAGTAGATGCCCTGGCTGCCCTTGCCAGTGTAGGTGCCGACAAAAAACAAATATTTGGAATCGGCGGCGAATGCGGAAGCAGCCGTTGCCAAGGTCAGGAGTAGCAGCAAAATGATGAGGATTCTGTGCGGGATTGAACCGCAGGGGTTCCGGGGCATCGGGTCACTCCTCAAGGACGGATCACTACTACAAGGTCAATCGTTTGGATCGCTCCGTCGGACAGCGTGACTAGCTTACTATGGGAGTGTGACTGCGATAACACTGCGGGGCGACGCACGACATCGCGGTGCGGAGGCGTGCTAGCGGATGGTCCGGGAAACATGGCACAATTGCAACTCGCCCTGCGTTTCGGGCAGCATTTTACGCGAGATTCACAGAGCCGGGATATGGTTGGAGCGTCCCTGAGGTCTCTGTCGAGACGATCAGGGATAAGCGACTAACGTGGAGTTGTCATGAATGGTTTTTGCCGCATCCGTGAATTTCGCGAGGTCATCCAAACAAATACGGTGAAGCAGCAAGCTGATAACACTGAGACGTGTCACAGCGCTGCTCTACTACAACGAAGGAATCGACGGGAAGGTGAAACGATGAACGCAACAAAAGCACTCCATGATCTTGGCCAGAGCCTCTGGCTCGACAACATCACACGCGACATTCTCGATAATGGCACGCTCCAACGCTACATCAGCGAACTGTCGGTGACGGGCCTGACCTCGAACCCGACGATCTTCGATCAGGCGATCAAGAACAGCAGCAGCTACGACGAAAAGATTCGCGAAGGCGTCGCGCACGGCAAGCTCCGGCGAGGCGCTGTTTTTTGAGCTGGCACTGGAAGACCTGACGCGAGCCGCTGACCTGTTCCGCACCGTCCACGACCAGACCAATGGCGTGGATGGTTGGGTGTCGCTTGAGGTCTCACCGCTGCTAGCGTATGACACCGCCACCACTACGGCGGCAGCCAAGGACTTGCACGCGCGCGCCGGGCGGCCGAATCTGTTCATCAAGATTCCGGGGACAAAAGAAGGATTGCCGGCCATCGAAGAAGCGATCTTTTCTGGCGTATCGGTAAACGTCACGCTTTTGTTTTCTCGCGAGCAGTACGTCGCCGCTGCTGAGGCATATCTGAAAGGAATCGAGCGCAGGATCGCGGCCGGGTTGGACACGAGTGTCGGCTCGGTGGCCTCGGTGTTCATCAGTCGGTGGGATGTTGCCGCCAACAAGGTTGTACCCGAGAGCCTGCGCGACAAGCTGGGTATCGCCATCGCACAGCGTACTTATAAAGCGTACCGCGAATGGCTCGCCACTCCACGGGTGAAGAAGATCATCGCAGCGGGATACAATCCGCAGCGCCTCCTGTTGGCCAGCACGGGCACAAAAGATCCGAAGGCTTCTGACATTCTGTACGTCAAAGCGCTGGCTGCGCCCGATACCGTGAACACGATGCCTGAGAAGACGCTGCTGGCATTTGCCGATCACGGGGAGTTAGGGCCGGTGATGGCCCGAGGATGGCGGCAATTGCGAGCAGGTGCTTGGCGAGTTCGCCAAGGCCGGCGTCGATATTGATGCACTGGCAGCGCAACTGCAGTCAGAGGGCGCGAAGTCGTTCGTCGATAGCTGGAACGACCTGATGGGTGTGATTGCGTCCAAGAGTGCGGCGCTACAAACGGCTTAGGCGACGACCGCGGTCACAACAAGCAAGGAGATTTCGATGCCCACTGGCGGCGAGGAAGGCATTCAGCCGCTTACCCAGCGTCCGGCGTGGAAGACGCTGCAGTCTCATTACGAAAAAATCCGCAACGTTCATCTGCGGACTTTGTTTCGCCGATGATCCGGAACGTGGCGAACGGCTTACGCTGGATGCCGTCGGGCTCTTCCTTGATTACTCGAAGAACCGGGTAACGGACGAGACTCTCAAGCTGCTGGTGCAACTGGCACGCGAATCCGGCGTCGAAGCCCGCCGCGACGCCATGTTCCGCGGCGAAAAATCAACGTCAGCGAAAACCGCGCCGTGCTGCATGTGGCCCTGCGTGCTCCCAAGGGCGAAGTCATCAAAGTGGATGGCGTGGACGTTGTGCCCGAGGTCCACGCGGTGCTCGACAAGATGACGGATTTCGCCGACCGCGTCCGCAGCGGTGCGTGGAAAGGCCACACCGGCAAACCGATTCGCAATGTCATTAACGTTGGGATCGGTGGTTCCGACCTTGGGCCGGTGATGGCCTATGAGGCGCTGAAGCACTACAGCCGGCGCGATATGACGTTCCGGTTTGTGTCGAACGTCGACGGGACTGACTTCGCCGAAGCGGTGTACGGCCTCGATGCCGCAGAAACGCTTTTCATCATTTCCTCCAAGACCTTTACTACGCTGGAAACGATGACCAACGCCCATACGGCGCGGGCGTGGGCGTTGAAAGGCGTTGGGCGACGAAAAGGCAGTCGCCAAGCATTTCGTTGCGGTTTCGACCAATGCTGACGAGGTGTCGAAGTTCGGCATTGATACCGCCAACATGTTCGGCTTCTGGGACTGGGTTGGCGGTCGCTATTCGATGGATTCCGCGATTGGCCTCTCGACGATGCTCGCTATCGGTCCGGAAAACTTCCGGGCGATGCTCGATGGATTCCACCAGATGGACGAGCATTTCCGGACCGCCCCGCTGGAACTCAATCATGCCAGTGCTGATGGGCCTGCTCGCCGTCTGGTACAACGACTTCTTTGGCGCTCAGACGGTGGCCGTGCTGCCGTACGAGCAGTATCTCAAGCGATTTCCGGCTTACCTGCAACAGTTGACGATGGAGAGCAACGGCAAGCACGTGAAACTCGACGGCTCTGCCGTTGACTATGAAACGGGACCGATTTACTGGGGCGAGCCGGGCACGAATGGCCAGCATTCGTTCTACCAGTTGATTCACCAGGGGACTCGGCTGATTCCTTGCGACTTCATCGGTTTTGGCAAACCGCTGAATGTGGTCGGGACGTCATCACGACCTGCTGATGTCGAATGTCTTCGCGCAGTCCGAGGCCCTGGCGTTCGGCAAGACGCCGGAGCAGGTGAAAGCGGAAGGCACGCCCGATTGGCTCGTGCCGCATCGCGTGTTCGAAGGCAATCGCCCGACGAACACCATTCTGCTGAAAGAACTGACGCCCGCAGCGCTCGGTAAACTGGTGGCGCTCTACGAGCACAATGTCTTCACTCAGGGGGCGATCTGGGGTATCGACTCGTTCGACCAGTGGGGAGTGGAACTGGGCAAGGTCCTGGCGCAACGAATTATTCCGGAGTTGGAGAGCACCGAAGAGCCGAAGCTAACGCATGACAGCTCCACCAACAATGTGATTCGCTATTACCGGAAGCTCAAGCAGTCCTCGTAAGTTACTTACACCCGCGCGGCGATTCAATCGTCGCGCAATGCCCTGTTTATCCAAGTTAGGAGATAACGATGCAACTGGGAATGGTTGGTTTGGGAAGAATGGGCGCCAACATGGTACGGCGCCTCATCCGCGGCGGCCACGAATGCGTGGTCTTCGACATGTTTCCGAAGGCGGTAGAAGAGCTGGCGGCAGAGAAGGCCACGCCCTCGTCGTCGCTAGAGGACCTGGTCAAGAAAATGGCCAAGCCGCGCGCTGTCTGGCTCATGGTCCCGGCTGCCGTGGTGGACGAGACGATCGCCAAGATATTGCCCAGCCTTGAAGCCGGCGACATCCTGATCGATGGAGGCAACTCCTACTACATCGATGACATTCGCCGCGCCAAGGCGCTGGCAGCGAAGCAAATCCACTACGTAGATGTAGGTACCAGCGGCGGCGTGTGGGGACTCGATCGCGGCTACTGCATGATGATCGGCGGCGAAGACGACGTCGTGAAGCACCTCGATCCCATTTTCGCAACGCTCGCGCCGGGACTGGGCGATATTCCGCGCACACCGGGACGCGAGAAGATTGGCGGAACTGCCGAGCAGGGTTATCTGCATTGCGGTCCGAACGGTGCGGGACACTTCGTCAAGATGGTGCACAACGGCATTGAATACGGAATCATGGCCGCCTACGCGGAGGGCCTGAACGTGTTGAAGAACGCCAATGTTGGCAAGCAGAAGCACGACATTGATGCGGAAACCACGCCGCTGCGCGATCCTGAACATTATCAGTACGACCTCAACCTTCGCGACGTCTCCGAGGTTTGGCGTCGGGGCAGCGTGATTTCTTCGTGGCTGCTTGATCTAACCGCCCAGGCGATGGTGAGCGATCCCACGCTCAGCAAGTTTGCAGGCCGCGTCTCCGATTCAGGCGAAGGCCGTTGGACTATCAAAGCTGCCATCGACGAAGGCGTGCCCGTCTCGGTGCTGTCGAGCGCATTGTTTGAGCGCTTCAGTTCGCGCGGCAATGCGGAGTTCCAGGACAAGGTGCTTTCGGCGATGCGCTTTGGTTTCGGCGGGCACCTGGAGAAGAAGTCCGAATAGGGGAGCCTATGCAAATCGAAGTATTGGCGGATGGCGAGGCGGTGGCTAGACGGGCTGCCGCCATCATCGCCGAGAGCGCGCGCGCTGCGGTTCAGGCGCGGGGACGGTTTCTCATCGCGGTGAGTGGGGGACATACTCCCTGGGTCATGCTGCGCATGCTGGCGAAGGAAGTGGTCCCCTGGAATGACGTTCATGTGCTGCAGGTGGATGAGCGCATTGCACCGGCCGGTGATCCGGACCGCAACCTGACGCACTTGCGCGAGACGCTTTTGCAGAACGCGCCGATCGACCCGTCGCACATCTATCCGATGCCGGTTGAAGAGAACGACTCGCAGGCGGGAGCTGCGGAATACGCAAAGACGATCGAGAAACTGGCTGGCGTGCCTCCAGTCATTGACCTCGTTCACTTGGGGCTGGGACCGGATGGGCACACGGCATCGCTCATCCCAGGCGACCCGGTGTTGCAAATTGTGGGCCGCGACGTGGCGATTACAGGCGTGTATCAGGGCAGAAACCGCATGACGTTGACCTATCCGGTCATTAACCGCGCGCGGCAAATACTGTGGGTGGTGACGGGGAGCGAAAAGGTCAAGCCGCTGACCCAATTGCTGAAGGCCGATCCTTCCATTCCGGGCGGACGGGTTTCGCAGGAACATGCCACGGTCGTGGCCGACCGCGCTGCCGCAGGCCCGTCTCAGTAATTGAGCCGCTACGTGCGGAATGCCTTCTGTAGAAGCGTGAATCGCGCCGCGCCAAACAAACCGGAATCCTCATTCAGTACGATCTTCACCGGAATGCTTTCCATGAGCGGCTGCATACGCCCCTTGTCGAGGAAAGACTCCATAAAAGTCTTTTCCTGCATTTTGGAGACGATTTTTCCCGCAATGCCGGCGATGAAGACACCGCCTGTGGCCATGTACTTCAGCGCGCAATTCCCGGCCTCTGATCCGAACACGCTCACGAAGATCGACAAAGCTCGGTCACAGATTGGCGCTTTCCCTGCCAGCGCAAGCTGTGAAATGGAAGCGGATACGTCCGAACTTACCGCAAGCTCTTGTTTGAGCCACTCAGGTTCTTCTTCCAACCCAGAATCGCGCAAGAACTCGTAAACGTTTTGCACGCCCGGTCCTGACAGTATCCGTTCATAGCTCACGTGCTGGTGGCCGAACTTCTGCATCAGGAACTTCAGCAAATCGACTTCGACGTCATTCTTGGGCGCAAATTCGGTGTGACCACCCTCGCAGGCGAAGGGGTGATGCCGGAATCCGTCCCAGTACAACCCGGCTTCACCCAGCCCCGACCCGGCCGAGACTACGGCCATGTTGCCGGTTGCGTCAGCCGCACCATCTCGTAATGTCACGTAGTCTTTGGACTCTAAGAAGTCGATACCGTACGCAAACGCCTCGAGGTCGTTAATCAGCCCGACCGACGGAAGGCGCAGTTCGGTGGCCAGCTCACGGGCATCGATCACCCACGGCAGGTTCGAGATCTTGCTGCGACCGCCCTGCACAGGTCCGGCGACTCCGAAGCAGGCAGAATGCGCCGGAATTCCTTCAGTCTTCACGAAGTCGGCGACGATCTCGTTGAGTCCCTTGTGCTCTTGGCTGGGATAGATTTTCTCGACTATGCAGTTGAGCCGATTCCCGTCCGTTTCAAATGCCGCAAGCCGCGATTTGGTGCCGCCAATATCTCCGGCAAGGATCATTCGATTGTCCTCCAGTGGCGGCCGTCGCGTTCCATCAGGTCGTCAGCTTCCTTCGGTCCCCACGAGCCCCCGGGATAATTGGGGAAGTTCCGGGCGGGGAGCGCCCGCCACACGTCGATCACCGGGTCTAAAATTCTCCAGCCAGCCTCGACCATGTCGGCGCGCTGGAACAGCGTGGCGTCGCCCATCATGCAGTCGTACAGCAGGACTTCGTAGCCGGTATAGGGCTTGGCGCCAAAGTACTTGGAATACTCAAAACTCATTTCAACTGAACCCAGGCGAAGCTGCGGACCCGGGATTTTTGCGCCGAACCCCAGTGCCATGCCTTCGTCGGGCTGAATCTGAATCACCAGTCGATTGGTTTGCAGCTTGTGTACTGGCGTTTGGCGAAACAGCTGAAACGGCGCCCGCTTGAACTGAATCGCAATCTCGGTATGGCGCTTGGCCAACCGTTTACCTGTCCGCAGATAGAAGGGAACCCCCGCCCAACGCCAGTTGTCGATATTGAGTTTCATGGCTACGAATGTTTCAGTCTTCGAATCGGGAGAGACTCCGGGCTCGGCGCGATAGGGCTGCACCTTTTCTGACTGGACGACGCCTTCGCCATACTGGCCCCTGACGGTTTGGTGGAGTACGTCTTCCGAACTGAGGGACTGAATGGCATTGAGCACTTTCGCCTGTTCATCGCGGACCGCGTCGGCGCTGAACGACGCAGGCGGCTCCATGGCAGTGAGGCTGATGAGCTGCATGATGTGGTTGGGCACCATGTCGCGCAGCGTGCCCGCCGTGTCGAAGTAGCCGCCGCGAAGCTCCACGCCAACCGTCTCGGCATTCGTTATTGCAACGTGATCGATATAGCGGCGATTCCAGATCGGCTCGAATATCCCGTTCCCGAACCGAAACACCATGATGTTCTGGACGGTCTCTTTACCGAGATAATGGTCGATGCGGTAGATCTGCCTCTCTGACAGCACGGCCTTGATGTTTTGGTTGAGTGATACCGCGGACTCCAAGTCTTGCCCGAAAGGCTTTTCAATGACCACCCGGCGCCAATGTCCGTTCGTTTCGCGCGACAAACCCGATTGGCCGAGCTGCTGAACGATTTGACCGAAGAACTTCGGAGACGTGGCCATGTAGAACAGATAGTTCTGGTCGGTGCTACACTCTTTGTCGATGGCGGCGAGCGTTTCGGTCAGCCGAGCGTACGTCGCGGGGTCCCCGAAATCTCCCTGCACGTAGTGCAGCAAATGCTTGAAGCGGTCCCAGTGGTCAACACCATGGTCTTCGGCGTCCAGGAAGCGCGTGACCTTCGCACGAAAGTCGTCAAGCTTCATGTCATCGTGCGCCACCCCTAAGACGGCGAATTCCTTGGGAAGCAGGTGGGCTTTTTCCAGGTTATAGAGCGCCGGGACCAACTTGCGCATGGTGAGGTCACCGGTGGCGCCGAACACCACCATCACACAAGGCCCCGCCGGGCTTCCTGCCTGTTCGGGTTCGTCATGGACGCTTGCAATGGCAGACTGCGACATCGGCCTCTCACCCCAGTGGGCGCCTACAGTAAAACGCCGCGCGAACAGATGTCAAGGCAGACTAGTTAACGCTTCAATAAATCATTTGGTATAAAGAGCGCTGCTCACGTTCTCAGATCAGTTTAAGCAATGCTTTCGATCAGTAATCTTCCGGGGTAGCGGACCAGGGTGGAATTGGCAAACTACTCGAATTGCGTTAGAACTATAATTCGCACATTTTCATCAGCTTGAGGTACGACGAGGGGTGTCCAAATGCCTGTTCGGCATGAAAGGGAATCATTCCATACGACGACTGCGTGGCGTGTTGCACTATTCGGTCTCCCAGCGCATCGGAAGATTGGCTCCGGCGCGGCGGGGCTTCTAGTTTGCTGTCTCGGTGCTGTGTTCGTTCTGTCTGGCTGCGGCAAGAAAGAGGTGGCCGAGAAGCCCGCACCCCCTGAGGTCTTGGTCGCCGAAGTTGCCCAGCAGAACGTTCCGATTTTCCAGGAGTGGGTGGCGCAGCTAGCCGGGTCGGTGAACGCCGACATCACGCCCAAGGTGGAGGGTTACCTGCTAAAGCAGGATTACCAGAACGGCTTCTTCGTGAAGAAGGGGCAACTGCTGTTCGAACTCGATCCACGGCAATACCAGGCTGCGGTTGATCACGCTGAAGCGACCCTGGCGAGAACGCAGGCGGAGGTGGAACGCTATCAGAACGACGTTACGCGTGACACGCCGCTGGCGGCGCAAAACGCGATTCCTCAAAAGCAACTCGACAACGACATTGCCAGTATGACTGCTGCGAAGGCCCAGATACTGGCGGATAAGGCCGCCTTGGATAACGCCAAGCTGAACTTGGCATGGACGAAGATATATGCCCCGATTGACGGCATTGCGGGAGATGCCAAGTCACAGATTGGTGACCTGGTGGGAACCACCACGAAGATGACCACCATCTCCCAAGTGAACCCAATCTGGGTAAACTTCAACATTGCGGAAAGCGCTTACCTCGGAGTTGCGACCCAGATTTCGGCACTTCTCCGCAGCGGGAAGGCTGGAAATACTCCAGTGACATATATCCAGGCGAACGGAGAGGACTACCCCCGAACTGGGCGGGTGATCCAGGTCAATCGCCAGGTCGCGACTGGTACCGGAACCATCCAGATCACTGCCGAGTTTTCTAACCCAGACGCCATCCTCCGTCCTGGAGGCTTTGGAGAGGTTCGCATTCAGACGGGAGACCAGCAGAACGCGCTGCTTGTTCCGCAGCCCGCGGTAATTGAAGTGCAGTCGCAGTATCAGATCCTTGTGGTGACGCCGGAGAACCGGGCCATGTTCCGCCCCATCAAAGTCGGTGTACGCGTGGGACCGAACTGGATTATCACGGACGGGCTGAAACCGGGTGAGCGTGTAGTTGTAGAGGGCATACAGAAGATTCAGATGGCAGCGGCCGCAAACCCGCAGTTCGTGAAGGAAGGAGTCCCGGTCAGCCCCAAGCCTTACCAGGCACCGGCGGAGTCAGCGGCGGGGAGCAACTGACCATGTCGACATTCTTTATTAATCGGCCGATCGTGGCCATCGTCATTGCGATCCTGATGATGATGGCCGGCATCGTCGCGATGCTGGGGCTGCCAACCGCGCAGTTCCCCAACATCGCTGACCCAATGATTCAGGTGAAGGCGACCTACCCGGGCGCCGATGCCACGACCATTGCTGAGTCAGTGGCCACGCCGATCGAACAGCAGATGTCGGGCGTCAGCGGCATGAATTACATGTATTCGCTGAGCGCCAGCTCGGGCGGCGGCATGACACTGTACGTCGACTTCCAACTTGGCACAGACATCAACACCGACCAGATCCTGGCGCAGATGCGGAGCGGCCAGGCCAACTCCCAACTTCCTTCGGAAGTGACCCAACAGGGAGTCATCGTGCAGCCGGGCACTACCGCCCCGTTCATGCTGCTCGATCTGTACTCGCCCAATGGGGCATACGACAGCATCTTCCTGGCGAACTACGCCACTATCAATTTGCAGTATGCATTAACGCGAATTCAAGGCGTGGGCCAAGTACAAATTTTCGGCGCTGGGCCGTACGCGATGCGAATCTGGGTCAACCCCGATACGCTGGCAAACCTGGGCATCACCGTAACTGACATCATCAATGCCGTGAAGGCGCAGAACAAGGTCAACCCCGGCGGCCAGATCGGCGGAGAACCGGTGCCCGAAGGCCAGCAATTTACGTACAACGTCCGGGCGCCGGGACGTCTTCCCCGGGCCGAAGATTTTGATCAAATCGTCATCCGCGCGCAGAGCGACGGATCGATTCTACGGTTGAAGGATGTCGCTCGGGTCGAGTTGGGATCTCAGTACTACTCGTACATCGCCCGCCTGGGTACGGTACCGGAAGAAGGCGAGCACCAGCCTTCCCAGCCTGCGGCCCTGATTGCCCTGTACCTCACACCGGGAAGCAACGCTCTGGTTACAAGGGGCAACGTTGTCAAGATGATGGAGGAAGCCAAGACTAGGTTCCCCCAGGGACTCGATTACATCACTGCCCTCGATACCACGCTATCGGTCAGCGAAGGCATTAAGGAAATTGAGCACACGCTGGTTGAGGCCATGGTGCTCGTGATCCTCGTGGTGTACATCTTCCTGCAAGGTTGGAGAGCCACCCTGATTCCGCTCATCGCTGTGCCGGTCTCACTGGTGGCGACCTTCATGGTCTTTCCCATGCTGGGCTTCTCCATTAACACGCTGTCGCTGCTGGGACTAGTGCTGGCGATCGGGTTGGTGGTGGACGACGCAATTGTCGTGGTCGAGGCGGTCGAACATCACATCGAGCATGGCATGACACCGCATGACTCGGCCGTCAAAGCGATGGAAGAGGTTTCGTCGCCGGTCATCGCGATCGCGCTCATCCTGGCGGCAGTGTTCGTGCCGACGGCATTCATTCCCGGAATCACCGGCCAGCTCTATAAGCAGTTCGCCGTTACCATCGCGATTTCGGTGTTGTTCTCGGCGTTCAACGCCCTCACGCTCAGTCCGGCGCTGGCAGCCATGATGCTGCGGCCTAAGAAGGAAGCACGCGGGCCGCTGGGGGCTTTCTTCCGCTGGTTCAACAACGTATTTGGCAAGGCAACTGAAGTGTACGTGAATTGGTGCGCCCACCTGATTCACAATGCGTGGCTCGCCTTCCTGCTGTTGGGGGCCGTGGTCGTGGGCACTTGGTACTTTGGCGGTAAGCTGCCCAAGAGCTTCCTGCCAGATGAAGATCAGGGCTACGTTTATGCCGGGCTGCAATTGCCCGATGCATCGTCGCTGCAGCGCTCCTCTGAAGTCTCCCGTCAGGTGGAAAAAGTCATCATGGACACGCCTGGGGTCAAGTACGTCAGCGCCGTGATGGGCTACAGCTTGCTGAGTGGCGTCAATGCGACGTACAGCAGCTTCTATTTCATTTCCCTGAAACCATGGGAAGAACGGAAGACTCCCGAAACAAGTTATCTCGCCATCAAGGGGCACCTGACGAAAGCTCTCGCCCAGATTCCGGCCGGGATTGCATTTCAGTTCTCGCCGCCGGCTATTCCTGGCGTAGGAACCTCGGGCGGTGTCAGTTACATCCTCGAAGACCGGTCCGGCTCCGGGATCGACTTCCTGGCTAAGAACACGCAGCTGTTCATGGCCGAAGCGCGGAAGCGTCCGGAACTGACCGGCGTCATGACCACGGCGCTGTTTGGCGTTCCCCAGGTTGGTGTCAACGTGGACAATGCCAAGGCGATGACACAGCAGATTCCGCTGCAGGATTTGTACCAGACGGTGCAGACCTTCATGGGCGGTTCACTGGTCAATTTCTTCAACCGGTTCGGCTTGCAGTGGCAGGTGTACGTTCAGGCGGACGGCAAGTTCCGTGCCAACGCCAGCAATCTCGGCAAGTTCTACGTGCGCAACACCGCCGGCGACATGGTGCCACTGAGTACGTTGTCGAGCACCTATCCGCGCGCGGGCGCTGAGTTCGTCATGCGGTACAACCTGTTTAATTGCGTGCAGATTAACGCCAACTCGGCCCCGGGTTACAGCTCGGGTCAGGCCATCGACGCCGTGAACGACGTCTTCAAGAAGACCATGCCGGGGCAGATGGGCTTTGACTACAGCGGCATGACCTACCAGGAAGTGAAGGCGGCGGAAGGCGTGTCGCCCGCGGCGATCTTCGGACTGGCGTTCTTCGTGGTCTTCCTGATCATGGCGGCGCAGTATGAGAGTTGGACGCTTCCTTTTGCCGTACTGCTGGGTGTCCCCATCGCTATTTTCGGTGCGTTCATCACGTTGTACTTCCGGGTGCTCGACAACAACGTATACACCCAGATCGGTCTAATCATGCTGATCGGGCTCTCGGCCAAGAACGCCATTCTGATTGTCGAGTTTGCCAAGATGGAATACGACAACGGCAAACCGCTCGTCGAGGCAGCCTTGACCGGAGCACGACTGCGACTGCGACCGATTCTGATGACGGCCTTCGCATTCATTCTCGGCTGCGTGCCGCTGTGGACGGCAACCGGTGCCGGTGCCATCGCGCGACAGACCCTGGGTACCTGCGTTATCGGCGGTATGACGGCAGCCACGATCCTGGCAATTTTCTTCATTCCAGTCAGCTTTGAGGTGGTCGAAAAGTTCGGGGCCAAGCTCGGCGGGAAGAAACATGAGCCACAGCCGGGAATTGCAGGGTCTGAAGCGACAGGAGGGGGCCATGACTAAGCTCAAGGCTGCTGCCGCTTTCCTTGTGCTTCTCGTAGTTTGCGGTTGTAAAGTCGGCCCGAACTATAAGCGGCCAGCGACCACGGTTCCCGATCAGTATCGCGGCGCTCCGACACCGGAGCCCGCAGGTGAGCAGTTTGGGGACATGAAGTGGTGGGCGGTATTCCAGGACGAAGCGTTACAGAACCTCATAAAGCAAGCGCTGCAGAATAATTACGATCTGCGGATCGCGGCCACCCGAGTTCTGCAGGCCGAGGCGAATCTGGGTGTCACCAAGGCCAACCAGTATCCGCAACTGAACGGTGGGGGTGCCATCGTAAATGAACGCAATTCCCAGACTGTTCCTCATGCGCCGACTTTCGGCAGCCTTGATATACAGATGTCGTACATCGTCGATTTCTGGGGGCAGTTCCGTCGCGCGACAGAAGCAGCGAAGGCAAACTTGCTATCGACGGAATACGGCCAGAACGTTGTCCGGACAACGCTGGTTTCCCAGGTTGCCACCAATTACTTTCTGTTGCGGGCGTACGACTCTCAGTTGAAATACGCCGACGATACCGTTACCGCCGACCGTGAGATTCTTAAGCTCAACAACATAAAGTTCAAGGGCGGCGAGTCCTCCGTCATGGAGGTGTATCAGGCAGAGGTCTTGCTGCAGGCAGCAGAAGCCCAAGCCATCAATCTGCACCAGCTGATCGAGCAGACGGAGAACAACATCAGTATTCTTCTCGGTCAGAACCCCGGCCCGATTGTTCGCGGATTGGAAGTGACGGCACAACCGCACATGCCTGAGATTCCTGCGGGATTGCCGTCCGCTTTGTTGGAACGGCGTCCGGATGTGCGTAGCGCTGAGGAAAACCTTGTTGCAGCCAATGCCAATGTCGGCGTGGCCAAAGCAAATTTCTTCCCGCAGTTTTCCCTTACTGGATTGTTCGGTTCTCAAAGCACCGCGCTCTCAACATTTGTGGCCGGCCCGGGAACGTTTTGGGCCGTCGGACTGAACGCCACTCAGCCGATCTTCCAAGGCGGAAGAATCAAGAGCCAATATAAGCTGGCTTGGGCGCAGCGGGATGAGGCTGAACTAACCTACAAGAAGACGGTTAACCAGGCATTTGGCGAAGTTTCCAACGGCTTGGTCGGCTACACTCAGGCTCGCCAATATCGCATTAAGATCGAGCAGCAAACTAAGAGTTACTCAGACGCTGCATACTTGTCGAACGTGCGTTACCAAGGCGGAGTGACCAGCTTCCTCGAAGTGCAATACAACGAGCAGCAGTACTTCAATTCACAGTTGGCTCTTACCCAGGCCTGGTACAACGAACTCGCCAATTACGTGACCCTGTATCAGGCCCTTGGCGGAGGCTGGCAGCAGTAGCAGCCTTCGTCAGGGCAAGTTTCAGGAACGGCGCATCGTTGACTCGATGCGCTGTTTCAATTTGGGGAGCGGATGTCTGACCCATCGTCGTTGACGTAATACCCACCGTAGTGGCCATCGTTTCGGAAGAGGATGCGAAGCCAGTAGCGAACGGCCTCGTCCACTACCTGCACAAACTCAAACTCGATGACTTTGCCGACTTCGATTCGCGCGGAGGTGTCGAATCCCACGCCACCACGGCCCAAGTTTGTACATGTTCCTGAATACGACACGGGGTTGCCATCAATGCCGAGGATGCGTATAGGCATGCGGGTCCGCACCCGATCCTGCCGTCGGCGATCTGGCGCAATAGGAATTTCGACTCTGGATACAACGGTTTCTACCGTGTTGGCCATGGCTGGGTTGTCTATCGGCACTTGGGACGGATCACTTGAGTCGCCCCGACTATTACAGGTTGCCATTTCCTTGCCGATAACCGCCCGTTTCCCTGTAAACTGGTTGGCCTTCTTCTAATCGGCTGGGGAATTCACATTGGGTGACCGACAAGTCGTTTTATTGCAAGAGCTTGACCAGATGAAACGCTGTTATGGGACAGGCTGCGCGCGTCGGTGCGAGTCCGTGCTGAAGCAACTTCGGCATCTGCGGTTTCCGGATGCTGATTCGCTGATTCGGGCACATGACAACTTGCTGTTCCTCCGCGCGTTTCCTCAAAGCACTTCGGTTGCTAAGCATACCGATACTCTGCTCGCTCACTTGCAGCCAGAGGTTGAGCGGTTTCTGGCCAATCCCGACGCCACCGAGGCCTTTGACGACGAAGCAGTATCCGGCATGGCGGGGACTACGGTGACGAACAACTGGACGTACGAATTAGCCCGGTGGCTTGTGTTGAAGCATGGGCTCGAGATCGCACCTGAGTGGAACCCCGACGAGTACTACCGCCAAATGGCGACGGTATTACCCAATTGCCTGCCTCTCCTGGCGGACGACTCGTTTGTCGAAGCCGATACGCCCTACTTGCGCTGGCTCGAGGCAGCGTCAGGGTCAGCCTCCAATGACCTCGCTTGGTTGATCGCCGCCTTTGCAGCTTTGCCTGCAAGTCCGCTACAGCGCACAAGCTTGTACGACAGCTTGGGCGTTAACTTGCATTGGCGGCTCGACAACTCACCCTCCAGCCGAACGTTGGCTCGACGCCCTGTGTCCCGCTTATTCGTCCATGACGCGCCACTTTTGCAGCGCAAGCAGGTGTTGCTTCCTGAGGAGTTGAATTCCGCTCCATTGCAGCTTCGAAAGCTAGACCGCCCCGACGCGCAAGCCATCATTGACATGACGCGAGACGCCTTGGCAGTCCGGTATCGGGAGCTTCAAGGCTCGACCTGCGCCGACGCTGACCACGCATTTCAGGCCGACGTTGGCAGAGGCATTCAGCTTTTTATCTGGGGATTGGACAAGGAATGGCGGCTTCCGCTACGTGCCTACTACGCCGGATTCACCCTCAAGAATGGCGTTCCCGTAAATTACTTCGAAGCAATTGGACTTTTCGAGTGGATGGAGGTCGGGTTCAATACCTTTTACGCCTTTCGCGAAGGTGAGACTGCGTGGATCTACTCCAAAGTATTGCACTTGTTAAATCAACTTGCAGGCGTGACCTGCTTCTCGGTTTATCCATACCAGATCGGTCAGGACAATGAAGAAGCGATCAAGTCGGGCGCTTTTTGGTTCTATCGCAAATTAGGATTTCGACCCGGCCGCCCCGATCTTTTGCAGTTGACTCTCACAGAAGAGCGGCGGATGATGCGCGACCCTCATCATCGCACGTCCCCCAAAACTCTGCGGAAGCTCGCGGAAGGTCACATGTTCTTCGAGTTCGGGCCGGGCCCCTCCGGGCATTGGGATTCATTTTCAACCCGCAAACTGGGTCTGGCAGTTCAGCGTGAGATGGCCACACGCTTTGACGGTGACCCCGCAAAGATGAGGCGGCATACCATGTCGTCTCTTTGCAAACAGCTGGGCGTGAATGCGGAGTCGTTGAGCGCATCTGAGCAGAAGGCCCTCAGTGACTTTGCACTGGTCTTAGCGCTGACTCCAGGCCTTGCCAATTGGAGTCCACCGGAAAAACGGGCACTCGTGAGTATCATCCGGGCAAAGGCAGGACGCGACGAAACGACCTATCTCCGCTTGCAGCAGAGACACGACAAACTGCGGGACGTGCTTCTACGTGCAGGTTCTGATTAGATCTCTGAAGCTCAAACGGCCTGGTTGGCTTCCTACGGCGCCTTGGCCTCATCCGACGGCATGTTGTATTCGGGCTTTGGAACTCCCTGCAACCACTTGTCAAACCATCCGACGATGTGATCGAGGCGTTCTACGCGATGCCACGGCTGTCCGGACCGCGACAGTTCGTGTGACTCGCCGGGGAAGTGCACCATCACCGTAGGCCGATGCATGTATTTCAACGCACGAAACATCTGCTCACCGCCGCTGCCCGGCGGTGTGCGGTAATCCACATCGCCGAGTATGAACATCATCGGCGTGTCGACATTTTTGATGTACGTAATGGGCGACCGCTCGATGTAATCCTTGGGATCGTCGAACGGGGGCGCCTTGAACCAACTCGGCTGAAACAACGTGAAGTCCGCCGTGTACCACCACGAGGTCCAGTCCGAGATGTCCCGCTGCGAGACGCCGGCTTGGAACCGGTGGGTGTGTCCCACCGTCCAGTCGGTAAGCAGTCCACCTCCGCTGCCGCCGGTTACGCCTAGCTTGTGTTCATCGATGTAACCTCGTTTCAGCAGTTCATCGACGCCCGCCATCAAGTCCTTGAAATCGTCGCCCGGGTACTTGTACTGGATGATATTCCCGAATTCCTGCCCATACGTGGTACTGCCGCGCGGGTTGGGATAGAGGACTACGTATCCCTTGGCCGCCATCCATTGGAACTCATGATCGAATACCCAACCATATGCGGTATGCGGCCCGCCGTGAATGTTCAGGATCAGCGGATACTTCTTCGACGGGTCGAAGTCAGGCGGCTTCTGTACCCACGCCTCAACTTTCTTCCCATCAAAACTCGTATACCAAATGTCCTCCGGCTCCGTAAGATTGAGCTCAGAGAACAGTGCGCTGTTGAGATTCGTGATTTGCTTTTGTGATCCATCTTTCGCCAGAACGAATAGCTCGTCAATCATGGTTGGCGTCGAGACGTTGATCACGACGGTACTGTTATTCTCCGCAACGTCGAAGTCCTCAACCGCTTGGTTGCCGCGACTGAGTTCCGTGACCGCTCCGCTCTTGGCATCAATCGAAACCAGCACGGCGCGGCCTTCTTTGCCGACGACATCGAGAATATGCGATCCATCGCGCGTCCACACGGGCAAACTTCGCCCTGCGCCGCGGGGAGGGGCATTATCTCCTCCAACCCCGCTGCCGACGTCGTAATCGTACTTGGTAGTCAGTTTGACCGGTTCCGACTTTGCCTCGAGATTCAGTACCCACATGTCGGACTGACTGTAAGAACGCACCGGCTCCTGAACGCTGGCCACGAATGCCGCCGACTTGCCATCGGGCGACAGGGATATCGCGCCGACTCCACCAAGAAATCCGCCAACATGGAGCGTGGTCAGCAACTCCGGTGTTCCACCAGAAGTTGGCACCGACATAATGTCCGTCTTGGACAGCTCGTAGTAAGGCTCTGAATTGCGGTTCGTGGTGTAGAGAATGTGCTTCCCATCGGGAGTGAAGACGGGACTCCGTTCGTCAAACGTCCCACTCGTCAGTTGCCGCGGAGCGGACTTGGCATCAGCGCTCGCCGGCAGATCAAGGATCCAAATGTGCTGCTTGTGTTTCGGATCGAGGTAACCCGTACCGTTAAAGCGATAGATCGCGCGGGTAATGACCTTCACATCGCTCTCGTGTTCCGGCTCGGCAGCAATGTCTTTTTTCTGCTTCTTGGCAAGGTCCTCGGGGGTAGCGTCACACAGAAATGCGATCTGCTTCCCGTCGGGTGACCACACTGGATTTCCCGCCGAACGCGGCAGGCCGGTGATCGTCCACGCCTCTCCGCCCGACAGGGAAAGTAATGCAAGTTGCGAAGGCTGAGGCTTGTGATCGCGCCCCTCTACGCCGCTGTCGGCCGGACCGCGCACGAAAACGATCCACTTCCCGTCAGGCGACCAACGTGGCTGAGAATCCCTTTTGGCGCCGGTTAGCCGCACCGCCGAATCGGCGTTCTCGGTATTCGCCATCCAAAGTGCTGTATCGTAGCCTTCCTTTTTCTCGTTAACGCTGACCCGCACAAACACGACGTGCGTGCCGTCCGGCGAAACTTGAGGGTCGCCAATCCACTGAAAGCGGAAAAGGTCTTTGTCGGTGATAGGGCGCTTGTTCTGGGCGATGCCAACCTGGTAGAAACAGGGAAGTGCAAACGCAATCGCCAGGATTACTGCAAAACGACGCATGGTTGATGACCTCGTGGAGTGCTTGAAAAAGTTATAGCTTCGTCAAGTCAGATTGTCGAGGCAAGCCCGAACGTGCTGCTGCCGAAGCGCTGCTGGAGCTACTCATTAAGTCGGCCCTCGGCTCCGGCGTATAATTTTTCCAACGCGGCCGAAGAACCGATTTTGGAGCCGTGCTACTACCCGTTCAACTCTTCTACTGCGAGGTGCGCATGAAACCGAAAGCCGATGACAAGCCTTCCTTGAACAACCGCCGCGACTTCCTCAAGGCAAGTACTGCCATTACTGCAGGCCTTATCGCGCAGTCCGCCATCCCTGCATCGGCTACCTCGCTTCCTGCGCTTCCGACGAATCCTGCGACAGAATCTGCGATGCCCACACGTAATCTGGGCAAGACTGGATACCGCGTCGGAATCTTCAGCCTTGGTGGCCAGGCCGCCATTGAGCGTGCCGACAACGCTGCTGTGGCAGTCCCGATCATCGAAAAAGCCCTCGATCTCGGCGTAAACTACATCGACACATCCTCGATCTACGGCGGCCCACAGCGCTGGAGCGAACGCTACGTCGGTGAGGTGATGAAGAAGCGCCGCAACCAGGCGTTCCTTGCCAGTAAGACCCGCGAGCGCACAAAGGAAGGCTCGCTGCGCATGCTGGAAGAGTCCCTCAAGCTGCTAAATACCGACCACCTCGACTTGTGGCAGCTTCACGACATCGGGTCCGACAATGAAGTACAGCAAATCTTCGCGAAGGGCGGCGCGATGGAGGCCTTGCTACAGGCCAAAGACCAGAAGATGGTTCGCTTCCTCGGCATCACCGGCCACTTCCGTCCCGAGCCGCTCATCGACTGCATCCACCGTTATCCTTTCGACACCATCCTGATGGCAGTCAACGCTGCGGATCCGCATCACTTCAGCTTTTCCCAGAAGCTCCTGCCGCTGGCGGTCGAAAAGCAGATGGGCATCATCGGAATGAAAGTTCCCGCCCGCGGTCGCATCCTCAGCTCGTGGACGCCGCCTCCCATCGAAGCGCAGAAGCATTCCTGGGAGGGCATGGTGCTGGCGCCTACGCCGGGTACGCTCGACATGCGGCAGGCGATGTATTATTCGCTCTCGCTGCCGGTCTCGACGGTGATCATCGGCTGCGATTCCGTCGCGCAATTGGAGCACAACGTCCAATTGGCGCGGAATTTACGCCGTACAGCGAGAAACAGATGGCCGCCCTCGTCGCCAAGGCAGAACCGGTGTCGAAGCAGTCTCTGTTCTTCCGCTTCTACGATCACGCTTAGCGCTACCTCGGCTAGGCGAACCCTAACTCGTCGGCTTGTCGCGCGGCGGTGCCGATGCGAAGAAGTCCTGCCGGAACCGCTGCGCGTAATTCCAAACGAGTTCTTCCACCTTCTTGGGATCGGTCGATCGCACAATGAGTCCGGCATGATGTTTCTTGTTCATCCGCCAGACTATCTCGGGATCTGTGTACGCGGACGTGTCGGGACGTTCCTGGCGCGCCAGTGAAATCAACAAGCCCGCCGCCTCGTTTCGCAGCGGCGATACGCTGTAGGGCGTCTGGCCACCTGCGATTTCAACCTTTGCCCATTCCGCCCAGAGATTAATCCCAGTCGCAGCCTCAATGAGGTCAGCGATATGGGCGCCGCCTACACGCGCTGACGTCTCAAGGAAATACAGCACGCCGTCGCGTCCCTTGATGAACTCGCTGTGGGAAACCCCGCGCACCATTCCGAATGCGTTCAGGACTTGCTCATTCAGCGATCGCAGCGCCTTTTCTTCAGCCGATCCCTGCGTCAACGTCCGCGTCGTAAAGATGTCTCCTTCGTGCGACACGTCCATCGGCGGGCGCCCGTACTTGCTCGCGATGGAGAAAAGTAACTCTTTCTCATACGTGATCGTATCGACGTGGAAGATGTCTCCCGGAACATACTGTTCCAGCAGATAGAACGATTGCTGATCGCCCAATCGATCGACTGCAGACCAGAACTCGTCCGCGCTGGAGATCTTCTTCACCCCGATCGAGCCCGCCATGGACCGCGGTTTGAGCACCCACGGTGGCGGAATCCGCTGCATGAATTCATGCAACTGCCCGTAATTCAGGACTTGAATAAAGTCCGGTACCGCAAGTCCGGCATCGCGGGCCCGCGCCCGCATCGCCAACTTGTCGCGGAAATACCGCGCCGTTGTGTCACCCATACCAGGAACCCGAAGGTGCTCACGCAGCGAAGCCGCTATCTCCACATCAAAGTCATCCAGAGGCACAATGCGGTCGATGACTTCCGTCTTAGCCAGGTGGCTGATTCCCAGCAGTACGTCCTGCAGCTTCCAGGTCTTGTCTTCATCAGGAACGTAGAAGATATCGTCGAGCGATTCTCCCGGCCAGTCGGCGTCGGTCAGGCTTTGCGCGGTCACCAGCAGCGTCCGGCATCCTTGTCGCTTGCACTCGACCATGAACTCCGTTCCCTTGAAGTAGCTCGTTAGGCACAGCACCGTCAAAGGTCTCGAGGATGAAGTGTCGTGCGACGACATATCGGGCACCGCGGCCTCCTGAATTGGATTGGTCAATAAGGTAACAGAAGCGCCGGGAAGATATCGAAACCGGCATCTTGCTCCATCCGGCAGACGTCTGCGCCAGATCTACCCCCCCATCCCGCCAGTCTCCCGAAACAAGCGAAGGTTGGAACGCAATATCACGCCCGGATTCAGGTAATGCGACTTCGGCAATTCAGCGTCATGCAGCAGATGCTCGGCCAGCGTGCGAATCGCAAGCTGGCCTTGTCGATACGGGCGCTGATGCATGGACGCATCAATGGTGCCGGCTCGAAACAGAGGGACCATTTCTCGGAACAGGTCAGTCGTAATGAGCCGCACGCGATTTTCCAGCTTCGCAGCCGCCAGCGCTCGGCAGACCGGCAGGCAGTTCACCGTGTTGACGTAAATGCCGTCGAGCTCGGGAAATTGCTGGAAAAGTTTCTCCGTCTTCCTAAAACTCTCTTCCGGATCCTCGTGGCCTTCGATGGTCGCCACCACCGAGCCGCCCTGGCAGTACTTCGTGAAACTCTGTGTGAAACCCTCAGTTTTTTTAAGGTGGTCGACAGTTTCCAGCATGCCCGTGATGATCGCAGCCTTCCCACCGCATGGAACGAACTTCGCCATCAACTCGCCGGCCATCGCACCGTTCAGCCGCGGCTCAACGCACACGACGCAAGAGCGCTTGCTTTCCGGAGCATCCGTCGAAACGCACACGACGCGAATGCCGTTAGCCTCGGCTGCATCAATCAACGGCGTCATGGTCTCCGGAACTCCCGGAGTCATTACGATTCCGCGCACGTCTGATTCCACTATCTTGCTGAAGGCCTGTTTCTCTCCCTTGCCGAGTTCCGGCACAGGGTGCAGAAGAAAATCGACTCCGCGATCCGAGTAGCGGCGCACCTCTTCGTGTATCCCTTCCCACATTTCGTTGTAAAAATACCGGATCTCCTGCGGAACGCAGACGCCAATTCTGACTCGCTTGCCCGTAGACAACGATCTTGCGGCCAGGTTCGGCCGGTAGCCGATCTTTTTTGCAATGTCGAGCACTCGTTGCCGGGTTTCATCGTTGATGCCCGGACGGCCATGCAGGGCCCGGTCGACCGTGCCGATCGACACCCCGGCTAGTTCGGCAATCCGCGGAATTCCACTCCGGTTACTCTTCATGGGACAGGCCTCGGTCTCTTCCTGGAGTCCCCCTCAACGGGGAAGCAGCTGCTTTGGGTTCCGGACCCTCATTTATATCACCGTTAACGTACACGATTTGGCTTTTCTTTCATCCCATTCCGCGTAATAATCGAAAAGGGATCCGAGATCGCACCTGTTTGAAACGTGCTTTTCGGTCGCCCGTGCTCACCTCGGATGTCCGCATGACTCGGACCCCAGTTTGGAATCGCTCTTCATGCCATCGAGACTTCTTGGTATTGACGTCGGTACGGGCGGCACCAGGGCTGTGCTGCTTGACAACGCGGGCTCAGTGATTGCCTCGCGCACTTCTGAACACAAACCGTTTGCCTCGCCAAGAACCGGTTGGGCCGAACAGGATCCCCACGACTGGTGGCGCGCTACCTGCGAGGCCATCCGCGAACTGCTGAAAGAGTCGCGAACGCCGGCGTCTGAAGTCGCGGCCGCCGGCTTTTCCGGCCAGATGCATGGCGCAGTGCTTCTCGACTCGGCGGGACAGGTTTTGCGGCCAGCTCTCATTTGGTGCGACCAACGCACGGCCGACGAAGCCGCGGAGCTTTCCGCGCAACTCGGCGAAAGCCAGATTATCACCTGGACCTGCAATCCCCCGCTTACCAATTTCACCCTGACGAAGCTGCTATGGGTTCGCAAACACGAACCGCATCTCTTCGAGCGCTTTCAGACTCTGCTGCTCCCAAAGGATTACGTTCGCTTCCGCCTCTCCGGCCAGTACGGAATGGATATGGCGGATGCCTCCGGAAC
This sequence comes from uncultured Acidobacteriaceae bacterium, assembly GCA_963814165.1. Classification (GTDB taxonomy): domain Bacteria; phylum Acidobacteriota; class Terriglobia; order Terriglobales; family Acidobacteriaceae; genus DASRAA01. The sequence goes on along the minus strand of CAWFBW010000021.1, from coordinate 184,632 downwards.
GCTCCTGCTCGATGTGACGAACCGTCGTTGGTCTACAGAAATGGCGGGCGCCACGGGACTGAACCCGAGCTGCCTCCCGTCCCTCTTTGAATCGCCTGACGTATGCGCCACAGTTTCCAAATCAGGCGCCGAGGCGACTGGCTTACTCGAAGGTACGCCTCTCGTCGCCGGTGCCGGTGACCAGGCCGCCGGAGCCGTCGGAATGGGCATCGTCAGACCCGGTTCCGTACATGCCACCATCGGTACGTCAGGCGTCGTGTTTGCTGCTACGGATCGCCCTGCGCTTGATCCCAGGGGCCGGCTGCATACCTTCTGTCATGCGATTCCCGGGCGTTGGCACATCATGGGCGTCACCCAGTCCGCCGGCCTCTCCCTGCGCTGGTTCCGCGATAACTTCGGCGCCTCGGCCGACGATGGTCGCGATCCTTATGAGCGTATCTGCGACGAAGCGGAGGCCGTTCCGCCAGGTTGCGACGGTGTGCTCTGGGCTCCCTATCTCATGGGTGAACGTACTCCGCACCTTGATCCGGAGGCGCGCGCTGCGCTGATCGGGCTGGCCGCGAACCACGGCCGCGGGCATGTTGCGCGGGCCATCATGGAAGGCGTCGCCTTCAGCTTGCGCGACTCCTTCTCAATCTTTGGCGAAATGAAGGTGCCGGTCACGACCATTCGCCTTGGCGGCGGTGGAGCGCGCTCCAAGCTGTGGCGTCAGATTCAAGCTGACATTTACGGGCACTCCGTGGAAGTGCTCCAGGCGGAAGAAGGCGCTGCTTACGGAGCCGCCTTGCTGGCGGGCGTAGGCGCGGGCACGTGGTCGAGTGTTGACGAAGCCTGCGAAGCTTCGGTTCGGGTAGCTCACGAGATCAAACCCAATCCTGCAACCAAAGCTCTCATGGATCAACAGTACGAAGTCTTCCGCCGCGTCTATCCTGCGCTGCGAGGTATTCGGTTCAGTTCGAGTTCATCAGCACTCAAGTAAATCGCAAATCCCTGGAGGAATCATGGCAAACGATAAGTACGATCCCCATCCCGAGCACAAATTCTCATTCGGGCTATGGACCCTGGGCAATCGCGGACGCGATCCTTTTGGCGAAGCTGTCCGTCCCACCATTCCACCCAATGACATCGTGGCCATGCTCGCCGAGGTTGGCGCGTGGGGAGTAAACCTCCACGACAACGATCTGGTGCCAATTAATGCGACACCCTCCGAGCGCGATCGCATCGTCCGCGAGTTCAAGGCGGCGTGCGAAAAACATGGAATCTGTGTGCCGATGGCCACGGTCAATTTGTTCTACGATCCCGTATTTCGTGACGGAGCGTTTACTTCCAACGATCCCGCCGTTCGCGCCTACGCCGTGCAGAAGACGATGACCGCCATGGACCTCGGCGCCGAACTGGGCGCAAAGATCTTTGTCCTGTGGGGCGGACGAGAGGGAACTGAAACCGACGCCTGCCGTCGCCCTGACGATGCCATCAAGCGCCTGCGCGAAGCAATTGACTACCTTTGCGAATACAACCTCGACAAGAAGTACGGATTCAAGTTCGCCATGGAAGCCAAGCCCAACGAGCCTCGCGGCGATATCTACATGGCAACCACGGGAGCTTATCTCGGCTTCATCCCGACCTTGGCGCATCCCGAAATGGTCGGAGTAAATCCCGAGGTCGCCCACGAGCAGATGCCCGGGCTCAACATGCTTCATGCCGTCGCCCAGGCGTGGGAGTGTGGCAAGCTCTTCCACATTGACCTCAACGACCAGAACCCCGGCCGCTACGATCAGGACTTTCGCTTCGGTGCAACCACGCCGAAAGCCATGTTCTTCCTGGTCAAGTTCCTTGAGGACGTCGGCTACGCCGGTCCCCGCCACTTTGACGCTCACGCCTACCGTACCGAAGACATCGAAGGCGTAAAGGACTTTGCCCGCGGCTGCATGCGCACCTATGTCATCTTCAAGGAGAAGGCGCGGCAGTGGAATGAAGATAAGGAGATTCAGGCTATCGTGCAGGAGATCGCGGCCAGCAACGCCAAGGGAAGCCAAGTCGGCAGCTACTCAACCGCCGGCGCACAGAAGCTTTTGGCAACGCCCTATGACCGCGTGGCGTTGGCTCAGAAGGGCCTGCAGTACGAACGCCTCGATCAGCTCACGATGGAACTGCTGATGGGCGTCCGATGAAGTAGAACCAAATCCAATAGCCGGTTGGGGCTGCGACAACCCAGCCCCGTCTCAACGCCTCCGTGTGGCTGCAAACACCACCGCCGCACGTAGACCGGTATGGTGAATTCAGTAGCTGATCGGGGATTGCGTAAGCCGCGTTTCAGCGCGGCGTCTCGGCGTCAAAGTTCTGATGGGAGTCGGCTCCATCTGACGCGACAAAAACGGCTCCAACAAGCAGGCGGCTCTAAGGCTCCACAGCGGCGAGCTCCGGGTCCGTTGCAGGGCTTTCCATACACAACCGATTCCCATTTTGGTTCGTTTTGGTTACTTTAGTTTTTTTGCTCCACCGAATTTTCTTGCAGCGCCTTTTCTTAGCCACTAAAACTTGATCGATGGGGCCAAGGGATCTGTGTCTTTGGTTAATCCGCGCCCAGCGCGCGCTGCAAACATGCTCATTGAAAATTTCCGCAGTCGGCTAGAGAGGCTGCTGAAAAAAGAACCAAGGTAGTAATTTTGGGGCGTTTTCGACCCAATCTTGGCCCGTAAGCTATTGACTCTTGGTTCGACAAATAGCCGAGTTTACTCGGTCGACTCTTTTTTCAGCAGCCTCTAGAGCCGACCGTCCAGCCCTGAAGAATGGGCGCTAAGTCTTACGCGCAGACATGGATACGTATAACCGGCTGATGAATCAATGACATACGAACAATTTCCAGCTAAACGTTTGATTCTAAACAGTCGTGAGTTTTATTTATTCTGTTGTTGTGTTATACGTCACTACTACACAAGTTGTGGTTCTGACGGGAATCGGCTTCAGCGGACGGCACTAAAACTGTTCCTCGGCCACACCAATAACCAGACTGCTCTAAAATTGCATCGGCATCAAACGCAGTGGCGCTGCGACCAGTGCCGCGCCACAATCGCCGCCAAGGAGAAGTTCCATGTCCGCAGCAGTTCCTGAGACTCACAAAGACCTTTTCCAGAAACCCGCATTCGGAAGCTTCACCACCCTTATGCCCGACGGCAGCCCGCAGACGACCCCGGTTTGGATCGATCTCATCGACGGCAAGATCGTCGTCAACACCGCGCTCGGTCGTCAGAAAGACAAGAACGTCCGCCGCGATCCCCGCGTGGCCGTCACGTTGATTGATCCGGAGAATCCGTATCGCTATCTTGAGGTTCGTGGAAAGGTCGACGAGATCACCACGGAAGGTGCGTCCACGCACATCGACAAGATGGCAAAAAAGTACATCGGCCAGGACAAGTATCCCTGGGCCCGCCCCGGCGAGCAGCGGGTGCTGCTGAAGATCACGCCTGAGAAATTCAGTACGATGGGATAAGTCCGCGCGAGTCACGCGGCGGGAGCGGGCTACGTCTCGCTTTCGTCGCTCCGCTGCAAGTCAATCTCCGACGGAGGGGAAACTTCTCGCTCAAATCCGTAGGGACAATGTCTACATCCCGACGTGCAGCAATACCCGCGCTCGCGCAGGTACTCAGCCGTAAAAACAAACAGGCCGCCTTCCACGTAGTAATCGATGCCCTCGATCAGTTCGCGGTCGATCATTGCGCACCGGCCTCGCGTAGCAAAGCGTTTCGCTCTTCCGGATCGACGGCCACTCCATCGCGGAACTTTACATATCGGCCCGAGATTGCCGGCGTTCGCTCTCCTGGCACGATGAAACCGACGAGATTCAACGGATCGGCCGCCGATACTACCAGTGTCTCGCCAGTCGCGGGCAGATTGCGCATCGCGCGCAGCGACTCTACCGCTTCCGGCAGCGCAAACTGCTCGCCCAGGAAACCATTCACGAACCTGCCGCCCCGCACTTCGCCGCGGTCCTCGAGTCGCCGATACGCGATCAGCAACTCGCGCCATTTGGGCAAATTCGACTCGCGTGCCAGCACCTCGCGGAACACCACTCCGTATCGCCGAAGCAGCATCTGGCAGGTTGCCTCCAGCGTCTTATTGCGGTCGGCAACTTCGGCTGTATAGAGCAGCGACCAGCGCCCCGTAGAATGACGCGGCTTCGCCAGCTTGGGCGCCCCCGGCGTTGCCCTGCGGCTGGGATTAATCAGCATTCGCAGGTTTTCAAATCCATCAGCCGTCACCAGTCCCGCAGCGACCAACTCCCAGAGCGCTGTCTCAATCTCCGCCTTAAGCATCTCGGTTCCGCGAACGATGTCCGCAAAGAACGACGCGCCCCGCTTACGCAGAAACTCCGACACCGTTCTCGCGCTATCAGTCAGAACCCGCTCATCGCCTTCCGTATTATCGGGATTTCTCGGCCTCATCCAGTCCGAATCTTCCCGCACGAAGAACGTAATCGGAGCCACGCTGGTCGGAACGACGCGCCGCTTCCCATTACCCGCGTCCTCCAGCGTCGCCGGATGAGGCGATAATCGACCCCATCCCACAGCGCCCGTGAGGCAAAGCTGGTCGAGCATCGCCGGATCGTAAGCATTGACGCGCGGCTTGAGTACCTGCTTTTCCCATGCGTTCGCCGGAATCTCGAATCCCTGCAGTTGCCGCACGACTTCGAGTAGTCCGCGCTCGCCGCCAACTTGGGAGTTGGGAGCAACGTGTTGCCATCGCAGCAGCCAGCGCATGTACTGCGCCGCAGTTACTGGCTCGACCTGCTTGCGTAGCGTGGCAATCGTCAGATGGTGAATGCGCGCCAACAGCCGCCGGTCACACCATTCCGCAGTATGTGGCTCATCGCCAGCGGCCTGGCCGGTAAAGTTGCCACGCAGTACTGTGCCGCTCGCCTCCATTCTCAGAAGCGCCCCGGTCACGTCCGAAGCAGACAGTCCCAACATGTACGTGAGCGCCGAAGCGTTCGTCGGCCCCAAATGCATCACCCAACCCCTGACCATGGAGAGCAACGCCTCGTCGCGAGACACCGCGTTCGAGGGCAGCTCAGGAGGAGCGACATCAAACTTCGCATCGGGATAAATCAGCGCAAACTCTTTGGCACGTTCCGAAGCGATCCAATAGTTGCGGTCGCCGACGGAAGCGCGAACGACTCGCCAGCCTTCCAGTAACTCCGCAAGCCACGGCCGCCATGTCGAAGACAGGTCCTGCCAGGCGACGTCGGGAATATCCTCCGGCAGCGCTACGAGGGTCTGCAGTGAATCATGCAACTCGTCTGCGCCTCGACTGTCCGGAAGGGCCTCCTCGCGGACGCGGGCCATAGCATCTTGGTCGAGCCGGCCAACCTCCTTCAGAACGGCTTCCGGCAGCATGCGGCGCATCTGCACAGCACGGGCCCGGCGCTCCTCCAGCGGAGCGTCATCCAGGAACGCGTACGGGTTCGCGTTGAGGATTTCGTGCGAAAACTGCGACGGAATCGGCGTGTCCACGGCAAGGCACCGAATCGATCCGTCCAGAATCCCAGTCAAAACGGCGCGCAGCCCGTCCAGATCCATCGCCTCGGTGAGAACGTCTTTCATGACTTCTTTCACCAGCGGATGGTCCGGGATTTTGATGTCTCCTTCGATGTTCTCGAAGCAAGCTGCCACATCAGGGAAGACTGCCGCTAAGAGGTCGTCGCTGCGAATGCGCTGAATTTGCGGCGGAACCTTTTTACCACCCTGGAACCGCAGCAGCGCAAGCGCTCGGTTGGCATCCCAACGCCATCGGGTGCCGAAAATCGGAGACGCCAGCGCCGCTTGCTCAAGTATTTCGTTCACCGTTTCCAATTGCAGGTAATGAAAGACATCGCCGAGAGGGAAGCTGTGCTGTTCGGCCAGGGCGATGTTCAATCCGTTGTCGGTCGCTGCCGCCTGCAACTCGAAGTTGAACGACCGGCAGAAGCGCTTGCGCAATGCCAGTCCCCACGCCTTGTTAATTCGTCCGCCGAAGGGCGCATGCAGGATGAGCTGCATTCCGCCGCCTTCATCGAAGAAGCGTTCTGCGATGATGGTCTTCTGCGTCGGCACCTCGCCCAGCACCGCGCGGCCTTCGATGATGTATTCGATCAATTGCTGCGCACCAGCGTCATCGAGCCCACATTCCGCTTTGAGCCACGCCACTGCATTTTGCATTTCGGGGCTCGACTCCAGCCCGCGCGCCCGGAACTTGGAGACGGCTTCGCCATCGCCGGAATATGGCGAAGGTTGCGTCGGCAGAGGTGCAGTGTCGGGCAGCATTGCGCTGACCCGCTCGCGCAATTCGGCAACATGGTGCGAAAGTTCAGCAGTGCGCGAAGGCGCTTCGCCCAGCCAGAACGGCACACTGGGCGGCGCACCATGGGCGTCTTCCACCAACACTCGGCCGGTTCTCGATTCCACGCGCGTAATTCGCCAGGAGGCATTTCCCAGCAGGAAGATGTCGCCTGCATTACTTTCGACCGCGAAGTCTTCGTCCAGCGTGCCAATGACAATCTCGTCGGGTTGCACAACCACGGTGAAAAGCGCGGTATCTGGAATCGCGCCGCCGCTGGTGATTGCGGCCAGCCGTGCCCCACGCCGTCCCCGCAGCATCTGGTTGACCATGTCGCGGTGGAGGTAGGCCCCGTATCGACCGCGCTGTGCTGCGATGCCCGCAGAGAGCATCTGGATAATGCTTTCAAACTCATCATCGCTCAGTTCTCGGTACGGGTAGGCTCGACGCACACAGGCCGCCAACTCCGCTTCGTTCCAATCCTCGCAACTGCACATGGCGACAATCTGCTGCGCGAGAATGTCGAGCGGCTTTTCAGGAATTGCGATGCGGTCCAGATCACCACTTTTGATCGCCCGGATGTTTGCGGCACATTCCACCAAATCGTCGCGAGTAGTAACAAACAGGTGTCCTTTGGGAACGGCCCCGCGCCAGTGACCGGCGCGTCCAATGCGCTGCAAGGCCACCGAGATTGCGCGCGGCGAGTTGATCTGGCACACCAGATCGACATTGCCGATGTCGATGCCGAGTTCCAGGGATGCGGTCGCCACCAGCACCCGAATCTCGCCGTTCTTCAGCTTTCTCTCGGCAGCCAGCCGCAGTTTCCGGGCTAGACTCCCATGGTGGGCGGCGACGAGTTCTTCGCCGATCCGCTCGCTCAGGTGGAGCGCAACCCGCTCCGCGAGCCGCCGCGTGTTGACGAAGACCAACGTGGAGCGATGTTCGAGGACCAACGCCGCGATTCGGTCATAGATCTCGCCCCACATCTCATTGCTGGCAACCGGGCCGAGCTCTGACGCAGGAACTTCGATCGCCAAGTCGAGCTTCCGCCGATGTCCGATGTTGACGATCGCCGGAGCAGGGCGGCCAGAGCCGGTCAGAAAGTGCGCGATGATTTCGATGGGCTTCTGTGTCGCAGACAGACCAATGCGTGTCGGTTGTCCTGCCAACCGATCGAGGCGCTCGAGAGAAAGGGCCAGGTGTGCGCCACGCTTGTCGTCGGCGACGGCGTGAATTTCGTCCACGATCACCGTCTGCACATCTCGCAAGATGGCCCGGCTCTTTTCGGCCGTCAGCAAGATGTAGAGTGACTCCGGAGTTGTCACCAGGATGTGCGGCGGACGCTTCAGCATCTCACGTCGCTCTTTGGCCAGCGTGTCCCCGGTACGGACGGCGGTGCGTATTTCGGGCATCAGCAAGCCTCGCTCGGCGGCCAAAGCCAGGATCTCGCTCAGCGGGCCTTCGAGGTTCTTCTGGATGTCATTCCCGAGGGCCTTCAGCGGCGAGACGTACAGCACCTCGGTGCGGTTCAGCAGGGTACCGTCGAGAGCTTTGCGCACCAGGCGATCAATACAGATGAGGAATGCGGAGAGCGTCTTACCGGAGCCGGTGGGCGCAGAAATCAGCGTGGTGCGCCCGGCGAGGATTTCGGGCCAGCCCTGTTCCTGCGGTTCAGTCGGAGACCCGAACTTACCGAGAAACCATTCGGCCACCAAGGGGTGGGCCCAGGCCAGCGAAACCGGAATTTCCGACACAGGCATGATCGCAATTCTAGTCGCTTTTTCTGACTTTCGCCAATTGTTCGCCACCCGTGGTGGTGAGGGGTTTTTACAGGTTGTTTTGCCCGTTGTCGGACAAGAGAATGAAAGAATCGAAGTGAAGCTGGAGGATTTACGAAATCGCTGCTGATCATCACGGGAACGATGGGCTCCGGCAAGACAGCCGTGCTGGGCGAAGCATCTGACATCCTTGCCCAGCGGGGTATCGTCCATGCAGCAATTGACTTGGATGGTCTGGGTTTGGCGTATCTGCCGTCTGCACGCCCGAGTGATGCTGTGATGTACGACAATCTACGATCAGTATGTAGGAACTATGCGGCACTGGGTGTCCAACGGTGTCTGCTGGCGCGCGCAATAGAAAACGATACTCAGCTAACGGAACTTCGCAAGCTCGTTGCAGCCCCCAATACGCTCGTCTGCCGTCTTCTTGCGAGTATTGAGACTATGTTGCGGCGCGTAGAGATCCGCGACTCAGGAATATTGCAGAGCGAATACGTTGCCCGGATTGCAAACCTCAATGCGACTCTCGATCGCGCCCGACTCGAAGATTTCTCCGTCAACAATGAGGGTCGTCCGCTGACCGAAGTAGCAAATGAAGTGCTGGTGCGAGCCAGATGGATCTCAGTCTGACCCACCGCTCCTTCAGGCGGGATGGGGGCGTCTGTGGCATGGCCGGATTGCTCGGATCCGGCTGGTAAGATGAATTCATGTCTGAAGAGCGCGCCAGAAAGATAAAGTTGATCATTTTCGACGTCGATGGAGTCATGACCGACGGCACGATATTTCTATTTCCGTCGCCTGCGGGGGCAGCAGGAGCCACCACTCAAGGGCACCGCGAAAGAATGGCCGACAAGGTGGGATTTGGCATCGCCAGTACGACCACCGTCGAAGCCAAGGGCTTCAATGCCCACGACGGCACAGGTTTTTCACTTGCCCGACTCGGCGGGCTGAAGGCCGCAATTATTACCAAGCGAATTTCCGAGACAGTTGCGCTCCGTGCCCGCGACCTGAGAATCGAGCATGTTTATCAGGGCCAGCGGGACAAGGCGGCTGCGTTCCACGAAATACTAGCGAAGGAGAGCCTCTTGCCCGACGAAGTCGCCTACGTTGGAGACGACATCATCGATCTGCCGGTCATGCGGCTATGCGGCCTATCGATTGCGGTTAAGAACTCGCGCGAGGAAGTATTGCGTGAGTCGCATTACGTTACGCCGCACGAAGGAGGCAAAGGTGCCGTGCGCGATGCTATTGAATACATCCTTCGGGCGCAGGGCAGCCTGGAGCGCGTGATCGACGACTACATTTACTCGCGTAGCCAGGACCCGGCAACGAAAGTGCAATAGCCGGCGTCGATGCCGGACAGAAAGCGAATTTGGCGGGTTGCACGTTCACAAATGGAACTTCAACCTGCGGTTCAGAAATGGGCTGTATCCCACGAAAGAACCACACTTGCTACGGCGACTTTTGTTGTTTTGTATGGTAATTAAGTAAGTAAGCAAGAGGCAGATGCATCTGAAGCGGCTGCAAGCGCGCTTTGCGATGAAACTGCCTCAATTTTAATTTTGCGGTTCCGGAGCCCGGGGTCTTGATGAAGAGCCGTTTTGCCGCCATTGGTCTAGTAGTTGGTCTGACAACGTGGGTGCTGACGACGTCGGCTGCCGCCGCTACCATCGCTGCGCCAAAAACGGCGAGCTCCAAGTCGGGCAAGGTAACGGAAAGTTCCGCCACTCAGAAAAAGCTGGCGCACTCGAAGCACTCCACTAAGAGCGCCTCGAAAACCAGCAGTTCAAGCACGAAGTCGGCCAAAAGTACGAAGAGCACCACGAAGAGCCGAAAGACCACCAAAGTCAGCAAGAAGACCCGGTACTACGAGCGCTTCTACTCCAGTTCCTTCGCATCAGACCAGGCGGATGGCGATGTTACCGCGGGGGAAGATCCGATCGTTCGGGCAGCTGCCATTGAAGCGCTCGGCAACATGAACGGTACGGTGGTTTCCATCGACCCTGACAGCGGACGCATTCTTGCGATGGTGAACCAGAAGCTGGCGCTATCGGCCGGAGCACAGCCGTGTTCGACCATCAAAGTAGCCGTGGCCTTGGCTGCGCTGAGCGAGAACGTCATCACCAAGGACACCGAAATTCAACTGGGCAGGTATTATCGAATGGACCTCACAACGGCCCTGGCGCACTCGAACAATGCGTATTTCGCGGCCGTCGGCCAGAAACTCGGGTTCGAAAAAGTCAGCCATTATGCCCATCAGTATGGCCTGGGAGAGCTAGCAGGCTGGCATATTCAGGGCGAGCACCTTGGTACTTTTCCTTCGACCGTGCTCGACTCGCGGTTGGGCGGTGTCGGAAAGATGTGCTCATTCGGCGAAAGCATCTCGCTGACTCCTCTGCAGCTTGGGGCGTTGATGGCGGCCATCGCCAACGGCGGGACCCTGTATTACCTTCAGCATCCGATGTCCCCCGAAGACGTTGCAAATTTCACACCCAAGGTGAAACGCCAGCTCGATATTGAGGCGGCGATTCCAGAGATGGCGGATGGCCTCTCAGGGGCCGTGGAGTATGGCACGGCGCGCCACTTGCGCAACAGCTTCATTGAAGAGCCTGTGCTCGGGAAGACTGGCACGTGCTCAAATAACGGCACTCGATTCGGCTGGTTTGCTTCTTACGCCAACACCGAACATGGACGGATCGTTACCGTCATATTCCTGCAGGGTGGGCGTCCGACCTTCGGTCCGAAGGCGGCGGAACTGGCAGGGCATTTTTATCGCAATCTCTACGATCACGACTATTTTTCTGCAAAGCCAACTGCGGCGCCGGTCAGTTCAGCGAGATCCGTTTCCTCCAGCATGGCTCAATAGGGGCCGTGCTGGTTCTCCATCGCGATTTTTTTGATAGGTGAACCTACTGGGCCACCGGAGACGATTTCTCTGCCTGCAGACTCTCCAGTGCGTGCTGATAAATCGTCTTGGCGACTGGATCAGAAGTTTCCGAAAGCTTCCGGTTGAGCCACTGCAAGGTAGCCGCTTTCGACGGGTGAGGGTAGCTCGGGTCGGCTTCCGTAATGCGCCACTCACCATTTACCTCCGAGACGTTGTAGAGGACACTCTCTATCGGGTTGGACGAATCCTGCGAGTATCCCTCGGCCAGGTCATACTTTCCGAGCAACCGATAGCGCACCGTGACGCTATATTTGCCGTGGTCGGAATCGGCTTCTGCGCTCACTTCAAACCGTGAGGTCACCATGAAAAGAGGGAAATCGGGGTTGCTGCGCCAGGCAACCATGGGCTGAATTTTGGGCCAATCCGCTGCGTTAAGTCGGGCGCCTGCGTAGTCCAAGCGGCAATACTGCGCGACCAGTTCGCGAATCTTTACCGGCTCCAGTTGCTGGTCTGAACGATTCAGAGGAACGCCAAACTGACCGCAAGCAGAGGCGGCCGTCAGCAGCGACAATACACACACGAGCCATCTCGTTAGGGCCGTCTTGAGCAAACCTCAACCTCTCATTCTCCGTGTCTCTTCCACAGCAGGATAACCCGTTTGAGGGCAAAAGAAGAACCGCCCGGCCTTGAGCCGAGCGGTCAGTTGAGAATTTGGTTGAGGTCTATGCCCGCGCTGTCTTCTGGTCGCTGAACACCTTGCCGTCTTTGATATGGATGATTCGGTGGGCATATTCGGCGATGTCGTGTTCGTGGGTGACGAGCACGATTGTATTTCCTTGCTGGTGCAAGCGGTCGAACAAAGCCATGATTTCGACACCGGTTTGCGAGTCCAGGTTGCCCGTAGGCTCATCGGCGAGGATGATCGACGGATTGTTCACCAGGGCCCGCGCGATGGCTACCCTTTGCCGCTGGCCGCCGGATAGTTCATTCGGCTTGTGGTTCATGCGGGATTCCATGCCAACCGACTTCAATGCCTCTTTGGCGCGATCAATGCGCGCTTGCGCCGGCATCCCGGCGTAAATGAGTGGCAGCTCAACGTTGTGCAGGGACGTGGCTCGCGCCAAAAGATTGAAGGTCTGGAAGACGAATCCAATTTCCTTGTTACGTATTCGGGCCAACTCGTCGTCGTCCAACTCGCTGACCAGTTGGCCATTTAGCCAGTACTGGCCTTGACTGGGAGTGTCGAGGCAGCCGATGAGATTCATCAGAGTCGATTTGCCCGAACCCGATGGGCCCATGATTGCAACATATTCGTTCCGTTGTATCCGGACGTTCACACCGCGCAGCGCATGTACCTGTTGCTCGGAACCCATGTCGTATGTCTTCCAGAGATCTTCCGTACAGATGATGCACGACTCAGGAGGCGCGCTCGTGAGTGGTGCCGTCAGGTCTACCAGTTCGGTTGCCATCGTCTTCTTCTCCTCCATCGGTGGCTGGTCGGCATTGTCCATCGCGACTGATTCCTGCGCCTTCCTGCCGGCGGCCGGCGGTTTCCAGGGTTAGGATTCTTCCTTCTTCGTGCCGGTGGAATTGTCGACTTTCACACCCGCACCGTTTCGCAAGGTCCGGAGCACCTTGTAACTTCCGGTCACAATTTCGTCCCCTTCTTTCAGTCCACCGGTTACTTCGATATCAGTCGTCCCGCTGATGCCCGTCGTAACTGGTACGAAAACGGCGTCTTTTTTGTTCTTGAGAACGAATACCCCTTGCAACTCTTCCTTGGGATCGCCTTTGGTCAAGGAAGCGGCCTGAACCTCAGCCTCTTTTGACTTCTTCTCCGGCGCTAAGTCGCTGCGTTGGCGGATGGTTAGGGCTTGGATCGGTATGGCCAGCGCGTTGCTTCTCGAAGCGGTGGTGATTCGGGCAGTGGTCGAAAGTCCCGGCAGCAGGTTGGCCGGCGGATTCTCGATCGTTACCACGACCTTGAAGTCCTTGGCTTCCTGGCTGCTCGACGTCGACTGTGCCGTTGAGACTCCTGTCGAACGCAAAATCGCGTTGTTGCCGATCTCCGTCACGATTCCTTTGAAGTGCTCCTTGGGAATGGCATCAATCGTCACGTCCGCCGGTTGGCCAAGCTTCACGTTTACGATATCCGTCTCATCGACCTTCACTTCTGCCGTGATAACGGAAATGTCAGCGATCGTCATCAGGGTGCTGCCGGGGGCATTCTGGATGCCGATCACAACCGTTTCGCCTTCACGCACAGGCAGGTTCGTGATGACGCCGTCGAACGGCGCCCGGTATTCTGTTTTGCTCAATACATCATCGGCATGCCGCAGGTTCGCCGCGTTCTGTCCGATTCGTTGCTTGGCAGAATCCATCTGGGCCTTCGCCTGGGCCAGTTTGGCCTTGGCTTGTCCCAACTGCGCGGTGGCTGTTCCGAAAGCTGCCTTCTTGGTGTCGTACTCCGACTTGGCAATCAATTGCGCCTGATAAAGTGCTTCGGCCCGTTCATAGTCCAGCTTGGCCCGCTCAAATTCCGCCTCCATCTGGCGCTGGTCCGCTGTGGCTGTGTCCACGCCTCTCTGTGCGGCGACGTAATCCGTCTGCGCGACATTGAGTGCTGCATTGTTAGCAGACACGTCCGCAGCTGGCTGCACGTTTTCGAGCGTCGCCAGCATCTGGCCCTGCTTGACGCGGTCGCCTTCCTTCACGTAAAGGCGCGTGATCTTACCGAATGCATTCGCTCCAATGTTCACGTAAACCTTGGGCTTGATTTCCCCAGATGCGGTCACGACCGAAGCAAGATCCTCACGAACAACCTTGCCAGTTTGAACGGAAACCACGCCCTTCCGACTTTGCAAGACCGTGAGGCCGACAACTACTAGGAGTACGACAATTCCTCCAGCTATGAGTGCGAATTTCTTCCAGTTTTTCATCGAGCCTCAGTTAGACGTAACTCACCACAATGTGTACTCAAATCTGTAACTTAGTACGAGTCACGGCGGAGGAAGGTTCCTGTTGCGCACATATTCATGGGACGCTCTTACACCGCGGTTGATTCGGAGACGAACGCCGTACTGACAAGTTCCCGGAAGGGATTCGGGGCATTCCTCGAACAACTGATTATAGCCTCACTGGGCAACAGAATCGATATCGGTGATGGATTTACGGCTTCTTTGGCCACCGGTCATAATTCGCTGATTCGAGCGACTTTGTCGCAGAAACGGGGTTGCTAAGGGAAGGGTTAGGTCGACTTAGCTGACTTGGACTGGGGGGGCACCGTGAATTCTTGCTTTAACCGCTTCCAGAACATACAATTTAACAGTCGGAAGTGTCTCTCCAGGAGTTCGTTCGCTTACATGAAGTTTCGTGTTCCCCGCCCTCTAGTTTATGTGAGTTTTGTTCTCTGTATTGCTGTCGCCGTGTCGATGGCTCAGAGCGCACCCCCGGCTGCCAGCGCGAATTCGGAACAGCCCGCGGCGGCTCCGGCTACTGACGGGCAGTTCCCAGGCTGATCCGTTGAAGACGGCCATTGTCGGAAAAGCAAAAGAAGGCGAATGCCAAGGCCCTGAAGCAGGAATTGGGCTCCACCTACAAGAAGTGGCTGAATCAGGACGTTCGCTGGATCATTACTCCGGAAGAGCAGTCAGCATTCAAACAGCTTTCCAACGACGAGGAACGGGACCAGTTTATCGAGCAATTCTGGCTGCGGCGCGATCCTACTCCAGACACTCCAGAGAACGAATATAAGGAAGAGCACTACCGTCGTATCGCCTACGCGAACGAGCACTTTCCCGCGGGCAAGCCGGGTTGGATGACCGATCGCGGACGAATCTATATTGTGTATGGACCACCGGATGAGATCGAGGCGCACCCGTCGGGCGGAACCTACAACCGGCCGATGGACGAGGGCGGCGGCGAAACGACAACGTATCCATTTGAACTTTGGCGGTATCGCTATATTGAGGGTCTGGGCTCGCACAGCCAGGAGGTCATGATTGAGTTTGTCGACTCATGTATGTGTGGCGACTACCACATGACCATTGACCCCAACGAGAAAGACGCTCTGCTCCACACGCCGGGTGCGGGGTTAACCCAGTACGAGCAGATGGGCCTCACCAGTAAATCGGACCGCATCGCGGGAATCGGTAACAGCACGCTCGGACCCAACTCCGGGCTGGACTCCACCAAGCAGTTCGACAGGCTGGAGCAGTGGGCCCTCCTGAATCAGGCCCCCAAGGTGAAGTTCAAAGATCTGGAAGAGGTCGTAAATCATAAGATCAACGTCAACTTGATGCCGTTTGATATTCGAACGGATTTCGTCCGCATAACGGGCGATACGGTTTTGGTTCCGGTCACGATACAGGTAAAGAACAAGGACATCACCTTTGTCAGCAAAGACGGCATCCAGCGTGGGACTGTGAACATTTTTGGCCGCGTAACGGGCATCACGGGCAAGATCGCTCAGACGTTCGAAGACACCGTCCAGGTGGACGTGCCCAACGATCTCCTCGAGAAGACGCAAGGGCATTCTTCGCTCTATTGGAAAGCCCTGCCGCTGCGACCGGGTCGCTATCGTTTTGACGTTGTAGTGAAAGACCTGAACGGCGACCGTGTGGGAACCTGGACTCACGGCGTGCAAGTGCCCGATTTCAACGAGGACAAACTGGCTTACTCGTCCGTGATTTTGTCCGACCACATGGAAAAAGTGCCCGCCAGGAGCATCGGGTCGGGTAACTTCGTGATCGGTGAGACTAAGTTCGCGTATCCCCACCTGGAGCCCTCTGACGGAACGCCGGCTAGTTTCAAGCGGGACCAGCGCATGAATGTTTGGCTGCAGGTTTATAATTTACAGCCGGACGAGAAAACCAAGCGGCCATCCGCCAAAATTGAATATGAGATCGTAAACGTCGCCAGTAATCAGCCTGTTCTCCATGCCTCGGAGTCTACGGACACCATGGGGAACCTGGGTGACCAGATGACGCTGGAAAAGAGCCTGGCGCTGTCCAGCTTCCAGCCTGGGATTTACCGGCTGACGGTGAAAGTTGACGACAACGTCTCGAAGCAGCAAATCACACCCTCGGTGCGGTTTGCGGTTCAGTAGGCGTGTAATTGCGGCAGATGGACGGGCACTTTGCTTGGCGAAGTCCGTTCCTGATCCCAGGGATCCTTTGTTTGGGAGCGTGGTAATGACCCGAATACTTGGATGGTTGTTCGTGGCAGTTGCCCTGTGCGTCAGCGCAGCGGCGGAAGTCTGCCCCTGGTTCGATTTCAGGATCGGTCACGGATTCCACCGGTACAGCACAAATGGGTGCAACCGTGGAAATGCTCGCCGTAGGCACCGGACAACGATTGCTGGCGTACACCGACACGGTCGGACACTTCACAATTTCTGGATTAAACCCCGGCAACTACGATATTCGTGTAACCGCTCCTTCCTTCCTTCCCACCGTCCGCGAGGATGTCAGCTTGGCAGCCGGTGCAGCCAAGGTCGTCAACATCACGCTCAACACGCTCTTTGAGGCGGCTCGTATCATGCCGGTACGCAAACGGGCCAACGATGACGACGATAGCTGGAAATGGACTCTGCGTTCCACAGCCAACCGGCCGATTCTGCGGTTTGACGACGGTATTCCGGTAGTTGTTGAGGCGGATCAAACCGACCGCGGACTGAAAGGCTCGCTGGCGTTTATTGCAGGCGGAGCCAATGAGGGTTATGGCAGCGCGTCGGACATGGGCACTTCGTTTGGCTTCGAGCAGGCGGTGTTCGGCACGGCCGTTCTGGGATTCGATGGCAGCTTGGGGTATGGTTCCGGCACGCCTGATGGGGTTCTGCGAGCCACGCTTCTCACCGGCGGAACCAATGGCACGCCTCATCAATTGGCCTTTACCATGCGCCGCTACTCCGGGCCCGATCTCCTGGTTCATCGCGGATCGCTCCAGTCGTTTGCGCTTTCGTCGGCCAATACGCTCTCCATCGGAGATTTCGTCGAACTTCAGTACGGCGGCGAGATGCAAACCATCCAGTTCATGGGCCGGGCCAATGCCTTTCGGCCATATGGAATCGCCGATTGGCATCTGGGTGATTCGACGGTCATCGAGTACCGCTACGCGACCAGCGAGCCTACAACTCGCGCCGTCGCCAAATCGTTCGATTCCTCGGAAATTGACTTGAGCAACAGCGGTCCCCGCATGACCCTGTACAACGGGGCCCCGCTGCTCGAGAATGCGCACCATCACGAAGTGTCGCTCTCTCAGCGATTGGGTGACAACCGCTTCCAGGTGGCGTACTTCAACGATCGTATCAAGGACCCGGCATTGCTCGGTGTCGGCGAGATTGCCGTCGATACTGGCGATGTGTTGCCCGACGTCTATTCCGGGACGTTTAGCTACAACGGCGATGCCATCGATACTCAGGGAGTGCGCTTCGTTTATGAGCGGAAGCTCACGCCTGACATTACGGGAACGCTCGATTATGCCTACGGCGGCGTGCTCGACTTGGAGCACCCTGGAATCGGTTGGGACGCCATACGCGGTGATCTGCATCAGGCCTGGCGGCACTCGGCAGCCCTCAAACTGAACGGGACGGTTCGTCGGTGGAACACCGAGTGGATTATTTCTTACCGCTGGACCAGCGGCGGCGCATTGACCCCGGTTGACATGTTTAACGCCTCGGCCGGACAGACGGACGGTTTCTTCAATTTCTTCCTGCGCCAGCCGATTCCCCGCATGCATTTCATGCCGGGCCGGATGGAAGCCATTGTTGACCTCCGCAACCTGCTGGCTCAGGGCTACGTCCCTGTCCTTGGTCCTGACGGCAATACCGTGTATCTGGTGCAGTCTGCCCGCAGCGTACGCGGTGGCGTTGCTTTTACGTTCTAATCCACGACACTGTGATTTCGAACAAGGTAAAAGGCATCGTGATGAGCGATGCCTTACTGTTGTGCCAGCGACAGGAAAACGCGGTTAGCGCATCGCGTCCTCGACTTCGCTGAGCCAGTCGGGCCGCTTGAGCACCTCGCGGGGCTTGGGGCCGTCGGCGGCGCCCACGATGCCGTCTCGCTCCATCAGGTCGATCAGATGTGCCGCTCGGCCATAGCCAATGCGAAGCCGGCGCTGCAACAGTGAAGTGGACGCTTTTCCGTATTCCAGAACGATCCGAACGGCATCCTGGAACAACTCGTCGTTGTCGCCATCTGCTGAGCCACCGTCGCCAGCCGCTCCGGGACCGTCTCCGTCGTCCTTTGGTGTCTGAAGGAAGTTCTCCTGATAATTCGCCGCGCCCTGCGCCTTCCAGAATTCCACCACCGAGGCGATCTCCTTCTCGGTCACGAACGGCGCATGCACGCGATGGACCCGGGCTGAACCGTTAGGCAGGTAAAGCATGTCCCCCCGGCCAAGCAAGGCTTCGGCTCCATTGGCGTCCAGAATTGTGCGCGAATCGATCTTCGTTGCCACCCGGAACGACATGCGGGCAGGGAAGTTCGCCTTAATGAGGCCCGTGATTACGTCCACAGAAGGCCGCTGGGTAGCCAGCACGAGGTGAATTCCCACAGCGCGGGCCATCTGTGCCAGGC
The DNA here is from genome assembly GCA_963814165.1 of uncultured Acidobacteriaceae bacterium. GTDB lineage: Bacteria > Acidobacteriota > Terriglobia > Terriglobales > Acidobacteriaceae > DASRAA01. Next base: position 166,075 of record CAWFBW010000021.1, on the reverse strand, counting down.
GAGTAATGGACGCCTCAACGTTTTGCCCGTCCAGCATCATCAAGTCGGCCAACTCGTCGATGATGATGACCATGTACGGTAGCGGCTTGGCCTCCTGGCCATCGTCGAAGAGGTTCGGAGTGCCCCCGTCGAATAACTTGTTGTACTGGTCGATATTGCGCACGCCCTTTTCCGCCAGCACCTTCAAGCGCCGTTCCATCTCGCGAACCGCATTGCGCAGCGCATTCGACGCCAGCTTCGGCTCGGTGATGATAGGCGTATGCAGGTGCGGCACGCCCTCGTAATTGCCCAGTTCCAGTCGCTTTGGATCCACGAGGATCAGCCGCACTTCATCCGGCGTCGCCTTGTACAAAATTGACATGATGAAGGCATTGATGGCCACGCTCTTGCCGGAACCGGTTGATCCGGCGATCAGTAGGTGGGGCATGGTGTTCAGATCGGCGGTAACGATTCGCCCGTTGATGTCCTTCCCCATCGCCAGCGTGAGCTTCGATTTGCCGCCCAGAAATTCCTGCGACTCCACCACTTCGCGCAGCCAGATGGTTTCGCGGTTGTGGTTCGGCACCTGCAAGCCGACCGTGGACTTGCCCGCCATCCGCTCAATCAGTATGCTTTCTGCCCGCAGCGCCAGGCACAGGTCGTCGCTGAGGCCAGTAATGCGGCTGTACTTGATGCCAGCTTCTGGTTTGAATTCGTAGGTGGTGACGACCGGGCCTGGATTGATCTGTGTGACCTGTCCTCGAACGTCGAACTCCGCGTACTTCTCCTGAAGCACTTGGGCGGTGGTCTTGAGTTCCTCTTCATTGATGGCACTGTGCTCGTCGGGCCGACGCAGCAATGCGGTGGACGGCAATTTGTAGCTGCCCGCCAGCTTCGGCATGGTGGTTTTGCCGTGAAGATGGTCGTCGGCCCGCGAAGTTACGGCGATTAGTCCAGGGGCAGGAATCTGTTGTGGGGGCGCAAATTCTTCCACGGGAGCCTCGTGTTTGGTCGAGGGCAGTGGCGCCGGTGTAGCGAACTGCTCGATCTCGGCTTCAAACATGCGCTCGATGCCGCTACGGGCGTTGGCTGCTCCCTGGCCCGCCGGCAAAGGCACGCGCGTAGACCCCGTACCAGTTTGTGTTTCGGTTGCGTTCTCGGCGCGTCGCGGCACCATCTGTGCCGTCACTACCGGCTTAGGATTGGCGCCAGCGCGCTTCTTCTCGAGTTCCTTGGCGGCCTTTTTGCGCTCTCGCTCGGCACGCCAATCGGCAAAGCGGTCCATGGCAGCGTAGGCGAACCCAAACCGCGTCTGCGACCAAACCCGCAACCCGGAAAAGGAGAATGCCGTGGTCAGGTACAGGGCGACGGTAATCGTCGCCAGGCACACAAGATAGGCCCCGACGACGTTCAGGTAATGGATCATTGCATCGGCCACGATTCGGCCCAACAGGCCTTCGGCGGGCAATGCTCCCTTCCAGCGGAAACTCCACGGGAGCAGTCCAATCAGCCCCGCGCAAGAAACCAGAAGGGCCAGCGCGCCAATCATTTTGGCGTAAGGAGAAGTGATAGGCCGGGAACGGAACCAGCGAATCGAGTACACTACCAGGAATGCCGGGACGAGGAAGGCCGCTACGCCGAGCAGTTGCAGGGCCAGGTCGCTGCTGATGGCGCCAATAATCCCCACCCAGTTATGAGCCGTCCGGCCAGCCAGCGTAGTGGTGGCGGTGTTCAGCGACGGATCCAGCGGGGAGTACGATACCAGCGCGAGGGTGAAGAAGGCCGCGGAGATAAGCACCAGAAAGCCAATCAGCTCGTTGAGCCGACGGTTGGCCGTAGGTGTGAATACGCGATTAAGAGTAGTCATTTTGGCGTTGGAGCGCCGCTCGGATCTACGTCGTTTCTCAGCTACCATCCCACCTGCCCTATCCAGCGCAGGCAGACACCTCCACCACACGCGTGGACGACAGAAACGCGCAAATCCGCGACTTGCCCGAAATACGCCAGAGCCAGAACGATTATGACAAAAAGCGGGGGCCGACTAGGGGAAAATTAGGGGTTCGCCATTGTCGAACTAGTCTCCCCCTTGCCGGGATGGCTGGCAGGGTTTTCGCTAGTGCGGGTGCCCTGCGTACCACAGCACGAATGCGCCCAGCAGAATCCGATACACTGCGAAGATAGTGAAGCCTCGGGTACGCACCCAGTTCATGAACCACGCGACGACACCATAGGCGACTACGAAAGACACGACGAAGCCGATGGCCAGCGCGATCCACGAATGCGCGTCGCTGGGCATGGCCCCAATCGCCGAGGGCTCGCCATGATGCGGGCGCATCGACTTCCATAGGTCATAGACCGTGGCGACCACCATCGTCGGGATCGACAGGAAAAACGAAAATTCCAGAGCCGCCGGACGGCTCATGCCAGCCAACTCGCCCGCCGTAATCGTGGACATTGACCGCGACGTGCCCGGAAACACCGCCGACAAAATTTGGCACAGTCCAATCCACACCGCCTGCCCGATCGACATCTCCTCCATGTCATCGGTGAGCCGGCCACGCGTGAAGGCGCGATGCCCAGAGCGCTCGTAGATCGAGTCAACCAGCCACATCACAATGCCGCCTATGATCAGCGCGTACGCCATGACGTACAGACTTTCCAGGTGCTTGCCAATGGTCTTCGTCAGTAGGAACGCCGGACCGGCGGTCATCACGAACGCAATGAGCGTCAGCGTGAGCGGATGATTTAGCACCGTCCGGTCGCCCTTCGTGCCACGCGGAAAGTCGCTGACAAATTCCCAAAGGCGGTTCCAGAAGTACAGCGGAAGGCACAGAATCGCACCCAATTGAATGACGATGCTGAACATCTTCCAGTATCCGTTTGCAAGGTCGATGCCGAGCAACGACTCAGCGATTCGCAAGTGCGCGGTCGAGCTGACGGGAAGAAACTCGGTTAGTCCTTCGATGATTCCAAGCAACCCAGCGAGCAGATAGTCGTGCAACGTGCCTCCACGGGAATACGAAAGGTCACTGCAGTGCATTGCCATAAGTTGGAATTTCGGATTGCACCATGTAGAGAAGTCGCTCCGCCCGGGTAGCCCAGTCGGTGACGTCGGCGAATTCCGTCGCGACTCTCTTTGCCGTATTGATTGCGCGGGCCGTCGATTCGGCGGCTTTCTTGGCCTCGTTGTTCGACTTGTAAATCACAATCAGCGTTGAATACCGCCATGCCGCCTTGTAAAGCGCTTCCGGAACCTTCGGCGACTTCGGATGCTCCTCCACGTACTTCATATACAGCGTCGCCTCCATCTCCGGACACTTCGCCTCCGCCGCCCATTCGCCGCACGTCTTATTGTCCAGCAAACGATAGGCTGCGAGATCCGCCCATTTCGTGCCGGGAAACTTCTTGATTACCTTCTTCATGTACTGCTCGTCGATGTGATACTTCAGCGACGGATCGGTTTCCCGCATCGATGGACGGGTTGACTCTGCGGCGGCCTCGATCTGCCACCGGATGTCAGCCGAGCGGTACGCGGCCTCTGCCGCCAGCGCCGAAGTGGGGAAGTACTCCGCCACCGCGGCGTAGAGGCGCATGGCGTCTTGCGCGGCGCCTTTGCGTCCGCCCCGGTGGCTGGCTTCCCCCTCCGAGTCCACCGCTTCGCCGAAAACGATCTCGTCCCCTTGCGGAGTCGATGCCGTTACGATTCCCTTATCGACCACCCAGCCAGTCACGTTCTTCGAGGTTTCTTCCTCAGGGTCCGTTTCCACGGTCGCAACCACATTGGCCCAACCGGGCGAGCGCTCCACCACGGCTACTTCGCGCCCTCTGCCCACACCCGATAGTTTGGCCGAGGAGGCGTCCGGCGCGACATAGATAGTGGCTTCACGAATGATGACTCCGCGCTCAAGGGCCGCCAAGGTACCAACCGGCATCGCGGCCGCCAGAGCCCATACAAGTAGAAGACGATTCACCAACACGGGTAGCTCTCCAACTTCAGCCGTCCAGGCCGCCGGTGCGGCGCCTATTCATTAGCCTTATCTTCCGTAATTATTTGTGCCAGTAACTGCGGCTCAATATTGCCGCCGCTGACAACGACAACGGCCTTTTTCAAGGCCGGCGGCAGCTCATTCTGATGGAACAGCCATGCCGCGAACGTCACGGCTCCGCTCGGTTCGGCGACAATGCGTCCACCCTTCACCATGCGGCGCACAGCGTCTCGTATTTCGTCCTCAGTCACCGTGACGATGTCGTCCACATATTGCCGGATGTGTTCGAAATTCCGCAGTCCGAGTGACTGTGTTCGCAAACCGTCTGCCAGCGTGCTAGAAACCCGCTCCGCCGGCAGCTTTACGATACTGCCAGTACGAAAACTTTGTTGCGCATCGTTCGCCAGCTCCGGCTCGACGCCCACCACTTTCGCAGACGAACCGCTCAACTTGATCGCGCTTGCGATTCCACTGATCAATCCGCCGCCACCCACGGGGACCAGCACCAAATCGACGTCCGGGCAATCCTCCAGAATCTCCAGTCCAGTCGTTCCGGCGCCTGCAATGATGAATTCATCGTCGTAGGGCGGAACGATGGAGTAGCCATGCTGCTCGGCTAACTCTTCAGCCTTCTTCATGCGCTCGGCGCTCGCTGGTCCAACGAACACGATTTCCGCTCCCAAGGCTGCTGTGCTGTCGATCTTGATCTTCGGAGCGTTGCGGGGCATCACAATCACGGCCTTCGCGCCCATGGCGCGTGCCGCATAAGCCACTCCCTGCGCATGGTTCCCGCTGGAGTACGAAATAACTCCTCGAGCTCTTTGCTCGTCGGTAAACGATGAGACCTTGATATAAGCGCCCCTGAGCTTGAAGGAGCCGATGGGTTGCAGGCTCTCAGCCTTGAAGGAAAGCTGGGCCGCGGCCATCACGTCGGAGGCGGATTCCTGTTTGTTAGGCGGAGGGAAGTAGCGAACCAAGGGGGTTCGCGCAGCGATGCCGCGCAAGTGTTCCTGCGCATGCTTCATCTTGTGGAGCGTAACCATGTTAGATTTCGAGAATGACCGGCATAATCAACGGCCGTCGCGACGTATGTTTCACGATGAAGCGTTTCAGGTCCTGCCGAATTTTCTCCTTGATCATGCCGTAGTCGCCGCGTTCCTCGTCGCTTGAGCCTTCCAGCGTGCTCATTACCACCAGCCGTGCCTTATCGGAAAAATCATCGTCCACCGAACCAGCCGAAAAACCGCGCATCACGATTTCGGGCGTGGTCTCCACTTTGCCGGTCAGCTTGTTGATCGCAATAATCGGCAGCACGATGCCGTCTTCGCTCAAATGCCGCCGGTCGCGGATCACCAGGTCTCCCACCACATCCCCCATCGAGTTTGAATCGATGCAGATGCGGCCAACCCCAACCCTTCCCGCCTTTCGCGCGCCCAGCTCGTCAAACTCCAGAATGTCGCCGCTTTCAATCATCAACACGTGGCCCACCGAGCCATGCATCGATCCGGCCAATTCAGCGTGCAGTTTCAGTTGCCGGTACTCGCCGTGAATCGGAATAAAATATTGCGGCTTTACCAGATTGATGATGAGCTTCAATTCTTCCTGGCTGGCATGTCCGCTCACATGTACCGGTGGCGACGAACCGTCGTCATAAATCACGTGCGCATTTCGCCGGAACAGGTGATCAATCACCCGGTAGATGGCTTTTTCGTTGCCGGGAATGATTCTCGACGACAGCACCACCGTGTCGCCCATCTGGATGCGCGCATGCTTGTGGTTATCCACCGCCGCGCGCGACAGGGCTGACATCGGTTCGCCCTGCGTTCCGCTGATCAGCATGCACACCTTGTCCGGGGGCAAATCGCGCGCTTGCGCAGGATGGACGATCAACCCTTCTGGAGCATCAATATACCCCAGGTCCTGCGCAATCTCGGCCGACTCCATCATGGAGCGCCCAACCAGGGCTACTTTGCGGCCATGCTCAAAGGCCATCTCCATGGTTAGCTTGATGCGATGGATCGACGACGAAAAACACGATACGAACAGCCGCCGCTTGGTGGATATAAAAATTTCTTCGAACCGCGCCCGCACTGCGCGTTCACTGGGCGTATAGCCTCGCCGTTCCACGTTGGTCGAATCCTGGAACAGCGCCAGCACGCCTTGTTTTCCGTACTCCGCGAAGGCGTGAAGGTCAAACAGCTTGTTGTCCGTCGGCGTCGGATCGACTTTGAAATCGCCGGTGTGAATCAGCACTCCCAGCGGCGTATGGATCGCTAATGCGACGCAATCCACCAGGCTATGCGTCACCTGTATTGGGTTGATCGTGAACGGACCGATCTTGAACGCCGTGCCCGCTTCGATCTCGTTCAGTTCGGCGTCATCCAGCAGGCCATGTTCTTCGAGCTTGCCTTCCACGTAGGCAAGCGTGAATTCGGTGCCGTAAACCGGAAGATTTAACTCAGAAAGTATCCACGGCAGCGCACCGATATGGTCCTCATGGCCGTGCGTGAGCACAATCGCCCGTACGTGCTCACGATTTTCCAGTCAGGTAGGTAATGTCGGGGACTACGATATCGACGCCCAGCAACTCGGCCTCGGGGAACATCAGGCCCGCGTCAATCACGATGATGTCATCGCCCCAGCGAATGGCCATGCAATTCATGCCAAATTCGCCGAGTCCACCTAGCGGAACAACTTGAAGCTTTCCAGTCGGCATCAGTAGTTCCGATGCTAGCACAGCAAAAGCCGCTGAGGCTGTGCGCTCCCCGGCATCGTAGCCACAAAATTGCCTATACTGGACGAGTGGCAGTTCAATCCGGCTCCAACCCGCGCAAGTCTTTTCTCCGTCGTGGGATTGAGAGCGCCATGCGCAACGCGTTTCTCCGCGCCTACGAAACCGTGAAGGTCGATCCTGACCGCTACCTCCAGCACCTACGCATTGCTTACGACCTTCCCGCGCTGAGTTACGAGGGCGTGTACTCCGTCAATGTGGCGATTCTCGACGACATCGCCGAAGAAACCATCCGTGCCAGCATGAAGATTGCCGCCGCTGAAGGCGCGGGCCTCGGCTTAGGAGGAATGTTCACCATCATCCCCGACCTCGGCATCCTCGCGGCTATCACCATTCGCATGATTCAGAAGCTCAGCCTCATCTATGGCTTTGCCTATAACACCGAGCAGGAAGAAGCAGAGTTATGGGTCGCTGCCGCCAGCGCTGCGGGTGTTGATATCAGCCGCGAGCTGGTAGAGAAGCAAGTTGTCTCGAAGTTTGTTCCACGGGTCATTCAGCGCATCGCCGCCAAAGCCAGCGCAGAGTTCGTCGAAAAATGGACCGCCCGCCTCATCCCGGTCGTGAGTTCCGTCATCGGCGGCGGGCTGAACTACTACTTCATGCGCGTCTGGGGGCAGCGTGCCGTGCAGCATTTTCGTCAACGGCATCTGGAATTGCGCGCTCGGCAACTCGAAGCCGCGTCTGCGTCGATTCTCCCAATGCCCTAGCTAGTGGGCGGCCTCCACCAATTCTGCCGCCTCGCGACTTTCGCTAAACTCGCCTTCCCATTTCGCCACCACAACGCTCGCCAGGCAATTTCCCAGCACGTTGACGGCGGTACGCCCCATGTCGAGCAACGGGTCCACGCCCAGTAGAAGAAACAGGGGCGCACTTGGCAATCCGATGGATGCTGCTGTTGCCATCAGCACCACAAACGAGCCTCGCGAGACACCGGCGATTCCCTTGCTGGTCAGCATCAGCGTCAGCATAATCATCAGCTGCTGTCCCAGCGATAGGTGAATCCCCGCGACCTGCGCCACAAAGATCGCCGCTGCCGAAAGGTACAACGAGCCTCCATCCATGTTGAAGCTGTAACCGGTGGGAATCACGAACGCGACAATCTGCCGCGGCACTCCCAAAGCTTCCATCTCCTCCATCGCGCGCGGCAACGCGGCCTCCGAACTGGTGGTGGCAAACGCGATGGTCACCGGTTCGGCGACTGCGCGTGCGAATCGGCGCACCGGCACTCCAAACAAACGTGCGATCGGGAGCAGAACTCCGAAGATGAACACAAACAGCGCGGCGTAATACGTCACCAGCAGTTTCAGAATGCTGCCCAGCACCGCCAGGCCGGTGTTTGCCACTGTGTACGCAACTGCGGCGCCCACTCCGATCGGAGCAAACAGCATGACAATGTTCGTGAACTTGAACATCGTCTGCACCAGGCTTTCGCAGAACACCAGCATCGGCCGTCGCTTGTCTTCGCCAATCATGGCGAGAGCAATCGCGAAGATCAGGCTGAAGATGACGACTTGCAGCACGGCATTGTCAGCAACGGCCTTGGCGATGTTCTCCGGGAACGCATGCAGGATCGTTTCTTCCGCACTGAGTTTGGTTAGACCACTCGGCTCGCCGGCTGCGATGGCGGGAAGCTGAACCCCGACTCCGGGCTTCGCCAAATTGATTGCCGCCAGCCCAATGAATATCGCGATGGTCGTCACGACCTCGAAGTAGATGATCGAGCGCAATGCCAGGCGGCCAACCTGCCGCAGGTTTGAGTGGCCCGCGATGCCTACCACCAGCGTCCCAAACAGCAGCGGCGCGATGATCGCCTTGATCAGCCGCAGAAAGATCATCGCCAACACGCGCAGGTGCGTCGCGACCGACGGCAGGTCGTGGCCAATCTCCGCACCCACCAGCATGGCGACGAAGATCCACACGGTTAGCGACCGGCGAAACGATGCGTAGGCCATCAATGTCAGAAGGATCAGCCAACGCATGATCAGCAGAAGAGTGTGGGATCCCGACGTTACCCATATCAAGCCGGTTGCCGCCGTCGCCACCACCGCGATGACCAGAAACACTCTTTCGCGTTGATCTGTGCCGGCCATCAAAGGTGTCCTAACGAAGAATGTCTTCCAACTCGACGCCGCGATCGGTGCGCTCGTCGCGGTACTTCACAATCACAGGAGTGTACAGCGATAGCCCCCACTCGCCGGCCTTGCCCTTGGTAATCGCCCGCGAACCCGGCACCACGACCGCTCCCGGCGGCACCCGCAGCGGTTCCGTCTCGCTCGAACGATGAATCGTCCCTCGTTCCAAGTCAAACAGCGGAGTGGAGCGCGTCAGAATCACACCAGCGCCCAGCACGGCGCGTGAGCCAACCTGCGTTCCTTCATACACCCCGCAGTTGCCTCCCACCAGCACGTCGTCTTCGATGATCACCGGCGATGCGTTGATGGGCTCGAGTACTCCGCCAATCTGTGCCGCCGCGCTGATGTGTACGTTCTTGCCCACCTGCGCGCACGAGCCCACCAGCGCGTGTGAATCCACCATCGAACCCTCGTCCACGTACGCACCAACATTGATGTACATCGGAGGCATGCAGACCACCGACGGCGCCACGTAGGCCCCTTGCCTCACCGACGACCCGCCGGGAACGATGCGCACCCGGTCCTCGGCAACAAAATGCCGGATCGGGTACGTGTCTTTATCGACAAACTGCAGCGTTCTTGCGTCCCCGCTCTCTATCAGCGCGCCAATCCGAAATCCCAGCAGAATGCCCTTCTTCACCCACGCGTTGGTCCGCCACGCGCCGTCGACCTTTTCCGCCGCCCGTACTCTTCCAGCGGTCAGTGCATCGCGAAATGTCTCAAACGTGGCTCGTGCGTCCGGGTCAGTTGCGGTGGCCGCTCCAGCAGCGTAGTACCGCTCGATGTCTTCTTGCAGATTGTTCATGTTGCGGGAAGTATAAATGGTGGGCGGGAAGAAACGCTGATCTCTCTTCGTTCCAGCTTGCCGACCGATTCCTAAGAAGAACGCAGCGTACACCGGCAGGCGAAAAGCGGCTATCACCCCTGGCGACTGGTTGCTGGCAACTGGCTACTGCACCGTCACGGAATGTGGCTGCAACAGTCCAACCTCGGTCACAACCTTCTCCAGCTTCGCGCGGTTTTCCGGCCGCATCGGACACATTGGCAGCCGGTACACCTCTTCCATCCGCCCCAACATCGAGAGCACGGCCTTCACCGGAACCGGATTCGACTCGATGAAATGCGCCTGCATCAGCGGCAGGTACTTCCGGAAAATCATCCGCGCCATGTCCCACTTGTTAGCCAGTGCCGCCTGTGTCATGCGCGTCATCTCCGCGGGAATCGCATTCGACGCCACCGAAATAATGCCCACGCCACCCAGCCCAATTACCGCCAGCGTAATCGAGTCGTCGCCCGAGAAGACCAGGAAATCTTCCGGCAATGTGCCGCATACTTCCGCAATCTGCGAAATGTTCCCGCTCGCTTCCTTCACGCCGATAATGTTGGGAACTTCCGCCAGCCGCCGCAGCGTCGGCGTCTCGATGTTCGTGCCTGTCCTGCCCGCGATGTTGTACAGCACGACCGGCTTCTGCGACGCGTCCGCAATCGCCCGAAAATGCTGGTACACGCCTTCCTGCGTCGGCTTGTTGTAGTACGGAGTAGCCGACAGGACGAAGTCCACTCCCGGCCGCACCGATACTTCCTTCGCATTCGCCACTGCTGCCTGCGTATTGTTCGAGGTCGCACCCGCCATGATCGGCACGCGTCCTGCAGCCGTCTCAATCGTGACGTCGATTACGCGCAGCCACTCGTCGTGCGTCAGCGTGGGTGTCTCACCGGTAGTCCCGCAGGGAAGCAGAAAGTCGATGCCAGAATCGATCTGCCAGCGCACGAACTGGCGCAATGCTGTCTCGTCAATCGAGCCATCTTGCCGGAACGGTGTCACCAGGGCGGTCCCGCAACCACGCAGTTTCATGAGCCTGACTACCTCTTGCCCAAATTGTAGGACGTTGTCGCCTGTGAATTTCAGATCTCGAGGAAAATATCTTTGAAGTCGTAGAAGCCCGTCCGGCCGGCAATCCACTCCGCCGCCAGCACTGCGCCCTCGGCGAACGTCCGCCGCGACTTCACTTCGTGGCTCAACACGATTCGGTCGCCACCAGACTCGAGTTCCAGCACGTGAACTCCCATCACGTCGCCTTCACGCTCCGACGTGATTTCGACCTGCGCGCCGCAAGCCTCGGCGACCACTCGTTGCAGCGCCACCGCCGTTCCCGACGGCGCATCCTTCTTATGGATGTGGTGCCGCTCCGTGATGTGGCCCGCATACCCGTGTTGCAGCGCCGGAGCCGCAGCCTGCGCAATCCGAAAGAAGAGGTTCACCCCATAAGAAAAGTTCGCTCCGAACACAAATCCGCCGCCGGCCTGCTCAACTTCCTGCTTCACCCGGCCCAACTCGCCGTACCAGCCAGTCGTGCCCACCACCATCGGCGTCTTGGTCGCGATACATCCGGCGATATTCGCCAGCACGGCGCCCGGCGTCCGTGAAGTCGATGACCGCATCCACGCCGCGCAGATTCTCCACCGTAAGCCATGCGCCGTCGAGGTTCTCGACTTCTGTCAGCGCAGTGACGCGATGCCCTCGTTCAGCGGCGACCTCGGCAATCACCGACCCGGTCTTTCCCCGTCCCAACAACACGACATGTAGCGGTCGCGCCATCAATCGAAGACCTCAGGATCGACTTCCGAGAAGAACCTCGCGTGCAGCCGCTGGATCGTCCCCGGCACGTCCGCCTCTTCCACCACGAACGACATGTTGATCTCCGACGCGCCCTGCGAAATCATTCGCACGTTGATGTCTTTCACCGCGTCAAACACCTGCGCCGCCACGCCCGGCCGCTCGCGAATGCTCTCGCCCACCAGGCAAATAATCGCCTGCCGTCCGGAAAACTTCACGTATGCCAGCTTCTCCAGGTCCGCCGCAATCGCCGGAATCGCCTCATTCGAATCGACCGTGACCGAAATGCTGACCTCCGACGTCGACACCACATCAATCGCGCACTTGTGCCGGTCAAAAATCTCGAACACCGCCGCCAAAAATCCGTGCGCCATCAACATGCGCGCCGCCACGATCTCGATGATCGTAATCCGCTGCTTCGCCGCAATCGCCTTGAACAGCGACTTCGACTTCGGCGTCCGCGCCACAATCCGCGTTCCCTCGTTTGCCGGGTTCCGCGAGTTCAGCACCAGCACCGGAATGTTCTTCTCCACCGCTGGCAATACCGTGGCCGGATGCAGCACCTTCGCCCCGAAGTAAGCCAGCTCCGCCGCTTCGTCGAAGCTGATGATCTTGATGCGGTGCGCGTCCGGGCAAATCCGCGGATCAGTTGTCTTCATCCCGTCCACGTCCGTCCAGATTTCGATCGCCTTGGCATCAAGTCCCGCGCCCGCCAGCGCCGCCGAGAAATCCGAACCGCCGCGTCCGATCGTCGTCGTAATGCCTTCGCGCGTCGAGCCAATAAACCCGCCCATCACCGGCACCCTGCCATCGGCAATCAGCGGCTGCGCATGTTGCTGCAGCTTACGATTGATCTCCTCAACTTGCGGAATCGCGCGTCCATGCTGCCCATCCGTAATGATCACCTTACGCGCATCCAGAAGCACTGCCGGAATATCGCGCGTGCAAAACGCCGCCGTTACCACGATGCTCGACAGCCGCTCGCCAAACGACACCACATAGTCCGACGTGCGCGGCGTCAACTCCCCCACTGCAGAAATCCCGAGCAGCAGGTGTTCCAGCGACTCAAATTCAGTTTGCAGTTGACTATGGACTTCCGTGAAAAGTCCCGTATGCAGCAGCTCGCCTGCGGTAGTGAAGTGTCGCTCGCGAACCTGGTGGCACAACTCCACGGCCTTGTCGCTATCGCCTTTGCCGGCGGCCGCCGCCATGGCCAGCAGCCCATCGGTCACCTTTGACATCGCGCTCACTACCACGAGCGGCCGTTGCGGCAACCGGCCTTTTACGATGCTGGCGATGCGATCGATAGCGGTGGCGTCTTCAACCGACGTGCCGCCAAATTTCATGACGATCAAGGCAGTACCGCCGCGAATTGGGATGGTCGAGCGTCACTGTTCACGAAAGGTAGCCTTTGACCTTCAGCAGTTCGGCATTCAGCAGCGCTGCTCCGGCCGCGCCGCGGATCGTATTGTGCGACAACACCGTAAATTTGTAGTCGAGCACGCCGCACGCCCTGAGCCTGCCCACGCTCACCGTCATCCCCTTGCCGCGGTCCAGATCAAACCTCGGCTGCGGACGGTCCGGCGCCGCGTCATACACCAGCGGATGCTCCGGCGCCAGCGGGCAGCCCAAATCATGCGGCTCCGAACCGAAGCCGTTGAATGCCTCGATAATCTCTTCCACTGAAGTCTTCTTCGCAAGCTTCACCGACACCGACTCCGTGTGCCCGTCTTCCACCGCCACCCGATTGCAATGTGCCGTCATCGAGAAGTCCGCATCCTGCACGCTGTGGCTGTTTAGCGTGCCGAGCAGCTTCTTCGTTTCCTCCTCCATCTTTTCTTCTTCGTTCTTAATGAAGGGAATCACATTCCCCAAAATATCCAGCGACGCGACGCCCGGATATCCCGCCCCACTTACCGCCTGCATCGTCGTCACGAACAGCGACTCAACTCCAAACTTCTGATGTAACGGCGCCAGCGCCACCACGAGTCCGATCGCCGAGCAGTTCGGATTCGTCACAATGTACCCGCCCGACTTCTTCCGCCAGCTCTGCTGCTCGATCAACGCCAGATGATCGGCATTGACCTCAGGAATCACCAGCGGAACATCCTGCTGCATGCGGAACGCCGACGAGTTGCTCACCACCGCGCATCCCGCTTCCGCAAACTTCGGCTCCAACTCGCGCGCGATCCCCGCATCAAGTGCGGCGAAAATCACCTTCGGCGCGCCTTCGGGCCCAGCCGGCGAGACGACCATCTTGCGAACGAACTCCGGGATCGGCGTCTTCAGCCGCCACCGCACTGCTTCTTCGTAGGTCTTGCCTTCCGAGCGGTCCGACGCTGCCAGCCAAGCCACTTCGAACCACGGATGTCCTTCCAGCAGTTGTAGAAAGCGCTGCCCAACGACACCAGTAGCGCCGAGTATTCCGACGGGAATTTTTTGCATAGACATGATTATTAAAGACAAGTTTACATCACGAAGACAGTCCGAAGGGCGTGCGGCCAGGAATGGTGGAAGCTACGTGGACCCGATATATAACCAGTCGAATGCGATCAAAACGCGAACTCACTTCGCACTCCACTTACTGGTCATTGACTAGTTCCAGCGACAACGCCGCGCCTACCAGCCGCGCCACTTCCAGCGCGCTCTTGTCTCCGGCTTCCACAGTGATATCGGCGCGCCGGTAAGAAGGCAGCCGCGTTTCATACAGTCGCCTGAACTCCGCCGGGTCGGCCGCCAGTGGACGCATATGATTCTGCGCTTCGCTCGAACAGCACCGTCCCAGCATGACTTCCAGCGGCACCTCGAGGAACACCGTCCGCAATCCGGCCCGTCTGAACACTTCATCATTACTCGCTTGCGCAACCGTGCCGCCACCCAGCGCAAGCACCGTGCGCGTTCGGCCTGAAGACAGCACTTCCATCAGCGCCCTATGCTCGATCTCGCGGAACTCGGCCTCGCCGCGTTCCGCAAAAATCTCGCGTATCGACGTGCCTTCCTGCCGCTCAATCTCCTCGTCAAGGTCCACGAACTCCCATCCCATCGAATCCGCCAGCTCGCGCCCAACCCTCGACTTGCCGCTCCCCATAAACCCGCAAAGGGCCAGCACGAGCAACGGTTTTTCGTTCGGAGTCGTCTGACCGGCGTCTTCGTTCATCACCACGCTACCTTTTCGCCAAGTCTAGCATCGCCCTAGTGCGCAAAACCGCGTTAGAGCGCGGTCTGGCAGGCGAGCTTTCCACAAGCCAAATCTGCCAGTAGAATACTTATTTACGGCGTAGTGGTTTGGTCGATCCATCGTAGCCTGTAGATCCATCCGATACGCAGGCAACATCTCGGCACATCCGCTCCTGTTGTTCCCCGGTCGTCAGGCGACAGTTCATGGCTTTAAAGCAATCAGAAGCAATCGTTCTGCGAACCTATCCGTTGCGCGAGGCCGACTTGCTGGTCACTCTGTTTACCCGGGCTGAGGGCAAAGTGAAGGGCGTTGCGCGTTCCGCCAAGAAGTCGCGCAAGCGGTTTGGCGGCGCGCTCGAACCACTCACTTACGTACGTTTGTATTACGAGGACCGCGAGCGGCAGGAACTGGCACGCTTGGATTCGTGCGAAATTCTTGAGTCGCCACTCTCCGACGAAATGGATTACGCCCGCGTCGTGGCCTTGGAGCACGTCGCGGAAATGCTCGACGAGTTGTTGCCCGAGCGCGAAGCCAGCGACACGATTTTCCGGTTGACGGCTTCAGTCTTGCGGCAGTTGCGCAGCGGTTCCATCTGGATGCCGCTCACGTATTTCCAGCTTTGGCTGGTGAGGTTGGTGGGCTTTCTTCCGGAACTCACCACCTGCGGTAACTGCGGGCAGTCGCTCAACGGCAGTAAGGCGTTTTATCACGCGCTGGCTGACGGCCTCATGTGCGCGCAACATAAGCGCCTGGCGTCGTCGGAGTTGACATGGGAATCGCGCACAGCGGCGCTGCGGATGTTTCGCACCCCGCTCGAAGCACTGGCCAGCGAGCCGTGGTCGCAAAAACAAGGTTCTGATTTGCGCCGCTACCTGATACAGATTCTGGAGCGGCACATCGACAAGAAGTTGGTTACGGCCGTGATGTTGAATAAGCTGTAGGAGTTTTTACGAGCCCGCCCCGGAGGGGCGAAAGAGCTTAGCCCAGGACTTCAGTCCTGGGTAGAGTGGCAACAATTTCCGAGTCCCGGCAGGGACGGCAGATGATGCCGCGGACTTAGTCCTTGCGAATGTTTTGAAGGGCGCAGCTTCAGCCGTGCCGTACTGGCGCTCTCCAATTTTCTGGGCGGGTTTTACGCCCGAGCGTTTATGCCGCGGAGCGGCGATGAGCTTTTAGCCGTGGGCGTTAGCCCGCGGTAGGTTGCGGGTACAAACCGGGCAGATACTTTACAGATCAGACCGGGGACATAGTTTACACCTGGGTCCGTTCACGAAGGCGTGTAGAACAAGGCATGCCTTGGAAAGTGAGCGGAGTGGTGGAGAAACGCAAACAGTTTCTGGCGGAGTATGCGTCAGGAGAGAGGACGATGAGGGAGTTGTGCGGTATGTACGGGATCTCGCGGCCGACCGGGTATGCGGTGTTGCGGCGCTTCCAGGAGCAGGGCGAGACGGGACTGCAAGAGCGGAGTCGGGCGGCGCTGCGGCATCCCAACCAGACGGCGGCGGAGATTGAGGAGGCGGTGCTGGAGCTGCGGCGGGAGCACATGACTTGGGGACCGCGCAAGCTGAAGTGGGTGCTGGAGCGGGAGTGTCCGCAAGTGGAGTGGCCGGCGGCGAGCACGATAGGAGCGCTGCTGGACCGGGAAGGTCTGACGCGGCATCGCAAAAAACGGCGCAAGGTGGCGCCGTATAGCGAGCCGCTGGCGGCAGCGACGGAGCCCAACCGCGTCTGGTGCGCCGATTTTAAAGGCTGGTTTCGGACTCAGGATGGCGAGCGTATCGATCCGCTGACCATCACGGACGCGCACAGCCGTTACCTGATCCGCTGTCAGGCGGTGGAGATGACGGACACGGCGCGGGTGCAGGCGATCTTCGAAGCGGCGTTTCGCGAATGCGGAATGCCTTGGGCGATGCGCACCGACAACGGGCCGCCATTCGCCTCGCGGGCGATCGCCGGGCTGTCGCGGCTGGCGGTGTGGTGCCTGAAGCTGGGGATTGTGCCGGAGCGGATCGAGGCGGGACATCCGGAGCAGAACGGGCGGCACGAGCGCATGCATCGCACGCTGAAGGCGGAGACGGCGTCGCCGGCCGCGGCCAACCGGCGGGCGCAGCAGCGCAGCTTCGACCGCTTCCGGCAAGAGTACAACCAGCAGCGGCCGCACGAGGCGTTGGGCATGCAGACGCCGGCCGCGGTGTACGTGCCGTCGCTGCGGGAGTATCCGGCGCGAGTGCGGGAGCCGGAGTACGACAGCGCGCTGTTGGTGCGGCGGGTGGACTGCACCGGGCACATCTCGTGGAAACATGTGAGCGTGTTCTTAAGTGATGTACTGACGGGCGAGCGGGTAGGGTTGCTGCCGGTCGATGAACGTCATTACGAGGTGTACTTCGGGAGCACTCCGCTGGCGCGCTTTGATAGCCATCAGCTGCGGATGGAGCGCCTGCCGAGTGCAAAACGCGAGCGGCGAAAAAACTGCGGAGGAAATGTGGAAATCTCAAACAGCGAGATTCCCACATTCCCTCCGCACGACTACTACGAAGGGAATGAAGGACAACCAGAACGGACGAAAGTGTAAAGCATGTCCCCGGTCTGCAATGTAAAGAATGTGCCCGGCTGGACATGCGAATGAAATCCGGAGCCGCGGAGCGGCGTTTTGCGCTACGTGAATCCGAAAACCGAAATAGGCGAGAACATCATTTGGCTTCTTCCCCCAATCCGCTAACCTTCCAGGAATTCATCCTCCGCCTCCAGACTTTCTGGGCCGGCCATGGCTGCGTGCTTCAGCAACCCTACGACGTCGAAGTCGGCGCCGGAACCATGGCGCCCGAAACTTTCCTCCGTGTCCTCGGCCCCAAACCCTATCGTGTCGGCTACGTGCAGCCCTCGCGCCGCCCCGCCGACGGACGCTACGGCGAGAACCCCAACCGTCTCTTCAAGCACATGCAGTTTCAGGTCATCCTCAAGCCGCCGCCGGCCGACGTGCAGGAGCTTTACCTCGCCTCGCTCGAAGCCATCGGCATTGACCTGCGCAAGCACGACATCAAGTTTGAAGAAGATAACTGGGAGTCGCCCACACTCGGCGCATGGGGTATCGGCTGGCAGGTCATGCTCGACGGCCTCGAGATTACGCAGTTCACTTATTTCCAGCAGTGTGGCGGCATCGACCTCGACCCCATCTCTGCCGAGCTGACCTATGGCCTCGAGCGCATCGCCGCTTTCTTGCAGGACGTGGACAGCATCTACGACATCACCTGGGTCGTCGGCCCCGATGGCCGCCCCGTGAAGTACGGCGAAATCCGCCTTCAAGACGAACTTCAGTTCTCCGTTTACAACTTCGAGCGCGCCGACGTCGAAAAAGCCTGGGAGCATCTGCGTCTCTACGAATCCGAATGTCAGGCGCTGCTCGATCACTACAACGAGGCACACAGCGAAAAGCGAAAGCCGAAAAGCGAAGAGCCTTCTGGCGAAGAGCGAATAGCGAATAGCGAACAGCGCCATCGCTTTCCGGTCCTCGCCGCTTTCGACCTCTGCCTTAAGTGCTCGCACCTATTCAACATTCTCGACGCCCGTGGAGCCATCAGCGTCACCGAGCGCGTCGGCGTCATCGCTCGCATCCGCGCCTTGGCCGTCGGCGTCGCCAAAGCCTATGTGGACCAGCAGCAAGCAGCACAAGATTCTAAGCCGGAGAATGAAGTCAACAGGGAACCGGTTAAAGCATAAGGGTTGAGTCGGAAGGCTAGCTCTCAGGGCAGCCGCGGGCTGCTGCGAGAATCGGCCTCGTATCAGGGCACGACTTTAGAGGCTGCTGAAAAAAGCGGATGTACCTGAGCAGGTACGAGGCTTTCCACAACGGGGTAGGGTAAGTAAGTAGCATGCGTGGAGACGAGAAGCAGCAACCCGTGATGTTTAGCTACATAGACTTGGAACAGCGCGTGCCCGCCGCGCACCCGTTGCGAGCGATCCGGCCGATGGTGGATCAGGCCTTGGCCGATCTGTCGTTGCACTTTGACGCGTTGTACGCCCGCCGGGGGCGGCCTTCGATTCCGCCCGAGCAACTGTTGCGGGCCTTATTGTTACAGGCGCTGTTCGCGCTGCGCAGTGAGCGGCAGTTGATGGAGCAGATCGATTTCAACCTGCTGTACCGCTGGTTTGTGGGACTGGGGATGGATGAGCAGGTGTGGGACGCGACGGTGTTCACGAAGAACCGCGACCGTTTGCTGGCGGGCGAGGTATCGCAACGGTTGCTGGCGGCGGTGGTGGAGCAGGCGCGGACGCAGAATTTGCTGAGCGAAGAACACTTCACGGTGGACGGAACGCTGCTGGAGGCGTGGGCGAACCGCGACAGTTTTGCGCCCAAGGATCCGCCGCCGACGCAGGGCACGGGATCTGGCGGGCGGAAGTTGCTGCGCGACACCCATGAGTCGAGCACGGACCCGGATGCGCGCTTGTATAAGAAGAGCACGGCGGGGGAGTCGAAGCCGAGCTATCTGGGACATGTGATCATCGAGAACCGTAACGGGCTGGTGGTCGCAGCTTGCGCCACGCAGTCGAGCGCGACAGCAGAACGTGAGGCGGCGCTGGTCATGCTGGACGAGATGCCGCGGACAGGCGGGGGCACGGCGACCAACCCGAAGGCCATCACGCTGGGGGCTGACAAACACTATCAGGAGCAGAAGTTTATCGCGGCGTTGCGCGAGCGCCACATCGCTCCGCACGTGGCGGAATACGAAAAGCCTTCCACCCACTGGCCGAACTTTCTAACCGAGAGCGAACGCAACGATCCCAGGATGAAGATCAGCCAGAAGAAACGCAAGCTGGTGGAGATGGTGTTTGGCTGGGGCAAGGGAGACAGCATCATGCGCAAGATCAAATTGCAGGGGGCGAAGCGGGTGGACTGGTTGTTTCGTTTGTTGGCGACGGCCAACAACCTGGTGCGCCTGGTGAAGCTGCGGAAGCTAATTCCGGCGCAGTAAGCGGAGGGAGTAGTGTGTCTGCAGGGCCGAAAAAAGCTCCTGCAGAGACCGAAAAGCGATGCCGAAGGGCCGCTCAACTCGCGAAAAATGAGCACAGCGACAAGCGGCAACGAATGTAAGCGCTTTTTTCAGCAGCCTCTTTAGTCGTGCCGCAAGCCGCGATAGAAAAATCGGGCTTTAGCCCCTGAGGCCTCGAATTGCTTGGAACTACAGTGCCAATTGATTTGCCGGCACATACAGCCGCGCCGCGGCGAAATTTGTTTTACCCCTGGGCGTAAGCCCGCGGTCAGATCGCGATATAAGTACCCGAGCCGCGTAGCGGCGACAGAGCTGCGAGCCCTAGGCCTGAGCCCGGCGTAGGAACCCAGCGCCGGAGGGGCGAAAGATCATAGCCCAGCGCTTTAGCGCTGGGTGCGCGGCAGAAATAGAAGTGAGTCCCGGTAGGGACGGTAGATGGTTCGCCAACTTTTAGTCCGCGAGCGAACGGCGAAGAGCGAATAGCGAATAGCGGTTTTCCTGTGACCCTAGTCACACAACTGCAACACGAAATGCGGCACAATAGAAAGAACGCACGAATTCATGTCTGACTTCCTATTAGAGATCGGTACCGAAGAGATTCCCGCCCGAATGATCGACTCGGCGCGCGACGAACTTTCGCGCCGCACCAAAGACTTGCTCACGCGCGAGCGCCTCGCCGACTCGCCCGCCATGGAATCGTTCTCCACGCCCCGCCGCATCGCCATTTTGGCGCGCAATGTGTCCGTCCAGCAGCCTGATGTACAGGAACAGCTTACCGGCCCCTCTACGAAGACCGCCTTCAAAGACGGTGCTCCCACTGCCGCAGCCGAGGCCTTCGCCCGCAAGGCCGGAGTTACCGTCGCCTCCCTGGAGAAAATCTCCAACGCCAAAGGCGAGTATCTCGCTGCCACCGTCCAGAAGAAGGGCCGCGCCGCCAGCGAAATCCTGGCCGAATTGCTGCCCAAAGAAATCGCCGCAATCTACTGGGCCAAGTCCATGTACTGGCGCGGCAAATCCGCCGAGCGCTTCGTTCGGCCACTCCGCTGGATGGTCTCGCTGCTCGACGCCCAGGTCGTTCCCGTCGAATTCGGAGGCATC
This sequence comes from uncultured Acidobacteriaceae bacterium, assembly GCA_963814165.1. Classification (GTDB taxonomy): domain Bacteria; phylum Acidobacteriota; class Terriglobia; order Terriglobales; family Acidobacteriaceae; genus DASRAA01. Next base: position 145,306 of record CAWFBW010000021.1, on the reverse strand, counting down.
ACCGCCGGCAACTCCAGCGAGGGCCACCGCATTCTCTCCAGCGGCGTAGTCGAAATCGACCAGCCCTCAGATTACGCTGCAGCGCTTGCCAAGAACTTCGTCACCGTAACTTCCGCCGAGCGCGAGCATCGCATCCGCAAAACCCTCGACGCCGCCACCCGCACCGTTCCCGGCGCGCGCTGGCGTGAAGACAAGTCCTTGCTCGATACCGTCGTGAACCTCACCGAATGTCCTACGGTAATCCTCGGCAGCTTCGATCCCGAATACCTCACCTTGCCGCAGGAAGTCCTCGTCACCGTCATGCGCGACCACCAGAAATACTTCGCGCTCGAAGACGCCGATGGCAAGCTCTCGCCGCATTTCCTCGCCGTCCTTAACACAGACAGCGATCCCGACGGCCTCATCCGCCACGGCAACGAACGCGTGCTGCGCGCCCGCTTCAACGACGCCCGCTTCTTCTGGAACACCGACCAGAAAATCTCGCTCCGCAATCGCGTCGAGATGCTCAAGTCCGTCACTTTCCAGAAAGACCTGGGCAGCTACTTCGACAAGACGATGCGCGTCCAGAAGCTCGGCAGCCTCATCTCTGCACTGCTCGAGAACGCTGGCGTCACCATCCGTTCGGGCGTCGTGCACAAGGCCGCTCTGCTCTGCAAAGCCGATCTCACCACCGACCTCGTCAAGGAATTCACCGAACTCCAGGGCATCATCGGCGGACTCTACGCCAAGGTGCAGTCGCTCGATCCGCTTCTGCCACACCCGACCGCCGAAGCCATCGGCGACGCCATTTACCACCACTACCAGCCCGAGTCCATGGACGACGCCGTGCCGCCGAGTATCTGCGGCGCCGTGCTGGCCATCGCTGACAAGGCCGACACCATCGCCGGCATGTTCGCCCTAGGATTCCAGCCCACCGGCTCCAAAGATCCGCTGGCCCTTCGGCGTGGTGCCAATGGCATCGTCAAAATAATTGCCGAGCACAAGCTCCCGCTCTCGCTCTCGAAGCTCTTCGCCGACGCCCGCATCGAATACGCCGGCAGCGAGGCCGAGAAACGTTTCGACCCGAAAGTCGATTACACCGCCGCCACCACCGATTTCCTGCGCGAGCGTCTCGAGTTCTATCTCAAAGACGCCCGCGGCTTCGCCTACGACGTCGTCAACGCCGTCCTCGCCGCCGCGAGCGACGATGTAGTCGACGCCATCGCCCGCGCCCAAGCCCTTACCCAGGTGCGCGGCTCCGAAGACTTCGCCTCCATCTCCGTCGCCTTCAAGCGCACCAAGAACATTCTTCGTCAGGCCCGCGAAACCAACAAAGCCATCGCGCCTGCGCTCGACGCCGCGGTCCTGACCGACGACGCCGAAAAATCCCTGGCCGTCGCCTTGCCCGAAGTCGCCGCCAAAGTTCACCAGTTCCGCGAGCAGAAAAACTACTCCGCCGCGCTCACCGAAATCAGCCGTCTTCGCCAACCCATCGACCTCTTCTTCGACAAGGTCATGGTCATGGTCGATGACGAAACCGTCCGTGCCAATCGCCTCGCACTCCTGGAAACGCTTTTAGCCGAGTTTTCCACCATCGCCGATTTCAGCGAAATCGTTACCGAAACCAAATCTTCATAGCGCCATGCATTCAGCAGAGGATCAAAACAATGAGCACACAAACCGCAGACGTAGCAGCTAAAGCAGCCGACACAAAATCGGTTAAGTACGTTTACTCCTTTGGCGATAATTACGCCGAAGGCAACGGCAAAATGAAAGACGTGTTGGGCGGCAAGGGCGCCGGCCTCGCCGAAATGACCAACGCCAAGCTCCCCGTACCTCCCGGCTTCACCATCCAGACCGAGGCCTGCCGCGAATACATGCGCGACGGCCGCGTCTCCAAAGAAGTGAACCGCCAAATGGACGAAGCCCTCGACAAGCTCGAGAAGCTCCAGGGCCAGAAGCTCGGCGGCGCCGATAATCCGCTGCTCGTCAGCGTTCGCTCCGGCGCCAAGTTCTCCATGCCCGGCATGATGGACACCATCCTCAACCTCGGACTCAACGACAAATCCGTCGCCGGCCTCGCCAAGCTCACCAACAATCCGCGCTTCGCTTACGACTCCTATCGCCGCCTCATCCAGATGTTCGGCAGCGTCGTGCTCGATATTCCCAAGCACGCCTTCGAAGAAGTTTTCGACGGCAAGAAGAAGCGGCGCAAGGTGAAGCTCGACACCGAGCTCGACGCCAAGGCCCTCCAGGAAGTCATCGCCGAGTACAAGAAAGTTGTCGTGAAGCACACCAAGCAGGAATTCCCGCAGAACCCGCACGATCAGCTCGTCATGTCGCGTGACGCCGTGTTCCGCTCCTGGATGAACGATCGCGCCAAGACCTATCGCCGCATCAACAACATCGACGACATGCTCGGCACCGCCGTCAACGTGCAGGCCATGGTCTTCGGCAACCTCGGCGACACCAGCGGCACCGGCGTCGGCTTCACCCGCAACCCCGCCACCGGCGTGAAAGAGTTTTACGGCGAGTTCCTCATGAACGCGCAGGGCGAAGACGTGGTCTCCGGCATCCGCACGCCGATCCACATTTCAAAGCTCGAAGAAATTCAGCCTGACACCTACAAGCAGCTCCGCGACATCACCACGCGCCTCGAAAACCACTACCGCGACATGCAGGATTTCGAGTTCACCATCCAGGATGGCCGCCTCTACATGTTGCAGACCCGCAACGGTAAGCGCACCGGTCGCGCCGCCGTGCGCGTCGCCATCCAGATGGTCGAAGAAGGACTCATCACCAAGGAAGAAGCCATCTTCCGCGTCGAAGCCAACCAGCTCTACGACTTCCTCGTCCCGCGCCTCGACGAAAAAAATGTAAAAGTTGAAGTGCTCGCCACCGGACTCCCCGCCTCACCCGGCGCCGCCGTCGGCCAAATCGTCTTCACCGCCGACGAAGCCGTCGAGCGCTACCAGAAAGATCCCAAGACCAAGCTCATCCTCGTCCGCGCCGAAACCACGCCCGAAGACATTCACGGCATGGAAGTCGCCAGCGGCATTCTCACCTCGCGCGGCGGCATGACCAGCCACGCCGCCGTCGTCACCCGCGGCATGGGCAAGTGCTGCGTTGCCGGAGCCGGCGACATCGACGTCAGCGAGAAGAACCGCGAAATCAAAGTTGCAGGCAAGACCCTCAAAGCCGGCGACTGGATTTCCCTCGACGGCACCACCGGCCGCGTCATCAACGGCCAGCTCAAGACCGTTGACGCCTCGCCCGACGATCCCGAACTGCTCAAGTTCATGAGCTGGGCTGAGCCGTTCCGCCGCATCGGCGTCCGCGCCAATGCCGACATTCCACGCGACGCCCTCCAGGCCCGCGCCTTCGGCGCAGAAGGCATCGGCCTTTGCCGCACCGAGCACATGTTCTTCGCCGAAGACCGCCTGCCGCACATGCGCACCATGATTCTCGCCAACAACGAGAAAGACCGCCGCCTGGCGCTGAAAAAACTTCTGCCCATGCAGCGTGCCGATTTCGTCGGCGTCTTCCGCGCCATGGACGGATTCCCCGTCACCATCCGCACTCTCGATCCGCCGCTGCACGAGTTCCTGCCGCGTCGCGAAGACCTCATGGTCGAGATCGCGAAACTCGAAATCAACAAGCCCCGCTCGCCCAAGTTGAAGGAACTTCACACTCTGCTCAATCGCGTCGAGCAGTTGCACGAAGTCAACCCGATGCTTGGCCTGCGCGGATGCCGTCTCGGCATCACCTATCCCGAGATCACCGAGATGCAGGCGCGCGCCATCTTCGAAGCGGCCGTCAAGGTCGCGAAAGAAGGCGTGAAAGTGAAGCCCGAAGTCATGATTCCGCTCACCACGGGCATCAAGGAAATGGCCAACCAGGCAGCCATCGTTCGTCGCGTCGCTGAAGAAGTGTTCGCCGAGAAAGAAACCAAGGTCGAATACCTCGTCGGCACCATGATCGAGTTGCCGCGCGCCGCCCTCATGGCCGATGAGATCGCACAAGAGGCTGAGTTCTTCAGCTTCGGCACCAACGATCTCACCCAGACCACCTTCGGCTTCTCGCGCGACGATGTGGGCAAGATTCTCACCGCCTACCTCGCCGAAGGCATCTTGAAGCAAGACCCGTTCGCCACGCTCGATCAGCAGGGCGTCGGACAACTCATCAAGATGGCTGTCGAAAAGGGTCGCAAGACCCGCCCAACCATCAAGCTGGGCATCTGCGGAGAACACGGTGGCGATCCCGCTTCCGTCGAATTCTGCGCAGGCGTCGGACTGAACTACGTCTCCTGCTCACCTTACCGTGTGCTGACGGCTCGTCTAGCCGCAGCCCAGGCAGGAGCCAGCGCAGAGTTGCAAATCGAAGGCGGCCGCACGAAGTAGCTGTTTTGAAATGGTACGACTTCAGAGGCTGCTGAAAAAAGAACCAAGGTAGTAATTTTGGGGCGTTTTCGACCCAATCTTGGCCCGTAAGCTATTGACTCTTGGTTCGACAAATAGCCGAGTTTACTCGGTTGACTCTTTTTTCAGCAGCCTCTTCAGTCGTGCCGACACGGCCGAAGAAAAACCACTCGCGGGGACTTTAGTTCCCGCGATTTTTGTTTGGTCGGGGTACTTCGAACTGGATTTTTCGATCGATGCCATGAAATTCGGTGCCCCACTCAAGCGCTTTTGCTTGAGTGGGGTTTTTCATCACGTACATATATCGAATGCGGGTGCCCCATCCTGTCGCCCGTATTTGGCGACAGGGTGGGAGCGACGAACCTGCGAGGAGCGGGCGATGAACCCACGTCAGAGCACCACTTCAAAGCCTGCCCTGATCCCGCGTGGCGGGACGAAGGGTGCCGCAACGCCGCTTTCTTTTTGGTGGAAGCGCCGGGCGTTAGCCCGGCGAATCTGCGAATGAAGATTGACCGGCTTTAGCCGTGGATAAGCGCCCCTGGTTAGCGAAAATATTGGAACGCGTGGGCTGGCTCTACGCAGTCCGCTAATTGCTAATTGCTAATTGCTAATTGCTAATTGCTTCTACTGCGTCTGCTGCAACTGTGCAATCAACTTCTGCGCCAGATTATTCTCCGACTCCGACCACAAAACTCGACCACTCAACTTGCAATTGTTCTGCACCGCGATTGTGAACGCCACCAGCTTTGCCACGTTGGACCGCACATGTTCTTCATCTTCGGCTGACAGCTTCAGGCCCTCGAACAGGAACGGAGTGTCCAGCCCAAAGTCCACCTCGACGTGGCCGTCGTCGGTGTAAATCCCTTCGTCGAACTGCACGCCATGCACCACAAACCGAACGGCAATCGGACGCTGCACCCACGCATCGCCTTCCGAGTCTGCATTTGGAACCCACAAATCCCAGAACGCCTCGAACACGAACCCAAAATCGTCGTGCACGAACTCGCTGGCGACTTCGGCCGCTTCTTCGGGAGAAATCCCCGGATCAAACCGCCGTTCCAGTACCGTCGGCTCCGACCAAGCCACCGGATGCACCGACAAATACGTAATCCCTTCGCGCACCTCCGAAAACAAGAACTGCCGCATCACCGACACCGCCCGCGGCATCATCTCATCTTCCTGAAAGCTGGGAAACCACAAACTGAAATTAAGCGAATCCGCCATCGCCGTATTCTATCCCTCTTAGCCCGAAGGGCGATATTTGTTGTCCAGCCGGGCACATTCTTTACATTGCAGACCGGGGACATGCTTTACACTTTCGTCCGTTCTGGTTGTCCTTCATTCCCTTCGTAGTAGTCGTGCGGAGGGAATGTGGGAATCTCGCTGTTTGAGATTTCCACATTTCCTCCGCAGTTTTTTCGCCGCTCGCGTTTTGCACTCGGCAGGCGCTCCATCCGCAGCTGATGGCTATCAAAGCGCGCCAGCGGAGTGCTCCCGAAGTACACCTCGTAATGACGTTCATCGACCGGCAGCAACCCTACCCGCTCGCCCGTCAGTACATCACTTAAGAACACGCTCACATGTTTCCACGAGATGTGCCCGGTGCAGTCCACCCGCCGCACCAACAGCGCGCTGTCGTACTCCGGCTCCCGCACTCGCGCCGGATACTCCCGCAGCGACGGCACGTACACCGCGGCCGGCGTCTGCATGCCCAACGCCTCGTGCGGCCGCTGCTGGTTGTACTCTTGCCGGAAGCGGTCGAAGCTGCGCTGCTGCGCCCGCCGGTTGGCCGCGGCCGGCGACGCCGTCTCCGCCTTCAGCGTGCGATGCATGCGCTCGTGCCGCCCGTTCTGCTCCGGATGTCCCGCCTCGATCCGCTCCGGCACAATCCCCAGCTTCAGGCACCACACCGCCAGCCGCGACAGCCCGGCGATCGCCCGCGAGGCGAATGGCGGCCCGTTGTCGGTGCGCATCGCCCAAGGCATTCCGCATTCGCGAAACGCCGCTTCGAAGATCGCCTGCACCCGCGCCGTGTCCGTCATCTCCACCGCCTGACAGCGGATCAGGTAACGGCTGTGCGCGTCCGTGATGGTCAGCGGATCGATACGCTCGCCATCCTGAGTCCGAAACCAGCCTTTAAAATCGGCGCACCAGACGCGGTTGGGCTCCGTCGCTGCCGCCAGCGGCTCGCTATACGGCGCCACCTTGCGCCGTTTTTTGCGATGCCGCGTCAGACCTTCCCGGTCCAGCAGCGCTCCTATCGTGCTCGCCGCCGGCCACTCCACTTGCGGACACTCCCGCTCCAGCACCCACTTCAGCTTGCGCGGTCCCCAAGTCATGTGCTCCCGCCGCAGCTCCAGCACCGCCTCCTCAATCTCCGCCGCCGTCTGGTTGGGATGCCGCAGCGCCGCCCGACTCCGCTCTTGCAGTCCCGTCTCGCCCTGCTCCTGGAAGCGCCGCAACACCGCATACCCGGTCGGCCGCGAGATCCCCGTACATACCGCACAACTCCCTCATCGTCCTCTCTCCTGACGCATACTCCGCCAGAAACTGTTTGCGTTTCTCCACCACTCCGCTCACTTTCCAAGGCATGCCTTGTTCTACACGCCTTCGTGAACGGACCCAGGTGTAAACTATGTCCCCGGTCTGATCTGTAAAGTATCTGCCCGGTTTGTACCCCGGCTTCAGTCGGCGGCACAAGTTGCTTCTTCAACGGTGGAGGCGCTGGACTTCAGTCCGGCGAATCAAGTCCACAAGAATGCCCGGCTTTAGCCGCGGGCTGCGCTTTTCTAATCTAGATTTTTCCGTGCGTTCCGGGGTTTCCGTGGTGAAATTCCCCCTACACCGCAGCCTTCAATCTCGACGCAAACTTCTGCCGCACCTTCTTCACCTTCGGAGCCACCGCAAACATGCAATACGGCTGATTCGGATTGTTCGCATAATAATTCTGGTGATAATTCTCAGCAGGCCAAAACGTCTGCGCCGGCTCCACCGCCGTCACAATCGGCTTGTCGTAAACCTGCTCACGCGTGAACTCCGCGATCACTTCTTCTGCCGTCTTCTTCTGCGTCTCATCCATATAGAAGACGACCGAGCGATACTGCTCGCCCACATCATTCCCCTGCCGATTCAGCGTCGTCGGATCATGCGCCGTGAAGAATACCTCCAGCAGATCGTGGAAGCTGATCTTCGCCGGATCAAACGTGATCTCGGCCACTTCAACGTGTCCGGTCACTCCGGTGCAAACCTGCTCATACGTCGGGTTCGGCCTCTTGCCACCCATGTAGCCGGACACCACCGACTCCACGCCTTCCAGTTGCAGGAAGGCCGCCTCAACGCACCAAAAACATCCACCACCCAAAACTGCCTTGTCAGTAGCCATGTGTCCTTTGATGCGCGGGCGAGCGAAGATGTTCCGCACCCCGCAATCTGATCAGAGTTTCAAACTTATTGCTTGTTCCCAGTTACCAGCAACCAGTTACTGCTTCTGATACACCCTCACATAATCCACCAGCATCTGCTGCGGAAACTGCGTCGTCACATCCGGATCGCCCGGCCAATTACCGCCTACCGCCAGATTCAGCAACATGAAAAGCGGCTGGCTGTCGAACGGCCAGTTGGCCGGTTGCGGTGACGCGGCCTTCGTATCGGTCGCGTACAGGGTTCCGTCCACATAAAGCCGAATCTGCTGCGGCTCCCACTCCACCGCGAACACGTGAAAGTCATCGGAAAACGCGCCGCTCGGCAGTGTGTACGCCGCCGTGTATCCCTCAGGCGGATAGCCGGTCCCGTGCAGCGTGCCGTGCACGATCGCGGGCTCCTTCCCAATGTTCTCCATGATGTCGATCTCGCCGCACGCCGGCCACCCGGCGGTATCAATGTTATTGCCCAGCATCCAGAACGCCGGCCACATGCCCTGGCCCTTCGGAATCTTGATCCGCGCCTCGAACCGCCCGTATTGCTGCGAGAACAGTCCCTTGGTCTGCATGCGCGCCGAGGTGTAGTGCCGCAAGATTCCATCGCTCCCGGTGTAGTCCTCTTTGATGGCCGTGATCACCAGGTTCCCGCCCGACACCTGCACGTTCTGCGGACGCGCCGTGTACGACTCCAATTCGTTGTTGCCCCAACCACCGCCGCCCGTCTGGATCGCCCACTTGCTCGCATCCGGCGCCGAGCCATCAGTTCCATTGAAATCATCCGACCATACCAGTTGATACGTCTGCGACGGCGGAGGCGGCGTAGTGTTCGACTGCGCCGCCTGCCCGCCGCAAGAAGTAGCCACTAACACCGTCAAAACAGAAATCGCAAGTACGCCGGCAAGAGGCTTGTAGCGAGAAGTGTTCATGAAAGCCTCGGGAGTTTATCAAGAGAATTCTAGAACACTGCCGAATTCATCGCAGTGACGCCGTACACTGACTCCAAGCGCGGATTTCGATGCCCGCGTTTCTCCGTGCCTCTGTGTCTCTGTGGTGGATTGTGTCTTTTGCCCGGAATTCTTCCGTGTGTTCCGTGCTTTCCGTGGTGAATACTCTTCTTTCTACAGCCCCACTTCGATCCGCGACCTCGGATCGAGAAAATCCCTCAACCCATCTCCCACGAAGTTGAACGACAGCACCGCCAGCATCACCGCCGCGGCAGGGAAGAGCACCAGGTGCGGCGCGTCAAACAGATGCGAACGTGCATCATTCAGCATCGAACCCCAGCTCGGCGTCGGAGGCGGCACGCCCAAGCCCAAGAAAGCTCATGGTCGCTTCCGCCAGGATCGCTCCCGCCATGCCAATCGCCGCCTGCACAATCACCGGCTGAATGATGTTCGGAAGAATGTGCCGCATGATGATCCGCAGATCGCTCGCGCCCACCGCCCGCGCGCCTTCCACAAATTCGCGCTCTCGCACCGCCAGCACCTGCGCCCGCACCAATCGCGCGTATCCCACCCATCCGCCAATCGAGAGCGCCAGAATAAGGTTAAAAAGCCCCGGCCCCAGAAACGCCACGAACGCAATCGCCAGCAGAATTCCCGGAAACGACATGAACGCGTTCATCACCATAACGTTCAGGAAGCGATCGAGAAATCCGCCGTAGTATCCCGCGATCGATCCGAAAATCAGCCCCAACGTCAGCGATGCCGCCACCACGCAAGTTCCCACCAGCATCGAAATCCGCGCGCCAAAAATCACTCGCGAAAAAATGTCTCGCCCCAACTCGTCGGTTCCAAACCAATGCGACGACGACGGAACCATCAACCGCGCCGGCAAGTCGATGCCCGCCGGGTCCTGCGGCGCAATCCACGGCGCAAACAGCGCGCATAGAACAAAGACGAAAATCAGTGCTGCCCCCGTCGTCGCCAGCAGGTTGTGTCCCGCGGCCCGTCGCAACGACACGAGTTGTCCAGCCGAAGCCATCGCTCGCCATCTTAAATCACCCGCGGGTGCCCCATCCTTTGCCTTCTTTTAGCAAAGGATGGGGACGAAAATGCCCCGACAACAACTTCCGTGCTCTGCTTGTGGGTTGCTTTCCCCCGTCATCCGCTTACAATCGTGTGTTTGCGGAGTCCGCAACCGGAACCATCGGCCCATGCTGCCTTTCAAACTGGTCTATAGCGAGAAATACTTCCTCCCCATCGGCGAGCACGTCTTTCGCGCCGACAAGTACCGCCTTATCCGCGAGCGCCTCTTCGAGCATGGCGTGGTCGAAGAGTCCGACTTCGTCGAGCCGCAGCCCGCCTCCGAGTCCGACGTGATGCTGGTGCACTCCCCGCACTACGTCAACAAGCTGATGGAAGGCAGCCTCACCGCGCGCGAAGAACTGGAGATGGAGATCCCCTACTCGCCGCAGGTGGTCGATACCTTCATGCTGCACACCGGCGGCTCCATCCTCGCGGCCGAGCGCGCCATTGCCGACGGCGCGTGCGTCAACATCGGCGGCGGATTCCATCACGCCTTCCCCGACCACGGCGAAGGCTTCTGCATGATGCACGACTTCGCCATCGCCATTCGCAGTCTGCAGAAGCGCAAGCTCATCCAGCGCGCCATGACCGTGGACTGCGACGTTCACCAGGGCAACGGCACAGCCGCCATCTTTGGACACTGCCGGACACCAGGCCGCCACACTCGCCATCCTGGCCTGCACCACGGCTCGGTGTCAGCCACCGCGGGCGGTAACGTTCGGCAGGCTCCCAGCAAGAGCGTCTTCACTATCTCGCTGCACCAGGAGAACAACTACCCGTTCACCAAACCGCCGTCGTCGATCGATGTGAATTTGCCCGACGGCTGCGGCGATGCGGATTATCTCGCGTGGCTCGACAACGCGCTCAGCTCCGGGCTGCGGCAGTTTGAGCCTGACCTGATCTGTTACGTGGCGGGCGCCGATCCCTACCGGGAAGACCAGCTTGGCGGATTGGATTTCTCGATTGACGGCCTGAAGCAGCGCGACGAGCTGGTCTTTCGCGCCGCCCGCGCGCGCAATATTCCGGTCATGGTGACGCTCGCCGGGGGCTACGCCATCGAGTCGAAGACACGGTCACCATCCACACCAACACGATCCTGGCGGCGGCAGAGATATTTCGTACGGCAGAGACACGTATAGCGGAGTAGTTTTTGGGCGCAGAGCAGGCGAGGGCAGGACAGCAGAGATTCTGGAACCTCAGCCTCGGCGGAGCGCGCCTCCGCTCGCCCGCCCTTCCTGTTTCCGCGCAAGCATTTCAGTTTTCAAGGAACTTGCTTCGGCGTGGCAATGGGTCACGCCTGAGTTTTGCTGCAAAACAACAACGGCCAGATCGCGCGGCCGCGCGAAATCTGGCTCTGGATTTGACGGTAGCACAAAGTACGCGCCGTTATGCACCGCTCAACCCAGGAATAGGAACCTTGAATTCAGCGGGTTGACGAGAGCTGTTGTGTTTTGTGTCTTGACAAGTAAATAATGCCGGGTTGCAGGCGAGGTCTGCCGTCCCTCCGGTATTCCTCCGGGACGAAGAGTGCTTCGCAGGAGAATTCAAGCAACGCCGAACGGTCGAATCGCCCGTTCGTTGCGTGATATCCTGAAGCTGCAAGTCGCCGGAATCTATCCTGCTAGAGTTGACCTAAATGTTTGAGAATCTTACAGATAAGCTGCAGCGTGCGTTCAAGAACCTGCGCGGTCAGGGAACCCTTACCGAAGAAAACATCGGCGAGGCGCTCAAAGAAATTCGCATGGCCCTGCTCGAAGCCGACGTCAATTTCAACGTCGTCAAAGAACTGATCGAGCACATCCGCGAGAAGTCGCTGGGCCAGGAAGTGATGACCTCGCTCTCGCCGTCCGAGCAGGTCATCAAGATCGTGCGCGACGAGCTGGTCGCGATCCTCGGCAAAGACACGGCCAAGCTGAAGTTCGCCTCGCAACCGCCGACCGTCATTCTCATGGCTGGCTTGCAGGGTTCCGGCAAGACCACGACTTCAGGCAAACTCGCGCACTGGCTGAAGCAGGGCGGACATCGCCCGCTGCTGGTTTCGGTTGACGTATATCGCCCTGCGGCGCGTGAGCAGCTTAAAGGTTGTCGCCAACGCCGTCAAGGCACATCTTTACGAAGGCGAAGTGGGCGAGGCCAACACCGCCAACGTCGAGCGGCTAGTGAAGGAAGCCCGCCGCGACGCCATTGCTAATGGCTGCGACGTGCTCATCGTCGATACCGCCGGCCGTCTGCACATTGACGAGCAGTTGATGGACGAGATGCAGTCGCTGAAGAAGATCCTCAACCCGCAGGAGATCCTCTTCGTTGCCGACTCCATGACCGGACAGGACGCGGTGCGCTCGGCCGACGAGTTCCACAAGAAGCTCACGCTCACCGGCGTGGTACTCACCAAGATGGACGGCGACGCCCGCGGCGGCGCAGCGCTCTCGATCCGCAACGTTACCGGCCAGCCCATCAAGTTCATCGGCGTCGGCGAAAAATACGAAGCGCTCGAACCGTTCCATCCCGACCGCATCGTGGGACGCATCCTCGGCATGGGCGACATCCTCTCGCTCATCGAGAAGGCCGACGCCACGCTCGACAAGAAGAAGTCCCAGGAGTTCGCGGCCAAGGCGATGAGCCACGAAGGCTTCTCGCTCGAGGACTTCCGCGATCAACTGCGCCAGGTCAAGAAGATGGGCTCCATCAAGAGCATCATGGGCATGCTGCCCAAGATCGGCCCCTTCTCCAACATGCAGAAGGCCGCCGACAACGTGGACGAAAAAGAACTCACCCGCGTCGAAGCCATCATCAACTCCATGACGTCGTACGAGCGCGAGCACCACGAGGTCATCAACGGCAGCCGCCGCAAGCGTATCGCGCGCGGCTCAGGCACCAGCGTGCAGGAAGTCAATCAGCTCCTCCGCCAGTACGCCCAGATGCGCAAGATGTTCAAGGGCATGGGCAAGCCCAGCTTCGCCCGCCGCATGGCCGGCATGAAGATGCCGGGGATGTAGAAGTAACTGGTTGCTAGTGACCAGGTATTAGCAACTGGCGATCGTCCCGTGGTGGGGTTGGTCGCGTTATACGAAGATCCCCGCCCAAGCAGCACGGGAACGCGGCGTCCGGCTGGTCGCTGGTTTCAGAAGAATTCACCACTAAGGCCCGGAGGGATTCGTTCCACGAAGCTCTCAGTCACTGCGTGACATCCCCAGGCTAGCCCAAAAGCAGGGCGAGACTGGGGTACCTGCTGATGTGGCTTGGATGCCGACTCGCCTTTTCGATAACTGGCAATGTGAGCAATATTGAACAGACTGTCGCCGGAGGAACACAGTACCGTCCCCAATATTCACAGCAGAATCCGTGGCGGTCGGCCTTCACAGAGCGAAGATCATTTTCCCGTAGCCTTTGCCGTTGTTTTCCCCGCATCCACGCCTGCTCGTCAGCTCTCCACATCCACGGCCACGGATTCTGCGGCAACATGGGGTACGGCTACTCCTTCAGGAAGATATTGAGAAGGGTGTTGTGAATCCGAATCTCGCCGTTATATCGATAAAGCCCAGTTTCCTGAAGCGATTCATGAAAAAGCTCACTCGGGACCGGGTTGTGCCAATCATCTCGGCCAACACCTCCTGGCTGATGTCCGGAACCACTGTGTCGGGTTTGCTTTCCTTGCCGAACTGCGCGAGCAGTAACAGAATCCTCGCCAGCCGCTTTTCGCTGGAATTGAAAAGCTGATCCACCAGGTCCGCCTGGATGCGAGCGTTACGCGCCAGAAGAAAGGACGTGAACATCTCAGACAATTCGTGTTCCTTGTGAAGAACGCGGACCATTTCCGCCTTGCTGATCCTGAGAAGTGCACACTCGGTCATCGCGGTGGCCGTCGAGGGTCGAAGAGGGTGGGCGGAAATCATGCTGTCCTCACCCAGGAACTCCCCTTCACCCACCAACGTGATCGTTGCTTCCTTTCCGTTCGCGGAGGTGACAGTTACTCTCAACCTGCCTTTCTGCACGTAGAAAATTGCGTCGGAACCATCACCTTGGGCGAACGCCGTTTCCTTCTTTTTCAGGTTGACAAGCTTCTTGCCGAACCCTGCTCTGGCGAGAAAGGCTTTGGCATCGAAGACTGCGTCGCCATTGGTTGGTTGCGGCTTGGACGTTTGAAGCCCGGCAGACTTTGCAATTTTTCCGTTGGGGGGCCGTTCGGATCGCGCCAAATCAACTGATGGAACCCGTACGGCTGAGGGACGGCCTTGGGTGCGGGCTGGCACGCCTCTGACGGCCATTTCACGCCTCCTATGTTGGTAGTAGCTCCTCTACTCCATATTTTACTCCTCTCTCACGACCAACCTCCACGCTGAAACTCTAACGCGGCGTAGTTAACAAAACCGTTGACTCCGCGCGCGTGTCCTTTTTTGACCAGACGGCCCGAGGGTTGGGCTGCCAGAATGCCTTTCAGAGGATATCAATATGAGCATAGAAACGATTTTGGTTGTTGTACTAATTGTGTTTTTGCTTGGTGGAGGCGGTTGGTACTGGGGCCGCGGTCGCGCTTAACGCGACCTCATTTGGACCTTGGAAATCAACCCGATCCAAACGCAAACTCTCGCCTGCGCGGACGGGCGGGAGTTCCGGCGGGCGGCGTGAATCGTCGCTTCAATCGAGGAGGTCTTATGAGTCTGTTCGACTTGGTCTTCGGTTGTTGGCACAAACGGCGTAGCTTCCCCAAGACCGTGCGCGGCAAGCTCGGTCGTAATACTGCAGCGGCCTCCGTAACCGGAACTTACGTCGTCTGCCTCGATTGCGGCCGCGAATTCCCATACGACTGGTCGCAGATGAAAATGCTCACGTCCAAGCCCCGTAATGGTTGGGCGGCCAAGCCCGCCACTGTCGTTCTCGGCCTCAAGGTCGCTTGAGGCCCCATGCCCGGTCGTTCGCGAGGAACGAAGCTTCGCATACGGTCTGGAGAGCAGTTTGCTGTTTCCTTGGGCGGGACGCAGAAGCCTCGCTCTTTGTAATTAGCCAATTCTCAACGATAAGGAGAATACCCATGAGCACAAGTACTGAGAATGAGATCAAAGGCACTTTTCATGAAGTGAAAGGCGAAATCAAAAAAAAGGTCGGCCAGGTCGCGAACGATGCCGACTTAGAGGCGGAAGGCAAGGCCGAGCACCAGGCCGGCAAGGTCGAGAAGAAGGTCGGTCAGATCAAGAAAGTGTTCGAGAAGTAGATCCGGCGGGCCCAGGCAGAAACGTGATTCTGGGTGCGGATGAGTTGACGCACCGCCGTTTCCGGTTCAGCACCATAGGCGACGACGGTACGTCAGCTTCGTGCTCGGAGTTCAGTATTGAAGCGGGCCAAATAGATCAGCCCCACGAAGCCACCACTTCCTCGCGCGAGCCCGCGCAGTTGTTCCGAGTGAAGACCGCAATCAGGTAACACGGCTAATCACTAACCAACAAATGAAAATCCAGCGAAGGACAATCAAAATGTCAGATACAGAAACTCGCATCCCAGTAAAAGGCGAACCGCCGAAGCCTGAAGAGAAGAAACCTGTAACCCAGCCGAACGTGCCAGTGCCTCCGAAACAGGAGATCCCGGTCGCGCAGCCCAAGACTCCTCAGCCGGAGCAAGAGAAACACGATGAAGAGAAGAAGAAGCCGGCTTAGGTTGTAGTGGTTTAGATCAGTGTGAGGGAAGAATCGGGACGGCCCTATTTGCACAGGGCCGTCCTCATTGACGTTTAGGAGGTGAAGGCATGTGGCACAAGAACGCTCCGCCGTACCTTCGCGCTCTTAGTTCCAATACGGCTTGGCGCCGTAATACGTGTAGACCTTGGCGCCCCAAGCGCGGTCAGCCATGTCGGGCCAGTGCTCCTTGTCGAAACCCGGAGCGGCCTTGAGCAATTCCTTGTCGACGTTCAGAATGAAGCGATGTTCGACCGTGTCGACCTTCAGGGAACTCCATGGAATGGCAAACAGCTTATCGCCCATGCCCAGGAACCCGCCGAACGAAAGAACCGCGTAAGCGATGCGGCCCGACTCCAGGTCGATCATCAAATGTTCGATCTTTCCGAGGTCTTCCTTTTGGAAATTTACGACTTTGTCGCCGGTTAGAGTGGTTGCGGACAGTACTGCCGGTGTTCTTTCCATTGTTGCTGTCATGGTGTCTCCTCTATTTCTGCGTATTCACATTTGTAAATTCCGGGTATTACCTAACCAGATGTATGCCCCCGAGAATCCTGCGTCTGGTCAAGATTGAACATGTCGCCAAGGCCCAAATCTCGAATTCCCGTTTTGGTTTCCTGGTCACCATGCACCCCCTTGCGGAGTGCTGAAGCGGCGCTGTTCGCCGTTTCTGGCGCGCCGGGGTGTTCCTCTCAGCTTTCGTGACAATTGGACTCTGGATCGGCGTAGATAAAATGTTGGCTCCATTCAGAGAAACAGCAAAAAACCTGAACTTCGCTGCCTCATACCCTCCGCCAATCTTCTGGCACTCTTCGTCTTCGACAGTCCAAAGCGTCCGATCGCGTGAACGAAACGCTGTATTGCACGTAATGCGATGTTACGTTTCGCAGAGCGGTACGAACTGATCAAAACTGCTCGGCACGGAAAACAATTTCAAGGCTGTCAGCTCTGTTCCCAATTGACCTGTAATCCTTTCGGACTCGTGGCATCGTGCAGGTATGCATAAGCACCAGTCAAGACAAGAATCCGACCAAGCACTCCTCGCGCGCGTAAAAAAGGAAATGGATGAGCCGCGCATGGCCGAATCCACGCGAGAAGACTATGACGCCAACCACACCACGCTGCAGGAGCTGGAAAAGCTGCCGTAATCCGTGGTAAAGAGTCCCGGGCAGGGCGCCCCAGGTTCGACGCCCCGCTCTTAGGCGTTAGTCCGGGGACGTTGGATCCCCCTCCCCAACTTCGCCCGCCGCATGGCCGGTATGAAGATGCCGGGGATGTGAAAAAGTAACTAGCGGCTACCAATTAGCAATTAGCGCACTGCCTTTGTGGCGCACAACCGAAAGTTGTTTTGCCCGGGATGTTCCAGAAGAAGGGTGAACCCGGGGCACCTAGTTTTCCACGTTCGGGTTGTTGGACTACTGGGGCTGGCCCCGTCGCAGGCTCCACAGTCCGCGCACGGATAGGATGACGGAGAAGAGCGCGGTCACGCCGAGCGCGAGGAGTGTCCAGACGAAGAAGAAACCCCCACTGCGGTGGGTCCCGAAGCCTACCCCCGCCCCTCTCATGTGGATGACGGGGATGCCCATCGACAGAAGCGACAGGAGGAGGATGATGATATATCCCGATCGCCGTTCGGCGAGCACGAGCGTTCCGTACAGCCAGACGACGCAGATGACAACCGCAAAGAGGTTCGGAAGCCCTCCCGGTGACATCCCGCGGGCGATGTCGTCCGCCAGGTGAAACGTGCCGAAGAGGATCGAGAGCAGAGACGCGATGGTTAACATAACGTTTTCTTTCATTGGATATTCTCCCTGCTAGATTTGTGTCTGTCTCGCGGTTCGACCAGGGCGCGGTCTCAGGAACTTCTCGATCGCCATCGATCTCCAGGCGCCTTCACGTAGTTTGCCAGCACATACGGCCAGGGAATGACAATAAGATCTACAACCAGCCCCTTAGCACAAACACTGAAGAGTTCTGCTGCTACCGGGTCTAACTGGCCCGCAGAGCGCAACGGGAGGCCAACCGCGACCACCCATATCAACTTGTAAGACAACTGCATGATCAGCAACGGCAGCATCTTGAGTGGATATCGAATCCCCAGAGCACTCAACGCCGACAGTGCCGCCCAACAGCTGACCGCAATGCCATGCATAGGGTCCCACGGCTTTCCGTGACTGATCAATCCGGGCCATACGCTCATCCCCAGCAACACGAAGTTGAGCAGGTAAAGAACCCTCATGAGATACAAACGGAACAGCGATACTTCTTCCGACATCGGACGACCCTCCCCAAAGGATCTGAGCAAAAGATCGAGCTGCCGATCTCCTTTCCCAGAGATCTCGCGTGCCGCGTTTTCAGGTTGTTATTGACGGTCGTAAGACCCGATGTAGCTGCCAGGCGAAGGCTCCCAAACCTAAACAGATGACGCCAAAGTGGACCAGCGTTCCCAGATATGGGATGTAGCGAACGACGGTGAGGATCAGCAGTCCCAGCAGCAGTCCCAGCATCCAATCGCTCTTTGTCGGACCCCACTGGCTTCAGAAGCCTTCGCCCCAGGAACGCTCCAACCCAAATCTTCGACAGGTAGATCGCCACCAGATACGCCATGAGCAACATGATCGAAGCCGGCAGGCCAACCAGGGTGACGGCTAACAGGATCATGGCCACCGGCACCCCGGCCAGGACCGCAATCCCAAGCACGAAGCTACGCCAGCCTGAGCCCACCGCGTGCGTGCTGGCCTGGAAGAAGCCGGGAAACAGAATCAGGATCAGCCATCCCACCAGCATCGCGGCAGCGAGCCAGATCGCTGCGAAGAAGTAGAATATCGGGCGGGTGAAACGACCACCCCCGCGCACCCGGATTTCACGTGAGCCCGTAATCGTAGCGCCATCGGCGATGTGTACGTTCGCCAGGTGGCGCACGCGAGCGCTCAGGTTGCCGCCGACGCGGGCGGTGTTCGTCAGAGTAAGATGGTCTCCGGCCATAGCCAGTTCGCGGCCGATGCTGCCGCTTACATCTGCAGTGCCCGCGTAGATGTTCACGCTGCGAGTCACGTCGCCCTCGAGGCTGACATCTCCGGCGCCAACCAACACACCTTCGCCCACGCGACCCCGGTCATTCAGACGCAACGATTGCATCAACCCGTAAAGGCTGTGGTTTACTTGCCCGTCCAGGTCGAGCGAGTTTGAAAAGTTGTATATATTTCCCTCCACGGTTCCGCTTACAACGATTCTCTTGGCGAAACTTACCAAGTCACCTTTCACCGTGCCGCGGACTTCGACAGTTCCACCAAATGCGAGCAGATCCCCATTCACGACGCCTTCGACGCGCACAATGTTGCCGGAGGCCAAAAGGGTGTCGTCAACCGTTTCGCTCGCTCTGACGGTGACGATCTCGGTGTGACGCCGCTCCAGAGAGAAGCCGGACAAAGAAAGGGCCAGCAGCACGATCATCAAGCCCAGGCCAGGCTGGCGCAGCCGGCGTCCCAACAGCAGTGCGCCGCCGCCCAACAGCAACACAAGGAAGATTTTTCCGACGACAGCAGCATATTCACCCAACATGGCAGTACCTCCGTTTGCAACGTAGTAAGAAAGGTTGAAGATCAGGTTCGTGCTACCGCTTGGGCTGAAGGGATTCAGCCATTGCAGAGAATCCGGAATACTCACCCCATCGATCCAAAAAGAGACGAACGAGCCTAGAACCAGCACGGCGGCTCCAATTGCCAGGTCACCCCACGTCCACGACGAGCGCGCACGGAAGACATGCGCCGGGCTGGGTTCTTCTTCCGTAAGCTCTTGCAGGCTTTCGCTCAGGCCTCGGTTCTCAGCGCGTAGTGCATCCAACAGTTGCCGGCAGTTCCGGCACGTGGACAGGTGATCTCGGAGGCGTTGTGCCTCTGCGGTCGCCAGTTCACCGTCCACGAAAACAGAGATGACTTGTTCCGAATAACATTCCATGATCACTTGCTCCCGTGTCCCAGTTTGCGGCGCAGGTCCTGCTTGGCCCGAAATAGCAACGCTGCCACGTAGTCACGCTTCAGTCCCAAGTGCTCCGCGATTTCGTCATAGCTCAACTCGCCGTAATAGCGCAGGACCAGCGGTACCCGATAGTTCTCCGGTAGGCGTTCAATCGCATCCCGTACCTTCGCCCTTTCTTCAGCGCTGAGGACCGCGCCCAGCGGCGAGGGGTCAGAGCTGGCTGCTACGATGACCGCGACTTCTTCCTCACCATCCACAATCACCTGGCGACCACGTTTCCGGCTCCGCAGAGTGTCAATGCAATGGTTGCCCGTGACCCGCAGCAGCCACCTATGGAACGGGGTTGACCCGTCGTAGCTCGCGATCGAGCGTTGCAGCTTGAGGAACACCTCGCTAGTGGCATCTTCAGCGCTCTCTCGTGAGTCCAGCATGTAGCGACACAAGCCAAATACCCGCCGCGCATAGAGGCGATAAATCTCCCCCAGGGCCTCGGCATCGTGGCCTTTTGCGCGCTGTATTACGCTTTCCAGATCGGGCCCTTCCATTCGCGTGGCCTTGCCCTCGCTGGGCTGCGATCCTTTCGCATTGTTTCTGCTGTCGTCCATTAAGCAGTACGCCGCCGGTCGAATAAAGTTACAGGGATTCTAGGGATGGGGGAGCGCAAGGCGGAGACGGGCGCGTTCTGCGTCTTGCAAGAGTCGAGTTGCGCCAAGCGGCTGGCGCCTACTTCTTTGCCAAGGCGCGCAGATGCGCAAGATGTTCGAGGGCACGGGCAAGCCCATCTGCGCTCGGCGCATAGCCGGGATTAGGCAGGCGGGGATGTGAAGACGTAACTGGTTGTCAGCAACCGGCGTCCTCATGTGACCGCGTGACATCAGAATCCCCACTCAAGGCCGCTTCGCGTCCTTCAGCGGGTCACCCTACTCGTCCTTGTCCACAAACTCCAGTACTTCCTGAGTCTGGGTGGCCATCCATACGGGCGCGAAGGACATGCGGTGCAGCGGCGTGGGGCCTTTCTCGCGGAGGGCCTTTAGATGCTGGGGGGCGCCGTATCCCTTGTTCGACGCCAGACCGTAGCCGGGATAGAGGGCGTCGAACTCGCGCATCAGGGCGTCGCGTTCGACTTTGGCGAGAATGGAGGCCGCCGCGATCGAAGCCGAAAGCGCATCGCCATGAACAATGGGAGTCTGCCTACAGTCGCAGTCGAGCGGCATGGCGTCGACGAGAACGTGATCGGGCCGGAGGGTGAGCTTGGCAACCGCCTCTTCCATGGCGCGCTTGGAGGCCCAGTAGATGTTGATCTGGTCGATGACGGCGACGTCGATAGCCGCGACAGCCCACGCAACGCAATTCTCGCGAATGCGTGGTGCGAGTTTTTCGCGGGTCGCCTGGTCGAGCAGTTTGGAGTCACGCAAGCCGCGAATGCGGTAGTCAGGATTGAGAATGACGGCAGCAGCAACGACGGGGCCGAACAGGCACCCGCGGCCCACTTCATCGACGCCGGCGACCAGCCTGGCACCCGCCCGCCACGCGACCTTTTCGTATTTCAGCGTGCACTTGAGACTCTTGAGCAGCCGGAGCTTGAGCGTTGCGGCGGAAACGGTTGCAGTATCGATTCCGGCGAGCGTGGGTTGCGGATTGGAGTTCGTCGGTTTCAATTTGCCGCGCGGCTGAGTCCGTCACGAAGATTGTACGTCACGGTTTTCCGCCGCAATGCAAAAGGCACAGAATGTGAAATCTCTGTGCCTCGGTGTCTCGGTGGTGAATTGAATCTACTGGATCGACACCAGCTGCTCTTTTGCCGTGTAGTGCGATTCCACGTAGTCGTCGAGAATCTTGATGAACTCGGGTACGATGTGATCGCCCTTGAGCGTGGTCATGAGGCGGCCGTCAACGTACACAGGAGCCTTGGGCTCCTCGAATGTGCCCGGAAGCGAGATGCCGATGTTCGAGTGTTTGGACTCGCCGGGACCGTTAACCACGCAGCCCATCACGGCGACCTTCATCTCTTCGACGCCGGAGTAGCGGGTCTTCCAGTTCGGCATCTGCTCGCGCAGGTAGCTTTGGATCTGCTCCGCCATCTCTTGGAAGAAGGTGCTGGTGGTGCGTCCGCAGCCCGGACACGCGGTGACCTGCGGCGTGAAACTGCGAATGCCCATCGACTGAAGAATCTGCTGGCCGACGGTGACTTCTTCGGTGCGGTCTCCGTTTGGGGCAGGAGTGAGAGATACGCGAATCGTATCGCCGATGCCTTCCTGCAGTACAACGGCCAACGCCGCGGCGCTGCCGACGATGCCTTTGGCGCCCATTCCGGCTTCGGTGAGACCGAGGTGGAGCGGATATTCGCAGCGACGTGCCAATTCTCGATACACGTCGATCAGGTCCTGCACGCCGCTGACTTTCGCGCTGAGGATGATCTGCTCGGGGCGCATTCCGTAACTTGCGGCGAGCTCGGCGGAACGCAGCGCGCTCTGGACCATGGCCTCCATGGTGACGTCGCGAGCGTCCTTGGGTTCGTCGAGCTTAGAGTTCTCGTCCATGAGGCGAGTCAGGAGCTGCGAGTCGAGCGAACCCCAGTTCACGCCGATGCGGACGGGCTTGTCGTTCTCGATGGCCACTTCGATCATGGTGCGGAAGTTGTCGTCGTCTTTCTTGCCGATGGAGACGTTGCCGGGATTAATGCGGTACTTCGCCAGCGCCTTGGCGCAGTCGGGATATTTCTTGAGCAGAATGTGTCCGTTGTAGTGGAAATCGCCGATGATGGGCACGCGAATGCCGAGGCGGTCGAGGCCGTCGACGATGGGAGCCACGGCTGCTGCTGCCGCATCGTTGTTGACGGTGATGCGAACGAGTTCGGAGCCGGCGCGGGCGAGAGCCGCGACTTGGCGGATAGTGCCTTCGATGTCAGCCGTGTCGGTGTTGGTCATGGACTGCACCACAACTGGTGCATCGCTGCCCACGCGGACGCCTCCGATGGTGGCTGTGTAGGTCTTTCTGCGTTGTATTTGAGCCATACGGGTAGAGTTCAGTTTACCATGTTCGCAGCGGGGATTGGCGGCTGGATCAACCGCCACCGGGTTGCTGGCCGTTCGCCGAATTCATTACAAGTATTTCTATAGAAAACACTTAAACTCGTCTGCAGGAGGAAGTTGCTCACCAGGTGGGGGTGAGGGAGTCCAACCTGTGAGGCTGAACGCGGCGGCAGAGTAGGGCGCAATTCGCCGGAACTTTTGTGCCTACTCAGGAGAAACCAAATAAGGCGATCAGGCCTCGAGTAATCGTAGGTTCGGCGGGTGAACCGGCGTAGAATAGAGTCGGCGGGAAACTCAGGGTGGGTTCCAGTGTTTGTACTGGAAGGCGAAAGCAGGCCGCGCGTTAAAACCCAGCTTGCAAGGGATTTGGCTCCCGAAGGTGTGAACATGCATTTTACGTTGAAGCGGTTAGGCGTATTCGGTCTCGCTCTACTGGTAGCCTCGACGTCGGCAGTGGCGCAGGGATACCCGACGCAGGACTCTACGAGTTCGCAACAGACCCAGACCGAGCCCCCGGCGAAGCCGGACAAGAATGCTCCAAGTCCGTCGACGATCAATAACATCGATGCCATCGGCAATCGCAATGTTGGCTGCAATACCGGAGCGGGCAACTGGTACTCGCTGGAAAAGCAAGTTGCCATGGGGCAGCAGTATTCCCAGCAGGTGGAGCACGGGGTAAAGCTGGTCACCGACCCGGTGGTCACCGAATATGTGAATCGCATCGGGCAGAACTTAGTGCGCAATTCCGATTCGAAGGTTCCGTTCATCATCAAGGTGATAGACACGGACGAAATCAACGCCTTCGCGCTCCCGGGCGGATACTTTTACGTGAACTCGGGATTGATCCTGGCGGCGGATAACGAAGCTGAGCTCGCGGGCGTGATGGCGCACGAGATCGCACATGTTGCAGCCTGCCACGTTGCCCGGGAGCAGACCCGCAGCAATATCGTCAATCTGGCGAGCATTCCGCTGGTGTTCGTACCCGGCGGATGGGCGGTGTACGAAGCGACCCAGATTGCCATGGGCGTAGGCGTTCCGCTGGCGTTCATGAAGTTCTCGCGTAATTTTGAGAGTGAAGCCGACTTCCTCGGCATGGAGTACATGTACAAGACCGGCTACGATCCGCAGTCGTTCATCTCGTTTTTCGAGAAGATCGAAGCGCAGGAGAAGAAAAAACCGGGCGCGATCGCCAAGGCTTTTTCCTCGCATCCAATGACGCCCGACCGCGTGGCCCACGCCCAGCAGGAGATGGCAACCGTCTTGCCGCCGCGCGAGGAATACGTCTTAAACACTTCGGAGTTTGACCAGGTTAAGGCGCGGCTGGCGTCGATCAACAACAAGCACAAGCTGCAGAACGACAACACCAACGGTAACCGTCCGACGCTGCGGCGCAGCACGGCTGATAACCCGACGAACAGCCCGAATGGGACTGGGACGCAGCCTGACGATGACCGTCCGACGCTGAAGCGGACGGATGGCTCGTCGAGTTCGTCGACATCGTTCAACTAAGGCTCTTGGTGATCGAGACGTAAGGCTCCCTTCGGGGAGCCTTCGTTGTTAAGGACGAGGGTTTCAAATCGGGCTAGTGCCGAATCAAGATCGCCACCCTCGGGCTAGAACGATTTGTCAGTCACGTCTGCGACGAACAGGGACGATAATTGACTCGGGTTGCGGGTGTTTCTGTTTCAGCCGCCACCTTAAGGAGCAGCCGATGCGCAAATGGTTGGTTCCACTGTTGGCGTTGGGGGCGGGAAGTGTCGGCGCCTTCTTTTTGTCACCCAAGGGTCGCGAGATGGTCCGCGGATTGTGGATCAGGTTCGAAGAAACACCGATGCGCTGGAAGGAATGGAACGAAAGTGCCCAGCTGGAATTGGAGCGCATCCAGAACTCGCTAAACCAAATTTCGCAGTCGCTGGAATCGCAGGGCCAGCGAACGTCAGCATAGTTCGGTGGTCCCGGCGGGAACCTGAAGCCGCATGATCGACCTTGTCAGTGGCCAGTGCTTCCTCCACGCGCGTCTGCGATATCGTTGATCTTTGCTGCCATACGAATATCGCGCCGGGTGACGCCTCCCGAGTCGTGCGACACCAGCGTCAGGCTCACCTTGTTGTAATTGATGAGGATGTCAGGATGATGGTTGGCGCCTTCGGCAGCGGCGGCTATTCTGTTGACGAAGTCCATCGCAGCCAGGAAGTCTGGAAACTGAAAATTCCGGGCAATTGAATTACCGCGATCCTCCCACCCAGGCAGATCTTGCAGAGCGACTTGGATTTCGGCGGGGTTCAATACAGCGCTCATGCCAAACACCTCGAATGCTTCCGCTAACGTCTATTGGCTGCCGACTGGGCGTCAATTTCATCACGAAGTGATCGCCAAATCTGTTCCGGGACAGAAATGAACGTGCTCACGACCTCAGGGTCGAACTGGTGTCCGGCGTGTCTCTGAATCTCCCTGCGGGCCGATGAAATCGATTGCGCGGCGCGGTACGGACGGTCAGAAGTAATGGCGTCAAAGGTATCAGCCACGGCAAAGATCCTGGCCCCGATGGGTATTTGATCGCCCTTGAGGCCGCGGGGGTATCCGGTACCGTCGAAACGCTCCTGGTGCGAATAGACGATGTTGGCGGCGTCATGGAGGAAGGGGATCTTGCGCAGCATCTGATAACCGAGAAGGGCGTGTTCGCGCATCAGCATCTGCTCTTCGGGTGTAAGGCGCCCGGGCTTACGAAGGATCGCGTCGGGGATGGCCATTTTTCCGATGTCATGCAGAAACGCCCCGCGCGCAATTACATCTCTGAGTTCACGCGGCAGGTCCATGGCGCGCGCAATCGCCATGGTGAACGCGGTAACTCGCTTCGAGTGTCCCTCAGTTTCGGCGTCCTTCAAATCGAGCGCATCGCCGAGTGCTTCCAGCGTGATGTCGTAGGATCGTTCCAGTTCGTCACGCTTGCGAGTCAATTCCGCATTGGCCCGCTCGAGCAAATGGGTACGAGCGGCTACCAGCGTCTCGAGCCTGGTCCGGTAGGAGAGGTTTTCTACTTTCAGCCGCCGGTTCTCCAACGCTCGTCGCACCATAGCGAGAAGCTGATCGCGCTCAAACGGTTTGAGCAAATAATCGTAGGCTCCGCTCCGGATGGTGGCGAGTGCGACTGAAATGTCGTGAACGCCGGTGACCATCACGATCGGCAAATGAGGATCCAGCTTGCGGACGCGCTCCAAAAGCGCAAATCCATCCATCCCCTCCATTGCCAGGTCAGACAATACCAGCGCGTACTTGGATGTCGATTGCAGAGCAGCAAGCGCCGCATCGCCGCTACCGACCGCTCGGCACTCAAACCCCGAGCGCGACAGTATCGACGTGATGAGGTCGCGGATGGCGTCGTCGTCGTCGACTACCAGGATGCGTTCGTCGAAGTTGAAAGTGGCAGAGTCCATAGGGCCGCGAAAAATCGATAAGCTTGCGACGATTGTAATCAGTTGCGAAGGATTTGTTTCGTTTATTTCCAATGGGATGAAATGCAGCTTCGCGGTGAGGAAATCCGCGCCTGTGACACTGGCACAAACGTTTCAGTTGGGAGAATTGCGATGCAATGCAACGCTATCGCTAATGTTCGCCGGTCACCATAGTTCTTCAGCCGCTGATGTGAGGGCCGTCCACAGGTCTGTGAGCTGTTCGTCGCCAGTAAAGTAGCTGATCACCATCATGCGGAGGACGCTTTGGCCGCCGACGCGGGTTTCAGAGATCCAGCGGCGTCCGTCGCGGGTGATGAGGTCCACGAGTTCGAGGTGACGGCGGGGCAGGTCGTCGGCGTCGGTAGCTCGCTTCAGGCGGAAGTTCAGGATGGGTACGAACATGGGGGCGGCCAACTCGAAGTGCTCACTGGTGCGGATTCGCTCCGCGAATCCGGCGGCAAGCGCCATCTGGCGGTCGATGTGCCGTTCGTAGGCGAGGCGGCCGTGGAGTTTCAGCGTGAGCCAGAGCTTGAGCGAATTCATGCGTCGCGTCCACTGGGTGCTGACTTTGAAGTTATCGGTGGGCAGGCCGGGCGAGGTTTTGGGCATATACGGCGTGCTGACGCTAAAAGCCTGGTGGAGCGTTTGCTGGTGACGGGTGAGGATGACTCCGGCGGCGAAGGGCATCGCGAGCCACTTGTGCGGATCGATAGTAACCGAGTCGCACAGTTCGATGCCTCGAACAAGATTGCGGTAGGTGGTGCTGAAGGCGGCGGACGCGCCGTAAGCGCCGTCGAGATGCAGCCAGAGGTTCTCGCGTCGGCAGAGTTCGGCGAGGGCGGGAATGTCGTCGATGGCGCCGGAGTTTGTAGTTCCGGCGGTGGCGACCACGCAGAACGGTTTGCGACCGGCGGCGCGGTCTTCGTGGATCGAGGCTTGCAGGGCGTCGAGGTCAAGTTGAATGCGGTCGGTGATAGCGACACGGTGCAGCGCCTTGCGACCTAGGCCTAACAGCCCAACTGACTTGTCGAGGGAGTGGTGCGCTTCCTCAGAGGCGTAAAGCACAGGCTGAGCGCCGATGGACGCGACGCCTTCTTCAATGGCGGAAGGGAAGTGGTGCGCCAACGCCAAAGCCAGACCGCTGAAGTTGGCTTCGTTGCCGCCGCTCGTAAAAGTGCCGTCGAACGGCTGCTGCCAGCCGAAGCGTTCGCCGATCCAGCGCACGGTTTCGGCTTCGATCTTCGAGGCCAATTGCGAGCGCGCCATGGTCGCCAGTTGCGGATTGAGGGCGGCGACAAGGGCTTCGGCGAGAACTCCGGCGTATGTGGGAGTCGGGTTCATCAGGCCGAAGTAGTTCGCTGACGGGACGTGAAATCCTCGGTCGATCAATTGCGTGGCGGTGTCGCGGAGGAATCCGGCGAGAGCATCGGAGTCGGAGCTTGAGTCGAGAACTCCGGCTTCTGGCAAAGTGTCGCGCAGCGGTTCGAACGTGCGCTGTTCGAGTGGCAGTTGAACTCGGCGGTTCGGTAGCGATTCGAAATAGGAGTCAATTATGTCGATGAGTTCGTAGCCAAGTGCGCGGCGGGTATCGGAGTCAAGAGAAAAATTCTGAGAAGGCACGCTTCGATTGTAAGGGAGTGCGCGCGGCGGGATCAGATTCAGCTACTTATGCTGCACTGGAGCAGGCGGCGTTGCCGGCTGCGAAACATCACTCCGTCGAGACTCGACGGAACAGGAATTGGTTCGTCAGGTGGGGACGCCCAGCTTCGGCAGCAGCCACTGGGTGAGGAGGAGCCAGCCGACGACGAAAAGTACGATGTAGAGCCAGTC
This sequence comes from uncultured Acidobacteriaceae bacterium, assembly GCA_963814165.1. Taxonomy (GTDB): domain Bacteria; phylum Acidobacteriota; class Terriglobia; order Terriglobales; family Acidobacteriaceae; genus DASRAA01. Next base: position 117,505 of record CAWFBW010000021.1, on the reverse strand, counting down.
TTGCATAATCGTAGATGACGCAGCACGTGACACGAGGTCACGGAAGGTCCTAAGAAAAGCTTACTCCTCTCTGCGAACTCGTGTCAGAACGATTTGCCCGGAAGCGGTCTCGTAAGTGACGAGCAAGCCGAACTTCGAAGTACCTCAGGGGCTAAAGCCCAGTGTTTATGAGCCCCGGAGCGACACGGCTAAAGCCGTTTCCTTTCAAAATCGCCCAATTCAAAACGTCCCAACGAGACCGGCGCTACGGTTGTGCTAAAAGACCTTCGACTTCCTTGTCGAAAGCGGTGACGTCGGTGGCGCCCAGGAACTTCTTCACGATGTGACCCTCGCGGTCAATGATGAAATTCACGGGCAAACCCAGCACGCCGCCGAAACTCTCGGCGAGCTTGTCGTCGCCCACGGCAACCGGATAGTTCATCTTGAACTCCTTGGCAAACTCCCGGACGGGCTTGGCGTCGTCATCCATGGAAATGCCAATCACCTGAAATCCTTGCAGGCCGTATTTTTCCTGCATTTCGACGAAATGGGGAATTTCCGCGCGGCAGGGTGTACACCACGTTGCCCAGAAGTCGAGCAGGATGACTTTGCCCTTGTAGTCAGACAGCGCGAGCTTCTTACCGTCGATATCGGTGACGGAGAAGTCGGGGGCGAGGTTGCCGGAAGCCGCCGGCTTCGGTTTCTGGGCGGTGCGGCGACCGGCGATGTAGATGCCGAGCAGGCAGAGCGCGACGATGCCGTAGATGATGAGTCGCTTCGAGGACATAATGTGTGAGCCGCCGGGCTGAAGCCCGGCTCAATCTTCCTGATGCGCGTTGACGCCGCGCTGAAGCGCGGCTCGACCTGGTTACTCTCCCTTCGCCACGGGATAGCCCTTGTTGACCCAGTCGGTGCCGAAATCGCTGGCGATATAGACGACCTTTACGTTTGTGAATCCGAGAGAGTGCAGCAACTGGTAGGCGGGATGCATGTTGGGGCAGTGGCCCCAGGGGCAGCATCCGCAGTAGATGACGATGGCGGAGTTTTTGGGTAGCGACTTGACGCGGTCGCGCAGCTTCTCCTGTCCGGCATCGCTGGATCCGGCACCGATGTATTCCGCACCCGGGACGTGCGCCTGGGTGTACATCGAGCGAGGGCCGACGTTGAGAATCAGCGGCTTCGGTTTGGAGGACTTCAACGTCTGTGCGAGTTCCTCGGGCGTGATGAGATGCGCGCGCGGGATGGCGTCGTTGGAGGGAACGGCGTCTTGCCCCGAAGCACCCTGGAAACTCAGTACCACGAGGTTCGTGCCATCGAACAGGACCGGCTCCTGGGCGGAGGCGAAGCAAGCGAGCACAAGTGTGGAGACAAAAAATACAAATAAATTGCGGTAAACCCTCATTACAACTCCTGATTAATTAGATTCCGTTTGTGTTGCGTCTGTATCAGTGGCGTCGAGCGCTTCTTCCTCCTCGCGCTTCAGCGGACGAAGCAGCGGGAACAAGATGACGTCGCGAATAGAACGTGAATCGGTCAATAACATCGTCAAGCGGTCGATGCCCACGCCTTCGCCTGCGGTCGGCGGCAGGCCGTAGGAAAGGGCGCGAATGTAGTCCTCATCCATTTGATGCGCTTCTTCGTCGCCACGCTGCCTTTCTTCGAGTTGGCCTTCAAAACGGCGGCGCTGCTCCTCAGGATCGTTCAACTCGCTGAAGGCATTGCCGATTTCGAGGCCGCCGACGAAGATTTCGAAGCGCTCGACCCAGTCGGCGTTCTCCTCAGGCTCGCGCTTGTTCTTCGACAAGCGGCGAGATGGCGAGAGGGAAGTCGTAAATGAACGTCGGCTGGATGAGGTGCGGCTCGGCGACGAACTCGAATATCTCGGCGATTGTTTTGCCCAACGGGGCAGCGGGATCGTAAGGGATGTGCGGGTTGGCCGCGTTGTAGCGCTTTACCATTGCCGCCAGTCCGTCGGCGGTTGAGAAGTCAGCCATTGCGGGTTTCGCCGCCCGCGTTCTCGGGCCAGTACTGGATGATGGCGTCGCGCATCGAGAGGCGCTGGAAGTTCGACCAGTCGATTTCGTGGCCGTTGAAGTGCGAGATGGTCGTGCCGTTCACGTCCTGCGCGACCTGGGCCAGCATGCGCTCGGTGAAGTCCATCATGTCGCGGTAGTCGGCGTAGGCCATGTAGAACTCGAGCATGGTGAACTCGGGATTGTGCTGGGTCGAGATGCCTTCGTTGCGGAAGTTGCGATTGATCTCGTAGACGCGGTCCATGCCGCCGACCACCAGGCGCTTGAGATACAGCTCGGGCGCGATGCGCAGGAACAGGTCCATGTCGAGCGCGTTGTGGTGGGTGGTGAAGGGCTTGGCGACCGCGCCTCCGGCGATGGAGTGCATCATCGGGGTTTCGACTTCGACGAAGGCGGCGGCGTCGAGGAAGCGGCGCAGCGACTGCACGACCTTGGCGCGCTTGATGAAGACCTCGCGCACGTCGGGGTTCATGGTGAGATCGACGTAGCGGCGGCGGTAGCGGGTCTCGACGTCTTGCAGGCCGTGCCATTTTTCGGGCAGCGGGAGCAGGTCTTTCACCAGGAACGTGATTTCTTCGACGTGGACGGTGAGCTCGCCGGTGCGGGTGCGGAAGAGATAGCCCTTCACGCCGATGTAGTCGCCGAGGTCGAGCAACCTGTAGAGCGCAAAGCCCTTTTCGCCGACGAAGTCGAGCTTGACGTAAATCTGGAGCTTCTTGCCGCCCTGCTGGAGATGGGCGAATCCGGCCTTGCCCTGCAGGCGGATGGACATGATGCGTCCGGCGACGCTGACGTTGACGCGCGGGTTTTCCAGCTCTTCGGCGGTCTTGGGCAGGTATTCGTCGAGAATCTGCGGGAGAGTATGCGTGGATTCGTAGCGATAGGGATAGGCGAGCTGCCCCAGCGCTTCGATCTGCTTCAGCTTTTCTTTGCGAAGTTCGTAGATTTTCTGGTCGAGTGCCAAGGTGCGGTTCCTAAAGTGCGTGAATCTTCAATTATAGATGGCGGGCGAAGGGCGCATGTTCGCTGTTCGCTCTTCGCCTTTCGCTCTTCGCTAGCACGCATGGCGGCTAGCCTTCTGTCGTTTGCTGCTCGGATTCAAACCGGCTTAAGGGGCGGCGGGACGCGGAGCTGGTGTGCGAGCTTGCTGCATAGGTGTACCCCCTCCCCCTGCCTCTTTGTGTTTTCAATCACTTGTGAGAGGGTTTCGCTCAAGCTTTGTGGAAACAAAGGGTTTAGTGCTACATCATAGATTCCATTAGGGTTAGAAGCGCGATTTTGGGCACGGCGGGGGCGGCAAGCGGACTCGGCGCGGAGGGTGGCGGCGGTCAGATCCATGGCCCAGAGCATCAGTCAGGGCGGCCTCAGGGTCGATGCGCTCGGTAGCGAGAACGCGGTTGATCTCGGCCTTGTTCCAGGCAAGGTCGCGAGCGGTCTCGGGGACGCGGAGGCGGAGGATGGTGGTGCGGCGACGGGCGCGGGCCATGTTGTGGAGGCGCGCCTGGGCGTCGAGGTGATGGCGACAGCAGGCGCGGCGGCGGACGGCGGGCTGCTGACAGCGGCGTCCGTTGGGGAGGACGTGGCGGCAGATGGGGATGATCAGGGCACACGAGTTCATAGGGACCTCCGGAGGTCAATGTTCAGGGTAGGTTCAAGCGCGAGGGAATTTGAAGGAAAAAGAGCGGGGCGACGAAACTAAAGTAACCAAAGTGTCCCGAAATGGGAAAGAGAGATTCGCCAGGGGCCACTCGGTAGTCCCGGGCGACGATTGTTCCGCCCAGCTGGCGGGAATTGGCTGGGTTGCAAGTGAGTCGCGCAACCAATGACTTGGCGGCAACCCCATTTATCGCAACACCAGGGATTAGTGGGCCACCGGCCGGATCGGCATCCGCGCATCACCGAAGAGATGAATAAATCCCATGCTTCGGTTCCGGCCGACGGCGAAGCCAACCTGAGAGCGGGGCGGCCGACAGTCATGAAGAACATGTCCGTGCGACAAACCACGGCCGTGCTTAGAATGCCAACCAGAGACACCGCCATATCAGATGGTTCATTGTCCCTCCGGCTTTCTGACCGTGGCCGCGCCGATCTGCTGGAATCCTTCCAGCAGGTTGAGTCCGTACCCATTGCTCAACGAACCGCTCGAGTTTCATGCGTCCGATCGTCCATCCCGCAACGTGGATCACCGCCCCATCCGGGCGATATCCCGTGCCACCGGCCAACTGAAGAGGCCGAACAAGTGAAGCAGTGCGCTCGTTCCCATCGGAGCCGCGATCAGATGAAAGCGTCACGCCGAGCAGTACTCCAGTGGTCACGAAGCCGATGAATAGCGGCACTGCCGTGCCGAGCAGAACGGCGTCACCACGCCCAGCAGGGCGCCAGGCTCCACGGATTGCGCCTTCCGGCCAGCATGTGCTCGCGGGTGGAAAGAACGAATCGGACGATTCCGACACCGTACACCGTTTAGCGCATTGCGCGAAGAGCCTCAGGAGATGCTCGTTGCTCATAGAATCGTCAATGACTGCAAAGTGCAAGATGTACACTGACAAGTCGAAGGTACTGTATATCCGTCAGCATGCGAGAGCGAAATGCCAGTCGCGGAAACAGCAAACGGGCGACGTGTCGCGTCGACGCGATGATGCCGCAGTCATGGACGTGCCGCTCGGACAAGGTATCGATCGGAGACGTCTCGCAGTGCTCCGGCGCCGCGCGCTACCGTTGCTTCAAGCAGGTCCATTCCGCTGATCGTCATGAGCGCATTGCTTCGACTTTTGCGAGCATCTTCCGCGGAACTTCGCTGAGGATAACACCACGCGGGAATCAGACAGTCGTTACGTCCCTGCGCCAACTGGTTCACCGGTCCTCGCGGCGACAGACCAGCCCCGAAGTCGTAGAAACGACATGTATCTGGGACGCTCCAGCAGTCTGGAGTCGCGACATGACTCGTGAAGCGGTAGATGAGCACAGGATGCTCGCGCTCCAAGGTCCAATCTAGCGGGACTCGTGTTCGATTCTATGAGCTCTATCGCGGCTACTGACGTAACCGGTATATAGAATGCGCCTGTGTCGCGGACACCAGTCGTGATGGATTGTTAGATAACCGTGTCGGTCAGCCGGAGGGTGGGCGTAAAAGGGGATGTAAGAAAATAGCTCTGCAAGGCGCGGGGAGATGTGTTTTCTCTTGACATCCCCTTTTATAGAACCCTTCAAAGGCGAAAGGCGAAAAGCGAACCGGTGGAATTTGTGACGCGTGTCATTGAATCGGAGGGCGCGAGGCGGTATAGTTGCGCTTCTTCTTAACACCGCTCCCGTGTGGAGTGATACTAAGGGCAGTCGATTATGCCGCAGAATTACGTACCGATTTTCACCTTTGCGTTCGTGGCCTTCCTGGTGGCCGCGGGGACTCTGGCGATTTTTTACCTCATCCGTCCGAGAAAGCCCAACGACATCAAGCTGATGCCGTATGAGTGCGGCATCACGCCGTTTGACGACGCGCGCGGGCGCTATACGGTGCGGTTTTATATTGTCGCCATCCTGTTTGTGGTGTTCGACGTGGAGACCATCTTCCTGTTTCCGTGGGCGGTGCAGTTCAAGCTGCTGGGCCTGTTCGGATTGCTGGAGATGGCGATTTTCCTCGGCATCCTGATCGTGGGATATATCTGGATCTGGAAAAAGGGAGCCCTGGAATGGGTGTAGGGGGCTGTACTTCATACCTTACAGGGGAGGATTAGAATTAGGGAATGGCAGAAAATCCAGTCACAAAGGCAGATCTTCAAGCAGCGCTCGACGCATCGCGGACTGAGCTGCTGGAGCGGATTGAGAAAGTCGAGACCACACTTCTCCGTGAATTCAGGAAGTGGGCGGTATCGTTTGAAAGCCGGTTTCGCGCCAACGAAGTGCTCGTAGGCGGCTTTAGCGAGCGGCTGGTCTCGCTGGAAGAACGCGTCAGCGACATTGAACGCCGCAAGGACGCGTGATGCGGAGCGGTGCATTTTTGACACTGCCACGGCTCGCCTCGGCGGGCCTTTATATTTGCCTCGCGAGGAAGAAATTGAGCGTTGTGACCCTGGTCACAGTTTGCCGTGACCCCCGCACGTCATAGTTACTGGTTGAAGCTGCTACAACTTAAAGGTTGCCCCAGTCGGCCTGACTGGCGCTTGTAGAGAGGCATTGAATGCCCGAAGAGAGCAAGGGACCAGATTCCGTCTCACCCCCCGCGGAGGGCGCTAAAGCGCCCGCGGAAGCTGGCGCTCCCCAAAAATCAGAAGTTCAGCCGGTGACCCCCCAGGCGGCTGCGGCCGAGGCGAAGACGCCCTCGCCAGCCGCTGCGCCGGTTGCAGACCAATCCGAGGCAAGACCGGCAGCCACAGCCAAACCCGCCGCCGCAGCAGCGAAACCAGCAACGCCAGGCGCGGCCAAGCCTGATGCTCCCGCGAAGCCTGCAGCACCTGCAAAGCCTGCCGGGCCGGTGCCTGAGCCGTGGGAGTCGGAGTTGGTTTCATCGCTCAAGCAGCAATACGGCTCCGGAATCGTCGAGTCGCTGAGTTATCTCGGACAAAAATATCTGACGGTGGACAGCTCGCTGCTGCCGGAAATTCTGTTGCGCATGCGCGACGCCGAAGGGTTCGACTACTGCGTGGACATCACGGCGGTGCACTATCCCAAGCGCGAGCAGCAGTTCGACATGGTGTACGTGCTGTATTCATTCCCCAAGAACGAGCGTATCCGGGTGAAGGCGCGCATTAAGGACGGCGAGCATGTTCGTTCGGCGGTGCGCATCTGGGAGACGGCGAATTGGCTGGAGCGCGAGGCGTTCGACATGTTCGGCATTGTGTTTGATGGGCATCCGGGACTGAAGCGGATTCTGTTGCCCGACGGTTGGAAGGGGCATCCGCTGCGTAAGGATTACGACATCCTGCTCCAGGACAAAGAGTGGGTGCAGATCAACCTGGGAATCGAGAGTGGCCAATGAGCCAGCGAACTGACTACCTGGATCTCGATACCAAGGACGAGACGTTTCTCGACTCCACCGAGATGGTGCTCAACATGGGGCCGCAGCACCCGTCAACGCACGGCGTGTTGCGCGTCATCCTGAAGCTGGACGGCGAGAAGGTGCTGGGCACCGAGTGCATCATCGGCTACCTGCACCGCGGGGTGGAGAAGATCGGCGAGAACCGCACGTACACCATGTTCAATCCGTACGTGGACCGCATGGATTACGTGGCGGCGGTGTCGAACGGGCTGGGCTACTGCGAGACGGTGGAGAAGCTGCTGAACGTGGAAGCGCCTCCGCGGGCGCAGTACATTCGCGTGATTCTCACGGAGCTTTGCCGAATTTCGAGCCACCAGGTTTGGCTGGGGACGCATGCGCTCGACATCGGCGCGCTGACGCCGCTGTTTTACGCGTTCCGCGATCGCGAAGAGATCCTGAAGATTTTCGAGAAGTACTGCGGCGCGCGGTTGACGACGCATGCGTTCCGCATTGGCGGCTGCATTTACGAGACGTATGAGGGCTTCGAAGAGGACGTGAAGAAGTTCTGCGCGTTCTTCCTTCCCAAGCTGGATGAGTACGAAGAGCTGCTGACGACCAATCGCATCTGGGTGACGCGCACGAAGGGCGTGGGAATTCTGAAGCCGGAAGACTGCATCGCGCTGGGCGTGACCGGGCCGGTGCTGCGCGCCAGCGGCGTGAAGTGGGACCTGCGCAAGGCGCAGCCGTACGAGGGATATCAGAATTTCGACTTCGAAATTCCGACCGGGCTGAACGGCGATACGTATGACCGGTACCTGGTGCGGGTGGCGGAGATGCGGCAGTCGGTGCGCATTCTGCAGCAGGCGGTGGAGTCGATTCCGGCGGGGCCGATCATGGCGAAGGTGCCGAAGGTCATCAAGCCTCCGGTGGGCGAGGTGTATCACTCGATCGAAGCGCCGAAGGGCGAGCTGGGATATTTCATTGTGAGCGATGGCTCGACCCAGCCGTATCGCGTGCGGGTGCGTCCGCCGTCGTTTGTGAATTTGCAAGCCCTCGACGTCATGGTGCGCGGGATGCTGGTCGCCGATGTGGTTGCGGTGATCGGCACGCTCGACATCGTGCTGGGAGAGGTGGATCGGTGAAGCAGTTGTCAGTGGCCAGTTGTCAGTGGTCAGTTGAGGAACTTTGAACAGCGGAAGTAATCGTTAATTGCTCAAATGCTAGATGCGATCAAAGCTTATTTGAATTCGGCCGTGACGCCCGGTGAAGCGGGCAGTCAGTTCTGGGCCATGATTTACATCGTCGTCGATCACGCTTGGGCGTTTCGCTGTCGGTGATCGCGATGAACTGGCTGGAGCGCAAGATTCTGGCGCACATGCAGATTCGCCTTGGCCCCATGCGCGTAGGCCCGCACGGATTGATGCAGCCCTTCGCCGATGCGCTGAAGCTGCTCATCAAGGAAGACATCATCCCGAACAACGCCGACAAGCTGGTGTTCTGGAGCGCGCCGGTTGTGGTGACGATGACGGCGTTCACCACGTTCCTCGTGGTGCCGTTCGGACGCACGCATGCCGTGACCGACATGAACATCGGCGTGCTGTTCATGCTGGGCATCTCGTCGCTGGGCGTGCTGGGCATCATCATGGCGGGATGGGCGTCGAATTCGCACTATCCGCTGATGGGTTCGCTGCGCTCGAGCGCGCAGATGGTGTCGTACGAAATCGCGATGGGGCTGGCGATTGTGTGCGCCGTGCTGATGACCAGCCTGCAGACGGGCACCGGCACGCTGAGCATGATCGGCATCGTGGAGTCGCAGTACGCGCAGGGCACGTGGTTCATCTTCAAGTTTTTCCCGCTGGGATTCATCGCCTTCATCGTGTTTGCCATTGCGATGATTGCCGAGACGAACCGCGCGCCGTTCGATCTGCCGGAAGCCGAGTCGGAACTGGTGGCGGGATTCCACACCGAGTACAGCGGATTCCGCTGGTCGCTGTTCTTCCTGGCGGAATACACGGCGATGCTGGCAGTTTCGTCGATCGCGGTGACGCTGTGGCTGGGCGGATGGCTGCGGCCGTTTCCGAATGCGCTGAGCGGGCCGGCGTGGGACCTGGCGTTCTCGCTGATTCCGGGGCTGTCGGTACTCGGCGATGGCAGCGGGGACGTTCCTCGGAACGATTCGCATGCCGAAGATCGTGCAGATGCGGGCGCAGGCGATTGGACTGGGCGTATTTGCCGCTTTGATCGCGCTGGTTGGCTTGGTGATGCTGCTGCCGGGCGTGCGCGAGCGGGTGCAGGACATCTTCTGGTTCGTCGCCAAAGTTGCATGCTTTATGTACCTGTACATCTGGTATCGCGGAACGTTTCCGCGCTACCGCTTTGACCAGCTTATGAAAGTCGGCTGGAAGGTGCTGCTGCCCATCGGGCTGGGCGTGCTGATTCCGACGGCTGTGGTGGGCATGCGCCAGGAATTGCTGGCGGCGATTGTGGGAGGACCACGGTGAGTCTCGTCCGCGAAGTGCCGTCGGCTAAAGCCGACTCGGACAAGAAAAGCCAGCGCGTGGACGCGGGCCTGAAGGCCCGCTCTACCTATAAGAGAACGGCCGGTGACGCCGAGCTAAAGCTCGGCTCAACCTGGAGGACACGGTGAGTTTAACTCCGTTGCTACGGAAGGTTTTTCTGGTGGACCTGGTGAAGGGGCTGTCGGTCACCTTTAACAACCAGTCGGAGAAAGAGCGGATTACGGAGCAGTATCCGCTGGAGCGGCCGGTGGTGTTCGAGCGCTATCGTGGGCAGCCGCGGCTCAATGTGAATCCGGACACGGGCGAGTCGCTGTGTATCGTGTGCAACCTGTGCGCGCTGGCGTGTCCGGAGCAATTGATCGTGGTGAAGGGCGAGCGCAACCCGGTGACCAAGCGCAAGGAAGTGGTCTCGTGGACCTACGACCTGAGCCGCTGCATGTTCTGCGGCTTGTGCGAAGAGGCGTGCTCGACCGATGCGCTGGAACTGACGCAGGACTACGAGATGGCGCTCTACAGCCGCGAGGGCATGGTGCTCGACCAGGCGGCGCTGGAGCATGGGCAGGAGCCGGTGAGGTACGCGAAATGAAGTTGTCAGTTGTCAGTGGCCAGTTGTCAGTGGGTGGGTGCACGCGATGAACCCTGTTGCGACTCCAATTTTCTTTTATGGGCTGTCGATTGCGGCGATCGTGTTTGCGATTGCGGTGATTACGCGCAAGAACGCGGTGCATGCGGCGCTGTCGCTGATCGGGACGCTGGTTTCGCTGGCCGGGCTGTACCTGATGCTGTATGCGCCGTTCGTTGCCGGCGTGCAGATCGTGCTCTATGCCGGCGGCATCATGGTGCTGTTCCTGTTCGTCATCATGCTGGTGAACCTGGACCAGAACATCCGCGAGATTCAGTTCAACAAGCAGTGGCTGGTGGGGTTGATCGCGGCGCTGTCTCTGGGTGGGTTGCTGCTGTTTGTCATTCGGCAGGGCACGAGCGATCTTCCCGATTGACCAGGTAGCGGTGCTGCCGGAAGGCTCGAATACGCAGATGGTCGGGCATCGCGCTCTACGGGCAGTACATGCTGCCGTTCGAGATTGCGTCGCTGCTGCTGCTGGTGGCGATTGTGGGCGCGGTGGTCATGGCGAAGAAGAGGATCTGAAAGGCAGTTGTCAGTTGCCGGTTGTCAGTGTTGCGAGGCGGGACCGGGTTGGTGCGAAGGACAGAAGCGATGAAGAAGATGACAAACGAAGCTGACCGGGAAGTTATCCATGGCTGAAATTACGACATTGCATTACCTGGTGGTGGCGGCGGCGCTGCTGATCATCGGCACCATAGGCGTGCTGACGCGGCGCAACGTGGTCATCATCCTGATGTCGATTGAGCTGATCCTGAACGCTGTGAACCTGAACCTGGTGGCGTTTTCGCGGCTGTACGGGCTGCATGGACAAGTATTTTCGATTTTCGTCATCACCGACGCCGCGGCCGAGGCCGCTGTTGGGCTGGGCATCATCATCGCCTTCTTCAGGAATAAGGAGACGGTGAATGTGGATGAGGCGGATTTGTTGAAATGGTAACTGGTAGCTGGTAACTGGTAGCGGCGAGGTTTGACCAATTACCAGTTACCAGTAACCAAGGCTTGAGCTAAACATGTATTTTCTAGACCACATCTGGTTGATTCCGCTGTTTCCCGTGATTGGGGCGGCTTGCATGTTCTTTTTTGGACGCAAGCTGACCAAGTCGGCGGTGAGCGGCATTTGCGTGGGCATGGTGGTGCTGGCCTTCGCCTGGGCGTGCCTCGCGGTGTGGCAATACACCGGCTACTCGGCCGCGACTCCGGGCAAACCGTTCGAGAAGGTGATGTTCACGTGGCTGGGCACAGGCGATAGCAGCCTGAGTTATGTGACGAACGGCGGAACGGCATCGTTCCGCGCCGACGCCGGATTCCTGCTCGATCCGCTGTCGTCCATCTGGCTGCTGTTCGTGACCGGCGTGGGCATGCTGATCCACATCTACTCGATCGGCTACATGGGCCACGAGGGCGGCTACTACCGCTTCTTCGGCTACCTCAACCTGTTCATGTTCTCGATGCTGACGCTGGTCCTGGCGAACAACTATGCGCTGATGTTCGTCGGATGGGAGGGCGTGGGCCTGTGCTCGTACCTGCTGATCGGCTTCTACTTCCAGCGGCACTCGGCTTCGACGGCGGCCAACAAGGCATTCATCGTCAACCGCATTGGTGACGCCGGATTCATGCTGGGCCTGTTGACCATCGCCTGGTATTTCGGCTCGGTGCAGTACACGCAGGTGAATGAGATCGCGCGCAGCGGCAAGTTCCTGATCGGCGACCCGTGGATTACGGCGGCGTGTTTGTTCCTGTTCATCGGAGCTTGCGGCAAGTCGGCGCAGTTCCCGTTGTATGTCTGGCTGCCAGACGCGATGGAAGGCCCGACGCCGGTGTCGGCACTCATCCACGCCGCGACCATGGTGACTGCGGGCGTGTACATGGTGGCGCGCTCGAATGCGCTGTTTGTGCTGGCGCCGAACGCCATGAAGACGGTGGCGATTGTTGGCGCGCTGACGGCGATTTTCGCGGCAACCATTGGGCTGGTGCAGAACGACATCAAGCGCGTGCTGGCGTACTCGACGGTGTCGCAGTTGGGCTACATGTTCCTGGCGCTTGGCGTCGGAGCATTTGCCGCTGGCGTGTTTCACGTGTTCACGCATGCGTTCTTCAAGGCGCTGCTGTTCCTCGGCTCGGGCTCGGTGATTCACGCCATGAGCGGCGAGCAGGACATGCAGCACATGGGCGGGCTGCACAAGAAGATCAAGACCACGTTTGGCACCATGCTGGTGGCGACGCTGGCGATCTCTGGCATACCGGGGTTTGCGGGCTTCTTCTCCAAGGACGCGATTCTGTGGGAGACGTGGTCGCGCGAAGCAGGAGCGTTTCGCTACCTGTGGTACATCGCGTTCTTTACGGCGCTGCTGACCTCGTTCTACATGTTCCGACTGATCTACCTGACGTTCTTCGGGAAGCCGCGCATGTCGCACGAGGTGGAGCACCATATTCATGAGTCGCCCAAGTCGATGACGGTGCCGCTGGTCATCCTGGCGATGTGCGCCGTGGGAGCAGGCTTCCTCGGTATGCCGCACAGCCTGGGCGGAAGCAACCGCTTCGAGAAATTCCTGGAGCCGGTGTTTGCCCAGGAGGCGCAGGTGATGGAAGCGGAAGGTCACGCCCATCAAGTGGCGGCGGGCGAGAAGCAGGTGGAGCATACCGATCCGCTGGAGTACACCCTGATGATCTGTCGGTAGGTGCGGCGATTCTGGGCTGGTGGCTGGCGAAGAGGGCTTACGAGAACGCGGACAAGGGTTACAAAGAGCCGATCCAGGAAATCTCGCCGCGGTTCTACAAAACACTCTTCCGCAAATACTACGTGGACGAGATTTACGACTGGCTGTTTACCGGGCGGGCGAAGCTAGGCGGCGTGCGGCTAGGCATGTTGGGACTGGGCGAGGGGCTGTTGAAGTTCGACGCCGACGCTATCGACGGCACGGTGAACGGCGCCGGCTGGATTACCAAGTTTTCCGGCAAAGTCTCTGCCTGGTGGGACAAGTGGGTCATCGATGGTGTAGGCGTGAACGGGCCGGCCATTTTGGCGCGGATGTTGTCGTATCCGGTGCGGCTGTTGGAGTGGGGACTAGTGCAGTGGTACGCGCTGGTGATGGTGGGCGGGTTGGTCTGCTTCGTTTTTTATTACGTTGTGAAGTGGTGAGAAAGCAGTTGTCGGTTGCCAGTGGTCAGTTGTCAGTTCCGAGTTGTCGGATTGAGTGCCCAAGTGGGCCGATGGCGTTGCTGAAAGCCAAGAGTAATTTCTATGTATAACCACATACTTTCGATCATTTTATTCACGCCGCTGGTGGGCGCGATCCTGCTGCTGTTCATGCCGAAGGAAAACAAGAACGCGATCCGGTGGGTTGCGAACCTGTTCGGCATGCTGGGCTTCGTGGTCTCGCTGCCGTTGGTTCCGTGGTTCTGGGCGCTGAAAGACCGCGCCGGGTTCCAGTTCGTCGAGGGCTCGCCCAACAACTGGATTCCGTCGATCGGCGCGGGCTACGTGCTCGGCATCGACGGCATCTCGTTCCTGCTGATCATGCTGACCACGCTGCTCGGCGCGATCTCGATTCTGTCGTCGTGGGAAGCCATCCAGGACCGCTGCAAGGAATACTACGCGTGGTTCCTGGTGCTGCAGACGGGCATGCTCGGCGTCTTCATGGCCAACGATTTCTTCCTATTCTTTGTGTTCTGGGAAGCCATGCTGGTGCCGATGTATTTGCTGATCGGCATCTGGGGCGGCCCGCGGAAACTCTACGCGGCCATCAAGTTTTTCCTATACACCTTGTTCGGCTCAGTGCTGATGCTGCTGGGCATCATCTTCCTGTACTTCCATCACCACACGCTAACGGGCGTGTACACATTCTCGCTGACTGAGTTGTACGCGACGGCTCCGAAGATTGCGGGGCCGGCGGCGGTGTGGCTGTTCTTCGCGTTCTTCCTGGGATTCGCGATCAAGGTGCCGATGTTCCCGTTCCATACGTGGTTGCCGGATGCTCACGTTGAAGCGCCGACGGCGGGTTCGGTAATCCTGGCGGGCGTCCTGCTGAAGATGGGAACGTACGGCTTCCTGCGCTTCTCGCTGCCGTTCTTCCCGGGCGTGGCGATGACGCCGTGGGTGCGAAACCTGCTGGTCACGCTGTCGATCGTCGGCATCATTTACGGTGCACTGGTCTCGCTGGTACAGAAGGACATGAAGAAGCTGGTGGCGTATTCGTCCGTCAGCCACCTTGGCTTCTGTACGTTGGGCATTTTTGCCTGCAGCCCGCTGGGCTTGAGCGGCTCCGTCATCCAGCAGATCAACCACGGCATCTCTACCGGCGCACTCTTCTTGATCGTCGGCATCCTGTACGAGCGGCGGCATACGCGTGAAATTTCGGAGTACGGCGGCATCTCGACCATCATGCCGATGTACGCCACCATCTCGCTGATTATGTTCATGTCATCATTGGGCCTGCCGCTACTGAATGGCTTCATCGGCGAGTTCACCATCCTGCAGGGCGCATTCATGGAGAACAAGTGGTGGGCAGCATGGGCGGCGCCGGGCGTGATTCTCGCTGCAGCATATCTGTTGTGGCTCTATCAGCGCGTGTTTTTTGGGAAGAACGAGAATCCCAAGAACGCGCTGCTGAAGGACCTCTCGGCGCGTGAAATGGCGACGTTCATTCCGCTTGTAATCCTGGCGTTCGCGATTGGTCTGTATCCCAAGCCGCTGTTCCAGATCCTGGCGGTGCCGGTGAACAACCTGGTGGCCACGGTCCGGCCGGATTACCCCGGCCTGACGAAACCGGTGCTGGCGGGCGAGCCGGCAAAGACGGAGGCTCCCGACGCGGCGACTCCCCTGACGCTGCCGGAACAGGAGCGGGGAGTAAAGACTCCGACGCCGACCGGCAATACAACCACGACAGGTGCGACGAAGAAGCAAGTTGCTGAAAGCGTGCCAGTGGCAAGTGTCGCGCGGACTGAAGTCGGCGCGGAAAATCAAAAGAACGGGCTTAACGGCACGGCTGAAGCGGTGCCCCTTCAAAAATGAGTGAAACTGTGACCAATTCGCTCGGCGTGTATTTTTCGAGCACCGACTATCTGCTGGCGCTGCCCATGGTCATGCTGGCGATGTTTGGCCTGGGCATTCTGCTGATCGACCTGCTGCTGCCCAAAGAGTGGAAGCTCGTGAACTCGTTCGTGGCGCTGGCAGGGCTGGCCTTCTCGGCGATCGCGGTGGGCAAGTTGCATCTCGCCTATCGCATGGCAGAGCAGCGCGGCAACGTCATCGACGCCTTCACCGGCTTTATGGGCGCGCTGGTGATGGACCGCTTCGCCATTTATTTCTTCTACCTGTTTCTGATCGGCGCGGCCATCGCCATCCTGATGTCGATGCGCTACCTCGAAGTCGAGCGGGAGAACCACGGCGAATTCTACGCGCTGATCCTGTTCTCGGTCGTCGGCATGATGTGCATGGCCGCGGGTTACGACATCGTGCTGCTGTTCATCGGCCTGGAGCTGATGGCGATTTCGACTTATGTGCTGGTGGGCTTCCTGCGGCGCGACAAGCGCTCCAACGAAGCGGCGCTGAAGTACCTGTTGCTGGGCGCGTTTTCATCGGGACTGTTTGCTTACGGCCTGTCGCTGTTTTATGGCGTCACCGGCAGCACCAATCTTGGAGTTATTGCGCGCAGGCTTACCGAGGTCATGGCGCAGCGGCCCCACGATCCGATCGTTGCGTTTGCGCTGCTGACTACGACCGTGGGCCTGCTGTTCAAGATCGCGGCGGTACCGTTCCATCAATGGGCTCCGGACGCCTACGAAGGCGCGCCGACCAGCGTCACCGGCTTCATGTCGGTGGCGGTGAAGGCCGCCGGATGGGCGCTGCTGCTCCGGATTTTCCTGTTTGGCCTGGGCCCGCTGCGCACGATGTACGTGCCGCTGCTGATCATTGTGTCGATCATCACGATGACGGTTGGCAACCTGGCGGCGATTTCGCAGAACAATCTCAAGCGTCTGCTCGCCTACTCGTCCATCGCTCACGTTGGCTACATGCTGCTGGGGCTGGTAGCGAGTGATGGGGTGAACAACTCCACGGGAATCATGGCCATCATGATCTACCTGCTGGTGTACACGTTCATGAACCTGGGTGCGTTCGCGGTGATCACGTCGCTGCGGCGGCGCAATATCATCGGCGACGACATCGACGACATCGCGGGCCTGTATTCCAAGGCCCCGGTCGAGACCATGCTGATGCTGGCGTTCCTGCTGTCGCTGTCAGGTATTCCTCCCCTGGCGGGGTTTTGGGGCAAATACTTCATATTCCTCAGCCTCATCCAGACAGGGCATTACGCGCTGGCGGCGCTTGCAGTTCTGTATTCGGTGATTGCGCTTTATTACTACATGCGCATCGCCAGCGCCATGATCATCAAGCCGGCCACTGAAACTGAGCCGGTGAGTGTTGGTCCGGCGATGGGACTGGCACTTGCCGTCACCGCGGTGGGAACGATCGGCATCGGCATCTTTCCCAACTTCTTCATCAACGCGGTGAACTGGTCGCTGGGGATCATGAGCAGCGCGCATACGGCCATGCTGATGCGGTGAGTAGTGGTCCCTATTTGCTTGCTCCAGGCAGCGAACGCGACGATTGGGACGACTACGGAACCATAACGACTCTGCGGCCATGCAGGTCGCGGCGAGTCCACACTCGTTCAATGTCTGCGAGCGGAACCTGCTCGATATCGATCCGTAGTTGACCGCGGGCGGCGAGATTCATGAGCTGCTCAAACGCTTCGGATAAGACACTCAGAGGCGGCATCACTCCGGAACCCACAATCGTTATTGCCGCGCTGCGCAAAGCCATGGCCGGAAGGGAAATGACCGGTCCGGCACTATCGCCAATCTGGATCAAGCGGGCTCCGGATCGGGGCGAAGGAAATCCCCTGCGGGTCAGAGCTGCAAGAAATACCTCGGTGGGATGGCCCCAGAGAAAGTCCAGTACTACGTCAAAACCCGCTTCGCCAGCTTCTTCCAAAAACGCTTTGGCTAGCTCGCCATCAGATCTTGCCAATTGGATGGTGGCGTCCGCACCCAATGTGCGCAATGCAGACAGCGCCGCTTCGTTTCTTCCGGCAGCGACCACCCTCCCGGCTCCAAGATGTTTCGCAATTTGAGCGGCGAGTTGGCCGGCGACTCCGGTGGCGCCAAGGATCAATACACTCTCGCCTGGCGCCAGCCGCGCAGTAGTGATCAACGGCAGCCAGGACGACAGGCCGGGGTTCGGCAGAGCGGCGGCGACGACGTCATCGACGCCATCGGGGACTGGCCAGCAGAAGGATCGCGGCACGGCAGTGCGCTGGCACATCGACCCGTTGGGAGCTCGCCTAACGCCAAAGAACACGCGGGTGCCGTCGTCGAGCCTTCCCACGCCTTCCACGCCGCACACCACTGGCAATTGCTTCGGGCTTGCATAGTGCTGCCCGCTCGCCAGCAGTCGGGTCGATGGATTCAGCGCGGCAGCAGTGACGTGGACGCGGACTTCATCGTCGCCTGGCATCGGTTCGGCGAATGACTCGAAGCGTGGTGGCTGGCCAAAGCTGTGGAGTACTGCTGCATTCATCTCAACCGCCTAATTACTGCCGTGGACCTAGATTTCGACGCCGAGGCGCTTTAAGAATCTCACATTTCCATTCTGTATAATCAGGAGGTTGCACACCATCCTTGAGGTGAATCCTTTGCAGGCAGAGATTGGAATTATCGGCGGGAGTGGCCTGTACTCCATGCCGGGCCTGACCGATGTGCGCGAGGTGTCGCTAGAGACGCCGTTCGGCAAGCCGTCTGACGCCTATGTGTTGGGCACTCTGAGCGGCCGCAAGGTCGCGTTCCTGTCGCGTCATGGCCGCGGACACTTGCTGATGCCCACCGAGTTGCCCTACCGCGCCAATATTCACGGATTCAAGCAGCTCGGGGTGGAACGCATTCTTTCGCTGTCGGCGGTGGGTTCGCTGAAGGAAGAGCACAAGCCGCTGGACTTCGTGATTCCCGACCAATTTGTGGATCGCACGCGCCATCGCGTGGATACGTTTTTCGGCGACGGACTGGTCGTGCACGTCGCACTGGGTGAGCCGATCTGCGGTGAAATGGCGAAGCTGGTCGAGCAGGCCTGCCGCAGCGCCAAAGTCAACGTGAAGCACGGCGGCACCTACGTCAACATGGAGGGCCCGCAGTTCTCCACCAAGGCCGAATCGAACCTCTACCGCAGTTGGGGCATGGACGTCATCGGCATGACCAACCTCACCGAAGCGCGGCTGGCGCGCGAAGCGGAGCTTTGCTACGTGACAGTTGCCATGGTGACCGACTACGACTGCTGGCATCCCGACCACGACCACGTAACGGTCGAGCAGATCATCGGCGTGCTGGTGAAGAATGCCGAGAACGCCAGCAACGTGGTACGCGAAGCGGTGGCCGCAATGCCTAAAGAGCGCGGCTGCAAGTGCGGATCGGCGCTGAGCCACGCCATCATCACCGATAAAACCAAGGTGCCGGCCGCCACGCTGGAACGCCTGAAACTGATCGTCGGAAAATATTTCGAGACCGAAAACAAATAGGAGCAGTTCACTTGTCGATCGTCGTGGTTGGTTCTGTTGCCTTCGATAGCCTGAAAACCCCATACGGTGTTCGCGAAAAAGTGCTGGGCGGCGCCGCCACTTATTTCTCTCTCTCGGCCAGCTATTTCACCGATGTGCGCGTGGTGGGCGTGGTGGGCGACGACTTCCTGCCCGAGCACGAAGCCGTGATGAACAAGCGCGGCGTCGATACCCGCGGCATCCAGCGTGCCGAGGGCAAGACGTTTTTCTGGAAGGGCGAGTACGGCGAGAACGTCAACGAGGCCAAGACGCTGCAGACCGACCTGAACGTGTTTGCCAGCTTTCAGCCGCAAACTGCCCGCCGAGTACCTGACCTCCGACTTCCTGTTCCTCGCCAACATCGATCCGGTCTTGCAGACACAAGTGCGCGACTCCATGCCCAACGCCAAGCTGGTGGGCGGCGACACCATGAATTACTGGATCAACGACCATCGCGCGAACCTCGGCGAAATGCTGAAACGCGTGGACGTGCTGCTTATCAACGACACCGAGGCCAAAATTCTCGCGGGCGACAGCAGCTTGCCGCGGGCTGCGCGCAAGGTGCTCGAACTGGGGCCGAAAGCATTGGTCATCAAGCACGGCGAGTACGGCGCGACCATCTTCTTCCGCGACGGCGAGTTTGCCGGCGGGACACCATCCGTTTCGCGCTCCCGGCTTTACCTCTGGAGGAAGTGCGCGACCCAACCGGCGCGGGCGACAGCTTTGCCGGAGGCTTCATGGGCTACATCGCTTCGCAAGGCGAGGTCACCCGCAACGTGCTGAAGCATGCCATGTTCTACGGCAGCGTGATGGGATCGTTCTCGGTCGAGCGTTTTGGCACAGAGCGGTTGCAGTCACTGACGCGGGAAGAAATCGACGAACGCTTCAACGCCTTCCGCGAGTTGACCCACCTGGACTAGTGCACGGACGCAGGGCGGGTCAGTCGCGCCTGTCTTCCGGAAGCGCGCTGGCGATGGCGTTGCGTACGGTTGCCATCAGCGTCTCGCGGTCGCCAAATGCCGAAGGTTCGATCGGCGGATGAAACACGACCGTCGTGGTACCGCCTCGGCTGGCAAACTGGCCTTTCGGCCAGCACTCGTAAGTTCCGAGCAACGTCACGGGTACCACCGGCACGCCGGCTTCCACGGCCAGGTGGAACGGTCCCTTTTTGAAGGGCAGCAAGCGCCCATCCCGCGAGCGTGTCCCTTCGGGGAAGACGACCATACTGAGTCCCCGATGCAAAACCCTGGCTGCGGCATGCACGCTCTCAATGGCGGCTTCGCGGTTGTGACGGTCGACTGGGACCATCTCCGCCATCTTCAGGATCTTGCCAAAGATCGGCAGCCGCAAGACCTCTTTCTTGAAAAACACCGAGCAGCGGGCTGGAATGTTCGGAACGAACACCGGTGGATCAAGATTGGATACATGGTTCGACATGAAGATGTAACTGCGTGTGGGCTGCAGGTTCTCCAGACCGCGCACTTCGATTTTGATGCCTGCCACCCGCACACCGGTCATTCCGAGTTTCATCCCGATGCGGTACAACGGCAGAATGTTGCCGGTGAGGAATGCGTGGATCATCATCACTGGTCCGACGATCAGGATCGACACTGCCCAAAACAAGAGCATCACGATGGTCCGAATCACTGGGCACCGCCATTCTCATCGTCTCCGTGGATCCACGCCTGCCGATGCGCGCGTTGTTCGGGAGTCATGTTGGGAACGTCCTGCAGGATAAACGCCTGTACGTTGCGGGCGGAGAGCTTGAGCTTGATTTTGCGCTCGCCTTTCGCGTTCGCCAACTTAAGTTTGACGGTTGCCCCTTCGCGCATGCGCGATATTTGCTCATCGAGTCCCGCTTCAGCAGGTTTACCGTTCAATTCAATGACTCGATCGCCAACGGTTACGCCCGCACGCTGGGCATCGCTGTCGGCAGCCACGGAGGCAACGACGGGTTGGCCGCCGAGGTTCGCCGTGGTGGTAAAGCCCGGCGTGGAATATCGGCCAGTCGTCTCGGCCACTTGCAGGCCGACGAACTGAAAGAAGTTCGTTGTATGGCAACTCACGCACTCCGGCAACGTAGTTCTGGAAGAATTCCGCGAAACTTTGGCCGGAAACGGTCTCCGCGGCCTGCTGCACACCGTCCGAGTCAGGGAAGGGCAGTCCCTTCTTCGCATAGTTGTCGTTCATCCAGCGGAACAGGTCGCGCAAAGACTTGTGGTCGTTCGTCAGTTGGCGAATCCGCAGGTCCAGCAGCACGCCGACTACCTCGCCCTTGTTGTAGTAGCTGATGCTGCGCTCCGGCGAGCGATAAAACATATTGCCCTCGAACCACGCGTCGAGGCTCGACTCCTCCACCGACTGCCAGCGTGTGCGCAGGGCGCGACTGCAATTCGCTGATTTCGCTGGCGACACGATCGATGTATTGCCGCTCACTGATCAATCCAGCGCGCGCCAGCAGCATGTCGCCTACCGTGCTGGTAACGCCCTCGCTGAACCAAAGCGCGCGCGTGTCCATGGCGTGTTGATAGTCGACGGGATCGAGCGACTGCCGGACGAATCCGTTTTACGTTCCACAAGTGAAAGAACTCGTGCGCGCTTACGCTTGCCACCGGCATCATGTCGCCGGCCAGGTACCGCGCATTCACGTCGATCGCAGTGCCATAAGCGTGCTCCATGCCGCCCGCGCCGTGGCCGCTGCGGAAAGTGATAAAGAAACGTATAGCTATCGAAAGGGCGGTCGCTCATCCAGTCGACGGCGGCGTGGGTAATCTTGCGCAGCGAGTCTAGCAACTTGCCGGTGTCATAGTCACTTGCGCTGGTATGTACCGCAATGTGGTAGGTTGCGCCGTCCTGTTGGAAATCGTAAGTCCGAAACACGCCGACTTCAACCGGACTGTCAACCAGCTCGTCATAGCTATGGGCAACGCCGACTGCCTGCTCCACGTTACCCGCCGGGGCTTCGCCGAAGATGTTCAGATCGCGTAGCGACCAGTTTGCGGGAACGTCGAGCAACTGTACACTCATGCTTCTTGAGCGTGTGGATGGCGAATACATCAGCACCATGGCCCAGTTGAAGAAACCGTGGTCGACGGACAGCTGCGACCCAAACGGCCCTGGCGCATCGAGGTGGATATCGTATTCCGCCACGACGCAAGGTCCCGCGGCGCTCACCCGCCATTCGCTGGTCTTCTCTTTCACGACGGGAAGCCGCCTGCCAGATGCATCCGTCGCGCGCAGGTCCTCGACGTTGGCGGCAAAGTCGCGCACTTGGTACAGCGCGTTCCAGACCGGCATGTCGAGGACCACGTCGCCGGTAGCCTGCGTAAATCGAATGCTGACGTGCGCGCGATGATTCGCGTTATCGGCGAGCGAAACGAAGTACTCTGTCGGCTGCGGCTTTGCGTTGACTGGCGAAGTACAGGTAACAGGCGTGCGGGCTGACACGAAGCTCGCGCTCGCAATGACTATGGCCAGCGCCGCAAAGTTGGGTTTGGAAAAAATCTTCACGCTGGCGCCGAAGCCTCGTACAGCGCTTTCAGCTTCGCGGGCAACTTTTCGTAAATTCCGCCAAAACCGCCATTGGAAAGGATCGCGACGACATCTCCCTCGCGCAACTCAGCCGAGACAGTCTCAGCGATTTCATCTGCCGACGACAGCAGTCGCGCAGGAGTCCCGCCCGCATGGAGCTTCGATATGACGTTGGCAGGGTCCAGCCGTTCGGCCTCCGGTATCGCATCCGACTTGAACACCCCCGCCAAAACAACCTGATCGGCGCCAGCGAGACTCTCCGCCAATTCCGCTTCAAACACCTTGCGGCGCAGTGTGTTCGAGCGCGGCTCGAGTACTGCCCACAAGCGCCTCCCGGCATAGCGCGTACGCAGGGCCTTTAGCGTGCCGGCAATCGCCGTTGGATGATGCGCGAAGTCGTCAATGAACGTCACGCCCTGCACCTCGGCCCGAACTTCGAGCCTGCGCTTGACGCTACGGAAGGAGCGTAGCGCACCCGCGGTGCATTCGAGGGACACCCCGTAGTTCGCCGCCATCGCGGCCGCGGCCGTAGCGTTCAACACGTTGTACTCGCCCGCCAGTTGCGATTCGAATTCAGCCCACGGACTGCCGCTCCGAATAACCTTCCAGCGGGTAGTGCCTTCCTCGTAGCGGATATCGGAGATCCTCCAGGTCGAATCTGCACTGAAACCATAGCGCTCAACTCGGCAGAACGCGCGGCTGGCGCACTCCGCCACATTCGGGTGTCCGTCCCACGCAATCAGCAGTCCACGCTTCGGAATGAGGTTGACCAGCCGCTTGAACGCGGTCTTGACTTCGTCGAGGTCCTTGTAAATGTCCGCATGATCGAACTCCACCGAAGTCAGGATGACGGCATCGGGAAAGTAGTGCAGAAACTTGGGGCCCTTGTCGAAAAATGCCGTGTCGTACTCGTCTCCTTCGATGACGAACTCAGATCCGGTTCCCAGTGCAAAAGAACTGCCGAAGTTTTCCGGGATTCCGCCGATGAGAAAGCTGGGGGCACGCTGGCCTTCCGCCAACAGCCACGCCAACAGGGAGGACGTAGTTGTTTTGCCATGCGTGCCCGCCACCACCAAGCGCTCCTTGCCGGCAAGAAACTCGTCGTGCACCACGCGCGCCATTGAATCGAATGGCACGCGCTGGTCGAGCACGTACTCCAGCTCCACGTTGCCGCGCGAGATAGCGTTGCCCACAATTACCAGGTCTGGCCGCGACTCCAGGTTCTTCGCACCGAACGGCTGCGCCACCGCGATGTTGAGTGACGAGAGGAAATCCGACATCGGAGGGTATGCCGCCGCGTCCGATCCTGTGACCCGATGGCCTCTTTGCTGCAACATTCCTGCGAGCGAAGCCATCGCCGTGCCGCAAATTCCAATCAGGTGAATGTGTTTGGGACTCATGATTAAGAAGCCGAAATCGGTGCGACCGCTGGTTTGACCGATGCCGCAAGGCCCAAGCGAAAAGAATCGCCCGCGCTCAACGCAGCATGTACCCCGAGTGGCAATGTGAAATTGTTTCGCGAAACATGCCCAGATTTCAGACCGTACGCAACGGGCACGCCTAGATCGCCCACCACTCTCTGGACAACCTGCTGCAACGTGTAGTCGACGTTGTCCCGCGGCCCGCATCGCAGCATTTCGCCAAAAACAATGCCGCGGGTTTCCGCCAGCTTTCCTGCCAGCTTGAGTTGCATCAACATCCGGTCAATGCGAAATGCCGGCTCGGCCAGGTCTTCGATAAACAGGATCGTGCCCCGCGTCTCGATTTCATACGGAGTGCCCAGCGTCGCACACAGCAGCGACAGGCAGCCACCGTACATCATGCCCTCGGCATTACCCGGAACGAGCGTCTGCACCTCCTCGGCCGGGAACTCACGCTGATACGCCTCGCCTGACATTAACGCAGATGCCCATGCTGGTTCATCAACGCCATCCGGCCGTACATCCACGTTGAGCATCGGACCATGAAATGTCACCATGCCGGCGGCGTCGCACAGATAGGTCAGCAGCGTGGTCACGTCGCTGCAGCCGCAAAATATTTTGGGATTGGCACGTACCGTTTCGAGGTCAATGCTCGGTAGCAGGTAGTTGCAGCCGTATCCGCCACGCGCACAAATGATGGCTTTGATGTCGCGTCGTCCGAACATCTCGTGAAACTCATCGACCCGTCGCTGCGCGCTGCCGGCAAAGTACAGTTCGCGGTCCAGAATCGAGGGCAGGTAGAACGGCTGTAGTCCTTTGCGAATCAGCCATGCAGTGCCGGCTTCCAACGCGTCGGCGTCAATCGGGCCTGCGGGCGCGATGATGCCGACCTTGTCACCGGGTCGAAGGGCAGACGGGAGCAGGCGTTCTGATTGTGCAAAATCCGCCATGAGGAAGGATTATCTTAAACGAAAAAATCGCCGCGACAGAGTATCGTCGCTGGCCCATACAGGAACAGTTCGTCGTCCCACTGCACCGTCTGCGCGCCTCCCGGAGCGCGCACCACCAACGGAGACTTGGCCCGGCCGGTATGGATCGCGGCAGCTGCCGAGGCTGACGATCCCGTGCCGGATGACATTGTCTCTCCCACTCCGCGCTCGCAGAAGCGAACTTCGATTTCATGCTCGTTGACCACGCGGACAAGCTCGACATTGGTGCCTTGAGGAAAGTCAGGATGAACCGATGCTTCTCCCGTCCACGTCTGCCATCCATCCTGAAACTCAGAAACAAAAATGACATAGTGCGGGTTCCCCATTGAGACGTTGATGCCGTTGAGCACTCTATCGCTCAGAGTGACCGTGCGCTCTCCACCTACTTCCGGCTTTCCCATCGCGGTTCGAAACTCGAACGTGTTCCCAATCCGCGCCATGAGCTCGCAGGTCTTCACGCCGGCGCCCGTTTGGATGCTGACGGAATCGCATTGGTGCTCCGAGCAATACCACGCCGCCACGCAGCGAGTTCCGTTGCCTGAGATCTCGGCCTCTGAGCCGTCCGCGTTAATCAAGCGAATGCCCAAATCAGCGTCGCTGGCCGGAAGCACCCACTCGACGCCGTCGGCGCCAACGCCGTTGTGGCGATCGCAAATTTGACGGCTGAATGCGGCGATGTCGGCGGGCGCGTGCTCCCTGGCAATAATCAGGAAATCGTTACCGCAGGCGCTGGCCTTAACGAACGGAATGGAATCCATAAGAAAAGTTGAGTGTAGCAAAGCGCTCAGACTACGGTATCGTTATTGCGGTGCCGACGCTCCAGTGCGGTTCGTACTATAAATCACGCACCTGGCCTGTTCCGGAACCGTGATGCTGAGCAGTTCCGTAAGGCCCGCGCGGTGCTCCTGCGCCGCCATCCAAACGGGATCACCCTTGAAGGCTACGACGATGTCTGCGTGGCGCGCGGGATCCAGCAGGGCCCACTCCCAGTCCGGGTGGTTGATTTCACTGATGACGTTATGCAACGGAATGCCGGCCTGCTGCAACGCGCCGACGTGCTCTCCCTGGTACATCAGCAGTGTCGTCGAGGGTGGCAGCGTCACCAGAAATCTTGCCAGCGCCAGCTCCAAGGTCATGCGGGTGCGCGCATTGACCTGTGCCTCTTTCAGCGTGATAGGCGCAGTTGCGTAGATCGATAGGTAGCTGCCTGCCACCAGGAGCGACAGAAGGCTCCACACCACTACCTGCCTCTGCGCCTGCGGCACCCGCTGGCTCAAATACACACCGAACAGCGCCGGAAACACGGCAATCACCGGCAGTAGTTCCAGCCCGTAGCGCACGTTGTAGTACGAGAACGGCCACCAGCTCGGAATGAAGACAGGTACGCTGCCGTATGCGATCGACAACGAGTAGAAAAGCAGAGGGACCCATAGCAGCAGCCATGTCGAATACTGCCGAAAGCGCCATATCGCCACGGCCGTGCCAAGTAATGCCAGCGCGAGTAGCGCACCACCCCAGCGTTCGGGCCCCACGTTCAGCTTGGCCGCTTTCAGGAAATACAGACCCGCGGTGACGATGTGGTCTTTGCCGGGATAGGGTGGCGCACCGCGCGACGTCGTCCGCTCCGCGATCGCTCTTGCCGAGTAAGGGCCATTCGCCCAATCCATGGCACGGCCCGAGACGCGATGGTTGTAGGCCAGCCAGAACACCGGCAGCAACGCATTCAGCAGCAGAAAGTACGTCAGGGACTTGGTCATCGACCGTCGCCGGGGAGCATCCGGCGTGGCCCGCCACCAGCGCACAAAGGCTCCAAGTACGAGCACCCCCATGATCGCGCCGAAAAACCAGCCGTCATAGCGCGTCGCCGCGCCTCCCGCCAAGGCAATGCCGCAGCCTTCCAAGCTGTGCTCGGCCGGGCGGCCAGCCTCCGCTCCGGACGACGAACCTCTCAGCCACTCGTCGAAGTACACGATTGCCCAGATGAAGAACGCCAGGTACAGCGGCTCATTCATCGCCGTGGTCTGCATGTACAGCAGATTGGGATTGAGCGCGTAGATCGCAGCCGCGAGGAAGGCTGTGACGCGGGGCGCGCGCGCGCTGACGAGCCGGAATATCCCGAGCGATCCCACGATGTACGCCACCATGCTTGGGATCGATCCGGCGATTCCGCTCATCCACAGCGCCTTGTTCCATACGAACGGCAGCATCAGGATGTGCGGTAGCGGCAGCCACACGGTGCCCAGTTGAAAAAATGATGACAACCACGACCGGTTGTCGAGTACGCGCCGTGCAATGTTGATGTGCGCGACCGCGTCTCCGTAGAGCAGGATCTGTTGGTGCGCGTAGTACCACAACAGCGCCGCGATGGAGACGCCACCCAGCGCCAGCGTCAACACGGCGTCACGTCGCTGCTCGCTGTATCGCTGTTCCAGTTCGCGCCGGGTAGATGGGGAATTCTTTGGGGACAGTTTCTTCAAGGGGTTAGTTTACGGCGGGTCCTTGCGCTACGTAAGTGGCGTTGCTAAGAAGACCGTCGCAGCTCTGCTCTCTACTTTTCTTCAGACGGCCTGGCTGCCGCCAGCTTCTTCAGCGTCTTCGCCATATCTGGCAGCTTCATGAAGGCGTTCACCGCGCGCAGCCACTGCTTGTGGTCGAACGCAGGCGATCCACTGACCATCGTTCCTGCGGGAATGTCGCCGTGCGTACCGCTCTGCGCCGTGATGACGACTCCATCGCCGACATTGCAGTGGCCCGCGATCCCTGCCTGTCCGGCTACGATCACGTTCTTGCCGACCACGGTTGAACCCGCCAGTCCAGCTTGCGCGCACAGTAGGGTATGTTCGCCCACCGCCGAACCGTGGCCGACCTGCGTCAGGTTGTCGATCTTTACACCGCGGGCGATTCTCGTCTCGCCCACACTGGCGCGGTCAATGCAGGAGTTGGCCTGGATCTCGACATCGCTTTCCACGATCGCAGGACCCGACTGAGCGATTTTCTCCCAATGATCTCCGTCGCGCGCGAAACCGAATCCGTCGGCGCCGACGACCGCCCCATTCTGCAGCACCACGTTATCTCCCAATCGACACTCCTCGCGCACGATGGAGTGGGCGTGCGCCAGGAAGTTGTCGCCAATGCGCGCGCCGCGGTAGATGACGACATGTGGCAGAAGCACTGCGTTTTGGCCGATCACCACGCCTTCATCAATCACCACGTAGGCGCCAATGTGCGCGTTTGCTCCGATCTTCGCGCTCGGCGCGATGACTGCCGTCGGATGAACCCCGGCTGAAGTACCTGGGGGGCTGGTAGAAAAGGTCGATCGCCCGAGCAAAGCTCAGGTACGGATTCTTGCTGCGCAGCAGCGCTCCGCCGGTAGCAGGGAAGTCCTCCGAGACAATCACTACCGTAGCCGCCGTTGTCCTGGCCGCGGCGGCGTACTTCGGATTGGCGACAAACGTTATCTGGCCGGCGACCGCTTCTTCGATGCCCGCAACGCCGGTGACTTCGGTCTCGGGACTTCCACTTTCCAGCGTGACATTCAGGGCGTTTGCGATTTCCCCAAGTTTCATAGGATGGCCGTAGCTTCAAACGAATGGCTCGGCTTCGTACGAAGCCGGGGCCTGAACTTACGTAAACATCGGTACCTGACGGGTGTCGTCGGGACGCCGTCCCCGCCGCTGTGACTTCTTCTCGCCTATGACTGCCAGTACGGTCATTTCTGCCAGCGCAGCCCGTGGCACGAAGATCTTTTGCGTGTTGACGCGCGCGTCCGGCGGAATGATCGAGAATCCGTCGCTTCCGTCCTGAATGAGGTCGTTAGGCATCATCCCCTCGATGATCTCGTTGTCGCGGAAGCGCAGACGCACCCAAAGTCCTTCCGTGCGCGGACGCGAGGTAAAGGTCTTTCGCGTCAGCGACTCTGAGTCCCCAAACTCGCGCACAAAATAAACGCCCTTGACCTCAGCCAGATCGATGGCGACCACATTCCCGGCCGTGTTCAGCACCTCGACCTTGCCATCCGAGATGAATGCCGCCGACACGTAACCATTTACCGTGTCGCGATCCATCTTGCGGACGATTACCTTCTTGTGAGTCGTACCCATATGTTGGGGCTGGTCCCTGATCCTAAGCACCGATTGTCGCACTTTTGCGGAAAAAGTGCCCTATCCTTACAGTAGTTTGTAGCCAAATCGATAACGTTGTGTTATTGTCGGCTTGCAGCAAAGTAGGTGCACAGCGCTGTAAGTGTTGGCTTCAGAGTAAGTTGCGTGTGCCGCGGCACCCGAGCAAGCCGCCGAAGACGGTCTCGAGAGTCTGTCTGACTGCGGTTCGAGCATCCCCGAACCACCTTAGCTAACGCTTTTCGAGTCATTAACTTAGATGGCAGACTACATCTATAGCATGGAAACCCGGCTCACACCGGATCAGCAGCGTGGTGTGAACCTGGTCCAAGAAATAGCCCGGCACGCAGGACTCAACCTCTATCTCACCGGGGGAACCATACGTGATCTCATCACCGGGTTTCCCATCCGCGATATCGATCTTTCCATCCAGGGTAATCCGCTTAAGTTACAGAAAGATTTGGACAAAGCGGGCATCTCGGTGGAAGGCATCGACGAGGATCTCCGCGCCCTGCATCTGCTATTGCCAGGGAATGTTCGCGCCGAGCTAAATCAAACCCGCTCAGAAACTTACGACAAACCCGGCAAGCCGCCCGTGACCGCTCCGGCGACCATCAATGAGGACCTGCGGCGCCGCGATTTCACGATCAACGCCATGGCGTTGTCCCTGAATCCGGGATCCAAGGGGCTCTTACTCGACCCCTTTAACGGTGTGGCGGACATTGAAGCTAAGGTTCTGCGGATCCTTCACAGTTACGCATTTTTGGAAGATCCCATCCGCCTGATTCGCGCAACTCGGCTAAGTGCAAGGTTCCATTGGCCTTTGGAAGACAGGACGCAGGCACGGTTCGATGCCGCCAAGGAGAACAACTACATCGAGTATGTCGGCAAGCGCGCCGTCGGGTCAGAGCTTGAGCAACTGGCCCACGAAGATGACCCCATTACAGTCATGCGGGCGCTGGAGAAGGAAGGCTGGCTCAAGGTGCTCCATCCGCACCTTACGGTCGCCAAGGCCGAGGCCAGCGAACTTGGCCACGCCATCAAGCTGCGCCAGACGCTCAGCGACCTGGGATACTCGGCCGAAACCGGACCGATGGCCATGTACTTCCTGGCAAAGAAGCTGACGGACAAGGACGCCGCTGAAATTCAGCGCATGATCCCGCGGCGTGACTTCGTCGAAAAGTGGAAGCACCTGGAGAAGGATGCCCACGAACTGGCGAAAAAGTTGACGGGCAAGGAAGCCGCCAATAATTCCGGATCGTGGAAGATTTTGAGTACTGCGGCACCCGAGACCATGCTTTTCCTGAGCATGACGACGCGCCAGTCCGCCGTCGATCAGAAGCTCAAGAACTTCATGACCAAGTGGCGCCAAGTGCGGGAGAAGCTGCCATTTCCTGAGATGGCGGAGTTGCGTATCACCCCGCAACTGCCGGAGTACCCGGAAATTTTGGACAAGGCGTTTCTGCTGTTGCTGGACGGCAAACTCCGATCGCACAACGAGATCATGAACTTCCTGAAGCCGTTCGAGCCGCCGCCGCCACCGCCGCCACCGCCTGCGCGGCGCGGACGCGGAAAGGCTGTGGTCGTCGAAGCCGCGCCAGCAGCAGCTCCGGTTGTGGCTGTCGCAACTCCCGGGAAGCGAGGAAGGAAGCCGAAGGCAGGGGCGGCGCCGGCAGCGGTTGTAGCTGCTCCGGTTGCGGTCGGCAAGCCGGTACCCGCGGTAAAGCCTGTAGCAGCGGCCAAACCCGCGCCTGAGGCCAAGAAAGCAGCTCCGGCGAAGGTAGCCAAGACGGAAGCGAAGCCTGCAATAAAGGCTGCAGCTGTGAAGACCAAGCCTGCCCCGAAGAAAGTTGCCGCGAAGAAGCCGGTGCCAAAGAAGCCCGCTCCCAAAAAGGCCGTTGCGAAGAAGGCGGCGAAGAAGAAGCGCTAGCAGAAGTCCGTACGGCATTGACGTGGGTGCTTCGAGTGGCATATGCTAGACATATGCCGAAGAGTGCGACTAAACCCGAGCGTAACGTGAAGCTTTTCAAAAACGGCCGTAACCAGGCCGTTCGGATTCCGCGCGAGTTCGAACTGCCGGGCGATGAGGCCGTCATGCGCAAGGAAGGCACCCGACTTATCATCGAGGCCAAGCCTCGGAAATCACTCCTTTCTGTCCTGGCGAGCATGAAGCCTCTTGCTGAGGACTTCCCCCCGATCGTTGACCTTCCGCCCGGACCGGTCGATCTCTGATGCGCTACCTGCTCGACACGAACATCGTCTCCGATTTGATTCGTAACCCGCAGGGAATCGTCTGGCAGAAAATCCGGCGGGTTGGCGAGCAACGCGTTTGTACCAGCATCATCGTTGCGTCCGAACTGCGTTACGGAGCGGCTAAGCGACAATCGCCGCGATTGACGGCCCAATTGGAAATGGTGCTCGGCGCGCTTGAGGTCCTGCCGTTTGAGTTGCCCGCCGACGCCACGTACGGCACGCTCCGCGCGCGGCTAGAAAGAGTCGGCCGACCCATAGGCGGCAATGATCTTCTGATCGCCGCACACGCTCTCGCTCTCGGATACACCATCGTCAGCGACAACGAGCGCGAGTTCGCACGAATTCCAAGCCTGCCTCATGAGAACTGGCTGCGACAGTCCTGAATTCGTTTCCGTGCTTTCCGTGCGTTCCGTGGTGAAAATTCTCCCTCCTTCTATAATCGTGAGTTGCCCAAACCGCACCGACACGAGGCTAGCCGTTGGCGTATAGCGACCTGAGGGAATGGATCTCCGCGCTCGACAAAGCCGGGGAGCTGAAGCGGATCAAGGCGGAAGCCGATCCGATTCTGGAAATCACCGAGATCACCGACCGCGTCTCCAAGTGGCCGGCGCGCGGCAAGCACGGCGCGGGCGGCCCGGCGTTACTGTTCGAGAACGTCAAGGGGCATCCCGGAGCGAAAGTCCTCATCAACCAGTTCGGCTCCGAGCGTCGCATGAAGCTGGCGCTCGAGGTCGATTCCCTCGACGACATCGCCAACCGCATCAAGATGTTCATGGAAGTGAAGTCGCCGCAGGGGCTACTCGACAAGATCAAGATGCTGCCCATGCTGGCCGAGATGGGCAAGTTCTTCCCCAAGGAAGTTTCCACCGGCCCGTGCAAGGAAGTCATCCGCAAGGGCGACTTTTCGCTGCTGGATTTTCCTGTCCTGCAATGCTGGCCCAAAGACGGAGGCCGCTTCATCACGCTCCCGTCGGTGATCACACGCGATCCAAGAACCGGCAAGCGCAATGTGGGCACGTATCGCATGCACGTGTACGACGAGCGCACCACCGGCATGCACTGGCAGCGCCAGAAGCACGGCGCCGAGCACTATCGCGAGCAGATGCGTCGCAAGGTCGCCGAAGGCTCGCCCGAAGGACTCGCCGCCGCGCTGGACCTGATGGCGCAGTCAGGTGGCGGAGCGCGCGTCGCCGAGGGCAAGCAGGTCGCTGGACGCATGGAGGTCGCGGTCGCCATCGGCACCGATCCGGCCATGATGTTTTCGTCCATCGTGCCCGCTCCTCCTGAAGTCGAGGAGTTCATCATCGCGGGCTTCCTGCGGCAGAAGCCGGTCGAACTGGTGAAGTGCGAGACCGTGGACCTGGAAGTCCCGGCGACCTCGGAGATCGTGCTGGAAGGCTACGTCGAGCTCGACGAGCTGAAGATGGAAGGCCCGTTCGGCGACCACACCGGCTTCTACACCATGGAAGACCTCTACCCGGTCTTCCACGTGACGTGCGTGACGCACCGCAAAGACCCGATTTACTCGACGACAATCGTCGGCAAGCCGCCCATGGAAGACGCGTGGATGGGTAAGGCCGTGGAACGCATCTTTCTCCCGCTGATGCGGATCACCATCCCAGAAATTGTAGACGTGAACCTGCCGGTCGAAGGCGTGTTCCACAACCTCATGATCGTGTCGATCAAGAAGTCGTACCCCGGGCAGGCGCGCAAGGTGATGAGTGCGATCTGGGGCATGGGGCAGGCCATGTCCACCAAGTGCATTCTGGTGGTCGACGAAGGTGTGAACGTGCAAGACATCGGCGAGGTCACGCTGCAGGTGCTGAACAACATTGATCCCGAACGCGACATTCAGTTCACGCTGGGGCCGGTGGACTCGCTCGATCACGCCTCGCGGCTGCCGGACTACGGCTCCAAGATGGGCGTGGACGCCACGCGCAAATGGCCCAGCGAGGGATTCACGCGCCCTTGGCCAGATGAGATTACGATGGACGCCGAAACCAAGCGACGGGTAGCGGAGCGGTGGAAAGAGTTTGGGTTGGAATAAGAAACGTAGCTGGTAACTGGTAACTGGCGAAAGGCGAAAGGCGAAAAGCGAAAAGCGAAAAGCGAAAAGCCATCCCCAGTTACCCGCTACCAGTAACCAGCACCAATTTTGAAATAGCATTTGGGGTATTTGTCATGATGAACCGTCCCGAACGCAACGAATACGCCGATTTTTACGCAAACTACGTGTCTCTCGTACCTGACACTCCAATCGAGGAGTTCCTGCTGAAGCAGTGGGACGAACTCGTCGCGGTAATCCAAGGCGTGCCCGAAGACGAAGCCAGCAAGCCGCCGGCTCCGGGCAAGTGGAGCGTCAAAGAGGTGCTGGGGCACCTGTGCGACACCGAGCGCGTGATGTCGTATCGTCTGATGCGCTTTGCCCGCGGCGACCAGAAGGAACTCCAGGGTTTCGAGCAGGACGACTACGTCGCTGCCGGAGACTTCAACAGCCGCGTGCGCCACGACCTGATGGTTGAGTTCAAGAACATCCGTGGCGCGACCATTGCTCTGGTAGGCTCGATCTCCCCCGAGGACGAAGGCAGAACGGGCAAGGCCAACAACAATCCAGTCTCGGTACGGGCGCTCGCCTACATCATCGCCGGCCACGCGCAGCACCATTTGAATTTAATGAAGGAGCAAAGGGGATAGTTGTCGCCAATCTTTGCGTGCGCTTCGGGCTGCGTTGTGCGCGCTAGCTCCTTCGACTATGCCCACGGTAGGCCCTTGGGGGCACCGGCAGGACGTCAGTCCCGTCCAAGTGCCGGCATGAGATCGAAGCCCGCGGCGTCGACGAAGTTGCGAAAGTCACGGTCCCGTGTGAGGAGGGGAACGCCGCCATCAATGCAATTCTGGGCGATTAGCGCATCGCCGAGCCGCGCCTTGCGCCGCTTTGCCAGGACTTTCGATCGCAGCTCTCCAGCCCGTTGCCAGTAGCCCTGCGCGATCTCGATGGCGGGTACTTCGGACAAGGTTTTCGCAACTGCGGGCGGAAGTCGCGGGTCGCTCAACAATTCCGTGAGCACAACCGGCACCATGACCACCTGCCGCTCAGCCAGCGCATGGTCAAGCAGTCGCACATCCTCGCCTTTGCCGCCCTCCAAGAAAGCGATCCAAGTGCTGGTGTCAGCAGCGATCACCGGTCAGCTTTCAGTTCGGCCACTGTACGAGTGAACTGGACCTTACCTCGGAGCTGTCGCAGGCGAGCGTAGGACTGCGATGCCGCAACGAGCTGCAGTCCCGTCCGGACGGTCTGGGTAATGCCCGTGCCCCCAGCGAGTTGGGCCCTTTCGAGTAGCTCGGCCGGCACTTCAACCGTGATCTTGCGCGCGGTTTTCATAGTGGCCTTATTGTACCGTATTTCATACCAGTATTGAATATGGTATTACGGCAAGAGGGCCTGCCGCAAGAAACGGACGCAAACTGTTCCACGAGTCAGGGCAGGGCAGGGGTCCCAGATTAGCCAATAAGCAGGGCGCACCCGGGGCACCGTTCAGCCCGGATTGATATACTGTCTTCTCGTATGGGAATCGTCAAAAACATCGCCGCGATTGCCAAGGGCATGAGTATCACCTTCGGCGAGATGTTCAAACCGACCGAGGTGGAGAACTACCCCGACGGCCCGGGGCCGAACCGCGGAGCCATGTTCCAGGAGCGCTTCCGCGGCATGCACGTGTTGCAGCGCGACGAGAACGGCCTGGAAAAGTGCGTGGCCTGCTTCCTCTGCGCGGCAGCATGCCCGTCGAACTGCATCTACATCGAAGCGGGCGATAACACCGAGACCACTCGGATCAGCGGCGCCGAGCGCTACGCCAAGGTCTATAACATCGATTACAACCGCTGCATCTTTTGCGGTTATTGCGTGGAGGCCTGTCCGACCGACGCCATCACACACGGTCACGGTTTCGAACTGGCCAGCTTCAACGCCAGCAACCTGGTGTATCGCAAGGAGCAGTTGTTGGCAGGCACACCCGCGCACATGGGCGCGAACCAGATTTACAGCATCGAAGGCACCGGCCGGCTGATGCCGAAGCCCGCACAGTTCAGCTCAGGAGCAGATGTTCCGCCCGGCACCTAAACTGGCTTACAAGCCGAATTCAGGGGCTGCGGCGCAATCCGCAGCCCTTACTATTTGCGGTTCAGCGCGGCGATGTTGCCAGTAAGCTGTGGAAGTCGCCGTTAGATGCACCCGCGTACCTTAATCCTTTGGAAACTGCGATACTTGAAAGATAAGCGTCAACGAATCACATGAGCGAATACCTCAAAGCCGTACAAGACCGAGTGGTCATCTTTGACGGAGCGATGGGAACCAACATCCAGCTCCGCAACCCCAGTCTCGACGATTTCCAGGGGAAAGAGGGCTACAACGACATCCTGGTGCTGAGCCGGCCCGACATCATCCGCGATATTCATGCCGCATTTTACGAAGTGGGTTGCGACGTGGTGGAAACCAACACGTTCAATTCCAGCCCGATGGACATGGTCGAGTACGACATGCTGGACCAGGTGCGGTCGATCAACGCCGCAGCGGCGAGGCTCGCTCGCGGAGTTGCCGACGACTTCTCGTCCAAGGGACGCAGGCGCTTTGTTGCCGGCTCGATGGGGCCGACCCGCAAGCTGCCTTCGCTCGGGCACATCACGCTGGATGAAATGGCTGCCGGCTATACCGAGCAGGCGCTGGGCCTGATCGAAGGCGGCGTGGATTTGCTGCTGCTCGAGACTTGCCAGGACATCCTGCAAGCCAAGGCGGGGCTGGTCGGCATCTTTGATGCGCTGAAGAAGTCCGGCAAGAACATTCCCGTGCAGGTGCAGGTGACGCTGCAAGAAAGCGGCCTGATGTTGCTGGGAACCGAAATCGGAGCGGCCCTCACCACGCTGGAAATGTTCGACGCTGCGGTGATCGGCATGAACTGCGCGACCGGTCCCAAGGAAATGAACGACGCAGTCCGCTACCTCGGGCTGAATTCCCCCAAGCCGATTTCGGTGCTGCCGAACGCGGGACTGCCGGAGAACGTAGGCGGCGTGGCACACTACCGGCTGAAGCCGCAGGAACTCGCGGACTATCACAAGCAGTTCATCACCGAGTACGGCGTGAGTGTCGTAGGCGGCTGCTGCGGCACGCGCCCCGAGCACCTGAAGGCCGTGGTGGATACGTGCGCGACCCTCACGCCCTTCAAACGCGAAGTCAAGATCATTGGCGCGGCTGCAAGTGCGTACTCGATGGTTCCGCTCGATCTCGATCCCAAACCGCTGGTGATCGCGGAAGAGATGAACACCACCACCCGCGTCGAGCACTTCAAGAACATGGTGCGCGCGCAGGACTACGACGGCATCCTCACGCTGGCCAAGAAGCTGGTGAACGAAGGTTCCCACATGCTCGACCTGTGCTGCGCCATCGTGGGCGAAGACGAAAAGGGATACATCAGCGCCATCCTGGAAAAGATTGCCACGCGCGTGCCCGCGCCGATATTGGTCGATTCGACCGAGGCCGACGTGGTGGAAGAGGCGCTGAAGCGCATTCCGGGCAAGGCGATCATCAACTCCATTAACTTGGAAGACGGTGAGAAGCGCACCTCGAAGGTGCTGCCAATGGCCAAGCGCTACGGCGCGGCGGTGATCGCGCTGACCATTGACGAAGATGGCATGGCGCTGACGGCGGAGAAGAAGCTGGGCATCGCCAAGCGCATCTACGACCTGGCGGTGAACAAGTACGGCATTCGCCCGGTCGATTTGATCTTCGACGCGCTCACGCTGCCCATTTCGACGGGACAGGAAGATTATCGCAACGCCGGCATTGAGACGCTGAAGGCGGTGAAGGCGATTAAGACCGAGTTGCCGCTGGCGAAGACCGTGCTCGGCGTCAGCAACATCTCGTTCGGGCTGAATGCCTACGCGCGGCGCGTGCTGAACAGCGTGTTCCTGCACGAGGCGGTGAACAACGGCCTCGACATGGCCATCGTGAATTACAGCAAGATTTATCCGCTGTACAAGATTCCCGAAGCCGAGGTCGATCTGGCGCGCAAGTTGATTTACAGCGACCGGTCGAACGGCGATCCGCTTCAGGTGTACATGAAGAGCTTCGAGGGATCGAAGGGCAAGGAAGAGACCACTACGGCGCACGTGGATACCTTGTCGGTCGAGGACAAGCTGAAGTGGGCGATCATCAACGGCGAAAAGTCGATCGGCATCGCCGAGAAGAAGTCGCTCGCGCAAGTGCTGGAAGAGGCTCTGGTCAGTTACTCGCCGCTCGACGTCATCAACAACATTTTGCTCGACGGCATGAAGACTGTCGGGGAGCTGTTCGGCGCACGCAAGATGCAATTGCCTTCCGTGCTCGACTCTGCCGGAGTCATGAAGGCGGCGGTCGCCTACCTCGAGCCGAAGATGGAAAAGAAGGAAGGCAGCCAGAAGGGAACCATCGTGCTGGCCACGGTGAAGGGCGACGTCCACGACATCGGCAAGAATTTGGTGGACATCATCCTCACCAACAACGGCTTCAAGGTGGTGAACCTGGGCATCAAGCAGCCCTCGGACGCGATCATCAACTCGGCGCAGGAGCACAAAGCCGATGCGATCGGGCTCAGCGGCCTGCTAGTGAAATCCACGCTCGAAATGAAGTACGTGGTGCAGGATTTGCATCACCAGAAACTGGAATTCCCGGTGATCTGCGGGGGCGCCGCGTTGACGCGCAAGTACGTCGAAGACGACCTGCGTCGCGAATACACCGGCGGAGTCTTCTACGCCGACGATGCGTTCGCCGGCCTGCACTTCATGGAGCGGTTGTCGTCGGCGAACGGCGAGCGCGCAGCATGTATCGAGGAAGGGCGGACGATCAAGGAGTTCGTGAAGAAGGGTGCTGCGAGCACAGATGCTCAACCGGCCACCAAGCCGAGCATCGAGATCCCCGCGCCGCCGAACATTCCGCATCCGCCATTCTGGGGCATTCGCGTGCTGAGGCCGGTAGATTTCAACTTGCACGGAATCTTCCCGTACATCAACGAAACGGCATTATTCAAGAACCAGTGGCAACTGAAGACAGCCTCGCAGGAAGACTATGCGCGTCTGGTCGAGACGAAGTACCGTCCCATTCTGAAAGAGCTGGAGGAGGAAGTCATCGCCTCCGGGTGGTTCGAACCGAAGGTGGTTTACGGCTACTTCGGCGCGCAGAGCGAAGGCAATGACACCATCGTGTACAACCTGCCCGAGGGATGGAAGCAGGGCGATCCGGTTCCAGCCGAGACGCTTCGCTTCACTTTCCCTCGTCAAACAGCGCCTGACAGCCGTCATCTCAGCATCTCGGACTACTTCCAGTCGAAGGCCAGAGGCCAGATGGACGTCATTGCTTTGACGTGCGTGACCATAGGCGCGCGTGCCTCACACGAAACGCAAATGCTGTTTGAGGGCGGAGAGTACACCAAGTACCTGTACCTGCATGGCCTCAGCGTGGAGACTGCCGAAGCGCTAGCGGAAATCACGCACAAGCGCGTGCGCGAGGAACTTGGCTTCGCGGGCGACGATTCGCCGCGAATCAGCGATTTGTTCCACCAGAAGTATCGCGGCTCGCGCTACTCGCCGGGGTATCCGGCGTGCCCGAGCTTAGAGGACCAGGCAAAGTTCTTCGCGCTGCTGCATCCCGACGAGACGATTGGCGTGCAATTGACGACCGGCTTCCTGCTCGATCCTGAGCAGAGCACCTCGGCGCTGGTGGTCCACCATCCGGCGGCGAAGTATTTCGTGGTGTAGAGGCTCACCTACTGAAAGCTAATGTGCTCCAGCACTGCGCCGGACAGCCGCGCGACTTTATTACCTAAGTGTTGCGGGTGGTCTTTGTACCTATCCTTATTGGCTACGTACCTGCCGACGAGAAACCCCAGAGTCGATCC
Source organism: uncultured Acidobacteriaceae bacterium (assembly GCA_963814165.1). Taxonomy (GTDB): domain Bacteria; phylum Acidobacteriota; class Terriglobia; order Terriglobales; family Acidobacteriaceae; genus DASRAA01. The sequence goes on along the minus strand of CAWFBW010000021.1, from coordinate 78,555 downwards.
CACAAAAACGTCGGAAGGGAAGTGCTGGCCGCCGGTAACGCGGGTGGTCGACACAGCCGTCGCCATGCCATACATCGCCAGTTGCACCGGCCATTTCGGATACTCGTGAGCGATGACAGAGGCCAGCGTCCAGGCGAAAGCCGAGTGCCCGGAAGGGAATGAGCCACTGCTGAAGTTGCCGGCAAAGAACTTGCCATCGCCATTGCCTGTGTACGGACGCTCACGATTGAAAATCAGCTTCATCGAGCCGTAAAGCAAAAAGCTGTCGATGGCGGCTTCGGCAGAGAGAACTCCGGTGCGCCGGGCATGCGCATCGTGGGTAAACAGGCCGGTCAGGTAGATGCCGCCCGCAGTTGCTGCCGCACCGTAGGTGCAAGCGTTCGCGACGTTCGTGCTCGTCTGGTGCCAACTCGGGGAAACCTGCTGGGCAACGGACTCGTCATTGGCGATGAGCACGCCCGCGCCGGTCGTGACCGCGGCGTTCCAGTAGAGCGTTGTATTTCGGAATGGCGTGTCGGTGCCGAAACCCAAGGCTTGTGTCTCGAAGGGTGTCTTGATCAAATGCCATTCATCATCGCCAATCGTTTTCGCTGCAATCGCGAGTCGATGTTTGAAGGACGCTTGCTGTGGCGGCGCCGTCGAAGAGGGCGCGTTGGGAAGCGGTGCCTGGGCTGCAGGTTCGGGAGTTGGTGCCTGCTGTGCCACGGACGAAAGAGTCAGTGCGGCTACGAGGAACAACGCCGAAGCCGCACTTGCCGCACGCTGAGCCTGGCGCGACCTGGTTGTCGACGGATCGTCGTTTTGGGCGAAACTTGGAGTTCTCACAAGTGCTTCCCCTGTCCGGCGCATCCCGTTCTTAACCCGGTACGAGCCAGATTGATTCGTTGCCGACAATGATTCTTAAGTCCTTTGTGGTGAACACCTCCCGGGAGTTTCACCATTGTGCGCTATAACCGGGTGCCTGTGACGTATGCCACAGACTCTCGGGTCGCTCCCCAGCAGAATCAATGGTGGAGGGCTCTCGATGTTCCCCATCGTCGCAACTCGCCAGGTCGCGCGAGGCATCAAACTTTTCGAAATCAAGGCGCCGCGGATCGCCAAAAAACAGCGTCCCGGCCAGTTCGTCATCATCCGCCTGGACGACACTGGCGAGCGCGTTCCGCTCACCCTTGCCGACGCCAACCCCGAAGCCGGAACGATCACTATCGTGGTGCAGGGCATCGGCAAGACCACCATGCTGCTTAACATGCTTGAGGCGGGCGACTCGATTCTCGACATCGTTGGGCCGCTGGGCAAGCCGTCGGAAATCGAGAAATTCGGCACCACCGTGGTGGTCAGCGGCAGCGTGGGCACGGCGATGGCATATCCCACGGCGCGCGAGTTGAAACGCGCGGGGAACAAGGTGATCTCTATCGTCGGGGCGCGCAGCAAAGACCTGCTGGTGTTGGAAGACGAAGTGCGCCAGGTCAGCGACGAAACCTACGTCCTGACTGACGACGGCACCGCCGGCGAGAAGGGTCTGGTCACGAAAAAGTTGCAGGAACTCGTCGACGCCGGTTTGGTGGATTATGTGCTGGCCGTCGGCCCCGTGCCCATGATGCGTGCGTGCGCGAATGTCACCAGTCCCAAGAAGATCAAGACCATGGTCAGCTTGAACTCCATCATGGTGGATGGCACCGGCATGTGCGGCGGCTGCCGGGTGCTGGTCAACAACAGCAGCCAGTTCGCCTGCGTCGATGGCCCCGAGTTCGATGCCAGCCAGGTGAATTTCGATGTGCTGGTGCAGCGCAACAACATGTACCGCGAGCAGGAAAAGCAGAGCGTTGAGCAACTGCAGGCCAATGCCGAACTCGAAGTAGCGAAGCAGCGGGAGAACATCCACAAACATGAGTGTGCCGCGCTGGCGGCGGGGGTGGCCCATGACTAAGAGCAATAATCCGCTTCCCAATAAAGAGCGCATCAAGCTGCCGCGCCAGAAAATGCCGGAGCAATTGGCGCAGATTCGCGCCCACAACTTTCAGGAAGTAAACGTCGGCTTCACGCCCGAACTGGCGCGGCAGGAATCGCTGCGCTGCATCGAGTGCGGCAAGCCCGGTTGCATGGACAAATGTCCAGTGTCGGTTGATGTGCGCGCCATCATGGACCTGATCGTCTCGGGCGACTACATGGGCGCTGCCGCCAAGGTGCGCGAAGACAATGCGCTGCCGGCCATCACCGGTCGTGTGTGTCCGGTCGAAGACCAGTGCGAATCTGGCTGCGTGCTTGGCAAGAAGGGCGAGGCAGTTGGTATCGCATATCTGGAGCGCTTCGTCGCCGACTGGGAGCGCGAGAGCGGCAAGTTCGGTCTGCCGAAGCAGGCGACTCCTTCCGGCAAGAACGTGGCTATCATCGGCAGCGGTCCGGCGGGACTGGCCTGCGCCGGCGACCTGGTTCAGATGGGGCACAAGGTGCACGTTTTTGAAGCGCTGCACGAGTTGGGTGGAGTGCTGGTGTACGGCATTCCGGAATTCCGCCTGCCCAAGGACATCGTAGCTCACGAAGTGAACGCGCTGCGCCAGCAGGGCGTGGAATTTGAGACCAACGTCGTGGTGGGCAAGACCGTCACCATTGACGAACTGTTCCAGGAAGAGGGGTTCGATGCCGCTTTCGTCGCGACCGGCGCGGGCCTGCCGCGATTCCTTAACGTTCCGGGCGAGCACCTCAACGGCATCTACTCAGCCAACGAGTTCCTGACCCGCGTGAACCTGATGCGTGCGTACCGGTTCCCGGAATTCGACGAGCCGCTCTATCCCTGCAAGGACCGCGACGTGGTCGTCATCGGCGGCGGCAACACCGCCATGGATGCGGTGCGCAGCGCGTTGCGGTTGGGCGCGAAATCGGCAAGCATCCTGTATCGTCGTACCGAAGCGGAGATGCCCGCTCGTGTCGAGGAAGTGCACCATGCGAAAGATGAGGGCATCCGCTTTGAGATGCTGGTGAACCCCGTCGAATTCCTCGGCGACGAGAAGGGCAACCTCACCACCGTGCGATGCACCCGCATGGAACTTGGCGAGCCGGATGATTCTGGACGCCGCAGCCCGGTGACCATCAAGGGATCAGAGTTCGATACTCCGTGCTCGGTGGCGATCATCGCTGCTGGAACGTCCGCCAATCCCTTGATCCAGTCGACGACACCGGGATTGGCGGTAACCAAGCGCGGCTACATCGCAGCCAACGACGACACGCTGGCAACGTCGAAGACAGGCGTGTTCGCAGGTGGCGACATCGTCACGGGTGGCGCAACCGTGATTCTCGCAATGGGCGCGGGACGCAAAGCGGCGAAGTCGATCAACGAGTATCTGAAGAGTCTGGACTCGCCGGTCAGCGAGGCGATTGCGGCGGCGGCAAACTAGCATTTTGCCGTCGGCTCATGCAGTGGCACGCGCACGCCGCCGAAAAAGCGCAACGGCCAGCACCGCTGCAGCTACTCCTACGCCAACCGCAATTCTTCGTATGCGGGCCGCCTTTCGCTCGGGACTCGGGCGCGCGCCCGCGATATGTTCCGGACGAACTCCCAAGCCGATGGCGTGTGCGGTAAGCCGCTGCACTCCTGGAAATCCAAACACCACTTTGACCTGCCAGGGCACTTTCGCCGGTCCCGGGTTCTGGAAGACCTTCGCGAGCTGCCTGTGTGCGAAGACTTGGAACTGCTGTGTGACGACAGTTGGGAACTCGCGTCGTTTCTGTACAGCCGCAAGCGTCGATAATGACACGCGATTCTCCAGCAACGGATCCGAAAGCAGGTTGGCGGTCGCCACGGCATCTTGAATCGCAAGATTGATGCCTACGCCTCCCGCCGGAGACATGGCGTGCGCCGCATCTCCGATGCAGAGAAGCCCGGGCCGGTACCACTGCTGCAGCCGGTTGATCTGCACTGACAGAAGCTTGATCTGGTCCCAGTCCTTCAATTCCTCCACGCGGTCGCCCAGGTAAGGTGCGATTTTGCGGATCGTCTCGCGGAAATTTTCCAATCCCCGGGCCTTCATTTCGTCGAATGATCCCTTGCGAATCAGCAGGCCTGCTTGAAAGTACGTATCGCGATCGATGAGGACCAGGGCCCGCCCGTAGTTAATATTTCCAAGCAGCTGCTCGGGGTCGTTCGCAGTCCGGCTGATGCGGAACCAGAGCACATCGATTGGTACTCCGTGCTCAAGCACATCGAGCTGAGCAGCCTGCCGGATCGTCGAATGACGGCCATCGCAGCCGATCACGAGATCGGCAGTAATTTCGGCCGAACCGACTGGCGTTCTGGCACGCACGCCGGTTATTCGGTTGTCACCGCGAATCACGTCCGTTGCCTCATGCTGCATGTGAAGCTGGAACGACGGGAAATGCCTCGCCTTGCCCGAGAGGAAGTCGAGGAAGTCCCACTGCGGCATGAGTGCGACAAACTTGCAATGGGTTGGCAGGTGCCGGAAATCGGCGGCTGCGAATGTGTGGCCCCCGATCACACCCCTGACGGTCTCCACACGCTGGTGCGGCAGCATCAGAAATTCATCGAGCAGCCCGAGCTCGTACATCACCTCAAGCGTTGAAGGGTGCACGGTGTCGCCGCGAAAATCGCGGAAGAAGTCAGCGTGCTTTTCGAGGACCGTGACCTGCACGCCGGCGCGCGCCAAGAGATACCCCAACATGACACCGGCGGGCCCTCCGCCAACAATACAGCAGCTCGTGTGCGAAGTTTGGTCTGCCATTGGCTCACGCTATCACGTCTGCGAATTTGAGCAAACTATGGACGACGTCTGGGCGAGTCCGTAGTAATAGATTTGGGGTATCGTAGGCTCAGCGGATTGCGCATACTCTCGATTTGGTCGAATAGTTCGCTCGCGTTCGCAGGAACGCTGAGCGCAACCAGGCCCGGGAGGCCTACCATGGCACACAAAATCAGATTCGCCACGGCACCCGACGTCGGGTCGCAGGAGTTGACCGAAGAAATCATTCGCAAGCGCGCGTACGAATTGTTCAAGCTGAATGAATGCCAGCACGGGCATGACGTGGAACATTGGCTGCAGGCGGAAGCCGAGGTGCTGGGCAAGAAAAGCGGCACTTCAGCCGATGCAGGAAAATACGCGACACACCGCGGTTCCGCCCCCTAGACCGGGCAGACGCCAGAATTGCGCCGCGTCCAAGTAGCGGCTACACCCACAACCCCGCCGTCCCGCCCACCCATTGCAGGTCGCGATTGTGGTCCACGCCCATCATCATGCCGCGGCCCATGCGAATCAGCGGTAGCACCGGCGTCAGCTCGCCGCCCTCGGGCCACACGTACATGATGCGCGTTTCCATTTGCGTCATGCCGTGCGGCGTGGCGATGACTGGCTCGAAGCGCAGGCGCTCCTGCACGATGTAGTTGTGGCGGTCAGCTGCGGGAATGGCGTCAATATCGGCTTCGGTGGGCGCGAACTTGATACCTGCCCCCGCGAACGAGTAAAGCGGCTTAAGGATGTAATTCTCGTTATCGTCGGGAATGCTCGGGTGCTCGTCGAGGAACCATGTATCTGGGACGCAGCGGTGGTTCAGGTAGGGAATCGAGAACTTGCTGATACGGAAATACCAGTTCGGATGCCCGGCCCACTCGACGTCGAGATCTTCACGAATGTCGAAGGGCAATTCGATGCCCTTGCGCACCAACTCGTCAACAATCGTGCGGTTGTAAATCCGCTTGACCTCAATCTCGCGCCCGCCTTTTGTGTAGTAGAGCTTGCGCCCCCGCTTGATGAGCGAGACCACATCAACGATCGCGATTCCGAGTTCCTTCTGCGTCACCAGAAAATCCGGCAGGGTCTTCTGGTTCTGCGGATCGGTCTCCATCAGGATAACGTTCTCGGGATCATGGCTGCCGACGATCAGCTCGCGCATCATCTTGCGGTACGAGTCGTGATCGAATCCGCCGAGATAGATGCCGAGAGCTTTCGGCAGTCCGTAATGGTCGATGTAAAGCTGTGCTGACAGCGGCTGGTAGCCATACAGCGTCGGGAACGCTTGCAACTCTACCAGCTTCGGATCGAGCCCACCCTTGTAATTGCGCACGAGTCCGAAGTCCACTGAAACGAACATCGGGCGCGGTGATTCGTTCGCAACTTTGTACTCGGGCGGAACCGTCTTGTCAGAGACGCGCAGATACTTCGGGTTAGTCAGCAGTTGATGCGTCAGGTCGTGTCCGTACTGCGCCATGCGATCCAGCAATTCCTTCGGCAAAAAGCATGGCGTCTCCGATACCCGAAACTGAATGGGCGTACCGCAGCTCTTTCCCAGCGAGTGCAGAAAGCTCTGGTACTTCGCAGCGGTGAAATTGCGGTTGAACTCCTCGCGTAGCGCGGGGACCATGCTTATGCCTCGATAAGGAAGTGGCCTTTTTCCATGATCTGCTGGCCGTCAACCCAGATGTCGAACCTCGTGCCGACCACATCAATGTGCGTGCTCGAATACCACTGCGCCCCCGTGTGATGCCCATATGGATTGCCGAAGGCGATGTGCAGGCCAGGGAATTTTTCGTCCTGCAGAATATTGCCGCAAATGCGCTTCAGTTCGATGTTGGTACCGATGGCGAACTCGCCCACCAAGTCGCTGTTTTCGTCGGTATGCGTGTAGTCCCAGAATTCTTTCTCCAGGGCCTTGTTCTCGCTGAACGCTTCTGTGATGCGGTTGCCCTTCATGTGGATCGTCAGCGGCTGGTTCTTCAAGTCAGGATACTTCTCGCAGAGATAATCGCCCACGACTCCGTCGACAACGTAGGTTCCGTTCACCTCGCCGGGCGTGGTGAAAATCTCTCCGCCGGGCAGGTTGCCCCACTTGTCAGGGCTGATAATGCCGCTCGTCTTGATCCACTTGTAGTTGTGATTGAGGTCGGCGACCAGGTCGCTGCCTGCGGGGTTCTTGGCGCGCACCTGCTTCGCCTGGGTGACGATGTCGATGACTTTCTTGCTCAGCTCGTCGACCCGACTAAAATCGGCGCGCATGCCTTCGCGCATGATGCTGGCGCTGATGTTGACCATGTGCGCGTGGCGCATGCGACGGCGATTGACGATGTCGGTCATCTCCATGCGCGACTTCAATTCGTTCTGCTGCACCCGCACGGCGAAGATGCTCACCTGGCTGGTCTCCAAGTCGTCGGCGACTTCCCGAGGCAGGCTGGTCAGCGGGCGTTCGGCGAGTTCCTCCAGCACGAATGCCTTGAAGGGCGAGCCCAGCCTGACCAGCTCATTGGCGATGCTGGCGGCAATTTCGCGGCAGGCCACGTCGGTGATGAGGGTCACCTTTTCCTGCGGCTGAATCCGCAAGCAGGTGTTGACTGCATTGCGCGCGCCCGGTGAAAGCTCGGGATCGAATGGTGTTGTGGTCAGGTCGGTCAGCAACAATGGTGTCACGCAAATTCCCTTCTAAAATGGCCAGAAAATCGGCAGTCTCTTATGTACGCGCGGGCTCGTTATCGAACACGCCAACCCGCGTTTCTTCCACGATGTAATCCACGACCTTCTTCAGGTCTCCCGTCTCGCGAAAGACCTTGAGCTGGCGGTCGGCGCCGCTACCCATCTTGAGCATTTCGTGGATGTAATTGATCTCGTCCCGCGAGCCGAGTTCATCTACGACGTCGTCAATCAGTTCCATGTATTCCATCATCAGCTTGCGGATCGGGACTTCTTCCTGCTTGCCGAAGTCGATGAGCTTCCCATCAAGGCCATAGCGGCAGGCGCGGAATTTGTTCTCGCTGATGAGCGCGCGCCCGTAGATGCGATAGCTCTTATTGGAAGCGTGCAGCTTGTACAGCATCGCCGCCGTTGCCTGGATCAGCGCAGCAATCGCCAGCGTCTCATCGAGCCGCATCGGTATGTCGCACACCCGCACCTCGATAGTCTCGAAGAACGGATGCGGGCGGATGTCCCACCAAATCTTTTTGCCGTTATCGATACAGTTGGTCTTAACCAGCAGGTTAACGAACGTCTCGTAATCCGCCCAATTGGAAAACACGTCGGGAATGCCGGTGCGCGGGAAGCGCTCAAACACTTTGCTGCGGTATGATTTGAAGCCCGTCTCCATCCCCATCCAGAACGGCGAATTAGTCGAGAGCGCAAGAATATGCGGCAGAAAATACCGCATCGAATTCATGATGTGAATGGCGGTATCGCGGTCTTCAATGCCGACATGCACGTGCAGTCCGAACACCAGGTTCGCACGCGCCACCAGTTGCATGTCCTCGACCACCTGGTAGTAGCGCTCGTCAGGATAAATCTCCTGCACCTTCCAGTCCGCAAATGGGTGGGTGCTCGCTGAGCCCAACAGCAATCCGTTCTGGTTGGCCAGGCTGATCATCTCGCGGCGCAGGTTGAGCATGTCTTCGCGGGCTTCCTTGATGTCGCGGCAGACCTTGGAGCCGACCTCGACCACGGCCTGATGCATCTCGGCCTTCACTTTTTCGGCGATCTTCAGCTTCGCCTTGGAGAGGATCTCCATTTGAATGTGTGAGCGGAGATCACGCGTCTCTGGATCAATCGTCTGGTATTCCTCTTCGATGCCGAGACTCAGGCTGGGCGGCTTCATTTGCATTACCCCTTGGTGGCGCTCTTGGGTGCTTTCACGTCGTTGGTCGATGCTGAGGCCGGCGGGCCGGCCAGAAATGTGTTCCAGCGGTATTCCGAGACCTTGCCGGTGTGTTCTTTCGCCTTGCGGACCGCGAGCTCAGCCACCGAATCCACGATCCAGTGGAAGTTGTCTTCCCCGACTGAATTAATGTCGGCGTCAGGCGCCGGGTTCATGAAGTCGATGGCGTACGGAATGCCGTCTTCGCAGGCGAACTCGACCGTGTTGAGATCGTAGCCGAGCGCCTTGCACAGCGTAATGGCGTCCTTTTCCACTCGAGCCAGCAATTGCGGATCGATCGCCGGGCCATTCTTGACGTAGCGCTCATGGAACGGCGCCGACGGATCGTACTGCATGATGTGCACTTTTTCTTGCCCCACCACGTAGCACCGGAAGTATTCCTTGAATTTCACGCCACGCTGCAAGGTCATGCAAAGATCGCGGCTCTGGTCGTAGGCCGCAAAGAACTCTTCCGGGTTATTGACCTTGTACACGTCCTTCCAGCCACCGCCGTCAAACGGCTTCAGGAACGCGGGAAAACCCACGTAGCTGAAAATGCTCTCCCACGGCAAAGGGAACTGCAGGTTGCGCATGGAGCGGTCCGTGGTGCCAACCGGATGCTGCTTATGCGGCAGCAAGACCGTCGCCGGAATCGCGACCCCCAGCTTGTCACCGAGGGCGAAGTTGAAGAATTTGTCGTCGGCGCTCCACCAGAACGGATTGTTGATCACCGTCGCGCCGCAAAGAGCTGCATTCTTCAGGTACGCACGGTAAAACGGAATGTCATGCGAAATACGATCGACAATAACGTGATACGGCGAGGGCACGGCCATGCGCACTTCACCCACCGACGCGAGCTCGGCCTGGATGCCGGGCACACTCATGTAATTGATCTTGTCGACCAGAGCAGGAGGAAAGGTGGTCTCCATCCCGAAGATGACGCCGATTCTCTTCACGAATGCTCCTTAACGGGGACACATTCCCCGCCTATACCCGACTGCCATGACTGTTGGAAATCCCAAGAACAAGTGCTGGAGGCGCTTCGATTCTGCCACTTATCATTCTAGCGAAAAAACCGGGATTCGTAACTTATACGGCTAATCGGGGAGTGGGTGGTGCGCCAAGACAACCGCTCCTTCTGCGAACTTAGGCGGTGGTTCGGTACTTCTCTACCGCTGCTCTGTTGAAGCGCGAGTATATTGTGCAATTGTAGGGGCGATCTGGTCGTCAAGAAGGAAAGAAGGAAAGGACGTAACGGCCATGACCCTCTGGAAAACACTGTTCGGTTCAAAGGCACGTCAGCCGGCCGCGCCCGCCGCACCCCAACCCGAAAGCATCCCTGCGAAAGCGGAAAAAGATGCGCCCCCACCTGAAGTGCCCGGAAGGGCTGCAGAAGCGGTGGCCGCGCCATCTGAGGGCAAGGTACTCGAAGCTTCGGAATGGGTTGACAAAGGGGTAACGTTGTCGGGCCTGGGCCAAAAGGAAGAAGCCATGGCCTGCTACGACCGGGCGCTGGAAATCAATCCCAAGGATGCGGATGCATGGTACAACAAGGGCAATGCGCTTAGGGCCTTGGCACGCAAGGAAGAGGCCATCGCCTGCTATGACCGCGTGCTGGAGATCAACCCCAAAGACGCGGCTGCGTGGTCCAACGAGGGCTTGGCGTTATCGCATCTGGGGCGCCACGAAGAGGCTACTGCCTGCTATAACCGCACACTGGGGGTGGACCCTCAAGACGCAGGTGCATGGGACAACAAGGGCAATGCGCCGTCGGAACTGGGGCGTAAAGAGGAGGCCATCGCCTGCTATGACCGGGCGCTGGCAAGCAACCCTAGATTCGCACGTGTGTGGTCCAACAAGGGCGTTGTGCTGTAGGAACTGGGGCGTGAAGAGGAGGCTATCGCCTGCTATGACCGGGCGCTGGCCATTGACCCGAAACATGCGGACGCCTTGAACAACAAAGGCGCTGCGCTGTCCGCTCTGGGGCGCCAGGAAGCGGCCCTTGCCTGCTTTGACCGGGCGCTGGAGATCGACCCCAAAGACCCGGCTGCATGGTACAACAAGGGCAATGTCCTGTCGGCTTTGGGGCTCAAGCGAGAAGCTGCGGAAGCCTACCGGCGGTTCATCGCCTGCGCGCCGGCGTCCTACGAGCAGCGCATTCAGCGGGCCACAGAATTAATCGCCGAACTGGAGGCAAGCTCTGAGGGGCCGAAGTGATGGATTCGGGAAACATGGGGGCAGGCGCGCGGGCCGCAACAGTATCGGTAGCCCGAGAGGACTTATTGTGTCTCAATTCCGAAGCGACTGTTTCGCGTCAAGGCACGACCTTGGTCGTGCTGATGGGCTCCGTATCTTGATCGGCCTTCAACTGGTACGGGTGCAACGGTTCGTTGTTGAAACGACCCAAGCCGGAGTGAGTCGAGACCGATTAGGGTGATACCATAAAGCTTGAATCCGGCACCTCAGAAGGACTTTTTGTGTGCCGGTTTTGTCGGCAACATATGACTATCGCTGCAAAGTACGAGGGCGGCGTCTTCAAGCCCCTTGAAAGCGTGACGATCAACGAAGGAACCATCGTCGAAGTACGCGTGCCCTCATGCGCTGACCGCTTGAAAGCGAAATCCCGCTCGGTTCGCGATTTGGCTTTCTACGGCATTTGGAGGGACCGCGCCGATATCGGCGATAGCGTCGAATATGTCAGTAAGCTTAGACGCAATATTCGGGGTTGAACTCCTCGCCTGCTAATCCGAACTAAATGCTCGTATGCCCTACCTTATCGATAGCGATGTTCTGATTGACATTTCCCGTGGCAACCGGGCGACAGGAGAATATCTCGACGCCCTGCCGGAGGGGTGGGCAATTTCGCAGATCTCGGCCCTCGAACTCATCGTCGGCGCACGGAATAACCGAGACTTGGCCGACATCGATACCTTTCTGTCGGCCTATGTGGTCGTGCCGCTTCGCGATTCCTCCGGCGCGCGAGCATACAAGCTCCTGAAACGGTATGCAAAATCTCACGGCCTGCATGTTTTCGATTCACTCGTTGCAGCCGCAGCGATCGAAGAGGACCTCACGTTGGTGACCAGGAACCGGAAGCACTTTGAAATAATCGAGGAACCAACAATCGAGATTCCGCAATACTGATCGGTCGCCTTTGCATTCGCCTGTCATTGAAGCCGCCGATCGCATTCACAAGTACGTCCGTGCCATCGGCCGCCACCACGGCCAGTCGTGGTAGCTTTGGTCGCCCCACACCGCGAGCTCATGACGTATCCCGCGGCTCCGCAAAATAGCTGCGAACCGCTCATTCCGCTCCCAGCACATGTCCCACTCGCCCGTGGCCAGCACCGTGCGGATGTGGTTGTACCGCCATCCGTCGGTGCAGTTCGCCAGGAAGTCCGGTGGACTGTTGAAATAAACGTCGTCGCTCCACCAGCCATTGAGAAAGCTCTTAATGTCGTACGAGCCGCCCATGCAGATGCACGCGTTGACCATCTCAGGATGCCGGAACGCGAAGTTGACCGCGTGATACGCGCCGAAGCTGCATCCCGTCACGGCGGTGTACGGCGTCCAGTTCCGGTCCCACATCAGCGGAAAGACGTCATTGATGATATAGCGCTCGTACTGTATGTGGCGCTGCACCCGCCAGTACGGATGCGCGCCCTTGTTGTACCAGCTCTCGCTGTCCACGCTGTCAACACAGTAGATTTGCAGTTCGCCGTTGTCGATCTTGTCGCCCACGGCGGCGACCATCTTGTTGTCCTCGTACTCGTAGAAGCGCCCTTGCGAGGTTGGAAACACGAGGATCTTTCGTCCCGCGTGTCCAAATTGAAGCAGCGACATGTCGCGCTGCAGGTCTTTCGACCACCACTTGTGAAATTCACGATGCACGGTGATGTGCCTTTCAGGAAAGAAATTTGCTGGAACGAAATCCGGCTTGCTACTCTAAGGAACCACTTCGCGTGACCGGCAGGCTTGAAGCTGCGGCCTGTTGTTCAGGGAGCGGGTGGTAAATCCATTTTACAAGAATGTCCACCGAACCGTTCCTGAGCCCAAATGCCGACTCTCCGGTCCCGCCCATGAGCCAGTCCTCCGCCCCCCGCAGTCTGCAATCCCGGCTGTTCAAGCACGAACAATTCGCCTCGCGCCTCATCGACGAAAAGCACACCTTCATCGTCTATGTTCCGCAGGCGTTCAACGACGACCCGCACCGCTTTTTCCCCGTTCTCTATCTCCACGACGGACAAAACCTCTTCGACCCCGAGACTTCCTTCATCAAGGGGAACTACTGGCGCGTAGGCGAAACGGCCGACGCGCTAATCGCCTCCGGAGCGATTGACCCTCTGGTGATCGTCGGCATCTACAACACCGGAGTGAAGCGCATCGACGACTACACGCCCGTCGAAGACCGGCGCCTCGGCGGAGGCAAGGCCGACGCCTACGGCCAGATGCTGGTCGAAGAGCTGAAGCCGTTCGTCGCGCATCGATACCGCACCCTGGCTGGCCCGGAGAACTGCGGCATGGGAGGCTCCTCGCTCGGCGGACTGGTGACCCTTTATCTCGGCATGCGCTACCCCGATGTCTACGGCAAGCTGGCAGTGCTTTCTCCTTCCGTGTGGTGGCGCGATCGCGTAATCCTGAAATATGTCGACCGCCTTCCCCACCAGACCGGCCAGCGCATCTGGCTCGACATTGGCACCAACGAAGGCCGCCGCGCCATGCCCGATGCCCGCGCCCTGAAGCGAATGCTCATCAAGAAAGGCTGGAGGCCCGGCAAGGACCTCGAATATCGTGAGATTCCTGGCGGCCAGCATAACGAAAACGCCTGGGCTGAGCGCGTCGGCCCGCTGCTCAAGTTTCTGTTCTCCAGGCGGGGGTAAACGCCACCATCGACATCTCGCCGTTGTCTCTTCTTCTTTGCCGCCGGCTTCGTCGGCGCCGTAGCTAGCTTCACCGGCACCTTGAAATCACCGGCAGTCAACTCGAGAGCGGCGTGCGGGTACGCGGAGTCCACGAAACGGTTAAAAAGACCTCGGGAAAAGAACTTCGTTCGGCTCCGGTTTTCGTTGCGTGATCGTTGCTCTCATTCGAAAATACGAACACTGTCGCTGCAACGTAGGAACATCCAGCATCTCCTTGCTGAACCGGCTGTCTTCGCGTGTCTCCTCGTGCTGTTGTATCGTTGCCAGAAACTCGTCACGTAACTTATTGCGCACGCTCGCACTGGCGCTCTTATTGCTGGCACACGTTGCCGCTTGGGCGAAGTCCCATCGGATCTCGTCATACAACGCCCTGTGGCCGATGCACGCCTTGCGCTGCTGGTCGTTGCTCGGTCCGCCCGGGTAGAAGATACCTAATAGCGTCTTGTAGGCCTCGTCGAATTGCGCAGCGCCCAGCTCCACCTCTCCCAGGGATGACACAAACATTCCATGATCCGCTCGCTGGCCTTTGTCCTCGGTGATGTGTGCCGCCCACTTGGCGCAACGCCCGGCGTTGTCCATGTGCGCGTGGCTTGGCCCAGAGGTTTCGCCCATGGCCTTCAGCAGCGCGGGATCCAGGGACCGGGCCCAGAAGTCAAAACGCAGCGCCGCCCAGTACCACTCCCAGGTGTAGTACGCATACATATTTAGTGCATTCGAATCGAACGGTGCAAGATCGATCGCTCTCCCCACCTCGTTCAGCACAGCAGCATAGCCCGTCTTCACGGCCTTCAACTTGTTTTGTGCGCTATCGATTGCCTGTTTTGCCTCTTCGCCCATTCCGGCGCGTTTTGCTTCTGCTGCCAGTTGGAACAGCTTGATCCCCTCCTCGTAGTTGTCCGCAGCCTTGTCTTGCAGAATGTCGGCCATCTGTATGTGCGCTTGTTCATTGTTGACGAGCCCGCTCATCTGCTCGTTGTTACCGTCCACGGTCAGTACACGCGCGTACTTGCAACGGAGGTAGGCATCGTCCGGCGCCTTCGAGAGCGCCAGTTCATAGTAGCGCTGTGAAGCTTTCAGATACGTGTTGTAGGGCACTTTTTCGATGTGTGCTCGCACTTCATTCACGGCGGCGGGATCGCAGGGCCAGTGTTCGTCGTCGGGCTTGGGCGGCTCCGAGGCAGTGTTGTTTGCCACTCCCATCTCGTCATAAGGATTCAGTAACTGCCCCAGAATGGCCAGAACAAAAACCTCGTTGTTCTTCACTTGCGGGGTCGATGCGATGGCCGCCGGAAGGTGAGAGTACAGGTACTGCGCACGCCGGCAATAGAAAAAAGCCGTGTAACGCGAGATTTGGGTCTTGCGCTGCTCGTGGCGTTCGAAGGCGACCCGGCAGAGTCCCGTATACGCCGCAGCGCGCCACGTCACGGTCAGGCTCGGCTGCAACTCGCGAATCACGATTTCCAGTTCCTTGTGTGCTTCATCCTGGTCGCTCTCTCGCGACTCTTCCGAGTACGGTGTCACGCGGCTCTGCGGGTTCAGCCCTGCCGGTTTTGGATAGTAGGAGTTGGGGAGGTAGTACAGCGTTTCCGCCAGCGCGATGCGTCCCGCAATGAACCCGGGGTTCGTGCGGACGCTCTCGCGGAACGCATTCGCAGCGGCCCGGGGCTGCCCGTCGGAAAGATACGCCTGCCCGAGACGGTAGTATGCCGCCGAGAACTGCGGGTCAGTGCTCACCGCATTATGGAGATGCGTAATCGACTCCGCCAGCGCGTCCTCATCTCCCGTTTCAAACCTCCTCCATTCCTCCACTCCCGCGCTGAAATCCGGCATTGCTTTCGGCACGGACGTCATGCCCAGGTCCTGCAACCGTTTATCCGAAGCGATGATCTTGTGCGCCAGATTGTCCGCAAGCTGTTCAATGTCTGACAGGCTCACTGCAACGTCAGCTGGTGCTTGTCCCTCCGCGGTGCCCTGTGCCGCACTTGACCTGGCTCCGGCCTTCCCCTGTTCCGGTTGGCTTCGTTTGCCGGCTGTGCCACTCGTCGCGCCCTTTGCTCCGGGTTTCTTTTTTGCCGCCGCCTCCTCGACCGCAGCGGATCGACGGCCTTGTTCGACCGCTTCAGGCTGTGTTACCCTCCACGTGTCACCCGCCGACGAACTCGCCAGCAATACGTAGTTGTCACCCTGCCTCTGGACGCTGCCGCTGATTTGCCGGACGCGCAACACCCACCGCGCCATCTCCTGGATTGACGTGACCACGCCGATGAGCGGAATCTTCGTGTCCGAAATCTCCATCGACGAGTTGGCAAAGGCTGCCTGCACGTCGGTGTTGCTGTTGCTGCTGGTAGGGATCCATACGGCGTCCTTCTGGTCCTTGGGATTGGTCACTAGCAACAACGGCTCAACATCTCGGCCCACCACCCCGATCGTATTCACGACCCGGTCGGACACCAGTCGGCCCAGCTCTTTCGACCCTTCCTGGCCGTCGCCTTTGTCCTGTGCCTTGGCATCCAGGTCCGTGCTCGTAAAGGGAAGCACCACCGTCTTCCCGGCATTTGGCAACTGCGTGATGGCGATTACGATCGCGATGAAAAGGGCCAGCTTTCCCGCCGCGAAAAGTGTCACCTTCACGGCCCCATCCGCCGGGTCCGCCCGGACAAACCAGCGCAATGGGGTCATCAGCCACGCCATTACGCCCCACAGCTTCTTTGCAGCGCTCCGCAAGTAGTTCTCGTCCTCCCGGAACACCTTCCGCTTGTCTTTCATGAACCTGCAAAGCGGGTAGACTGCCAGAATCTCAGACAGCACCAGCCACGACATGATCAGCGCTGCCAGGTCCCAGATCGGGTCAAGCCGCGCCGAATGCGACAGGTCCACAATGCTCCCCGCGATAATGGCGAAACACACCAGCGCCACCGCATCGTCACCGCGTTTTCCCTTCGTGCCGATATCCGGGACCTTCCGCAGCGCGTCTTGGATCACCTCCGGCAGCTGGCGGAGCGTCTCCCCCACCATCGGCTTCCCGGGCCACGCCGGCGGAACAACCACCCCGTCCGTCTCCGCCGTCGCCGTCTTCTCCCGTTTGGCGATGGCAGTCTGCCGCGCCCGCAGGAACCAATCGATGATCGGCAGGATACTCAGCAGAATCGTCCAAATGCCCCAGATCACCATGCAGAGGCACATCGCTTCTTTAATTTGCGTCCACGACTGGCCGCCATCCACGTACTGTGTCCACTCAAACGTGGTGAACAATCCTGCGACCAGCACCACCGCTGTCAGCACAGGCACCGCTGCCTTCGGCCAATTCGGTCGCCGTTTTCGGATCGAGCTCCACGTCACCACACTCATTACGAATGGCACGCCAATCCAAGTCGTCGCCAGCCAGAGGCGCAACGTCCAGCTACTGTCGACAAAGGTCAGGCCCACGCTGGCGTGGAGCGTGGCCATCAGCCCGCATAGGCTCAAGGCGAACACCACTCCCAGCAGCCTGCGCCGCCACGGCATAGCGTTCTTGTAAACCACAATCAGGATCCATAGCGTGAGCAGGGCCACGACCCACGCCAGGAAGAAGTAGCTCCACAGGTCCACGCACCGGATCCGGAATTCGGACAGTTCTTCCAAGTTCAGGACCTTCGCCCGCCACACCGTGGTCAGCGTTACCGCGCATCCTCCGCCAATTAGCGCCACCGGCGAACTTGGCAGCGGGAGCATCACGCGGATCCCGTGCAGTAACCAGGCCAGGCCCACGGTCACTCCGGCGATGATCGCAATTGCCCACAGCCACGCCAGTCTCCCTTGGGCGAACAGCGCCCCGTACTCCGGACTCAGCAGAAGGGCGCCGCTGGCGAACAGGAAGAACGCCATGACCGCAAACACGGCAAGGAACATGTTAACCACGCCCACCAGGAACGTTTGCGGCGGGGGCGGTTGCGAACCCTCAGGAGAGGCACTACGTCTGCTCCGGGCCAGCAGCACGATTCCCTGCACGATCAGCAGCGTAATTGTCATCAGCACCAGGGCCGTGGGTACCCAGTTCATTTGGCACCTCCTTGCTCCGTCGGTAATGAACGAGAGTGTAACTTTGTTTGCGGTTTACACAACCAAAATATGCTAGAAATCTCCTGGTGCCGACACGTAAATAACTGGCGGATAGCCGAGACAAGCTCCGTCGGAGGAAAAAATCTTCACGAGGGTGCGCCATCTGTGCAACGTTGCCTCGTGTCAAGAGCGTTTTGAGCGCACTCCACCCGAGCGGTTTTTCCGAGAGCGCCATTTCGCTCTAGCGGAGAATACTCGTTGCATGGTATCGGTCCGCTTTGCTTCGCTGACCAAGGCTCGCTTCCTGAATCTCTCGATGGAACCAACTGAAAGGTGGTTACTTTAGTTTCCCCTCCGATCCGATTTCTCTGGCACTCCCATCGGTCGCCGCGCTATTTGTGGAGAAGAGGGAGGGCTCGTGTCCCTGCCTCCACCGCGCCCAGGCTGCGGACGAAAAACGCTCGTTGAAAACCGGAATTGCACCGCACCATCCAGGGGTAGAGGGCGCCTTCAGGCGTCCACCAGTTTACTTGCGTAGTGTTATACTTACATAGTAACGTAGTAGTCTATGATATCTTAATGGACTTTTTATAATTATATATGTCGCTGATTATAAATAATATTACATGTGAGACATGGTGTGATAGATGTGTATAACAACAAAATTACTTCGGCAACTTCGTGCTTGCCGAAGCCAGCCGCTAAGCTCTCAGGGCGGCGGGGTTTACCTCTCGCCCAAAACATACTAGATTTCCAGCTAACGCCCGCGTGATCGCATTGCTGCAACCGGGCGCTCAAGCTGGCTCGGGAGGTCCCATGAAACTGGACTGGTTCGTGAAGTCACTGTTGGTCGTTATCGCACTGCTCCTAGCTGCTGTGGTCTTTCGCCCGGTAGCACAACCCCCATCTGTCATGGCGCAAAGCGGGTCCCCCTACCCGTTCTACATCGAGCAGGGAACCGTCTCCCTGAAGAAGTCGGATGGCAACGTCACCTGGGGCAAGGTCGTGGTGGACATGCGCAGCGGCGACGTCTGGGGATTCCCCATGAAGGCCCAAAACACGCCGTATCCTGTCTACGGCCAGGGCGACACCGCCAAGGTTTCGCATCCCATGTATCTGGGTAGGATGGCCTTCGACGAAGCCGTTCGGCAGTAAGCGACGACGAGCAACCTGTTCGTTGCTGCCGGGTTCGAACGGGCAGCGAACTCGAGGAACCGGATGAAAGCTGCAAATTCGTTCGCAATTGCCGGTGTGCTTTGGCTTGCGTGCTTCGCGCCCTCGTTGCTGGCCGCTGAGACCCCCACTGCAACTGCTACGGCCACCAACGTCACCGTCGATGGCAGCAAGCGCTGGGTCGACTCCGGCATGGACGTGACGGCGGGCGACAAGCTCCACATCACTGCCACCGGCACCGTGGACTTCAGTGACAAGAAGGGCGTAACCCCAGCCGGCGCCCCGCGCGAATGGAAAGACACCCTGCGCGACCTCACTGTTCCCAGCGCTGGACGTGGCGCATTGGTTGGCCAGGTTGGCAATGACCGCGCGGCGACGCCATTTGCCGTCGGCGCCGACGGCACAGTAACGATCGTCGTCAGCGGACGCTTGTACCTTGGAGTCAACCAGGACTCGTTCTACAGCGCGGCCGGCAAGTACGACGTGCACATTGATCGCACTGCGGCTCCCAAGGTGGCGGCCAGCACGAACAACTATAACTTCGCGCCGCTCTACAAAATACTGGACGCGAAGCTTCCGTACCGAGTCACCGATCAGGCCGCTCCCGGCGGCAACAAAGGCGACCTGGTGAATTTCGTGCTGGTGGGAAGCGAAAAGCAGGTGACAGCAGCCTTCAAAGCAGCCGCCTGGGTGCTTCCCGACAAGACCAATCAGCAGGCAGTAGTAAGCGCCATCTTAGCTACGCTCAACAAAGAGGCCTACGTTACCGTTCCCATGAGCACCTTGTATCTCTTTGGCCGCGGCCAGGACTACGGCTACGCCCGCGCCGAAGCCGTGAAAGTTATTGGCGAGCGCGACCACTTCCGCATCTGGCAGACTCCTTTCAAGGGCCCCAACGGTGAGACCCTGTGGGCGGGAGCCGGAACCCACGACATCGGCATCGAGAAGGACCAGCGCAAAGAAAACGCCATCACTCACAAGATCGATTCGAACGTTGACGGCGAGCGCGACTTCATTATGCAGACCCTGCAACAGGCCGGAATGGTCGAAGCCACGGGGTATCTTAATCGCCCCAAACAAGTGAAAGAGACGAAGACCGCCACCGGAGGCGAGATCAAGAGTGACGGGCGCACGCTGGTGATTGTGCTGAAGTCAGGGAGTAGCAACTAGCAGCCAGCGAAAAGCGAAAAGCGGAAAGCGTCTTACCTCTTCTTCTTCGCTCCGAAAATGCAACGGCCAAACTCTCAACGAGTCCGGCCGCTGTTCTTCTTTGGCAACTGACAACTGGCTACCGACAACTGCTCTTAGAACGTAGGCAAAGCCGATCCAGTATCGCCAAACTTGTACGACCCCAGCATCTTGAGGTAATTGCCACGCATAAAGGCCGTGGGATTCTCGATGTTGACCATGCTCATGCTGCCGCGCATCTGTTTGATGGACTGGTACTCGTGCTCTTCCATCCACCGCTCCATGCCGGCCAGTACCACGCCGATGTGCTCGATGCCATACTTCAGCAGCGCCGAGGTGATCATGGCAGCATGCGCGCCCGCCATCATCGACTTCAGCACATCGCTGGCATCGTGTACGCCGCCAGTGATGGCGATGTAGGTCTCAACCTGGTGATACAGAATCGCAGCCCAATGCAGCCGCAAACGCAATTCGTGCGGGCTGCTTAACACCAGGTTGGGGATCACCTCCAACTGTTCGAGGTCGAAGTCGGGCTGGTAAAAGCGGTTGAAGATCACGACACCATCCGCTCCAGCCACCGATAACTGCTTAACGAAGTTGGCCGGCGAGGTGAAATATGGTCCGAGCTTCACGGAGATCGGAATCTTCACCGCCTTGCGAACAGCGCGGACCAACTCGCAGTAGCCGTGCTCCAACTGCTCCGATGTAATTGACGGATCCGTAGGGATGTTGAAGATGTTCAGCTCCAGAGCATCCGCGCCTGCCTCTTCCATGTACTCGGCGTAGCGGGTCCAGCCGCCGCGTGAATTGCCGTTCAAACTGGCAATAACGGGCAC
Source organism: uncultured Acidobacteriaceae bacterium (assembly GCA_963814165.1). GTDB lineage: Bacteria > Acidobacteriota > Terriglobia > Terriglobales > Acidobacteriaceae > DASRAA01. The sequence goes on along the minus strand of CAWFBW010000021.1, from coordinate 57,782 downwards.
ATCGACGGCCTTCTTCGCTTTGTGCAGGAGCTCAAGGTAGCGGTCGGGCCCGATCTGGTACTTCGGCATGTCGGGCAGGTACGAGGTGGACTCGGCGTAGCTGTTGACGCCGTATTCCATCGCCCGATCGAGGTTTTCGCTCTCCGCTTCGATTTGCTCCTCGAACAGCGAATACATGACGATGGCCGATGCACCGGCGTCGCGCAGGCGCTCGAAGTTCTCCAGCTTCTCGGTCAGTGGCGAGGCGGAGACAACAATGGGGTTCTTCAGTTTCAGCCCAAGGTAATTAGTTGTAAGGTCAATCATTGGTTTCTCTCCTCGCTATTTCTCAAAGCTCATGGCAGCCATGTGCTGGTACAGCTTCCAGCGCTCGTTGACGTTGTCTTGCGCCTCGTGGAGCAGCTTCTTGGCCTCCTCGGGGTCGCTGTTGACCAGCATGGTGTAACGGGTTTCGTTGTAGATGTATTTTTCCAGCGGAATGCTCGGCGCGCGGGAGTCGAGCTGGAAGGGGTTCTTGCCTTCTTTCGCCAGCGCCGGGTTATAGCGGAACAGCGGCCAGTGTCCGGAGAGCACAGCATTCTTCTGCTGTTCGATGCCGTACACCATGTCATAGCCGTGCGCGATGCAGTGGCTGTAGGCGATGATGAGCGAAGGCCCGTTGTGCGCCTCGGCCTCGGCGAAAGCCTTCATCGTCTGGCCGTCGTTGCCGCCCATGGCGATGTGCGCCACGTAGGCGCGCCCGTAATTCATCGCCATCATGGCGATGTCTTTCTTCGGGATGCGCTTGCCGCCTGCGGCAAACTTGGCCACCGCGCCCAGAGGCGTCGCCTTCGACATCTGCCCGCCGGTGTTGGAGTAAACCTCGGTATCCAGCAGCAGGATGTTGACGTTGGCGTCAGAAGCCAGGACGTGGTCCAGACCCCCGTAACCGATGTCGTAGCCCCAGCCGTCGCCGCCGATGATCCACACGCTCTTTTTGACCAACTCGTCGGCCACCGCCATCAGGTCGCGTGCCGCCGGTGATTTGTCGCCAGCCAGCTTGGCCTTCAGCGCCTTCACCCGTTCGCGCTGGGCGAAGATGCCCGGCTCGGTGGACTGGTCGGCACTCAGGATGCCCACTGCCAGTTCCTCGCCGATGATGGAAGCCATGCGCTGTACGAGTTCCTCGGCGTATTCCTTCTGCTTGTCAACGGCCAGGCGCATGCCCATGCCGAACTCGGCGTTGTCTTCAAACAGCGAATTCGACCACGCTGGGCCGCGGCCTTCCTTGTTCACGCTGTATGGTGTGGTCGGCAGATTGCCGCCGTAGATGGACGAGCAACCGGTGGCGTTGGCAATCAGCGCCCGGTCGCCGAACATCTGCGTCATTACTTTGATGTACGGGGTTTCGCCGCATCCCGAGCAGGCGCCGGAGAACTCAAACAGCGGCTCCAGCAACTGCGCGTCTTTCACCTGCGTGTGCGAGACCTTCTCGCGATCGAGTTCGGGAATCGACAGGAAGTACTTCCAGTACTCGTTGTACTTCTCGCGCAACGGAGGCTGGGCTTCCATGTTGATGGCGCGGTGCTTGGCTTCGCTCTTGCTCTTGGCTGGGCACACCGCCACGCACAGTCCGCAGCCGGTGCAATCTTCCGGAGCGACCTGCAGCGTGTACTTCAGGTCGGTGAACTCGCGCCACTTGGGAGGGGCCGTCTGGAATCCGTCCGGCGCATGATTGACTGCCTTCGGCGTCGTACACCTTGGCGCGGATTACGGCGTGCGGGCAAACCAGCACGCACTTGCCGCACTGGATGCAGAGCTGTTCGTCCCACACCGGAATTTCCAGGGCGATGTTACGTTTCTCCCACTGCGTAGTGGCCGTGGGGAAAGTGCCGTCGATGGGCATGGCGCTCACGGGAATCAGGTCGCCGTCGCCTGACATCATGAGCGCTTCGACGCTGCGCACGAACTCGGGCGCCTCCGCCGGAACCACCGGCCGAAGCTCAAACTTCGAGGTGATGGCGTCCGGCACCTTCACTTCGTGCAAGTTCTCGAGCGAAGCATCGACAGCCGCAAAGTTCTTGCGAACCACCGACTCGCCCCGCTTGCCATAGGTCTTCTCGATCGAATGCTTAATGGATGCGATCGCTTCTTCGCGCGGCAGCACGCCGCTGATGGCGAAGAAGCAGGTCTGCATGACCGTGTTGATGCGTCCGCCCATGCCGGCTGCACGCGCCACTTCCACCGCATCGATCACGTAGAACTTGAGCTTCCTGTCGACGATGGTACGTTGCGCAGACCGTGGCAGGTTGTCCCAAACCTCTTCCGGCCCGAACGGGCTGTTCAGCAGGAATACCGCACCCGGTGCCGCAGCCTTCAAAACATCGAGCCGTTCCATGAAGCTGAACTGGTGGCAGCCTACGAAGTTCGCCTTCGAGATGAGATAGGTGGAGCGTATCGGCTTCTTGCTGAAGCGCAGGTGCGAGGTCGTGACCGCGCCCGACTTCTTCGAGTCGTAAACGAAGTAGCCCTGCACGTGCAGGTTGGTCTCTTCGCCGATAATCTTGATGGAGTTCTTGTTGGCGCCTACCGTGCCGTCTGCGCCCAGGCCCCAGAACATCGCGCGCACGGTCTCGGCGTCTTCGGTGGAGAAGTCCGGATCGTAGTCGAGGCTGGTGTGGGTGACGTCGTCGTTGATGCCGATAGTGAAGTGGTTCTGCGGGGCGCTCTTCGTCAGTTCGTCGAAGACTCGCGCGACCATCGCCGGAGTGAATTCCTTGGACGAGAGGCCATAGCGTCCTCCGACAACCTTGGGGAAGCTCGCCATCGGCGACTTACCCGCAGTGAAGCCTTCAGTCAGGGCGGTAATAACGTCCTGGTACAGCGGCTCGCCGATGGATCCGGGCTCCTTTGTGCGATCCAGCACTGCAATGGCTTTCACGCTCGCCGGCAGGGCCTTCAGGAAGTACTCGACCGAGAACGGCCGATAGAGGCGAACCTTCAGCACGCCGACCTTCTTGCCTTGTGCCGTAAGCGCCTCCACGGTCTCGTGTACCGCTTCTGCGCCCGAACCCATGATGATGATGACTTCCTCGGCATCGGCAGCGCCGACATAGTCGAACAGGTTGTACTGGCGGCCGACAACTTGCGCGAACTTGTCCATCACGTTCTGCACGATGGTAGGACAGGCCAGGTAGTAAGGGTTGACCGTCTCGCGTCCCTGGAAATACACGTCGGGATTCTGGGCCGAGCCGCGCAGCATCGGATGGTCCGGCGACAACGCCCGCTCGCGATGGGCGCGCACCATCTCGTCGTTAATCAGTGCGCGCATGTCGTCGAGGGTGAGCTGTTCGATTTTGGCTACCTCGTGCGAGGTGCGGAAGCCGTCGAAGAAATGCAGGAACGGCAGGCGCGATTCCAGCGTCGCCGCATGAGAAATCAATGCCATGTCCATGGCTTCCTGCACCGAGTTCGACGAAAGCATGGCAAAGCCGGTTTGGCGCGTGGCCATGGCGTCCTGATGGTCGCCGAAAATCGAGAGCGCCTGTGCCGCTACCGAGCGCGCAGCCACGTGAATCACCGTGCTCGTCAGCTCGCCTGCGATCTTGTACATGTTCGGGATCATCAGCAGCAAGCCCTGCGATGACGTAAACGTCGTGCCCAGCGCGCCGGCTTGCAGCGCCCCATGCAGGGCTCCGGCGGCGCCGCCTTCGCTTTGCATTTCGATGACCTTGGGAACGGTTCCCCAGATGTTCTTGTCGCCGATCGACGACCACGCGTCTGACGACTCGCCCATGGGCGACGAGGGGGTGATGGGATAGATGGCGGCCACTTCGCTGACGTGATAGGCCACGTACGCTACGGCTTCATTGCCATCGAGGGTTACCTTCTCTCTCGACATCTTGCCTCCAGCATGATTCTCGCCTTGCGACGAGGTTTGCGGTAAATCGCGGGTGCGCTCCGCTAGGGTGGAGTCCAGGACTGCGGCGGACGCGACTTCCGAAAGTTCGGTCGTGCTCAATGTTTTTCCCCCGGATCGAGCTCTGTATGCGCTCTGATAGGTACTTAGAAAATCGATATTTTCAAGATAGCCCTCTGCGGCACGGGTATCTGTGACCCCAGACCGCACAGGTCTGTGACCCGCGTCACATACTTAAGGTTGAAGGGCGTGGGAGCCGCCGCCAGAGCGGGCCGCACGTTCGACGGGTGAAGGGGACTAACTTAAACAATCAAAAGGGCCGACCAGGATGCTAACGGAAGCTCGCGGCCGCTGTCGGCTGGGCGACGGCGGATGGAGGTCTCACCGGTGCCGGACAGCAGTTTTCGAGGCACACGTCGGGATTGGCCGGGTAGCTGCCAATCGCCACACGTTCGGGTGACTCGGTCATTCGCTCCGCCACCATCTCGCGGACCATCCGCACGAATTTCGGATGTGTGCCCGCAGTTGCTGCCCGCTGCATGGTCAAGCCCAGTTCCCGGCAAAGCTGGGCAGCTTCCGTGTCCAGGTCGTACAGAACTTCCATGTGGTCAGAGACAAAGCCGATGGGAGCGATTACGACGTCGGTGGCGCCATTCGCGTGAATGGTTCGCAGGTGGTCGAGGATGTCGGGCTCCAGCCACGGCTGCGAGGCCGGCCCGCTGCGGCTCTGGAACACCAGCGGGTCAGCCGGTCTTCCGAGCGCGCTGGACACCAGTCGCGCTACCTCAGTTAGTTGTCGCTTGTAATTGCAGGTCTCCGACATGCTCGACGGAATGCTGTGCGCCGTGTACGCGATCTTTGCCTTGGCTCGGCGCTCCGTCGGAATCCTTTCGAGCGCCTCGCGTACATGCTCAATGTTGGCTTCCACAAACAGCGGATGATTGTGGAACACGCGCAGCTTGTCCACGACCGGAGCGCCTTCGCCCGCAGCCGCTTGTGCCGCCGCAATGTTCTCCCTGTACTGCCGGCAACTGGAATACGAACTGTAAGCCGATGTCGCGAAGGCCAGCGCTCGTTTCACGCCGTCCGCTTTCATCTGGCGCAAAGTGTCAGCGAGCATGGGATGCCAGTTGCGATTGCCCCAATAGATCGGCAGACCAATATGCTGTGACGAGAACTCCGCTTCCAAGGCCGCAATCAGCGCGCGGTTGTGGTCATTGATGGGGCTCTTGCCGCCGAAGTGGTAATAGTGCTCGGCCACCGCCAGCATTCGCTCGCGCGGCACATTGCGTCCGCGCAGAACGTTCTCGAGGAACGGAAGTACATCCTCCATCCGCTCGGGACCGCCAAACGACACCAGCAGGAATGCGTCGTAGTTCATCGCCACCTGTCGAATTTACTTCTGCAATTGCGCAAGGGCGGCCAACACCTGCGTGCTGTGCTGGTTGATGTCGGAATCCACGTCAGTGTATTCCTTCACGATCTTCCCCTGGGGGTTGATGATGAACGTGTGCCGCTTGGCAAACTTCACCAGCCCGAGGTTGGTCAACGAGCCGTATTCCTCAGACACATTGTGGTCGGTGTCCGACAGCAGCTTGAAGGTCAGTCCTTCCTTGGTGCAGAACTTCTGGTGCGAGTCGGTATCGTCCACGCTCACACCCAGCACCACCGCGTTGGCCGCCGTGAACTTGTCCTGATCGCGCTGAAAGTTGTGTGCCTCCAGGGTGCATCCGCTGGTCATGTCACGAGGGTAGAAGTACAGCACCACCCACTTGCCGCGGAACTGCGACAGCGTGATAGGGTTGCCATCCTGCGACTTGAGGGTGAAGTCGGGTGCCGTCGTCCCCACCGCAGGAACGGTTACGGCCGTCACGGATATGGCGAGAACAAGGGCTAGGACGACGATCGCGAGCGAGGCGATGTAGTATCTGGGTTTCACAGTGAGTGCTCCATTCAGTGCTGATGGGCGAAGTTAATTGGATGCCACACTCGGCTCGACGATTCTTGCGAGATCCAGGCGGCGTCCGGGAAATTGAGAATGTTCCTTTCGCTCAAATTGCCGTCGCCTACGTTCCCCTTGTGCAAAGCCCATGGCGTAGTTGGGTCACAGCAAGGTGCATGCTGCGTCACAGAATCGCCGCGGCCGGCGGACTAGAATCCTCGCCGAACGAGAATTCACGGTCTGATCTTCGCTTACCAGGAGGCACGGCGATGCGCTTCAACCTCAGGGCTCGGCTTTTGCTACTTGCATGTCTCACGCTGATCGCCTTTACTGCGATGGCTCAGCAGGCGCCGTCTGCCCCCGTGACGCTCAAGGGGCCAACGATGGGCGCGGTTAGCTTTCCCCATTCGGCCCATACGAGGGTCGCCGGCAAGTGCGAGGTTTGCCACCACGCAGCAAAGCCTGACAAGCCGCCCAAGTCTCCGCAGGAAGCCTGTACCGACTGCCACACCAAGCCTCCCACACCGCCCGTGAAGGTTGGACTTCCGGCCGCTTTCCATAACTCCGGCGCGACCGCAGGGCTCTGCATCACCTGCCACAAAACGGAAAACGCTCGCGGAAAAGCCGCGCCGGTGAAATGCGCCGACTGCCACAAAAAGGAAACCCTGTAAGAGACGAATGCCTACTGCCCCGCGGCCAGCTTCGCGTTGTTCACCATTTCCACATAGAACTGGTTCACACCGTTGAACATGATCTGGATGCCGATGCACACCAGGATGAACGCCGACAGCCGCACCAGAATGCTAGTGCCCGTAGGCCCCAGAAGGCGTTCCAGTTCATCGGAAAACCGGTAACACAGGTAAATCGTGATTCCAATCAGCGCCACCCCGATGGTCGCAGCAAGGGCGCTCGCTAAGTGTTGCATGTGCGATTCGGCGTGCGCATTGCCGCCCAGCGTCAGCGCCACCGCGATCGATCCCGGTCCGACCGTCAATGGCATGGTGAGCGGATAGAACGCCTGCGAGAGAATCGCGTCGTTGCTGGGTTGCGGGTCGAGTTGGCGGTCTGACACGCTGCTCTGCTGGTTCAGGATGCGCCACCCCGATATCATGACCACCAGGCCGCCTCCTACCTGTACGGCTCCGATGCTGACGCCGAAGAAATCAAGCACGTACGAGCCGATGAACAAAGACGCGATCAGCAGCGCCATCCCGTTGATCGCCACTCGCATGGCCATAGTCCGGCGAATGGCCACGTCGTATCCCAACGTCATGCTGGCGAATATTGGCGCCATGCCAAACGGGTTGACGATCGGTAACAGCGCCGCGAAGACCAGCAACACGTTGCGCACAATCGGGAATGTATGGGTCATAAGGCTAGCCGAAATACTACTATGGCGACCCGCATCTTGTGCCCATCTCCCGGTTGACCGTCTGTGAATTTCCCGATTGAATGGAAGCACCACCCCGATCCGGTCGTTAGACACACAGAAATTAGAATGGCCATCAATCCCCGCACATACGGCGCCATCCAGATGCGACTGCGCGAGTCGCTCATCACACGCGCCCTGGTTCTGCCGGTTCAGGAATTTATCCACATCCAGGGCATCAGCAGCGTCGTGCTGTTGGCGGCGGCGATTGCCGCGCTAGTCTGGGCCAATTCCCCCTGGCATGACTCCTACCATCACGTATGGGAACTGGAGTTGACCCTCTACAAGATTCAGCTCCCTGTTCACGCCTGGATCAACGACGCGCTCATGGCGGTTTTCTTCTTCCTCGTGGGGATGGAGATCAAGCACGAAATCGTCCACGGCGAGTTGGCTGACATGCGCAAGGCCGCGCTTCCCATTGTTGGGGCCTTGGGCGGCATGATTGTGCCCGCGCTACTTTACGTAGCCCTGAATTACGGTCGGCCGGCACAGCACGGCTGGGGCGTCCCGATGGCGACCGACATTGCCTTCTCCCTCGGCGTCCTGGGCATGGTGAAGGGCATTCCCTCCGAGCTCAAGATTTTCCTGCTGACGCTGGCCATTGCCGACGACATCGGCGCCATCATGGTCATCGCGTTCTTCTATACCGGTACGTTGCACGTACGGTCGCTTTTCGTGGGCGCCTTCATCTTGCTGGTGATGTTTGTTCTTCATCGGATTGGCATATCGCGGTCGATCGCCTACATCTTGCTCGGGACTGTCTTCTGGGTCGCCATCCTTCGCTCGGGAATCCACGCCACTATCGCGGGAGTCATCCTGGGTTTTGTCGTGCCCACTTCGCCGCGTCTCACTCTCGACCAGTTTCAGGATATTGGCTCTGACATGATGCAGCGTTTTCGTGATGCACGGGCCCTGGGCGACCTGCCGACGGCCAACCGCCTCCTCGGCAGCTTCGAGCAACTGCTCAACGCCACCGAGGCCGCCTCTGAGCGTGCCACCCGCAAGCTCAATGTCTGGGTTTCATTTTTGGTGTTGCCGCTGTTTGCCCTCTCCAACGCCGGAGTTACTTTTACCGCTGAATCGGCCCGCGGTGTCTTCACCAGTCATATCGCTTGGGGCATCGTTCTGGGTCTGGTGGTGGGCAAACCACTGGGGGTTGTCGGCTTCAGCAAACTGGCGGTGAAATTGGGAGTGGCCAAGCTTCCCAACGGAGTCAGTTGGCTTCAGATGGGCGCCGTCGGTGTCCTCGCCGGAATCGGTTTTACCGTCTCGATCTTCATCAGCTCGCTGGCATTTGCCGAGCCCCTCCAACTCATGGAGGCCAAGGCCGCCGTCCTGGCAGCTTCGTTGGTTGCTGGAATCGCCGGCTACTTTGCCCTTCGGCATGAGGCGAAACAGGAAACCTCCGCCGATTCCCTGGCCATTAGCGACTGAGGAAGAGTTTCGGACCGGGATTCGCCGGCCATCGTGGTCTGGTTTTTTGTTTTGGCGGCAGCGGCAAGGCTGTTATCCTTATGTCCGCCAGAGTTACGTTTCCTGGTATGCCGCCCGCCGAACGTCGGAAGTCCATACCTTGCGCCATTTCTTGAAAAGGAGAAGTTCATGCGTTCTCGAATTACAGTAGCTGTGTTTGCTGCGTTGCTGGTGTTGGGCTTGGCGGGATGCAGCAAGAAAGAAGCGCCAGCCCCAGCGTCAGGACAGGAAGCTCAGCAGACGCCCGCGGGGCAACCCGCCGCCAGTCAGCCTGCTGCTCCCGCCGGGACTCAGGAAGCAGCACCTGCCGCCGCACCCGCAGCAGCCCCCGTAGCCGAAGCACCCGCCCCGCCACCCCCGCCTCCGCCCATTGTCATTCCCGCTGGAAAGACCGTAACCGTGCGGATGGGCGAAGCTCTTGGCTCTAAGACCGCACAGGATGGCCAAGCCTTTACAGGTACGCTGGCCAACGGCATCGCCGTGAACGGTAAGGTCGTGATTCCCGCTGGCTCGGGCGTAACCGGCGTCGTTTCGGAAGCCAAGTCGGCAGGCAAATTCAAGGGCGAAGCCATCCTCGCCATCCGTCTTACCTCGATCAACGTGCACGGTGAGCCCATGAAAGTCGGCACCGATGAGTATGTCGTCACGCAGAAAGGCAAAGGCAAGCGATCCGCTGTGATGATCGGCGGCGGCGCAGGCGGAGGCGCGCTGATCGGCGGCATTGCGGGCGGTGGTAAGGGCGCCCTCATCGGCGGCCTGATTGGCGCTGGCGCCGGTACCGCAGGCGCGGCCTTCACCGGCAACAAGGAACTCAGCATTCCGGCGGAGTCGGCCGTCAGCTTCAAGACGACCACTTCGATTACTCTTCAGCCGTCCCCTGAGTAGATCACTCAGCCGGGCGTGAAACGAATACGAGGGAGGCGATAGCCTCCCTCATTGCTCTTGCTTCCATTGTCTGGGTGCTACGGTTTCTTCGTTGCCTTCATCTTCTCGCGCTTTTCCTTCGCCCAATTTGCTTTGTTCACCTGCCGTCCGCGCGCCACTGCCAGCGCGTCCGCCGAAACGTCTTCCGTAATACACGATGCCGCGCCCACATAGGCTCCCGCACCAATCTTGACGGGCGCTACCAGCGTTGTGTCGCTGCCGATAAAAACGCCGTCCTCGATGACAGTCCCATGCTTGTTGACGCCGTCGTAGTTGCAGGTGATCGTGCCCGCCCCGATGTTCACGCCCTCGCCGATGACTGCGTCACCCAGGTACGAGAGGTGGTTGGCTTTTGAGCGGTTGCCGAGCTTGGTTTTCTTGGTCTCGACGAAATTTCCTACGTGCGCGCCCTCTCCAATGTCGCTTCCCGGGCGCAGGTGCGAGTACGGACCTAGCTGCGCACCGTTGCGCACTACGGAATCCTCCATGATGCAACCCGGCCGCACCAGCACCTTGTCGCCGATCTCGCAGTTAGTAATCACAGAATAAGAACGAATGCGGCAGTCGGAGCCGATTTTCGTCTTCCCAATAATCTGTACAAACGGCTCAATCACCGTGTCGGCATCGATCTGCACGTCGGCATCGATATCGCAAGTATCGGGACGGAAAATGGTCACCCCGGCCAACATCAGTTCACGCGCTTTCTTGGCGCGCAGCTTCATGTCGAGTTCAGCCAGTTCGACGCGCGTGTTGACTCCCAATACTTCGTTGGAGTCATCAGCACGCAACGCCAATACTTTGTGGTCCGAGTGACCGAGTAGCGCCGCCATATCGGTGAGATAAAACTCGCCCGCGCGGTTCTCGGTGGTGAGCTTGTCGATATTCGCAAACAGCGGACCGACCGCAAAGGCATAGATGCCGGAATTGATTTCGCGCTGCCCGGTCTCACTCGGCTGCAACATTTTTTGCTCGACAATCCGGTCCACTTCGTCGGTAGATTGCCCACTCGCGGACTTTCGAAACACTCGGCCGTAACCCGTTGGGTCGTTCGGTTCGGCGGTCAAGATAGTCATCGCCGCCGCATTGGACACGTGGAAGTCTCGCACCTGCTGAATCGTCTCCGGTCGGATAAGCGGCACGTCACCGTAAAGCACCAGCACATGCTCAAAGCCTTGCAAGGCTTCGCGCGCCTGCATCACCGCGTGGCCGGTTCCTCGCTGCTCAAGTTGTTCGACGAACTGGATCCCCGTGGCTTGCAACGCCTCGCGCACCCGTTCCGCTTCGTGCCCAATGATGGCGAACACGTGCTCGGCAGGCACGATCCGCATTGCTGCTGCGACCACATGTCCCAGCAGCGTCTTGCCCGCAATCTGGTGCAGGACCTTGGGGTGGCGCGATTTCAGGCGCGTCCCTTTGCCTGCGGCGAGAACGATAATGGCAATTTTGCCTGTTTCGGAGGTGGAACTCTGGATCGTCATCACTTACAGGTTATCAAGAGAAGTTCAGGTGCGGTGCTCGGCTGCCTCGGCCTGCGGTTCCCGGGAACTCAGCATTAATTGCAGCAGATCGTGCGCCATGTGGTGCGTTTCATGCCGGGCAATCAGTCCCTCGTTCGGGTCCAGTTCCTCGGCCAGGTAATCACCCAGGATTGGTTTCACCCCGAGTGCCTCGATTCTGTCGGCATCCGCCACGATTTGAGATTGCTGTTTCTCGGCGTACTTCTTGGCCATCGTTGGTGAAGCTGCCGTCTGGTTGACCAGCGCATAGTCAAAAAATTCATGTCGCGCGTGCTTGTAGATGGCTTGGATGTGCTGCGATGCCGAAAGGTCGAGGCTCTCGTTTGCCTGCGTCATAAGGTTGCAAACGTAAGCCTTGGTGGCGCGCGAGTCCTTGATCGCTTTCGACAAGTCGCGCACCAGCAGGTTGGGAACGAGACTCGTGAACAGCGAACCCGGCCCAATCGTAATCAAGTCTGCGCTCTCGATGGCCTGCAGTGCGGCGCGTGCCGGTTTTGCATTCACCGGCGCCATGCGCAGCTCAATGATACGCCGCTGGCTGGCGGTGATACTGGTTTCGCCGCGCACCACCGACCCGTCGTCCATGATGGCGTAAATCTGGGCGTTGCTTGTCGTGGCGGGATAGATATTCCCCCGTGTGGCTAGAATCAATGCCGCCTGCTTGACTGCCTCGCTGAAGTCCCCGGTAATGTCGGTCATGGCCGACAGGAACAAATTTCCGAAGCTGTGGCCTTCCAGTCCTTCTCCGGCCTTGAATCGGTACTGAAAGAGGCGGGAAAGCAGGGCTTCCTTCTCCGACAGGGCGACGATGCAATTGCGAATATCGCCCGGCGGCGGAACGTTCAGTTCTTTGCGCAGCCGTCCGCTCGATCCGCCGTCGTCACTCACGGTGACAACGGCAGACAACTCGGAGATGAAGGGCAGGGTGCGGTTGTACGGTATTTCGTCCGGTAGCACCACATGCTGTTTCAGCCCATGCAGCAGGGTAGAGAGACCTGTGCCTCCGCCCATGGCAACGACTTTCAGGGGACGCACTGCAGCCGAATCGAAACGGTTTCGCATCGCTCTAGGGCGTGATGTTAGAAGTGCCACCCATGTGCGTCGGGAGGTACATCAGCGCTGGTATCAGGATATAGCAGTTCGGTGAAGCGTGGGTCATCGGACAGGCTCTTGAAGTCGGAGTCGTTCCGTGCTTGGTAACGATTCGCCGGATTGAGCCGAATCGCCTCGCTCAAGCCTGAGATTGCATCGGGAAAGTGTCCCATCAGGCAGTTCAGTGCAGCCGAGCCGTACCACACGAAATCCAGCTTTGGGTGCTTCTGGGTGAGCTCGGATAAGATCTCCCGCGCGCTGACGTAGTCGCCCATATTCATCAGCGACACTGCAAAGTCATAATGCTCTTCGGGATTTTTGAATGTGGTGGCGTCGCTCTTGATGTGCTGGTTGCAGGTATTCAGGTGCGTGGCGGCGCGGTCGGCGAGCTCCGGGCTCGATCCGATAACCTTCTCGAAATGGGCCTTGGCTTTGTCGTACTTATGTGATTGCAACCACTTGAGGCCCGCCTCGTAGTTTTGCACAGCCTGTGCAAAACGAGGATCATCTGTGAGCTTCGCGGGCTTAGACGTCCGGCCAGAGCCATTCAACGAAAATTTGGAAGCTGCCAAGCCGTTTGTTTTCTGTGGCTTTGCCGAGGACCCTTGAACGTTTTCTGGCTCTTTTTTCTTCATCGACTGGCTTCCTTCGAGTCGCGGGCGGCGGGCAACCCCTCCGGGCTGTGGAAAACCCATTTTTGTTACAGGCTGTTTGGAGTTGAGTTATACCCGCATATGGCGGCTGCGTCAACTCCGAGCGAAGTTCGGCATCTGCTGTTAGTTCACGCTGGCCACGGCTTCCAAATCAATCGCCTTCCATTCGCCCTTGATGATCCCGTTCCTGATCTGTGTCGGCGTCTTCTTCAGCTTCGTTTGCTCATATGCGTAGTAAACCTCTTTCATGCAGATTCCGCAGTGGGCGCCATGGTTCGACTCAAAGCATGTATGCAGGCTGGAGTGTCCAATCCGCTCGCAGTAGCAGTAGCACGGAAGTTGCGCGAGTACGACCGGAATCTTCGTCGCCAGCTCGTAAGCATGGACCTGGAAAGGATATTTGAAGTTCTCCCCCACTCGCTGGTCAGCCGGCAGGATCGGCATGAGCTGACTGGCCGCGGGCGCAGGGTCCCGGTACGCAGGCACGTGATCTCCCTGCGCGACAGCCAGCGCCGCCAGCGCCAGCACCAGCATCGGTATCATCGTTCTCTTCATGTCAAAACTCCGGCAGCAGTTTTAGAGGACGCGAAACGTGACACCCGCATCCCGGCTCGGTGCTGTCAAAGAAACTGCCAACCACTATAATAGAGTTACGTCGATTGGTGTATCGACCCCCTTCATGCCTTACGAGTCACCCAACCACGAGAATCATGCGCCGCACAGCGACCCATCGAAGGGATCGGTCCCTCCGCTGGCCGGCGCGGATCGAGATGACGCAGTTCGCCCCTTTCTGTCCCGTTGGCTGCGCGACATCTTGATCTCGCTTGCGGTTTCAGCGTTTTTCATCCTCTTCCTTTACCAGCCCGTCAAAGTCGAAGGCACCAGCATGATGCCGACGCTTGATGACCAGGAACGCGTCTTCATCAACAAGTTCGTCTATCGCCTGGAGCCGATACAACGGGGAGACGTCGTGGTCTTCCGCTATCCTCGTGATACGTCGAAGAGTTACATCAAGCGAATCATCGCCGTTCCCGGCGATCGGGTTCGCATTGACGACGGACTGCTATACGTCAACAATCGGCAGGTCACCGAAGACTACGTACCCTCGATTTACGAGGATGTTCGGTCGTACGCCGAAACCGTAGTGCCCGCTCACTCCTATTTCGTTCTCGGCGATCACCGCAACCTCTCCAACGACAGCCGCGATTTTGGCCCAGTGGACGAGCGCTTCATCTACGGTAAGGCCGTCTTCGGATACTGGCCGTTCGCCAAGCTCGGCAAGTTGCACTAGAGTAATAGCCGAGTTCCGGAGGCTCCGGTGAAACCACTCATTCGCCTGTTACCGCTTCTATTGCTGGCGAGCACTTTCTGCTTCGCCGCCGACCGCGACACGAAAGTCTTGATCGATGCTGAGCACGCTTTCGCCAAGGCCACCGCCGAGCGCGGCATCGACGGCTGGATGGAGTTCATGGCTCCCAACGCGGTCGAACTCTCTGACGAACCCCTGGTCGGTCTCGATCAGATTCGCGCTGGCATGGGCAAGCAGCTTAGCTCGCCCGGTTTCAAGCTGACCTGGGAGCCGACGAAAGCCGAGTTCCTCGGGCACGGTGACAAAGGGTTTGTCGTTGGCCGTTACGAAGTGCACTTCAACGACGCTGACGGCAAGCCGCAAGTTCACCACGGCACCTACCTCACGACCTGGCAACAACAGAAAGACGGCTCCTGGAAGGTGATCTCCGACGTCGGAAGTCCCGACCCTCCGGCGGAGAAGACAGCCAGCCACTAGTCACAAGCCACCATCCGCTGATTCTGCTAAAATCGATAAAATCCACTCCCCGGAGACACGATGCAGGCAATCCTTGCGCTGGAAGACGGACGCATCTTCCACGGCAAAGGCTTCGGCGCCAAAGGCGAATGTTACGGCGAAGTCGTTTTTAATACTTCCATTACCGGCTATCAGGAAATTTTCACCGATCCTTCCTACGCCGGCCAGATCGTAATTCTCACCAACCCCCAGATCGGCAATTACGGAACCAACTCCGACGACAACGAAGCCACCCGCCCCTACATCGAGGGCCTGATCGTTCGCGAATTCTCTCGCGTCAGCTCTAACTGGCGTTCGCAAGAGGTTACCGAAGAATACCTCGAGCGCTACAAGATACCGGTGCTCGCCGAAATCGACACCCGCGCGCTGGTGCGTCACCTGCGCACCCACGGCGTCATGCGCGGCGTCATCTCAACCATCGAGTTCGACAAAGAAAAATTGATCGCCAAAGCGTGTTCGATTCCCAAGATGGACGGCACCGACCTGGCGAAAGAAGTCACCACCCCGCGCGTCTATCAGTGGGATGAAGGCGTCCGCTCTTACGAGCCCACCGAAGTAGTTGGCGTCAAAGACGGTACGCCGAAATACAAAGTCGTGGCCTACGACTACGGCATCAAGCAGAACATCCTGCGTCGTCTGGTGGGCGAATCGTGCAGCGTGACCGTGGTCCCCGCGACCACCAGCGCCGAAGATGTGCTGGCGATGAAGCCCGACGGCGTGTTTCTCTCCAACGGCCCCGGCGATCCCGAGCCGGTGACTTATGCGCAAGACAACATTCGCCGCATGATGGGCAAGGTCCCAATCTTCGGCATCTGCCTCGGCCACCAGCTCATCGGAATCGCGCTCGGCGGCAAGACCTACAAGCTCAAGTTCGGACACCACGGCGGCAATCATCCGGTGAAGGCACTCGCTTCCGGAAAGGTCGAGATCACGGCGCACAACCACAACTTCGCCGTCGATCCCGACTCGTTGAAGCAGAGCGAAGTGGATCTGACGCACATCGACCTGAACGACAATACGCTCGAGGGCCTGCGCCATCGTTCGCTGCCGCTGTTCAGCGTGCAGTACCACCCCGAAGCCGCTCCCGGCCCTCATGACTCGCACTACCTCTTCAAAGATTTCACCCAAATGATGGATGACTGGAAGGGGAGCTGCCGCTAATGCCACGCCGCAACGACATCGCGAAAATCCTGATCCTCGGCTCCGGGCCCATCGTCATCGGCCAATCGGCTGAGTTCGACTACTCCGGCGCGCAAGCCTGCAAGGCCCTCAAGTCCGAAGGCTACGAAGTGGTGCTGGTGAATTCCAACCCCGCCACCATCATGACCGACCCCGAGATGGCCGATCGCACCTACATCGAGCCGCTCACGCTCACCTATCTCGAAGAAATCATCCGCGTCGAATCGGAAATGCTCGCAGCCAGCGGACGCCCCGGCATCTTCGCCGTCCTTCCGACTGTCGGTGGCCAGACGGCACTGAACCTCGCGGTCGCTCTTGCCGACAACGGCATCCTTGAAAAGTACGGTGCGCAGTTGATCGGCGCGCAGCTCGACGCCATCAAGAAGGGCGAAGATCGCCTGCTCTTCAAAGACGCGATGACTAAGATCGGCCTCGAAGTGCCGAAGTCGGCGCTAGTCAACAACCTTCGCGACGGCCTCGACTTCAGCGGCAAAATCGGATTCCCGGTCATCCTCCGCCCGTCGTTCACGCTCGGCGGCAGCGGCGGAGGCATCGCCTACAACCGCGAAGAGCTGATGGAACTCCTCGCTCGCGGCCTCGACCTCTCGCCCGTCCACGAAGTCCTGCTCGAAGAGTCCGTGCTCGGCTGGAAGGAATACGAGCTCGAGCTGATGCGCGATCTCGCCGACAACGTCATCGTGATTTGCTCCATCGAGAACTTCGATCCCATGGGCGTCCATACCGGCGACTCGATCACCGTCGCGCCCGCGCAAACCCTCACCGATCGCGAATACCAGGCCATGCGCGACGCAGCCATCGCCGTCATCCGCGAAATCGGCGTCGAGACCGGCGGCTCCAACATCCAGTTCGCGGTGAATCCCCAGAACGGCCGCATGGTAGTCATCGAGATGAACCCCCGCGTCTCGCGTTCGTCGGCACTCGCGTCGAAAGCCACCGGCTTCCCGATTGCCAAGATCGCTGCCAAGCTGGCCGTCGGCTACACGCTCGACGAAATCACCAACGACATCACGCGCAAGACGCCGGCCTGCTTTGAACCCACGCTCGACTACGTCGTGGTGAAAATTCCCAAGTGGCAGTTCGAGAAATTTCCCGGCGCCGACGAATCACTCGGCCCGCAGATGAAGTCCGTCGGCGAAGTGATGGCCATTGGACGTACCTTCAAGCAGGCGTTGCTCAAAGGCGTGCGCTCGCTCGAAACCGGCAAACGCATCGGCTCGGAAAAAATCGAGCCCCGCATACTCATCACGCGCCTGGTCACGCCCCACCCCGAGCGCCTGCAATACATCCGCTATGCGTTCTCGCAGGGCATGACCGTGCGCGAGATCGCGCAAATGACTAACATTGATCCCTGGTTCCTCTATCAGCTCAAGGAGATCGCCGACGAGCAGTCAAACTTGCAGGGAATTTCGCCGGACCTGCTCAACGCCGAGCAACTCAAGGAGCTGAAGCGTGTCGGCTTCTCCGACGAGCGTCTGGGCCAGGCCTTCCACCTCGGCGAAGGCCAGGGCATTCTCGAGGCCGCCCACCAGCTTCGCAGCAAACACGGCGTACATCCCGTGTACAAGCGCGTCGACACCTGCGCCGCCGAGTTCGAAAGCTTCACCCCCTACATGTACTCGACCTACGAAGAAGAAGACGAGGCCACGCCCACCGACCGCAAGAAAGTCATCATCTTGGGCAGCGGTCCCAACCGCATCGGGCAGGGAATCGAGTTCGACTACTGCTGCTGCCACGCCGCCTTCGCCCTCCGCGACGATGGTTTCGAGACCATCATGGTCAACTGCAATCCTGAGACCGTCTCCACCGACTACGACACCAGCGACCGCCTCTACTTCGAGCCCCTCACCTACGAAGACGTGATGGCGGTGTACGAACACGAAGCCGCCAGTGGCGCTCCCATCGGCGTCATCGTCCAGTTCGGCGGACAGACCCCGCTCAACCTCGCGTTACCACTCAAGGCCGCGGGCGTGCCCATCATCGGTACCTCGCCCGAAAGCATCGACCTTGCCGAAGACCGCAAGCGTTTCGGCAAGCTCCTCGAAGAGCTCGACATCCCACAGCCTCCCGGAGCCACCGCCGCCAGCGTCGAAGAAGCGCTGGCCAACGCCAATCGCATCGGCTATCCCGTTCTCGTGCGTCCTTCCTACGTGCTCGGCGGACGCGCCATGGTCATCGCCTACGACGACGACTCCGTCCACCGCTACATGAAAGAAGCCGTCGAGTACTCGCAGGAGCGCCCCGTCCTCATTGACCGCTTCCTCGAGTCGGCCACCGAAGTCGATGTTGACGCTCTCTCCGACGGCGAAGACGTTGTCATTGGCGGCATCATGCAGCACATCGAAGAAGCCGGCATTCACTCCGGCGATTCGTCTTGCGTGCTGCCCTCGGTCGATCTTTCGCCCGCCGTGCTCGCCACCATTCGCGACTACACCTTCCGCCTCGCTCGTGCCTTGAAGGTCATCGGTCTCATGAACGTCCAGTACGCCATTCAGCGTGACAAGGTCTTCGTCATCGAAGTCAATCCGCGCGCCTCGCGTACCGTGCCCTACGTCTCCAAGGCCACGGGCGTGCCGCTCGCGAAAATTGCCGCCCGGCTCATGACCGGCCGCAAGCTGTGCGATTTTCTGCCCGAAAACGTCGAGCGCGGAACCGACCTCGACACCGGCAACTGCTACTACGTGAAGTCGCCCGTCTTCCCTTGGGGCAAATTCCCCGGCGTTGACACCGTGCTCGGTCCCGAAATGAAGTCCACCGGCGAAGTCATGGGCGTGGCCGACAGCTTCGGCGAGGCTTTCGCCAAAGCCCAGGCTGCCGCCGGAGAAGTTCTGCCCACCCAGGGCCGCGTCTTTATCAGCGCCAACGACCGCGATAAGCCCTACGTCGCCGACCTCGCCAAAAAGTTCGTCGAGCTCGGTTTCAGCATCGTTGCCACACACGGAACCGCCAAACTCATCGAAGACGCTAGCCTCCAAGTTGAGCGCGTGTACAAAGTCAAAGAAGGACGCCCCAACGTCGTCGATCTCATCAAGGGCGATCGCATTCAGCTCGTGATTAATACCCCTCACGGCCCCGATCCGTTTTTTGACGAAAAGGCGATTCGCCGCGCAGCAGTGACCGCGCGCATCCCGACCATCACGACGCTTTCCGCGGCAACCGCCGCCTGCGAAGGCATCGCCGCCCTGCAGCGCGGAGACGTCAAGGTTTACGCTTTACAGCAGCTCCACGCCGAACGGGCCACTGCAGCTCATTAGCGGCGTTTTTCAATGTGTACTCTGGCCGCGCCAAACACCAGCCCGCAGTAGCTACACTTCTAGACCGATCGATTTCCCACCCATTTGCTGAATCTTCGGCGTCGTCGGATGCTTCTCATACCAGTGCAGGCTGGGCCGGCACCAGAAATACGCGCTAGCTTTGCGAAACCCGTTCAATTACACACAACGAAGAATGAAGAGGAAGGCCATGAAAATACGGTTGGCGCTAACCTCGCATGACTTTCTGGGCCACACTTGCCGCCTGCGTATCGGAATTGGAGTCGTCAATGAGTAGCGTACAAATCGATCAAACAAGCTATGAGATGCCCCCGCGAGAGGGGATTAGCGTCGCGCAGTTTCTCACCGTCGCCGACATCGAGCGATCGGCTCGGTACTACGAAAAGGTCTTCGGCGCTCGCATTCTGACCTTGGGTGATGGCAACGCCCCTGCATACCTTCTGCTTGCGAATATTTGGATGATTCTGAACCTTGGGGGCGGGCCGACCCCGGATAAGCCGACAGTGACGCTCAGCGTCCCCGACCCGAATCACATCAACAGCTTTATGAATTTCCGCGTTGCGGATATTCAAGCCTGCTATGAATTGTGGAAAAGTCGAGGCGCCAAATTCATCACTGAGCCAATCCCCAAGTACGGCGAGATTCGCTGCTACATCCGCGATCCTGATGGGTACATTATCGAGGTCGGACAAAGCACCACCCTCAAGTTTGGTTAACGTTGGGCTCACATCGCACACCGATTGAAACAGTTGCGCATGTCCGCTGAGTGCTGGCCCATTGGCGCGAACCATACAGCGCCGCTCAGCCGCGCAAGGCTCTGAATTGGCAGGCGCGCTAGTGTCAGGCAATAAGCGCACCCTATGAACTCAAGGAGACCACACACATGACTGCCCCCATTACGTCGAACACGCTAAGTGTCAACGTCTTTACCACCCCGGGAAAGGCAATGGTGGGCGAGCGGCCAAAGCCCTTCGGCGAAGCGCTCGGCTTTGACCCGATCACTTCGACGTTAATCTTCGGCGAGTATGACGCGGTGCTGGTGGACGCAATGGGGACAGTGGCTGAGGCCGAGGCTCTCGCCGATTGGGTCGCTCTGCACAACCGCAACCTGGAGACCATCTATATAACGCACGCCCATTTTGACCACTTCTACGGCTTGGGCATTCTGCTCGACCGTTTCCCTGGCGCTCGGGCGATCGCAACGCCCAAGACGCTGAACGCTATGCAAACGTCTTTTACTCCCCCGGTGGAGCGGTTAGCCCGCCGTATGTTTCCTGGGCAAGTGCCCACCAAGTTGGTTCCACCTCAGCCCTATGAGCTCGACACGCTCACTCTCGAAGGCCACGAATTGCGCATCATCGAGGAGGGTCGCACCGATAGTCCCGATTCAACCTCTCTCTACGTTCCATCCATCGGCCTGATCGTCGCTGGTGACGTTGTATACAACCAATGCCACATGTATGTCGGGGACACCACCCCCGAGAGCCGAAAGAATTGGATCGCGGATCTGGACCGGTTAGCAGCGCTGAACCCGACGATGGTTGTCGCCGGTCACAAGAAGACTGGCGCGCCAGACTCTCCCTCGGCGATCCAGGAAACTAAGCGTTACCTGCAGGACTTCGATCGCCTGCAGAAAACCGCGACATCCGACCAGGACCTGTTCGATCAGATGACGGCGCTATACCCGGATTGGGTAGCTAATCAGTCGTGGTTGATGTTCGGATTCCCGCAGTCATAAACCACATTGAGGCCGAGGCTCACGCAAATTGGGTTGCTCTACACAAGCCAAGATCTCGGCAAATAGATTCGATTTCAGAGAGGAGAACGAAATGACAACAAGAGGAAAAATATTGGTGCTAGTCTCGAGCGGTCACGGCTTGCCCTTGAAAGATGGCAAGGTTTATGCCGGAGCTGGCTACTACCTCAACGAGCTGACGGTTCCGGTTCGCGCCCTGATGAAGGAGGGCTACGAAATCACCTTCGCCAATCCCAAACGCAACACGCCGCAATTGGATGTCCATTCAGCTGTCGCCGATTTCTTCGGCGGGGACGAGACTAGGCTTCAGGACTATCTAACATTCCGCGATAGCCTGACTGGGCTCAAAAATCCCACTCGCATCTCGGATGTCATCGCATCGGGCCTGGATCAATATAACGCTGTTTTCGTCCCTGGCGGGCATGGCCCGATGATGGATCTTCTCGATGATCCCGACGCCGGCACCGTGATGAGACACTTTCATGAAACATCGAAGCCTACGGCAGTGCTCTGTCATGGTCCGATTTCGCTTCTTTCGGCTCTTCCGAATTCGACCGAGGTGGTTGCCGCGCTGAGCGCGGGGGATGCCGATGCAGCGCGGGCAAAGGCTCAAGGTTGGATCTATTCTGGATATCGCATGACCATCTTCTCGACGGCGGAAGAGCAGCAGCGGGAGCCGCTTGAGATTGGTGGTAAGGTCCTCTTCTATCCGGACTTCGCCTTGCGTACTGCGGGCGGTGACGTAAGTGTGGCCGCTCCCTGGCAGAGCTACGTCATTCAAGATCGCGAGTTGATCTCAGGTCAGAACCCGTTCTCCGATCAAGCGCTTCTGAATCTTCTTCTACCGGCGCTCAACAGGGGAGGGGCAGCCGCTTGAGATTGATGGTGGGTTTCTCTTCTACCCGGGTGTCCCATCCCGCCTTCTTTTGGCGGGGTGGGTCTTTCCTCCCAATCGCCAGATGCCCCCATCCTCTTGCGCCCGGTGCCCCAAGTTCACGCCCATTTTTTGGGCGCTAACCTGGGGTCGAAAGCTCTCACATGCGCCCAGCGGCGGAGCCGCGACGTGCTGTTAGGCGTGGCCGTCAGGCCGCGCTCCGCGACACGAAGGTCCTCGGAGCCGCGGAGCGGCGTCCCTTCCTATGGCTCTCGACGATAGTCCCGCTCGGCGGGACGGAAGAGGAAAGCCCACGGCTTCAGCCATGGGAAGGCAGGTGGGAAAGCCTATTCCGCTCTGCCGAAGGTCCGCGCGTAGGCCACAGGCCGAAGCGCGCACAAGAAAATGTTCTGACGCCTTCAGCCCATCACACCCGTATGTGACCTACGTCCTTTCCCCCTCGCTACTCACTCAGGTAAGACTTGTTATGCCTGTTTTCTGAGTATTGAAAGTATTGATAGTATTTGTATTGGTAGTATTGGCAGTATTGGTGACGAAAGACAGACGTAAGCTACAGAAAATAAAGATGTTGTCCATTATTCCTTTACTTGCCTTCGTACGCATTTGAGTTTTGGGGGGAGGGGGGTACGCAATGCCAAAACCCGAGCGATATTTACTTCAGCTCCGCCTCACCGATCCCGACCGGCGTCGCATCAAGTCCCTCGCCGCCAAACAAGGTCTTACCCTTCAAGACGCCTTCGTCGAAGCCTTTGACGCCTGGGCCGAGAAGTTGCGAGCCAGCAAATCCGCCGCCGCACAAGCCCGTAAGCCGAATCAATCGGCGATCCCAATTTCCGAACCTGGTCCCGAACCGGTTTCCTGGGTATGGCTCAAGCGAGCTCTCCGCTTAGATTGGGGAAACTGTCCCGAGGTAGAGCTCTTGGAAGACGGCGTCAACCGAATGTGGGTGCTCCAAGGCACCGACGCTCCTCTGACCGAGGTCTTGCGCGCCGTTGCCGAGGGCGAACCTGTGCCCGAGATTGCTGAGATTTTCGGCTTGGAGATGTCAGAACTGGCCAAGGTCCTTGATTTTGCCGGAGCGCCTCAGGTATCCAACGCGCTAAACTAAAAATCAATATGTTCCTTCACGGCATTTTTCCCCCCATCACCACCCCGTTCTACCCGGACGGCTCCATCTACCATCGCAAGCTCGAGCAGAACGTCGAGCACTATTCCCGCACGCCCACCGCCGGAATCGTCGTTCTCGGCTCCACCGGCGAGGCCATTCTTCTCTCCGGAGACGAGCAGCGCGAGGTCCTCAAGACCGCCATCGCCGCAGCCGCGCCCGAGAAAGTCATGATCGCCGGCACCGGCATCGAGTCCGCCATCGAGACCCTCCGCCTCACCGACTACGCCGCCTCCCTCGGATACGACGTCGCCATGGTTCGCACGCCGCACTACTACAAGTCGCAGATGGCCAACCCCGCCAACATGCTGGCCTTCTACCGGTTCGTCTGCGACCGCTCGCCTCTGCCTGTCATCATCTACAACTTCCCCCCGGCCACCGGCTACGACATCCCCGCCGAGCTGGTCATCGAGCTCGCCGAGCACCCCAACCTCATCGGCATCAAAGAGTCCTCCGGCTCCATCGAGAAGGTGCAGCAGATGGTCGCAGGCACTCGTCACATTCAGCGCAAGGCAACTGTTACCGAGACCTTCTCCGCAGTGACCGGACGCATGCTCAAGGCCGCCGAGGCTCCCGCAAGCATCGAAGGTGGAGCGCTGGTCTCCATCGGAGGACCCGCCGAAGTTCGTTCTGAAAACGCCGCGGTTCGTTCTGACAAAGCTACCAAGCCCTCATCCGCAGCGGTCAAAGTGGTCGGCTCGCTCAAGACGCGTCAGAAAGAAGTCGGATTCCAGGTTCTCGTCGGAGCCGCCCACAAGCTCGCTCCCTCGCTCGATGCCGGAGCCGTAGGAGCCATCCTGGCCTTTGCCGACTGCGCTCCCACCGCCTGCTATGAGATCTATGCTGCCTGGAAAGAAGGAGACGCGAAGCTCGCGCAAGAGAAGCAGGAGCGCATCGCGAAAGCTGCGGTTCGCATCGTCTCGGAGCTCAGCATCCCCGGCATGAAGTACGCCATGGACTTCAACGGCCTCTACGGAGGCCCCCCTCGCCTCCCCCTCCTCCCCCTGAATGGGGACCAGAAGGCCGAGGTGGAGAAGCTACTGGAGACGATTCGAAACTGACCCGAATCATTGATTATTACGGATTGTCATCCTGAGCGAGGACGAGGAGAAAAATCCTCGTCCGAGTCGAAGGACCTGCTGCTAGTTCCCCAGCGAGCCGACCCTGCTCTTGTGACGCTTGTCACTGCTCGCTTGACAGCCGCGCATATAATTGGCGGAACTTGACTATGAGTTCCTCATAGAACACAAGGCGGCTCCGACTTTCTAGCTGGAAGGAAGGTCTCCCATGCAAGTTCGCGCGCGTCTTCGTCCTCTCCTGCAGGATCTGTGGCAAACTTCCGTTATCTCGTTCGTCCTTTTAGTTCTGTTCAACTCCGCCGTCTGGGCACCGGCGCTGGAAGCGAGTCCGTTTGGGGCTTTCAGCTCAACGAGCGCTGATGCGGCTCCCGCGACCCCGTCTGCGAGCCATCCGCCCGACACACCGCCGGCGTCCGCTGTTGACCGAAAGGTGCTGTTGACTGAGCCGAAGGATGCACCAGCCCCAAGCACAGCCCTTGTGCCGGCAGAGATCGACGCCGGGTCGGCGAAGAAATCGCCCGACTTGCCGCAGCCGAGTTTGCAGGCAATGAGCCAGAAGCTGAGCGCGCAGAGGCCAGTTTTTATCGAGAACAAGGGCCAGTTCGACGCTCGGGTGCGGTTTCAGGTGCACTCGGGAGCCAAGACACTGTGGCTGACAGACAACGGCATCGTATTCGATTTTGTTAAGGGCGATCCCTCAACCGAAGCCTCATCTGGTGCAAGCACTCACCGCGTTCGGGAACGTGCGCCGGGCCAACCGCCTGCCGCCTGAAAGCTGGAGCGGCACGTGATCTGTCAGGACTTCGTCTCGGCAAATCATGACGTGGTTATCGAGACGAAGGGTGTGCAGGAGAGAATCTACAACTATTTCTCAGGCAACGACCCGGCAAAGTGGCAGACGAAGGTACGTGCGTACTCAGAGATCGTATACCACGACATCTGGAAGGGCGTGGATCTCCGGCTGTATGGCAACGGCTCCGATCTGGAACAGGAGTTCATTGTGAAGCCAAGGGCAGACATCAGCCAGGTCCGCATGGCCTATCGAGGAATCGATGGGCTGGAAGTTGCGAAAGATGGGTCTCTTGTAATCAATACTGCCGCTGGCGCGATGCACGAGAGCGTACCCCGTATCTACCAAGAGAAAGATGGTCAACACTCGGCGGTGCAGGGTCAGTTTGAACTCTTGAGCGAGAGTTCCTACACGTTCTCGGTATCTGACCACGACCCCCAATATGCCCTGATCATCGATCCGACGCTTTTGTACTCCACGTTTCTCGGCGGAGGTGCTGGAGTGGGTTGCTGTTACGGCGTTGCAGAATATGCAACCGGCATCGCCGTGGACGCATCGGGCAGCGCGTACGTCGCTGGCATAACCGGCTCCGATGACTTTCCGATTACGCCTGGTTCGTACCAGTCCACCTATGCGAGTGGATTCGTGACAAAGCTTAGCCCGCTGGGAGATCGCTTGGCCTATTCCACATATTTCGGCGGACAACTGCAAGGAAATATCGCGGGAGGTAACCCCATCGCTGTCAATTCCGCAGGACAAGCCTACCTAACAGGGATTGCTTCAGCCGGATTCCCAACTACATCGAATGCTTTCCAGAAAAACGTTAATGGCGCATTTGTTACAGTCCTGAGCGCACAAGGGGACGCCTTGGTTTACTCCTCCGGATTCGGAGATGTTGACTGGGGAAATTCGATCGCTATCGATTCTTCGGGACGAGCATATTTCACCGGAAGTGTCGCGGCAGGGGGTTCGATCCCGGTCACCTCCAATGCGTTTCAGAGTAGCCACCCATCAGCATTCAATCGTAGCGCATTCTTGGGAGTGCTGGATCCTACTCAGAGCGGAACAGCGTCACTTGTTTACGGTTCCTACCTCGGAGGAAGCGGAGGTGACGCCGGCTTCGGCATAGCTGTGGATTCGTACGGTATGGCCTACATCGGGGGATACGCCAATTCTCAGGATTTCCCGGTTACGCCTGGTGCATTTCAAGTGACCTATGGTGGAGGCAGTAGCGATGGCTTTATCACAAAGTTCAATCCGAACGCATCTACTGCCTCTGCGTCAGTGTTGTATTCGACCTACCTCGGTGGAGGAGGCCCCAACGGCGCTGAGTACCTCTTCGGCATCTCGGTTGACTCTCTGGGCAACGCCTCGGTCGGGGGCCAGACGGGCTCTGCTGATTTTCCCATAACACCGGGGGAGGATCGTTTGCCGGAGGACTTTCGGGGTTTGTGACCAAGCTCAATGCTGCTGGAAATAAGCTGGTTTTTTCTACGTACTGGGGCGGTGGTGGAGCTTCAGCAGTGACGGGCGTTGCAACTGATGCTTTTGGCAATACTGTAGTCGGTGGATACACATTGGCGGGACTGCTAGTTACGGCAGATGCTTTCCAGTCGACCTATGGAGGAAATGGCGGATTTGTTAATCCAAATGGCGACGCCTTTCTTTCGAAGTTTGATTCAGATGGAGCGCTAATCTACTCGAGTTATCTCGGGGGCGCATTGTTCGACGTTGGAACCGCAGTGGCTGTGGATGCAGTTGGGGACGCGTACTTGGCCGGCTACACGGGATCATCCAATTTTCCTACAACGCCCTTTGCATTTCAGATTCAAATTAACACAGGCGGAGCCATAGGACCTGACGACGCTTTTGTCACAAAGTTTCCGCTTGGTACTGGAGCGATCTCGATCTCAGCGATCTTGCCGAATGCCGGGGGCAATGCGGGTTCCGTCACCGTCGAGATTATCGGTATCGGATTCCACAATGGCGCGAGCGCGCAGTTCGCCTGTGGGCAAACTAACGTTCCAGGACAAAACGTTAGCGTCACCGCAGGAGGACAAATGGTGAATGCGACCTTCGATCTTACAACGACGGCTCCAGGAACCTGCGATGTTGTAGTCACAAATCCGGATATGACTTCAGCAAGGCTGTCGCATGGGTTCACGGTTCAGCAGGGGGGGGCCGCGAATATTCAGATTCAGAAGACCGGCACTATCGCGGCTAAAGGCGACGGCGGGATGGGTCTCCCCTTGCCGATTGGTTACACGATATCGGTTGCAAATACTGGAAATATTGACTTCAATCAGTTGGCTGTATCAGAGATTTTGGATACTCATTTTTCTCTCACATCCGTTAGCCCCGCGGATGTGAACAACACTAGTTCGAACAGCCGATCTATCCTTTGGTACTCACCAATAATCGCTCCCGGGGAGAAACAGACTTTCGTATATTTCGTTAACGTTGACCCCGCAACGCCGGTTGGCACTGTACTTGAAGGTGGGCCTGCTTGTTGGCTAGATCCCCTAAACTTAACAGGAACCTGCGCCTGTATAGCAGCCGCCGATCAGAACTCAGGGCAAAATTGCACTCAGGCTTTGCTCTATTGCACTCAGGCAGTTGTGTATTGTAATGCAGTATGGCTTGGTCAGGTGCAGTTTACACCATTTTGTCTTAATAGCGCAGCGAGGTGTTTGGGCAGCTCAATAAATTGTCTGCAGTCAGGCATTATATCAGGTTGCTTTCAACAAAAGGCGGGAGGGTGCCTATCGTACTTTCAGCAGCTCCTCGCTGGCGCCTTCGATCCGAATTATCTTGCTGGGCCTGCGGGTGTAGGAGTGCAGAGGTGGATCTCTGGAGGAACGGGACTGCCATACGTGATTGGTTTTGGAAATGATCCGATGGCCCAAACTGCTGCACAACAGGTCGTCATTACGCAGCCACTGGATCCGAGTATCGACCTAAGAACGCTAAGCCTTACGTTTGCTACAGTTCCTAACCTGACCAACCCTCAAGTTGTGATCTCCATTCCGCCAGGATCATTTAATCCCGCAGCTGGCATAGATGAATTCGTGACAAACGTCGATCTACGACCGGCGCAGAACTTATTTGTGAATTTGGACGCGAAGCTGAGTGTCAACACGAACACCGTCACCTGGTCGTTTAACTCGATTGATCCGATCACCGGACAGACCGAGACAAACCCCCTGATTGGCTTGCTGCCCCCGGGCGCGAACGCATCGGTATCGTTTGCAGCGAAACCACGGCAAGGACTGGCAACTGGGACTCAGATATCGGATCGGGCATCGGTAATCTTCA
This sequence comes from uncultured Acidobacteriaceae bacterium, assembly GCA_963814165.1. GTDB lineage: Bacteria > Acidobacteriota > Terriglobia > Terriglobales > Acidobacteriaceae > DASRAA01. The sequence goes on along the minus strand of CAWFBW010000021.1, from coordinate 29,560 downwards.
ATACGAATAGTGCGGTATACACGAATACGTGGCTCAACACAGTGGACAATACGCCTCCGGTTACCCATGTTGTCGCACTTCCTACGACTGAATCCTGCTCGAACTTTAAAGTGCAGTGGTCTGGCAGCGATATTGGGGCGGGTACTAAGAACTACACGGTCTATGCTTCGGACAATGGTGCGGCCTTCGGTCCTTGGCTGACCAACACAACAACAACTTCTTCGGTCTTTCAAGGGCAGGTCGGCCACAGCTACGGCTTCTATAGTGTCGCCCGCGACCTCGTGGGTAATGTCGAGCCGAGCAAGACATCCGCCGAGGCCAACACCCGAGTAACATCGGCGAGCTCTTGCGGTCCGCCTGGCCTATCCGGGGCTGCCAGCGTTATCTCGCATGTCAACAACACTCTGAGCCTGAATCTTCAGTTCACAAACATTGGGACCTCCGACGCGCTGAATACGTTGGTCAAGACGCTCGCGTTTCGCACTCTGGCCGGAACCGGCAGCGTAACCCTGGCAAGTCCGCGGTTGCCGCTTATCTTCGGTACTATTAGTGTGGATAACACCATCACGATTCCGCTTACGCTGAACGTGCCCGCAACCGTGACGAAGTTCTCGATGACCGAGGGCGGAACGATGCAGGACAGCTTAAGCAAGACGTACAACTTCTCGCTGGGGCAGAATGTAGTGCCATAGTGCTGGCAGTTGTAAACTAAGTGAACGCAGGGGGCAACCGACAAATGAGAGGGCATGCAATGAAGAAACGCTGTATGATGCTGTTGCTTGTTGCTGCGGTGTTGGTGCCCGTATCTGCCTTCGCCGACGATATTGCATTGACCCTACTTCCGCTCAGCGGTGACGTAAGTGGGCCTCCCGGCTCGACCGTGGGATGGGGCTACACGATCACGAACAACACCGCTTTGTGGATACAAACGGAAGCCGTGAGCTCCGATGGGTTCCTGAACGGGACTCCAAATCTGATCTTTGATTTCCCTGCGGTGGCACCAGGAAGCTTTGTCACGTTGGACTTCTCCCTCGTTGCCACCGGCGCTTGCTCCTTCCCGCCGTGCGGGCTGTATTCCTTGACGTGGGACACCACAGCACCATCCGCCTTCGTCAACATCGGGACGTTCATTGTCTCGTCGGATTTCTATGACGGGGACCCGAACAACGGCGGCAACGACCTCGGCCTAGCACCCGACGCCAGCGCGACATACTCGGCAACGGTGACCGGTTCCGGCGTACCTGAGCCTTCCAGCTTGATTCTGATGGCGTCAGGCCTTGTCGGCCTCGGTGTACGATTCGGGCGGCGATATCGATCAAAGGCGGGCGACCGGCAGTTGCCTTCTGTCGGCAATTGTGGGCGCGAGAGCGTTCGCTCTTATCACCCTGCTGCGTGACGCACGTCCTAGCCCGGCCCTTTCCCTCGTCTTACAATCCCCCACGTGAGCAGCAGAGAGATTCTTGTCTCTGCCGCCTGCCGCCCACCCGGGCCATTCCCGGGCGAGCGTATAAGTTCTTTGATAAGAAGAATTTACCCGTAACTCCTTTGGGCAGAGGATTTTGCACGCCGTGTACCCCGTAAGTCCCTTTAGAAATAAGATTTTACAAAAACAGGGGGGAGGGGAGGGGGTACGCATTATCGGACATAGTCCCGTTTTGGAACTGCCTTCGGCTGCGTACTTCTACTGGATGGGCTGCGGTTTTTGGGCCATGAGGTCGGCGAAGCGAGGGTCGGTGCGAAGGCTGGCGAATTCCGACTCGGTATAGACCTTGTCGATGCCCTTATAGCCTTCTTCCATCGCCTTACGCAGGTACTCGAGAGAATGGGTTACGTCCCCGGCCTGCGCGTACATCTTCGCCACCATGAAGGAGAACGCGGCGCGGTCCTCGGGCGAAGAAGATTGCGCCATGATGCCGGTCTTGGAGACGCGCTGAAAGATGTCCGGATCATACTGGTAGGCGAGTCGGTATTCCTGCGCGGCCAAGTCGAACTTGTGTTTGCTGAAGTACGCGGCCCCAAGGTTGTAGTGAAACGTAGGCGAATCGGGGCGAACGGTCAGGGCCTTTTCGTAGTACTTGATGGCGCGGTTGTAGCGCTTCTCGAGTTGCGCCATGAAGCCGAGGTTGTTCATGGCCTCGGCAGAGTCCTTGTTGAGCGACAGGGCCTTCTCAAAACACTTCTTAGCGTCCTTGTTGCGTTGCAGGAACAGCAGCGCGATGCCTTTCTTGTTCAACAGCAGGGCATTCGGCCGTTTGGCGAGAGCAGCATCGTAGTAGTCAACGGAATCGAGGTAGCGCTTCTGCGCACGCAACTGATCGCCCTGGCGTTCCAGCTCCTGCGGTGTGCTGGTGGTAAGAGAAGCCAGCGGTTCCGGCGCAGGAGGCGGCTGCGGCGTTGTCTGGGCTTGCGGTGTTTGGGGCTTCTGCTGGTCGTCAGCGAAGGCAGGCAGCAAGACGGATGTGGAGGTGAGCGCGATCAGCGCAGTCAGCCCTCCCCAACGAAGTATCCGTGCCACACTGCTCGGAGACATAGCAATGCTCCCGACCCAATCCACCCATCATATTAGACCTATTCCTTGGGAGAATTGTTCCCCGAATTCGGAGGAGAATTTTCGGTCGGGGGTTTCTGGTCCTTGTCGCCGCCTTTGCCGCCGAATATGCGGCCCAAGAACCCCTTCTTCTTCTTTTGCTCAGGGGCGGGATTTCCGGGAGCCGCAGGCGCTTGCTGTCCGGCGGCTGAGGTTGCGGGTTGCGCTTGCACCGGCCCGTTGGTGGTCGCGGGCGGCGGAGCAACGGGCGGCGAACCCAGCCCCAGAATTTTGGAGAACACTCCGCGGTGGTCGGTGAACGCCTGCTCACACGTCTCCTTGGGCTCGGTGCCGGCGATGAAGGCGACGTAGTAGTCCTGCGGACAGGCAGGTGTCGCCAGCCGATTGGTGACCTTATCGATCTGGACGTTGACGACGCCGGATGGAGCGGAGAAACCGGTCATATCGGAGTAGCGCGGGATCTTCTGGGCGCGCTTCATGAACTCGGCCCAGATAGGTGCAGCAGTCGTGCCTCCGGCGAGTTTGATGTCGGTGTAATCGTCGTTGCCGACCCAGACGACGCAGAGGAGGTTGCTGGTGTATCCAGCGAACCAGGCGTCGTGAGAAGTTCCGGTCTTGCCGGCGGCGGGGGCGGTGAAACCGCGAGCGCGCACCGGGTAGCCGGTTCCGCTGTCAACCACGGCCTGCAACATCGTGGTCATGACGTAGGCCACGCGGGGATCGAGCACAGCTTTGGGGTCGTTATGGTAGTCATTCAGGACCGCGCCATGGGCGTCGCGGATGGACTTCAGCATGATGGGCGACAGGTGAGAGCCGCCGTTTCCGAAGACGGTGTAGGCTCCGGACATCTCAAGCGGACTGGCGCCGTAGGAGCCCAAGGCGATCGACGGAGTGGCGGCCACGCTGGCGATTCCGGCAGCTTTCGCGAGGTTGGCGACGGTGCCGAAGCCGACGCCCTCGGCGACTCTGACAGTGGCGTTGTTAAGGGACATGGCCAAGGCGTAGCGAGCGGTGACTTCTCCGTGGAAGGCTTCGTGATAATTGCGGGGCTCGTAAACCTGGTCGCCGTAAGCGATGCTGACCTGCGCGTCGTCGACTAGGGTCGCTGGAGTAAAGATGCCGGGCGCCCCGCTGGTATCGACATCGGGGGGAGCGTTGCCGCCGGTGTCGGGAGCGGTGTGGCCGACGGAAATCAGCTGTCCGGTCAGAGCGGTATTGACTGCCGCAGCGTAAACGAATGGCTTGAAGATCGATCCGGTGGGCCGCTTGGCGATGGCGTGGTCGAGCTGGCTTTGTCCGTAGTTGCGGCCGCCCACCAGAGCCAGAACCTCTCCGGTGTGAGGGTCGAGGACTACGACTGCGACTTGCGGCAGGTTGCCGGGATCAACGGTCACTTCCGTCTTGGCATTGGCGCCGGTTCCGGCCTTGACCTTGTGGGTGCGCTGCTTGAGAACCTGCTCGTCCACCAGCTTCATGCCGACTTCCACGGCTTCGGCGGCCGCGCGTTGCAGGTCGGGATCGAGGGTGGTGTAGATGCGCATCGCCTGCTCGCTGAGTTCGCTATCGCTGTACTGGCCGGAGATCTGGTCTTTCACGAGGTCAACGAAATAGGGAGCGTCACTGGCTTCCACATTCGGGGGCGCGAGCTTGAGCGGGGTCGCCTTGGCGCGGTCGGCCTCTGCGCGGGTGATAGCGTCGGTCTCGACCATTGAATCGAGCACAAGGTTGCGGCGATCGAGGGCGCGCTCGGGATGGCGGTAAGGCGACAGGTAACTGGGGCGCTGGATGATGCCGGCGAGAAGCGCGCACTCTGGCAGCGTCAGGTCTTTCAGTTCCTTGCCGAAGTAGGCGCGGGAGGCTTCGCCGAAGCCATTAATGCTGAAGGAGCCACGTTGTCCCATTGGCACCTGGTTGGCGTACATCTCGAAGATGCGTTGCTTTGAGAACTTCTGCTCCAACTCGATAGCAATGAGCATTTCGGTCAGCTTGCGCTTCATGGTCTTTTCGGGAGTGAGGAAGAACCCGCGCGAAAGCTGCATGGTGAGCGTGGAACCGCCTTGGCCGCGGTGGCCGTGAACGATGTCGGTGAAGCCGGCTTCGGCGAGGCGGTAATAGTTGACGCCACTGTGCTGGAAGAAGCGGCGGTCTTCGATGGCCACGACGGCGTTCACCATGTCCTTAGGGATCTGGTCGAAGGTGACGATCTGGCGCTTGGAGCGGTCCTCGCTGCCGAAGAGCGAGGTGATCATCCGCGGTTCGAGTTCGTACGAAGTAAGGGTTTGACCGCCGCGGCCCTTGATCGCAATTGACTCGACCTTGCTGCTGTTGAAGCGGATGGTAGCGGTCTCCTGGGCATGGAATGATTCTTCGCCGGGCATTACCTCAAGGCTGGAACCGGTGAGGCGGAAATGGCCGATGGGAGAGTCGGTGTCGTCGCCTTGTTCGGCGTAGCCGGCGTGACGCAGGTAACCAACGATTTCCTGCTCGGAGGCTTTTTGGCCGACTTCGATGACTTCCGGACGGGCGTAGATTTTCGCCGAGTTGTTGAAGATCTGGCCCGACATGCGGCGGTCTACGATGTGTTCGTACTTGACGTAGAGAAAGGCAAAGATCGCCAGGAACAGGATTCCGGTGAAGAGGAAGCCGGCGACCAGCATCTTCACGACGGGATCGCCGAGGGTGAAGTGGTGGCCGGCAGAGGACCTGCGGCTTGCCGGCCGGGCGGGTCGCCTGGAAGCGTTGCGGGGCCGGCTGGGCGGCATTTTGAGTTTGATTGCCACGATAGTCGGAAAGCGGAGACGCCGCCTATTGTATGACGGTCGAGGGCCACGTCTTGTTATCTGCGACGGTAACCGCAGGCAGTGAGCCCGCCAGAACTGTCCTCTATTTTAGAACAGGAACAGGGCAGGTGCGCGACACCCTCGGACGGTTGGGGTTCGTTGGTATATTCGATTTACTGTAATTCAGCAGCGAGGTGAGAAATGCGTAAGACGGTGGCGTTGGTTATTTTGGCAATGTTTCTCTCCGGCTTGGCCCTTGCGGCGGAAAAGGAATCGGGAAATACAACACTGAAAGACGTTCAGCCGGCTGGAACGACCGACAAGAAGCACAAGAAGCAGCAATATGACATGACATTTGCGACGTCGAAGCACGAATACACGTGCCGCAGCAATGAGAACGAAAAGGTCCAGGCGACGAACTTCGTGGTGGGAACGGGGATTTCGTACAAGATTGACGGCAATAAGGGGCAGGTGAAGAGCACGTCGAGCGGGAAAAGCGTGAAGTGCACGCTTGTGCGGGTGGCGGCGGTGACGCCCGCGCCGTAGGGCGAGAGAGCACGGCTGCGGAAGAAGTGCGGAAAGCAGATTCCTCACGGACTAAAGTCCGTTCGGAATGAAAAGATAAAGGGCTTGGACGGCGCAGCTAAAGCTGCGCCCCTTCAAAGCCGTCTGAAACAGAGCTCTCAGCAAACTGTTAAAGGCAGCACTCTCCAAAACAGCGCGGCGGCAGCACGATTCAACTGTGCCACCGCCGCTGGGGGAAGGACCGCTAATCAGCAGGAACTGCCGCTACTGGCAACGTCCAGCCGTGTCGCCGTCCGCCAAGTGCTGATCGAATGCCTTGGGGAAGTCGACACTAATGGTTTCCGGCTTGCCGGTCAGGCTGCCGATGTGACAGACGAACGTCTTGTGCATGTCGAGCACCCAGCCTCCGTAGTACTGGAAGCCAACTCCGACGCCGGCGATGGTCGTGCCGTCCTGGGAGATCGTGCTGGGGGAGTAGAGGGTGGCCCACTGCTCCATCGGCGTGCCCTGGCGCTTGACGAAGTCATCGAGGCTGACTGCGCCCAGTTCCTTGGTCCAGATGAAGGGCGCCGGGTTCCAACTGAACCAGGGGCTGCCGCTGAATCCGACCATGACGCTGCCATCGCTCGAAAGGTTGTAAGGGACGAGCGGCGAAGCATCGGAGTTGAGCGGCAGCACATACTCCAGATTCTTCGAGTTGGTGTCCCTGCGCCAGCCGCTGCCGTCCCAAGGATACTGACCGTCGAAGTTCTCGCCGGCAATGATCGAACCGTCGCCGCTAACAGCGTTGGCTTCGGAGACCGGGTCGCCATTGACGTCGGTGATGAGTTCGGGCACACCGTTGTGCCAGACCGTGCCGAGCCATCCGCCCCAATCAGCTTCCTGCCATCCAACAGCGATTGAGCCGTCGGCCGACACCATGTCGATTCGTGAATTAGCCCAAGTGCCATCAGGATGCTGAAACGACGAGTTGTACTCGACCACGCCAACCTTGGTATTCGGATTTCCGCGGAATGCCTTGTAGTCAGTGCAATCGTTGTAGGTGAAGCCAAACACAGAACCGTCGTTGCTGGTTGCCATGTTCCAGTTGTGGTCGGTGCCGCAGGATCCGACCGGCTTGATCTGAAGCCATCCGTTCTTGGCGTCCCAGCGATACGCGCCGAGGTCGGTGTCGGAGTTGATGTCTAGCAGATTGGTGGAGATGTAGCGTCCGTTGGGGGAGATCGACACTCTGCCGCCCACGCCAGCCACGTTCATCGGCTGCATGCCGTTCTTCGCGTTCCACTGGAAGACCGGCCCGCCACGATTGAAATCGCCGACCGCGGTCTTACCGTCGCCGCTCAGTCCGGTTACAAACGAACCGTAACCCAACTGGTGCAGGATGGGCGCTCCGGGAGTGAGTGCAAACGTGATATCGGCCTTGGTTGCTTTGCCGGGAGTCGCTGTAATCGCAGTGTAGTGGCAAGCATCAAAGGCGCCGGTCTGCTTGTTGCCATCCCAGAAGCGCTCGGCGCCGGGGAGGAACCACAGTGGAGGCGTGGGGAATCCACCTGCCATGATGGCGTCCACATAGACAACGTATTGCGCGCCCGGAGTGAGGCCGTGCAATGTGTAGCTGCCGTCGGGGCCCAACTGGCCCTGCGTCATCTGGCCGGTGACGGCAGAGTTAGCATCGTTAAATGGGTCTGCGATGTTACGAGCGATAACGTTGACGCCCGTGAGCTCGGTCTTGCCGTTGATGTCGTAAACCTTGCCAGAGATGGTTCCGTAGGTCTTCGACCATCCCTTGCCGGGATACAGATCGGAGAACGACGACAGCGTGTCGGTAGTGTGGATGTTGGCCTGAGCCATGCCGGTACCACCGACGTACGGGTTGATGTAGGGGTACATCGTTTCCACATCGGCGCTGGTGAGGTTGGTGGCGTACGGCAGATTGGCGCCGCAGCTGTTGGGGCCCACACCCTCGTTGTTGTACCAGTTGTAGAAGTAGGCGGCACCGTTGGTCTGGGTATGAGCCATGCCGAGCGCGTGTCCGAACTCGTGAGTGGCCACGCCCTGGAAGTACTGGGCGTTGGTGTCAGCTGGATCGATGGCGACGCCGTTGAGTACGGTCCAGCTCTCCGTGATGATGGTGGTATCGGTGATGCCAAACTGCGGACTGGAAATGCCGAGTACGTTGGAGCCGACGCCGAAAAAGTTCTGCATGATGCTGCCGTCGGCATCAAAAATCACATAGATGCCACGGCCATTGGAGGTGCCAATGATGCTGGTGACATTGGTGGAATCGATGTCAGGCAGGCCGATTTTCGAAAAATCGCCCACGACGTTGGCGCGGAACGACGCAGTCTTGATGCCCGCCCAATCACTGAAGCCCTTGGTGACGAGGTTCTTGCCGACGGTGTTGTCGAACGTGATCATCGTCGGCGGGTAGGTGGAGTAGTCGGGCACGACGCCGAGGTCGCCCAAGTCGTAATAGATGGGCACTGGAGTGGAAGTGTCGTAGGTATAGGCCGTCTTGGTGGCAGGATCCACGAGCAGCGGACCGCCGGCGAAGGCAGACGTTGCCAACAACGACATTGATGCGATCAGCAGTAATGTGAGAAAGCTCTTACTTTTGGACATGCTTCATCCTCCCGCTCTGGACCCACTGTCCATCTACGGCCTGCTTGACGAGGCTCACGAATGCGTTGGCGTTGACCGGACCCTGCTGGGTCAGCATGGCGCGCTTTTCCTTGGTGCCGAGGGCGGCCTGATCGATCTCGACGTTCTTGAAGAGGCCGGCGTTATTTGACTGGTTGACGGCGCTCGCCATGGCGACGTTGAACTTGCCCTGGCCGAGTCCGACGGTGGTCTGAAGACCCGTCCAGGCAGCCTTCTTGTTCAGGAAGAGGATGGTGTCCTCGCCCTTGGTGTAGGTGGCCCAGCCGGCAGGAGTCACCATGAGGTTGGTCATGCCGTTGCCCATATCGCGGGGCTTTAAGAGGCCGAACTGGCGGAAGGTGTAATCGCCGCTCACCTGGCCACGGATCGCATCGGCGACGTGCAGGGTGACTTCGGTGTAGGGAATTCCGCGCGAGTCGATGCCGTCGGTTACGCTGGCAACCGTGCCGCGGAGGATAAGCTCGGAATTGGCGACCAGGTCAACCACGTTGACCTCGCGCCGGTTGGTGGTGGCGTTCGCGATGGAGGTCGCGAACAACATGGTCAGGAGTGCCAAGGCACAGAGTTGCCCGCGGCTCCTAAGATTCTTCATCGGTGGTGCTCCTTGTTACGAATTCGGCGGGTTATACGCCGGCTGCCGGTCCGTTCGCATGCGACCGGAGTCAGCGGCGAACCGTGGGGATGATGCCTGTGGTGCGGGTCTTACAAATCGGTGCAAAACAGGGAAGGGACCCGGTCGACTGGCCGCCAGAGGCAGCGCAGCGCCTAATACTTATACTATGTATGTTATACAACGTTAAACTAACGTCGTCAATGCTAAAATAGACAAAATTTTGCGCCGAGGGAATTGCGATGCCCCGAACGCCGGATGCAGAGCTAGAGGAAAGAATTGTCGCGGCGGCCATGCGACTGCTGGACCGCGGGGGAGAGTCGGCGATAACGCTGCGGGCGGTGGCGAAGGAAGCGGAGACGACGACTCCGACGATTTATCAGCGCTTCAAGGACCGGGAAGTACTCATGCAGCGGCTGGTGGGCGAGGCGACGGTGGAACTGGCGGACATTCTTCAGCCGCTCCGCTCCATTGAGGCGATCTTTCGCAATTTCATTCGGCACGCCTGTGCCCATCCCACCCGGATGTCCCTGTTGGTTGCAACGTTCGGGGCGCGATATGTGGCAGGCGAAAAAATGCCCGCACTGGAACTGCTGCGGGCACACATCACGGAAGAGGTCGGAATCAAGGGCAGGGAACGTGAAGACCTGGCGCTGGCGATTGCATCGCTCGCCTTTGGTACGGCACAAGGAATGATTGCCGCAGGCAGCGACTCCAACCTCGCCGGGCAGTTTCTGAGGAGCGCAGTACAGGCATTGCGATTGTTGCTGGCGGCGTTCTCGCGGGGAACAACGTCACGAGTAGCGGCTTCAGGTGCCCGCGCGAGTGGGTTGTCCACGAGCAAGAAACGCTCTGATCAGTAGCTCGCCTCCGGGGATACGAACTCCATCCGGGGGCTAGAGCAGTTTAGTTTTTGGTGTAGCTGAGGAGCGTTTTTTGTGCCGTCGGCTGAAGAGGCTGCTGAAAAAAGAACCAAGGTAGTAATTTTGGGGCGTTTTCGACCCAATCTTGGCCCGTAAGCTATTGACTCTTGGTTCGACAAATAGCCGAGTTTACTCGGTTAACTCTTTTTTCAGCAGCCTCTGAAGCCGACTCCTAATCAGAAATATCACGCCAGGACGCCGCGCTGAATCGCGGCTCTACCGATGTGCCGCTCGGCTATGGTATTAACTAAACCGGGCTAGTGGAGAGGTTCCGCCAGTTTGCCAGATGCGATCAGTTCTGCCACGCGGCGGAAATCTTCCGTCAAAATGCGATCTTCTTTGATGGAGGGAGATACGGCGCGGATTGCGGCGTGAGCGGCCTGTCCTCGCTTGCCGGTTTTGAGCGGCACGCGGAAGTCGAGGGCCTGCGCTACTGCCAGGGCTTCGATGGCCAGAACGTTGCGCGTGTTTTCGATGATCCGCAACAGCTTGTTGGCGGCGGTCATTCCCATGGAGACGAAGTCTTCCTTGTTCCCTGACGTGGTGATGGAATCCACCGAGGCGGGATGAGACAGCACCTTGTTCTCGCTCACCAGCGCGGCAGCGGTAACTTGCGGCATCATGAAGCCCGAGTTGAGACCGGCGCCGGGAGCGAGAAATGGCGGGAGTTCCTCGTTGAGCGCAGGGTTGACGAGCCGCTCCAAGCGACGTTCGGAAATGCCGGCGAGGGCGCTGAGGGCGATGGCGAGGAAATCGAGGGCGAACGCCACGGGCTCACCGTGGAAATTGCCGCCGGAGATGATGTCGCCTTCGACGGCTTGATCCATGGTGCGCTGCGGGCTGCCAACCTTCTTGGCGGCGGGGAAGACCAGGGGATTGTCCACCGCCGAGTTCATCTCGACCTCGAACACTTCGCGGCAATGGGCCAAGGTGTCGCGCACGGCGCCGTGCACTTGCGGGATGCAGCGTAGGGAGTAGGCGTCTTGAACCTTGCCGCAGCCACGGTGGGACTCGCGGATTGTGCTGCCTTCGAGCATGCGCCGAAGGTTGGCGGCCACATGCAGTTGGCCGGGATGCGGTCGCGCCTGATGGATGCGGTCGTCGAAGGCCACGTCGGTACCTTTGAGGGCATCGACGACCAAAGCTCCGAGCACGTCGGCGGTGTCAGCAAGAATCGTTGCCTGCAGGGTTGCAAGCAGTCCTACGGCGAGCATGGCCTGGGTGCCGTTGATGAGCGAAATGGTTTCCTTGGCTGCCAGGACCAGCGGCTTGACGTCGGCGAGGCGCAAGGCTTCGGCGGCTGGTATACGTTTGCCCTGGAACCAGGCTTCGCCTTCGGCGATGAGGACCAGTCCGAGATGGGACAGAGGTGCGAGATCTCCGCTGGCGCCGACGCTGCCCTGCGATGGAATCACGGGATGCACGCCGCGGTTGAGCATTTCACAAAGCGTGTCGATGACAACCGCACGCACGCCAGAGCAGCCCTTGGAAAGTGAATTGGCGCGCAAGAGCATCATGGCGCGAGTGACTTCCTGGCTGAGCGGTTCCCCGACGCCGACGGCGTGCGAACGCATCAGGTTCACCTGGAGCTTGCGGATGTCGTCGGGCGGGATGCGCACGTCGCTCAACTGGCCGACGCCCGTGGTGACGGCGTAAGCGAGACGATTGTTGGCCACGAGGTCTTCCACTACCGCGCGAGCGCGATCGACGGCCATGCGCGCCTCGGGCTCAAGCATGACGGGACGGCGCTCGTAGACGACCGAGGCGACGTCATCGAGCGTCAGATTGTTGCCGTTGATGTGAAGTACTTTCATGAGAAGACCAGTCGTGGACCGGCGCGGCGCGACACTAGCGCAGTCCGCGAGAGTCCCAATCGTGTATTGTTCAGCTTTTTCCAGCCGCCTTCAAGAAGGGAACCAGGTATTTTTGCGGCAAATGCATACGCTCGAATTTCGAGTTGACCGCGATGTGAACGCTTTCACCTTCCGCCAGAAGCTCCCCGTCCTCAGCCCTTATTATCTCGTAGCCGAAGTGCAGCACCGAGCCGCGAACGTTGACCAAGCGAGTGCGCACGGTGAGCAGGTCGTCGTAGAGCGCAGGAGATTTGAAGCGACAATGCACATCGGCCACGGCGATGTGGATGTCGTCCTGCTTTTCCATGTCGCGGTAGACAAAGCCCAACTGGCGCATCATCTCGACCCGTCCCACCTCGAACCAGATGATGTAGTTGGAGTGGTACACCACGCCCATCTGGTCGGTCTCGGCGTAGCGAACGCGCAGCTGCGCCTCAAAGACCTGTGCGGTTGGCCGGGATTCTGGCGGCGTGACCATCACTTTCCAACTTAACACGCAGCAGGGGAAAACCAGCGATGCCGCTTTTGAGACCGGGAGCCGAGTTGGCTACTTCTTGTCAGACGTCGTGGGCGTGGCCGGAGCGCTGTTGCGAACGAACTGGCCGCGAACAGGCGAGCCTTCAGCGACTGGTTTGCCATCGTCCACGTAGTCCACGAACTGTGGCGGCAAAGTGAACGGGTAGGGCCTGCCCCTAGAGTTCTGAAGCCGGTACTCCAAGTGGGGTGCCGGAGAAGCTCCGCTATTGCCGCACTCGGCCACGATATCGCCCCGCTTGACCTTGGCGCCGGTCTTCACTTTGATGCTGTTCTGCTTCAGGTGCATCAGCAGGGAATATTCCTGGTTGCCATGCGAAATAAGGACGCGGTTACCCCCGGGCATGATCTGGTCGGAGTGGCCGGGAACATTGTCGGAGAACGTGTTATTGATCATCATCACCGTCCCGTCCGCCGGAGCAGTGACAGGCTGACCGTAGCAATAGAACTGCTCATTCTTGGTGCCATCGCCGGAAAAGGCCTGGCCATCCTTCAGAACGGTGAAGACCATCGAGTAGCGCTCGGCATCGCGGTACGCATTTGAGTTCTGGTAGATTTCACGGCCTCCCTGGTAAACAAACCAGTCGTTGTCGAAGGGCAGCGCGAGTTTCGTCTTGACCTTGTAGTCAGCATACTGATTAGTGGGCACCGGTTGCGCGGGACGAAATTGCATGGTCGTAAGTTGCCCCTGTTCGTCAACCATCAGAACGGTGAAGACAGGGTCTTTGCTCTTGGTAAACTGCGCCAGCCTGGCGTAAACCGTGTTCTTGGACATCAGGTCGGGGACGAAGTTCTCTCCCAGCGTTTTCTTCTCCCGGCCCAATTTCACGCCCAATTCTTTTGCCATATTGGCGACTTTGGAGGAGCTTGAGTTTTTCTTCATCGGGTCAGAAAAAGCTGCAAACAACGGCGCTGACTGCCCGCTTTCCAAGTATCCGTATATCTGGCGCGCCCGCGCTTCAGCTGCCGCGCTCATGACAGGGTAGGCGGGTGCAGTGGTTTGCTTCTTCGGCGCGGTTTCGGCAGTTTGAGCCACCAGAAGGGCCGGCAATAGCAAGATCGAGACGAAAAGACAGTGGCGGAGTTTCACAATCTACCTCCCAGTCCAATTGGGTTTGCGTTTCTCTAGGAAGGCAGTTACGCCCTCGCGAAAGTCGTGCGTGGTACGAATCCGAGCGTTTTCGTCAACTGCGGCTGCGATTTGCCGGTCGAGTTCGGCGTGGGAATAAGTGTGGAGAAGTCGTTTTGTGGCCAGCAACGAAGCCGGACTGTTGGCCACGAGAGTTTCGGCCAGTTCTCGTGCCCGCGCCATGAGCCTCTCCTGCGGTACGACTTCGTTCGCCAGACCGAGGCGAAATGCTTCCGCGGCGTCGATGATACGGCCGGTGAGCAGGAGATCGCGTGCCTGTTTTTCACCCACCTGACGCAAAAGAAATACGGAGACGATCGCCGGGACAAAGCCGATGCGAACTTCGGTGTAGCCGAACTTGGCACTGTCCGACGCGAGAGTGAAGTCGCACAGCGTGGCCAGGCCGCAGCCGCCCGCCAATGCCGCGCCATTTACGGCGGCAATCGTTACCTTGGGGAACTCGTACAGCGCCCGAAACATGTGCGCCATACGGCCGGAGTCGGCAAGGTTCTCTTCCTCAGTGTGGCGGGTGATCTCGCGCAGGTTGTCGAGGTCCATGCCAGAGCAGAACGCGCCGCCAGCACCCGTCAGAATCAGGATGTGCGAATGCGATGTCTGCACCTCGTGAAGAGCACGGTGCAACTCCTCGATCAGCTCGTAGCTGATGGCATTACGCTTCTCCGGACGGTTCAGGGTAAGCGTGGCGACCGAGCCGTCAAAGGCGAGAGTCAGCGTCGTATATGGATGAGGGTGTTGGGACATCGGCTCCACTCTGCAAAAGGTGCTGCGGGCGCTCCTCTGGCTGTCTGAGTACCAACGCTCGATTCGGTTTGCGGCTTCGGTTGGAATTATCACACCGATAAGGACTTTCTAAACCGACTTCTTTTCAGGGGCGGCGCAAATTGTCGAGTTTTTGCCCGATTTGGGAGTCGCGTCAGTTGTGGCGAAGCTACGTTACATTCTTGGCCCACCGAACTGATCCGCAAGTTTGGCGGACAGAATGACCAGTTCGGTGAGAGGTTTGACCGGCGGCAGGAGAGCGCCGCGCTCCCGGAGAGTTTCCAGGACAATTTCGGTGGGAAGGTTGCCGACGAGAACGTCCTGCGCAAACGGGCAGCCGCCCAGGCCTCCGATGGCGGAGTCAAAGCGGCGGCAGCCTGCGTCGTAGGCGGCAAGCACCTTGCCCGCAGCCTGGTCAGGACGGCTGTGCAGGTGCACGCCAATCTCGAGGCCGTCGAATCTTTGCAGCACTGGACCGACAAGGTCGGCAATCTGCTGCGGAGTCGCCAGACCGACGGTGTCAGCCAGCGAAATCGCCTGCAGGTCCATGTCGGCGAGCAGGCCGACGCCTTCGAGGAGTTCCTCGGAGTTCCACAGGTCGCCGTAGGGGTTGCCGAAGGCCATGGAGATGTAGGCGATAGTGTCGAGACCGCCTTCGTCGGCTTTCAGCTTTACCTTCTCGAGGATGTCGAGGTTTTCTTCCGGCGTCTGGTTCTGGTTGTTCTTGAGGAATGTCGGCGACAGCGAGTAGGGGAAGCCGACGGTCCGCACGGCGTCGGTGGCGATGGCGCGCTCGACGCCGCGCTCGTTGACCACGATGGCGATGATCTCGACGTCATCGGGCGGATCGAGTTCGCTGCAGCACCGTTTCGGAGTCAGCCATCTGCGGCACGGCCTTCGGCGAGACGAAGGAGACGGCGTCGATGTGCTTGAATCCGGCGGCGATCAGGGCCTTGAGGTATTCGACCTTGGTCGCGCTGGGAATCTGGCCGGGCATGCCTTGCCAGGCGTCGCGGGGACATTCGATGAGTTTGATGGAACTAGCCATTGGTAATTAGCAACTAGCCATTAGCGAACCGAGATTCGTAACTGGTAACTGGTTGCTGGTAATTGGTAAACGCGAGCTTACGTCTGCAATACTCCCACACTGAACTTCGGCAATTCTGGATTCAAGGCGGCGGCGTCGAGCGCGGTGATCAGCGCATCGCGGGTTTCCATGGGATCGATGATTTTGTCGATCCACAGACGGGCGGCGCCGTAGCGCGGGTCCATCTGTTCGTCGTAAGTGGCTTTCACCTCATCGAAGAGTTGCTTGCGGTCTTCTTCGCTCAGCTTCTTGCCGCCGCGTTCGAGTTGCTTGATCTTGATTTCCACCAGAGTTCCCGCCGCGGATGCACCGCTCATGACCGAGTATTTCGCTGTCGGCCAGGCAAACACGAAGCGCGGATCGAAGGCCTTGCCGCACATGGCATAGTGTCCAGCGCCAAATGAGCCGCCGATGATCACGGAAATCTTCGGCACCACGGAATTCGAGACGGCGTTCACCATCTTCGCGCCGGCGCGGATGATGCCGCTCCACTCGGCATCGCGGCCCACCATGAAGCCGTTGACGTCGTGGAGGAAGATCAGCGGGACGAGGTTCTGGTTGCAGTCCATGATGAAGCGCGCTGCTTTTTCCGCGGACTCGGTGTAGATGACGCCGCCGAATTCGATGCGCTTGTTGCCGCTGCGGTCCACCTGATTGACGTGCGTCTTCTGGTTGGCGACGATGCCGACAGCGTACCCGCCGATGCGCGCGTAGCCGCAGAGCACGGTCTCGCCATACTCGGCCCGGTACTCGTCGAACTCGCTGCCATCGACGATGCGCGCGATGATCTCCTTCATGTCGTACTGGTGCGAGGGATCGTCGTCGAAGATGCCGTAGATTTCGTCGGCGGGATAGAGCGGCTCGCGCGACGGCTTGCGGTCGAAGACGCCAAGCTGGCGGTTGCCCATCTTGTCGACCAGCGAGCGGATGCGCGCGATGCAGTGGTCGTCGTCAGGTTCGCGAAAGTCCACGGTGCCGCTGATCTGGGAGTGCATTGCGGCACCGCCCAAGCTCTTCGGCCGAATACTTGGCGCCGATCGCGGCCTGAACAAGTGCGGGCCCGGCCAGGAAGAGGCCGCTGCCTTCGGTCATCAGGACGTGGTCGCACATGACGGGCAGATATCCGCCACCGGCAACGCACATCCCCATGATGGCGGCGATCTGCGGAATTCCCATGGCGGACATGACGGCGTTGTTGCGGAAGACGCGGCCGAAGTCGTCGGTATCGGGGAAGACGTCTTCCTGCAGCGGCAGGAACACGCCGGCGGAATCGACGAGATAAATGGTAGGGATGCGGTTGTCGATGGCGATGTTTTGGGCGCGGATCACCTTCTTGGCGGTCATCGGGAAGAACGCCCCTGCTTTCACGGTGGCGTCGTTAACGATGAGCATGACCAGGCGGCCTTGCACGCGCGCCAGTCCGGTCACGACGCCTGCCGATGGCGCGCCGCCCCACTCTTCGTACATGCCCCAGGCGGAGTAGGCGCCGAGCTCGAAGAACGTGGTGCCGGGGTCGATCAGGCGCTCGATCCGCTCGCGGGCAGTCATGCGACCTTTGGTGTGCTGAGACTCGATGGCCTTAGGGCCGCCACCCTGCTGGATTTGCTCTTCGTCCATGCGGAGGCGGGCCACGAGTTCGGTGACGGCGTGGGCGTTGCGCTCGAAGCGTGGGGAGGAGGTCTTCACGTTGGTGGCGAATTCGGCGGTCGATCCGTTGGTGCTTGTGCTCAGTCATGGTGGACGGTCGTGCACCCGTAGGCAGACCGTTAACGATAAAGCAGCGGAGCGGCTGGGCGCAATGCGGGGCAGCGTGACTTCGCGGCAGAATGAAGGACATGCCACGCGAAGCGACCAGTAACAGGCATGCTACTCGCGGGCACTCTGCGGTTCTGCCAGCGCAAACGCGACGATGGTTTTGCCGCTGTGGCCTTGATGTTCCAGATCCTGAACGAGTTCCTCTTGGAGACGGTTGGCGTCGTCGAGCATTAGCTCGCAGGCAGCGATTTCGTCGGTCTTGGCGCCGTGGTAACACAACTCGCAAACGCCTAACCCGCCCTCAGAGCGCACCGGCGGCCCGAAAACGCGGCAAGTGATCGGGCCGCCAGGCGTACACGTCGCAGGTGCCGTGCTCGGGGTCGAGAGCCGGGCAGGGCTCGAAGTCGGCAAACGCTTCGAACTGGGCCGCGGCTTCATCGTCGTCGGCGAGGATCCCAGTGCCGTAGTCGCCCGGAAACTCAGGGGAGATACGTGCCCATGAATCGCGAGCGCGCCGGCGCACGCGGGCGGCGCGGTCGGGGTCGGATGCGTCGAGAGCGGAGATTCCTTCGTGCAGGCGCACGACGTCGAGCTGATCGATAGCAAAGACGCCGATGCAGCAGGGCGTGCAGCCCGGTTTGCAAATCAGCCAGTCGCCGCTGCGCCACTCGGCGTCGCTCAGGGAGGCGTCGATGATTTGAACCAGTGTCTTGTCTCGGTCCGGGAGAGAGGACGGCACCTGCCTAGCATAGCGCACCGAGACGGCTGCCGTGATCTAGCGGCGGCGTTGCATGGATAGCGCATATTGCAAGGGGTCTTCCGCTACGGCGTCTACGAGGCCGCAGCGCAACGCCTCGGCGGCGTGCAGCTTTTCAGCAGCGAGAAACATCTGGAGCGCGCGCGCCTTGCCGACGAGCCGCGGCAACCGTTGTGTGCCGCCCCATCCGGTGATGAGCCCAAGGGCCGCGCCGCGATGTCCGAAGATGGCGTGCGGTCCGGCGATACGATGCCGGCAAGCCAGCGCCAAGTCGAGTCCGCCGCCCATGCAGTAGCCCTGAATCGCGGCGATGGTGGAGGCGGGGAATTCGGCGACGGCCTGCATCAGACGCTGACCCATCTGCGCGAATCGGAAGGCTTCGGAGCTGTGTAACTGGGCGATCTCGTGGAGGTCGGCGCCGGCGGAGAAGAAATGGGCGTTGCCGGTGATGATGAGGCGGACAGGACGCTGACCTGCAAGTTCGGATAAAGCTGCGGTCAGGGCTTCCACGCGAGTGCGGGACAGGCGGTTCGTGCCGTCGAGGGAGACCAGGCGCAGCACGGCAACCGTTTTGTGAATCTCAACGGAATAAAGCGTCTCAGATGATTGTGGTGGATGATCCAACACTGAGCAGAGTAACAAACGGTGGCGGTGAAGGCTCTAGGCTTCGATCATGTAGGCAAGGTCGCGGCCATCTTCGGTCAATTCGAAGCTGCCGAAGCGCATAGCTTCGCCGATGATGCGGTGCGAGATGGGGTCGCGGGCGAGGCGGGTGATCCACTGCATGCCGACATCGAATTGGCTGGGGGTGAACCAGCGTTGCGGCAGCACTTCGACAAGTCCGGCGTGCGGGTAAACCACGTAGATCGCGGCTGCGGCGTCGTCTTTGGTTTTCGCTCCGTATTGCGTGGGCACGAGCAATTCTTCGACATTCTGAAATTCGGCGGGTGCCTGGACGGGGTGGGTGCCTTCTGTCAACATTGCGGTCACCGAGAATTCCGCAATCGGCGGTGCTGCCGAAAAAATGCGTTCGGGCGATGGCTTGAACCATCCGGCAATTTCCTCGTATTCGAAGGGCTTCAGCGAATCCAAGTCGAAGAGTATGAAGCGGAGGTTGCGGCCGTCGGGACACCAGATTCCCAAACGGTTCGGTTCGACTACGAAAGGACGGCAATAGGAATTGAGCGCCAGCAGCGGCTTGTCGGATTGCGAGCGCAGATGAAGCGTGACCAGGTACGCGAGTTGCCCGTCAGTGCCGCGGTACTGCCAGGTGAAGACTTGCCCGGAGGAGCCGCGGAGTTCCGGAAACGTCTCCCAGAACCCTGGGCCCACCGTTTGCTTGAGCAGGTGCAGGAGCCTGCTGCTTTGAGGATGGGGAGGCGCCATTAGCCGCCGGCCGCTACGCCGCGTGGCTTCACATTAGTGCGGATGAAATCGATGATGGAATCCATGGGCGTGCCCGGCTGAAATACGGCGGCAACGCCGGCCTTCTTTGAGACCTTCCATGTCCTGGTCGGGAATGATGCCGCCTACGACCAGGAGCACGTCGTCCATCTGGTTTTGCTTGAGCAGGTCCATCACGCGCGGCACGATGGCGTTATGCGCGCCGGACAGGATGCTGAGGCCGATGACGTCCACGTCTTCCTGTAGCGAGGCGGTGACGATCATTTCCGGGGTCTGGCGGAGGCCGGTGTAGATGACTTCCATTCCGGCATCGCGCAGGGCGCGGGCGATGACCTTGGCGCCGCGATCATGGCCGTCGAGGCCGGGTTTGGCGACGAGTACGCGAATCTTGCGGTCTGTGGGCATGTTGGGATGCTCTCCGCGGTCAGCACAACAATTTGCTGAACCGAGAATCATAAACCCTGTGCTGGTGTTTCGAAACTATCGTGTCGGCTTAGCGGGGCACGTGGTCAGCAAAATTTCGCGGGGAACCCAGATGAGGGCGTCTGCGGAGTACGTGCTGGGGAGGAGCCAGTACGGGCGACTTACGGTGACCGAGTAGGTCCGCAGTCCGTCGGCGGAAGTCCAGGTGTACTCGCGGAGGGCGACTGCGTTACGCGCGAGATTCAGCTTTTGCGCCAGGCCTTCCGGGTTGAGCTTTTCTTGAGCGGCGATGGCGCGGGCGGCAACTTGTTCGGGGTCAGTGAGATATTCGAGGTTCTCGGAGGGCTCGCGGCTCAGGCGCTGGATTTTGTCGGCCTCGCCGTGCGAAGGCACGGCTAGCGCAGTGATAGTGCAGCCTTTGGGTGCGGGGGCTGGAGTGCGCGACTCAGGTGTGAAGTCCACGGCGTCCTCGGGCTTGTTCGATACCAGTTCGACCTCGGAGATCACGAGGCGCGCGTTGGGATGCTTGATCTCGCCTGACTTGGTGCCGACCGGAGGCCCGGCGAAGAATCGCCCGATGAGCGTCGCGCGTATCATCTGGACTCTTCCAGAAGCGTCAATCGTCTTCATCAGGCGTTGCATGGTGTCGTAGTCCGCGTCTTTCTTCAGCGGAACCGTACCGGCCTCCAAGCGCGCCTCCGGTAAACGGAACTGGTCTTTTGGGTTGGTGGGATTGCCACCAAACTCCAGCAGCAGATACGCCGTGGTCATCAGGGCAGTCGTACCCATGCGTGCTGAATTCCTCGTGCCCGTACAGGACCAGTCCGGAGACGCTGACCAAAGTGTCACCATACATGCCGGGGTTCTTGAGCAACTCGCAGGGCGAGACCGACCACGGGCGCTCCTGGGCACGCAGCGATACGGTCGCGGCGACAAGTGCAACCAGGCAGAGCAAGCTCCACGACGCACGCAGAAGTCGAAGGGGCATAGCAAGAGTTTACCCGCTGTTTCGCACTTCGCTCTTCTAGAGCGGCGCAACTGCCATTCTGGTCGGTGGATGGGCGGTGCGGGGAGATTCCGTTCGCCGAGGCGAAGTACCGGGCGGACTCGGGGATTGCGGGAGCGGCGGCGCTGTGCGTGTCGCGGGCGCTGCTGTAATAGCCAGTTCCTGAGACCGCGGCGGAACTTTCGCGCCTTGGTTGGTGTCGAACCTCACGACGGGGTTGTTCGTCGATGGATCCGGTACTCGAAGCCTGCGGATTAACCAAACGCTATGCCTCCCTTCCAGCGGTGCAGGACGTGTCGTTTGCCCTGGCGTCAGGCCAGGTGCTGGGATGCCTCGGCCCCAACGGGTCGGGGAAGAGCACGACCGTCAAGATGCTTATCGGACTGTTGGAGCCCACGAGCGGCAAGGTCCTCTTCCGCGGCGAAGACATTCAGAACGACCTCGTCGGATATCGAAAGAAACTGGGATACGTTCCCGAGGAGCAAAATCTCTATTCCTATCTGACGGGGCTCGAATATCTCGAAATGGTAGGCATGTTGCGGGGGATGCCGCAGCGGCATTTAGCGCAGAAGGCCGACGCTCTGCTCGAGTTGTTCTCGTTGCATCCCCATCGCAATTCCACGATCGCATCCTACTCGAAGGGAATGCGGCAGCGCGTTGTGCTGGTCGCGGCGCTAATGGACAATCCGGAAATCCTCGTCTTCGACGAACCCCTTTCCGGTCTCGACGTGACATCGGCACTGGTGCTGAAGACCCTGATTAAGGCCCTGGGTCACCAAGGTAAGGCGATCTTCTACTGCTCTCACGTGTTGGAGGTGGTGGAGCAGATCTGCACCCATCTGCTGATTCTGCGAAAAGGAGTTGTGCTGACCTGCGACACCACCGAAGCCATCCGAAAAGGCATGGAGACCTCCTCCCTGGAAGACACATTTATGCACCTGGTGGAAGAGGTCGACACCGTAAAGGTCGCGCGCGACATCATCAGCGCGATGGGGATGAGTTGAAGCACGCCGAACCGCAAGCCACCGGAAAACCATTCGCCCGGCTGGTGCGCCTGTTTCTGGATCGCGCCTTCCACGGCGGAGACGACTCGGGCGTGGAAGAAATCGACCTCGGCCTGGGTATGGTACTGTCGCTGCTCGCGCTGCCTGGCTTTTTATATTCGGCGTTGTTGTTTGAGAAATATTCGACGCTGCTACTCTGGATGCGCGGACAACACAACTTCGATCCGGTCACCGCCACTATTCCTGACGAATATTTTCTGATCGTACTTTCAATGGTCGTCACCGGTGCGGTAGCTGTTTGGCAGTGGGACAACGTATTCCCCGATCGCCGCGACTACATGAACCTGGCGCCTCTGCCAATTTCGATCCGTGTCATCTTTCTCGCCAACCTCACCGCCATCCTCTGCCTTGCGAGCTTGCTTGCGCTCGACGTTAACGCCGCATCCGCCGTGTTGTATCCCTTGGCTGCAAGTGCATCGCAGCAATCCTTCAGCTATTTTGCGCAACTTGCCACAGTACATGCGCTGGCGGTAGTGCTGGCCAGCATCTTCAGTTTTTTCGCGGTCCTCGGAGCGGCCGGATTGCTGATGACGGCGGTGCCCTATGCCGCCTTCCGCCAAATATCGCTTTACGTGCGCGGGCTGATCGTCGTCCTGCTGGTTGGTCTCCTCGTCACCAGCTTTGCAGTGCCTCCAATGATTGGCCGGTCGCCACAACTGTTCATTCGGTTCCTGCCTCCGGTGTGGTTTCTCGCCCTTTCGCAACTGGTTCATAGAACAACGAACACGGCGATGGCCAAGCTTGGGTGGACGGCGGTGAAGGCATTAGGACTGGTGATTGCAATCGCGATGGGCGGCTACGGTGCCAGCTACCGGAGACGTTTTGTGCGAACTGCGGAAGTGGCCGGCACAAGTCCACAACTACCCGGGTTGCATGGCTCATGGACCTCGGGGCTACTTGATTCGGCCGTGTTCCGCACTCCGTTGCAGCGGGCTGGTCAACGCTTCCTATTCAAGACCCTGTTACGCAGCGAGCGGCACAGCGTCGTGCTGGCGGGATTTGTAGGGATGGGAATCGTGCTGGCTTCGCAAGTTCTATTCGGTGCGCTCAGTGAAAAGACCGCCGTTGGCGATGCACTGCCTTCTGCCGAGCTGCTCTCGATTCCGATGATACTCTGCTATTGCATTCTGGTGGGCCTGCGATTCGCCTTCGCGATTCCCATCGAGCTCCGCGCCAACTGGATATTCAGGCTGTTCCTGGCAAGGGACACGCGGGAATGCATTCCGCTGACCAGAAAAGTGATGCTCGTCTTCGTTATTCCGTGGGTTGTGGGAGTCGTTCTTCCGGCCTCCGCGTACTTTTGGGGTTGGCGTACGGCGGCGCTGCATACGCTCGTGATTGCGCCGTGGTCATGGGTGTTGACGCAGGTCCTACTGTTGCGTTTTCGCAAGTTGCCCTTCACCTGTTCCTTCCCCCCGTTCCGGCACTCCGCCATTGTGGTGGCGCTGGCGTACGTACTGGGCTTCTTCGTCTTTGTGGTGTTGTTGTCGAACCTGGAATATCAGGCATTGCAGCACCCCCTCGTTATCGTCCCTTTGTTTCTGGGAGTGCTGGCTGCAAGGTACCTTTCGCTCCGTCTGCAGGCTGAGACTGCGGAGGTCGATAAGCAACTCGTCTTCGAAGAGCGTGGCACAGGTGGCTACGAGTGGCTGGATCTGGAGCAGAGGTTGTAGCTTTTCTACCTTCCGAGTTGGCGCAGGCGAGCGGTCAACCCTTGAGCTCCGACAGCTTGGTCTCCTCCGGCACGTCGGTCATGCTTTCAAAGTCGAGCTTGTAGCCGTCGGGATCGGTGAGCGCGGTAACCCACATCGAATTGCCGACGAAGGGCTCGCTGGGGTCGAGGCCGCGGGAGCGGAATTCGCGGTAGAGCGCGACGGCGTCTTCGCACTGGAAGCTGAGCGACACCCCTTGCCCAAGCACGCCTTCCGGCCGGCGGCCACCGTGGCCTTCTTTGACGAACTCCTGCAACATGATGGACCCGCCGCCGCGGGTGAGCCAGCACCAGCGGATTTTTCCCTCAGGCTCCCACTTGTTCTTCAGCGCGAAGCCGAGGCCTGCGAGGTAGAAGCGGAGGGAGCGCTCCATGTCGGTGACACCGAGGAAGGGGACGACTTGCTTCAAGTTGTTGCTACTTAAGGTAGTTGGTTCCATTTCAGTGCCCCGGTGCGGCCGGGCTTTCCACCCAGTCCGGCACGGAGCCCGGCGCGTCTTCGACTTCGTCGGCGAAGTTGCGGACTACGCCGCGGTAGAGCATGCCTGCGCACATCGCCGAGAAAAACAGCGAGTATCGCACCTGTACCTGACTGATTCAGCAGGATCTTACCGGTGCCGAACAGGCAGAGGTACACCATGGCGCAGCCGAGGGCCCAGGCCCAGAGGTTGCGGCCGAGGTCGCGGTTCTGCGGCACGTCGGGGACCAGGTCGGCGACGCGCTGCCAGCCGCGGACGTCGGGACGCACATTGCGGTAGAAGCGCGTCAAGACCTCCTGCGGCTCGGGCTTGGTAAGCAGAGTGACTGCGACCCAAACCAGGGTTGTTATAATAGTTGTTATAATGGCTCCCTTGGCGAATACCACCGAGCTGTTGCCGCTGAAGGGATGCCACCGGCTCAGCACGAGGCTGATCGCCAGCGAGCATGCCATTGCGGAGATCTCGCTCCAGGCGTTGATGCGCCACCAGTACCAGCGCAGGATGTAGACCGCGCCGGTGCCCGCGCCGACTTGCAGGACGATTTCCCAGCCGGAGGCGATGGAGCCGAGTTGCACCGAAATGTATGCGGCGACAATGACCAACAGGACCGTGCACAGCCGCGAGACCAGCACGTAGTGATTTTCCGTTGCGCTCTTCTTGACGAAGCGGCGGTAGAAGTCCGAGACCAGGTACGACGCGCCCCAGTTCAACTGGGTGGCGATGGTGGACATGAAGGCGGCGAGGAATCCAGCGATGGCGATGCCGCGGTACTGGTGCGGCAGGTAGGTGTTGAGGACCAGCATGTATCCGGTCTCGGGATGCGCAAGGCCGGGGTAGAGAACGATTACCGCGATGCCGGTGAGGATCCACGGCCAGGGGCGGATGGCGTAGTGGGCGATGTTGAACCACAGCACCGACAGCAGGCCCTGCTTTTCGTCGCGGGCGCTGAAGATGCGTTGCGCGATGTAGCCTCCGCCGCCGGGCTCGGCGCCGGGATACCAGAACGCCCACCACTGCAGGCCGATGAAGACGAAGAAGTTGGCGAGCGGGACCATCCACATGGGTTCGGAGGTTACGCCGCGCGAGAAGTTGGGCAGGAAATTCAGCGGGCTTTCGGCATTGCCGCCCGCGTGGGCCTGCATCTGCTGCACGCTGGCGATCAGTGCGCTGGTGCCGCCGCAGGCCTTGATGGCGTAGTAGGCCACGCCGATTACGATGCCCATCTTCAGCACGAACTGGAAGAGGTCGGTCCACAGCACGCCCCAGAGGCCTCCGAGCGCGACGTACAGGCCGGTGAAGGGGATGAGGAAGAGCACGCAGATGGCGAGGGCAGCGCCGTCGTTGCCGCTCCACACTGAGCCGAACGGCGACATGAAAGCGCTGATGTTGTGCAGCATGGGCGTGTTGGCCAGCGTGGTGCCGACGATGGAGGTCATGGCCTTGGTGACCCAGCCGAGGATGACGCAGTTCATCAGCAGGCCGAGATAGATGGCGCGAAAGCCGCGCAGAAAAGCCGCCGGCTTGCCGGAGTAGCGGATTTCGGCAAACTGCACCTCGGTGAGCAGACCGGAGCGCCGCCACAGACGGGCGAAGAGGAAGACCGTCATCATCCCGGAGAAGAGGAAGCCCCACCACAGCCAGTTGCCGGAGATGCCTTGCGAGTAGACGAGGCCGGTGACGACCAGCGGCGTGTCGGCGGCGAAGGTGGTGGCGACCATCGAGGTGCCGGCCAGCCACCAGTTCACGTTGCGTCCGGAGACGAAGTAGTCGTCTACGCTCTTGCCGGAGCGGCCGCGAAACCACAGGCCGAGAACGAGGGTAATGCCGAGATAGCCGACGATGGCAGACCAGTCGAGGAGGGTGAAGGACATAAGTGGACAATTATCGTTGAGGAGTGCGGAAAAGCAAAAACTCAACCACGGATTTACACGGATGAACACGGATCTGAAATCGAGAGTCGGAAATGCAGGTCCCTCGACTCCGGTCGCCGCGGCGACCTCCGCTCGGGATGACAAATCAAACAGAGAATCTGAATTATCCGTGTAATCCGTCGCCGCCAAGCGGGATCCGTGGCGGAAATGGCTTTAAGGTTTTGCGAATTGCACCTTCACTGTCTTGATTTCGTAGGCATTGGTTGGGACGGTGACGACTTTGCCGCTTGAGTCGAGGGTGAGCGTGCTCGGCGACTGTCTCCATCAAGTTCGTCGCGCTGGCGGAGGTGGCTTTGTCGGGCAGCGTCAGGTGCATGTCGCCCTTCTTTCCGGCCCACTCGTAGAAGCGGACGATGAGCGAGTTGTCGTCTTCGTCTTTCTTGATGGCGGTGATGACGACGTTGTCTTCCTGGGTGGAGAAGAACGACTGCTCGGGCGGCAGCGTGCCCGCTGGCTGCGTGGTGGTCACGGCCATCAGTGGATAGTTCACTTCGTAGCCTTGGCGGACGGTCAGCGCTTCGCGCCAGGTGCCGGCGTGTGGATAGAGCGAGTAGGTGAACTCGTGATGGCCCTGGTCGGCGTTCGGGATCGGGCCACTCGGGCCCGCGCAGCAGCGAGAGGCGCAGGACGTTGTCCTTGGCGTCGTAGCCGTATTTCGAGTCGTTGAGCAGGCTGAAGCCGTGTGGTCGCCAGAGTCTGACAAGGTCGGGCCCAGCGGCCCAGGAGCGCGGGAACCTCGAACTGCGCCTTCTCGGCGGGTGTGTTGCGCGTAGTCGGACGCTCGACGGTGCCGTAGGGAATCTCAAACGTCGCCTTGTCGCTGCGAGCGCTCAACGGGAAGGCGACCTTCAGCAGGATGTGCTTTTCGTGCCAGTCGGCCTGCATGTGTGACGTCGACGCGCGGCATGCCAGCGTTGAGAGTGATGTCCTGAATGAAGGTCGAACTTTGCCAGGTGTGCTTGACGCGAATCACGGCGCGCAGCGGCGTGTTCTCGATGAGCTTCACTTCGTCGGCCTTGCAGGATGTCGGTGTGGTGCTCGATGAAGTCGGCGTCCACGTTCCAGGCGTCCCATTGCTTGGGCTTGTCGACGAAGGCTTGCAGCAGGTTGCCGCAGGGCTTGCCGTCAGGCAGAGTCGGCGGCGCGCCGACGCCGGGTACGGCCGGAGCCAGCGCTTCGGTCTTGCTGCGCTTGTCGATAGAGGCTGGTGATGCAGCCGGTGGCGGGATCGACTTGGACCCGGAGGAATTCGTTCTCCATCGAGTCGGTTGCCGACAAAAAGCATGTGCTTCGGAGGAACAGCTGTGGACATCGCCATAGGCAAGCTGTTCTGTCTGGCTGGAGACAGGTGTACAACCTTGATAGCCTGTGGCGGGAACTTTCTCCGCAAGCACCCGCAACTTCACGCGTGCCAGTAGCTCGGATCTGAAGCTGATAACCTCCGCGAGCATCGGCAGACCGGTTGGGGTCGTTGCCGCCACGATCCTCAACTGGGCCGGCTTGGAAACTGGGCCTCGAACTCCACTTCCTCCGTTCTCTCCCACGACAGCGGATTGAAAACCAGCACGCTGACACCGTCCGCTTCCGTCTTCACCCGCGTAGCCAGACCGTTCGAGCGCGGCGCTCATTGTGTCGCTGCTGAACCGCTGCACTTCGGCATACTTGCGCGCTGCATCGACGTAGTTGATCCCGATGCCCGAGCCGGGCAGGATGTCGTGGAACTGGTTGAACAGCACTTTCTTCCACGATGCATCGAAATCGGCCTGCGGATAAGGCTGGCCGAAGAGCGTTCCGATCGAAGCCAGCTTCTCGGCATCGAGCAGGGCGACTTCGCCCTTGCGGTTGCCGCGCTTGGTTTCCGACTGCGTGGTCTGCACGCCGCGGTGGTATTGGAAGTACAGCTCGCCGTTCCAAACGGGCAGGTTGAGTTCGCTCTCGTTCTTGCTGAGATTGTTCAGGAAGCTCGCGGCCGTGGAGAACTCAAGCTTCGGGTAAACGATGTCGGACTTCTGCCAGCGCAGAGCGGTGTCGAGATCGACGCGGGTGGGGCCGCCGCCGTGGTCGCCCACGCCGTAGAGGTACATCATCTGCAGCGAGCCGTTGGGCGCGGAGTCGGTGCCGCCGTTGTACTTCCACATCACCGGGCCGTACACCGACGAGTCGCGTGCCATCTTGACCGGATCGATGGCGTTGGCGTAGTCGCTGGGGAAGTAGGTCATCATGCGGGTGCCGTCGGGCGCCTGCCACCAGAAGAGGCGGTAGGGGAACTTGGTGAACTCCGACGCCCACAAGAGTTTCTGGGTGACGAAATAGTCGATGCCCGCGCGCTTGTAGATTTGTGGCAACTGCGCGTTGTAGCCGAAGGAGTCGGGGTTCCAGCCGATGTTCACGTCCACGTTGAACTTCTGCTTGAAGTAGCGCTTGCCGTAGAGGATTTGGCGGACGAGCGATTCGCCGTCGGGCATGTTGAGGTCGGGCTCGACCCACATGCCGCCGACGATCTCCCAGCGGCCTTCTTTCACGCGCTGCTCGATCTCCTGAAAGATCGCGGGGTATTTCTTCTTCCATCCACACGTAGGCCTGCGCGGTCGAGGCGGTGAACTTGAAGTCGGGATACTCGCGCATGAGTTGCAGCGCGGTGCGGAAGGTGTTGCGCACGACTTCGACGGTTTCGGTCTCGGGCCAGAGCCACGCCATGTCGATGTGGCTGTTGCCGACGGCCTTGATGGTGAACTGGCTCATGTAGGGCTTGAGCGCGTCGAGCTTGGACTGCGCGGCTTTGAGCGAGGCGTCGAAGGCTGCCTGGTCGCCTTTGTCGAGGGCGCCGAGGTCGATGGCCTTGACCGCGGCATCGAGCTGCTGCTGGCGCTCGGCCTTGCCGTCGGGATAGGCGGCGATGAGGAGCTCGGCGGCCATGATTTCCTGGCGAAGGATGCTTGGGTCGGGCTTGCCGTCTGGGGGAGTGACGAGCAGCCGCGCGCGATTGACCTTCGCCACGAGTTTGCCGCCGCAGCATCCAACGCCACCGGTCGCCAATACGCGGGCCGAGAACTCGTACTTCTGTCCGGGCTGGGCGTGTTGGGTGAGAGTGATTGGTACCTGGCCCTCGCCATCGGTGCGGGCGATCATGTTGCCGTTTGCGAATACGGAGACGTTGATTTCCTGGTTGCTGTCAACGTTGAAGTCGAGAATTAGCCGCGCGCCTTCGAGGCTGTAGCCGCTCGATTGCTTCGGTATCTCGATCTTGCCGCGAAGGCAGGCTGGCAGGGAAAGGTCCGCGTTAATTGCAACCGGCGAACTCGGTCCACCGGACGCTGAAGCATCTTCGCAGTGCGCCATGGCGGCGGGCAGAGAGGCCCAGTCCTTCAGAGGGATTGTTGTGATGGCCTGCAGGCGATCGAGAACGGGCTTGTATGGGTCGGGGGAAGTTTGAGTTTGAGCTGTAGCCAACAGAGAGGAAAACGCAACAAGTAATAGCGCGAGACGAGAGGGGTTCATGACATGGCCTCAAGATGACGCCTCGCAGCAGACGTGCCGCCGCTACGCGGCTCGATCATGTAGATAACGTTCGGACCGCGGGCTTACGCCCACGGCTAAAAC
>CAWFBW010000020.1:0-151208 GCA_963814165.1 uncultured Acidobacteriaceae bacterium | reverse complement strand
GGCTTTGCTTGCCGTTGAAAATGAACCGACGCAATACCGGGCCGCTTATTTCACGCTGAATCCGCTGACCCTCCGGAGGGTTTTCGCGCCAGCTCAACCCGCAATCACTCAGCGCGGAGCGCAACACGGCGGGAGATTCCGACATTGCACGGCGCGTCTGGTTGCTGATTGATTGCGACCCGCCCCGGGAAGCCAAGACCAACGCGACGGCGGAAGAAAAGCAGGGCGCGTATGACCAAGCGGTAAAGATACGGGAATGGCTGAGCGCGCACGGTTGGCCGGACCCAATGCTGTGCGATAGTGGCAACGGCTGGCATCTACTTTACCGTATTGAGCTGCCCAACGATGAGCACTCCAAGGCGCTGATCGAGAAGTTCCTGTCCCGTCTTAAACAGCTCTTCCCGATGGTTGACGCCGGGAACTTCAACGCCTCGCGGGTGTGCAAAATTTACGGTTCATGGGCGCGCAAGGGCGCGCACTCAGATGAGCGGCCTTGGCGGCGGTCTGCCCGGGTGGAGGAAGGAAGCGGCGTTGTAGTCACGGAAGAGCAGCTCCGCGCTTTGGCCCCCGTGTCCTTGACCGCACAGACCGCCCCGCAGGTAAACAACGATGTGAAACTGTCGAGCTTGCTTGTCTTCCTCGACTACTACGGAGTACCGCTGCGCTCGGAGCCGCGCGAAGTCACGGGTGGATGGCAGATTGAGGTTGAGTGTCCGTGGGCAGCGGAGCACAGCGACGAAACGCGCCGCGATACTGTTGTCTCTTTCATTGCGGGCCTTGGCAATGGGTTCAAGTGCTTTCACTCACATTGCGCTCACAGGCATTGGCGTGAGTTTCGGTCCGAGTTGGAGCGCCGGAATCCGGGCTTAGCACCGTACTACGGCAAACTACCTGAGATGACGCACAGCGACATTGCACGCCGCTTTGTAGAGTTGCACGACGGCTTTGTGCGCATCTACGACGATGAGAATGCAACCGGCGTTTGGATTCCGGGCAAGCGTTGGGCACTCGGGGACCCCGGAGACGCGCTGCTCCGCTTGGCAATCCGACGGTACTTGGATGAGCTGTACGACCGCTACAGCGCACCGGAGCCGGGACAGCGCGACACACGGCGAACGCTCAAGCAAGCCGCATTTGTCAGCGGTGTGTTGGCTGAGGTCAAGCCGTGGCTTCCGCCGAAGTCAAAAGCAGACTTTGATGCTGACCCGGCCATTCTCCCGCTGCCAAGGGCGGGTTGCGGACCTGCAAGCCGGGGTAATCCGCGAGATGCAACGGGAAGACTGCCAAACCAAGCGAGTCCCGATTTTGCCCACTGATACGCGAACACCGCGTTGGACTAGCTTTCTTCGGGAGATTACATGCGGAGACGATGCATTGGCGGCCTACCTTGTGCGCTTGCTTGCCTTGTGCATCTCGGGAAAGGCTCTACATCTGCTGGTGTTCACCTACGGTTGCGGAAGAAATGGGAAAGGTGTTGCGCTGAGCTGCTGGAAAAGATCTTAGGCCGCGAGTTATTCGCCGTATCACTGAGGCCCGAGGACGTTGAGTATCACAAGGGGTCTGAGGACCGGAATAAGCGGCTCATGGGGCGGTTGGCGGGAAAAGGCTTGCCTATACTGGCGAAACGGTTAGTGGTCATCTGGATTGGACGCTGCTTAAAATGCTGACGGGCGGTGACACTCTCGCGGGGGCTGATCTCTACAAGAACACCGAAGGCTTTGCGCCGTCCACACACTCATCCTCACAACCAACGACCGGCCTAAGCTACCGTCTACGGTCGCATTCAAAGAGCGGCTCCGCTTTGTTCCGTTCAACGGCAATTT
Organism: uncultured Acidobacteriaceae bacterium; assembly: GCA_963814165.1. Lineage (GTDB taxonomy): Bacteria > Acidobacteriota > Terriglobia > Terriglobales > Acidobacteriaceae > DASRAA01. Next base: position 149,385 of record CAWFBW010000020.1, on the reverse strand, counting down.
CGCCAAGTCCAAAGACTTCACGCTTGAAGATGACCTGGCTCAAGAGATGCCGGGAATTTTGTGGCAGCTCATCAAGGCGGCCCCGGATGTGTTGTCGAATGGTGACCAACCCCCGGCGTCTGTCTTGGAAGCAACAGAAGACCTGATGACCGAGAACGACACGGCCAAGCCGTTCATCGAGCAGTGTCTTGTGGAGGACGCGAACGCCGTGACTGCGTTACCCGACATAGAAGCCGCCGTTAGAAAGTACCTCGGGTTGACCTTATCGGTGGGGGACGATCAATTCGGGCGCATCATGCAAGGCGTGCGGGCACGATGGCCTTACGGAAGGAAAGGACCACGGTGCAAGCAGGTACGCGGCCTATTAGGTGTGCGCATCAGTACATCGTGATGCTCCGTAGTCGTGGTAGCCAGTGACTACGGTATTGTTTGGGTTAGGAAAAATAAGATTATTAGATTCAATATCTTTCGGCGTAAACAATGAAAAACGATGTCCGTAGCCATGTAGAAGGGGCATTCATGGCGCGCCCTAGGCGACGCGGCCAGCCAAGCAAGCAGCATTAACTGCTTTAGAATCAAGGGGGTGGGGGCGGTCTGAATCTTAAAACCGAAACGTAAAAAGCCCGCCGCAGGTGTTTTATATACGTAGACGAGAAAATATGAAATCTGGAATTCTCTAATAGAATAAACGAGTTACCGAGCGTAATCGGGCCACTCTAACGGGACAACCTAAATTGACTAACTATATTTTTTTCAACGATTTATTTTGAAATCGGCGGCGGATTGGGGCACAATCGTGCAAAATGTGGGGCGAGGGGAAAGAGTAGGCCCCATTGGCGTACCTTCGTCTTATCCGTGACTCACCAGGGCGACTAGTGCCCCCGCCCACAGTACCGTTGACCGCCTGATTATTTTCCCCAAGCCCGCGCCCTTTAGGCGTGAGCGTCGCCGGGAAGAACGCCCGGCGAGGGTCATTCCGTTCCCCGTCGCGTGCATACAGGCCGTGCAAAAACCCGTGTGTCAGAGCGCCGCTAAACGTGACTGCGGGGCATTCTCGTGAGGAAAATTCCGCCATGGCGGGGAAGATGTGTGAGTCATTCTTCTGCTGGCCGCAAGGCGCAACCGGAAGCGCGGTGATTAGTGTCACATCGAAAAACATCAGCTTCAATTTACGGTAGTGATATGCAATACCTCGCTTTAGCGGTGCTGGCCGGCCTCCTAATACTGATTGGCCGGATAATCAACCACAAGTCCCGCAGACTACGGGAAGAGGAGCGGCACTCCGGTACGAAACCCCGCTGATACCCCAGCATTGGTTTTTGATCGCGCCTCAGAGGGCCGCTAAACGCGAGTGCGGGCCATTCTCGTTAAGGAAAGTTCGTGATGACAGAAGAAGTTGCTCGTACAGCGGCGGCGGGATAGGTTACGAGATGGCCTGTTCGCAACATCTATTTCTGAAAGGTAACTCCCGAGCGGCCGGCCGCTATGTGAAGGTCACGGCCACTTAATTGTGAGCGCGTAAATCTCCTGCGTGCCGATATCGCGGGTGAAAATTGGGGAGCCGTCGGGGGCAACACTGATTTGCGTATTGCTGTCGGGACCTCTCGCGCGGGGCAGGTCTTTCAAGCTGGTAATGGTCTCCACCTTATGATCGGCGAGCCCGACACGGAGAGCCTGGGGGTCGGCGCCTCCCGTCGAGTAGTACACATACTTGCAATCCGGCGAGTGGGCCCAGTTTACGACACTGCCGGGAATGGGACCCGGCACCAAGTCGGACCATTTCCGCGTTTTCAAATCGAAGACCGCAAGCCTGGTATGGTCAACCGCTGCCGCAACCAACAGGTCCTCTGCTACCCACTGCACGCCGGTGAGGTCTTCCGTTGTGGGCACGGCGGAACGATCTCCCGTACGCAGATCGTACATCTGGAATCTATTATGAGGTCGGTTCGAATAATCGGCGAAAACCAGCCGGTTCCCGTCAGGGGACCAACTTGCACCCCACCACTGCTTGTCTGTAATTCTCCGCGGCGATCCGCCATCGATGCTGATGACATTGATCTCTCCGCCGGGATTGTTATAAGAGACCTGCTTTCCATCCGGTGAAATGGAAGGAAAGGAGACCCTCGCGGGGGGATAAGTGAGTTGCAAACGATCCGTTCCATCGGCACGACTGCGCCACAACGTGTGCTCCGGGTACGAGGTGTAGGCGACCCAGTTGCCGTCACGGGAGAAGGTGGGATTGATAGCCGAGATGCCGGAGAGCAGGGGAACGAATTGTTTCGAATTTATGTCATAACGGACGAGTTCACCACGCTGCTTGGCACCAATTGCGAAGATCTGTTTCCCGTCCGCGCTCGGCTTTGGGCCCTGGTAGGATAGTGGGCCGTTGGTAAGCTGAACCGGCGGATGCAGGCGTTGCAGAAAACCGGCCTGGACTTCCGCTGCCCAAAGATCCACGCGGCCATGTGTGCGGTCCTCAAAGACGATGTACTTGCTATCCGGGGTCCATCGAGCGCAGCACACGCCCCGTCGTTCGCTGAAGTCCACAACGGCGCGCTGGCGTGAACCGTCTGGGTTGGCGACCACAATGGAAAGGCCAGCGGCCCCCGCATTCACCGTATAAACCATGTGCTTGTTGTCCGGGGAAAAATTGGGTCCCCAAATCTGCGCACCCGCGCTCAGCACCTTCTGCGGATTCGCACCATCCTTGTCGGCAAGGTAGAGAACCCCATCTCGAGAGAAGAGGATCCGGCCTTCTGGGGCAAAGCTGGCATCGAGAGCCTCCAGGTCTCCGAGGCGCCGTACTTCTCCGGTGGGTAACAGTATTGTTCGCAAAGGCAGCGTAGCAGGCCCGATGTACGGCCCAACTAACGCCAGCAGAGAGGCCCCTTCCTGGCTCAGACCAATGACGATTGGCGCCTGAAGTTTAACCGGAATAATCGCTGTTGGTCCGCCGATGACCGCGACCTGGGCAATTTTAAGACTGAAGTTCGTGCCCTCGTTGAAGTAAACTCGCGACCCGTCGGTCAGCAGGTTGTCATAGATCCACTTCGGCTCGCCGTCATCCGTGAGTTGAGTTACGGCTTGGACCACGGGAACTGCTGGCGGCTGCCTCCACCACATCATAAGTGCTGCCGCGAGTGCGATAGCGATCCCCGTTGCTGCTGCGAGCCAGATCCATTTCTTGCTGGGCGCGGCTTCGTGGACACCGGTGACGGTGGAGGGGCTCGAATCCGAGAGCGCTTCCAGCGCAAACTCCAGATCCGAAGCATGCTGAAAGCGCTTGTCCGGGCTCTTGGCCAAGCAGCGGGTCACAATCTTTTGCAATCCCGGTGGTACCGTGGGTGCAACCTGAGAAACCGCGGGCGGATCTTCATTAAGGATCGCGGCCATGGTCTCGGCCGACGTGGCTTTGGAGAAAGCTCGTCTGCCGGTCAACATCTCGTAGAGAATTACCCCAACGGCGAAGATGTCGCTGCGCGTGTCGGCAACTTGTCCCCGCACCTGCTCTGGCGCCATGTAGCCAACAGTTCCCAACACGCGGCCCGGATTGGTCTCGGGCTGGACGGTGACGGTTTGATCGTTGGCGCTCGCCGTCTTGGATGGATCGAGCTTTGCTAACCCGAAATCGAGGATCTTGACCCGCCCGTCTTTTGTCACCCAGACGTTGTCGGGCTTGAGATCACGGTGGACGATTCCGGCGTCGTGTGCTGCGGCCAAGCCGCGAGCCAGTTCAGCCCCGACGTCCAATACTTCGGGGTGGCGCATCGGCCCTCTGCGGATCCGCTCGCGCAGCGTCTCCCCCTGCAGCAACTCGGTGACAATGTAAGGCGAGCCTTCGTACTGGCCGACATGGAAAATCGAAACGATGTTGGGATGATTGAGAGCAGCGGTGGCCTGCGCTTCCTGCTCAAAGCGGCGCAGACGCTCGGGTTCTCGGGACCAATAGGCGGGGAGAACCTTAATCGCAACATCGCGCTTCAGCACAGCGTCGCGTGCGCGATAGACCTCACCCATGCCACCTGCGCCCAACGGCGCCAAAATCTCATAAGCGTCCAGCCGAGTGCCCGATTCGAGCGGCATAGTGCGCTGGATTATACCCCGTGTCGCCTTTGCTCGAGTTGATTTCAGTGGCCGTCAGATTCAGCGGCCTACACTTCTGGAACGGCTGCTACATTTCCATCCTCGGACAGCTGCGGTGAAATCCCCATCTCACACGTGATCCGCTGTTCCCATTTCGCGATTGGTTACGACATGGCCTGCCTGCAACAAGTGCGCGATGTGGATGTAGGCGGTCAGCCTCATTGGGGTGGCCAACCGTAAGCGGTAAATTTTGTGCTAATTTGTGCTACCGACTGTGGGATAGGTCACACTTAGCCCGGTTAGCACTCTTTGTAATCAGTAAGTTATTGATTCTCAAAAGGCACCTTGGGTTCGATTCCCACCCGCGCCTCCAAAATTCCTGGTAATTCCCTCCAAATCCTCCGCTCCTTTTTGGTGGCGGGGTCCAGCAAGAGACTTGGCTTGTCTAGGGCCGCGGAATTGACTGAGTGGCAATCAGATTGTAGAGCCACCCAAAAATGAAGCCGCCCGCGGAACCATCGAGCAACGCATACCCGGTTCCCGCCAGCGCGTCAGCAAAGCTCAGCGCTCCGTGAAAACCGGGGTGGATGGAGCTAATGCCGTCGAGGAAACCCGCTCCCTAAGCTGGGACTGCGAGGTGAATCAATCCCACAAACAGAATGCAGCCTCCCCAGAGCAGCCCGGAAACAATTGTCATGGCTTTCACTGAAAGTCGCATCATGCCTCCTTTCAAGAGTTAATTCAGAACCACAAGTCGCTTTCTCTTTAACCAGGTGCGAGTCATCCACCCGCCTTCCTGAGGATCGAAAATCTTGTAAGCCCCGAGTTTGACTCGATCGTTCACGAGAAACCACGCCAGCGCTTACACCCAGACAGACAGCGCCCACCGCCAACCGATCGGCGCCATGAATATGCCGAACACGGCGATAACGGTCGCCACGGCTTGGGTGCCGACGACCGCCCAGAAGAGGATTGCGGCAATTGGTTTCGTACTTTGATGAGTGGCCGGCTATGCCATTCGAAGCTCCCTCCAAACGCCGGGTTCCCAGTGTCATGCGCGCATGGTCCCTATTGCAGTCTCGCGGGCTTTTCAACGAGCACGTCGGTCGCTCGGGGGCCCCCTCCCTTCTGTCGAGCGCCGTCAGACAAGAATCAGCCGAGCGTCGTGCATGGTTCTAAGCAGCGACTTTTTCAGTCTTCTGCTGGATCAACTCCAGCTCTGCCTGCAGCCAATCTTCGATGTCGTGGCCGTGCTCGCTGCCGCGTTGCTCAAACAATTCGTATGCGCGGACACGAACTTTTTCTTGGAAATCGGCGCCCGGTTCGGTTGTTTGCCTGGTGTCTACCGGTGCCTGGGTTGCGTGCTTGGCCATATGACCCTCCTTGGCAGGCATCGCGGGCGGTGTCGTTGGACGCTCGATCATCCTCGCAGATCACCCAGCACGCCGCTACACTCCAAGGTTTGGCTGCTGCAGCAAAGGTGAGCGTCAAGGCGCCGTAGCGTGTGCTTCTACCTTGAGTCTATTCCTCACCGGAAGGCTCCGGCTGTGATTTGCCGGGAACTACGTAAAGAATGTGCATGGCTCTGAGGTGATCGGCGACCTGGTCATTGTGTGGTAGGTGCGGGAACAGCAGTGGGTGTGGTGACAGCGGTAGGCGCGGTCACGGCTGTGGGTGTCGCGTCGGTGGCAGGCGTTGAGGTGACATTGATCGATTGTGCCGCGGCCATACCCACTGCGTTGGCAGGCGTCTCTTCCGGACCGGACGCCAGAACCATGCCCTCTGGAACTGGCAATCCCTTCCCTAGCCGTGATTCGAGATATTCAATCCGTTGTGAACCCAGCTTTGCATTGGCGTCCTGTGAAGCGATAAATAAGTGCTCCAACCCCTGCTTGTTCCAGTCGGCAAGTGTGCGCTGTGCCTTGCGTAGCTCGGACGAGACTGGGCGCGTGGCCGCGGCGCGATACGGAATCCACTGGACTTGTGATTGCGGCAAGTACATCGTCGCAGCCATACGAACAGGCAGCTTGGATTTTTCCGCGATAGCGGCGCAGATCACATTCCAAGTGCCCGGGTCAGCCATCTTATCCTGGTATCTCCCTCTGAGCTCGATGGCGAGACTGCCATCACCAGATTCGCCAACCGAAATAATCTCGAAGGTCTCCACTCCTGCGGCGCGAAGCATGGGAGTCAATTCTTCGCTGACAGACTCCCGAATTTTCTGCAGCATCTCAGCCGGCGATAGCTTTGCCTCTTCGGCCGCCGGACGTATCTTGCCACCGCCGACATAATCGCGACCGACAGGAACGGCGCTCGACGGAGTCACCGCCTGAGCCAACTGAATCTGATCGAGATGAAGGACCACCTTTCGTCCCAGGCGTTGCGACAGTTCCTGCTCGAGTTGCTTTTGCTCTTCCGGCAGGATCAATTTGGCAGTCTGGACCGTGGCCTCGGTTGTGACGACATCGCGGCCCATCTGCACAGTGACTTCATCGACCCTGCTGGTTCCGGGATGATTTAGTTTCTGCGCAAGCGTAGACCGGATCCGGGTTTGCACGCTGCGCTGATCGGCGGCAATGATGAGGGTCCGGATCAGGGGGATGGAGAGCACTACGAGAATGACCCATGAGATCGCCATGCGATGGCGTATCCACCAGTTCTCCGCGAGCGGCGCCGAGGCCGTATGCCCGCGAAGGCCCACCATCAGGAAAACGATGTCGGCGCTTACCACGATGGAAGCAAGGTTGGTAATGAACAGCATGAAGGCGCCGGATGCGACCAGCCATTGGCCGGTGCTGATACCATATCCGACCGTGGCCAACGGCGGCATGACTGCGGTGGCAATCGCCACACCAGGCACAATCGTGAATCCCGGACGCTGCGAGCAGAGCGCCAGCGTGCCCGCCGCGCCCGAGAAGAAGGCAACCAGCAAATCCATTAGGTTCGGATTGGTGCGGACGAGGATTTCGGGGGTTACGTCCTTGAGCGGCGACAGCCAGGCGGCGATTGCCGCAATTACGATCGTTTCAACGATGCTGAGGCCGAGATTGCGGCCCGCTTTCTTTGCCAGTTTTCCATCAGCGAGAGTCAGCGCGAGCCCGCAGCTCAAGATCGGCCCCATCAATGGAGATATCAGCATGGCTCCGATGATCACCGCCGGACTATTGAGCAACAGTCCCAGCAATGCGATGAGGCATCCAAAAACGAGCATCGAAAAATATAGAGCGTCAAACTGACGCCCTTCCGAAATCTCCCTCCGGATATCGGCGCTCGGCCGGAAGAGGGCCCGGAAATTGGTTCGCGGCTTGGCTACGGTAGACCCCAAGTTCGACGTCCTCGGAATGCCACCAGCTTATCCGAAATCCGAAGCCAAGAGATTTCCGCTTCGGATCGAGACAGAGTCCCGCAAGCAGCCGAGCTCGCCAGGCCCATTCGAGACGCGAGCATTCATAGAGTGTGGGAGTAAACTGCTCATGGTTGGGGCGGGTTGGGAGGCAGGCCTGTGGTGGTAAGAATCCATTGGGTCATACTCGACCTCGGGATCTGGCAAGGAACTTTCAACTTGTCGAAGTCTGGTACTCGATATCCGTATGAGGAGGATCAATACATGCGTCACCCATTTGGCTGGTTCACACTCGGGCTTTTGGTATTGGTTACCGGGAGTAGTTCCGTCGCCCAAACCGCAGGCTCGAACGCGACCACGGCTTGCAACTTTGACCCCAACAAGCAGCTTGCCGTCGAGTATCAGAAGATTGCAGTCAATCCGAAGAAAAAAGTACTTGGCAACGAGATCGCTTACGGCAAAGTGTGGACACCGGGAGACAAGCCGATGAAGCTGTTCACCAACACGGCTGTCACAGTCGCCGGCAAAGAAATTCCAATCGGAGCCTACACCATGTTTGTCATTCCCGAAGAAAAAAAATGGACACTCATTATCTCCAAGAGTACTGACACCAGCGGTAAGTATGACGAGCAACAGGACCTCGCCCGGATTCCAATGCAGTTCGGCAAACTCACCCACGCGGAACCGGAATTCTCCGCGTATTTCGCCCACGTTGCCGCGAATCAATGCAACCTTCGGCTCGATCTGCAGAAGGCGCGAGCGTGGGTTGACTTCGAGATGAAGTAATTACGAGATCCGGATCGAGGCGCGGCGCATGCGCAGTAAAGTCGAGCGCCAGTTTGGCCGTTGCCAATGCGGGAGCTCGCCTGCTCGCCACACTTTACCGGCTTCCGACCGGTTGGATCTGTACGTATCGTCAACACGAGTCGTCCCGCGACGCGACCGATGGAGTGGCGCGATCAAAAGGCCGCACATCTTTGGAGGAGCTACAGCCTCACGATGACCGCGAACTCTGCAGTCGAGTTTCTGATCTGGCTTCTCATCGCTGCGTCGGCGATTGCCGTGGTGGCAAGCCGACTGAGAATCCCCTACACGGTAGCGTTGGTGTTGGGCGGACTCGCCTTGGGTTCCGTGCACTTGCCCATCATCGACACCTTGGTGCAGAATCAGCCCGACTGGCTCACTCCCAATATCGTGCTGGTGATTTTCCTTCCCGCGTTACTTTTTGAGGGCAGCCTAAAACTCCAATTTCGACAACTGCGCGAGAACGCCCTGCCAATTCTGCTGCTCGCAACCGTAGGTGTGCTGGCCGCAACCCTGATTACCGGATTCGCGGCTCATTGGCTTCTTGGACTTCCCCTGTTGGTGGCTTTGGTCTTTGGAGCTATCACCGCGGCTACCGACCCGATCTCCGTGCTGTCGATCTTTCGGGAGATGGCCGTTCCCAAACGCCTCTCCACGATTGTGGAAGGGGAAAGCCTGTTCAACGATGGGACAGCAGCGGTCCTGTTTGGAATTCTAGTGGCTGGAGTCGGGTCGGAATTGGTCGGCATTACAGCCGGGGTGCGAAATTTTGTGATCGAAGTGCTGGGAGGAGTGGCCATAGGCACCATTCTGGGTTACGTATTCAGCAAGCTCACCCAGAAGATTGACGAGCCCTCCATCGAGATCACTCTGACCACCGTTCTGGCATATGGCTCTTATCTCGCGGCGCAGTCGCTCCATGTTTCAGGCGTCATTGCCACGGTCGCCGCGGGACTCACCGTGGGTAACCTCGGCACGAGAATCAGCATGAGTCCACGGACGCGAATCGCGGTGTGGTCTTTCTGGGAGTACCTGTCCTTCATCGTCAACTCTCTAGTGTTTCTCCTAATCGGACTGCAAGTTCGAGTTGGGACATTGCTGCGCGACTGGCGCGCAACGCTTCTTGCCATAGCGGCTGTCGTTCTGGGTCGGGCGCTGTCCGTGTACGGGCTGGCGCCGATTAGCAATTATTTCGGACGTAACATATCTCTTCGCTGGCAGCACATCATGGTGGCCGGCGGAATTCGGGGCGCCCTGGCGCTGGCGCTGGCCCTGAGTCTCGCGCGCAACTTCCCGTACCGCGAACAAATTCTTGCCATGACGTTTGGAGTGGTCGCCTTCACGATCATTGTCCAAGGGTTGGCGATAAAACCGCTACTTCGCATTCTCGGCATGCAAACCACACGTGAGAATGACTACGAACAGGCGCGGGTCGAACACATCGCGGCGTCATCGGCCCGCGCAGAACTGGACGAGCTATTGCGCAACCACCTCTTGTCAGGCCCAGCCTACAACCAACTTCGTCAGGAGCTAGACAAAAAGCTCGAGCAAGCAGAAGAGGAAGTTGCTGCGCTCTATGGAAAAGACAACTCGCGAATTCTTCCCGAGTTGGAGATGGCGAAGATGAAGCTGATCGCGGCAGAAAAAAGTGCCATCGAGCAGGCGGTCCATGATGGCCTCATCTCCCAGCCAACCGCTAATAGGATGATCGAGGCCGAGGACCGCGAACTCGACGAGCTCACGGATGGGGGAGAATAGCCGGCACCGTGGTCTGTCGGTGCATGGTGTCGAGGATTGAGAGTAGCCTGATCTGAATTACCTATTATGTCGAACCGCATCGAAGACTACGCGATCATCGGCGACTGCGAGACGGTAGCACTCGTCAATCGCAGCGGCTCTATCGATTGGCTGTGCTGGCCCCACTTTGGTTCGGCGGCGTGCTTCGCTGCGCTGATAGGGACCGCAGAGAACGGCCATTGGTCGCTGGCCCCGAAAGAAGCCGCGCCGGGCACGCGCCGTTATCTTGACCATACCCTCGTCCTGGAAACCCGCTTTGAGACGCCCGAGGGCATTGTCGCACTCGTTGATTTCATGCCGCTCCGCGGCCGCAATTCCGATCTCGTGCGAATCGTTCGCGGAATTCGCGGCAAAGTCGACATGACGATGGAACTGGCACTGCGCTTCGACTATGGCAGGACTGTTCCCTGGGTCAGTCGCCTGGACGACGGCGGACTCCGGGCCATCGCCGGTCCCGACATGGTAGTGCTGCACACGACGGCGGAAACTCGCGGCGAGAACCTCAAGACTGTCAGCGAATTCACCGTTCACGAAGGCGAGACGGTCGCGTTTGTGCTGACGTACGGACCCTCATACGAAGATCTTCCGCAGCCGGTCGATCCTGAAAGCGCGCTGCAAGAGACCATCCGCTTTTGGCAAGACTGGACCGGCCGGGCCAATCTTACCGGCGAGTACGCAGATGCGGTAGAACGGTCGCTGATCACACTAAAAGCTCTCACATATGCGCAGACTGGCGGTATCGTGGCGGCGCCCACGACGTCACTACCCGAAAAGCTGGGCGGAGAGAGAAATTGGGACTATCGCTATTGCTGGCTGCGTGACGCGACGTTTAGTCTGCTGGCGCTGATGAACGCCGGCTACTTTGAAGAGGCCGGCGCGTGGCGAGACTGGCTCCTGCGAGCAGCAGCCGGGAGTCCCGACCAGGCGCAGATCATGTACGGCATTCGCGGCGAACGTCAGCTGATGGAGTGGGAGGCGGATTGGCTCTGCGGGTACGAAGGCTCAAGGCCGGTGAGGGTCGGGAATGCCGCCGCGGGGCAGCTCCAACTGGACGTTTACGGCGAAGTGGCTGATGCTTTGATGCATTGTCACCTCGGCGGGATGCCGCCGACGGAAACCGGCTTCGCGCTGCAGCGCTCGCTGACCGACCATCTCGCTACGATCTGGGACCAGCCTGATCAGGGAATATGGGAGGTTCGCGGCGAACCGCAACAATTTACCTACTCGAAGGTAATGGCGTGGGTGGCGTTTGACCGCGCCATCAAGACTGCTGAAAAGGCTGGGCTGCGCGGTTCGGTGGACCAATGGCAGAAGACACGCGATCAGATCCACCATGACGTGTGCACCAATGCCTTCGACACGCAACTCGGCAGCTTTACACAAGCATACGGCTCGAAGGAACTCGATGCTTCGCTGCTCCTGATGCCGCTGGTGGGCTTCCTGCCGTGGACGGACCCGCGGGTCCGCGGAACCATCGCTGCGATTGAAACCCATTTGATGCGCGACGGATTCGTCATGCGATACAGAACGGAGTCCACGGATGACGGCCTTCCAGCAGGCGAGGGCGCGTTCCTCGCGTGCAGCTTCTGGATGGTCAGCGCGCTAAAGATGCTGGACCGCAATGACGATGCCAAGCGCATGTTTGACCGCTTACTCGCCTTGCGCAACGATGTCGGCTTGCTGGCCGAAGAATACGACCCCAAGGAGCAGCGGCAACTCGGGAATTTTCCCCAGGCCCTTTCTCACATTTCGCTCATCAATGCAGCTTTCGAGTTCATGCGCGCTAGCAGCCCTGGACAACAGCGAGCACAATCGAGCCCGGCGCAGTCCGATGGGAAAGAGTCAGGCCCTGACGGCGTAGGGTAAGTTCGATGCCCTCGTCTACTCATTCGATGTCCTAACTTGCTCGCCGCTCGGCCGATTGCGGCGAGGCTTGCCGGAGCTGTTCGCTCAGAACCTCCCGGATCACGGTCTTTAGCTCTTCCCGATCGTCCTTGGGAAAGTTCAACGCAAGAGATTTACTGGCTTCGCCAAAATACAGGCTCATGTGTGGGAACGGTATCTCAATGCCCAGGCGGTCAAATTCCTTCTTGATGCGGCGGTTCATTTCACGGCCAACTACCCACTGCCGAATTGGCATCGTCTTAATGCGCACCTTGATGATCACCGCCGAGTCGGCGAATTTGTCCACACCCAGAACTTCCAGCGGTTCCAGGATGTCCTGCTTGTAGGGTTCCTCCTGCATCATGCCCTTGGCAATCTCCTGCAACACCTCGACCACGCGATCGGTGTCTTCCTTATAGGCCACGCCGATGTCGAACAAGTAGTAGGAGAATCCGTGTGTCATATTGGCAAGGCTAGTGACGGAGCCGTTGGGAAAGACATACACGGTCCCGTCAAGTCCGCGCAGCACAGTGGTGCGCAGATTGATCTGCTCCACCAAGCCTCCGGTGCCGTTGATAATAGCTACGTCATTGACGCGGATCTGGTCCTCCAGCAGGAGGAAGACGCCTGAGATCACGTCGCGCACGAGATTTTGCGCTCCGAACCCGACGGCCAAGCCCACAACGCCCGCGCCAGCCAGGATGGGCGCGATGTCAAAGCCTCCTTCTCGCAGCGCCATGATGACTGCAATGACCCAAATCACCGCACTCAGGCTCTTGCGAAAGACGCCGCCGATGGTTGCGGCCCGCTTCTCCAGCTCAATATTCGAACCATTTCTCGTCATGCGCCGAACGATCCGCTTGCGGATTCCGGGCACGGAACGGACAATCAGCCGCGTGGCCACCCAGGCCACACCCAGAATCACCGCGATTCGTATGGCGTGAAACAATACCGGATGTAGTTCTGGAACGAATGATTTCAATTGCAGCAAAAAAGCCATTCACTTCTCCCAACTACGAAAGTGATATTTCAAATTGACGAAGGGTTAGGTCTTGTCTGTGTTACGTAATGACCACGCGTGTCAAGCGACTTGGCCAGAGGCGCTACAGGCCAGCTGATTGAACTTGAAAGCCTCGCCATTTCGGCGAGCACACAAGACGCGGGCGGCGGCAGCACAAAGAGCAATTCTGAAGATTGGCTAACAGAGGCGGGCGCAGTCGAGCGACACAATATCTGCGGGAACGAGAGGAAACTCACTCGCACTTACGACGAACAAAGCCGTCAGAGATCCAGCCAACGGCTTGACGGCAGCGCGCGCTAACCGGCGTACCGAGGGCAGAAGTGTCCTGGCTTGCCGCCAGGCGCGCGTGGTCGCCGGCAGCAATTGCACTGTTGGCAGGAGCAGAACCATGCAAATGCCTACCGCGAGCGTCAACGCGATCTCGATTTTCTTCCTCTCCCACATTCTGCATTCATTCTATTACTTGATTTCGGAAACGCGAAACGGCGAGAACCGTCCATTTCCGTTTGGATATGATGATAAGTTGATCTAACGAGCAACCGCCGATTGCCTGGCTCGCTGCAGGAGGAAGAAGGAATTTGCCATTGCCTCTAACTCCACTTTGGTACAAAGATGCCATCATCTACCAGGCGCATGTCCGCGCCATCTGTGACGGCAATGGAGACGGCATAGGCGATTTTAGCGGCCTCGCGCAGAAGCTGGACTACCTGCAAGAGCTGGGCATCAATGCCATGTGGCTCATGCCGTTCTTTCCCTCGCCGCTGCGTGACGACGGCTACGACATCTCGGATTACACTTCAGTCCATCCTAACTACGGCACGCTCGACGATTTCAAGGTGTTCCTCGACGCCGCCCATGAGCGCGGGATTCGCGTCATTATCGAACTTGTCCTGAACCACACCTCGGACCAGCATCCGTGGTTTCAGGAGTCGCGCAAGTCCGTCGATAACCCCCGCCGTGACTGGTATGTGTGGAGCGACACTGACGATCGCTATCGCGGCACCAGAATCATCTTTCTGGATACGGAGATGTCCAACTGGGCCTGGGACCCCGTTTCCAAGGCCTATTACTGGCATCGCTTCTTCAGCCATCAGCCCGACCTGAACTATGACAATCCCGCCGTTCGCGAGGAGATGTGGAACGTCATGAAGTTCTGGCTGGAATTGGGCGTCGATGGCTTCCGGCTCGACGCCGTGCCCTACCTCGTGGAGCGCGAGGGCACAAACTGCGAAAACCTGCCTGAAACCCATGACGTGCTCAAGGAATTGCGCGCGCGGCTCGACCAGGAGTTTCCGGGCAGGATGTTGCTGGCGGAAGCCAACCAATGGCCGGCCGACTTGCGGGCTTACTTCGGCGACGGCGACGAATTTCACATGGCCTTCCACTTTCCGCTGATGCCGAGAATGTTCATGGGCGTCAAGCTGGAAGATCGCAAGCCCATCACCGAAATCCTTCAGCAGACGCCGAAGATTCCTGACCCCTGCCAGTGGTGCCTGTTCCTGCGCAATCATGACGAGCTGACCTTGGAAATGGTCACCGACATGGAGCGCGATTACATGTACGACGAGTACGCGCGCGATAAAGCCATGCGCATCAACCTCGGCATCCGCCGCCGGCTTGCTCCCCTGCTGGAGAACGACCGCCGCCGCATCGAACTCATGAACGGCTTACTGATGTCGCTCCCTGGAACCCCCGTAATCTATTACGGCGACGAGATTGGCATGGGCGACAACATCAATCTCGGCGATCGCAACGGCGTTCGCACGCCGATGCAGTGGGACGGCAGCGTGAATGCGGGGTTCTCGTCGGCCGATCCGGAGCGCCTGTACTCGGCCCCCATTTCCAACCCAGTGTACGGTTATGCGGCGGTGAATGTGGACCGTCAGAGCCGGTCACAACATTCTCTGCTTTCCTGGATGCAAAGCCTACTGCAGGTGCGCAAATCAACTCCCATTTTTGGGCGCGGTTCCATGGAATTTCTCTATCCCGAGAACCACCGGGTGCTGGCGTTCGTGCGTCAACTAGGAGGCGAGACCGTCCTGGCGGTCAACAATCTCTCGGCCTCGGCGCAAGCGGTGGAGCTGGACTTGACCCGGTTCAAGGGAAATATTCTGATCGAGATGTTCGGCAGGAATATCTTCCCGCGGGTGGGTGATATGCCATACTTGTTGACCCTCGCGCCGTACCAGTTCTACTGGTTCCGCTTGCGGCGAATCTGAGCCGCCTCGCGTTGCACTTGTTCGGCAGGCATACCGTTGCCTGAACAGACCGCCGGTAATCGTGAACTTGTTCCGGCGGATCTCTCTGGAGGTTGTGGTTGGCCGACGAAAACATCCTGTCGGATGATCTGCTGCGCCAACTCATCAGCGTTGGCGAAGTTGACATCCTTGTCGGCTTGCACACGCATAACCACGCCAAGACCATCGGCCACGTCGTGCAAGTGGTTCGCGAAGGCCTGCTTAAGTACTTTCCGCGCGAGCGTGCTGCCATTCTGAACGCGGATGGCGGCTCCCATGACGGAACCCCCGACCTGGTGCGCGCCGCGTCCATCAAGGATGCGCGTAATGCCTCCAGTTTCGAGGCCTTGCGCACCATGCACTGTATCAGCAGCCAATACTCCGGCGACCCTTCCAGCGGAAAGGCAATGCATATCCTTGTGGCAGCCGCTGACCTGCTTCGAGCCAAAGCCTGTGCCGTAATTGCACCGGACTCATCCCAACTCCAGCCGCAGTGGATCGACCAGCTGGTCCGGCCCGTTTACCGCGAGAGTGTTGACCTTGTGACTCCCGTCTATCGCCGCCATCGCTTCGAGGGAATCCTGGTCACCAACCTGATGTATCCGATGACGCGCGCGCTGTATGGCAAGTCGATTCGCGAGCCGCGTCCGGGAGAATTTTCCTTTTCCGATCGCCTGGCGGTCCAGCTCATCGGCCATGATATGTGGAACCACGACGCCGGCCGCCTGGGCCCTGAAGTGTGCTTCACCCTGGCAGCTCTGGCTGACGGACTGCCTGTCTCTCAGACTTTCCTTGGCGCCAGGGGGCATCTGGAACAGCAAGCTACCGACCTGGTTTCTGCCCTTAGGCAGACGGTTGCGCCACTTTTCTGGTCAATGGAGCGGACGCAAGCGGCGTGGAGCAGCGATTCATGAAACCCAGGCTGTGCCCACGGCGGGCCCAGCCTATGAAGTCACCATGGACGAGGTCACCGTGGACCATACCCGTTTGTTGCAGATGTTCCGCTCCGGCGTGGCGGACCTGGAACCGGTCCTCAAGTCCATTGTCTCTCCGGGCACGCTCGCGCAACTGCAAGGCGCGGCTGGCTCGGAAGAGAACGACTTCCACTTCCCTGATGAGTTGTGGGTGACAGCCGTGTACGAATTCGCCTGGGCGTATCACCGGTCGGTCATCAGCCGCGACCACATCATCCAGGCCCTGGCGCCGCTTTATCGCGGCAGGGCATACACATTTCTGACCGAGAACCTGAACGCTTCCCAGGAAGAACTCGAAGCACATATCGAATCGCTCTGTGTAACGTTCGAACGCTTAAAGCCGTACCTGACTAAGCTGTGGACGGCACAAGAAGGAGGTTCGTGATGGCAGACATGATCGCAACTGAACTGGGTCAGGCATGGGATGAATTCGCACGCGCCTTCGCCCATCTGCTCCCCCGCTTGTTGGCCATCCTGATCATTGCGCTATTGGGATGGTTGATCGCCTACCTGCTGCGAACCGTGTTGCGCAGCTTCTTGCGGCTGGTGAAGTTTGACCGGCTTTCCGAAAAGGCTGGAGCGGCTCAACTGCTCAACACGGCCGCTTTGCCGTCACCCAGCGAATTGCTTAGCCAACTCGTATTCTGGCTGACCTGGATTGGCATCGTCCTTGCGGGAGTCGGCTTCCTGGGCATTCCCATCTTGCAGCAGCATATCGGCGGTTTCTTCTTGTTCCTTCCTAGGTTTTTCGAGGCGCTTTTCATCGCTTTCCTGGGGATGCTAGCCGCCGGCTTCTTTGCACGCGCTGCCCTGCTGGCGGCGGTGAATGCCGACTTGCCCTCGCCCCAGATTTTGGCCGATGCCGTCAGGGTGATGATTGTCGTACTGACGATCTCAATGGCATTCGAGGTCGTGGGCCTGGCACAGAAGACAATTCTCATCGCGTTCTCCATCGTGTTTGGGGCCTTGATGTTCGGTTTGGCGATTGCGTTCGGAGTGGGCGGCCAAGACCTTGCACGACGGTTTCTGGAGCGGCGGTTCTCCGATCACAAGATCAATCCACCAAAGCCCGACCTGCCACCTTTGTGACCGGCAAGGGTGCCAGAAAATCGCGGTTGAAATGCCGCCAAAACTATGATAAGATTAGACTTAGTGAATAAGTCTGCCCAGCTCGTATTGGTTATCTTGCTGCTGCTCAGCGTGATAGCCATTTTTGCCTCCCCGGCGGTGGACCTCGAGCCCACTGCCTTGCGGGCAATGAAAACGGCCGGCTTGTTGGTCGCCACGCTTCTGCTGGCGTGTTCTGTCGTTTGTGGCCTTCTCCAGGCTCTGCTTGGCCACGCTTCCGTTATTGTCGACCGTCACTCCGTCCTTGCGCCTCCTCTGGACTTGCTGAAGTTGAACTGCGCTCTTCTCTGCTAGCGGCACCGCTGACTCTGCGAAACGTCCCCGCCTAAGCCGGGGATCTCCGGAACTGGGAGGCGGCTTTTAAACCGATCGTCTTCCACCTCACGAACGGATCGAGGAGCTATGACGAACGCACAAATCTACAATCCCGAAACCTCAGTTGATGTCCAGAGACGTCTCTCCGAGTTCTTCGGGAAGCTGTCTCAGACTCAACAGCGCGCGCTTCTGTTGGACTACGACGGGACCCTGGCGGAATTCCGCACGGACCCCGATCGGGCTACCCCCTATCGCGAGGTCCCTCCCCTACTGGATCGCATTCGCAAGCGCACGAACACCCGTCTAGTCATCGTGACCGGTCGCCGCGCGTATGACGCGGCCCGGCTCCTTGGTCTCAAGCATGTTGAGGTTTGGGGATGCCATGGGCTGGAGCGGCTGCATGCAAGCGGAACTTACCACATGCCCGGAGTCGATGACCGCCTGCTGGAGACTATCGCTGAAGCGGACCGGCTTTTGACCCTCGAAGGACTGTCAGAGATGTTGGAGCATAAACCGGCAGGAACGGCCATTCACTGGAGAGGGCGTGAGGCGATCTCAGGACAGGTGAAGCAGAAGGTCCAAAGCGTATGGGCCCGCCTTCCCAATAAAGACGGGCTGCGTCTAGAACCGTTCGACGGAGGGCTGGAGATTCGCGTTGCCGCGACGAACAAGGGCGACGTTGTGCGGGCAATTCTGTCGGAGATGGGACCCGACGCAGCAGTTGCCTATCTCGGCGATGACCGCACCGACGAAGACGCGTTTCTTGCCATCCAGGGATCAGGCTTGAGTGTTTTGGTGCGGGACGAATTCCGTGAGACCGCCGCTGAAGTATGGGTACGCCCGCCAGACGGCCTGGCGGCCTTTCTGGCCGATTGGAACGCAGCTTGTGGAGGTGCATCATGAGCGCAATCAAACAACGAATCGTTTTCGTGTCGAACCGGCTGCCCATAACTATCAAACAAGACGAGCAGGGGTTTCATGTCGATCCGAGTTCGGGAGGGCTGGTCACGGCTTTGCGGCCGCTGCTCAACGATTGTGCCGGAGTCTGGATTGGCTGGACCGGTACGGAGGAACGTCCGGAGATCGAGCGCGTCTTGCAGGAGCATTCCAGTCGCAGCAACATTGCCTACACACCAGTATTCATGTCTCCGGAGGAGCGGAAGCGTTTCTACTACGGTTTTTCCAATGAAGTCGTGTGGCCGCTGTTTCATGACTTGCAATCGCGGTGTAATTTCGATCCCGATTACTGGGACACGCATCTCACGGTAAACCAACGCTTCGCCGAGAAGGCCGCGCACGAGGCCCGTCCCGGAGACTTGATCTGGGTGCACGACTATCACTTGATGTCGGTGGCCGCATACTTGCGGAAAATGGGGATTAACGAGCGACTTGCCTATTTTCACCATATTCCGTTTCCAAGCCCCGACATCTTCGAGAAGTTGCCTTGGCGCGAGGAGATTCTCACGGCCTTGCTGGATTTTGACGTGGTCGGCTTCCAAACCATGCGGGACCGGCGGAATTTTGTTGCCTGTCTGAGGCACTTCGTCAAGGCGGCAGAGATCAAAGCCGTTGGCGAGCATGTTGTTGTCGATGAACCAGGACGCACTACCCTTGTTGGGGCGTTTCCCATCAGCATCGACTTCGAAGAGTTCGCCCGTGGAGCGGCCGACGAAGATGTTGCGGCCCGGGCTGCCCAAATCGCAGAGAACATGCAAGGCCGCCGCATTTTGCTCGGAGTTGACCGGCTCGATTACACCAAGGGCATTCCGGAGCGCCTCGCGGCATTTCGCCACTTTCTTGAGCGGCATCCGGAAGAGCACGGCAAAATTGCGATGGTCCAGGTGGTGGTTCCCAGCCGCGAAGATATTCCCAGGTATGGTGAACTCAAGGCCGAGATCCAGCGGATGGTGAGCGAGATCAATGGCCATTTCGGCGAGCCGGGATGGACGCCGATACAGTACATTCACCGCTCGCTCGATCGGCCCGAGTTGCTGGCATACTACCGTGCCGCAGACATCGCCCTGGTTACCCCTCTCAAAGACGGCATGAACCTGGTTTCCAAGGAATACTGCGCCTCGCGCGTCAACAACGACGGCGTACTCATACTCAGCGAGTTTGCAGGGGCCGCATTCCAATTGCGTCAGGGCGCGCTGCTGGTCAATCCTTACCACACTCGCGCTGTTGCTGACGCCATTCGAGTGGCGCTCGATATGCCGCCCGACGAGCAGCGCCGGAGAATGCGAAAGCTGCGGGTGCGCATCCGCAGAGAGGACATCTATCATTGGCGTGACACCTTCTGTCGTAGCGGGGACGAAGTCCCCGGCCAGATCGTTGCGGGGCACGCCCAACCCAAGGGTGCGGTCCTCCAGGTTGAACGGGCGAGTGCGTAAGCGCCAACGGCGCGCTGACCGAGCTCTTGACAGCATTGACGAACCAGACAGTAGTGTCGATTGGGGAGAGCTTGCTCGTTCTGGCCGCCGCTTGGCACTTGCCCCACACTTGATTACTACAACAGATTCTCCCAGTAATGTTCTCCGGATTGTTGGCTTCGCGAACTGTGTGAGGGAACCTTCGTGTCCGTCGTATTCCCGGAGTGGCGGCGACTTCTGCATAACCTAAACGCTGCACAAACACCTCTTTATCGTTACGATGTTGCATGAACGGCGTGAATGCGGGAGCCTGGGCTAGATGACATTTCCTCTGCTGGCAACGATAACGCTGCACCATGGCCCGACACTCAGCCTTGCCGTTTCCATGTTGCTGATTTTTGGTTCGGCGAAGCTGCTGGCGGAGGTCTTCGAGCGTCTGCACCAGCCAGGCATCGTCGGCGAGATTCTCGCTGGGGTCCTGATCGGGCCAAGCATCCTGGGCTGGATTGCTCCCAACGAAAATCTTTCCTTCCTCGCTGAACTTGGGGTGATCTTTCTGCTCTTTCGCGTCGGCTTGGAAATCAAGCCGACCGATTTGGTTGCCGTAGGACGAACTGCCACCGCTGTGGGAGTGCTGGGAGTGGCCGTCCCGCTGGCGATGGGCTGGGCAACCATGCGCCTGTGGGGCGCCTCTCAGATCGAGTCCCTGTTTGTGGGAGCCGCTCTCACTGCAACCAGCGTTGGAATTTCCGCGCACCTGCTCGCTTCCAAGGGTCTGCTGAATCGCACCGCCGGCAGGATCATTCTTGCCGCAGCGGTCATCGACGACATTCTCGCGTTGCTGGTGCTGGGCGTGATCAGCAGCGTGGCCAGCGGAACGGTGAATATTCTGGAACTGGCTTTGACCGCCGTGTTCGCGCTGGCGTTCGTGTTTCTCGCGGTCCGCTGGGGCGACGATACCGCCGGCAAGGTGCTGCCGAAATTAAATCAGCGGATACGGATCGGCGAAGGCCAGTTTGCCGTCGCCATGATTCTGCTCTTCGCATTGGCGGCGCTCTCCGAAAGAGCTGGTGTCGCTCCCATCATCGGCGCGTTTCTGGCAGGCCTGGCTATGGGACGCGCCCTGCCGCACCGCGTCCATGACATGACGCAAGGCGTGACCGAACTTCTGGTTCCCTTCTTCCTGGCTGGCATAGGGCTGCGCTTTGAATGGCAGGCTTTCGTCCGTCCCTCGACACTGATCCTTGGGGTGGTGATACTTGCCGTAGCGATTTTCGCCAAGTTCGTGGGCTGCGGCCTGGGAGCGCTGAAGCATGGCACCCCCGTTGCAATACGCGTCGGGTTCGGAATGATCCCGCGCGGCGAATTCTGCATGGTGGTCGCACAGATTGGCCTGGGGCTCAAGGCGATCTCGGCGGAGACTTACGACGTCGTGGTGTTCATGGCGGTGGCGGCTACGCTTTTGACCGCTCCGCTGATGAATGTCGCCTTCCGCGGGATACGCGCGGCGAAACCGCAGGACTCAGTAGCAGTCGGCTAGTCTAGGTATGCGAGGAATCCAAGCTTGCGGCCGCACCTGTAGGCTGAGCCTTCCAGCTCCGTTGCAGGAACTGATAGATCGTCTGGGGAGTCACAATTCCGATCACTTCGCGCACGTGTCTGCGGCTCACTACCGGCAGTACGCCTTCGTTTTTATCGAGTCGTTCCAAAACCAGGTCCAAGCCGTGGTCCGGATGCACGTGGGCGCCGTCCGTTTTGATCAGCCTGCCGATTGTAGTATCGGCCTTGCCGGAACGCATCGCTTCCTCAAGTTCGCTGCGGGAAACCAGGCCCTCGTACTTGCCATCATTGCCAACCAGCAGCAGCTTCAGGCCAGAACTATCCAGCACTGCGATCGCCTCCGTCATGGAGCTGTTCGGCGAAGCCATCGTAAAGTCACGCGTCATCACATCTGCAGCTCGCCATGACCCCGATGACACGCGCGCCGCTGGCGCCGGCATATGGACATTGTCCTGTTGCAACAACGCGTGGTACAGCGACGTCGGCTGGTAGTGCTTTGAAATCGCGAAGCTGATCATGTTGGCGATCATCAACGGCACGAAGACCTGGTAGTCCTGCGTAAGTTCGAAGATCATGAAGACCGACGTCATTGGGGCGCGGATAATCCCGGCGAAGAGCGTTCCCATACCTACCAGCGCATACGCACCGGTATCGCCGGTCGGAAATGGCGCAAAGCGGTGCATTAGCGTTCCAATAGCTCCGCCTGCCATGGCCCCCAGGTACAGGCTCGGTGCGAAGATGCCTCCCGCGTTCCCGGATGCGTAGGAGATGATCGTCGCCACCAGCTTCACTACGCATAACAGCACCATGGTCTTCAGCAGAAGGCCGCCGTTCAGTCCCTGATTGACGTATTCATACCCGACGCCCATGACCTGCGGAAAGAAGATCAGCATGACGCCTATGGCCAAACCGCCCATGGCCGGTTGGATGATGCGAGTGCGTGCTGGCAGGCGTTGGAACACACCCCGGAGCCAAAGCAAGCCCTTGGAAAACGTCAGAGAGACGATGCCACCGACCACTCCTAGCACCGCGTATGCGATCAACTCCGCTGGGTCTACCAGGTGATACTGAGGGACCTGGAAGATCGGGCTATTGCCTAGGATCGACCGCTCCACGATTACCGCAGCCACTGACGCGACGACCGTGGATCCCACCAGCGCCGCGTTCATGTCGCCGATGATTTCTTCCAGCGCAAAGATCACGGCCGCTACGGGGGTATTGAATGCCGCCGAAAGTGCAGCCGCTGCTGCCACCGGCACTAAGCTCTGAGCCCGTCTCCGGCGACAGATTAAACCATTTTCCGATCGATGAGGCAATCCCCGCCCCGATCTGCACCGACGGTCCCTCTCTCCCCATCGAGTGCCCGGAACCGATACATAACACGCCTGTCAGAAACTTTCCGAACGCCGTTCGGCCGGGAATGTCGCCTTGCCGCAGATGATAGGCAGCTTCGGTCTGCGGAACGCCGCTACCGCGCGCATCCGGGAAAAACTTCGCCAGCAGAAAACCCGTAACCAGGCTCATCAACGTCGGAACTAGGATGTAGCGCAGGATCGAAGGCGATATCCCAAACAGGACGTATGTTGTGCCCTTGATGGCCAACGTGAACAGTACTGCCGACAGGCCCGCGATCACTGCAATCAGAATCGTCAGTGCGAAAAAAATGTGGTTCTCGCGCAGCCGCAGCCTCTGGATCAGGGGAATCGGGGAGGCATTCATGGGCGCCCACCAGTATGCTTTCGGCCGATCAGCAGCAGTGCCTCGTCCTCGAGCTCAGGGTTTCCGCAGGATGCCGAAGCGGCCTGCTGCATCTTGTATATCAGCTCTACTCCTGACCTCACGGCATCGGAATCTGGAGGGTGCGGCCCGCTCGCCAGCGTGGGCTCCATCGCCGTTGCCTCGGTTTTCAGTGATTGCATTTCCACCACGGCATTGCTCTCGGAAGTCTGGCCAAGGCAAGCTTCGAGACGTTTTACTGAAAGGTCCATGTCCGCCAGCAATCGTTTCTGCCGTTCCACGGTGCTGATTTGCGGAGCCAGCGGATCCTCGCTCTGTACGAGGTCGGTTAGCGTGAGCAACCGGCGCGTCTCTTCGGACTTTGGATTCGCCCCGAGAGCTGCTCTTAAATATTGTTGAGCGTCACTATAATTCGCGATTTGGAACGATGTCTCGCCCGCGCCGGCGAGCGCCTCGACTTCGTGCCCGTCGAGCTTTAGCGCCTCCTGGTACTCCTTGAGCGCATTCTGTTCGTCGCCCACCTCGCGGAAGAGCCTGGCGACCTCGACGTGAGCGGAGGCTGAGTCCGGCGTTCGGGACTGGAGGATCAGCAGCTCAGACATGGCCAGGCTGTTTTGCCCATGCTTCACGAGAAAACCGATGAATTCCACTCGCACTTTTCTGCGTTCTGTCGCCTCGTCTCCGGTCCAACGGCCATAGAGGGCGTTCTGGTAGTAGTGCACGGCTTCTTGAACCGAGCCCTGATTTGCGGCCAGCCGCGCCAGGTGAAGATTAATCTCCACATTCTCCGGGTCGGGCTCCCGCAGGCGAAGCAGCAATTGCTGCGCTTCGGAAGCATGGTTTTCGGCAGCCAGAGCGTTCGCAAGCGCCAGCATGTACTTCTGGCTGTCCCCGATCTCCGCCGTCGCCTTCCGAAACGATTCAATCGCCTTCGCGGTATCTCCGGAGCGCATCGATTCCACGCCCCGCTCGTACCAGATTGCGGCTACCTTCGCATCCAGAACTTGCTCTTTTGACGCCATGCGCTTGGTAAATACGAAGACCGCGAAGGCAACCACAGACAGCACTACCAGCAAAAAGATTTCGTTGTTCAGCACACGAGGAATTTTTATCTCTTCCACGAACGAAGACTCCAGAAGTGGTTCCAACGGCGGGTTTTTGGGTGGTGTAGGTAAACCTTCAAGTCTCAATCGTACCAGTTATTATATTCGCCTCTCGACTCTCTGAACTTCTTCAGGTACGCGCTGATGACGCTGGCGATTATGATTGAGTGGAATGAGAGCCGTCCTCACTTTATTCGCAGTAGCACAACTTCAATCGCCTTCTGCAAGCTGCTCGTAGCCGCGTGGTGTGCGCCCTTAGAGATCGCTGCCTAAGCGTCTTCCCGATTGCGTCAAGGGCCGTCCGTCACGGCTGTTTGTGCGGACTATCACTGTCCATCGCCGGCATAAGCGTGATACTGGTTCGTTTCCCCGGACTACGGGATGGGCGAGGAGTTGCGTCGAGGCGACCACGGCCGGGAATCCAGAAGGAATACTCATGAACACGAAGCACCTTGGTATTAACAGCAAGCTGATTCATGCCGGGCACAAGGCTGACGCAACCGGATCGGTTAACGTTCCCATCTATCAAACCTCCACGTTTGCGTTCCGCAATGCTGCGCACGGTGCGGCGCTTTTTGCTGGCGAGGAAGAAGGATACATCTACACGCGCATCGGGAATCCGACAATCAACGCGCTCGAAGACAGTGTCGCCGAACTGGAGAACGGATGCGGTGGAATCGCCACCAGTTCCGGAATGGGTGCCGTGTGCACGGTGTATCTGGCCCTGCTGCAAGTCGGGTGCGCATGTTGTCAGTACTGCGTCCGTCTATGGACCCAGCCGCGGATTGATGGAGAAAGATTTCTCGCGGTTCGGGGTCGAAGCTACCTACGTAGACACCTCTGACTTTGCGGAAGTCGAGCGGGCGATACGGCCGAATACGAGCGTCGTGTATTTGGAGACTCCGGCTAATCCCACGATGCAGGTCAGTGACATCGCGCGAATCTCCGAACTTGCCCATGCTCACGGTTGCCTGGTGGTCGTGGACAACACCTTTGCCAGCCCGTACTTGCAGCGGCCGCTGCAGTTGGGAGCAGACGTTGTGCTTCACTCCGTGACCAAGTTCATCAATGGTCATGCGGACGTCGTCGGCGGAATCATCGTGGCCAAAGACGTTGACCTCTACAAGCGTCTTCGCAAAACGATGATTAATTCCGGCTGCAACATGGACCCGCACCAGGCGTTTCTGGTGCTGCGCGGAATCAAAACGCTAGGAATCAGAGTCGAGCGGGCCCAGCAGGGCGCCATGGAGATTGCGCGGTGGCTTGAGCGGCAGCCCGAGGTGAGCAAGGTGCTCTACATCGGCTTGGAATCGCACCCGCAGCATGAACTGGCCAAGCGGCAGATGAGCGGATTCGGTTCGATGATCAGCTTTGAGT
Source organism: uncultured Acidobacteriaceae bacterium (assembly GCA_963814165.1). Classification (GTDB taxonomy): domain Bacteria; phylum Acidobacteriota; class Terriglobia; order Terriglobales; family Acidobacteriaceae; genus DASRAA01. The sequence continues at coordinate 123,653 of CAWFBW010000020.1, read as the reverse complement.
TGAAGGGTGGAATGGAAGCCGGACGTCTGCTGATGGACCATGTCAGAGTAGCGACTTTGGCGGTTTCGCTGGGCGGTGTGGAGACCCTGATCGAGCATCCGGCGTCGATGACGCACGCGAGCATTTCGCCGGATGATCGTCGGGCGGCGGGTTACAGCGATGGACTCGTGCGGTATTCGGTTGGTATTGAAGACGTGGAAGACCTGATCGCCGATCTTCGCCAGGCGCTTGACGCCGTCGCCGAAGCGACGGACGAGAGCGCGGTTTGTGACCAGGATGCGGCTGTTACCGTGGGTTCCTGATCTTTAGCAGATCGGCCAAGCGGCGCAACATCGGAGACTTTCTGTAACGAATCAGCCCGAGGCTGCGTTTGTTCAGAGTCAGGACGAATTGGGGAGGCCAAAATGTCGGATCATCGTTACTACACCAGCGCGATTTGGACGCGAGGGACGCAACGGCACAGTTTCTGCCGAAGGAGTCGCCGAGCCTGTGCGGTTTAGCGCGCCGCCTGAATTCCAGGGCGAAGCCGGCACCTGGACGCCCGAGCACTTCTTCGCCGCTGCGATGGCATCGTGTTTCGTCACCACGTTCAAAGCCATCGCCGAGTTCTCCAAGTTCGATTTCCTTTCGTTGCAGGTCGAAGTGGAAGCGATCCTGGAAAAAGAACCAGGCGGGTACAGCATTACCAAGGTGGTAATTCAACCGCTGCTGCACATCGCTGAACCCTCCGAAAAAGAACGCGCCCTCCGATTGCTGGAAAAAGCTGAGCGCGCCTGCCTGATTTCGCGATCGGTGAAAAGCCAGATCGAGCTTGAGCCCGAGGTGCTGGTTACGACGGCCGAAACCGTTGGAGCAACGGCTCGCTGAACGAGAGGAACCGGCCTATGCCAAACGCAACCGAGGGCCTCACAAAGGCGGGCAAGACCGCATTTCACTCCATGACCCGCGACGAGCTTCTGCGGGCGCTGGAAATGTTTGCCAAGAACTGGCTGGCGCATGACGGCTGCTGGTTTCTCGCCGCGGAAGAGCGTCTAGGGATGGACGTGGCAATCGAACTGGACACGGCTGCTTGGCGGCGGTTCGCTGTGACCGAAGCAAACCGGATCATGGCGACGTTCAATATCCCGGCTGCCGGCGGTTTAAAGGCATTAGAACAAACATTGCAATTGAGGCAGTACAGCCTCATAAACTCCCAGCGCACCGAATGGTCCGAGGACGGCAAACGCCTGCGTCTGTACATGGACGTCTGCCGCGTTCAGGAAACCCGTCGCCGCAAAGGGCTGGCGGACTTTCCCTGCAAGTCAGTGGGAACAATCGAGTTCGAGATGTTTGCCCGCACGGTGGATCCACGGATAGGGGTTTCGTGCCTCCACTGTCCGCCGGATGCGCCGGAAGGCAAATATTGCGGCTGGGAGTTCACGATCTTACCCCAAACTGATGACTTGAAAGGGACTTCCGCCCAGTAAGACCGGTCGCCAAGCGAAATTCCCATTTCGGGAGCCATCCCAAACTATTGTGAAAAAGGCTGTAACGCTCTGGACTTCGGTCGCATTTGTCCTAAGTGCGGCATGCTTCTACCCACTTCGTACGAAAACGCGGTAGCACACTGGATAATGCGTAAGACGCTGACAAGACGCGACTTTGTAAAGCTCACGGGCGTGGCGGGGGCGGCGCTGGGAGTGGGCACGGCAGATGCCCAGACGCCGACGAATCCTCCCGGCTGGCGCGGCCATGAGCGCGTGGAGCGCATCGCTACCAACTGCGAAATGTGTTTCTGGCGCTGCGGAGCCGTCGCGGAAGTTGCTGATGGCAAAGTAGTTCGTGTCTCCGGGAACCCAGACCACCCACTCACCAAGGGCCGCCTGTGCGCACGCGGCAATGCCGGGACGGAGCTGCTTTACGACAACGACAGGCTCAAGTACCCCATGGTCCGCGTAGGGGCACGCGGCGAAGGCAAGTTTCAGCGCGTGAGCTGGGAACAGGCGCTCGACCTCTTCGCCCAGCGCCTCGGGGATCTCAAGCAAAAGTACGGAGCCGGAAAGCGTTGCGTTCTTCCCGCACGGCGTAGCCTCAGGGTTTTTCAGCATTTTCATGAAAGCGTATGGAACGCCTAACAGCGCTGAACCTGCGTTCGCGCAGTGCCGAGGTCCGCGCGAAGTGGGCTATGCGCTCACCTTCGGTCAAGGCCTGAACTCGCCGGAGCCGGTCGATCTGGAAGAGGCTAAGCTCATCGTCCTGATCGGCTCGCACATCGGGGAAAACGTCTTCACGTCGCAGGTCACGGCGTTCGCCGAAGGGTTGTCACATGGGGCCAAGCTGATCGTAGTGGACCCGCGCTTTTCCACCGCCGCCGCCAAAGCGGACTACTGGCTGCCGATACGTCCGGGAACCGACACCGCGCTATTGCTGGCATGGATGAATGTGCTCATCGGCGAAGGCATTTACGACCGTGAGTACATCGAGAAGTACGCGCATGGATTTCCGGAGCTGGCGGCACACGTGCGCGAGTTCACGCCGGAATGGGCCGAGCCGATTACGGAAATCTCGGCAACGGTGATCCGCGAGACGGCCCGTGCGATGGGCGAAGCCAAACCCGCCGTTGCGCTTCATCCCGGGCGGCACGTTACGTGGTACGGCAACGACACGCAACGCGCTCGGGCGATGGCAATCCTGACGGCACTCACCGGAAGCTGGGGTCGCAAGGGCGGCATCTTCCTGCCCACCCATCTCAAGACGGGCAAGTTCGCGCTGCCTCCATTCCCGCAGAGCGCGAAGGGCCGCGCCGACGGCGCTGGCACGCTCTTTCCGCTGGCTTCGGAAGAGCAGGGCGTCACCAATGGGCTGATTGATGCGACACTCACGGGCAAGCCTTATCCGATCAAGGCCTGGGTGGTGTACGGGCAAAACATCCTGGAAAGCATCCCGCAACAGGAAAAGACGCTCAAGGCGATCGAGCAACTGGAGTTCATCGCGGCGGTGGACATCATGCCGATGAACTACACAAACTACGCCGACCTGGTGCTGCCGGAGGCGACGTACCTGGAACGCTTCGACATGCCGGCGGTGATCGCGTCGGCGAAGAAGCCGTTTATCTCGGTACGTCAGCCGGCGATTGAGCCAATGTATGACACCAAGCCGGGATGGTGGATTGCCAAGCAGATGGCCGGACGGATGGGACTGTCAGCGTACTTTCCGTGGGAGACGCCAGAGCAATATTTGACCAAGGTCCTGGAACCGATGGGCGTCGATGCATCGGTGCTACGGGTGCGAGGCGCGATTGCGTTCGAGGGACGTCCGTACATCGAAGACCGACTACCGGAAGACGGCCCGCTGTTTGCCACCGAGAGCGGCAAGATCGAGCTGTATTCGCCGATGCTGAAGCAGTTGGGCTTCGATCCGCTGCCGAAGTTCACGCCGGTGGACAATCCTCCTGTCGGCCACTTCCGACTGATCTATGGTCGAGCCCCGGTGCACTCGTTCGCGCGCACGCAGAACAATGCGCGGCTGGATTCGCTGATGGCGGAAAATGAAGTTTGGATCAATGCCCGCGCGGCCCGGGACCTCGGGCTCCGCGACGAGCAGCGGGTCGTACTGGAAAATTCTGAAGGCGTGCAGAGCCTGCCGGTGCTGGTGCGGATTACCGAGGGCATTCGCCCCGACTGCGTTTACATGGTGCATGGCTTCGGGCACGAATCGCCCAAGCTGCAACGGGCGTACCATCGCGGTGCCTCTGACACGAAGCTGATGACGCAGGTGCAAGTCGATCCCATTATGGGCGGCACCGGCATGCGCGTGAACTTTGTGCGCATCCAGAAGGAAGGTGCCTGATGCCCCGCTACGCCATGGTGATCGACCTGGACAAGTGCGTGGGTTGCCAGGCGTGTTCCGTCGCTTGCAGTGAAGAATGGGAAGTTCCCATCGGACAGGCGCGCACCCACGTACGCAACACGGGAATCGTGGGCACGTTTCCGCACCTGACTTCGACGTTCCACGTGGCGCAGTGCAACCATTGCGATCATCCGCCGTGCCTGCTGCCGTGCCCGACGGGCGCGACGTACCAGGCGGAAAACGGGATCGTGAAGGTGGACCACAGCCTGTGCATCGGCTGCGGATACTGCGTGGAAGCCTGTCCGTATGACGCGCGGTACATGAATCTGCGGACGAACAAGGTGGACAAGTGCGACTTCTGCTCGACGCGCGTGGAGCGAGGCGAACAGCCGGCATGCGTCAACACCTGCACGGCGCACGCCAAGTTTTTCGGAGATTTAGAAGACCCGCAAAGCTACGTGTTCAACGCGGTGTATGAAAAGCGTGCGCGACGTTTGGAAAACTCGGCCGCCGCGCCCGGCCCCAATGTGTATTACCGGGGCAAACCGCAGCACGTTGACCTGGTGCTGGCAACGTTCGGACCGCATGCCCCACATCTTTTACGCCCTGGCGAAGTTTGGAAGCGACTGGTGAAGCCGCTGGTGCTGGCGGCCGTGGGCGCGACATTCCTGGGCCAGGCGATTGCGTTTTTCTATCAGCTCGGCAAGGGCGAGAAAGATTTTGAGGAGTAGGTGGACAGGATGAACACCCCGGTGATTTCCGGCATTCCAGCGCATCTCAGCGTGGCTGAGATCGACGCGATGGCGCAGCGCCAGATCAAGAAACATCACGTCGCCATTATTCTGCTGCACTGGTTCAACGCCATCGTGTGGCTGCTGGAGCTGGTCACGGGTACAGCACTCATCAGCTCGCCGTATTTCCGCTTCGCGCCGCAGTGGTACATCCAGTTGGTGCAGGGTTTCTTCGGAACGCGCGCCAACATGCTGCACTTTCACGTCGCTCTCGGACTCCTGTGGGCGACGGTTTTCGTGGTTTACGGAACGTTTGGTTTCAAGACGTACCTGCACAAGGAAGTTCTGCAAAGGGAAATCGCGCTTGATTGGGACGATGTGCGCTGGCTATTTGTGCGAGTTCGGAACATCCTGCACGGCAAAAAGGATGCTCTGCCGCCGCAGGGCGTGTACAACGCCGGGCAGAAGTTGTTCGCCATCATGGTGTACATGATGCTTCCATTGGTGATGATCAGCGGCGTCATCATGGCTTTTCATTTGGTCAGCACCACGGTAGTGGCTTGGGCGGTGGTGATCCATTTCTTCGCCGTCGGCATGGTGATCTCAGGACTGATGATTCATGTCTACATGGGGGCGGTGTTCCCGGAGGAGAAACCGGCATTTTTCTCGATGATTACGGGCACGGTGAATGAATTGTTCGCCTATCGTCATCACCACAAATGGTGGAAGGAGGTGGCAATGGAACGGGCTGCCTTTGAACAGGAAATGTCCACCGGCGTCGCGGAGCCGGATGCGATTGCAGAACAAAGCGTGACAGACGAGCGCGCCGCGGGCAATTGGCTTTCGCGTACACTGCGGCAGCATGAGTACTGGCCTCCCTATGCCGCGGGGTTTGGCCTCGGCCTTGCACTGCTGGCGGCATTCGTCGTCATGGGCCAGGGGCTGGGAGCATCGAGCGCATTCACCCGATTGGTAGCGTGGACGCTGGAGAAGATCTCTCCTGCGTATGCCGGCGAGAGCCTCTACTGGAGCCGCTATCTGCAGCCGGGGCAGTCAGCGCTGTTTGACTTCGTCGTCCTCGAAGTCGTGGGAGCGGCCATCGGCGGCTTCGTGTCCGGTTGGCTTTCAGGCCGCCTGAAGATCACAGTGGACAAGGGCCCGCGCATTTCGAAGGGCACGCGCTACGCCTTTGCACTGGGCGGAGGCATCCTCACCGGTATCGGAGCGCGGCTGGCCCGCGGCTGCACCAGCGGACTGGCGCTCTCAGGCGGCGCCGTGCTTTCGGTCGGCGCGTTCGTCTTCATGATGAGCGTCTTTGCCGCGGGATTTATCGGAGCCTATTTCGTGCGGAGGAACTGGTTATGAACGCACCTTATGTGGAAACATTCTCGGCTGCAAGCTATGTCGTGGCGAGCCTGGTGCTGGGATTCTTCTTCGGGTTCTTCCTGGAACGCGCCGGGTTTTCCAGCGCGCGCAAACTGACCGACCAGTTCTACTTCAAGGACTTTGCGGTGCTGAAGGTGATGTTCACCGCCATTATCGTGGCGATGCTGGGAATCGCGTATTTCTCGATGCTGGGCTGGTTGAACTTTGGACAGGTTTACGTGCCCGAGACCTTTATCTGGCCGCAACTGCTGGGCGGAATTTTTCTAGGCGCGGGCTTCATTCTTGGCGGCTACTGTCCCGGGACATCCGTTGTGGCAGCCGCCATCGGCAAGTTCGACGCCCTACTGTTCATGGCGGGAATTCTCATCGGCATCTTCGGATTTGGCGCAGCGGTTCCGCACTTCCAGAAATTCTTTCTTTCCGGCGCGCTGGGCGCGCTCACCATTCCGCAGTGGCTGAACGTCAATGCCGGAGTGGTGTCTTTCGCGGTCACGGTGATTGCGCTGGCCGCGTTCTGGGCGGCAGAAAAGAGTGAGGGCAAGTGGCGTTTGTTCGCCCGCACGTATGGCAACGACGCGCAAGGAGGTCCGGGACATGAAAGTTAATTTTGTATTGACTGGCAAGATGATGGCAGCCCTGGCGCTTCTGTTCGTTGCGGTTGTGTTGGCCGTTGCCGGAACCATGGCACTCGGCGGTGGCGCGGGCCCGGTGGACAGCGCGGCCATCATGCAGGGCATCGTGGAGGAAAAAGACCACGTCACACCGGCTGAACTGGCGCACTGGATCATCGAGAAGCGCCAGGATTACCAACTTATCGATTTGCGTCAGCCGTGGCAGTATGACGATTACCACATTCCCACCGCGATCAACGTGCCCCTGGCGCAGTTCTTTCAGGAAGCCAACCTGAAGCAGCTCGACCGCAGCAAGAAAATCGTGGTGTACGGTCTGGGCGCGGGCCACGCGGCAGAGACGCAACTCCTGCTGCAGATGAAGGGCTACAACGCGTACTCGGTGAGGGAAGGAATTTCGGCCTGGTGGGACCAGGTGGTCACACCCACCAGCCTACGCTCGGACAGCACCGATCCGGCTGGCTACCAGCAGGCAAAACAGTTGCGCGAATATTTCTTCGGGGGGGCGGGTGCGCCGACGAAAGGCGCGGTGGCACCCGCTGTCACCGCTCCGATTCTGCCGCCGGACGCGCAGCCGGCTGCAAAACCAGAACAAAAGAAACTGAAGATCGGCAAAGGATGTTCGTAGTCCTGACACCGACAACACCGCGGAGATAGTTCGGAATGCCTTTGTACGATTATGTTTGCTACGAATGCGGCAACAGCTTCGAGAAGCTGCGCCGCATGAACGATGACGACCGCGAAGTGCGATGCCCGGAGTGCGGCTCGGAGCGGGTTGAGCGCATGTTCTCGACCTTCGCCACCGGCGGCTGCGGCTCCGGTTCCAGCCGCTTTCGTTGAGGGACGTAATCGGCGGCCGGTCGGCCGCGAGATACTGCAGCGACTAAGTACCCCTTTTGATACTCGCTCACCACCGCGCCTGCGGCAGTACCCTCCAGTCACCTCAAGGGGTAAACGTGGTGTGAGAACCGTTGCCCACAGATGACGAAAGTAACGAGCGAGGCCGTGTCACCAAGGTTGCCCCCTGCGACTTGGGTGGCAGCACGCAAGAACGCTGCCTACTACCCCTAGTAGTAGTAAGCGCTTCCCTTTACGTTGAATGATATGGCCGATAAAGTCCCTTTTCGTTGTTTATTTAGCATTTGCTTGGTGTTGCTCGCATGCCAGGTCCTGACCCTCAACCTAACTGCGCAGACCGATCTTGGAGCCTTTCGGGGCCAGGTTCAGGATCAGCGCGGCGCCGCAATTGTTGGCGCGACGGTAACATTACGTAACCCAGCTACTTCATGGGAGCGAACGGCGCAGACCGTCGGCTCTGGCGATTACACATTCGTTGGAATTCCACTGACCGGGCAATACACAGTCAGCGTGAACGCGTCGCAGTTTACGACTGCCCAGCAAGATGGTATACAGCTGCGCGCAGGCAGTATCGCAACCGTAAACTTCACTCTCAACGTGTCTGGCGAAAAAGCCGAGATCAACGTGTACGGCACGCCCGGGTCGCTCCCCACCGAGTCGAACCAGGTATCGACGCGGATGGACCTGCAGAAGATTGAAGATACGCCGATTCTTGGCAACAAGATCTCAAGCCTTCCGTTATTGAATTCGTCGGTCCGCCCGGCCCAGACGACCGGTGACCTGTTTATGAACGAAACGCTGTACGTCATCAATGGCAACGGGCGCCGGCAGACGACGTATCAGCTGGACGACACGGACGCGGACGACAGTTGGGGGCGGCAGACGATGTTCGCTGCAGTGCCCTTCCCAGTGGTGGAGGAATTCACGGTCTACACCAACGCTACGTCGGCGGAATGGGGACGGAACGCCGGCACGGCGGTCAACCTCGTGACCAAGTCAGGCACGAACCTTTGGCATGGCGACTTTGTAGGAATGGGGCGGCCCGCGGGCACGCAGGCCAACACTCCGTTGACCACGCATGCGGCTGACAACGTTATGGCGCAGGGGAGCGGAACGGTTTCCGGTCCTATCGTGAAGGACAAGACGTTCTTCCTAGCTTCTGCGCAATATAGCTTCCAGGACCGCGCGGCCGTAATCACTTCTCCGGTGATGCCGGGAGCGGTCTATGAGGGGAACTTCAGCCAATGGCTCGGACTGTTCCGCATTGACCAGATGATCGGAAACAACCACCGCCTGACACTGCGCGGCAACCTCGATCGCTTTCAGGACACGAACCCCTCGGATGCAGTCAGCGGCGTAAATCTGCCAACAGCGGCGCGCGTTTTCACTCGCAACACCTATCAGGGAGCGTTTTCTGACGACTGGACGGTCTCGCCGACAATGGTGAACGATTTCCGTTTCCAGATTCTGGTGGGGTCGCCTATTACGCGTTTCATTCCAGTCGTATCAGCTCCGCAGGAATTCGTCTCTGGCTATTACACGAATGGCGATTCGCGACTGGCAAACCTTATCAACCACCAGTACGAATGGGGCGACACGCTGAGCCTGGCGAAGGGGCATCACCAGATCAAGACCGGCTTTAACGTCATTTACTCGTCATCGGGCGGCTATGGCCAGGAGTTCGGCAGCGGATACCTCCAGGGCCGCTTTCAGATCAACTCGAAGTATCAGACAATTCCCATCGCTACGTTGATAACCTATGATCCTACGCTGCCGCCTCCGGGATTTCCGAAGGGCTCTCCGCCAATCGCCAGCAGCTTCACCCAGTCGTTCGGCGATGCAACCTACAACGTGAAAGAGACTTTGTACGGGATGTTCGTTCAGGACAATTGGTCGGTGCGGCCCAACCTGACGTTGAACCTCGGCCTGCGCTATGACGGACAGACTTTCACCAGCCAATACACGATGTTCTCGCCGCGAGCCGGACTGATCTGGCAGATCCAGCCCAACACGGTGATACGCGGTGGATACGGCATCTACTACTCCGAAGAACGCGCCAACATCGCCGCCGGAGCAGCGATTGGCGGGCCCGAGGGAGTGTTCACATACACGGTTTCTCCGGGCGGCACCGGATTCCCAACCTCGTTCGCACCCATCTCTGGCTTCCCGCCGGGAGTGGCGCTGCCGGCACGCGATATCACGATCCTCGCGGGTCAGTGCAGCTACCTGAACGGATTCTTGCCGGTTGACCAATTACATTTCTGTCCGAATACGTTCTACAACCCCTACACGCAACAGTGGAACTTCGGTATCGAGCACGATTTCGGGAAGGGCTGGCTGTTCTCGATGGACTACATCGGGTCGCATACGATTCACATCGAGCAGCCGGTGGATATGAACTATCCGAGCGCGTTCAATCGCACCGCTCCGGGCCAGACGCGGTCTGCCGCGGCGGCCAATGCTACCCGGCCTATCGTGCCCGTCAACAACGGCTATCGCCAGGTGCTGGGGTATGCCAACTTCGGCTCCGCGTTTTACGACGGATTGCAAGTGAAGCTAACCAAGCAACTGACCAGCAAATTGTCGCTGCTGCTGAGCTACACATGGTCGCACGACCTGAACACCGTGGAGTGGGACGGCACGGGGCAGAATCCCAATCAATACACTTGCCTGGTGGTCTGCGAGAAGGCAACCAGCCTGTTGAACCAGACGCACCGCGCAGCTCTGAGCGGCACCTACAACCTGCCATGGGGATTTCTGATCTCGGGCTTTGCCCAGATGGGCTCGGGCTTTCCCTACAACGTGACCACCGGTGTAGACAACAATGGCGACGGCAACAACACCGATCGTCCCGTGGTGAACGGTGTAGTGATTCCGCGCGATTGGGGCCGCGCTCCGGCAATCTACGACTTCGACTTCGCGCTGCAGAAAGGGTTCAAGATCGGCGAACGCATGAACATGAACCTGCGGGCGGAATCGTTCAACACTTTCAATCACCTCAACACCTTCAGCCGAAACGGCGTGTACGGCAATGCTGCTACTCCGGTCGCGACGTTTGGGCAGCCGGTGGGCGGGTTGGCCAACGTTGGGCCGCCGCGCCAGTTGCAGTTCTCGGCGCGCATCCAGTTTTAAGGCTCTGCAACATTCGGGCTGCATGCTTCCGTCTGGGGAAAACTCCGGACGAGGCGCGCAGCCCTTCCGCAGGTAGGCTAGTTCCGAGGAGAACATGCAAAGAGCATCGTGGCTGGTGTTGGGTACGCTCCAGCGTGCGGGAGTAGCAGCTTGCCTGATGTTGGCATTGGCAACGGCGGCGTGGGCGCAGTCTGCGGCCTCGCGCGGCAGCATCAGCGGCACCGTCACCGATCCGCAAGGAAACGCGATACCGGGTGCGCAAGTCACCGTGCGCAATTTGGATTTCACTTCCACCCGCGCGTTGGTGACGAACGAGCAAGGCGTCTATAGCGCCACCATGCTAACGACCGGCGTGTACTCCGTGGAAGTAAAGGCCCAGGGCTTCATGCTGAAGAAACCCGCGCGCGTGACATTGAATGTGGGCGCCAGCGTGGAGGTCAACGTCCGCATGGGCGTCGCGGCCGTCGCGCAAGGCGTCACGGTTACGGCGCATGGACCGACGGTAGAAGGTAACACTCTACCGCCCGCGATCAACAAGCAAGCCCCCGAAGTGAGCAACACACTGGCCGGACTGACCGTCACGTACCTGCCGAACCGCGATCGCGATTTCAGCCAGTTCGGACAATTGGGCGCAGGCGTGCAGCCTACGCTGGTGAACTCAGGCCTCGTGGTTGCGGGACAGCGCCCCAATTCTCTTGCGGTTGCAGTGGACGGCGCCGATTTCACCGATCCCCTGCGCGGCGGACAACGTGGCGCGGGCGATGGCTCGTTCTTCTTCCCGCAGACTGTTGTGCGCGAGTTTCAGATCGTCCATTCCGGCGTGTCAGCCGAGGTGGGCGGAACAAATGCCGGCTTCATCAACATCGCGACCAAAGAAGGCAGTAACAAGTATCGCGGCGAGGCATTTTACATTGGGCGCCCGTCGGCGTTCACGTCGCCCGACACATTTGGCCATTCGCTCGACAACACGCAAAACGAGTTCGGCGGATCAATCGGCGGGCCCATCAAGAAGGACCACGCGTTCTTCTACCTCGGCATGGAGCAGGATTACCTCGACGTTCCCTACTGGACGCAATTCGAGAACCAGGCGCCGGGTGCAACTGTGCCTCCTTCGCTGGTTGCGTTGCAGCAGCAAGTCGTAGGAAAGAGCGACCCGACCGCGGTGTTCGCGCGAACCGACGTGCTGCTGAACAAGAGCAACACGCTCAACATTCAGTTTGACTACAACCGCATCCACGCGACGAACGTGGATGATGGCTCGACGCGCAGCATCGCCCCCATTGCCAATGCCTCGCTGCTCACCGGCACGAGCTATTGGGTGCGCGGCAACCTGACTACGGTCTTCAGCGAGCACCTGGTGAATCAGCTGATGGCGCAATGGGCGCAGGATCAGCGGACCATGGCGCCAAATTCTATGACGCCGGAATATGTCATTAATGGATTTGGCATTCTCGGCGGCAGCAGTCTTGCGAATTGGGCCCACACCTCAAACATCAGCCGCTTCAGCGACGACGTAGCGATTATCCGTGGGCGTGCAACCGTGCATCTGGGAGGCAGCTTCGCCTACGATCCCGCGCGGCAACAGCATGAGGCAAATCTCAATGGGCAGTACAGTTTCGACTCTCTGTCCGACTTTCTGGCCAACGATCCGAGGCGATACCAGCAAACGTTTGTCGTGGGAGACGGCAGCTACGATGGCGCGGTGAAATCGTTCAGCCTTTACGCCGATGCTAAGCTCACTCTGAGCAAGAAGCTGACGCTGACGGCAGCTTTGCGCTGGGATGCGCAATGGAACCCGCAGCCGACACAACCGAATGCTTCGATTCCTTCGACTACGAGAATCCCCGACGACCTGAACCAGTGGCAGCCGCGAGTGGGCGTCGCATGGAATCCGGCGACTAACACTGTTGTACGGCTGTCCGCTGGTCTCTATGACGCGCCCACTCCCGCGACATACTTTCAGCGCGTGTTTACTGACAACGGATTGAATACGGTAGTAGCCGACAGCTACTACGATCCGCAGGTTCTGTCTCTGGTGATGAGCGGAAACGCGCTACCCGCGCCACCCGTGGGGCTTGCGACGCCGGCGGCGCTCGTGGTCGGGATCAACCCTGGCTTTCGTAATCCGCGGTCGTTCCAGGTGGCGGGGAGTATCGAGCAACAATTGACTCCGAAGATTTCCGTTTCCGGCGGATACGTCCATAACAGCACCTGGGACCTGCAGCAGATGGTCAGTCAAAACCTGTTCGCGCCCACTTACGACGCGAACGGCATGCCGATCTTCCCAACGCTGCGGCCGGATCCAGCGATCGGCCAACTGCTGATGAACGACTCGTCAGCGCACTCTTCCTACGACGGCATGCTAGTGACAGCTAACTTCCAACTGCCGAAGCGCTCGCAATTGATGGCCAACTATACGCTTTCGCGTACTCGCGACAACAACTCGAACCTCGGGCCCTTCACTCGCATACCCGGGCTAAATCCATACAATCTGCCGGCTGACGGCTCAGATTCAACGTTCGATGTTCGCAATAACTTCAACATCAGCGCCATCACGAATCTACCGAAGGGGTTCAAGGTCAATCCGATCCTGGTGGCGCGCTCAGGAATGCCCTACACACCCGTCATTGGGTTTGACACGCAAAACGATGGCAATGACTGGAATGACCGCGCTATCGTGAATAACAAAGTCGTGGCGCGCAACATCGCCCGGCAGCCGGCATTCTTCAACCTCGATCTGCGCTTCGTCAAAGACTTCGCGCTACGCGGCGAGGGCCGTCACCTCGACCTGTTCATGGACATCTTCAATATCACCGGCGCCGGCAACCGAAACTTCGGGCCGGAGGCCATCAGCGTATTCGGAACCACTGCGATGCCGATCTTCACCGCCGGACAAGCGCAGTTTGCTCCTGACACCAACCACTTCGGCAGTGCGCGGCAATTCCAGTTCACGGTTCGATTCACGGCTTTCTAGAGCGGTTTCTCGGTTGCTATGTCCAGGGTGGAAGCACTGGGCTTTAAGCCCAGTGAATAAGTCCCTCCCAAAACGGTGGGCTTCAGCCCTGGGGTTCTGGTCCCTGCAAGGGCGCATAGCTCCATCGTGCGAAGAAGCAGGATACATCGACTCGCGAACTGCTCTAAATCGCCGCGCCGCTTCGCCTAGTCCTTCTTCCCCGGCGCGGGGCCAACCCCAACGGCCAGAGGAGCATGGTTGCTGGTCTCCAGCGTGCGGTTGAATGTCGGCAGATCATCCGCAAGCAGCTTGCGGTAGTCGGACTCAACCCCGTCCACTTCAGACACGTACTGTTTCAGCAATGCCAGTTGAGTTTCCGTGGGTGCGAAGTCCGCCCCACCGGCGACGTCACTGCCCCCTGTCCCGACCTCCGCATTCAGCCAAATCAAATTGAGGTAAGCCTGGTAGGGCTCGACGAAATACTTGTCGTCGCTGTTCATGAGCGCCTGCGAAACTAGGCGGTACTCGATGGCAAGCAGTTTCTTGTTCAAGTCTTCCGCAGCCTGGAGAAGTTGCGCCTGCTGTTTGGCCTGTGCTTCGGTCAGCGCACGGGAAGCCGCACGCGTTGGCTCAGGCTCATCGTCGTCATCGTCGTCGGCTACCGCAGCGGCACCCTTCTCCTGGTCCGGCTTCTTCGGCGGACGAAGCATGGCTTGTATCACCTCGAGTTGCTTGCGCAGCCACTCGATCTGGTTGACCGTATCTGAGACCTTGCTGATGTAGTCCGTGATTTGCAGCAGGGTCTTCACCGACAAGTCGATGTCCGCGTCTGTGCCTGGCGCCTTGGGATCGCGAACGACCGTAAGCGACTGGGTGTAAGACTGTCCGTCCACCTTCAACCGCACTGTGTACTTGCCGGGAGCCACGATCGGACCAACTTCGGCAGGCCCGCTGCCCCAGTGCGTAATCGGGCGTGAATCGGCATCGCGGAAGCGCGGTTCGTTCCAGATGTGCGGATTATCGGGCGCCTTCGTGCGCAGAGCCACCAAGCGCGGCGACTCATAACGCATGTCCCACTTCACCCGATTGAGTCCGGGCTGGCCTTTGGCTTCCAGCTTTCGAACCACACTGCCCTGCGCGTCCAGAATCTCCAGCTCAACTGGCTTCTTGGGCGCGGCTTTCACGTTGAAGTTCAGCATTGCCTGAGGCGCGCGCGAGAAGCGATAGGTTTGGCGCGGCTCAAACAACTCGACCGCCGCATCGGAGTGCTTCTTCGCCAGTTGTTCCAGTGGCGTGATGTCGTCAAGGATGTAGAGCCCGCGACCGTACGTGGAGACCACCAGGTCGTGAAAATCCTTCTGCACCACAACCCAACTAACGGGTGAGTGTGGCAATCCGCCCTGCAGCGCAGTCCAGTGTCCGCCGTCATCCTGCGAGTAATACAGTCCGTTGCCGGTGCCGGCGAACAGCAGTCCGGCGGCGTTGGGATCTTCGGTAACGCTGCGAACATACGACAACTGATGCTTGGGCAGGTTACTGCTGATCAACGTCCACGTCTTGCCCATGTCGGTCGTCTTGTAAATAAATGGATCGCGGTTGTCCACGAGGTGCAAGTCGACGCTGACGTATGCCGTTCCGGCATTAAAAGCCGACGGGGCGATGCTGGTCACCGTGCCCAACGGCGGCAGTCCGCTGATGTTCTTGGTGACGTTGTTCCAGTTTCCGCCTCCATCTTTCGTGTACCAGACCTGGCCATCATTAGTGCCCGCCCAGATGAGGCCCTTCTCAGCCTTCGAAGGAGCGATGGCGTAAATGACCTCTCCGTAGAACTGGCCCAGATTGTCGCCGACGATCCCTCCTGAAGGCACGATGTGCGCCGGGTCGTGCGTCGAAAGGTCTGGGCTGATGACCGACCAGCTGTGCCCGGCATTCGAGGTCTTGAACATCACCTGGCAGCCGTAATACACGGTCTCGTGATCAAACGGATCCACGGCGATCGGAGCGGTCCAGTGGCAGCGATATTTCAAGGCGTTCGGAGGTGAGTCCAGGGTATGCATCCACGGACTGACCGAGTGCGCTTCCTTATTACGCGCATCCCAGCGAGTGACCTTATTGCCATAGCAGGTAGCCCACACGATGTTGGGATCGACCGTGTCAGGAATGGTGAAGCCCGACTCGCAGCCACCCATCCCACGGTCCCATCCGCCTTCTCCGTAGCCGATTGGTACGCTTGGCCCGCGCATGTTTCCGTCGTCCTGCATGTTGCTGTAGAAGTAGTACGGAACTTGGTTGTCCACGGCCACGTGGTACATCTGCCCGATAGGCAAGTTCACTCGGTGGAATCCACGGCCGTGAACCGTTGTGATGTTCATGCCGCCGTCATCGGTAATCACGAATCGATCGGGGTTCGTGGGATCCACCCAGATATCGTGCGTGTCTCCACCCCACCGTACCTCGCGAAAATTCTCCCCTCCATCCAACGACTGGTGGAAGGAACTATTTGCCACATACACTTCGTTGTCGCTGCCTGACGAGACTGCGACTCGAATGTAGTAACCCGCTCGTCCGATCAAAGCGCGCTGGTAGTTGACTGCCTTCCATTGATCGCCGCCGTCGTCAGACCTCCACAGCGAGCCTTGTTCCGCAGTCTGTATCAAGGCGTAGATCCGATTGGAATTCGTAGGAGCAACTGCGACATCGATCTTGCCTACCGGCGGGCTTGGCATGCCGTGCCCTTCAATGCGGGTCCACTTCGTTCCGCCGTCGTGCGAGACATAAACGCCGCTGCCGGGGCCACCGCTGAATTCGCCCCACGTGTACATCTCCACCTGCCACATACCCGCAAACAAAGTGTGAGGGTTGTGCGAATCCATGGAGAGCCCGGAACATCCGACTTTCTCGCCGGCAAACAGCACCCGCTCCCAGTGTTGACCGCCGTCGGTGGTGCGATAAACGCCTCTTTCCTGTTGCGGCCCGGTCACCCGTCCCAGAACACACGCGAAAACGATGTCTGGATTCGTGGGGTGAATTACGATCCGGCCGATGCGGCCGGAATCGGGTAGGCCCATGTTCGTCCAGGTCTTGCCCGCATCGGTTGATTTGTATATCCCGTTGCCCATCACGTCGGTGTCGCGGATGACCCAGGCTTCGCCGGTTCCAGCCCACACTGTACTCGGATCAGAAGGCGCCACCGCCAGTGCGCCGATGGCTGCAGCCGGCTGCTTGTCGAAGATAGGTACCCAGTGGTTACCGCCATCGGTGGACTTCCACACGCCGCCAGACGCGGCTCCGGCATAGTAAGTGCTTGGGTCTCCAGCAATCGCGCCCACGGCCGAAATACGGTTCCCCACTCGCGGGCCTACAAAGCGAAACTGCAACGGGCTTTCCGGTTCGGAGTCGGGCTGCTCTGCCACTGCCGCAACCGTGCTGCCGACAACCACAACCAAAGCGAGAAACAGCCCTAAGCGTCTACTGAGCATTCCTGGAGCCCTCCGGAGGACAAACGTGAATCTTACATTACAGGCCGGGGTTACCAAGCAAGTTACGAAGCTGGATTTCACTGATCAAACAGGCCACTGAAGAAGTCTCGCGTGCGCCGCCTCGCGTCAGGGCCCGACTTCAAAGCCTGCCCCTCGGCGTAGCGGTTTCGGTAGAGCTGAACTTTTAGGTCAACGTCTGGGCCGTTTGCTTTCGACCCACCGAGCGGACCTTACAGGCTGGGGAAAAAGCGGTTTCGGGTAGAGCTGACCTTTAGGTCAGCGTCTAAGCCGTTTTTTTGATCCGCCGAGCGGACTTTAGTCCGCGAGGCATGAGCCATCGCGGCTTTTTCAGCAACCTCCGAAGCCCGATAACCCCGATTCCCGTTTTGGAAGCCCATGTTTACTTTAGTTTCGCCGGTTCCGATTTTCTTCTGGCATTGCGTGTCCAGCAGTGTTAGACGATTGCTGTGAGGCAAGGTATTCGTGTGCCTTGCGGATCAGGGCGCCCAGCGCGCGCGATCCTCTGCTCTTTGACATTCAAAACTTGATTGAGCGTGCGGTAACTTCTCGGATCTTCGACTTCGGTTATCTTAATGACAATGATAGTGATGCAGCTATGTAGTTACATATATATCTATATATTATGCTAAGTACCTTGTAATTAATCACCTATGCATTGCTAAGCTGGTGTTGTAATTACGTATATCAGATATTTTATCGGGGCTGATTCAGACCTGCTGAAACTGCGCTACCCGTTGAGCTTCCACAGTATCTGCCGCACCATCCCAAGCAAGACTTCAGCGTCACGTGAGTTGAGATTCAAACGACGCACCATGCGTCGGGCCTTCTCTTCTGTCGCAGCAAGAGTGGCGGGAGTGGCGTAGCCGCTGATCTCAAGGGACTCCAGCAATACCGCAGTGAGGCGCTCCAACTCGGCAGTAGTGGCTGGCGCTTCGCATTCCTCGGAAAGCACCGGCTTGGAATCGCGTGCCAGTTCGTACAGCGTCACTGCCACCGCCTGCCCAAGATTCATCGAGAGATGATCGTCGCGGGTTGGGATGTGCATCAGCCAGTGGCAGTGACCGAGGTCCGAGTTGCTGAGTCCGGTCTTTTCGGAGCCGAAGACGATCGCGACGTTCCCCGTCGCAAGTTGCTGTCGAATAGCTTCTGCCGCTTCGTCTCAGGGAACGTAACGGGTGCTGCACTTCGCGATGCTGAATCGCGGTGGTTCCGACAACGAGGACGCAGTCGGCCACCGCGTCAGCCAGGGATGCGAACTCCTCCGCATTCGTGAGCACACCGGCGGCAGGGCCAACGGCGGAACGGGCTTCACGAAACGACGGCCCAAACGGACGCACCACGCGCAAATGCAGTACGCCGAAGTTGCTCATGGCTCGGGCAGCCGCGCCCAGGTTGAGCGGGTTTCGCGTTCCGACCAAGACGACGCGCAGCCGGTCGAGAAGTGAGGATGACGGTGGCAATCGACCCAATTCTATTGCGTCGTGACCATCACGGCATCAGGAGGCAGGCACGCCCTGTAGTTGTCCTTCCGCAAGAAGGCCGATTCATGGACCAGCGAGCCCGGCGGGATGGTGCGGCGGCGAAATCGATTCGCTCGCCGAGACGTCTTCTTAGTGGCAAAATCATAATGCTTCTTGGGGATGAACTCCGCAATCCTCCAGAAACCCTTGAGCGATTCGTGGAGTTCCGCATCGCAATCTGGTTTCGCAAATTTGGCGCTCGTGCGCCCCAGCACGATATCAACCTTGGCGTCGTCCACCAGCAAATCGGCCAGCTTAGCTTCGGCAATCATCCATTCCAGCGCGAGCTTCGCCAGGCCGCTTTCCGGCTCGGGATGCCCGCCTCCCACGTCGCTGTGGCATCCCGGGAACCAGACTTGTTTCAGATCGACTGGCCCGGCGGGCCAGGGGGCAGCCGCCGGTCGCCAAAGATGACTGCGAAAGAAGGCGCGGCGTTCGTCAATGGCCACCGCGTGGCGGCCGATCTGGATGTCGGGATTATTGGTCACGTGAGGGAGCTTCAGCGGGTTTTCGAGCCAGCCAACCGAACTGACTGTGTCCCACACTCCGACGAACCACGGCTTGCAGTCGGTCCGGGACATCGTGGCTTTGAATTCCGCGGCGAGCGCACTGTATTTGTTGAATTCATCCTTGCTGCGATGTCCTTCCGGAAGGCCATTGGCGCGTTGGATCGCCATCATCATTTTGATGGCGTAGGGAACCAGCGTCTCGTTTCCGCGCCGGATCAATCCATAGGCATGCAGCAAAGCTGCGACAGCGCGCACCGTGTAGGCACCGCGGCTGAAGCCAAACAGGAAGACTTTGTCGCCCGGCTCGTAGGTCTGCATCAGGTAAACATAGGCATCGCGGATGTCGTATTCCAATCCCCAGCCTACGGCCATTTCGAGGGTCTTGAACAGGGCGCGGCTGAACGACGTAAGCGCCCCCGCGGGCTCCATGGTGCCGATGCCGGGATGGTAGTAGGCGACCTGGGAGTCGTTCTGCCGCAGTACCGTGTAGAGCTTGATCACGTTCGTCCGGTCCTCGGAGAACTGGTTGGAGGTCCCGTCACAACAAAGCACGATGTTCTTTGACAAAGCGGCACCTCCGCGATTGGGATTCGCAACAGCTTACATCAGTGTGAATTCAATATAAGTGGGGGTTATTTGCACGTGACTGGCTGCCGCCTGCGACTTCGTCCATCGCGCCCATTCAGCATCTTTGCCGAGGCCCACGAATTCGGACTCGGTGGTGCGGTCGCCCTGTTTCGCGGCAGCCCAGCCGAGATCGGTACGTACCACGCGACCATCACACTGCTCCAGCAGCCGACGATACAGTTGGCGCGCCGGCATCTTCCAGGTGCCCTTGGGGCTGCGTCCTAGTGCGATTTGGCGATCGACCGGAATGAACGCTGTCAGTTCGGCCTCGCTGGTCATCATCTCGAGTCCCTTGGCCTTGGCGGTGGCGTTGTGGCTCGAGTGGTGCCCGACTTTGTAGAAGACAGTTCGCGCGAGCAAGTCTTTGGCGGTGACGGTCGCAGACTCGCCATCACCGCGCGTTTATCTGCCACTTGTTCTTGGGATCGTGCCACGACACCCAGTTGCCCTCCTGGGCGTCGCCGGGGAACAGCAACACCTTGCCGTCGGAGACACGCTCGATGGCCAGGACGAGGCTGGTGTTGTTAGTGAAGCTGTCGAGCTTGATGGCGAGGCTGGAAGCGGCGTTCAGCCAATCATCGTCCACCGAACGCCATTTTTCCGACTTGGCAAGATAGGTATTGCCCAGTGCTTCCACGATGCGCGGGTCGTCGCGATCCAATTGGAAGCGCTTATCGAAGGGCGGGTTGATCGCGTCTCCGCCGGCGCCGTCTTCATCCTTCTCTTTCTTGCGGGCCTTAGCGGCGAGTTGCAATGCCGCGCTACTGAATGCGGTGAGCGCGTACAGCTCGGAGCTGCCGTGCTCGCCGGTGTCGTGGATTGCGTTGACGTCTCGTGGTGGACCGAGTACATAGAAGCGAAAACCTGGCAGCCAATCCGGCTCGATCGGTGGAGTCCCGGGAGATAGATAAGCCGGCTTCTCGGCGAGACCGCGAGCGATATCCATGGAATCCCCGGCGGCGGCGGCGAAGATGGCGCCATCGGCTCCTCCCGATGCGGCAGGCATCACGGAATTCTCGCCGAAGAATCCGAGCAGCGATTCCATTGCCTTTGCCGATTCGCTGTCTTTGTTGACCGCTTGCATGGCTTGCACCGCCGCCTTTACCGCGACCGCCATGTCGTTGCGTGACTTAGTGATCTTCTTGGCGTCGGGGTCTTTGGGGTCCTCGGTCCAAGCCAGCCAGACGTTGTCGATCTGCTTTGTGGCCCCGCTGAACTGGCTGCTGAGCTTCGAGATCCCGGAAAGGTGGTCCTGGTGCTGATGGGTGGCGACCACGAGATGCAGGCGCCCGTTCGTGGTCTTGTCGATCTCGGCGATCACATCGGGGAGCTTGACGTCTGTGTACTTTGAGCCAAGCGTGCCGCAATCAATGAGCACATGCTTTTCGTCACCGCCCGGGAAAAAAGTGAGCAGGATGCAGTCACCCAGTCCCTGGCGGTACATGCGCACACGCAGCCTGGGAAGGCCACCAGCCGGCTTCGATTGCACAACGGTGGCGGGCTTCTTACGAGGCGCACTCTTCGAGCGGGGAGCAGGCGATGAGCGGCTGACGCGGCGCGCTCGCGGCTTCGATTTCTTACTTGCTTTGCGGGCGACAGTCGGCATAGTTGACCTCACTCACATTCCGCGGTGAAGGAGCGCAAAGGGCTCACTCTCGGGATGATTCGGATCGGTACGTGTGTAGGTAGCACGGGCGCTGGTGAGTCGCGACATGGCGAAGCCCTGCTGTTGCGCCAGACGTCCCTTGCTCGTCAGCTTCTTGCGAATGCAGTACCTCACAACTTTCTGCTGCAAGTCGGCGACAATGCTGGAACCGCCTTCGAAATTCATCTTCGGGCCATCAGGGTCATCGGCATCGGCTGGGACTTCCGCGTTCTGCAGAACCGTAACCAGCAACTGAGGGACGACTCCGCCGTCGGGTTTGGTGCGCAAGGCAAAGCGGGCGGTGTGGACCTCGAACTTCTTGCCGGGATCGAGACCCATGTATTCCGCATCTTTCTGTCCGCCGTGGTGGAAGTGCCATTCCAGCCAGTTGTGCAGCTTTCTGCGAACATCACGCTGCAAGGTGAAAAGGTTTTCGCGCTCGCTTTTTTCCCCCTCGGCCTGGGCAAAAAGATATTGCACAACTTCACCGCGCAGCCTCCCGAAGATCGATTCGAGCTGCCCGGTGTAGGCGGTCTCATCGTTTTGCGGCGTGCGCCAGATCAGGCTTTCGACCCCCATGGTGCGCACATCGGGTGGATAGATGCCCCGCCGCCGGAAGGCTTCGATGAAGGCCACGCGATACCTGAGGCGATCGTCTTTCACCAGGTCGCAGTCGGCGGTGATGATGGCACGCAGGTATTCGCCAAATGTGATATCGACCGGCGGACAATAGTCGAGCGCGCGAATACACATGGTCAAAACGTGATACGCAGCCTTCGCGGCCTCGGCAGACAATCGCTCGACAAGATCGGGATGGATAGCGCCGGGTCCCAGAATGCCGCTGCCTGAAGTAGCCAAGCGCAGAAGGTCGGCGGTGCGGCGCTCGTAGATAGCCAGATAGGCGTCGAATACTGCGGCCACAAGGATTCCGCCGCGATCATGAGGTTCGGTTGCCGCCTCATAAGTTGCCGGATCGGGCTGCGTGCGCTTCCACTCGTTGCCGACTTTCATGCCGATAGCGTCGCGCAAGGCGCCGCGCATACCGGTGGCTTGTCCGAATTGCCCGGCAAGTTCGCCCAGGAGAGTCTGGTGCCTGACGATGTCGCCCTCGGCGGCTGCAATCTGGTCGCGCAGGATCTCCGGAAAGGTGAAGTGCTGCAACAGCGCCACGATGTCGGCGAAGCCCTCGTGGAAGGCCAGAACGTCGGGGTTGGTGGCATTGACGAACTTGCGGTGCATTCCGTCCAGCAGGGCATGGGTGGTTTCGTGGGCGACGATGTCTTGCGAGAGACAGGTGAAAATGGTGCCGCCGGGAAGTTGCTCGCCGGTGTTGGCGTCGTCGGCATTGAAGTAGCCGAACAGGAGGGCAATCTTGTCGGGCGAGTAGAATGCGTTGGCCTCGCGTAAGGCGTGAGGGTAAACGCGCAGTTGGGGAACGTAAACCGAATCGTCTTTGGGGTTGGTGCCGGGAGCGCGTCGCGGCCGCCAGAGGATCTTGCGTCCCAGAGCATGCTCGAAATTGTCGATGGTGAGACGGGAGACGGCGTAGACCATCTGCTGATGGAATTGAGGCGTACCCTCGCTGGGAGCCAGTCCGTCTTGCGCCAGCAACGCAGGCTCGTTGAGATTCACCGGCTCGTAGAAGCAGCCGCTTCCCGGGTCAACGTCGATCACGTCGAGATACTCGCCGCGTGGTCCTGGCTCAAGGCGCTCCCAGGGAACCTTCATCATCACTTCACTAATCGCGACAGTCTCGTAGGCCGTTGCCAAGCTGGGATCGATGGAGAACGCCCGCAAGCAGCGAAAAGGCGGGTCAGGCAGCGCGTTGCGGCTGGCGACCTTTGCAGTCTTAGGAGCAGGGTTTTGCACGGGCGGTGGAGAGGGCTTGCGCGAGGCTAGGGGCATGTTGGCTCCTCCGATGCCTTGGGTTTTGATCGCGATCAGGAGCGGGTAACCCTCGAACGATAGCAGAATTTTCGATTGTCTGGCGGCTCAGCTCGCAAAGCGCACGGTGGAAGCACCGGCTGTCGGAGCGCCGGCAAAATCAGAGAGTCCGTAATCGTCCTGGGCGACTAGCGAAGCGCAGAGTCCATGCTCGAGATTCGCGGCCTGGCCACTGCCTGTTCCTCGATCGCCGTTTCGATGTTCCAGCGTTTCATCCAGATGAACAGGACCAACAGTCCCCATAAGTGATAACCAAGGTTGGCACGCCGCTCCAAATGATCGTCCAGCAACTGACGCACGTAGGGCCAATGGAACAAGCCGGTCGACGCAACGGCTTCTTCCGTCAGCGTCTCTACCAATAACGGCCGCAGAACGCCTCGGAACCATTCGTGAATCGGTATGTCAAAGCCGATCTTGGGACGATGGAGCACCGAGTGCGGCAGCTTCTTGTCCATTAACCGCCGCAGCACGTACTTCGACTCAGATCCGCGCAACTTGAAATCGTCGGGCAAGCGGTTGGCGAAATCGACGATGCGGTCGTCGAGAAACGGAGGCCGCACTTCCAACGAGTGGGCCATGCTGATGCGGTCCACCTTATAAAGTATGTCGTCAGCCAGGTAGTATCGCTGGTCAAATTCCAGGAATCGCCCCAGGTCGCGTCCAGGGCGCAGGTCACGCAATACCCCTGCAAGCGGCGAGGCATCGGCGTGGCGGAACAGTTGCTCCTTTTCGTCATCCGAGAACGTGCCGTTCCAGTAGAGATGCGCCTTGCCCGGCTGCATCAGCGAGCCTTGCAGGAATCGCTTCACCTTGTATTCGAAGCTGATCTTGTCGTCAGAAACCGGGAGCAAATTGGCAGCGACGAGCCCCGCCTTCAGGAACGGCGATGGAAATCGTCGTGCGATATCGCTGTAGCGGTTGGCCTTGTAAGTAAGGTACCCGGCAAACAATTCATCGCCACCTTCGCCGGTGAGAATCACGGTGACGTCCCGCGCCGTCATTTTCGCGAGGAACCACAGGGGCACAGCACCGGCGTCGCCACTGGGCTCGTCGGAGTAGTAGGCAATCTGCTCGATGGCGTCGGCAAGTTCGGCGTCGGTATTCAGGTCGAACTCGGTGTGGTCGGTGCCGAAATGATGGCTGACTTCGCGAATGTATCGGCTTTCGTCAAAAGTACGGCCTTGGAAAGTCACTCCGAAAGTGTGAATGCGATTCGGGCTGGCTGCGGCCGCGTAGTGCAGTACGGTAGATGAATCAAGCCCGCCGCTAAGCCACACGCCAAGCGGTACGTCGGAAACCAGCTCCTCCTTGACGGACTTCTGCATCAGATCGTCAAGTTCTTCACAGGCCGCATCGATTGACTTCGGCGGCGCCAGCTTCGCCTTTGGCGGAAGATACGGGCGTGTGCTGCAAACACCATCCTTCCACTCCAGCATGTGCCCGGGAAGTAGTTTCACGATTCCCTCTACTAGCGTGTAGGGCGCGGGAACATAGTTGAGACTCAGATAGCAATTCAGTCCGTCGAGGCAGATGTGACGCGGCACGTCCGGGTGCGCGAAGATGCACTTCAGCTCGGAGCCGAAATAGACCTCATCATCTTGTTGGTAGTAATACAGAGGCTTGATGCCCATGCGATCACGGGCCAGCACAAGGCGGCGCTGCGACTGCACCCAGATCGCGATGGCGAACATGCCGCGCAGACGGGCGAACGACGCGTCTCCCCATTGCAGGAAGGCTTGCAGGATAACTTCGGTGTCGCAGTGAGTGTGGAACACGGCGCCCTCGCGCTCCAGTTCCTGCCGCAGTTCCACGAAGTTGAAGACTTCGCCGTTGTACACAATGACGGCGTCGCGGTCGTCGCTGAAGATGGGCTGGTCGCCGCCGGCGATGTCGAGAATCGCCAGGCGAGTGGCGCCGAGCGAGACTTCGTCACATTCGAACTTCGCCTTCTGATTAGGGCCGCGATGGGTGATGGAGTCTACCGCGTGAGCCAGAACGCCGGCTGGCAGAGGTTTACGAAGGTGTGAAAAACCGGCGATGCCACACATCTAGAGTGAAGTTTCCCCTAAGGACAGCGTGAAGGTGGACTCAGCCTAGTGTAAACCGCGGCCACTGGATTACAAAGGCGGCGCGTCGGGCCAAGTTCGCCGGCGCTGCTATCCTGCAGACGAGAGGTGCAAGATGCACAACATCCTTTTCTACGACCTGGTGGACGACTATCTGGAACGGCGCGGACCCTTGCGCGCGGACCATTTGGAACTGGGCCGCCAGTCGCAGGCGCGGGGCGAGCTGCTAATGGCTGGCGCACTGGCTGAGCCTATGGACGGGGCGATACTTGTCTTTCGCGGAGAATCCACCGCCGCCGCGGAGGCGTTCGCGCTGGCCGATCCTTACGTTAAGAATGGCCTCGTCAAGTCGTGGCGAGTCCGCAAGTGGACGACCGTGATTGGCGGCGAGTGAGGCGTACAGCCCACTTTACTGGCTGAACGTGACGAACAGGCCCCGGGGCAATATACCAGGGCCTACGATTCGTCAGATAGATTCTGAAATGACTGCTGGCCAGCTTGCGACTACTGCTGGTCCATCTTCTTTTCCATCGCCTGATGGATTTCCTGCTGGCGAATCTGCTGCAACTGATCGTACTGCTGCGGGTTCAGAATCGCTTTGATCTGCGGATCGCTCTGCGCGTGGATGGCCTTGAGTTGCTCCATCTTCTGCAGCGGTCCGAGCGAGGTGTTGTTCTTGATCGCCTGCAGCTTTGGCGCATCCGCTTGCAGGATGGGCATAAGCTCCTTTTCCTGCTGTGGCGTGAGGTTTAACTGCCTGGCCAGGGTGGCCAGCTTCTGGGCCTGCCCGGCGGCGGGTGCGGTCTGCGCCTGGGAGCCAGGCGCGAAAGCCAGCGACACGCCGATCAGCACTGCAATAGTTGACATGCGAGTGACGAGCTTCTTCATAGTGTCCTCCGAGGGTCGTGCGATGGCATAGTAACCCGGCCGGTTAGTCCGACTCAAAGAGAGATACCAGAAATCCGCGCAATGGGGAAGTGGATCTTCCATCGAGCGCAAGGCGTGGCACCACACCCCAACAGCAATCGAACCCGTTGCGGTAAAGTCATAGCACTTCGCGGTTGCTACGCGGGGGCAAGAATCACGACACGTAAATATTCGTTCAAGAGGATGAATCGTTCATGACCACGACCGACAACATCTTGATCGTAACTCTGGCGATTGCCGGTTCTCTGCTTGCCTGGTGGCTTCTGCGAAAGCTTTGGCCCGCGGATCAGCGGCGCGAACACAACGACATCACGGGCTGGCAACTCAGCGTGCTGGGAACGACCTATGCGGTCATTATCGGATTCATGCTGTTCGCCGAGTGGGCCGACTTCCGCGCGGCCGACCAGAACGCGGAAGTCGAGGCGAGTTGCCTTGCCACCTTGTACTGGGCTGCGTCGGGGCTTCCGGACGTACAGCGCGACGAGGTTCGCAAACTTGCTGAGGAGTATGCGAACACGATGATTACAGAAGAGTGGCCCGCGATGTCTCACGACACCCTGTCACACAAGGGCACCGACATTGTGCAACGCTTGTGGGCCGCCGTGTCGCAGCCGCAGAACCTGAACGCAACTCAGCAGTTGAGCCTTGGGCAGACCATGGGTGAGATCAGCAGCATCGCGGAGCATCGCCGCATCCGCCAACTGCAAAGCGAAACCAGGCTGCCGACCGTGCTGTGGATCATACTGATCGTGGGCGCTGTACTCACGCTCTTATCAGCATGCCTTTTCGGCTCGCAAGAACCACGGCTGCATGTGCTCCAGATTGTCACCCTGGCACTGCTGTTGTCGCTTTCCCTGGCCGCGATTGCCGACATCAATCGTCCGTTCCAAGGCTCGGTGCATGTCTCTCCGAAGGGTTTCGAAAATGTGTTGAGAATCTTTGACCGATACGGTGCGACAGGCACACTACACTAAGACTGTTAGTCCGAGACCTGCTCCGTAAAGGTCGCGCCTCGACAAAGTAACGAGAGTCGTAGGGGAACGACACCGGCTTCATCGTTTCTTGGTCGTTTGGCGTACGCCGGAAGCTTGGCTTCCCAACGGCTTGCTAAGATGATCCAAAGTCCTCCGGCTTGAAAATCATGCCTTGCCCGGTCTTGCCGTTCATCAGCACTGAGATCGGCTGCTCGAAGTGCAGCAACCGCACGCAGCCGTGATCCTCGGTGCCGGGTTGCTCCGCCAACCACCCCCAGTCCACAAAGCCTTCCCCAGCATCGGGGTTCACGGTGAAATAACCGATGCGGAACGCCGTCAGATTCTGGAAGAAGTGGCTGCCTTGCGAAGGCGTCACGCGAAAGTCCTTGAAGCCGGACTCTACGATGACACGGGCCCCGGCGATCTGGTCCCAACTTACGGGAATCCCCAACCAGGGTTCGTTCGACCCCCACCTCCCCACTCCAATCAGGAGATACGGCGCACCGGCAGCACTTAGCTGTGCGTTGAAGTGCGCCACGCTCTGTGCAACCTCGTGGCTGCGGGCGCGTTCAAAGCGGTTGAAGTCCACGACGACCACGTCGCGCAGGTCGCCGATGCGGCCGTGGCCGAGGACTTTTGCACTCTGGCAGATGAGGCGGCCGGGCTCGACTTCGCCCATGCTGAGCTCCTCGCCTTCGCGCGACATCACCAGGGGACGCATCTGTAGGAACCCGAACTCTGCATCTTCGCCTGTCACCTTCGGCATTCTGACGGCAAACTCGATCTCCACGGGCCGCCCCATGGCATCTTCGCCGATGGTCATCACCTGCTCCAGTATCTGCGGCAGCGGGAACAAGCCCGTGCTTCAGAATGGGCGCAAAGCTGATGATGCGCGCGCCGGGCCGGCTCAGACCGTCGTACACCGCGTGATTCTCGACCGAATACGTCGAAGCCACCATGTGCAGCGTTCCATCTGTTTCGGCCGTGCGAATGGGAAAGGAGACTTCCCGCAAGTCGTCAGCGGGATCTTCGTGGTGTACACGCGGGGTTAGCTCCAACGCCCAAAACTCCGTCTGCGAGTTGGCAAGAATGTCTTCAACCGATGAAAACTGCACCAGGTGGCGCGGGTAACGAGGACTGAAGGTGAGGCACTTCCCTCCCCCGACCACCGCACGTCCCATGCCAAGCGCGACGGCCGCGAACCCGTCCTTGGGCGTCTGCGGCTCCATGGGATAGAAGTTGCGCGAACGCACAACGCCGGAAAACTCAGGGTAGTAACGCTGTCCGTGTGCCGAACCCACAACCTCCTGGATCATCACCGCCATCTTCTCTTCTTCCAGACGATAGGGCGTTGCTCGGACATAGGCCTTGGTGTGCTGGCTGAACGTGGATGCGTACACTCGCTTAATGGCTTCTGTGAGCTGGCGAAGGCGAACCTCGATGTCAGGATCGTGATTGCCCAGCATGAATGTGTCATACACGCCGGAGAACGGCTGGTACTGCGAATCTTCCAGCAGGCTCGACGAGCGCACGGCCAGCGGAAAAGTCACCTTCTCCAGAAACGCCCTCAGATGTTGCTGGATGTCGGCGGGTAGCGGTGAAGCAAGAAACCGTTCGACGATCTCCGCGTCGCCGGGGCAGCGCATGGCAAAGTCGTGCAGGTCATTCTCGGCGATGAATCGGTCAAACGTATCGGTGGCCAGCACCACCGTGCGCGGTACGCAGATTCGAACTCCCGGATACATTCGCGGCATGTGCCGGGGATGCAGCAGGTGCCGTGCGAAGGCCAGTCCGCGCGCCTTGCCGCCGAGCGACCCGTCACCGATGCGCAGAAAATACGTGTCCAGAGGCTGGAACATTTCGGGATTGAAATCACCCACCAGCGTCTGGCTTTGTTCGCGACGGTAACTGGTGATGGCCTCAATCAGGTCGCGGCGCAGCACCTCGATGCTTGCGAAGTCAGAAACTTTGCGTGGCCGCAGTTTTTGTGCGACGGCAAACTCGGTACGGGCCATGAGCCAGTGCGAAAAGTGATTGCGCCCGGCGTGGTACGAAATGCTTTCAGCGGGAACAGTGCGAAGCGCTTCCTCGAGTTCGTTGAGGTTACTGGCCCGCGCGACTTCGGTCTTACGGTCCGGCAGTCGGAAAATGAAGTCCCCAAACCCTACCTGCGCAATCAGCCAGTCGCGCAGGTCTCCCAGCAGGGTGGGCGAACGCTTTTGCAGGAACGCGAACTCCTCGGCGTATGCCTTGTCCATGAATTCCGGCCGGCCCGATTGCAGCACGATGGGGACGTCAGGCACGACGCTGCGAATCAGCCGTGCCAACTCGAATCCAGCCTCCGGCATTACCTGCCCGCGGCGGGGAAATTCCACATCCAGCACTACGCCCAGCAGGTTCTGCCGGTAGCGCAGAGCTAACTCGGCGCCGGTTTCAAAATCGGAGGCCAGCAGGATCTTGGGACGCGCGCGCATGCGCACCAGCTTGTGCGCCACGTTGAGGCCTTCGCTGATCAATCGCCTTGCCTGGCTGATGAGCTCCGTATAAATCACCGGCAGGAACGACGAGTAATAGCGAATGTTGTCTTCTACCACTAGCATGACCGGCACGTTCATGGCGTCAGTGTCATGCTCGACGTTCATCTTGTCCTCGATGTACTTGATGATCGAGATCAGAATGCGGGCATTGCCCTGCCACAGAAATATGCGTTCTATCGGGCTGTGCGGCGTGCGCGAAACGAAGCTCTTCACTTCGCTGTAGTCGTACGCAAGCACAACAACAGACGCGCCGATCCCCGAGCGATTCACTTCCGTGGCCAAATCCGCGGCGCTCATGTCTTCCAACTCAAGGTTCGTGACAATGAGGTTGAATCGGGAATCGGCCCGCGCCAACGCCAGCGCCTCTGCCCCGGTCTTGACGTGGGTGATACGGGGCACGTGCTGCAGGTTGAGTTCGTACGACTCGCCTATGAGCATCTCGTTCAGGCGGCCGTCTTCACGCAGAATGAACGAGTCGTACAGACTTGAAACCAGCAGGATGTCCTGCACGCGGTAAGGCATGAGGTTTTCGAAGGCTTCGAAGACTTTTTCGTGCTCAATGGCGGCTTCGAGGGCTGGGTTGGCGCTCATGCAGCAATAGTAACTCCGCCTCGTCGAAACACGCTGTGCGCTGCAACCAACAGCACAGGTCAAATTCAGGTTGAGTTAAGATTGCAAACCTTGTCGTCGGCGCCAGACGATTCATCACTTGCGGCCCTCGGTGGGTTTGGCCCGAACCGCCGAGGGCCTTGTTGTGTTCACCTGCGCTTCAGAACAGACGTTGCGCTCGGCGGCCGCTCTGATACCGTAGAAGCAAATCATGTCACTGCTCGACGATTTCGGATTTCGGCCAGCTCGCATCGGCATCGCCATCATCATCATTCTTCTGGCTGTGACTGGCTTCACCACGTGGCGTAATGCTCGCATCGATGCCCTGGCGCGCTCCGCTCTCGACAAGAAGGCTGACGTAGGCACGGTGCAGCGACTCGCTTCCTATTCGGGGCAGCGTTCGGCTGAACTGCTCGGAGTCGTCGTATCGGGTGCGCAAAACCAACAGGTTCGCCTGGCGGCATTGCAGGCGCTGGTGGACCGCAAAGACGCGGTGCGCGTATCGCGGCTGTCGGAGTTGATGCTGCCCACCGAAGATCTCGCGATGCGGCAGGCTCTGGCCAATGCCATCTACCGTACCGGCTGCTCGGTCGAGTGCGTCCGGAACATCCTGTATTTCGACGAGCGCATGTGGCACGGTGACCGTCCGGCGGAAGAGATTGCTCCGAATCCCCCTAAAGAGTTATCGGAGAAGGAACAGGAACTCCAAACGGCGCTCGACGAAATTCTTCGTAAGAACAAGCCCGCGCTGGGTGCGGTGCTGGAACGGTTCTACGGACTGGCCGGACCGTTCCCGAGCCCGTTTGCAGTGGAGATCGTTTCGCGATTGGGCATCACCGAAGCGTGCCCGCTCCTGATGCGCACCTATCTAACCGTTCACGAGAACGTCAAGGCGTCTCCGGAGTACAAGAATGTAGCCGACGCGGTACAAAAACTTGGATGCGAAGGTAGGCCTGCACCTAGCCAGCCGTGAGGTTGAAGTGGCCAGTTGCCAGTAGATTCCAAGGGAACTCGTGGAGCCAATCATGAAGCACTTCGTTGCCATGTTCTTACTGATGGGTTCGCTGGCGGCACAGGCCGCGCCGGCGACTCTTGCGAAAGTCGCCTACCTGAATTGCGGCACGCTCTACGACGGCAAGAGCGACGCGCCCCAGCGAAACGTCACCGTGCGCGTAGTGGGCGGGAAGATCGAAGCCGTGGGCACGGCCAAGCCCGAGGCAGGCGCCGAGGTCATCGATCTGAGCAATGAGGTGTGTCTGCCCGGCCTGATCGATACCCACACGCACGTACTGCTGCAAGGTGACATCACCGCAGACGACTACGACGTACAGTTGCTAAAGTGGTCCACACCGTATCGCACTATCCTCGGAACGCAGGCGGCCCGGCGCGCGCTGGAATACGGCTTCACCACGATCCGCGACCTCGAAACCGAAGGCGCTGGCTACGCCGACGTGGACATCAAGAAGGCCATCAATAACGGCGTAATTCCGGGACCGCGAATGCAGGTCGCGGGCCGCGCGATGGATGTGACGGGCGCATATCCGCTGCTCGGGTATTCCTGGGAATTGAAGATGCCCAAGGGCGTGCAAGAAGTGGACGGCGCCGACGATGGCCGTAAGGCGGCGCGCGAACAGATTTCCAATGGCGTGGACTGGATCAAGGTATACAGCGACCGCAGTTACTTCGTGCGGCCCGACGGCGTACTCGACGACATTCCGACCTTCACTCTCGACGAACTCAAGGCGATCGTCGATGAGGCGCACCGCGAGCGGCACAAGGTCGCATCTCACGCCGCGGCGCTGAATGGTGTGCACAACTCGGTTGAGGCCGGTGTCGACAGCATCGAGCACGGAATGTACATCGCGGATGCTGACCTGAAAACCATGGTGGCTCACGGAACGTACTACGTGCCGACCCTGTTTGTCGGTGAGTACGTCGCCGAGGGCCGCGCCGCTGAAGGCGCAAAGGTCTGGGTGGACATGATCAAGATCCATGAAGACACGTTTCGCCGGGCGCTGAAGGCCGGCGTGAAGATCGCCTTCGGCACGGATGCCGGAGGCTTTGACTGGAAGATCGACCCGGCAAGAGAGTTTCCCATCATGGTGAAATACGGGATGACTCCTGCGCAGGCGCTCCACTCCGCAAACATGACCGCGGCTGAGTTGCTTGGCATGCAAGACAAGATTGGTTCAGTGGAAGCCGGTAAATACGCCGACATCGTCGCGGTTCCAGCCGACCCGATGACCGACATTCACCAGTTGGAAAAGGTCAACTTCGTCATGAAGGGTGGAGTAGTGTATGTGAAGCCGTAAGAGCGCTTCACAAAATCGGCACATGCGGCGCTGCTGAGCGCGGCATCTCTCCCGTAACCCGCGGGTCGTCTTCGATCTCGATCGCGCGCTTGTAGGGAACGAACCCAAACTTCCTGTAGAACGCCAGCGCTGACGGATGGTCGGAGGTGCAGGTATGCAGCCACACTCGCTGCGGATGATGCTCCCACACTAGCGAAAGGCAGTGCTGCAGCAATGCGCGTCCGGCGCCTTTCCCGATCATCTCGGGAGTCACACCGAAGAATGCGATCTCTATATCGGGCATTTTGCGGCGGTCGAATTCCAACAGCCCGTGGTCCTCACCGCCCCTCGACAGTACAAAGACGTCAATATTGGAGTCGTCGAGTACGGCCCGCAGTTCATCGTCCCGCATTCGCAATCGGCTAAACCACAGCCAGGGCTCGCCGATTCGACGGTACAGCGCTCGGTACCAGCCGAGATCGGGATGCTCAACGAGCCGAATCTGGAAGTCTGAAGTTGTGTGAGCTGTGAATGCTGGAGGCGTTCGCATCTCGAGATACGTCACCACGTTGGCGAGTTTGCCAGAAGGCAGATCGGTGTATCCGTCGCGCATCAGTAAAACAGTATATGCGCCGCCCGCTCTGGCTCCGACGCAGAGCTTGATGTAAACTGCCGTGACTCGATACCTTGAACCAAGCCTTGGTTGCAGGGCCCTGGAGGCGTAATGCCGTTGCGAATCGAAAGTCGCCCTGTCGGCGATGTGCTGGTGGTGCAGTGTTATGGGCGCATCGTTGCCGGACCTGAAGTACATGCCCTGCATGCGTATTTCGGCGACACGCGCGCCAAGTACGCCGAGATCGTGATGCAACTCAATCAGGTGGAATTCATCGACAGCAGCGGCCTGGGAGCGTTGGTGCGCCTGATGCATACTTCGCGTTCCAAGCATGGCGACCTCAAACTCAGCGGCGTTCCGGAGCCCGTCCGCAAGGTGCTGGAGATGACCAACCTCACCAAGCTGTTCGAAGTTTACGACTCGCCGGAGGAAGCGATCACCGCAGCGTACCTGGGTTCGCGCTATTCCAAGGGACTCGCAGGTGACGCGCGGCCGCGCGTGCTATGCCTGATCGACTCCGGAGACGTTCGCGCTCTGATGCGCGAGGTGCTGTTCAGCGCCGGATACAACGCGGTCGTCACCGGCAAGCTCGAAGATGCGAAAATCCTGCTGAAAGCCATGAAGCCGAAAACAATGGTGCTGTCGGCGCACATGCAGACAGTGGACGGAAGAACAACGCGCCAGGTTCTCCAGGAAATCGCACCATCGGTCCGGTTCGTCGTGCTCGACGAAAAATTCGCCAGCCAGGATCCGGGTGAGTCGATGCAGCAATTGCTGGGCTCGCTTGCATCGGAGAGCGCTTAACTTCCACTCTCATCACGATTCGCAGGATTCAACCATGATTTCGCGACGGGAATTTGTCATCATGACGGGTGCTGCTGCGGCCATGTCGCGCAGCCTGATTGCCGCGGAGAATGTTCCCACTATGCTCGATCATCTACTGCTCGGCTGCAACGATCTCGAGGCGGGGATCGCTTTCGTGGAGAAGCATACCGGCGTAAAACCTGCCTTAGGCGGCGTGCACCCGGGACGCGGCACCCGCAATGCCCTGCTGGCGCTCGGGCCGCTGCGCTATCTCGAGGTCATTGCTCCCGATCCCGCTCAGACCGAAGTTCCCAAAGTGCGGGCGGAATTGCCGGCGATGCTGAAGAAACTTACGACGCCGACGCTGGTGGATTGGGCGGTGCACACGTCTGACATTGTGGGAGTCGCCGAGCGCTGGAAAAAAGCAGGCGTGCAGTTCCAGGGGCCAACGCCGGGTTCGCGCGCACGTCCTGATGGCCAAATGCTGCACTGGCAAACGCTCAATGTTTCCGATGACCATGATGGGCTGATTCCGTTCTTCATCCAGTGGGGCGCGGAGACAGTGCATCCGTCGGTCGATGCGCCTTCGGGCTGCCAGTTGGAGGGCTTCGCAGTTGTGAGTCCCGACAGCCTGGCACTGGAAGCCGAGTTCCAGAAGTTGGGAATCTCCGTCGAGGTCGCCAGCGGCAAACCGAGCCACCTGTGGGCGAAGATCGTCGGTCCGACTGGACCACTGACACTCGGCAGCTGAAAGTTGGCGGGGCCTGAAAAAGCGAAGACTTGGCGAAAGACCCCTCCCCCTGCCCCGCTGTGGAATCAGTGAGTTACGCATGATTTCTGACGTAAGCTATTGTCCCCATGTGACTTACATGGAAGTCATAGATTTCAAAGAACTTAACGAACCGGCCGGAATACCGCACGGCTCGTGCCCATCGTTTAGGGCGATAAATCCAATATTACTGATAGACCTGGCGAGCCAGCCTGTCACGAAAATTCGTGTGAGCAAGAAAACTTTAGTAACCGGCCAAACTATGCCGATTGGCGTTACGCTAAATGGCGTACTACGCGGACCGCTTCTTGATCCAGAGCGGGAACAGCGGGTCGAGGAAGAAGTAATCGCCTTTGTAGCGATCGAGGATGTCTTTGGCGTCCAGCGACTGGAAGGCCTTCTGCACGGTGGAGGCGGGGCCGAGCCGAAACTCTTCGCGAAGCGTCTGCGAATAGAGGTCAGCGGAGCCTCGAGCGGCCACCGCTTGTAGAGCGGCGCGCTGGCGGGGGGCGAGTTGCTCCCACAGCAACTCAAAGTAGGTGGATTGGCCGGAGACCAACGCGTTGACAACAGCCTCAACGTCTGCGATCCCGAGCTGCTTCTTGCTTTGCAGCTCGGCGTGGTCCCAAAGTTCATGGGCGATACGCTGCACGTCGTAGGGGATGAGGTCGGCGGCGCTCAGTAGAAGCTCCAGCGCCGGGTCAGCGATGGTGCGGCCACGACGCTGGAACTGAGCGGTGATGAACTGCTTCCAATCGGCGGCAG
The DNA here is from genome assembly GCA_963814165.1 of uncultured Acidobacteriaceae bacterium. GTDB lineage: Bacteria > Acidobacteriota > Terriglobia > Terriglobales > Acidobacteriaceae > DASRAA01. The sequence continues at coordinate 88,036 of CAWFBW010000020.1, read as the reverse complement.
AGATCTTGTCGAGAAAGATCTGCGGCCCCGCCTTGTGAAACGGACGGCTGGCGGAAAGCATTTCCTGCATCAGCGAGGGCTGCGAGCCGGCGAAGACGTAGCCGACACCGCGCTGCTCCTGTACCTGGTTGCGAATAACGTTCTCGACCGAGCCGCCGTTGAATTCCGTAATCTGCTGGAACTCGTCGAGGCAAATCGCCATGCGAAAGTCGCCGTTCTTTGTGAGTTCTCCAGGAAGGGCAAAGATTTCCGGTGCGATGGGCGCGGGATCGAACCCGGCGCCTTTGCCCAGCGACAGGCTGACTTCGCCGGTGGTGATGTTGTAGTTGACGTCGGGCTTGACCTGGCGGCCGAAGCGTGTGACCCAATCCTTCACACGATCCCAGGGACCGGCGGCGCGCAGGACCTTCTCGGCAAACTTTTCGAGGAACTGCGCATAGCTGGAATAGCTGCTCACGGTGAGGCTGACGGTATGGATGTGCCGCTTCTTCAGCTTGAGCATCGCCATGGCCACCAGCGAGCTCTTGCCGAAACGCCGGGGCGACAACAGGAACACTTTCTGGCCGTCAGCGAGGTCGCGGACAAGCTGGCGAAGCTCTACCGCGCGATTGACGAAGTTCTCGTCGTCAATAATCTCGCCGAAGATGAAAGGGTTTTCGTTGAGTTTCATGTTGCGCTAAACAGCGTAACGCTGAATAGCATAATTGGCAAGAGAGTTGTCGTAGAGAGCACGACGGAGTAAGTAGTCCAGCGTTTGGCATTCGCCCCGAAGCCTGAGTCCGGTGCTTCCACCTCCGAGTTGCGCTGTCAGACTCGCTCCCGTATAGAATTGGGCGATTCATCTTCATCAATATCAATCTGCTTACAGGAGTCGTCCTGATGCACCGTATCGTCCTCGCAATCATCGTGCTGGCCTCACTCGTTTCCTTCGCGCAAGACAAGCCACCCGCTTACATGGACACTTCGCTACCGGCTGCCGCGCGCGCGCATGACCTCGTGGGTCGAATGACGCTCGACGAGAAGGCATCGCAGCTTGAGGACTGGGCCATCGCGATCCCGCGGCTGGGCGTTCCGGATTACCAGACCTGGAGCGAGGCGCTGCATGGCGTCGCCAGGGCGGGGTACGCCACCGTCTTTCCGCAGGCGATCGGCATGGCGGCGACGTGGGACAAGGCGATGGTGCAGCAGATGGGTGATGTGATCGCCAGCGAGGGCCGCGCGAAATACAACCAGGCGCAACGCGAGGGCAATCACCGCATATTCTACGGACTCACCTTCTGGTCGCCCAACATCAACATCTTTCGCGACCCGCGCTGGGGACGCGGCCAGGAGACGTACGGGGAAGATCCGTTCCTGACGAGCCAAATGGGTGTGGCATTCATTACCGGAGTACAGGGCGACGATCCCGATCATCCGAAAGCGGTCGCCACCAGCAAACACTACGCGGTGCACAGCGGTCCCGAGTCGCTGCGCCACGGTTTCAATGTGGATGTGAGCCCGCGGGACCTGGAGGAAACTTACCTGCCGGCGTTTCGAGCTACTGTCGTTGATGGCCACGTGAAGTCGGTGATGTGCGCTTACAACGCGATCGATGGAATGGCGGCCTGCGCCAACAAGATGTTGCTGAAGGACCACCTGCGTGACGCCTGGGGGTTCAAGGGCTTCGTGGTCTCCGACTGCGGCGCTATCGTCGATGTCTTTAATGGACACCACAATGCGCCTGACATTCTGCATGCTTCGGCCCTTTCGATCGCGGCGGGCACGGACCTGTCATGCACCATCTGGTCGCCGGGATTCAACACGCTGGCTGATGCGGTGCGCAAGGGCGTTATTTCCGAGGCAATGGTGACCACCGCGGCAGAGCGACTCTTCACCGCGCGCATGCAGCTTGGGTTCTTCGATCCTCCGGGTAGTAGCGCACTGGATCGCATTCCGTTTTCGTCGGTCGCTTCAGAGCAGAATCGCAAGCTTGCATTGCGTGCCGCCGAGAAGTCGATGGTGCTGTTGCAGAACAATGGCGCTCTGCCGATGAGCAAGGCGCCTCACGACATTGCGGTCGTGGGACCGACTGCCGACCTGCTGGTTTCGCTCGAAGGCAATTACAACGGGCAGCCGCTGCATCCTGTGAGCCCGCTGGATGGCATGACGAAGCAATTCCATGGATCCACGATTCACTACGCGCAGGGCTCGACCTTGGCGAACGGTAGCAGCGTACCGGTACCGCGCACCGCATTCGGCAGTGGCCTGCGTACCGAGTATTTCGCTACGCCAGACTGGACGGGCCGCCCGGTCCATGTAGCAACCACGCCCGAAATTCAGTACGACTGGGACAATGCAACTCCAGTGCCCGAAGTTCAGACCTACAACTACTCGGTGCGGTGGTCGGGGACACTGAAAGTTCCGGCGACGGGGAAGTATGTCTTCACGGTTGAGAGCGGGTCCGCCTTTCCGTACTCACCGCGAGAGGCGTACCGGTTCGTCCTCGACGGTAAAGTGCTCTCCGAGGGCGAACTCAACAGCGGTAAGCCGAACGTGAAGGCAACGGGTGCGCCGAGCAGCGCCCCTCCCACCAAGTCGCAATCGAAGCCGGCGAAGGTGGAGATCAATTTCACCGATACCAACCCGCACGACTTCCGCCTGGAATACAGCCACTCGGGCGACATGTCTGGCGGCGGCGTCACGTTGAACTGGGAGGCTCCGGCGCAGGCGCAGATCGATGAAGCCGTGGCAGCCGCGAAGGCGTCTGATATCGTGGTGGCTTTCGTGGGGCTCTCGCCTCAACTGGAAGGCGAGGAGATGCCAATTGAGATCGAAGGCTTTAGTGGTGGAGACCGCACCAGCATTGATCTTCCGGCGGCGCAACAACACCTGCTGGAGGCGCTTGGCACGACTGGGAAGCCGGTGATTGTGGTGTCCATGAGCGGCAGCGCGCTCGCGCTTACGTGGGCCAAGGAGCACGCGGCGGCGATACTTCAGGCGTGGTATCCGGGAGAGGACGGCGGAACTGCGATTGCGCGGACGCTCGCCGGGGCCAATAATCCCGCAGGCCGGTTGCCGGTTACGTTTTACGCCGGGACGAAGGAGTTGCCGGAGTTTACCGACTACTCCTTCAAGAACCGCACCTATCGCTACTACACGGGCAAGCCGTTATGGGGTTTCGGCTACGGATTGAGCTATTCGACGTTTCAGTACGGGCCCGTCAAGCTTTCGAGCGCCACGGTTGCGGCGGGCAAGCCGGTCACGGCCACTGTCACCGTTACCAACAACAGCAAGGTCGCGGGAGAGGAAGTGGTGGAAGCGTACTTGAAGACACCTCAGTCCGACGGCCCGATCTACTCGCTTGTCGGCTTTCAGCGCGTCCCACTGAAGGCTGGCGAGAGCCGCGAGGTGCCGCTTGAGCTGAGTCCGCGGTCGCTGTCGGCAGTTAACGCGAAGGGAGAGCGTTCCATTCTGGCAGGAACGTATCACCTGAGCGTGGGATCGACACAGCCGACGGAGACGGCAGCGAAGTCCGAGGCCGACTTCACCGTGAACGGAACGGTGCCGCTACCCAAGTGAGGTAATCGCTGGGGCAGTGATACAAGTTGCAACGTTTTGGAGGGGGGTACCCTCAGGCCCAGGATCGAGTGTCTTGCCGCAGTCGGGCGACGTCCCTGCTCGGGGCGCTGCCGAAGAAGCGGCTATATTCCCGGCTGAACTGCGAGGCGCTGAGATAGCCGACCTGTTGGCTGGCGGCGCCCGCATCCATCATTGCCGACAACATGAGGCGCCTCGCCTCTTGCAGGCGCAACACCTTTTGATAGTGCAGCGGGCTCATCGAGGTCACGGACTTAAAGTGCTCGTGGAACGACGACACGCTCATGTGCACCAATTCGGCCAATTCTTCGACTTTCATCGGCTGGGAGTAGTTGGCGCGCAGCCACGAAATCGCTTTCGCAATTCGGTTCACGCTGGACTCGGCAAACCCCATTTGCGCCACGCGAACCCCAATCGGGCTGCGCAGCAACCGGATCAAGATCTCGTCCACTATCAGTGGGCCGAGCAGTTCAGCATCGCCGGGATGTGCGAGGCACTCCACCAGACGGACCGTGGCGTTCACAATGCTCTGGTCAGCAGGGGTGATGTAAACCGCGCGCCGCTCTTGAACAGGAGGCAGGCCTTGCGGATACACCTTCAACACCAGTTCGGCAATCTTGTGCGGATCGATGTCGAGCCTCAGAGACAGGTAGGGCTCGGATTGACTGGCCCGTGTAATCTGGGCCGCAACCGGCAGTGCAACCGAGTAAACCAGCATGCGCGACGAATCGTACTCGAAAACCTCCTCGCCCACGATGACGGACTTTGCTCCTTGCGCCACGATTGACAAGCAAGGCAATTGAAGGGCATGCACACACTGCCGGTTCAGTCGCGAAAAGCGGCTGGCGCGTAATTCAGGGATGCCCAACTCGAAGCTGCCGTCATGAGGGGCATAAGCGGCAATCAAGCGCGCCAGCTTGCTCACGTCGGATTCACTTAGGCCCTCGACGGAACGCAACCGCCGTGAGCGCCCGTGGTGGTCACTGATCTTCAATGTTTCGCCCATAGTTCCTGCTCGCTCAATTCCCGGGGTCAGCTCCCGTCTTGTCCATCCAGACGCGCCAAGTCAGCGGCCCGGCTTGCTTATTGGTTATCGGGTGGCCCGCCAACTTGAGGGCCAGCTTGATCTGGCCGTGATGATATCCCTCGTGCCAGATCATGTGCTGCAGCAGGAGGATCGGGTGGTCGTAGTGAAGGTTCATTTGCCCGCCTGTCTCCACCCTGCTCTTTACCGCGTCCCGCACCGCCTTGGCGCTGTCGTTCAGCATCTGCGCGATTCGTTCAGGGTCGCGCTCCGCCACCCATTCTTCCTTGGGCACCTCAGTGGCGAACTCGGGGGCATCTTCGGAGACGAACACGAGTCGCACATAGTGGATGTGCGTGAACATCTCCGCGACCGACGGGCTGCCCTCCATCGCCCTGACGTCAAGCCCGCCGTCCGGGACAGCGCGGAGCAGGTTCACCAGGATGGTGTTGTTCCGGTCCCACGAGTCGAGTAGAGCCTCAAGCAGAGTTTGGTCTTGTGCGTCCGACATGTTCACACCCCATTGATTGATGCTGAAACCGTGACAAATTCACGATGCTCACGCTGTATCGGCTGCTCGCTCAAGCCTTCAAGATCGCCTGCACGTATGCGGGTTTCATCGGAAGCCGCCGAATCACCTTACCGGTTGCGTCGTGGAGGGCCGCGGCGATAGCCGACGAAGCCAGTGCATTCGGCGCTTCCGAGCCTCCGCCATAAGTACCGACTTTCGGATTATTGATCAGCACAACTTTAATCTCAGGTATGTCCGACATGGTCGGGATCGGGATAGGAAATCCAGTCATCCTGGGTGATTCCGCTTTCGTCGAACAGCACCTCGTCGAACAGTGCATTGCTGACTCCCATCACCACTCCGCCTTCGACCTGCCGCTTCAATTGCGCCGGGTTGATGACAATGCCGGGATCCACGGCCATCGTGCACTTCTCAACCACGATCGCACCTGTGCTGGGAGTCACCGCGATGTGGCAGACGCAGGCCCAGTAAGTCCCGCTGCGGAACATCAGCGAAACGCCGCGACCGCGCACTGGCGTTGAACCGGTGGAGACAGCATCAGGACGCGGCGACGGGCGCGTGTCCCACCCTGAGGCATCGCGGGCCGCTTTCAGCACGCCGATGACGCGCTCCTCGGTTGCGTGGTCGATGCGGAACTGGATGGCATCCGCGCCCGCAAGCGCCGCTGCCTCGCTGATTGCCAGTTCGCGCGGATAGTTCTGCTGGAACTGCACCGGCGTCCGCATGCTGTGGTCGCGCAGGCCGACGGCGATCGGCGAAGCTTTCTGCCCCACCTGGAATGTGCCGTGCCCACGCTCCATCACATTCGGAACCGGAGCGTACACCCACGGATCGGCAATCCCCAACGCCGTGTTCGTGATGAAGTCATTGTGCACGTCGGGAGCCGGCATCGTGGGCAGCCCTGCAATCACCGCACCGATGGGCCGATCATCCTGCATGGCAGGCATGTAATGGTCAACCTGATAGGCCACGATCTTGCCTTTGTCATCGAGGGCGATCTGAATATCGGAAAAGGCGGCCGCGGATTGCGTGGACCATTGGATATCATCCGCGCGCATCCATTGCACACGCACTGGCTTGCCGACAGCTTGGGACAGGATCACTGCCTCGTCTTCCGCGCCGGCGTTTCCGCCGTTTGACCTTCCATAATGCCCCGGCCCGGGATAAGCATGCACGATCACGTGATCGGGCGTGGTGCGGAGCATCATCGCAATCTCGCCACGCAGCTCCTGCGGGTTCTGGTTGTGCGTGTAGATGTGCACCGTGCCGTCCGCTTTGACGTCGCCAACGGCCATGGTTGGGCCGATGGGCGCGTGCTTCATGTAAGGGAATTGATAGGTGGCGGAGAGCTTCTTGTGGGCTGATGCCATCGCGGCACCCACGTCACCTTTGCTGACATCGCTCTTCGTGGGAGGTGTGGTCTTCCAGTCGGCCTCGTTCCGAAGATACTCGTACAGTTTCGCGGTGCCGGGCAGGCCTTTCCACTCTGTCCACTTCGTGTCCTTGGCGACTTGCTGCGCTGCCTGGATCGCCTCCCACTCTGTGGGAGCGACCACTCCCACCAGATTGCCCTTCACGATGACCTGCGAATTCGGGAACTTGGTCTTGTCCACTTGCCCGGCCGACACCAGCGTCGAACCGAGCGTCTTCGGATGCACCACGCGCGCATGCAACATGCCCGGCAGGCGCACATCGGTTGCCCAGGTTTCCTTGGCCTGCACCTTCGAGGCAGTCACGGAATTCTTGAACGACTTGCCGATGACCTTGTACTCGCTCACCGGCTTCATCGGCGGATTACCCTCGACCGTCAGCCCCATGATGCTGGTGAGGTCTCCCTTGACGGGAATCGTGAGCTTCAACTGCTGACCCTTCACCAAGTCCCCGTACGAAATGCTCTTGCCGCCTCCCGAGACAATGCCGTCGTTCACGGAGAGCTTGTCCTTCGCCACGCCGAGTTTTTCTGACGCCAAGATCGAGCAGCGCCTGATAGGTATAGGCGGCCACCTTGCGGATGTTCGGTGATCCGCGGCCGAGAAAATCGAAGGCCCCGCTGCCGTCCGGCGTGACATCCGTGCTTCCCTGGACCACCGTGGTGATCGCTTCGAAGGGCACGCTCAGCTCATCGGCCACAATTTGCCGATAGGCGGTAAAGGTCGTGCCCTGGCCGAAGTCGTTCTTCCCGGTGCGAATCAGAACCGTGTTGTCCGGGTGAATCTCAATCCACGAGCTCGGGAGGCTCGCATCGAGCGAGTTCTTCATCGTCGCGGCCTTCGGGGTCTCGCCCTTCAAAACCTCCGTGCCGACCAGGCTGAATCCCACGACCAGCACGCCACCGGTCTTCACGAATTGCCGCCGTGTCAGAGTCGCTCCGAAAACGTTTCCGGGTTTTTCGCTCATGGTCGCCATCGCTTACCTCCCCTTCGCCATGATCGTGGCGGCATGTTGTACTGCTTCGATGATCGCGGTGTAGGTGCCGCAGCGGCACAGATTGGGCGACACTCCGGAAGTGGTGAACGCCTCTTTGATTTGCGTCAGCGTCGGGTTCGCATTGCTTTCGAGCAGTTCGGTGGCCTTGATCATCATTCCGTTCTGGCAGAATCCGCATTGCGGAGTTTGCTCCTCGATCCACGCCTGCTGTACCGGATGCAGCGTGGTCTTCGCTTCCTCCGCCGACAGGCCTTTTTGCTTGGCCCATCTCGCGGGCAGACCTTCGAGCGTGGTGATTTCCTGGTTGGGAGCGACGTCCGAGAGTGCCGTAATGCAGGAGCGCACTTCCTTGCCGTCGATCAGAACGGAGCAGGCTCCGCACTGCGCAAGTCCGCAGCCGAACTGCGGACCAATCAGCTCCAGCTCGTTGCGCAGAACGTAGAGCAGCGGAGTGTCGCCCGGCGCGTGGACCTCACGCTTCGTTCCGTTTACCGTAATCGTAGACCATAGAGAACTCCCTTCAAAAGCCATTCTGAGCGAGAACGGCAACGTCGAACTTGGAATAGTACTTCTTTACGTCAGCCCCGTACTTGGCGCGGAATTTCTCCACCACCGACGACACCTGCGAAGTGTCAGTGATTGTAACAACCTTGCATTCAGCCTCTGCGCCGCGCGCCTCGATCCGAATCTGCGGGTTCTTGAGCACATTCTTGTACCACTGCGTATCCGACCCCTGCACCGGCAGCAGGTAAAGCTTGGAGTCCTCGAATACAAACCAGACCGGGATCGAGATACTGCGTCCTGACTTTCTGCCGCTCACCGTGATCGTAATTTCGCGATACCGCGAAAGCCGGCCTTTCAGGGTGTCGTTTTCCTTTGACATCCGTCCTCCTGCGACGATTGCTTGGTGGCATCCACTTTCCGCGCGATGTTATTGCTCATGAGGACCCGATCCCCAACAACACTTCACTGGAATACCTCCTTCGCGACCGCGACGGCATTCACCGCGTTGGGCCATCCTGCGTAAAAGGCGAGCTGGGTAATTACCTCGACCACTTCATCCTTGGTTACCCCGTTCTTGCGCGCTAGTTGAAGGTGAGATCGCAGTTGTTCCGGCCGATTGAGAGCAATCAGGGCGGCGACCGTTATCAGACTACGATCGCGCTTCGATAGCCCGGGACGCTCCCAGACATCGGCGAACAGCACGTTGTCGGTTAGCTCAGCTAGCTTTGGATCGAAGTCACCCATCAGTTTCTGTGCTGCAGAAGGCTCTTTCGTGCTGCCCATAACTCCTCCCGATGCGGGCTTAAGATTCCCGTACTGTTCGTCGCCGACCTTTTCCATCCACTCAACCGTCTTCCCGTCGAGTTGTTCCTGAATGGCGATATGCGTAATCGAGGTGGTTGCCGTGGCTCCGTGCCAGTGTTTTGTTCCCGGTGGAATCCAGACGACATCACCCTGCCGGATCTCCTCGATCGGGCCTCCCCATTGCTGAATCCAGCCGGTGCCCGCCGTAACGATCAGTGTTTGCCCTAGCGGGTGAGTGTGCCACGCCGTCCGGGCGCCGGGTTCGAACGTAACCTTCCCTCCGGTTGCGCGTGATCGATCGTTCGCACTAAACAGTGGCTGAACAAGCACGGTGCCAGTCATGTGCTCGGCGGGTGCCTGGATGGATGGTTGCGAGCCGCTTCGTGTGATCTTGATCGCGCTGAGAATCTTGGGTCGGCGAGGCAGCAACTTGCGCCACACTCGTCTGGGCCCGCGATGCAGCCGACGCAAACAGACAGAGCGAGATGAATCCGGCGGCGAGTATTTTCATTTCTGCTCCTTCCATCGTCCGGTGCATCGTAGATCACGTCTGCTTACAGTGGGCACGGTCACCTTCGCGGCGCCCTAGTAATGCTCCCAAGTGACGAACCAATGTTCTTCGGGCCGAGCCGACTTAATGATCAGGCGCCCCTCCCCGGTGAACTCGTAAACGCGAGGCAGGTCTTTGCTCGACGAGTAGGTCGCGCGTAACCGATCCCTGCACATGATGCGTCACCGTGTGTTTCGCTTCATCCAGTTCGTAGCTTCCAAAGGACGCCTCGTACCCATTCAGGACGTACTCATTCGAAAGGGCACTTGCCGACTTGGGATACATGAGCTGCACTGACATGTGGCCGTCACGCGTGTAGATCAGCATACCCGTCGGCTGAGGGATGTCCATAGGCTTGCCATCCAGACCCGGCGCGTCGATGTGCACCAGATGCCACGCTCCGATCAGTTTTTCCCTGGCTGAGTCAGGCTGTGCTACTTGCTTCTTTGCAGATTGAGCCTGACTGACACCAGCGACCGCCACAACCATGACGAACGCGCAAACATACAGGGCTCTCATTTTCGGTTTCTCCCGCCGATTGCCGCTCACCGGCCGACCATCTTCTGGAGGTGCTCGGGGTAGCGGGCGCCTTCCAGCTTGATCTGTGAGGCAGCGCTATCGATCTCGCGCAGATCGTCTGGCGTGAGTTCAACTGCGGCTCCTCCGATGTTCTCTTCGAGACGATGCAATTTGGTTGTGCCAGGGATCGGAACAATCCAGGGTTTCTGGGCCAGGAGCCACGCCAGCGCAATCTGTGCCGGGGTTACCTTCTTCTGCTGCGCGAATTTGCCGACAACATCCACTAGCGCCTGGTTGGCCTTGCGGTTCTCCGGCGTGAACCGCGGAACAACATTGCGAAAGTCCGTCTTGTCGAACTGTGTATCTGCACTGATGGCTCCGGTGAGAAAGCCCTTGCCGAGCGGACTGAACGGGACAAATCCGATACCCAGGTCTTCGAGTGTTGGCAGAATTTCCTCTTCCGGCTCTCTCCAGAACAGCGAGTACTCGCTTTGCAACGCCGCCACCGGCTGCACCGCGTTGGCGCGGCGAATTGTCTTGCGCCCCGGCTTCCGACAGGCCGAAGTGCTTCACCTTGCCGGCTTCGATCAGTTCCTTCACCGCGCCAGCGACGTCTTCGATCGGCACTTCCGGATCGACGCGGTGCTGGTAGAAAAGATCGATGACGTCAGTCTTGAGGCGCTTGAGCGAGGCGTCGGCGACCTTCTTGATGCGCTCTGGCCGGCTGTCCAAGCCGCCTGTGTTCTTGCCGTTCTCGTCAATGCTCCATCCGAACTTGGTGGCGATGACTACCTTGTCGCGCAGGGGAGCAAGCGCTTCACCAACCAGCTCTTCATTCGTCCACGGGCCCGTAAACTTCGGCAGTGTCGAAGAATGTTACGCCGCGTTCAACGGCCGCCCGGATGAGAGAAATGCCGTGCTGTTTCTCTACGGCCGGACCATAAGCCAAAGCTCAAGCCCATGCAGCCGAGCCCGATGGCCGAGACTTCCAGGTTGCTCTTTCCAAGTTTGCGTTTCTGCATTGTGTCTCCTTATTTAATAACCGATGATTCCAGCTGCTCAGGAAGTGCCCACGATCCTCACCCGTCATCGCTTGTTTTTCAGTATCATCCGGTGACGCCTCGATTTGTTGCCCATTTGGATGAACTTCTTGCCTAATCCTACGAGGTGCGGCGGGCGCGAAGAAGATCGCCCGACATTCGCATCCCGCCTCCCACTCACCCCGCAGGCATCCCCATTCACTGCACAACTCCTTACGTTCCTTGCACTTCCCTCCTACTTGCGCGCCTTTCTCCCTTATCATGAAAGCTACCAATGAAAGAGTCTTACCGCCGCTGGATGCACGACTGGGAAACCCGCATGACCTCGCGGGACAACAACCGCGTGGTGCGTCCGTTCGAGTGGGGTGCGGAGTTCGTACAGCGTTGGCCGGTGGTTGCCGACATGCAACCGCCGCAGGACGAATCGGACACGCGCGCCATGATGGAATTCTGGACGGCGGTGAACGACCGCATCGTGGCCAGCAGCGACGATTTTTACGCTTACAAGGTGCCGACGGATTTTCGCCTCGAGCATCGCCGCGTCGAGCTGTTTCACACCGGCAGCGAACCGCCTAAGAAGCAACTCAAAGAATCGTACGGGCAGTTCCTGCGCTTCACCTCGGCGGTGGAGTCGCCGTATCCCGAGAACAACCTGATGAATGCGCGGTGGTTCCCGGCGCGCGGGCACCGGGCGGTAATCTTGCTGCCACAGTGGAATGCCGACGGCGTCAGCCAGAACGGTCTCTGCCAGATCTTCAATATGCTGGGCATCTCGGCGTTGCGCATGAGCATGCCGTACCACGACATTCGCCGCCCGCAGGGATTCACTCGCGCCGACTACGCCGTGTCGGCCAACATCGGGCGCACCATTGATTCGGTTCGACAGGGGATCGTTGACATCCGCTCGTGCCTCGACTGGCTGCAGCAGCGCGGCTACACCAAGCTCGGCATCGTGGGCACCAGCCTGGGTTCGTGCTATGCCTTTATCGCCGCGGCGCACGACCCGCGCATCAAGGTGGCGGTGTTCAACCACGCCTCGACGACGTTTGGCGACGTTGTTTGGACGGGGCAGTCCACACGCCACATTCGCGAGAGCATGGAGAAGCTGGTCACACACGACGACCTGCGCAATGCCTGGTTGTCAATCAGTCCGATCGTGTACTTCGACAAGTTCGAGCGCTGGCACAAGAAGTCGCTGATGATCTACGGCCGCTATGATCTGACCTTCCTGCCAGAGTTCTCCATGCAGGCCGCGAGCGAATTCGTGAAGCGCGGCCTCGACACCACGGTAAAGGCGCTGCCTTGCGGCCACTACTCGCTCGGCGAAACGCCCTACAAATACATGGATGCCTGGCACATCTCGCGGTTCCTTTCGAAGGCGTTTGCCGGGTAGGAACATCCACCACGGAGACACTGAGGCACAGAGATTTTTGAATCAGTTTTCTCAGTGATCTCTGTGCCTCAGTGGTAGTTTTCTCTGCTTTGGGCAAAGCAAAGGTGCGCCTGCGACTAGTCTGCTTCTACGCGCTACAATGTTGGTTCAGCACCACGCGAGGACGCCATCATGCCGACCAATCCCCGGGAACTTCCCATCTCCGAAATCGATCCCGCAATCGCAGAAGCCATAGCCAACGAAGAGCGTCGCCAGCACGAAGGGCTTGAACTCATCGCCTCGGAGAACTTCGTCAGCGAAGCCGTGCTCGAAGCTGCGGGCTCGGTGTTCACCAACAAGTACGCGGAAGGCTATCCCGGCAAGCGCTATTACGGGGGATGCGAATTCACTGACGTGGTGGAAACCCTGGCGCGCGATCGCGCCAAGCAGCTCTTCGGAGCCGAGCACGCGAATGTGCAGCCGCACTCCGGCTCGACGGCGAATATGGCAGCGTACGCGGCGCTCATCAAGCCCGGCGACACGATCCTCGGCCTGAACCTCGCGCACGGCGGCCACCTGACGCACGGGCATCCGCTGAACTTCTCGGGCAAGACGTACAAGATCGTGCCGTACGGCGTGACCAAGGAGACCGAGACCATCGATTACGACGAAGTGGAGAAGCTGGCGGTCGAACACCGGCCGCAGATGATCATCGGTGGCGGCAGCGCGTATCCGCGCATCATCGACTTCGCCCGCATGCGGCAGATTGCCGACAAAGTTGGCGCGTTTTACCTCGTGGACATGGCGCACTTCGCCGGACTGGTTGCCGGTGGCGCGCATCCGTCGCCTGTGCCGCACTGCCATGTCGTCACCACCACTACGCATAAGACACTGCGTGGCCCGCGCGCCGGACTGATTCTCTCCAAGCAGGAGCACGCCGCTGCCATCGACAAGGTCGTATTCCCCGGCATGCAAGGCGGCCCGCTGGTGCACATCATCGCGGCAAAGGCCATCTGCTTCCAAGAAGCGTTGCAGCCGAACTTCCAGGACTATGCGCGACAGGTCGTCGCCAATGCGAAGGTGCTGGCGCAGACGCTGGCTGATGAGGGATTCCGCGTTGTCTCCGGCGGCACTGACACGCACCTCATGCTAGTCGATGTCTTCGCCAAAGGCATGCTGGGCAGTGAAGCCGAGAACGCACTGCACGATGCCGGCATCACGGTGAACAAGAACGCGATTCCGTTCGACACCAATCCGCCGATGAGGCCCAGTGGCATTCGCATCGGCTCACCGGCGCTTACCACACGCGGCATGAAGGAAGCGGAGATGCAGCAGGTCGGCAAGTTCATCGCCGAAGCCCTGAACAATCGCAGCGACAACGCGATACTGAGCAAGATTCGCGGCGAAGTTCTGGAGCTGGCGGAGCAGTTCCCGCTGTATGCCTCGCGGCGAGCGAAGCACCTGGAGGCGGTGAAGGCGTAGCGAGTAATTCGCGTCGTGCCCGGTTTACACTAGACTGTGCGCGTCGCCATCGACATCCGGCGGATCAACGAATTCGGCGTGGGGACTTACACGCGCAACGCGATTCGCACGCTAGCGCGTCTCGACCACGGCAACGAATACTTTCTGCTGGGCATTCCGGGAAAGCTCGGAGACATCGAACCCCTTCCTCCCAACTTCATCACGGTGCCGACTCATCCCAACGAGTTCTCGCTGAACAGCTATCTTGAGCTGAACCGCATTCTGCGACACCACAAGGTGGACCTGCTGCATGTGCCCCACCTGTTCTGGAAGCCGCAAGCCGTCCCGTGTCCCTACGTGGTCACGGTGCACGATTTGCTCGACCACCTCTACAAGCTCAACAGCGATTCCTGGGTCAAACGCACCATCCACTTCGAGCTCACCAAGCGCGTGCTGCATCGTGCCGCCCGCATCTTTGCAGTCTCCAATTTCTCCAAGAAAGATACCGAGCGCTTGTTTCATGTGCCCGGCGAAAAGATCGAAGTCATCTATAACGCCCTCGACGACCGCTTCCGCCAGGGCCACGCTACCGACGCCGACCGCAAACTCATCGCCGAGCGCTACCAGGTGACGTATCCGTTCTTGCTGTACGCAGGACGCATCAGCCCGCACAAGAATATTGTCCGCATCATCGAGGCTTTCGCCGCGCTCAAGACCGAATTGGAGAAGGAAGGCCAATACCTTGACCTGAAGCTCATCATCATCGGCGACGAACTCGCCAAGCACCCCGACCTGCGCCGCACGGTCATCAAGACCCGCATGCAGAATGATGTGCGGTTCCTGGGGTTCGTGCCCATCGGCGTACTGCGCATCTTCTACGATCTCGCCAAGGTCTTCGTTTTCCCGTCGCTCTATGAAGGGTTCGGATTGCCACCTCTCGAAGCCATGGCGCATGGCACACCGGTCGTGACCAGCAACACTTCCTCGATTCCCGAAGTCGTGGGCAATGCAGCCGTCATGGTCAATCCCGAGAACGTCTTCGAGATCATGCATGCGTTGCACAAAGTGCTGATCGACCAGACCGTGCGGGACAAACTGAAAGCCCGCGGCGCGCTCCAAGCGGAGCGCTTCTCGTGGGACGAAAGCGTTCGCCGTATGCTCGAGGTTTATCGCGACGTGGTTCACGGCTAGTCCGCCTGGTCTTCCTACCCGGTTCATTAAATTCACCACTTGGTCACTTTCGTGCCATTGCGGCGTTCGCGTGAGCGATTAGACTGGACTCCCCCCAGATGCGCGTATCCCTGGAGCCACTTAAAACAAGGCACTGGCCGGCACTGCTTCCTCTAACCAAATTGAATTTGACCAAGGAGCTTTCGTCATGAATGAAATCGTGCAGTTGGTAGCCCAGAAATTTAACCTTTCGCCGGAAACCGCGCAGCAGATCGTGGATTTCGTTCTCGCCCAGGTAAAAGGAAAACTGCCAGAGGGAATCTCGCAGCATCTCGACGGACTCACGGCCGAAGGCGGAGACGCCGGCGGGCTGCTCGATAAGGTTAAGGGCCTCGCCGGTGGGATGTTCGAGAAGAGCTAGGAACACTGGTTGGCGCGCCGCGATACATGCGACGCAACGGCCATCTTGCGGAACGCTACCCTCGGCGGCGTCCGCGCAACATCAACGCAGTCACTCACCCTCAAAGGAGCGTGTATGTTGCATCTTCTGTGGACGGCCCTGATTGGACTGGTTGTCGGTGCGCTCGCTAAGCTCATCATGCCCGGCAAAGATCCGGGCGGCATCTGGATCACCATGTTGATTGGTATCGCAGGTTCGTTTCTCGGGACCTGGATCGGTCGCATGGTAGGTCATTACCAGGAAGGCCAGTCCGCCGGCTTCCTCATGTCGCTCGTCGGGGCGCTGATTTTGCTGGGTATCTATCACTTCTACAAGCGGTCAACGGCGTCGTAGAGGCTGTGGCCGTCAGAGAAACGGTATTCGAGTTCCCGCGGGCGCGAGCCCGCGGGACCGACTCGAAGCTGCTAGCCGACTCGATCGTAAAGCCCGGTCAGAGCTTCTCCACCGCAAGTTTCACGCAGTTCTGCAACGCACGGCGTTGCGTCATCAGCGCGGAGAAGTGTCCCGCCTCGATCCAGCGCAGTTCGCTGCGTTTCCAATGCCGATGCAGCCTCTCGGTTTCGCTGGGCAGCACGTATCCGTCCCTCGTACACCCCGACACCACCGCGGCATCCACCCGCACCGGTGGACGGAAGTTCGTAATGTCTGCGGTATCGAACAGCTCGCGCAAGCGCTCGCGCGCCGGATCGCCGCCCAGAGTTTTGAAGTCCACACTCCACGACAGCAACCCGCGTGTGTAGATGGCGCTGGCCGAGGCTCCCGTTGCCAGCGCCGCGCACGCGACCGGCAGCGGCGAAATTGCGGCGGTGAGGGCCGCCATGTGGCCTCCCATGCTGTAACCGGCGATGGCTAGCTTGCGATATTGCGGTTTCAAGTGATCGAGCAACGCGCGTGCTTCCAGCACCATACCCAGCGCCATCAGCCCGTGATCGGCGACGGTAATCTCTGACGGACTTCGGCCATCGCGGCGCAGTCCGTAATAAGGGCTTTCCAGCAGGAACAAGTCAATGCCGCGCGCCGTCAGCGGAAGAAACACCCGTTCGCGAATCCAGTAACCCTCGTCGCGCGAAGCCGCCAGCACCACGCACGCGGCCGGGTTTCCAGGCCGCGTCCACGCGCGCAGGTGGGCGGTTGCGACCGCTGGTGGCAGCGCTTCCACGGGAGAGAGAAACGTGCCGTCGCGGCGTGTTCGATTCCGGCTTTCGGTGGGTGAAGCCCAGTCGATGTTGATCGGCGGGGTTGGCGCGAAATATCGCTCGCGGTCAGAGAACTCGACGAGTCGCCCTTCATCGCCCCACCCGCGCGAGAACAGGCGTGAGTTGCGCGACCACCAGGCTACGGCACGATCTAGCGGATGCGCTCGCGCGACCCCGCTACTTTGCTCCTTCATCCAAGACTCTTGGATTGCCAAAATACTTGCGGACGCCAACGGTGAAATAACGTCCCCACGGCCCGTTCGGCCCGAGATATCCGGGCGCCTGAGAAGTCGAGTTGAATTGCTGTAGCAGCAGATGCTGGGTGACGCGGAAATCAAACCGCCGGCCGAGGTAAATATCGGCGCCCCACGCGCGCTCCCAGCCGATCCCATCCATCGACCACGTGTACAGGTACTGGGGCACGTTTTTTCCGAAGATGAACGTGCCATTGTAGAAAATCTTGACCCTTCGCAGCGCCGTCTTGCCAAACGGACGCACCGTGACCTCTGCCGGAATCAGGTAACGAGCAAAGGCGGTGCAGGTGGCGTTGGCTCCGCCGTAGTCGCCGGAGTTGGCGGCGCAGAGGTTGGGATCGGGCTCGTTGTGCGGCGGCGCGATATCGAATTCCGCGTAGCCGTAAATCCAGTTGCCCTTGGGCAGCCACCAGCGCTCCTCCGGAGCAGGCACCCAGAACGTCGGCTTCTCCTGAGATGCGGTTTTGGGAGCCGCCTGTGCTGTTGTCGCTGGGCTGCTGACCGTGGCCTGTGCAGCGGGCGTTGGTCCCGCCGGGGACGATGAATCGGTGGATTGTTGGGCAAACGCCGTTGAGCAGCACAAGAAGGTAAAGACCACCAGCACTCGACGCATGAAGCCTCCGCAGCCTGATCGCAATCGAGGCTGGATTTCTACTTCGCCAAACTCGCGCACCTTCGCGACGCCGAGGTCACCAGCTTTAGCGTCCTCGCGCCCTGGGCACGGTGTTAATGGAAACCAGCCGGAGCAACCCGTCCGGCAAGACATTAACGTTATCGAAAGCCGGCGGCAATGTCACGTACTCCTGTTACCCACTTCTTGCGGACCCGTGATGGCTCCATCTATCACGACCGTACGCGTGGATGAAAGAATGCGGAATGAACTGCGTCTTCTCCAGTTCCGCCGGCCAGTTGATATTTCCCCCGTTCCATCCTCTCAGCCCAGACACCCGTCCCAGCAGGATTCTGCAACTACCTACAACGTACTACTTGCGCCTTAGGTCTCGCGCGCCTATACTGGCCCGGCAGAGCAGCAGTTCCCCCACTTTTGTCTGACCAAGTGCTGCGTGTAAACCGCCAGTCTCACGCCCACAGGCACAGGGCGTTCGACTGTCCGCTCCAGCGATTGGGCAGCAAGTCCGCCCGGATTCTGTGTCGTTCCGTAACCACGGCTGATCGCACTGGTGGTGCCCCAGTCGTTTAACCCTACAAATCAACTCCACAGGTGATAAAGATGAAGAAGCTGTCGAAGATTTCAATTGTTCTCCTGGGTACGCTGCTGCTGGCTTCCGTCGCGCAGGCAGACTTACTCACGACATTCACAACCTCTATCGCGGCAAATGACCCGACGCAACTTGGACGTATCAGCCGCAATGGCATCCCCAGCGACTGGTCATCGGTAAAGGCATTTCCCGGGGTCATCAACCCAACCACGACCTACAACTACCACACTTACACGATCAACTCGGGGGTGACGCCGTACATCTTCATCACGATGGATTCGGTGACGGCGAACACCTTTGCTTCGGCGTACATGCCCAGCTACGATCCCACCAACCTGGCCCTCAACTACATCGGCGATGCCGGCAGTTCTGGCAACTATTTTGGCATCGATCCCATCAGCTTCGAGGTTTATGTCCCTGCTCGAACAGACTTCCTGATCGTGGTCAATACCTCTGCGAATGCGGGAATCGGCCAGCCGTTCACGATCACGGTACAGGGTTTCATTGACGATCAGTTCACCTCGACTCCGGAGCCATCAAGCATTCTGCTGCTCGGCTCGGGGGCGCTGGGTCTTGCCGGTCTGATTCGTCGCAAGATCAACCTCGGCTAGACCGGTTCGACACCGTACCGTTCATGGCCCGGCCCTGAGAGGGCCCGTGCTGAACATCGTTTCCTGTGGAGATCGGAACGCTGCTTTCGCCGACCGGTCACGCAACAAATTTGAGGAGATCCAAAAATGAAATCGAACCGAATTCGTACGACGCGTCTGGCCGCATTGGCGGCAGTCGCGGTGATCTTGTCGCTGTCCCTATCGGCAGTCGCGCAGTCCGGTTTCAGCCCGGCGGTAAGCGCGCAGATTGCCGCCATTCAACAAGTCAAGCGAAACCTGACCCCGGCGCAGAAGAAGATGGACTCCGGGCTGGCATTCGCGGCCGTTGGACAGAAAAACCCTGCCGCCACCAGTTCGATTGCGGCGCTCATGCCCAAGCTCGCCACCACCAGCAATGGCAAGGTTGACGTCGTGATCAAAGGCCAGGTTTCGCCCGCTCTGTTGCAGGCCATCCAAAAGGCCGGCGGCGACGTTGTCTATCAATCGAGCCGCTTCAACTCCATTCGTGCGGTGTTGCCGATGGCCGGCGTCGAGTCCATTGCGGCGCGCTCGGATGTCACCCGCGTTGGTCGAGCGCCACTGGCCCGCACCAGTGCCGGTTCTCTCACCAGCCAGGGCTACGTTGCCCATCGCGCGAAACAGGTCATTGCCGGCGGCATCACCGGCGCCGGCGTCAATGTCGGTGTCCTGTCAGACAGCGCCTTGCCTGCTGAAGTCGCAGCCCTGAAGGCGTCCGGCGATTTGCCCTCGTCTTCGTATGTGTTGCCTGGCCAGGACGGTCCTTCCAACGGATCCAACGAAGGCACCGCCATGATGGAAATCGTGTACGACATGGCTCCCGGATCGACTCCGATCTTCGCCACCGCATTCACCGATGAAGCCAGCTTCGCCGACAACATCATTGCCCTCGCAGCCGCTGGCTGCAAAGTCATCGCTGACGACGTCACCTACTCCGACGAAGGCGTGTTCCAGGACACCCTGATCGCGGACGCGGTGAATACCGTTGTCGCCGGTGGTAGCACCTACTTCTCCTCTGCTGGCAACAGCGGCAGCGCCTTGAACAACAACTCAGAGGCTTGGGAAGGCGACTTCGTTGACGGCGGTCCTGCCACCGGAATTCTCGCCGGCGCAGGCAATGTCCACTTGTTCACTGGCACCCAAGCCTTCGATCGCGTCGCCGCCGGTCCTTCCGGCGTCGTCCTGTTGCAGTGGTCGGATCCGTGGCCCGGCGCTTGCAACGACTACGATCTGTACGTCACCAATTCGGCCGGCACCGTCCTCAAGGCTGCTTCGACCGCCGTCCAGGACTGCTCCGCCGGTTCGATTCCCGACGAGGAAGCCGTTTACAACAACCCCGCAACCAACGACCGCATCTACGCCGTGCTCTTCAGTGGTCAGCCGCGCGCCCTGCACGTTAACGGCTGGGGTTCGACCCTAAGCGTCCGCACCAGCGGCAACACCTACGGACACAACGCTGCCAAGAACACCATCTCGATGGCGGCAACGTACTACGGCAGCGCGCACCTCGGCGTGGTTCCGTTTACGGGCATGGCAAATCCCGTGGAGACCTTCAGCTCTGACGGTCCTCGCAAGATTTTCTATAACCCGGACGGCAGCGCCATCACTCCTGGCAACTTCCTGTTTGCTACCAACGGCGGCACCACGCTGCTGAAGCCCGACATTACGGCAGCCGATGGTGTCTTCACCAAGACGCCTGGCTTCTTGCCGTTCTTCGGAACCTCCGCGGCTTCTCCGCACGCAGCCGGCATCGCGGCTCTTGTTGTTCAGGCACGTCCCAGCTACACGCCTGCACAGGTCAAGACTGCGATGATCAAGTCCGCGTTGGACAACATGGCCGCAGGCCCTGATGCCAACGGCGGATATGGCGTTGCCATGGCAAATGGTGCCGTCAGCTACGCATTGGCGCACTAAACTCAGCCAGACGACGTCTGGCACTCCGCCGGGCTTCTGGTCCCCGACCAAGCCGGAGCTTCCCGCTCCGGCTTTTCCTTTGCTGTGTTGGAACTACTACACTGATTGCGACGTCGCAGACGCACTATGACCACCTACACCTATTCCGACATCGCCAAGATGATCGACCACTCCCTGCTCAATCCGGCGCTCACCGTGTCCGAACTTGAAGCCGGATGCCAGCTCGCCTTGCTCTACGACGTCGCCAGCGTGTGCATCCTGCCGTATTACGTGGGGCGGTGTGCGCAAATGCTCGCCGGCAGCACTGTGCAACCCAGCACCACCATCGGCTTTCCGCATGGCGGCCACACCACCGTGGTGAAACTCGCTGAAGTGCGGCAAGCCTTGCATGACGGCGCCACCGAACTCGACATGGTCATCAACATCAGTCAGGCGCGCAGCGGCAACTGGGACTATGTCGCCAATGAAATCCGCATGCTCACCCAGGCCACCCATTCCAAGGCCGCAAAGATCAAAGTGATTTTTGAAAACGCTTACCTGGATGACCCGGCGAAGGTCCGCCTGTGCGAAATCTGCGGTGAGATCGGCGTGGATTGGGTAAAGACTTCCACCGGATATGCCTCCAGCGGCGCCACCCACGCCGACCTCGCCCTGATGCGACGCCACTCGCCACCTTCGGTACAGGTGAAGGCGGCGGGCGGCATTCGCACCCTCGATGCGCTTCTCGAAGTGCGCGCTCTCGGCGTCACTCGCGTCGGGGCCACGCGCACCGCCGAGATGCTCAACGACTGCCGCCAACGCCTCGGTCTGCCCGCCATCGACGCATAGACCGCAGCGGCCTCATGCCTTGCCCGGCCTCGACGAGAACGAATATCCCGCTGTTTCCGCGCCTACCGCTCGATACTCTTCGGCTGCCACGGAAACCGCGGGCTTCTTCGGAGGCAATGCATCGGGTTCCCTTCGCGATTGGCGAACCCCGAAGTATTGCGGCCGCCGGTCGGGACGGTCCTCACGCAGCAGACCTGTGTCCAGAAACATCTCCGCCAGCCGATCGATCGAAGCCGCAAAGTGCTGCGCCACGAAACTGCGGCTGCGCCCCAGCATCCTGGCCACGTCGTCCAGCGAGTAGTGAAACAGCCCCACCAGTGCGACCATCTCCCCGTCCTGCTCGTTCAGCCTCCCCAGTACTGCCTCTACGTCGTGGACGAACACTGCCTGCTCCTCGAAGCTGGGTATGGCATGATGTGACACCTTGGCGCGGAAGAACTCGCGCCCCAGGATCGACGGCACCCGCCCGATCTGGCTGGCAATTTCAAAGAAGTGGCGAACGATCGCCAGTGCCTGCGCGCGAAAGAACAACACTTCGGCGCGTGCGCCGTCGTATTCCTCGTCGTAACCACCTTTGCCTGCTCTCGCCGCTCGAAGCCGCGGCATCGGTAAAACCACGCGAGCTGTGCTCATTGTGGCCTCCCGCTCGTCGTCCTACCGCCGGCTGCCGGCATAACCTTTTGCAGCACGGCTGCTACTTCCAGGCCGGCGCACTTCCTCGCCAGCGCGGTCCGCGGAAAGCGAAACCGCGTGAGCATCTGCTCGCATATGACGCAATGGTTCGTAACGCAATTTACTGGACGCAACTTCAGCGTCCCGCACCCTTCGCAATACTTCAATTCACAACTGATCGTCTCCATTTCTCATCCTCGGCGCTTCAAATTTGACTCAAATAAACAGGCCCCGTGACTCATTCCCTTCACTGTCTGGGAATCATTCACAGGGCCCGTTTCAGTTACGATGACCTGATTGATACGAATTGTCTTACTGCCTTGTTGGCGCAAGGCCGGCGTCAGCCAACCATGCGCTCATCCTGCCTGCGGGTGAAATACCCCTCTTCATACCCGGACTTCAGAATCTTCCCGTTCTGCACCACGACGCTCAACCGCCCGGTGAATCGCACACCTTCTAACAACGACTCCACGGACGGGCACAGCACCTTGGCTGCTCTGATCTTGCGGCGAAGCTCCTGAAACGCCCGGTCTTCTTCATCTGACTCTTTCATCGTTTCCTCTCGACCAGATTCCTACTCTGGAAACAGTTTCAATATGGCACCCCGGTAACCATCGGTCAATGACTTTATTGCTATAGGAATATTACGAAAGTACCTGTATAGCTTTCAGCAATACCATGCGAATCTCTGACCTTGAAGCCAACTTGCGCGCCCATATCTGGGCCCGCATCCACCGTGGGGAATTGACCGGCTCTGGACTCTCTCGCGACGCCGGTTTTCAGCAGGCCCACATGTCGAACTTCCTCAACGCCCGTCGCGGCCTCAGCCCCGAAGCCATGGACCGCCTGCTCGACGTTCTGCAGGTTGACATCCTCGACCTCGCCGACCCCGAGGAGTTGCGCCTGCGCGCCTTGCAGCGCCCCGAGCGCACGTCGTCGTTCGACAGCGTGCCCCTCGTGTCGTTACAGGATGCGGCCTTTGCGCCTCGGATTCCGCCCCGTCAGGTGCTCGATTCGTTCAAGTTCCGCAAGCGCTTCCTCAATCGGCTCAAGCCTGACATGATCGGCGACCGCAGCGAGTGGCTGCGCTTTGTCATGGTCAAGTGTGACCCCGACAGCGCGCGCGCCATGGCGCCTCGCCTTGCGGCCGGTGCGGTCTTGCTTCTCGACCGCCATTTCAACTCGCTTGGCTCCTATCATCGAGGCATGCAGAACCTTTATGCCGTGCGATTCGGGAACCAGTGCGTCGTCCGCTACGTTGCCGTGGCCTCCCGGCACATCGTGCTGCGGCCGCACAACGAGCAGTGGCCAATCGAGCTGGTTGAGATCGCTCTGGGCAAGGGCTTTCCCGACTACATTGTCGGGCGGGTCTGCCACATCGCTGTGGAAGCTTGACGCCCATTGCCCGGCGCGAGGTCGCATCGCCGCCGCCACCCCTGCGTCGGTGCCGGGGGCGAACCTTTGCTATGATTCGGTCACATCGAAGTGGACCGCCTCATCCGGGAGACTGCATTTATGGAGATTCCGATCAACAGCACATTAGGTTCGAGGCGCGATGAAGACATTGCGCTCGACTTGATGAAGTTCATTGCCGCCACCACCAGCTATGGCAAGGCGGGAGCCGCGGGCGTGGGCTTCCAGGGCAGCGTCTCGACCCAGGCCGCCGAAGAATACGCGCAGCATCTGCTCGACCTCTACGGCCGCTGCCTCGATGCCGTGCAGGGAAAAAAGTAGCACCGCTAGAGCTGGTCTCAGAAATCCGATCGGACAGGACACGGCTTTACAGGCTGCTGAAAAACTCGCTTTTGATCGTGTTTTGAAGGGGCGCAGCTTTAGCTGCGCCGTACAGGTCCTTTGTTTTCGGTGCGCCGAGCGGACTTTAGTCCGCGAGGCGTAGTCTCTTCAGACTTTTTCAGCAGCCTCTTTAGCCGTGCCGCTCCGGGCCTTCATTTTTGATTCGCCGCTAGAACTCGGTGAAATCCCTCATCGAGTCGATGTGGCTGACAACTTTCCTCTGCAGGAAGTGCAGGTTCCAGCTCGCGAAATGAGACTGCTTGTAAGGCACCGGCAGTCGCCGCATCGCAGAGCCTGTCGTGTAGAAGTCATGCCGGATCTTCGTGATGCGCCGGACCAGCTCGTCGGGAGAAAAGCGCAGCGGCTTGAAATGGCACGACAGCCCCGGCCACCGCTCCATGTTCTCCTCGTCGATCAGCCGCCCTTCTTCCTTCAATTTCTGGTGGAGTGACGTCCCTCGCAGCGGGACCAGGATATTGAAATAGGTCGTCTCTGCCTTGAGGTCGTCAAGTAGATGGAGGGTCGCGTCAAACACCGTCTCATCGTCTGAGTCGGATCCAAATACGAAGTTGAGTGAGTAACTGATGTCCCGTTTGGTCAGGTTGCTGATCGTGCGGGCGTACTCCGAGGTCTTGTTGAAGCCCTTCGACATGGTGATCAGCGTCTTCTGATTGATGCTCTCGATGCCCATGTTGACATGCAGCAGCCCCGACCTCTGCGCGAGGTCCATGAATTTCTGGTCGAGGCAATAATGCGCGGAGAACAGCGTGGACCAGCGGATCTTCAGCGGGATCAGGGCCTCCATGAGCTCCATGGCATGGTCAACATTGCCGGCAAACTGGCTGGCCGCGAAGAAGATGTGTTTGCTCCCACACTTCTTGATGTCGTCCACCACCTCTGCGACCGGCCGGTACCGATACCCGTAGTCGCCGTTTAACCTCCGCTCGGCGCAGAAATCGCAGATGAACGGGCACCCGCGCGAGTACTGAATGACAAACGGCCGGTAGAAGACGTATTTCTTCGGGTCGAGCAGGTCCCACCGCGGCGTCGGCATCCCCGCCAGGCTAGCTGGCGTCTCGCGGCGGTAATACTTCTGTAGCCGGCCCGCCGCGGCATCCTCGAGCATTCTGGGAAAAATCTCTTCCGCCTCGCCGATGCAAACGGCATCGGCGTGTTCCGCAACTTCGTCGGAATAGAACGTGGCGTGGGGGCCACCCATGATGACAGGAATTCCCCTGCGCCTGAACTTCGCGGCGATCTCATAGCCGCGCAACGATGTGACAGTTCTAATTGTAATTGCCACCACGTCGACGTCGGCGTTGAAGTCGATCTCCTCCGTTGCGTCATCGACCAGCGTTATCTTCCAGTCTTGTGGGGCGAGAGCCGCCAGGTAGGGAATAATCGCCCCTACCAGCTTCCGCTTTCTTAGTTTGTAGGGTTCAAGGGAACCTCGAAATCGATAGCCCGTTGCCTGGGTAATCAGGAGTTTCGGCACGGTCAAGAGCCTCCGGGGGTGCGCCGTTCGACTTACCAAACCCGCATAATCTGGCGAAGGCCATAAATCAACGAACAGCCGATGAACGGCTTTCTAGAAGGGCCGGTCTCGATACGGAACTTATTATTTATGATGACTACTATTGAAATGATACAGAATCGTTTCCGGCATTCCAATCGGCCGGCTCGCAGGGCATGAAGTTGAAACTAGGCGGCGCTTCGCTGATCCGCCGTCAGACCTTTTCCAGCTTCCCGTCTTTCACCCTGAACTTCGTTCCCCGCCATTCGACTTCGTCGCCTCCGAAGCTCGCTACCCAGACGGCGAGTGCCGCGAAGTCTCGCGCCGGAACCAGCCACAGGTCACGTAGCACGCTCGAGTCGTTCAGCACGCCGCGACCAATGGTCACCACCGCTGCCAGCCGTGTTGCCGCCACGATCGCGAAGGCCGTCCACGCCCACCACGCTTGCGGAGCGGCCAGCACCGACAAGATTGCGCCAGCCAGTCCAAAGGTGACAATCAAACCGAAGTACTGCTCGGTCCGCAGGTGTTTGTTATTGCGCGCCCAGCGCAGTTGATGCGACCAGAACTGGCCGAAAGTGTAGTCGGGCACCGCCGTTTCCACCACCACATCCGCAAGCTCCACCTTGTAGCCTGCGGCGGCAGTTCGAGCGCCCAGTTCATAATCATCTCCCAGGTAATCGACCAGCGCTTCGAGCCCGCCGATCTCACGCAGTACGCGCTTCGGTATGGCCATGGTCGCGCCCAGTGCAAACTTCACGCCACCTTCCATCTCCCGGGCCACCAGCACACCGCCCATGAAATCGGTGTTGATGCCCAGCGCCTCCAGACGCGAGGGTATGGTCTTCCCTGCCCGCCCGCGATAGAGCGACGTCACCATACCCACGTGCTCGTCGGCAAACCAGCGCATTACTCTATGGAGGTAGTCCGGTGGCGCCACAATGTCGCTGTCGTTAATGAGCACGTGCGCATACTTCGCGTGCGGCAACATCTGCGCCAGCGTGCTCACCTTGCCGTTCATCCCCAGCTCCAGCGGACACTCCACCACGCGAATCGCCCGGTCAGGAAATTCTTCTTGGAGCCGCGTCACCAGTTCCAATGCCGGTTCGTTCGAATCGCTCACCCCGAACAGGAGCTCATATTCGCCGTAGTCGAACATGCAATGGCTGCGAAACGCCGCATACATGTGCGGATCGAGCCCCTTCAGCGACTTCAGGATACTGACCGGCGGCGCGAAACCCGTGTGCACCGCCGAATGCGCCTGTCGGCGAAACCGTCCCGCCGCCCAAACGCACAGCGCGAAATACGCCGCGCCGGCCAGCGCCAGCAGTGCGCACACCGCGGCAACGACTGTAAACACAGATTGCATCACAAGCTGTTCAGATTAGCAGACCCCCGCGGCCTACTCGTAGCGCAGCGCCTCGATGGGATCGAGGTTCGCGGCCTTCCATGCAGGATAGATTCCGAAGACCAACCCAATGGCCACCGACACCATCGTCGCCGTCAGCACCCACGACAACGACATGCTCGCCGGCAACGACGGAAATGCCAACGGCACCAGCAAGGTCAGGAATCCGCCGAGCAGAATGCCCAGGATGCCTCCCAGTGCGGTGAGTGTGATGGCCTCAAGCGTGAATTGCAGCAGAACGTCGCGTTTGCGCGCACCGATGGCCTTGCGCACCCCAATTTCGCGGGTCCGCTCCGTCACCGACACCAGCATGATGTTCATCACGCCCACGCCACCCACAATTAGTGCCACGCTCGAGACCGCAAACATGAACACAAAGATCCCGCTGGTTAGCTGGTTCCAGGTGTCGCGCATCGCGTCCTGACTGAAGACGGCGAAGTTGTCCGGTTGATTTGGTGCAAGGTGACGGCGGCGACGGAGCAGCGCGCGCATCTCGTCCATCGCCGCCTCCATGTCGGCATGGGATGTCGCCTTCGTGGTAATCCAGTACTGTCGCACCTCGGGATGCATCATATGCACCGTGGAGATCGGCATACGGACGATGTTGTCTTCGGGATTCGAGCCGCCTCCGAATGCCGCTTTGCGCTTGTCGATCACGCCAATCACTAGGAACAGACGTCCCTCGATGTTGATCTCCTTGCCAATCGGATCTTCGTTCTCGAACAGTTTGTCGGCGGCGTCACTGCCCAGCACGGCAACCATGCTCCGGTGTTCATTCTCCGATTCCGTGAACCAGCGGCCGCGCACAATTTTCAGGTCGTCGGTCAGGATCGTCGCCGGCAGGTTGCCGTCGACGATGGTGTTTTTCGTCTTGCGTCCTTTGTATTTCAGCGCAAAGGTGCCGGTGCCGAATTCAGGCATCATGATGCGCAGGCTGGCGGTGCTGGCCTTGACGTGCGGCAGATCGCGCATGGCCAGCGCGTCGTCCAGGGTCAGTTCCTTGCGGGTCAGCATCTCGGTGGTGGGGCGTCCAAACTGGAATACGTCGATGTGGAAGGCGAAGATCATGTCGGAACCCATATCGTTCAGCATGCCTTCGACATTGGCATTCAGCCCGCGCACCACCGAGGAGATTACGATCACCATCATGATGCCGATCACCACGCCCAGGATGGTCAAACCCGAGCGCAGCTTGTTTGTCGTAATCGTGTCCCACGCCATGCGCAGGATCTGCTGGTAGTCGCCTCGACGCATACAACCCACGCCAAACGAACTCGCCCTATGTACTGCTACTCGTAGCGCAGCGCCTCGATGGGATCGAGGTTCGCGGCCTTCCATGCTGGATAGATTCCGAAGACCAACCCAATGGCCACCGACACCATCGTCGCCGTCAGCACCCACGACAACGACATGCTTGCCGGAAGCGACGGAAATGCCAGCGGCACCAGCAAGGTCAGGAATCCGCCGAGCAGAATGCCCAGGATGCCTCCCAGTGCGGTGAGTGTGATGGCCTCAAGCGTGAATTGCAGCAGAACGTCGCGTTTGCGCGCACCGATGGCCTTGCGCACCCCAATTTCGCGGGTCCGCTCCGTCACCGACACCAGCATGATGTTCATCACGCCCACGCCACCCACAATCAGCGCCACGCTCGACACTGCGAACATGAACACGAAAATTCCGCCGGTAAGCTGGTTCCACACCTCGCTCAACGAATCCTGGCCAAACACCGCGAAGTTATCCGGCTGATTGGGCGCCAGATGCCGCCGCCGCCGCAGCAGGCCACGCATCTCATCCATCGCCAGTGGCACGTCATCGTGTGACGTCGCTTTCACGCTGATCCAGTGCTGCTTCAGCTCGGGATGCATCTTGTGTAATGTGGCGATCGGGAAATAGACCAGGTTGTCTTCCGGATTGGACCCGTTGCCGAATGCTGCCTTGCGCTTGGAGAGCACTCCGATCACGGTGAACAGCTGGCCCTCGATGTTGATTTCCTTGCCCAGCGGTTCTTCGTTCTCAAAAAGCTTCTCGCTGGCGTCGAAGCCCAGCACGATCACCGGACTGCGGCGCTCGTTTTCGGTTTCCGTAAACCAGCGTCCCTTGTCGAGCTTCAGGTCAAACACGTTCATCGTGTCCGGCAAGTCGCCGTCGAGAATCGTGTTCTTGGTCTTTCGGTCCTTGTACTTCACTGAATACGAGCCCGTGCCGAATTGCGGCAACACCAGCCGTACGCCGTCGGTTACCGCCTTCACGTGCGGCAGGTCGCGCATGGCGATGGCATCGTCCAGCGTCAGTTCCTTGCGCGTCAGCATCTCCGTCGTCGGCCTGCCGAAGGTAAACGGCTGGATGTGAAACGCAAAGATGATGTCGGAGCCCATGTCTTTCACCATGTTCTCGACATTGCTGTTGAGCCCGCGCACCACCGACGAAATCAGAATGACCATCATCACCCCGATCACGATGCCCAGCACGGTCAGTCCCGAGCGCATCTTGTTCTTGACGATGGTCTCCAGCGCCATGCGCAGGATTTCTTTGTAGTCGCCGCCGCGCATGCTCATAGCTCAAACCTCAGCGCCACGATGGGATCGAGCTTGGCCGCCTTCCGTGCCGGATAGACTCCAAAGAAGATTCCCACGCTCGCCGACACCAGCAATCCCGCGGCGATGGCCCAAAGCTTGATGGCCGACGGCATGCCGATCGCCGCTGTGACGCCTTTCGCAATCGCGATGCCCAGAAGTACGCCGACCACTCCGCCGATCAACGCCATGGTGCTCGACTCGATCAGGAATTGCCGCATCACGTCTCGCGGCCTTGCGCCCAGCGCTTTGCGGATTCCAATCTCGCGGGTCCGCTCGGTCACCGACACCAGCATGATGTTCATGATCACGATTCCACCGACGATCAGCGAAATCGACGCAATCACGATCATTACGATGAAAAATGTTCCGCTCAGGTTTGCCCAGATGGACAGGAAGCTGTCGTTGGTCTCAATGCTGAAGCTGTCTTTCTCGCCCACCCGGTCGTGCCGCCGCGACCGCATGATCACGCGCGCCTGGTCAATGGCCCGCTCCATCGGCAGCCCAACGCCGTAACCCTTCGCCCAGATGCTGATGCTGTGGTGCGTCCCGTATTCCTTGAACCACGTGTTGATGGGCAGCATCACCCAATTGTCGCGGCTCTGGCCCAGCGTCTTGCCCTGTTTCTTGCCCACGCCGATGACCGTGTACTCGGTGCCGTCCACACGGATGACTTTCCCCAGCGGATCGGTCGCGCCCAGTAGGTTTTCGCGAATGTCCCATCCGATGACCGCCACCGGCGACGCCGTGTTCAGGTCGGAATCGTTGATGGCACGGCCCGTCACCACGTCAAGGTCGTAGATTCGCGCCATGTTCGGCGTCCAGCCGCGGATGAAGGTGTCGGCGCTGCTCTCGGTGCCATATACCACCTTACCGTTCAGGTTGTACACGCTCGCGCCCACCACCATGCATGCCGTGCAGCCCTCGACCACCGCATGGTACTCGTCCATGTCGATGTCCTTGCGCTTCTGGCCCTCGATAAACTGGTCGGCGTCGGTAATAACGTTGGGCACCTTGCTGACAATGAACACGTCGGCGCCGAGATTAAAGATCTTCTCGGCCACATAGCCGTTGATTCCGTTGACGAACGTCACCACCGCGATCACTGCTGACACGCCAATCACAACGCCAAGCAGCGTCAGCACCGACCTGAGCTTGTTGGCCCACAGTGAAAGCAATGCAATGCGGATTGCCTCCGTAACTGTCATTGGCGAATCGTCCGGATATGCCTGGAACTCTTCAGTTTATCAGTCGCCGGACGGCCGCAGGTGCAGCTCATCCAGCATTTCGTGGGGTTTACGGCAAAACCTGAACCAACCGCGCTTCCACGGGATATACGCGACGACAAGCCGAAAAGTCTCAGTGACTTCGGCGATTCCTCGCTCTTTGGCACGGAAGGCTTGATTTCAAGTGTGCGGTGTTCACGCTCGCCCTGCGCTACGAGTAGCTTCTAATCCGCCGGGGGAACTGTCACCTTCATATCCACCGCGCGGTGTTCCCGAGGAGTCACCGTCACCGCGACTGGCTCAGACCGCACTGGGGTTGCTTCCGCCCCACTAGCTGCCAATCTCGCCGTCACTCTGTATCGCCCGGGCGGAACATTACTCAGCACGTAGTGACCGTTCTGGTCGGTGCTCGTCGCGTCCTGGCGCATGTCGTTGTAGTCCGTCATCGGATCGGGCGCAAGTTTCACCCGGGCCCCTACCAGGGGTTGATTCTTGTCGCTGTCGGTCACCGTGCCCTCGATCTGCGCGCCGTCGTTGCTCACTACAATCTCCAGGTTGCCCTTTGCCGCACCGCCATCCACTTGCAGCCCACTTTGGAAGACGTCTTCCTGCCCGATATGTATTGAACTCACATACCATCCTGGTTCCGGCACGGCGGTCTGGACGGCATAGCTGCCGTCTGCGATTCCCTCGAGTTCGAACGATCCGTCCTTCTTGACCTCCGCGAATCCCGACTCCCTCTCTGTGTCCTCGCTGGTTGGCTGCAGCACCACCTCGGCGTGCGGAGAACTCATCGGCGCTCCATTCGCCGTCACCACCCGTCCATGAATGTTCGCCCCGCCGCCAAGATTCAGCCTCACCGAATCCACGTTGTCCTCCCCGACATCCAGGCTCTGTCGAGTCTGACGTATTTTCCCTTCCTCATACGTGCCCGCACTGATGCGATAGTTCCCCGGCGGCACACCCTTGATGGTGAACTCTCCCTTGTTGTCGGTAGGACTGGCCAAATCGCTGATCCAATCGCTCACGCCCCTTTGTGAGAGATGCACGAAGGCGCCGGACGCCGGAGTCCCGTCCTGCCCGATGACTTTTCCCGAAACTTCAACCAGTTTGATGCGGCGCATCGCGAAGTCTGCCTGCATCTCCTCGCCCGCTTGCAGTTGCACGGCCTGCGCCTGGCCCAGTTGTGTCACGCCGGGGTAGTACAACGGTGCAAACTGGCTGCCCAACTCGCGTACCAAGCTTTCCACATGTCCGCGCTCCATCATCCCGTTGCTGAAGGGTAGGCCTCCCGTTTCCGATGCCTTGATGTAGTACTCTCCCGGCTTCAGCCCGAAAATGCGATACTCGCCCCGGTCGTCGGTTTGCCATATGGAAATGGACCTCATCTCTAGGTTCTTGGCATGGGGCCCCGCGTCCTCCCGCTCTTCTTGCGTCGGTTGGCGCAGCACAGACACGGTTATCCTGACCATCGGTTCACCGCTATCGTCCACTACCCTTCCCGTAATCACCCCTGCGCGCACGAGCCGAAACACCACGTCGCTGACCGCCTGCTCGGGAAGCAGTGATAACACCGCACCGCCGCCTCGTTCGGCGTCCTTGGCTTGGTAGCGTTGTTCGAGATACCCAATGTGTGCGGCGTAAAAGTTGTATCGTCCCGCTTCGATCTGTTTGATCTCGAAGTGCCCGTCACTGTCGGTCGTCGCCCCATACACCAGCGGATGGTGCCGTTCGCTGGCCTCAATCAGACCCACCCGCGCCGACCGCAGAGGCATCCCATCTGCAGCGCTGACGACGCGTCCGCTCACCGTGCAATTGCCGGGCAGCTTCTTCGGTTTTGCAGGATGGTCCGACGTGGGAGCCGCAACTTGGGCGAGCAAGGATTGGATGACAAATGAGAAAACAAACCCGACCATCAGGCGACGTTGCATGCCATGAATCTCCTATGGCAAGAATGGTCTGATTCTAAGGCACAGCGCCTTTGTGTTCTAATTCTTCTTACTTCCAATCCTTGGCTTCAACCGTCGGGAGACTTTATGCCCTCTTCTCGCATCCCTCGTTTGCGTCTCGCCGCGCTGCTCGGTGCCATGCTCATCGCTGCCGCCGCCGCGCAAGCACAAAAGATCAAGGTCGAATACGACAAGTCCCTCGACTTCTCGAAGTTCAAGACCTACGCCATCGATCCCAAAGAGAACGCAGCCCGCCCGATGTTGCGCCTCGCGATCCAGGCCGCCGTGCAAGACGACCTCGCCAAGCGCGGGCTAACCAAGGTTGACGCCGATCCCGACCTTTACGTACAGATGTACGGCGCCATCGACAGCGACATAAACGTGAACTACATGGACCCCATCTACGGCAGCGGCATCCCGCCCATCAATTACGGAATCACGATGTGGCACAACATTCCAGGTTCGGTCACCACGGTTGTAGTCCACAAAGGCGAGATGGTTCTCGACATCATCGACGCCCGGCAAAAGAAGCTTGTCTGGCGCGGCATCGCCAACCAGAAGCTCAGCGACAAGCGTGACAAACTGCTCGAACAGGTCAATACGACCGTGGAAAAACTATTCCAGCAGTATCCCGTTCCGAAAAAGTAGCCCTACGCCGATCGTCTCACTCGCAGGGCCGTTAGCCCCTCAGTCGGCCTTATGGTGTGTTGATGATCGCCACGTATGTGCTGGTAACTTACTCTGGCTCAGGTAGTTAACCGCCGCCGCTTCACCAACCCGGTAATTCATTATTGCGCTGCCATTGCGTGCACAATGGTTCATCCCGATGCTCATTAAGAATCAGTTAATCGCCATTCCGCAGGAGTATTGCGAACTACAATAATAGTTGTGTAACTTCGCCCCATGTGATATTTCTCATGAGCCCGCCGAAAGTCGCTTCGGCGGTAACCCATTCTGATGACCAACCCTTACCAGACGGAATAGAGGAACACATGAATCTAAAGAAATGTCTCCCGATATCCGCCTTGGCTTGTTCCCTGCTGACCCTTAGTGCCCTATCGTTAGCGCAGGTTGCAACATCCCAGGCCGGAGTGACCACTCACGCCACTCGCGCGGTGAAATTCGATATTTCAGAGCCGCTGAGTGAAATGATCAAAAACCAACCCGTCGCGGCGTTCCAGCAGAAAGAAAGCGAACCCGTCCTGCGCCCAAAGGCTGCTCTTCACGCTGCTGCTATTGCCAATGGACTGAACGCGAAAGTTGCCAATGTTGGCGTGCAATCTGCCGCCCTCTACCCCACTACCGCCACCGTAGGAGTGAACGTCCTGGGTATGGGTGTCGGTTTCAGCGGTTTCTCAGTCACAAGTGCTCCGCCGGACCCGAACCTCTCCGTCGGTGACACCCAGGTCGTGCAGTGGGTGAACTCCTCCTACCAGATCTTCGACAAGACCACGGGCGCGAGAGTTGCAGGTCCATTCGCCGGCAACACCTTCTGGGCCGGATTCGGCGGCCAGTGCCAGACCCGCAACAGCGGCGACCCCATAGCGCAGTGGGACAAGATTGCCCATCGCTGGGTGATGATGCAGCCCGTATTCAATACTCCGTATTTTAGCTGCGTCGCCATTTCCACCACGCCCGACGCGACCGGCACCTACTACCGCTTCGCTTTTCCGCAGACGCCCGGCTTTCCCGATTATCCGAAGTTGGGAGTGTGGATTGACGGTTACTACACTACGCAAAATATTTTCCAGAGCTCAACCGGTCCTTACCTCGGCGTAGAAGCTTGCGCTTTCGAGAAGACCAAGATGCTCGTCGGCGATTCGACCGCCAAAATGATTTGC
The DNA here is from genome assembly GCA_963814165.1 of uncultured Acidobacteriaceae bacterium. GTDB lineage: Bacteria > Acidobacteriota > Terriglobia > Terriglobales > Acidobacteriaceae > DASRAA01. The sequence goes on along the minus strand of CAWFBW010000020.1, from coordinate 53,580 downwards.
GTGTTCGATACCTCCAACGGCACCCTGTTTGACGACGGCTTCCTGCCCGCCGACATCGATTCGCCTGAATTGTTGCCGCCTGCCGGAACCCCCGAAGTCTTCCTCGGCAGCATCGACAATTTCTCTGCCGGCGACACGCACGTTTACAAGTACACGATGAAGCCTGACTTCTCCGCCGGGACCGCGGTCTTCACCGGCACTAACGCCGCCAACCCGATCACCGTCAATGCCTTCATCGGTGCCTGTGGCTTTGGGGCCACCTTTTGCATTCCGCAGCAGGGCGCAAGCACTCGCCTCGACTCCCTGGGTGATCGCCTGATGTACCGGCTGGCTTTCCGCCGCACGGTAAACCGGGCCAACGTTCCGGTGAACCAGTATGTCGTGAGCCACTCCATCGGACTTGGCGCCAACGGCGGCACTCCTATCGCCGAGCGCTGGTACGAATTCCGCGCACCCAACAGCGACTTGACGGCGCTTTCCGTCTATCAGCAGGGTACGTACAACCCCGACGCCACCAACCGCTGGATGGGTTCGCTTGCGATTGACAAGGCCGGCAACATCATCTTGGGTTACAGCACTTCCAGCAGCACCGTGTACCCCTCGATCAACTTCGCCAGCCGCGCGGCCACCGATCCACTGGGCACGCTCGGAACCGAAAGCCTGCTCTGGGCCGGAACCGGATCGCAGCGCAGCACCTCCAACCGCTGGGGCGACTACACCAGCATGGCGGTTGACAACGACGGATGCACCATGTGGTACACGGATGAGTACTACGTGACACCAAACGTCACCTTCGCGTGGGCCACGCGCGTAGCTTCGCTGAAAGTTCCGAGCTGCGTGCCGTGGAACCCTGTCCCGTAAACGCTGATTCGCGGCACCGCCCAGCGCGGTGCCGCAATTGGTGTTTGCAGCACTTTCAACGCCGGGTGAAGCGGCTAGCGAGCTACAGCAAGCCTGGTGTCGCACAAGAATTGCAGCGCGTCCTGAGTAGTCGTATCAAACGACGCTGCCACACGATCAAAATGATTCATCCTGCTAGAGTGTTTCGGATGATATCGCCACTTCAGTCCTGGGTCGCCGATGGCGATTCAAGGGGAGGATCTTAGTATGAAGAAGTTAACTTTACGCAACGCCGTGCTGCTACTTTCACTGTGCTGCCTGGCGGTGGGTGCGGCAAGCGCCAGTGTTATCTCGCTACAGTCACTGTCTACTAACGTATCCATCAACAACGGCACTGTTGTCGTTCCTTTCCCCACCGCGGGCGATGCGTACTGCAGCGCTACCAATGGCTGCGGCACCATTCCTGTGGCCGGCCAGACCGACTACATGTGGACCGCGGGCGATTTCGTCGCTTCGTCTGTCTTCGTAATCCCCGGATCGGTAGCCGTCAACGGCATTACCGCAAATTGGCAGTTCGAGGACCAGCTGGGAGGAGGCGGTTTTGAATTCTGGGGCGTGTTCGTTAACAACATCCCGGTTGCGTCCTTCACCCTTTTGGACTGCGGATACTGCGGTAGCATCGGCACCGTATCAGGCTCCGTCAGCTTCGCGGGAATCGCGCCTTCCGGCGGCGGCTACCAGGTTTCTCTGGTGCTGCAAAACACAGTTCCTTTCGGCGGGGGCTCAGCAGCATTCCTCGATGGCGGCACCACCGGACTTGACTACGCGACTCCGGAACCCGGAACCATGGTCCTGCTCGGCTCTGGCCTTCTGGGTCTGGTCGGCGTAGCCCGTCGCAAGCTGATTGGCTAGTTTAGTTTTGGAATTCCTGTTTCGATTTCGGGGAGCGTTCAGCTCCCCGTTTTTATTTGCTAACGCAGAACTCAACCAAACCACGGATCACTTAAGTACCGCCCTGCTCGCTTCGGCCTGGGTCTTCCACACAGGCTGAAGATTTCAAAAGGTGGAGCAGTATTACAACTTCTGTGCAATAATTTGCACTCAATCTGCCAACCACAAATCGTAATCTCTTGAAAATAAATGGTGCTCCCTGGCATGGGACCTGCTAAACTTAACTCTGACTTCGTGTCACTCGGAGGAACATTGATGCGCCAACTTCGCACCCTTTCGCTGATCGTCTGTCTCGTCGTATTCGCCGCCGGAGCCAGCTTCGCGGATTCTCTCATCGGATACTTCAATCTCGACACCAACCTCAACCCAATCACACCTACTGGGCAGGTCATTTTCACCCTCAACGGCAACGGCACCATCGCCGCCAGCCTCACGTCATACGGCCCCGCCACGATCGTCGGGTTCGGATTTGACTCAGTCGCGGTCAACCTGCCGGAGTCCGGCTTTACGCCGACTGTTCCTGACAATCCTTATGGATGGCTGGACTCATTCGGCTATCACCCTTCTGGCTTCCTCTGCACCGCTTGCGGTCTAGCGGAGTCCTGGGTCATCGGCAATCCCGGCGACTACACCTCGGTATGGCAGGCTTTGGGTGGTACTACGGCGTCTGTCGACTTCTTCCTGTACGATAGCGCCGGTACTGAGTCCGGTGGCAACGCACAGACTTACAGCGCCGTGCCAGAGCCAGGCAGCCTGATGCTGCTCGGCACCGGATTGGCCGGAGTCGCCGGGATCATCCGCCGGAAACTGAACCGATAAGACTTCGCGCCCAACCTTTCGGCCGAAGAAGAACGCCGGACAATTCAATCGTCCGGCGTTCTCTCATTTCGACCACTCCTCACTTGGGCTCGGTCGGTGTTCATCCGCGCCAATTTGCGGTCGCACCTGCCTCTGGCCTTTACTGACAACCGACAACTGGCCACTGACAACTGAGCCTTACTCCGCTTCCACTTCCTTGGGCTGCTGATTGCGTTTGGGACGCCGGTTCTGCTGCAAAATCTTCTTCCGCAATCGCAGGGTCTTTGGAGTCACCTCTACCAGCTCATCATCAGCGATGAACTCGATGGCCTGCTCCAGGTTCAGGTTCTTGAACGGAACCAGCCGGATCGCCTCGTCCGCCGTGGACGACCGCATGTTCGTCAGCTTCTTCTCACGCACGATGTTCACGTCGAGATCGTTGTCGCGCGCATTCTCGCCCACCACCATGCCTTCATACACTTCCTCGCCCGGCCCCACGAATAGCTCGCCGCGCTCTTGCAGTCCCCACAGCGCGTAGGCGGTAGTCGAACCGTTGCGGTCAGACACCAACGCGCCGGTAACGCGATGCGGAATCTCGCCCTGCCACTCGGTGTAGCCCTCGAACAGCGAATTCATCACCACCGTACCGCGAGTGTCGGTCAGCATTTCGCTGCGCAGCCCGATGAGCCCGCGGCTGGGCACGTTGAACTCCATGCGTACACGGCCGTAACCGTGATTGTGCATCTTCTGCATCTGCGCCTTGCGCACACCGAGCTTTTCAATCACCACACCCACAAATCCTTCAGGCACGTCGATGGTCAGTCGCTCGACTGGCTCCATCAGCTTGCCGTCGATGTGCTTGGTGACAATCTCCGGCTTGCCCACGGCGAGTTCGAAGCCTTCGCGCCGCATCATTTCGATGAGGATGGCCAGTTGCAGCTCGCCGCGTCCCATCACCTTGAATGAGTCCGTGGCTTCAGTTTCTTCCACGCGCAGCGAAACGTTAGTCAGCAGCTCTTTCGCCAGGCGGTCGCGCAAATTGCGGGACGTAACATACTGTCCTTCGCGTCCGGCAAACGGCGACGTGTTCACCATGAACTGAATGGCAATCGTCGGCTCGTCGATGGTGATCACCGGCAGCGGCGACGGATTCTCTACGTCAGTAATCGTTTCGCCGATGTTGATGCCCTCCACTCCTGCAACCGCGACAATATCGCCCAGCTCCGTCGACGTAATATCGGTGCGCTTCAGCCCGGCGAAGGTAAACATCTTGGTGATCTTGGTGTTTTGCATCGAGCCGTCGCGCTTGGCGATGGCCACATCTTCACCCGCGCGCAGCGTTCCATTGAACACGCGTGCGATGGCCAGCCGCCCCAGATAGTCGCTGTAGTCGAGGTTTGCCACCAGTACCTGCAATGGGCCCTCGGCGTCGCCCGTCGGATGCGGAATCGTCTTCACGATCGCTTCAAACAGCGGCTGCAGGTTTTCGCCCGGCTTGTCGATATCGGTCGTCGCCGTGCCCAGCTTCGCGTTGGTGTAGAGCACCGGAAAATCAATCTGGTCTTCGCCCGCGTCGAGGTCGATGAACAGGTCATAGACCTCGTTCAACACTTCCTGCGAACGCGCATCCGGGCGGTCGATCTTGTTGACCACGAGAATTACTGGCAGCTTAGCTTCCAGCGCCTTGCTCAGCACGTAGCGCGTCTGCGGCAACGGGCCTTCCGAGGCGTCCACCAGCAGCATCACTCCGTCCACCATCTTGAGCGCTCGTTCCACCTCGCCACCGAAATCGCTGTGGCCGGGCGTATCAACAATGTTGATTTTGATGTCGTGGTAAAAAATGGCGGTGTTCTTAGCCAGAATGGTGATGCCGCGCTCGCGTTCCAGCTCGTTCGAGTCCATCACCCGCTCGGCGTGCGCCTCATTCGAGCGCCAGGTGCCGCTCTGGTTCAGCATGGCGTCCACCAGCGTGGTCTTGCCGTGGTCAACGTGCGCGATGATGGCGATGTTGCGTAAACTCTTGCTCAAAACAACTCCTTGGTTCTTCGGTGGAAGCACGGGCCTTGTAACAGGCAAGACCGCACCGGCTGCGGAAAAAAGCGGTTTGGGGTAGAGCTGACCCCGCTTGGCGGGGTCAGCGTCTAAGCCGTCTATTTTCGCACCGCCGAGCGGACTTTAGTCCGCGAGGCGTGAGTATTTCGGACGTTTTCCGCAGCCCTTCAGTCGTGCCGCAATCAACCGCTAAAAGACGGGGCTTTAGCCCCTGCAGAACTCCTCCCACCTGTACAAACACCACTTCCGGCTCCTTGCTCAAAGCTCAGAATCCTATCCGGCGCGGGAACAGCGGGCGGGAGAAACTCTCGGAGTCTCTAGTTTACAATACGGGCCATCATCGGGGCTCGAAGTTGGAGGTGCAACGATGAGACTTTTACTTCTCACTTGTTTGTGTGTTGTCCCGGCAGTATTGGTCGGACAAGCGAACTCCGCCGTCCCTTCTACGATTCCGACACTGAGCAGGAACTGCCCATCCCCTCCGCACGGAGGTACTGCCTGGTTCGATACCTGCGAATACCTTCCGATTGGCAACGGCGTCTCGCCGGGTCGCCCCGTAGCCACACCCGACCCGCAATACTCCGAGGCTGCGCGGCAGGCGAAGATCAAAGGCACTGTCGTGCTCGCTGCCGCCGTCAATGCTGCCGGCATCGTGGAGCAAGTCAGGGTCGTGCATTCACTGGAGCCATCACTCGACGCCAGTGCGGCCGACGCAGTGAAGCGGTGGCGCTTCACACCTGCTACAAAAGCTGGCAAGCCGGTCCCGGTCCAGTTCGAAGTCACCGTCGGGTTCAATATGTACTAGAGCAGTTGGAGAGTTGCTGTAGCCGGTAACAGTTTTGGTAGAGCGGCGCTTCAGCAGCTGTTACGAAACTCACTCAGGAAAACGCGCGGTAGAACATAGACGTCGGACCTCAGCGGAAATAGCAGCCCTTAGGGCGAAACAATCGTAGCCCCGGGGCGTGAGCCCCGGCGCAAGTGAGACATCAATCCGAGTCCCTTTAGGGACGGCACGGTTTCGTAACAATCGCTTCAGCGCCGCGTCCGGCAGGCCTTCCGAAGCGAGCCGGGTTTTAGCCCAGCGGCGCTCCGGCTCGTCATGCTCACTTTAGAGGCCATTCGGCTTTCCAGCCCCCGGTTCGCTATTCGTAACGCAGCGTGACCATGGGGTCCACCTTCGAGGCCCGTCGCGCCGGAAGCACACAAGCAGCGATGCCCGCAGCAAATACCGCGACTACCACCGCCGCCATGGTCCACGGGTCCGTTGCAGATACGCCGCGGAACTGTCCCGCAAGGTAGCGTGTGAGTGCCAGGCTCGCTACCACTCCAATGCTCACGCCGATCACAATCAAACGCATTCCCCGGCTGACCACCAGCCCAAAAATATTCCGCCGCGGCGCGCCCAGCGCCAGCCGCACTCCAATGTCGTGCGTCCTCAGCGACACGATGTAGGTCATCACGCTGAACAGTCCGATAACGGCCAGCGCGAAGCCCAGGACCGCGCAGGCTCCGAACGACATCGCCGCAAACTCCTGCTTGCCATACACCAGCCCTTGCATCATCTGCTCGAGCGAGAAGCCGGTGCCGCCGCCCACGTTCGGCTGCACCAGCACTACGTCCTTGTCCATCGCCCACAGGATGTGGCGGACGTTGTTCACCAGCGTCACCGGTGGCACGGTGGTCCGCATGGCGATCGCCCGGTTGCCGAATCCCGAGATCGAGTAGGGCACAAACGCCTCGGGTTCCGTTTGATCGGCACTCTGCGGCGTCGCGCCATCGCCCGAGAAATCATAGCTGCGGGCGTTCCGCGTCACGCCCACAATTTCGAAATATGCATAGTGCGGCGTTTCCGGAATTTCGTCGAACACCTTGAATTTGACCGACTGTCCTAGTGGGTTCTCGCCGCCCAGGTACTTCTCCGCGAATTTCTCGTTCACCACGGCCACCTTGCGGGTGCCCATCACGTCGTCGTCGGTCAGCAGACGGCCTCGCAACAACTGCACTCCCAGCGTTTCAAAGTACCCTGCACTGCACAATTCGATCTTCGTAATCCACTTTTCCTGGTGCTGCTTTCCGGGAATCACTATGTCGCCTTCGGGAGCGAACAGCAGGGGCAAACCGATCAGTTCGGTCGAGCTCGTCACGCCCGGGATCGCGTTCAGTTGCGGCAGCAACTGCTCGAAGAACGCGGTTTTCTCTCCCGCCTTGGTGTACCGCCCGCTCGGAAAATGGATTTCCGCATTAAAGACACGGTTGGGCTGCACCCCCAGGTCCACATGCACGAGCTTGTAGAAACTCCTCGCCACCAGGCCAGCGCACGTCAGCAGCAGCAACGAGAGTGCGACCTGGCCTATCACCAGCCCCGAGCGAAAACGGTTGTACTGGAACGTCGCGCCGATGTTCAGCCCCGTGCCGGCCAGTCGCTTTTGCAGTTCACCCCGCACCACATGCAGCGCTGGAGCCATGCCGCACAGCAGTGCCGACAACAGTGAGATGCCAACCACAAATAGCAGCACCGGACGGTTCAGCGAAACATCCGCCTCCCACGGCAGAGGCGCCAGGTTCGTGGCCAGCAACGCCTTCAGGCCGGCGTAGGCGAAAACAATACCGAGCACGCAGCCTGCTCCCGCCAGTAACAGGCTCTCCGAGAGCAGTTGCTTCACCAGCCGCCATCGTCCCGCTCCCAACGCCGCCCGCAGCGCGATCTCTCGCCCCCGCGCCGTCGAGCGCGCCAGCAGCAGTCCGGCCACATTGCTGCACGAAATGAACAGCAGCAAACCGACGGCCGCGAATAGCAGCAGCAGTGTCTGCTTCATGCCTCCCATTACCACGTCGTTCAGCGCCTTCATGGAAGCGTGGAACTTTTTGGGGTAGTCGTCAGGATGGATCTTCGCGGTCTGCCGCGCCACCACGTCGATGTCGGCCGATGCCGTCTCGAAACTGACGCCCTTTTTCAGGATTCCCGTCGCCCAGAAGTACCCTGGATCATCCACGTCCCATTCGAACTTGTTGCGCACCGGCTCCGGTCTCGTCCACGAGATTGGCATGTACACATCGGAGCCGACCGCCTGAAAACGCGGCGGCATTACGCCGATAATTGTGCGGTCTTTCGCGTTCAGCGTGATCACCTTGCCGATCACGTTTTTGTCGCCCTGAAATTCGCGCTTCCAGAAGCGATAGTTCAGCAGCACCACCGGAGGGGCGCCGGTCTGCACGTCCTCTTCGCCGAAACCGCGGCCCAGCATCGGCGGCACTCCCCAGAAATCCATGGCGTTCGGCGTTGCACCAACGCCGTGCAACATCTCGCTGGCATTCCGCCTGGCATAGACCATCGACGGATAGGGACCGTACGCCAGGATGTCCTCAAAGCTATGGTTGCCGGCACGGAAGGCGGCAACGTCGTCGAGGCGAAACATGCCGCGAGTTCCCCACTCCGGATGCTCCACGTCCGGGATGCCGATCGCTGTCAGCCGCTCGGCACTGCGGTACGGAAACGGATACAGCACTCCGTTGTAGACCACGCTAAAGACAATGGTGGAGGCGCCGATGCCCAGCGCAAGCGTGAGAATCGCAACTGTTGCGAAGCCGGGGTTCTTCTTCAACTGCCTCAGCGCAAACCTGAGATCCTGTCGGGCATCTTGCATACGCCACCTCCTGCCCACAGTCAATCAATGCCTGAAATGATACGCCCGTTCTTTCGCCGCGCCGATAGCCTGGGCCAGGCGTCAGCCTTCCGATTTCGTTGTGGACTATTTAAGATAGCGGTGCGTCTTTCATCCAGGAACTGCATGCGCACTCTTAATCTGATCGCTCTCGCGATTCTCGCTTTGTTTTTTTCTTCTTTCGCCGCGGCGCAGTCCGTCAAGTCCGCGGCTGACTCGTCCTCCATGTCCACCACCACGCCCGCGGCAAATGTGGACGACGAGGCCTTCAACTCGTACCTGCGCGTCACCAAGGACATGAAGCCGCCCAAGGCGACCCGGTCGCCCGACCCCGACTACCCGCAAATTCCCGCCGACGCCGAACCTAATGGAATCGTGGTTATGTTGCTTGGAATCAATGAGAAAGGCCATGTTGATTTGGTCCATGTTTTGCGGGCCTCGAATGATGCATTTCAAAACTCCGCCGTTTCCACAGTCAAGACCTGGAAATTTTCGCCGGCGAAAAAAGACGGAAAAGCCGTCCCGGTAAAAGTCACAGTCGAAATGAAGTTTCAAAAATAGGAAGGTCTCGTAGCCATGAAACTCAATGAATACATCACGTTAGGCCGGACCGGGCTGCGGGTCAGTCCGCTGACTCTGGGAACCATGACTTTTGGCAACGACCGCTGGGGCTCCGACGACTCCACCTCCCGTGCCATTTTTGACCGCTATGTTGCTGATGGCGGGAATGTTATGGACTGCGCCGACGTGTACGCCGACGGCAAATCGGAGGAGCTGCTGGGCCAGTTCGTGGCCGCAGCCGGACTGCGCGACAAGCTCGTAATCGCAACAAAATACACGTTTAATCCGCAGGAAGGTAACCCAAACGCGGGCGGCAACGGCCGCAAAAACCTCTACAGGGCGCTGGAATCCAGCCTGCGGCGGCTCAAAATGGACTACGTGGATCTGTACTGGATGCACGTCTGGGACACGGTCACTCCAGCCTCGGAAGTTGTTGATACCATGACTACTTTGGTGCGTGAAGGCAAGATCCGGTATTACGGTTTTTCCGATGTTCCGGCCTGGTATGCCGCACAGGCGCAGACGCTGGCCCAATGTACCGGCCGCGAGCCCGTAGCCGCGCTGCAACTGGAATATTCGCTGGTGGAACGCACCATCGAGCGCGAGCATGTTGTTGCAGCACAAGAACTTGGCATGGGACTCTGCCCCTGGAGCCCGCTCGCCAGCGGATTCCTGGCGGGAAAATATTCTCGCGAAAAAGGTGCCGACAGCAGCCAGGGCAGCCGGCTGGAGGTGTTGAAAAAGGCAAACAATCCTGTGTTCAAGAAGTTCACCGAGCGCAACTACCAGATTCTAGACACTTTACTGGAAGTGTCGAAGGAGCTGGATCGTCCTGCGGCGCAGGTCGCACTGAACTGGGTGGTGACTCAGCCGGGTGTGACTTCAACCATCATTGGAGCCACTAAGTTATTGCAATTAGAGGACAATCTGGCAGCGCTGAGCTTTCGAGATTCCCGCCGAACTCCGCTCCAAGCTGGATTCTGTCAGCCAGTTGGATTCAGCCCATCCCTATATGTTTTTTGACGGGGTGCTCCAGGAACGCATCCACGGCGGCGTGACGGTGAGGAAGTGGAAGTAGCACCCCACCGTTTATCACTGAAGTGTCTGCTTCAGTGTAAAAACTGCCAAATAGGGGCGAAATTTTGGTCATGAATACTGAAGTAACCGCTTGACTATTTCGCGGGCTCCGTCAATACTGAAGTACATACTTCACTATTGAAAGGTGGTTCCCATGCCAGACCAAACCGTAGTCCACAACACATTCGTCATCGAGCGCACCTACCCGCACCCGGTGGAGAAAGTTTTTGCCGCGTTTGCCGACGCGTCCAAGAAACGCCGGTGGTTCGCTGAAGGCCACAGTCACGAGGTGGAAGAATTCACCATGGATTTCCGGGTCGGCGGCCCGGAGCGCTCGGCCTACCGCATGGGACCGAGCACTCCGTTTCCGGGAGTTGCACTGGTCAACGAAGGAATTTACTTGGACATTGTTCCGAACCAGCGAATTGTGCAGGCATCGCAGATGTCGCTCGGCGGCAGGCGCATCTCGGCAACTATGGTGACAATCGAGTTGCTACCCACGGAAAACGGCACCGACCTCATCTGCACGCACCAGGGCGCGTTTTTCGAGGGCTCAGGTGGACCGCAGATGCGGGAGCAGGGTTGGCAAAAGCTGTTCGGCCAATTGGACGCGGAGTTGGCGAAGCCGTGAAGTCATCGAAGCCAGGCCAGGGACCGGAGTTTCCAGCGAGCGGAGCGGAGATCGGCGCCTCCGTGGAGAACATATTCCACGCGCTGGACGACGGGACGCGGCGCGCGATGGTGGAGACGCTGACCGAAAAGCCGTATTCGGTGACGCACCTGGCCAACTCGCTGGGCATCACTCTGACGGCGGTGGGCCAGCATCTGGAGGTACTGGAACGAGCCGGGCTGGTGCGCACGGAAAAGACCGGGAGGGTAAGGGTATGCAACCTAGAGTCGGCCGGTTTCGCGGTACTGGAGAAATGGGCGCGCGACCGGCGGACGACGTGGGAGAAAAGGCTCGACCGGTTGAGCAAGATGCTGGACGAGGAATGAGGCGTTACGGTGCGGCCTGAATGCCGCGAGGGATGGCAATACAAATGTGTAGCGCCATTAAAGAGTGTGCTGCAGCGGGGGAAATGCAGGTCCCTCGACTGCGCGCCCTGCGGGCGCTGCGCTCGGGACGACGAATCAATAGAGTTGCGGCGAGGGGTGACAAACCAAAAGCGGATCCCCCGCAGGTTAAAGCTCGCGAGGGATGACAATTCAATCGGTTTGAGCAAAAAGCCCGGGCAGTTTCGCCCGGGCAGTTTTTATCGCTTCAGATCCCAAACTTGTTGTCACCGCATCGCCGGGTTTACGGCGAGCACTTGGGGAGCCGGCCTGGTTACATTGCCAGGGCGATGCTCTCCAGTTCCCGCTGGAAAACCTCCAGCGTGCTGCCCATCATACCCACCCGGCTGACTGCATATCGGGCGGCCTCGGGCGAGACACCGTATCCGTGTCCGGCGAGGAAGAGTTGGACTAACTCGGCGGCATCCTTGGAGTCAAACCCCAGCAGTAGTTCGCTCCTTAGCGCCGCCAATTCAGGTGCGGAAAACTTTTCTGCCATCGAGCTCACCTCCGACCCTCGCGGGTCTTTGAAGACTTAGACGAGTGAGGGAACAATAAGGTTGCAGCAAACTATTTGTCGTCTCAGTCTGTTGTGAACGATAAGAACACTCGCTTGCCGAGATAGTTGCTCCGCAGTCGGTTTGGTTTCGCTGGCTGTGGTAACCACTCGGGAACACGACTTCGCCAACGACAGAAAACGAAGAAGTTGCGGGAAACGCGTGGGGGAAACGATGCTGTGCCGCCGGGTTAAAACCCGGCTCCGTTCAAGAGTCGGTGCTGGACGCGGCGCTAAAGCGCCGCTCTACCATGACATCGGCGTTACTCTTCTTTACAAAGTTTCGATCGTGGCTTCGTGCTCGAGCAAGATCGGAATCCCATTGCGGATTGGGTACACCCGCTTGCACTCGTTGCATTTCAAGCCTTCTTCGCCGCGCGGCACAAGCGGCTTGCGACAAACTGGGCAGACGAGAATCTCGAGAAGTTCCGGGGAAATCATGACGGGAGGATTGTAGCAGGAGAAGCGCTATTCGCCGTTCGCTATTCGCCATTCGCCTATTCGCCGTTCGCTCTTCGCTATTCGCTGATTCGCTGCTCTCGCCGAACCGTGTGGCGTTGAAACGGGCGAACGGTAAGCGAACCGCGAAAAGCGAAGAGCGCCGCTTCCCCGCGATAAACTAGGGCTTCACGCTATTTTTCCGGAGGCTCGATGTCCGCACTCATACTCGATGGAACCAAGATCGCCGCCCAGATTCGCGCTGAAGTGGGCGAAGAAGCTAGAAAGCTGACCGCGGAAGGGCTGCGTCCCGGACTGGCGGTGGTGCTGGTGGGGCACGATCCCGGCGTCGGAGGTTTACGTTCGCAACAAGGTGAAGGCGTGCGAAGAGCTGGGCATCCTGAGCGAAAAGCACACGCCGCCGGAGTCAGCCAGCACCGAAGAGTTGCTGGCGCTGGTGGATGATCTGAATCGTCGCGACGATATTGACGGCATCCTGGTGCAGTTGCCGCTGCCGTCGCATGTTGATTCCAAAAAAGTGTTGCTCGCGGTATCGCCGGAGAAAGATGTGGATGGATTTCATCCCATGAACGTCGGATATCTCTCGACGCAGCGGCCGGGACTTGTGCCGTGTACTCCGGCAGGAGTAATCGAGATACTGAAGCGCAGCAACATCCCGATTGCGGGCGCCGACGCTGTTGTCGTAGGCCGCAGCGACATCGTGGGCAAACCGGTGGCGATGCTGCTGACGAACGGAAACGCGACGGTGACGATTTGCCATTCGAAGACGCGCGACTTGCCAGAGGTGTGCCGGCGCGCCGATATTCTGGTTGCTGCCATCGGGCGCGCGGGCATGATTACGCGTGACTATGTGAAACCGGGTGCGTGCGTCATTGACGTGGGGATGAACAAGATCACCGATGCGGCGGAGTTCGCGAAGTTCTTCGCGGGCAATGCCAAGCGCGAAGCGGCGTTCGCAAAGAATGGCTCGACGCTGATGGGGGACGTTGATCCGAAAGTCGCGGAAGTTGCCGGCGCGATTACGCCCGTGCCCGGCGGAGTTGGGCCGCTGACCATTGCGATGTTGATGAGCAATACCGTGAAGGCGGCGAAGCTGCGGCGCGGGAAAGGAAGTAGCCAGTTGCCAGTAGCCAGTAAAGTCAGAAGCGAAAATAGCCGCGGAATGACACGGATACGCACGGATGGGAATTGTTCGTGAACTCACAATTGCCACACAAGGCAATTGGGGGCCACCTTCCGCGGATCGTGCGATAAGGGTTTAGGGATTCCGACATTACCTGAGCGGCTAGAACCGCGATTAGAACCACCGAGCAATGCACCGCGGAAGCGGTGCTCCACCCAATGGCCCGCAATTGAAACTGAGTCCAACAATTTGCGGACCAGTTCAGCATCCTTGATGTCGCTGCTATAATCCTCACGCTTCCGTGATCAGGAGAAATCGATGCACAAGCTCGCGGTACTCGGATTGATTTGCGCCGCGGCGTTGGCTGCGGCGCAGACACAGGATTTCAGCAAAGTCGAAATCAAGGTCACCAAGGTTGCCGGCAACATTTATATGTTGCAGGGAGCGGGCGGCAACATTGCCGCCTCGGTGGGCGAAGACGGCATCGTCATCGTCGATGACCAGTACGCTCCGCTGGCTGACAAGATTGCGGCGGCGCTGAAGGGCATTGGCGCGACCGACAAGCCGGTGCGCTTCGTCATCAACACGCACTATCACGGCGACCACACGGGCGGAAATGCGCCGTTCGCGACCAGCGGCTCGACGGTGATTGCGCAAGACAACGTGCGCAAGCGGCTGGAAACCGGCGGCAAGGCGGGCATTCCCAACTTCGATGGAACGGGATCAGCCGGCGGCCCCGAAGGGCGGACTGCCCATCATTACCTTCGACCACGACGTCACCGTGCACCTGAACGGCGAAGACATTCGCGCGCTGCACTTTCCCGGCGGACACACCGACGGCGACGCGATTGTGTTCTTCCCCAAGAACAACGTCGTGCACATGGGCGACGACTTCGTACGCTACGGCTATCCGTTTATCGACATCATTTCGGGCGGCAGCATACAGGGCATGATTGCCGCGTGCGACAAAGTGGCGAACCAGTTGCCCGATGACGTGAAGGTCATCCCGGGACATGGCGAGCTGGGCACCCTCAGCGACGTGCGCGAATTCTCCGTGATGCTGAAAGAGACCAGTGCGGCGGTGCAGGCTGCCATCAACCTGAAGAAGACGCCGGAGCAGATGAAGAAAGAAAAGATCCTGGCGACGTGGGATGGGAAGTATGGCAAGGGCTTCATCACCCCGGACCTCTACATCGAGACGCTGTACAACTCGCTGACCAACAACAAGAACGCTGAGTACCTGAAGCACAACTGAGGCGCTCCAAGAAATACATTCACCCAAACCGCGTTCTGCGGTATGCTTTCGCGCGGCTGTAAATCCTATTTTTTGGGGGTGAGTTTTGGACAAGCATATGGTCAGAGTGTTGGTGTTGCTGGTCGGTCTCACGTCCTTGGTTGCGGCGCAGGACATGGGACCACATGGGCGTGGTGTCGCCGTCGACAAGCAAGTTCGGCAACATGGCGGGCCTGCCGACATGCATGACGCTGTCGGTACTACACGGCGATCCGACGAAAGGTGCGTCGGTGATTCTGCTGAAGTTCGCGCCCGGCTGTTCGGTGCCGTGGCACTGGCATACGGCCAACGAGACGCTGGTCCTGGTGAGTGGAACCGGCAGCGCACAGATGAAAGATGGCCAGCCGATGGCCATGAAGGCGGGGGACTACCTGTATCTGCCGGCAAAGGGAATTCATCGCTTCTCGTCGAAGTCGGCGGTGTATATGTATGACATGCCCGATGGCGCGTTCGACATCCACTACGTGGATGCGGAAGGCAAGGAGATTCCTCCCGACAAGGCGCTGGCGGCGCAGATCAAAGTGAAGCCTGCGGCGGGACCGACTACCACACACTGATACCGAACTGCAGTTAGTTGCAACGAAGAAGCCGCCCCGTGGGGAGCGGCTCATGGCTTGCAGGAATAGAAACTACAGGTTGAGTTTGCGACGGATGACTCCCGCCAGTCCGAGGGCGCCGGTACCGAGAAGCAGCAGCGAGGCAGGTTCGGGAACCGGGTTGGCGACGCCAACGTAGTTGCCTTCCATGGTGAAGTAGGAGATCGGCGTGGACTCGGTGAACAGGATCCACTCACCTGTGTTGGTGCCACCGCCGGTGAGGAAGGTCAAGTTGTAAGACTCGATGAGGTTGTTGCCGGCATCCCAAACCGCCAGCGTGGTGGGCGTGGTGCCGTTGGGGTAATAGTTGAAGAAGCCTCCGACCGAGGAAACCGGCGCGTTAAATGCGAAAGTCATCGTATCGGTGACACCGTAGAAATCGAAGCTGTCATTTAGCCCAGCCATAGGGCCGAGGGCGCCGTCCCAGAGGCCGTTGGCACCGAAGCCGTAGCCGCCGGTGTAACCGAATACCGATCCACTTTGATAGGTCGCATTGGTGGAAGACCAGACGTAGTTTGCATAGGCTTGCGGGCCGGGACCGAAGTAGTTCAAGACCGGCATCGGCAGTGTGCCCGTCCAGGGCACTCCGACGGTGACCGTAGCTCCAGCCTGCACGACCAGCAGACAGGCCAAGCCAACCAGTAGCAGTGTAAGTTTTCTCATAGAGACACCTTTCCCAGGAAATTGGAGGAGGTGATTTGAAGTGTGCGCCGAAACGACAAAAGAAACAAGGTGCAACGGGGAAAATCGTGAACGACAGCCCGGTGTAGTTCCGAATCGGTAACCCACGTTGGGCGGGCCGGCGCGCATCATGGGCCGACTGCGACGGTTGGCGTCGGAACAAAAGACTGCTGCCGCAGATGATACCGGCGACGTAGCCAGCCGAACTATGCGCCGCCGGTCTTGTCGCGGTTCTCGATCCGTCGCCCAGGTGTCGCGCAACTGCACGGTGCGATTGAAGACCAGGAGCTCGGGGGTGGTGTCGGGATCGACGCAGAAATAGCCGAGGCGCTCGAACTGGAAGCGGTCGCCTGCCTCGGCTTTCGCCAGCGAGGGCTCGAGCTTGCAAATCGGCAGGACCTCTAGCGAATTGGGATTGAGGTTGTCGAGAAAGGTCTTGCCGGCTTCGACGGCGTTGGGGTCCTCGGTGAGGAAGAGGTTGTCGTAGAGGCGGACTTCGGCATCGACGGCGTGGACGGCGGAGACCCAATGGATGGTGGCCTTCACCTTGCGGCCGTCGGGCGCGTTGCCGCTGCGGGTTTCGGGATCGTAGGTGCAGTGGACTTCGGTGATGGCTCCGGTGGCGTCTTTGATGACGTGGGCGCACTTGATGAAGTAGCCGCCGCGCAGGCGCACTTCGCGTCCGGGAGAGAGGCGGAAGAACTTCTTGGGCGGATCTTCGCGGAAGTCGTCTTGCTCGATGTAGAGCTCGCGTGAAAACGGCACGTCGCGCGTGCCGGCGCGCGGGGTCTTCGGGATTGTTGACGACCTCGAGGTGCTCGACTTGGCCTTCGGGATAGTTATCGATGATGACCTTCAGCGGGCGCAACACGGCCATGGCACGAGGGGCGCGGCGGTTGAGGTCTTCGCGGACGTAGTGCTCGAGCATGGCCAGCTCGATGATGCCGTTGGTCTTCGAAGCGCCGATGGCGGCGCAGAAATTGCGCAGCGCCTCGGGCGTGTAGCCGCGACGGCGAATGCCGGAGATGGTGGGCATGCGCGGGTCGTCCCAGCCGCTGACGTGGCCTTCCTGCACCAGTTGCAGCAGCTTGCGCTTGCTGAGGAGCGTGTAGGTGACATTGAGCCGGTCGAACTCGATTTGCTGCGACGGGTAAGATCCCCAGTTGCTCGATGAACCAGTTGTAAAGCGGGCGGTGGTCTTCGAACTCCAGCGTGCAGATGGAGTGGGTGATGCGCTCGATGGAGTCGGACTGGCCGTGGGCGTAGTCGTACATCGGGTAGATGCACCAATCGTCACCGGTGCGATGGTGCGTGGCGCGCAGAATGCGGTACATCAAGGGATCGCGCAGGTTCAGGTTGGGCGACGCCATGTCGATCTTGGCACGAAGGGTGCGTGAGCCGTCGGGAAACTCACCGGCGCGCATGCGCTGGAAGAGGTCGAGATTTTCTTCGACGCTGCGATTGCGAAAGGGGCTCTCTTTGCCGGGCTCGGTGAGGGTTCCGCGATACTGGCGGACTTCGTCGGCGCTGAGATCGCAGACGTACGCCTTGCCGAGCTTGATCAGATGGATCGCCCAATCGTAGAGCTGATCGAAATAGTCGGAGGCGTAGAAGAGACCGTCCCATTCGTAGCCGAGCCAGTGGACGTCGCGAATGATGGAGTCAACGTACTCCTGCTCTTCTTTTTCGGGATTGGTGTCGTCGAAACGCAGGTTGGTCTTGCCGCCGAATTCGTTGGCCAGCCCAAAGTTCAGGTACGTGGACTTGGCATGGCCGAGGTGCAGGTAGCCGTTGGGCTCGGGGGGAAAGCGGGTCTGCACGCGTCCGGCGAACTTGTTGGACTCGAGATCGGCAACAATGATGTCGCGAATGAAATTGGAAGCCTTAGGCGTTTCGGAGGGAGACTTGGGGGCTGTCTCCATCCCAGGATTCGATGCATTCATGATGGCACTGTTCCTTAGGTTAAGACCCTATTCTAAATGGTCAGCTGAGAGACGCCGATAAAGCACGGTTTGTGCCAACAGCTGACCAAAAGGATGGGGACCCAAGATTTTGAGGCAGTAGAATGGCGAGGGCCACGGACATGAACGACTGCGAAACCATCGACACAACGCTGCGCACTCTCTATGCCGTGATTTCCGGGCCTGCCGGACAACCGCGCGACTGGGCACTATATCGCTCGCTATTTCTACCCGACGCACACTCGATTCTCGCCGTCGCGAAGCAGGGCGAGGCTCCCCGCGCCAGAGTGCTGGACGTCGAGGGCTACATTCGCCGCACCGATCCGTATTTCCAGACCAACGATTTCTGGGAAGTCGAAACCGACCGCAAGACTGAAACCTTTGGAAACATCGCCCACGTACTCAGCTTCTACGAATCGCGGCGGGAAGAGCATGGTGAGCCGTTCACTCGCGGCGTCAACAGCATTCAGCTTTTCTACGACGGCACGCGCTGGTGGATCGCTTCGGTCATGTGGAATACGGAGATGGGATGAGCGCGGGTCTGCTTCCGGCGGCCAAGGCCGGGAACAACGTTGCAGAGCGCGCGTCTAGTAGGCCCGACTCGGCCCCCGCAGGACCCGCGCCGGTAGAAAGATGATCGCCTTGATGAGTTCGAGGACGCCACCCACCGCGATGCCGAGGATGCGGAACGGCAACAACAGCAGCCACACCAGCGGATACAGAACGAGTGCCAGGAGAGCCAGCGGCCAGCAGAAAATCAGAAGGAAAAACCACAAGAGGAACGTAAGCATAACTCCCCCTGAGTTATGATACGTCGATTTCGGGGGAGTTGTTCACTTTCGGCAAGCGTTCCAGATAGTCGCGACTATCCGATTGGATAGCTGCCCGCGGAAAATCACCGCCGCTCAAGTGCACTCGAAATTCCATCCTTCTGAAAACATTGAGCCACACGATCACTCTCTCGGTCTTTGGACCAGTCGCACCGATTGGCACGCGGCTTGCTCTATTCCAGAGCGTAAGCCATCCAGTAACGGACGAAAACCGAGGCTAGGAAGGCAGGGGCTGCTCAGGCTCAACCTGGGGAGCTACTCCAAGGAGGAGTTATGAAGCGCAACATATTCTTGAGCCTGACGGCGCTCGTCCTGGCTCTGACAGTCAACGTGGCCTTCGCGCAGTCGCACAGCAAGGTCAAGGCTGATGTCCCGTTCGCTTTCAGCGTCGAGCAGAACTCGATGGAAGCCGGGCAATACAGCATCACAGTGTCGGACCACGTGATGAGAATCCGCAACGAAGCGACCAACCAGACCGTGATCCTGCTCGCGCGGCCCGAGGAAAGCGCGAAGCCGCAGACCAGCCGACTAGTGTTCCACAAGTACGGCGACCGGTATTACCTCGCCGCGGTGTGGACTGGCACGGGCCAAGCCGGTGCTTCCGGAATCGAGCTCCCGGCCAGCAAGGCTGAGCAAGAGACGCGCGCCGCGCTCAACGACGCAGGCGGAGCGACCGAAGTCGTCATCGCGATGCGGTAACAAGACATCCTCAGGAACACTCGCACCCGGAGCCCCACCGCTCCGGGTAGTTTTTTGCGCGCTTATTGGCGCGCACCTCGTCGACAAGAACTGGCCAAAAGCCGGCCCACCCGCTACTATTCCCTGAATCTGTTGTGGCGAGGAGGGCATAGTGATCCGCGATCGAATACTTCGGGTGGTGTTGGTTTTGGTCGGGCTGATGTTGCTTTCCGGCGTTACCTCGCTGCTGCACTATAACAATCCTGCCAAGGCATTTGAGCAAATGCTCGCCAGTGTGTATGCAACGCTGGGAGTCTTCCTGATCATCGCGGCGTTCAACCCCCCGGCGCATCGCAGCCTGATCGCTTTCACCGCCTGGTCGAGTGTGGTGCACGGGGCGGTGATGGCGGTCCAAGCGGTGAAGGGCGTCATTCCGCACAGCGACCTCCTGTACGCCGCGACGCCGATGCTTGCGATTGGAGTGGTGTTCCTATTGCTGGCTCCGGCGAGAGCGCCCGCGAGCGACCGGACATGAAATATTCCGCAGTGGCCCAGGCCCACGAGCTTTTCGGAACAATTGCGACACCGGCAGAGCTGTACACCCGGCCACGAGCTTTTCGGAACAATTGCGACACCGGCAGAGCTGCACACGTATACTCGTCGGGATATTGGAGGAGGCGAAATGGTTCGAGGCTGCCAGTGTGTTGTTCTGACGATTCTGTTGCTCAGCGTGCTGACGTTCGGGCAGACGAGTGAGCCCGCCGCTCCAGCTACAGCGGCCCACAGCGAGTCAAACTGCGACCGGGCCGGCATTCGATGTGAGGGCGGCCGTTGATACGTACCTGGCCAAGATGCCACCGGCGCAACGCGCCCGTTCCGATGCCTATTTCGAAGGCGGCTACTGGCTGCAGCTGTGGGACTTTCTCCTCACGGTCGTCGTGATGTGGGTGCTGCTGCGATTCGGCTTGTCGGCGCGCATGCGCAACCTGGCCGAAAGCCTCACAAGACGCCGGCCGCTGCAAACGGCGATCTATTGGGTTCAGTTCATCGTCCTGGTGTCGTTGATAACGTTCCCGATGAGCCTTTACGAGGGCTACTTTCGCGAGCACAAGTATGGACTGCTGAACCAGACGTTCGGCCCGTGGATGCGCGATCAGATGGTTGGGCTCGGTGTCGGTGTGGTGCTGGGAGCCATCCTGATGGTGCCGCTGTTTGGGCTGGTGCGACGACTGGGAAAGAGCTGGTGGGTGTGGGGCGCAGTCGTGATGATGGTGTTTGTCGCGTTTGTGAGCCTGATCGCGCCGGTATATATCGCTCCGCTGTTTAACAAGTACACGACCCTGACGGACGCAAAAATCAAGGACCCGATTCTGAGCATGGCGCGAGCGAACGGAATTCCCGCCAACGACGTGTACGAATTCGACGCCTCGAGGCAATCGAACCGGGTGAGCGCCAACGTCAGCGGGTTCGGCGGCACAATGCGAATCTCGCTGAACGATAACTTGCTGAAGCGCTGCACGCTGCCCGAGATCGAGACGACCATGGGACATGAGATGGGCCACTATGTCCTCAATCATGCCTACAAGGGACTGGTCATGTTTGGCGTGGTGATCGTGATTGGGTTCGCCTTCGTGAACTGGGGCATCAACTACGCCCTCGCGCGCTGGGGCACGCAATGGAAGGTGCGAGGAATTACGGATGTCGCGGTGCTGCCGCTGGCGGTGATGGTGTTCTCGCTTTACATGTTCGTGATGACGCCGGTGGCCAATACGATCTCGCGCAACATGGAATACGAGGCCGACCTGTACGGCCTGAATGCCGCGGGGCAACCAGACGGCGAAGCGAATGTGGACATGCTGCTGGGCGAGTATCGCAAGCTCGATCCCGGTCCGATCGAGGAGTTCCTCTTCTACGATCATCCCAGCGGGCGCACCCGGATTACGGCGGCAATGCGTTGGAAGGCCGAGCACCCGGAGTCGACAAATCAGGAAGAGATGGCGCGGCCGCTGTTTGAGAGGAAGTGAGGGATGCAACCCACGGTAGCATCCAGCAAAAGCACACGAACGTGGGAACCCAGCCCCGGCACTGGCCGGGACTCGGCGTAGAATCGTTCCCGTTGGAAAACCAACAAGGGCCCCTGCTTGAATCCACATCGCATGCGATGTTCTCGGAGGCGAAGATGGCCGCCCTCGTCAAGTTGTCCCTTACAGTTGCGTTGCTGATCGCAGTAGGTGCGAGTAGTTCGGGTCAACCGGGCCCGTCGGCCGAGTCATGCGCGCCCGTGAGACGAAGCTCTCCGCAACCGGCCGCGTGCTTCGATGCCACTCCGCACAAGAAAACATGCGTGACGGTCGACAGCGGAGTCCAACTGCAAGTGTTGGACTGGGGCGGGGCGGACAAGCCCGATACCATGGTGCTGCTCACCGGTTACGGCGATAACGCGCATGTGTACGACGGGTTCGCCTACCAGTTCACGGACTACTTTCACGTTATCGGAATTACCCGCCGCGGATTCCTTCCGTCCAGCCAGCCAGAGTCGGGTTATGACGTCGACAGCAGGGCGCATGACGACATCGAGGTCCTCAAACAACTTGGGATCAGCAAGGCCGTTTTCGTCGGACATTCCCTGGCCGGGTCGGAGCTGAGCAAGCTGGGGATGAAGTACAAGAGTTATGTCGAGAAATTGGTCTATCTGGACGCTCATGACCTGGCAAAGCGGTTCGACCTTCCCGATATACCCGGCGTACCGTATGTAAACAATGACTACAGATCGCTGCAGATTTTCCAAGCTGCGCAAGCGCGGCTGGAGAATGCGCTTAGACCCGACCCATCGGCTTGTCCCGGTTTGTTGTTTGACGCGAAAGGAACGATAACGGGCAGCACGACACCGGATTGGGTCGGTCCGCAGATTTTTGCCGGCATATCGGAGAAGCAAAATCCGGAAGTGAATTGGGCTGATATCGACGCGCCGCGACTCGGCATTTTCGATCAGCCGTCGGTGCAAGGCAAGTTGCCTGACTACTGGTACCTGAGTCCGGCCGAGCAAAAAGTATTCGACACCAATTGGCCGGGCATCGTTCAATGGTATGCAGATACGACCGCGAAGTTCGCGCAACCAAACGCGGGCAAGCCGACGCCCGTTGTCTATTTGCTGCCCGACGCTCCGCACTACTTCTACCTTAGCGATCAGGCGTTCGTGGTTCGGGTAACGCGGGAGTTCTTGCTGGGAACAGTGGGGCATTGATGCACGGGGGTGATTGAGATGGTAAAGAAAACCCCCACGCAAGCGGCCAAAACCGGGCCGCTTGAGTGGGGCACCCTTGTGAAGATTTTTGCGCCAGACGGAGGGTTGATCGAGCCACCCGCCCGCGAAGCCCGAAGGGCGGCATTTGTTGTCCAGCCGGGCACATTCTTTACATTGCAGACCGGGGACATGCTTTACACTTTCGTCCGTTCTGGTTGTCCTTCATTCCCTTCGTAGTAGTCGTGCGGAGGGAATGTGGGAATCTCGCTGTTTGAGATTTCCACATTTCCTCCGCAGTTTTTTCGCCGCTCGCGTTTTGCACTCGGCAGGCACCGGGGACATGCTTTACACTTTCGTCCGTTCTGGTTGTCCTTCATTCCCTTCGTAGTAGTCGTGCGGAGGGAATGTGGGAATCTCGCTGTTTGAGATTTCCACATTTCCTCCGCAGTTTTTTCGCCGCTCGCGTTTTGCACTCGGCAGGCGCTCCATCCGCAGCTGATGGCTATCAAAGCGCGCCAGCGGAGTGCTCCCGAAGTACACCTCGTAATGACGTTCATCGACCGGCAGCAACCCTACCCGCTCGCCCGTCAGTACATCACTTAAGAACACGCTCACATGTTTCCACGAGATGTGCCCGGTGCAGTCCACCCGCCGCACCAACAGCGCGCTGTCGTACTCCGGCTCCCGCACTCGCGCCGGATACTCCCGCAGCGACGGCACGTACACCGCGGCCGGCGTCTGCATGCCCAACGCCTCGTGCGGCCGCTGCTGGTTGTACTCTTGCCGGAAGCGGTCGAAGCTGCGCTGCTGCGCCCGCCGGTTGGCCGCGGCCGGCGACGCCGTCTCCGCCTTCAGCGTGCGATGCATGCGCTCGTGCCGCCCGTTCTGCTCCGGATGTCCCGCCTCGATCCGCTCCGGCACAATCCCCAGCTTCAGGCACCACACCGCCAGCCGCGACAGCCCGGCGATCGCCCGCGAGGCGAATGGCGGCCCGTTGTCGGTGCGCATCGCCCAAGGCATTCCGCATTCGCGAAACGCCGCTTCGAAGATCGCCTGCACCCGCGCCGTGTCCGTCATCTCCACCGCCTGACAGCGGATCAGGTAACGGCTGTGCGCGTCCGTGATGGTCAGCGGATCGATACGCTCGCCATCCTGAGTCCGAAACCAGCCTTTAAAATCGGCGCACCAGACGCGGTTGGGCTCCGTCGCTGCCGCCAGCGGCTCGCTATACGGCGCCACCTTGCGCCGTTTTTTGCGATGCCGCGTCAGACCTTCCCGGTCCAGCAGCGCTCCTATCGTGCTCGCCGCCGGCCACTCCACTTGCGGACACTCCCGCTCCAGCACCCACTTCAGCTTGCGCGGTCCCCAAGTCATGTGCTCCCGCCGCAGCTCCAGCACCGCCTCCTCAATCTCCGCCGCCGTCTGGTTGGGATGCCGCAGCGCCGCCCGACTCCGCTCTTGCAGTCCCGTCTCGCCCTGCTCCTGGAAGCGCCGCAACACCGCATACCCGGTCGGCCGCGAGATCCCGTACATACCGCACAACTCCCTCATCGTCCTCTCTCCTGACGCATACTCCGCCAGAAACTGTTTGCGTTTCTCCACCACTCCGCTCACTTTCCAAGGCATGCCTTGTTCTACACGCCTTCGTGAACGGACCCAGGTGTAAACTATGTCCCCGGTCTGATCTGTAAAGTATCTGCCCGGTTTGTCTTGAGCCGTGGGCGTAAGCCCGCGGTCGGCGCACCGTGACATTTCCGAGCCGCGGAGCGGCGGCACACCGACGCGTGACGTGCGTTCCAATAACGTCGCCGACTCTTTTGAGACGCGTGGTGGATGATGTGCTTTTGATGGCCCGATCATACCGTTCACCGCCGCAATTCGACGGGCTCACACTATTCCTGCGTCCCGTTCAGCACGAAATAACGAACTCAACTCATCCGCGAGCCTGAATTGCTTTGGGCCTATATTCGCGGCATCGCGCGGAATTGCAAATTTGATTTCCTGGCAATTGGTGGAACCGACGACCACGTGCATGTCTTGCTGGCCCTGCCCGGTAATCGGAATTCGGCGGATGTGATGCGCGACATCAAGGCAATTCGTCGCGTCATATGCGTGAGTGGAGAAACGCAAACAGTTTCTGGCGGAGTATGCGTCAGGAGAGAGGACGATGAGGGAGTTGTGCGGTATGTACGGGATCTCGCGGCCGACCGGGTATGCGGTGTTGCGGCGCTTCCAGGAGCAGGGCGAGACGGGACTGCAAGAGCGGAGTCGGGCGGCGCTGCGGCATCCCAACCAGACGGCGGCGGAGATTGAGGAGGCGGTGCTGGAGCTGCGGCGGGAGCACATGACTTGGGGACCGCGCAAGCTGAAGTGGGTGCTGGAGCGGGAGTGTCCGCAAGTGGCAGTGGCCGGCGGCGAGCACGATAGGAGCGCTGCTGGACCGGGAAGGTCTGACGCGGCATCGCAAAAAACGGCGCAAGGTGGCGCCGTATAGCGAGCCGCTGGCGGCAGCGACGGAGCCCAACCGCGTCTGGTGCGCCGATTTTAAAGGCTGGTTTCGGACTCAGGATGGCGAGCGTATCGATCCGCTGACCATCACGGACGCGCACAGCCGTTACCTGATCCGCTGTCAGGCGGTGGAGATGACGGACACGGCGCGGGTGCAGGCGATCTTCGAAGCGGCGTTTCGCGAATGCGGAATGCCTTGGGCGATGCGCACCGACAACGGGCCGCCATTCGCCTCGCGGGCGATCGCCGGGCTGTCGCGGCTGGCGGTGTGGTGCCTGAAGCTGGGGATTGTGCCGGAGCGGATCGAGGCGGGACATCCGGAGCAGAACGGGCGGCACGAGCGCATGCATCGCACGCTGAAGGCGGAGACGGCGTCGCCGGCCGCGGCCAACCGGCGGGCGCAGCAGCGCAGCTTCGACCGCTTCCGGCAAGAGTACAACCAGCAGCGGCCGCACGAGGCGTTGGGCATGCAGACGCCGGCCGCGGTGTACGTGCCGTCGCTGCGGGAGTATCCGGCGCGAGTGCGGGAGCCGGAGTACGACAGCGCGCTGTTGGTGCGGCGGGTGGACTGCACCGGGCACATCTCGTGGAAACATGTGAGCGTGTTCTTAAGTGATGTACTGACGGGCGAGCGGGTAGGGTTGCTGCCGGTCGATGAACGTCATTACGAGGTGTACTTCGGGAGCACTCCGCTGGCGCGCTTTGATAGCCATCAGCTGCGGATGGAGCGCCTGCCGAGTGCAAAACGCGAGCGGCGAAAAAACTGCGGAGGAAATGTGGAAATCTCAAACAGCGAGATTCCCACATTCCCTCCGCACGACTACTACGAAGGGAATGAAGGACAACCAGAACGGACGAAAGTGTAAAGCATGTCCCCGGTCTGCAATGTAAAGAATGTGCCCGGCTGGACAAAATGACGCCCTGCGGGCTCGGGGGATGGCGGAGCACGGCTGCGGCGTTTGGTTGACGTGAGGAAAAGACCCACCCCGCCAAACGAAGGCGGGATGGGCCACCCTCTTGTGTAAGTTCATTCGCAACAAATAAGTTGACGGGGTGGGCCACCCGCCGAGAACATTTGTCCTACTGGCTGACCAGCTTCCACTTCAACCGCGTATAGGCTACGCGAAAACCCTTCCTCTCGGCATTGCGCTGCGAGTTGGATCCTGCCTCCGCAACCATCATCGCCAGATCGCAGCCATGCTCCGCGGCGTATCGCATGCGCTCGCACAGCAAGGCCGCCTGCATCCCTCGCCGGCGCAGCTCGGGAACCGTGGCGGCTCCGCCGAAGAGCGCCACGCCTTCATGCAGGATCAAGGCTCCCGCAGCGCCCGGCATGCCATCGATCTCGGCCAGGAAGCACGGGCTCTGATGTCGCGCTGCGATAATTGCAACCATTTCCCGCATAAACTCTTCGAACTCCGGATGATCATGTGCCCAGCCGCGAGCGCTGATGCTGCCCCAAAGCTGCGCCTCATCCGGTGCGACCACGTGCACGCGCACATTGCCCGGGAGCGGATCGGCGAAAGGCTCAACTATGCGATAAAGCACATTACTGATCTCAAAAGGCCGATAACCGCGTGTGCAGAGCAAATCCAGGGTCGCCGCGCCGGCCAACGGACACACCTCGTGCACGACCTCGGCACCGCGATCGAGAAAGAATCGCTCGATCTCATCGAGCGCTGCGGGCGTGAGTTCCTCGAAGAGACCAATCCCGAAGGTCTGCGTCGTCGGTGCACCCACCCCGTCAAACACGACGGTCGCTCCCGTGCACTTCATCCAGGTCGACGTGCTCGCCGGGAAGAGCCGCTTGCGTGCCTCCGAAAACTGCGCGCAGGCATAGGCCTCCGCGCCTTCCAGCCGTTTCGCCAATGCCACGTCTGCGAACATCATCGCGCCTCTGATAATACAGGGAGGAGGCTGCAATCGTGGCGCCATATTCGCGCTTTGCGGGATATGCAGGCCACCCTCCGGCTTTGAAGTTCGTTTTGAATCGCAAACCAGGAGGATCGCAGTGTACCGAGACAAAATCCCACCCAAGCGAAAGAAAGAGGCTTGGGTGGGCACTCGGAGTTCAGCTCTACTGGAATGCCAGGCCAAGAACGTGGCATTGCAAGGCTTCAATCCATTCCCCCGTTCACACGACCTGACCTGTGCTTTTCTATTTGCGTGACACCCTCGTATCAATGCTTGCCAGCTGATTGCCGGCAGGAGCCGTCGCGAAGGTGGCTATTTCCGAGCCATCGGGCGCGATGAATAGATCGAAGGATGGGTTACCGGGCGCATTGACAGTGTAGGTGCCTGTACAGTCCGAGTTGACCGTATAGGTTATGGGAGCGACGACGTTCTCCAGAAAGATTCTGGCGCCGACGCGGACTGTCACGGTGTCTGTCCCCGTGCCATCTCCATTGAAGGTATGGTATCCGGCGGCTCCGCCGAACGTCTGCTCTGTTACCCCAAATGCTGGAGGGAGAATGGCTCCGGACCATGCAAACAGATACCGCCCTTTCAGTGTTTGCAGGTTGCACGTTGGCGTCGAGGCGTTTTCACCTAACTTAGTTTGAGCCATGGCAGTTGAGCTCATGCCACCCACCGCCAGTGAAAGCGTGGCGAAGCCCAGCAAGAGCGCCATTAGTGTGCTTGCTATGTCGGCCTTGACCGAGACGAGCCTTCTCGAAATCGACTTGTGTTTCATAGAGACCTCCTCTAAGGTCTGAGCAAGGGTTATGGTTTCCGGAATCCGGTGCCTTGGTTCCGAGTTGCTGATAACTTCTTCACCTGGTTGGGTGAATGAGTCGTCATCGCACTCCTTTAGGTCTGGTCAAAGCGCCTGGCTTCCGGCATCTAGCGGGTTACTTCCGAATTGCCGAACGCGGTTGAGTGGGATACAGCAGCGCCGAACTGAACCACGACCGAAACGCGCAAGTGGACTTCGCGCTCCACCGATAAACTCTAACGCCCGACTTTGGTGGCTTTGCCTTCTACCCGGGTTGTGTAACCGCCCTTTCCGTCGGCCATTTCATACTTGTTCGTATACTCAGTGGGCGATAACATCGTGATTGTCGTTCTTCCTTTGACGGCTTGGCCCGCAATCCTGTCTTCCACCATCCACGTCCAAGTATTTCCGTTAACCGATCCTATGCCGGTGCCCACGAGTCCGGCACTGCTCGCGTAAAAGATTGTGTAGGCCTTCGCATAGCTGTCGTAGGCGATGATGCCGACGGTATACGGTATTTGCCCTTCAGCGCGGCGCTCGACATAGAATCCTCCCGGCCCCAATGTATATGTTCCGGTGGTGACACCCTTACCGGCCGGCACATACCCGTTGGCTTTAATCTCGTTCTCCTCTTTCCATGTGCCAAGGAAGTACTCCAACTTCTTGTGTTCGGGACCAGGCTTGGGTGGCGCTGGTGGAGCTTGTGCGAGCAGTAGTGATGTGAATCCGCAGATCAGAATGACGGCGACCGACGTTCGTGTGCTCATTTCATGAATCACCCCAGTGTGCACACAGTAGCAGCCGGGCCGTGACGTGTCCCGAAGGGTTTGTTAAGATTGGCCGAAAACTCAATGGCTAGCCGGGAAGTATTTCATTTCGACGAGTTCGCGCTGGACGTGGGAGAGCGACGGCTGCTGCGCGGCGCCGAAACCGTTCGCTTGTCACCGAAGGCCTACGATGTGCTGGTTCTGTTGGTGCGGCAGTCGGGGCGGTTGGTCACGAAGGACGAATTGCTGGCGCAGGTTTGGCCCGAGTCGTTTGTCGAAGAGGGCATTCTCAATGTTCACGTGGCTGCACTGCGCAAGGCGCTCGGCGACGACACGCGGCCTCCGGCCTACATCGAAACCGTCGTGCGGTCAGGGTATCGCTTCATCGCTGTGGTCAGCTTCGATCGGGCCGACGAGAGGCCATTAACACAGAGCGCCATAACGCGCCCCGTCGAACTCTACGAGCTGGTCGGCCGCGGCCGGAATCACCTGTTGTCAGGCTCGTTCTTCGAACTCCCTACCGCCGTGGACTCCTTTCGTTCCGCGATCGAGATCGATCCGACCTATGCACCGGCGCACGCCGGCTTGGCGCGCGCACTGTGCCTGCAGGCAGTGTTTCACGCGGCGCCGCACCAGGAAGCGTTTACAGAGGCGAAAGCGTCCGCCTTGCGCGCGCTAGCAATGGACAGCGGCTCAGCGGACGCGCAGGTTGCCCTTGGCACTGTTCTTTTTCTCAGCGAGTGGGACTGGACGGCAGCGGAGCGCAGTCTGCAGCGTGCGCTCCAGATCAATCCGGATCACACCGAGGCGCTACTACAGTATGGGTCGCTCCAGGAAGCGCTCGGACGGCTCGACGATGGGCTGCGATGCAAGCAGCGGGCACTCGCGCGCGATCCGCGATCGCCCGGCGTTCTGGTGCAGATCGCCATCTCGTATTGGCATCAGCGGAAGTACGACGAGACGCAAGTCTGGGCTCGGCGAGCTCTAGAGATCGACCCGAAACATGTGCTGGCGAGCCAATTCATTACGCACGTCTATTGGAAGATCGGGGAATTCAATAGATTCGCGGCCTGGATCGTCAGCCAGGCCATCGCGTGGGGCTTTTCCGAAGAGAGGGTGGCGGTGATGAAGCAGGTTACCGCGGATATGCAGCAGGTGTACGCGACGGCCGGCCTCTCCGGGGTGAGAAGATTCATGGTGGATCAGATCACGAACCCGCAACTGGACTTCGACGTCTTGCTGAAGATGGCGTCCTTTCGCGCCGTTCTGTATGGGGCAGCAGGCCGGCTCGATGAAGCGTTCGACTGCCTTAATCAGGCCATCGCGTACCGCGACCCGGCACTCGTTCACCTGGCGGTCGCACCGGATTGGGACAGCCTGCGCGATGATCCTCGGTTCGCGGAATGCCTGCGATTGATGGCGCTCCCTTCGGCCGTGCATTCCAACATCGGCAACGTGTAGCGTAACCCCGGGGTTCTCGACTTCCGACTCATTTAGAAGACAGATTAAACTCAACACCACTTTTCAAAGCAGCCAGGAACGGCCTTTCGCAGCCTTACCGAAAGCTCACCAAAGAAGAAGTAACAAAGGAACAATCCCTCAAGCTGGCGTTGTGCAATGCGACACCGAAAGTCCAGCGAAAAGCGGCGCCCTTCGCAGAGCGCCGCGGAGTTACGACCAGTCTACCGCGACCTACACCAGCCCCTGGTCCAGCATGGCGTTGGCTACCTTCAGGAAGCCGCCGATGTTGGCGCCGTTGACCAAATTGCCGGGCGTGCCGTACATCTCGGCCGTCTCGTAGCAGTTCTTGTGGATGGCGATCATGATCTTGTGCAGACGATCGTCCACTTCCTCGCGGGTCCAGCTCAGCCGCATGCTGTTCTGCGACATTTCCAGACCTGAGGTTGCGACTCCACCGGCATTGGCTGCCTTGGCCGGGCCGTACAGAACGCCGGCTTCGAGGAACAGCTTGGTGGCTTCGAGCGTGCTCGGCATGTTCGCGCCCTCGGCAACCAGCTTGCAGCCGTTGTTGATGAGGTTCGCGGCATCCTTGGCATTGATTTCGTTCTGCGTGGCGCTGGGGAAGGCGCAATCGGCCTTGATGCCCCACAGCGGGTTGTGTCCAAGCTTCATGTCGGTTGGCATGAAGATGGACTTCTTGTACTGGTCGGTATAGTCGCGGATGCGGCCACGGCGAGTGTTCTTCAGATCCATGACATAGGCCAGCTTCTCGCGGTCGATGCCGTCGGGATCGTACACAACCCCGTCGGAGTCGGAAACAGTGACCGGCTTGGCGCCGAAATCAAGCAGCTTCTCGATGGTGTACTGCGAAACGTTGCCGCTGCCGGAAACCAGGCAGACCTTGCCTTCGAGCGTATCTTTGCGCGACTTCAGCATCTCGTTGGCGAAATAGACGCAGCCGTAGCCGGTGGCTTCGGGACGAATGAGCGAGCCGCCCCAGGCCAAGCCCTTGCCGGTAAGCACGCCGGCGAATTCATTGCGCAGCCGCTTGTACTGGCCGAAGAGGAAGCCGATTTCGCGTCCGCCCACGCCGATGTCGCCGGCGGGTACGTCGGTGTCAGGACCGATGTGGCGCGAGAGTTCGGTCATAAAGCTCTGGCAGAAGCGCATGACTTCGTTGTCACTCTTGCCCTTGGGATCGAAATCGGATCCGCCCTTGCCACCGCCCATGGGCAGCGTGGTGAGCGAGTTCTTGAAAACCTGCTCGAAGGCGAGGAACTTCAGGATGCCGAGGTTGACCGAGGGGTGGAAGCGCAGGCCGCCCTTGTAGGGGCCGATGGCGCTGTTCATCTCAATGCGGAAACCGCGATTGACCTGGATGTTGCCATGGTCGTCAAACCACGGGACGCGGAACATCAGCACGCGCTCGGGTTCCGTGATGCGCTCGAGAATCCGCTCCGAGATGTACTCGGGGTGTCTCTCCAACACAAGGCGTAACGACTCCATGACTTCCTGTACGGCCTGGTGAAATTCCGGTTCGGCCGGGTTCTTCGCTTTCACCAGGCCCATAACGTCGTTGATGTAATCGCCCGGAGTCTTAATTCCGGACTGCATGAGTCCTACTGTCATATGAGTTCCTCCTGGAACGGTGCTGCATTTGTTTCAGAACACGAAACGAGGCCGAGAGTCTCGGCGCACGACTTCGCTAAGCGTTAACTTGGCGAACAGATTATTCAAGTCCTGTTTCGGCTGCGCCGCCGTGACCGCTATCACTCCGGAACGTGACGAATTGGCCGAAACAGAAACATTTGTAACAGGCGGGCCGAGGCGCGTGAGTTGGCGGAGGCATCCGAAGGAAAATACACCAGATTGAGTTGCGAAACAATGGTCAGGAAGGGTGGGGTATCGGGGACGGCATGACGGCATGGGGACGCGCAGAAGCCATCCGACGCGCCGCTCAGGAGCGGGCGTGGAGTTCGCCGTGTTCGCGCCAGTCGATGAGGAACAAAGCCGCAAGTACGAAAGCAGGCACAGCGATGAAGGCCACCCATTCCAGCCGCGTGGCGACGGGGACCGACGAGCGCCGCACCACCCAACCGATGTAGAGTATCCCGGCAGCGGCGAAGGCCATTGCGCCGATCCATTCCCACCGCCACGCCAACACCAGGGCAGCGAGAAGCACGAAGGATGGAATGAGGTGGAGGGCCAAAGCCTGCACGGTCTGCCAGAAGCCCAGGTTTTCCGAAAAGACGTCGAGGGCAAAGATGCTGATGAACAGGATGAAGGCGATCGACAGGATGCGCGGCACCCAGTAGAGAAAGCGCTTCGATACGGGAGACATACGGCCTCCTACTTAGAATCTTACTGCTGTTTCCTGTGGCAGATGGCGGTAAAATTTAGCGGACGGACCAAAATGGGAGGAGGCTTAGCCGAATATTCCCGCGGCGAGACGCCGAACAAAACGGCTCGGCAGCCGATGTCGCAGGTCGGGCAAGCCACGTCAAGCGAATCAGCCACTTCTGAGCCTTGGAAACAGTAATAGGGTCCATTCAAGTTTCTTATTAGCGCGGACGCGTCCCGCCTGTTACGTTTAAGAACCCATGACTACTGGAGCATCTGCGGCGGTGCGGGGCGACCTCTTTGGGAGCTACGACCCGGGCTCGTTCTTCGACGAGATGTTTCTGCCATCGGGCGAGCCGCGGCCGCATTACGCCAAGCTGTTCCAGATGCTGGCCAGCATGCCGGCGTCGCAGTTTGACGACCGGCGCAACCTGGCCGACATTGCATTTCTGTTACAAGGCATCACGTTTACGGTGTACAGCGACGGGACGGGCACGGAGCGGCTGTTTCCGTTCGACCTGATTCCGCGCATTCTGCCGCACTCGGACTGGGACCGCATCGAGCGAGGGCTGTCGCAGCGGGTGGTGGCGCTGAACCTGTTTCTGCAGGACGTGTACGGACAGCAGCGCATCCTGAAAGAGCGCAAGATACCGCGCTCGCTGATTTATTCGTGCAAGCATTTTCACCGCGAGATGATCGGCGTCGAGGTGCCGCGCGGCATCTACACCCACATCTGCGGGCATCGACCTGGTGCGCGATTCGAAGACGGGCGAGTTCCTGGTGCTGGAGGACAACGTACGCACGCCGAGCGGCGTGTCGTATGTGCTGGAAAACCGGCAGGTCATGATGCGCACGTTTCCGGAGGCGTTTCAGTCGTACGAAGTGCGGCCTGTGCATCACTACCCGACCGAGCTGTGCCGCATATTGCGCACGCTGTCGCCGCGCGGCGAAGCCAATGCGCAGGTCGTGCTGCTGACTCCGGGCATCTACAACAGCGCGTACTTCGAGCATAGCTTTCTGGCGCAGCAGATGGGCGTGGAACTGGTGGAAGGCCGCGACCTCATCGTGGATGCGGGCATGGTGTATATGAAGACCATCCACGGACTGCAGCGCGTTGACGTGATTTACCGGCGCGTGGATGACGACTATCTCGATCCGCTGGTGTTCCGGCCGGATTCGCTGATGGGCATTCCGGGGCTGATGGGCGCCTATCGCGGGGGCAATGTCGCGCTGGCCAATGCAGTGGGCAACGGCGTGGCGGACGACAAGGCGGTGTGCGCCTACGTGCCCGACTTCATCCGCTTCTATCTCGGTGAAGAGCCGATTCTGGGCACGGTCGAGACGTATCTGTGTTCGCGTCCCAACGACCTGAAGTATGTGCTGGAGCACTTGCCCGAGATGGTGGTG
Organism: uncultured Acidobacteriaceae bacterium; assembly: GCA_963814165.1. GTDB lineage: Bacteria > Acidobacteriota > Terriglobia > Terriglobales > Acidobacteriaceae > DASRAA01. Next base: position 19,968 of record CAWFBW010000020.1, on the reverse strand, counting down.
AAAGCGGTAGGCGAGTCGGGCGGGTACGGGATGTTGATCGGGCCGGCATCGGACGAAGAGAAGATCGAGTCGTTCCGCCAGAAGATCCAGGAAGATCCGCGCAACTTCATCGCGCAACCGGTGGTGGGGCTGTCGCGAGTGCCGTCGTACGACGTGGAATCGAAGCACATGGCGGGGCGGCATGTGGATTTGCGTCCTTACTGTTTGTATGACGGACAGCAGGTGACGATCATTCCGGGCGGACTGACGCGGGTGGCGCTGGAACCGGGGTCGCTGGTGGTGAACTCTTCCCAGGGCGGCGGCAGCAAAGACACCTGGGTGCTGCGGGAGGACTCCTGACCAACGTAATGCTGTCGCGGATTGCCGATTCGCTGTTCTGGCTGGCGCGCTACATGGAGCGGGCCGAGGACACGGCGCGCATCCTCGACGTGAATTACCACATGCTGCTGGAGCAGACGGCCACACCGTACCGGCTACGCTGGGACCCGCTGATCATCATGGCGGGGGAGCAGGAGCGGTTCTACCAGTTCTATGAGGAAGCGAACGCGCAGACGGTGTACGAGTTTCTCGCGTTTCGCCCGGACAATCCCAACTCCATCGTGCAGTGCATTACCAAGGCGCGGGAGAACGCCCGCACCATTCGCGACCGCATTTCGCGGGAGATGTGGGAAGACATCAATGGGCTCTACCACTCGGTGACGCGCTTCGATCCGGCGGAGCAGATTTCCAGCGGGCCGCACCGTTTCTGCGACGCGGTGAAGTTCGGCAGCCATCGCTTCTTTGGCGTGACTGACGCCACACTGCCGCACGACGAAGGATGGGACTTCCTGAAGATTGGCTGGTCGCTAGAACGAGCGGAAATGACGGCGCGGCTGGTGGATTTGCAGTTCCAGTCGCTACTGGAATCCCCGCTGGTGGGAGGCGCGGCGGACAATCACCAGTGGATGGCGGTGCTGAAATCGGTGGGCGCGTACGAGGCCTACCGTCGGCAATACCACTCGCCCATTGAGCCGGAGCGTGTGGCTGAACTACTGATTCTGCATCCGAAGCATCCGCGCTCGATACGGTTCAGCATCACGGAGTTGCAGATCGGACTGCGCGCCATCAGCGGCAGCGGGCCGGGGACCTACGCGAACGAGGCCGAGCGGCTGACGGGCAGAGTGCTGGAGGGACTGCGCTATGACACGGTGCAGGACGTGTTTCGCCAGGGACTGCACGGCTACCTCGCCGACCTGCTGGGGAACTGCCGCTTGATCGGTGAAGACATTGCCCACAGCTACTTCTATTACGGAGCCAGCGCATGAATCGCTACCACCTCTTCCATGTCACCGAATTCGTTTACGACGGGCCGGTCTCGGAGAGCTATAACGAGGTGCGGCTGCGTCCCATGCATGACGAGACCCAGAGCTGCCTGTCGTTCCGGCTCACGACCAATCCGGCATCGCCGGCATTTTCGTATCGCGATGCGCTGGGAAACTGGGTGCACCAGGTCAACATTCTGCCGGAGCACACCCGACTGCGCGTGCAAGCCGAATCAGTGGTGCTGGCCCACGAAGTGCAGGCGATCACGAGTTGGATGCCGCTTAGCGAACTGGAAGAGCGTCACGAGGAATTGACAGAAGAGTTCTTCGACATGCTGGCACCGAGCAAATACGTTCCCCATCTCGCGGCGCTGGAGCCGCTGATCAGCGAGGTCGAGGCACGCTGCGACGGAACGGCCGCCGGATTCGCGCAGAGTGCGTCTGACCTGATCCATGAGCGCTTCGAGTACGTGAAAGGCGCGACACACGTGAATTCGTCCATTGCCGATTCGCTGCAGGTTGGCGCCGGAGTTTGCCAGGACTTTGCCCATCTGCTGCTGGGTGTGTTGCGCAAGCGGGGCATTCCGGCGCGCTATGTGTCGGGGTACCTAGTCCCGCAGAATGAGAACAATCCAGCAGCCAAACTGGAAGAGGTCATCGGAGGCCAGGCTTCACACGCTTGGGCTGAAGCTTACATACCGGATTCAAGCTGGATGCCGCTGGATCCGACGCTGGGGAAGCCTGTGGGTATGCGTCACGTTCGGATTGCGTATGGACGCGACTACGCGGACGTGGCTCCGGTTCGCGGCGTGTACAAAGGACACGCGGGCCAGCGACTGTCAGTGGACGTCAGCGTGAGGCCGGCCATCGATGATGAAGGAAACGAGCGGATGTCGGAGACGACGGCCATCCCTACCGAGCCCGAGCCAGTCGAGCCACGAGCACAGCAGGGCGGGCAACAGTAGTGACCGGTTGCCAGTAGTCAGTTGTCTGCTTTCACCTCCCACGATGAATCCGACGCAGACGAATTTGGTGTGAAGCGAAGGACGTCAAGCAGACTTGCCCTTGAGCACGCGGTAGAGGGCCATGAGCATGATCGCACCGACCACGGAGAGGATGAAGCCGGGAGCATCGCCGGGATGCCAGAAGCCGGCAAAACGCCCAATCACTACGGCAATCAGCGCTCCGCCAACACCGATTCCGGTTGTCACCCAGAAACCATCAGGCCCCTTTCCCGGCATCAGCACACGCGCGGACAATCCCACGATCCAACCAATCGCCACCAATACGATCATCCGTAGCATGTGCTCTCCTGGCTCACCAAGATGGTGACCGCCCCAGGGCTAAAGCATTTTCACTACATTCATTGGGTGGAGCACCGCTTCAGCGGTGCATTTGGGACCCGCATCCGAGCCCGGCTTTAGCCGCTGAGGTAGACAACACACATTACCTCAGGCGCTAAAGTGCAAATCCAAACACCAGCTTTTCATGCACACTAAAGGTGTGCTCCACCCATGCACTACACCTGAAGTGAAGCCGCTCCAAAACCGACCCCATGCACCGGACGAAACCCGGCGCTTCCGACGGTTCGACACCGCGACATCTTCGCGATGCAGCCCCTACTTCGCCTGCGCCTGCTGCAAGCCTTGCAGATAAAGGTCCACGTTTACCTTATCCACGAGCGATACTCCCGTGTCCACGAATCTGGGGAATGGCGAGAACGAGTCGGTTCCGTAATCCTTCTTGAGATCCACCGGGTAATGATGAATGTCATCCAGAGCCTTCAAACCATAAAACGTCATCGTGAAAGGCTTTTGGGCGATGGTGGAATCAATCACCCCGTTCTTCACCAGGTTCAGAGTGGCTTCGTCCGTGTCCATCGCGATGATGAGGCGATCCGTGGCGTTGTTGCGCTTCACGGCTTCTGCAACGTCTTTGCCGGCGGAAGCCTCGAGACAGATGAACGCGTCGATGTGATCGACGCCCTTCTCCGTCAGCCAGTGCTGCGTGCGGTCGAAGGCGGTACCAGAATCCCCCTTGATGTTGTATACCTCGACGACTTTGATTGCCGGATGGTCGGCAAACACGTCTTTGTAGCCCTTCAGCCGTTCGTCCATGTTGGTTTGGGGCATGGTGTAGAAGACGACATTGCCCTTCCCGTGCAACTTGTCCACCACGCGCTGCCCGCCCAAGCGACCCGCCTGCAGGTTATTGGTGCCGATGAAGTACAAGCGCTTACTCGCGGGAGCATCGGCGTCAACCGTGATCACGGGAATACCCGCCTCGATGGCTTCATTGATCACTGGTTGCATCAGCCCAGTGTCAGCGACTGAAACCAGGATGCCTGCCGGTTTCAGCGCGACAGCGTCACGGAACTCTTTCACTTCAGCCTGGGGATCATAGGTATCCGGGCCGCGGACATCGACCTTCACGCCGTACTGGACACCCGCCTTGGAGAGTCCCGCCGCAGCAGTCTGCCAGTAAGGCAGTTTGGAATTGACGGTCACAAGAATGTAGCGTTCGTTGTTGTCGTGACGGGAACAGCCAACCAGAACAGAAATCGTCACGGCCACCAACCCAAGAATGAGAACTCGTGTTGAAAGTTTCATGGCCACTCCTTGATGCAATGTTTTCGCCGCCCTGCACCTGCGCGATTAGCCCAGCACTGCAACTATATCGCAGCGCCAATTCATAATCAGCGGGATTGTACGCCACGAAATCAGGCTGCGAAAAGCCGATTCCGCGAATGCGACCACGGTGCCAGGAGGGCGGCTGGCCAGAGGACGCGGTGGGACAAGAGTCAGCGCGACGTTACGGGACCCAAATCGTAACTATTGAGTAACTAGCGAAATGTTGTGGATGGACGTACGGCAGTACGTTACAATTTGGTCTCGCGTACGCGAGCTCGCTTTTGGTATAAGCTGTGAAAGCGACAGCGAATCGATTTTGCCGTGCACCTGCGGCATGGCAATAATCTTGAGTGAGCAGGAATTCGGGCGTCTGCGGGCCTGGATAGCTGTCGGGTATCCTGGCTGGGTTAGAGTTGGGGAATAGCGGACGGTCGGATCATTACCAGATTGGTTTACCGAGAACACAGGCTTTGGAGGCCAACGAACTATGCGCAACAGTTTAGCAACAAAACTCCTGAGCATCGCCATGATGCTGCTGACACCAGCGGCGATGCTGATGGCTGAAACTGGCAACACCATGCTCTACGCTTCGGGCAATGTCTCGCTGAACGGCAAAGAAGTAACCCGCTCGGCCTCCGTCGCAACCGGCGATAAGATTGAAACCGCCGGCTACGCGGCCACCACCGTGAGCCAGGACGGTTCCAAGGTGACGGTCAATCCGTACTCGGCCATCGAGGTGGAAACCGCCGGCGTCAACGTGGTGAAGGGCACGGCTGCGATCAGCACGAATGATGGCATGCCGGCACAGGCTGCCCAGATCACGGTGACCCCGAAGGACAAGACCGCGACCTACGAGATCGCTCGCCTGAATGACAACGTTGTCATCACCAGCCACAGCGGCGCGTTGATGATCACCGAAGCAGGCGCGACCACGGAACTCAACGCTGGCGCTTCAAGCTCGCGTGCGGCTGAACCGACGCCAGCGGCGGTACCCGCTCCTGCTCCGCAGGCAGCTCCGCAGTTTGCCGGTAGCGGCCTCACCACCAAGCAGGCATGGCTCATTGCTGGCGTAGTAGGTGGAGTGGCGGCGGTGTGCGGACTGGTGTGCGGCGACGTGTCGTCGAAGGCAACTCCGGGAGGCGGCCCGGTTGTCACCCCCCACTCGGTCGGCTCGCACCAGGGACGTGCAGTGAGCCGCATCATCCAGGTGGCTCGCGTGGTAGCGGCCCCGGCAGTGGCCGGTGTTGCTAATTCAGCTGCGGCGACCAATGGCGCTCCCTCGGCATTGCGGAGTGCACAGCACCGCAACATTCGCGCGGGACGTTAGACAAGCCGCGAAAGTCCACGGTTAACTCTGAAGGCCCGTCGCGAGATGGGCCTTCTGTTTTGATTGCAACCGCACGGCGGACAGATCGGAAGCCCGCCGACGTCGGCACCCAGAGAACTCTGACCCGCGTTGACCTCTGAGCGTCGGAACGGAAGCTTATGCTCCGGCGCTTCCAATTCGTGGCCCTGTTGGCGCTGACGTGCGCTAGCGTGGCCGACAACGTAACCTTCCTGCGCGTTGACAAGACACTCGTCCAACAACGAGTCGAGCAGGCGCCTCCTACCACGGCGCAACGAGTCACCGCATTACGTTTGATGTTTGAGAAGGCGGGATTCCTCCGGCGAAATATCCAGGTGCAGCCGGTTCCCGATCAGCCCTTTCCCAATGTCATTTGCACGCTTCCCGGCACGGAACTCGGGACCATCCTGGTGGCTGCGCGACTGGACTACGACGACCGTGGCGATGAAAACAAAGTTGGGTGGGGCGGAGTGGCGATGCTGCCGCTGCTGTCGGAATCGCTGAACTCTACGACACACCGCCATTCGCTGGTGTTCGCTGCGTTTTCCGCGGTAACAAAGAAGGCGCGGCGTATTTCTGGAAGAGCCTGAGCGACGCCGAACGCCGTGAGTATCGCGGCATGGTGGACCTTGACCACGTGGGACGAACCACGGCGGGATTCTCCGCTGCACCCAACGCCGCCAGCATGGCACGGATGCTACCCGCCGCCGCGCGGGCACTGCAATATAACCGCGAGCCGCAACCGGTCGAGAATATCCCGGAAGGTAACGCACAGTTCTTCCAGCGCGCTCACATTCCGGCGATCACGATTTATTCCGTGGTTATGTCTCCAGTGGCGGCGAGAGAGAATCGACTCCCAAGCTGCAGCCCGTAATGCCCGGTACCGGCCGTACGCTCCCGACAACCACTCCGCGGAATTTCTCACTTCAAACCGCGCTCGACCCCGCGGTGTACAACCAGACTTACAACCTGCTCTGTGTATATGTGCTGTTTCTCGATCGCGGACTCGGTGCGAGCAAGCGACCCATGGCCGAATCGCAGGTGGCGAAGGCTGAGACGCCGGAGCCTCTCACTTCAGCCCAGCCTGCGCCTGCTCCTACTGTTGCAGCCGCGGCTCCGCCTCCTGCGGTGAGTACGGCTTTGGCGAATGATTCCAACGCCGCCAAGCCCGCTGCGAGCACCGTTGCGGCGCTGCAACCGCCGCCGACCATTCCGCCTGCCGACCAAACCTCCACAGGCAACATGCCGTCAGCCACCATTCGAGTGAATACGAAACTCGTCCAATTTGATTAGGTGGTAACCGACAAGGATGGGCGGCCAGTCAAAGACATGAAGGCATCGAACTTTCAAGTGCGGCAGGACGGCAAGCCGCAATCGATCGCCGCGTTTGAACCCCACGCGCCGGGCGCTCCCGGAGTGACGTCCGCGGACCAATCGGCCTCTGCTTCTGGGGCCGCAGCGGCCGCGAACACCTTTACCAACAGTCCCGCGAAGGCGCCACAAAGCAGTTGGACCGTCATTCTGTTTGACCTGCTGTATACTTCCGTAACCGACCAGTCGTATGCGCGCAACCAGTTGCTGCAACTGTTGCGGACGCTGCCGCAGGGCCAGCCGGTAGCGCTGTTTGTCCTCACCCGCCAACTCGAAATGGTGCAGGGATTCACGCAAAATCCAGAAGAGCTGGTGCGCAGGGCGGAGTTGCTGCAACCATCGAAGTCGCAGGATTTGACGACCATGGCGGAGCGGGAAAGAGAAACCAGCAGGATCGTCACCACAGCGCAACAGGCCGCGCCACAAGGCGGGGCTCCCACAAATGCTCCGGCATACAGCACCGATTCCATCGCCTTCGGCCAGGCCTCGCGGATTGCCCAGAATTACAACGACCACGAAGCGTTCCGCAGCACGGACCGCGCGCTGTTTACGCTGGCGGCGATGAAAGGCATGGCGCGCGCCGTCTCCGGTTATCCGGGACGCAAGAACCTGATCTGGCTGTCGGGCAGTTTTCCGGTGGACATCGAGCCCAATCCCGCAACCATGGATCCGTTCCGCAATGTTCGCAGTTTTGAAGCGGACCTTCGCGAGACTTCGTCGCTACTGGCGACCTCGCGCGTGGCCGTGTATCCGGTGGACGTACGCGGACTGCAATCGAAGGGCTTCGACCCAACCATGGCAACCTCGGAGACAGGGTTCATGAATGATCCGGTCCCGGGAGCTCGCACGGAGCCATCGCGCCGTCGGCCAGCAGCCAGGGCAACACGCTGAGCGCCGAGACCACCTCGCTGATCAACGACCGCACCACGATGAAGAATATCGCCCAGCAAACCGGCGGCGAGGCCTTCGTCAATACCAACGACTTGAAGCGCGTCATCGCCCGCAGCCTCGAAGACGGCTCGACCTATTACACGCTGGCCTACACTCCGCCGAAAGAAGATGAGGGAGGCTATCACAAGGTCGTGGTGCAGGTACCCAACAAGAATTGGAAGCTGGCGTATCGCCGCGGCTACTACAGCATTCCTCCCGCGACGGCTTCGGGAGCAGTGGGAACCGCCGCGTTGCGCACTGCTCTGCAGCCCGGCATGCCGCCGGCAACTTCCATGTTGTTGACGGCCTCGCTGGAATTGCCTGATGCCACGCGCAAGGAAGTGAAAATCAACTACATCATCAACAGCAATGGCGTCGAGTTCACCGACGCTCCCGACAACAAGAAACGGGCGCAGATTGACTGCATGGTGATCGCGTTCGACAGCTCGGGCAAAGAAGTAGCACATGCCTCCGACACGCTAGATGCCACGCTGCCGGCCAACGCTTATGCTGCGGTGATGGCCCATGGAATTCCCGCGCACCAGCTCATCTGCTCTGCCGCCGGGCAAGTACAACCTGCGCATCGGCGTGATGGACCGCACCACGCAGCAGATCGGCACGGTGGACGCTCCGCTGGAAGTGCCGGAGAATGCTGTAGCGCAGCGGTAATCGGCCCGCGTTGTAATAGCGCAATAGAGGTACCCCTCCCCCACCCCTATTTTCGTAAAATCCTGATATGGCTGGGGTTAGGCGATAGTGTGCGCGCAAAATCTTCATAACAAACGAGTTAGAGGCAAAATCTTCATTCGAAAGGGGATATGAGCGCGTCTTCGGTGTCATGCGGCACTCGCTGGGGTGTCGGCGGCAGCCGGACACGGTGCAACCGGCGGTTTGCGGTCGGTCGCGGGCGGGTCTAGCAGGTCGCCCAGGTTAGCGCCGAAAAGCACGGCGCGAACCTGGGGCACCGCGTTGGCGGGCGGGGCGTCGTTTTGGGGGCCGGGCCGGGCGGGGACGCGGGCGAGCGATGGTTGCCTTGTTTGCGGAAGGCGAGCTTCGGGGGTGAGGCCGATGGTGGCTTCGATGGTGGCGGCGGCTACGTCGGGCGGGGCATCGAAATCGGTGTCAAAGGGGAGCTGGTACTGGTCCCACAGGCTGTTGATCTCGAGGGCGCGAAGGGGCTGGTCCGGCGCGACTTCGGGGCGCTGGCCTTTCCACTCGGGCGTGGACTTGAGGCTGGTGGAGGCCATCTGCAGCCCGTAGAGGTAGACGGCGGCCTGGCGCGCGCTCAGGCAGTTGTCGGCCAGGGCGTCGAGGACCTGCTGGACGCCGGACAAAATGGCGTGCGCATTGTCGAGGATGGGCATTTGCAGGCGGAAGGGCTCGTTACGCAGACGAGCGCGGGCGGCTTGGACGCGGCGGGCGCGAAGGTTGAGGTGAAAGTAACAGTAACGCTGGTCGCGAAGGGCGGGAGAACTGCAGTAAACGCCATCTTCCTTGAGATGGTCACAGGTACGACAGGGCATATTTGCCTCCTGAGCACGGGCTATTCGCTTTTCGCTCTTCGCTATTCGCGAAAGGGAAAGCGGGAATTGATGCAGGCCGTCGGTATGCCTTCGGCAAGGTCGAACAGTGTCGAGCGGAAGTAACCTCCGCTTGGTTACCTTGCACCGATTGGATTTTGGATGTCAAGAGAAATCGGAGGGAAAGTGAGGGGCGTTCCCGAAATGGGAAAGTTGACAGTTGCCAGTCGCCGGTTGCCAGTGAGGGCAAAGACAGATTCTTTTATGTGCGCTCCGGCCTGCGGCCTCCGCGCAAGCCTTCGGCAGAGTGGAATTGGAATTTGTTATTCGCTTTCCCAGCGATGAATCGCTGGGCTTTCTTCTGTCGTCCCGCAGGGCGGGACTGCATTCTTGACGCCGCGAGAGTTGTTAGGTGCCACGATCAGGTGGCATCAGCCCACATGTGCCAACGGCAGGCAAATATGGGTATGGGATTTGCGGGCCACCGGCCCAATCTCAAAAGAAAAACGCCCTCAACGCTCATAAAGAGGAAGGATGATTGAGGGCGTCGCTAGGTTGTCAGGCACATTCTCGAATGAGACAAGGGTGCGTGTCGGTGACGGCGGTCACGGGCAGGTGTGCAGTCCGAAATGGCGCTCGGTAGGAGTGCGCTTTGGTTCGATAGGCACGGCAAAGGCCCCACATTTGCCAACGGCAGGCAAATGTAGGCCACGGGATAGGTGGGTCACCGGCCAGCGGCAGGCAAATATGGGCCACGGGATATGGGGGCCGAAGGCGTATTGGAGCGAAGAACGCCGCTCCGCGGCTGCGCAGTCTTGGCGGGCGGTTTCGCGGGCTTACGCCCACGCCTAACACCCTGGTACAAACCGGGCAGATACTTTACAGATCAGACCGGGGACATAGTTTACACCTGGGTCCGTTCACGAAGGCGTGTAGAACAAGGCATGCCTTGGAAAGTGAGCGGAGTGGTGGAGAAACGCAAACAGTTTCTGGCGGAGTATGCGTCAGGAGAGAGGACGATGAGGGAGTTGTGCGGTATGTACGGGATCTCGCGGCCGACCGGGTATGCGGTGTTGCGGCGCTTCCAGGAGCAGGGCGAGACGGGACTGCAAGAGCGGAGTCGGGCGGCGCTGCGGCATCCCAACCAGACGGCGGCGGAGATTGAGGAGGCGGTGCTGGAGCTGCGGCGGGAGCACATGACTTGGGGACCGCGCAAGCTGAAGTGGGTGCTGGAGCGGGAGTGTCCGCAAGTGGAGTGGCCGGCGGCGAGCACGATAGGAGCGCTGCTGGACCGGGAAGGTCTGACGCGGCATCGCAAAAAACGGCGCAAGGTGGCGCCGTATAGCGAGCCGCTGGCGGCAGCGACGGAGCCCAACCGCGTCTGGTGCGCCGATTTTAAAGGCTGGTTTCGGACTCAGGATGGCGAGCGTATCGATCCGCTGACCATCACGGACGCGCACAGCCGTTACCTGATCCGCTGTCAGGCGGTGGAGATGACGGACACGGCGCGGGTGCAGGCGATCTTCGAAGCGGCGTTTCGCGAATGCGGAATGCCTTGGGCGATGCGCACCGACAACGGGCCGCCATTCGCCTCGCGGGCGATCGCCGGGCTGTCGCGGCTGGCGGTGTGGTGCCTGAAGCTGGGGATTGTGCCGGAGCGGATCGAGGCGGGACATCCGGAGCAGAACGGGCGGCACGAGCGCATGCATCGCACGCTGAAGGCGGAGACGGCGTCGCCGGCCGCGGCCAACCGGCGGGCGCAGCAGCGCAGCTTCGACCGCTTCCGGCAAGAGTACAACCAGCAGCGGCCGCACGAGGCGTTGGGCATGCAGACGCCGGCCGCGGTGTACGTGCCGTCGCTGCGGGAGTATCCGGCGCGAGTGCGGGAGCCGGAGTACGACAGCGCGCTGTTGGTGCGGCGGGTGGACTGCACCGGGCACATCTCGTGGAAACATGTGAGCGTGTTCTTAAGTGATGTACTGACGGGCGAGCGGGTAGGGTTGCTGCCGGTCGATGAACGTCATTACGAGGTGTACTTCGGGAGCACTCCGCTGGCGCGCTTTGATAGCCATCAGCTGCGGATGGAGCGCCTGCCGAGTGCAAAACGCGAGCGGCGAAAAAACTGCGGAGGAAATGTGGAAATCTCAAACAGCGAGATTCCCACATTCCCTCCGCACGACTACTACGAAGGGAATGAAGGACAACCAGAACGGACGAAAGTGTAAAGCATGTCCCCGGTCTGCAATGTAAAGAATGTGCCCGGCTGGACAAGCTCATCGCGGCTCCGCCGCTGAGATTGTTGCAAGGTGCGGGATTCGGCTTTTGCTGTGGGGGAATTTTGATTCCAGCCTCGGGGAAAGGACCCACATTTGCCAAAGGAAGGCAAATATGGGCCACGGGATATGTGGGCCACCGGCCGGCCCACGCGCTGGGTCAGATTGACAGGAGTGAGGTGATGAGTCCGGATGACGGGAGTTTTCCGTTGATCTGTTCCAGCAGTCTTACGATCGCCAACAGGGCTCGATATATAAGTATTCCACCGCCGATCATTACCAGCAGAATTGCTCCGAGCAGGGCCGCAGTCAGAGTCATGGTTCCCCCTGGGGTCTAGGTTAGCACTGCCGAATTCGTCAACGTGTCGTGGCCGTGGGGTGGCTGGTGTGTGCGCTGATGCCACGAAAACTCCCGCTCAAGCTTCGCTTGAACGGGGCACCCGGCTCGGCGTTCGCGGGGTGAGCAAAGAAAAACGCCCTCAAGCCTCAATAAAGAGGAAGGATTGTTGAGGGCGTCGTTAAGTTGTCAGTACATTCTCCAATGCGCTCGGTGTCCGCGGCGGTGACGCCGGTCACGGGCAGGTGTTCAGTCAGAAATGGCGCACGGTAGGAGTGCGCTTTAGGTCCGATGGCGCGCGGCAAGGGCCCTACATTTACCAACGGCAGGCAAATATGGGCCACGGGATATGTGGGCGACCAGCCGTGCGCGGGCTGGGCCACCCGCCGGTTATCTAATCAGCCGATTAATGGCTTGACGGAGGTAACTGAAGGAAGCGTTTCCTTTCTTCAAATGAGCAAAAAGTCGAGCCCTCCTCTATGGCCTCTATCACGTTCGCGACCTCCTCCGGGATGTCGGACCTCGTCATTTGCCGAGCGATCGCTGGAGCCCCTAGCGCAGCGCCTAATTCGTTCTGAGTCCAATCGGAGAGAGCCGACAGCAAGTCTTTCCCAGAAACCGCCATCAGCTTTTTGTCATGCGCCTGCCATATCTCAGCCACATTCTTCCGCGCCATCTGGTTTGCGGTAATCAGATCAAGCTTGCGATTCGCCTGAACCAAGGCCGATGCGACTCCATCCTCCAGCGAGCGCCTCTCGTTGTCACAGAATTCAAGCAACTTTGATCTTATTTCCTCTTCACTCGGTACCCTGTCATCCTTGATGCGTGCTGCCAAAACACGACGGATAGCTCGGGGCTGCAATAAAAAGTTCTCAATCTCCTTACCGCTCCAAACGTGGAGATTCACGCCCCGACTCGCTGCATCCGAGTATCGCTCACGAATCTCGTCCTCCGAGTGGTAATCGGAATCCAGTACGCAATATGTGACGATTCGGTCACCCACCGCGTTCTTTAACGTCATTGACGAGCCGACTGCATAGTGCCAGCCGCTCCATCCGCCGATTTGAAGTGCTGGAACTGCATCAAGTGGTAGTTCTGAGTCGGGAAAGAGTACGGAGTGAAATCGCTTCAAGAAGCTCAAGTCCTTGCCTTCGATCAGCAAGAACTTACGAGCACTCCAAAGTCGCGCGAGGTGCACATTGTGGACGCCTCCGATGTGATCGACCAACAACTGCACCCCGGGTTCGCTGTTCGCATATCGAGATCGCTTCTCCCGTTTGTCAATGATCAGGATATTACTCGGTTCGGATTCTGCCATTATCTCGACCGAATGAGTTGCTATGAGACATTGATCAAACCGCGTCTTTGCGAGCCGAAATAACTTACGTTGAAGATCTGGATGCATATAGACGTCGGGTTCGTCCAGCACCACGGTGGAGCTCCTCGGGATCCGTGAAAGAAACCAAATCGTCTGCAACCACATCTGCAGGCCATGTCCCATCCACCCGACCTCTGCTACAAAATCGCCGTCCCTAACCGTGAGGGATAGAAGAGTTCCCTGTTTTGTTGTTGCCGTCTGGATCGGGTCAACTCTCAGGCCGTGCCAGGTTTCCTCGGCTAGCTGCTTGAATTGGTTGAACTCGGCACCCATACGGAGTATCTGGTTACGAAAGTGCCGCGAGGACAATCGCGAGGTCAAGTATGCGGTCACACGTTCGTCGGTAATGCGATATTCCTCCGTTAGCAAAGGACCAATCTGAGGAAGGACATTTATCGGCGGCAGGTTTAATCCGAGAAACTTTGGGCCGGTCGTAATCCAATTGCTCTTATCCTGAACTGTCGCAAACACCGTCTCTTCACGGCCGACGTACACAGTTATGACTGCTCCCCCCTCGAAGGTGGCAGCGATTGTCGCCGGTGGATTCCCATAACGATGAAATACTGCAGACAGATTTAGCCCTAAGTGTGAAATCCCGGGCGCGATTCCTTGTTGAAACCGAGGCAGCCCCAACCACCCCGGAGCGGTAACGAAGGTCGCGCCTCGCCGATTTACCACGGCGCCGACGATTCGCAGAGCCTCTACGATAGAAGATTTTCCGGCGTTGTTTTTACCGACCATAACAACATTCGGCTCTAAAAGAATCCTATGGTCGTCGAAACAGCGATAGTTTTGGAGTCGCAGCTGACGCAGCATACTAAGTAATTACTATCAGAGTGATTGCATGGCGCGCATCAAGGATCCGTGGGCCACGGCTAACCCTATCGTCCACCTCACGGAGCTGGATACGGTCGTAGGGTGTTTTCCGCGGGTGGTCCACATTTGTCCGCTCGCGTCAGATGTGGGCTGACGCAGTTCGATACCCTCTCTTTGACTCGGCGGCCAGGGGCGGGTACAGCGTGGCTTTCCGACATCATCCGTAGCATCGTGGGAGCAAGCGAGGTCACGCGCCATGGCGAACCCCGAACATCTAAAAGCAGTTGCCAGTGGCTGGTGGTCAGTTGTCAGTTAACGTCAAAAGCAGATCCCCCGGTCGCCGTGCGGCGACCGAGGGATGACAAAAGGAGGAGGCGTCGCAACGCGGCGCTGAAGTGCCGCTCTACCAAGTCGTCTGCGCATGCCGAACGGATTTATCGCCTACATCGAGTCGATGGTGGCACGCCCGATTGAGTTTTACTCGTGCTTCATCAGCTACGCGCACAAGGACAAGCTATTCGCGCGACGGCTGCATGATGCGCTGCAGGGGCGCGGCGTCCGGTGCTGGCTGGATGAGAAGCAGATGCTGCCGGGCGATGACATCTACGAACAGGTGGACCGCGGGATTCGGCTGTGAAAAGCAGTTGTCAGTGGCCGGTTGTCAGTTGTCGGTTCGATTCTTCCCACGCTTTCGCCAACGGCAGGCGAAAGGATGGGGCACCCGCCAAAGAACGCGAACTGATGAAAGAACGCGAGCGGAAGGTGCTGGCGGTGATTCCGCTGAACCTGGACGGGTATCTGCTGAGCGGGGAGTGCGGTGTTGAGAGCGTGAGGCCGTGTTAGCCGCGCGTTGGTTATTTGATAGTCGAGATGGAAGAACCCACACAAGCCAAAATCGGGCTTGTGTGGGGCACCCGCAAGGCCAAGCCGGTGCGGTCGCGGCTGGCGGCGGACTTTACGGGTTGGGAGCAGGATGCGCAGAAGTTCGAAGCTCAGGTGGAGAACGTGATCAAGGCGCTGCGGGCGGATGACGGCGGGAGGGAGCGGGCGCCGGAGGGGAAGCTTTAGGCGGATATTCATCCCACCCTTTTGCTTCGCAAAAGGACGGGGCACCCGGACTGATGCGGAAAGTTGGGAAAGCAGATTCCCCGCGGCCTGAAGGCCGCGAGGAATGACAAGAATAAAGGACTTGTACGGCACGACTGAACAGGCTGCGGAAAAAGTCGGGAAGCTTACGCCTCGCGGACTGAAGTCCTCTCGGCGGGTCGAAAATAGACGGCTTAGACGCTGGCCTGAAGGCCAGCTCTACCCAAAGCCGCTTTTTTTCGCAGCCTGTGAAGCCCATTTTTCAAGAGACCGTATTCACCGGCCTGAAGGCCAGCTCTACCCAAAGCCGCCTTTTTCGATGCGGGCGGTGACGAACTTATTCGTCTTCCTGCTCGCGCAGCTCGGCTTTCATTTCGAGGTTGCGAATGAGGCGATGGAGGTAGTTGGGGTGGACGCCGAGGATCTTCGCGGCGTCGGTGTAGCTGCCGTTGGCTTCGGCGAGGGCGTCGCGGATGAGGCGCTTCTTCAGGTCGCTGATGGCGGCGTGGTACTTGGTGCCGTCGGACTTGACGGCAGGCTGCTCTAAGAGCACTTCGGGCAGGTCCTCGGGGCGGATCTCGTCGGAGGCGCCCAGCACGATGGCGTGCTCGATGGCGTTCTCCAGCTCGCGGATGTTGCCCGGCCAGTCGTAATTCATCAGCAGCGCCCGGGCTTCGGGCGTGATGCCCTTGAACGAGCGGTTGCACTTCTGCGCGTACTGGGTGGCGAAGTAGATCGCGAGCAGCGGAATGTCTTCGCGGTGCTTGCGCAGCGCAGGCACGGCGATGGAGACAACGTTCAGGCGGAAGTAGAGGTCCTGGCGAAATTCGCCGCTCTTGATGGCGGCCTCGAGGTCTTTGTTGGTGGCGGCCAGAACGCGGGCGTGCAGCTTGATGGGCCGGGTGCCTCCGACGCGCTCGAATTCGCGCTGCTGCAGCACGCGCAGAAGCTTGGCCTGCATGGTGGGCGCGAGTTCGCCGATTTCGTCGAGCAGAATCGTCCCGTCTTCGGCAACTTCGAGCTTGCCCTTCTTCATCGAGACGGCGCCGGTGAACGAACCTTTTTCGTGGCCGAAGAGTTCGCTCTCGAGCAGGGCGTCAGGAATGGCGGCGCAGTTGATGGCGATGAACGGCTTGTCGGCGCGCGGGCTGGCGGCATGAATGGCGCGCGACACGACCTCTTTGCCGGTGCCACTTTCGCCGCGAATGAGCACGGTGCTGTCGCCCGAGCGCGACCTTGTTGATCATCGCTCCGAGGCTCCGCATGGCTTTGCCGTCGCCCACCATGCCTTCGAGAGGATCGAGCTCCGCGCGCAGACGGCGGTTCTCGGCCTTCAGAGACTCGAGCGCCAGCAGATTTTCGAGGGTGACAGCGGCGATGCTGGCGGCGGAGTTGAGGAAGTGAATGTGGTCGTCGCCGAACTTCTGATCTTCGCCCGAAGAGGTGAGGTAGAGCACGCCCACGGTGCGCTGCACGCCGAGCAAGGGGACGCAGATGGCGGTCGGTGCATCCGATCCGGGGTTTTCTTGGGAGACGACGGCGGACTGCTCCCACAAAGCACGCTGCACTATTTCGCGGGAGACCGATACGGCCGGCGAGTCTCCGTTGTTGCGGTCGTAGGCAACGATGGACGCGGGATCGTCTTCCGGCTGGTCGATGAGCAGAATCGCCCCAGCATCGGCGGGCACGACTTCGAAGATGAACTCAAGCAGCCGGTGCTGGAGCTCGTTGCAGTCGCGAATTGAATTGATGGTGCGCGAGATCTTGACGAGGGCGTTCAGGTCGCGAGCCATGCGGCCGACGTCGGTGGGATTCGTGAGCCAGGCTTGGTTCGCTCCCAGCTTGACAGTCTTGAATACGTCAGAGGAGGAGGACTTGCCGTACAAAATCTTTCCGAGGGACGAAGGCGGCACATCCTGGGTGAGATAGACGAGTTCGCAAAGTCCAACGCGGAGCACGTCGCCATGAACCAACACTCGGCGGCTTACAGGGATTCCATTGACGAAGGTTCCGTTGTGACTTTCCAGGTCGGTGACCTGGGCTTGATCGTCGGCCCACTCAATGACGCAATGCCGGCGCGAGACGGCGGAGTCGGGAGGGGCAATTGTGTTCGACGCGTCGCGACCAACTGAGACGCGACCGCGATCAAGGTGAAACTCTTTGCCTTGGAGTTCTCCGGAGATCGCGACAATGCGGGGTTCCATATCGGCTCGGGTTACTAGTCTAGCTTAGTTGCCGTGAAAAGGATGAACAATAGGAAAGGGCCACGGATAGGTTGCCGGCATAGAGTCGTGCCTAGCGGCTCTTCTTTAACAACAGCTCTTCGCCCAGAGGTACGGTCGTCAGGACACGGACGATTGTTTGGGAGGCGTGACCGTCGCCGTAGGGATTTTGCATTCCTGCCAGTGACTGGCGAAATGCCTGGCTGCGCGCTGTGGCGACTTTCGCGAGAATGTCCGCCTTGACGGGAGCGGCGTCGAGGATGTTGCGGGCGCGTTCCCGGCCCTGCTGCCGGATGCCGACATTGACGGTGGGAAGCGCGAACGACGGGGTTTCCATGATGCCGCTGCTGGAGTTGCCGAGCATCAGGTCGACGTTCTGCAGCAGGCTCCAGTAGGTCAGCGCGGGAAGGTTCACGAAGACTCGCGTGCTGGGCTTTTGTATCGCGAATTGCTGGGTGCGGTTGATGAGAGCACGGCTGCCGGCATCGGAGTTGGGGTAGCAAAAGAAGATTTGTTCAGGCAGTTCCTGCAGGGCAGCGAAGAGTTCGTCGGCCTCGCGGGTGGTGTCGCGGGCAATGGTGACGGGGTGATAGGCGACCACGGCGGTGGGATGCGTTAGTTCTACTTGCAGCAGGTTTTCGACTTCTTCGCGGGTGTAGAGCGTGTTTCGCCGCAGGTGGTCGAGGGAAGGAGCTCCGGCGCGGTGCACGCGCCAGTCTTCTTCGCCGAGTGCGATCACCCGCGCCCGTGCCGCGACGGTGGAGGTGAAATGGATGTGGCTCATCTTGGTGAGCGCGTTGCGGACGGCATCGTCGATGGCGCCTTCGCTGATCTCGCCGCCTTCGATGTGAGCGACGGGGATACGCAGCGCCAGCGCAACGGAAGCAGGCGCCAGCATCTCATAGCGGTCGGCGATGAGCAGCAGCAAGTCGGGGCGCATTTGCCCGAGGCAGTCGGCTAGGCTGAGCGTGGCGACTCCGATGGTCTTGGCCATGCCGACGTCAGAGTCGGAGCTGAGCAGGCACTCGATGCGAGCGGCAATGTTAAAACCATCGCGTTCAATCTCGCCAACGGTTGCGCCGAACTCGGGCGACAGGTGCGAGCCCATGACGATCAGCTTGAGATCGATGTCAGGATGGCGCGAGAGATCGTGCAAGGGCCAGTAGAGATGGCTGTAGTCGGCGCGTGAGGTGGTGACAACGGCGATGGTGCGCTTCATCGGCCGGCAGCCAGCTCGACTTGTTCGAGGAGATACGTAGAAGGTTGATACTCAGGCACCAAGCGGGTCAGCACGTCAAGCAATTTCGCCAGGTTTCGTTCGTTCATGGCGGCGACCAGATCGGCGAGACCGGCTGCGAGGTGCGCTACAGAAATCCTGGGACTGGTCACCCACTGAATGCCGTCCGAAGTCTCGCCCGTGATGGATTCGTCGGCGGCCATGAACTCTTCCTGGAGTTTGTCTCCCGGACGAAGGCCAGTGTACGTAATTGTTACCTCAGGCTTCGAGGCCTGCGCAATGAGGAAGCGAGCCAGATCGGCGATCTTGACTGGTTCGCCCATGATCGGGACGGCGATAGCAGCCTCCTCCGGGCACGCAGCTGCGGCGCTAAAAATCCGTTGCACCGTGACTTCCATGCTGAGGAAGTAGCGTTCGACGTTGGGGTCAGTGACGGTCACCGGACCGCCCCGTGCGACCTGTTCCAAGAATAGCGGTACCACGCTACCTTCCGACCCAAGGACGTTGCCGAGGCGAATGGAAGTCATGCGGGTGGTTCCATTGGACATGGCCTGCAGCACCATCTCCGCCAGGCGCTTGGAGGCCCCCATGATGCTGCGCGGGTTCACGGATTTGTCGGTGGAGATCATGATGAGCCGCTCTGCGTTGTGGGTGCGGGCGAAATTTGCGATCACCGAAGTGCCGAAGATGTTGTTCTGCACTACCGCAAAGGGATTCATCTCTCCCAGGGGGACGTGCTTGAGTGCGGCGGCGTGATAGACGATGTGCGGCCGGAACCGCTGAAACACGTCGCGAACACAGTTTTCATCGGCCACTGACCCGAGGACAGGCACAAGACGGACAGCCCCGGCCAATGCGGAGAGGTCACGTTGGATGTCGTAGAGGTTCTGTTCGAAGGAGTCAAGCAGTACGAGTGTGTGCGGACCCAGTTGGTGAATGTCGCGCGCTAAAGCCGAACCAATCGATCCGCCGGCTCCGGTGACGAGGACGGTCTTTCCGTGATGGATCGGCGCGAATTCCGTGAGGTCATTGGAGACGGCGTGAGGCGGAAAGAGGCCGTCCCAACGGATGTCTTGTAGGCGGAGACTCATTGGAGGTCTGCGGACATTATAAGGAGTCCGTACCGACAGGCGCCGTGAGAGCAACTTCGGAGTTGCTGTATCCAGCGAGCATCAGGATCCGGTACTGGGGCTCACGAGGCTGTTACGAAACCCTGTCGTCCCTCCGGGTCTCGAATTAAATTTCCCGCTCGACCCAGCACTCCGCCCCGCTTCGCGGGGCTACGTGCTGGTTTACGCTCTTGAGTGCCTGCGGCACTCGAACTTCATGGCTCATGCTCGAGCACCGAGAGAGCAAACCGAATTTCGTAACTACCTCTCACGCCGTCGCGAAGACGTGCCGTCGGTTAAAACCGACTTCTGGTCCACAACGACAGACTACCCAGGGTTCCGCTTCCCCAATTCGCCCAAAAGATGGGCGAATCGGGGACCCCGCTTCACCCTGGGCTATCTTGTCCCGTCCC
>CAWFBW010000019.1:0-187674 GCA_963814165.1 uncultured Acidobacteriaceae bacterium | reverse complement strand
GGCATAAGCGTTAACTTAATGTTTGCAGTTTACGTGTGCGCGGGGCGGAGGCAAGCCGATGTGCGATCTGATTCCAGTGGAGGAGCGTATTGGCCAAGGGGAGGTTGGGGTTCACCGCCGCGAGGATTTCGTGCAACAGGTATTCGGTTTCACGCCAGCGGCTGGGTTGCTGCCTGCAGTTGATAACCCCAGGGGGAAAACCCTTTCGCCGTTTGCATCAGATGTTCGGCCAGCAGGCTGACCAGGAGTTTGCCATACAACCAGGCGCGGGCACTGGCCGGGTCTTTTTTGGGTAAGTGACCCAAGCCGGCCAGAGACTTCATGCGTTTGAAGGCCAGCTCTATTTGCCAGCGCCGACGATAGTATTCCAACACCACTTCGGCGGAAAACGAGTCCGGCAGACTGGTCCAGAGAAACAAGTATTGTGTTGCCGCCCAACTGGGTTGTGAAATCACTCTTCCGTCGCGGCTCGCCTCCCGCCGCAGACGTTTTTGTTCCAGTCGTGTGGCCGCTGCGCTACGCCGCACGGCCAGCAAGCGGCCGGGAAAGCGTTGCCCCTCATGCTGCACCTGCGTCGGCCAAGTCCCCACTCTACCGACCCGCAGCGAGCGCGCCTGCCGCAAGGGATCGCAGGCGCGCCCCTGCCCGTCGAGCAGCGCTAATAGCGAGGGCGTAAGGCGCACCACCACATCCGCCTCGGCCTTCAGCACATGGGCAATGCCGCTCGACCGTCCATAGATACGATCGCCCAACAGAATCTCCCCCCGCCGCACCGGCACTCGTTTCCAACTCTCCCCGCCACGCACGTCGGTGAGTTCGAAAAAATCACAGCGCAGATCTGCCAAGCGTAAGCCGTAATGCAGACGCCAATTCGTCCCCGTGCTGCCCGGCTCGGAAACTACCGTCGCATCGATGGCCCTCACCACCCGCTGCGGTGCCGCCCACAGCCCTTGCCCCGCTCCTCCCAACTGCTGCGCCAGCCACAACAACCAGGCTTCGCTCGCCCGCAGTCGCTTAAACAAAGCCACCGCACTCAATTGCGCCAGCCCCGCCTCGCGCGCCCGCACCGCGGTCTCCGCCAGCGAGCATCCCTGTCCCAGATGCATCAGCAGGACCCGCAGTAAAGCAGCCGCATCCCGCACTCCGCGAGTCCGTCTCAGGGCTCCCGTCGTACGCGCTTGTTCTGCCCATCCTGGCGGCAGGAACTGCTGCAGTACCTCCCAACTCCCCAACCCCTCAAGGCCGTTGTCCATGCCGTAAGCATAATCTCCGACGCGTAACTCTGGCAACAATTAAGTTAACGCTTATGCCGCTTAGCGGGACGGTAGAAGAGAGCCCAGCGATTCATCGCTGGGAAAGCGAATGCGGAAGCCCATTCCTCTCTGCCGAAGGCTTGCGCGCAGGACCGCTAAGCGGGACGAAGCGCACATAAAAATGCTCTTCGCCGGTAGCCCACTGTCCCCTATCGGCCTCCAAAGCGCACTCCCACCGAAGGCCATTTCCCACTGAACACCTGCCCGTGACCGGCGTCACCGACGCAGACACTGAGTTCATTGGAGAATGTGCTTGACAACTTAACGACGCCCTCAACAATCCTTCCTCTTTATGAGGCTTGAGGGCGTTTTTCTTTTGAGGCAGGGCCAATAGCGGCGGAGCCGCGACGTGCTTGTCCAGCCGGGCACATTCTTTACATTGCAGACCGGGGACATGCTTTACACTTTCGTCCGTTCTGGTTGTCCTTCATTCCCTTCGTAGTAGTCGTGCGGAGGGAATGTGGGAATCTCGCTGTTTGAGATTTCCACATTTCCTCCGCAGTTTTTTCGCCGCTCGCGTTTTGCACTCGGCAGGCGCTCCATCCGCAGCTGATGGCTATCAAAGCGCGCCAGCGGAGTGCTCCCGAAGTACACCTCGTAATGACGTTCATCGACCGGCAGCAACCCTACCCGCTCGCCCGTCAGTACATCACTTAAGAACACGCTCACATGTTTCCACGAGATGTGCCCGGTGCAGTCCACCCGCCGCACCAACAGCGCGCTGTCGTACTCCGGCTCCCGCACTCGCGCCGGATACTCCCGCAGCGACGGCACGTACACCGCGGCCGGCGTCTGCATGCCCAACGCCTCGTGCGGCCGCTGCTGGTTGTACTCTTGCCGGAAGCGGTCGAAGCTGCGCTGCTGCGCCCGCCGGTTGGCCGCGGCCGGCGACGCCGTCTCCGCCTTCAGCGTGCGATGCATGCGCTCGTGCCGCCCGTTCTGCTCCGGATGTCCCGCCTCGATCCGCTCCGGCACAATCCCCAGCTTCAGGCACCACACCGCCAGCCGCGACAGCCCGGCGATCGCCCGCGAGGCGAATGGCGGCCCGTTGTCGGTGCGCATCGCCCAAGGCATTCCGCATTCGCGAAACGCCGCTTCGAAGATCGCCTGCACCCGCGCCGTGTCCGTCATCTCCACCGCCTGACAGCGGATCAGGTAACGGCTGTGCGCGTCCGTGATGGTCAGCGGATCGATACGCTCGCCATCCTGAGTCCGAAACCAGCCTTTAAAATCGGCGCACCAGACGCGGTTGGGCTCCGTCGCTGCCGCCAGCGGCTCGCTATACGGCGCCACCTTGCGCCGTTTTTTGCGATGCCGCGTCAGACCTTCCCGGTCCAGCAGCGCTCCTATCGTGCTCGCCGCCGGCCACTCCACTTGCGGACACTCCCGCTCCAGCACCCACTTCAGCTTGCGCGGTCCCCAAGTCATGTGCTCCCGCCGCAGCTCCAGCACCGCCTCCTCAATCTCCGCCGCCGTCTGGTTGGGATGCCGCAGCGCCGCCCGACTCCGCTCTTGCAGTCCCGTCTCGCCCTGCTCCTGGAAGCGCCGCAACACCGCATACCCGGTCGGCCGCGAGATCCCGTACATACCGCACAACTCCCTCATCGTCCTCTCTCCTGACGCATACTCCGCCAGAAACTGTTTGCGTTTCTTCACCACTCCGCTCACTTTCCAAGGCATGCCTTGTTCTACACGCCTTCGTGAACGGACCCAGGTGTAAACTATGTCCCCGGTCTGATCTGTAAAGTATCTGCCCGGTTTGTACCTGCTTTTAGACGTGGGCGTGAGCCCGCGCAAATTGGGCCCAGTCGAGCCGAGCCGCGGAGCGGCGTTCTTCGCCCCGTGGCCCATATTTACCTGCCGTTGGCAAACGTGAGGCCTTTGCCATTTCTTTCGCGTGCCCAACGACCCCGCGCTCACGAAAATGAAATCCCGCCTAGCGGGACGGTAGAAGAAAGCCCAGCGATTCATCGCTGGGAAAGCGAATAACGAAAACCATTCCTCTCTGCCGAAGGCTCGCGCGCAGTCCCGCTAAGCGGCATAAGCGTTAACTTAATTGTTGCCAGAGTTACGCGTCGGAGATTATGCTTACGGCATGGACAACGGCCTTGAGGGGTTGGGGAGTTGGGAGGTACTGCAGCAGTTCCTGCCGCCAGGATGGGCAGAACAAGCGCGTACGACGGGAGCCCTGAGACGGACTCGCGGAGTGCGGGATGCGGCTGCTTTACTGCGGGTCCTGCTGATGCATCTGGGACAGGGATGCTCGCTGGCGGAGACCGCGGTGCGGGCGCGCGAGGCGGGGCTGGCGCAATTGAGTGCGGTGGCTTTGTTTAAGCGACTGCGGGCGAGCGAAGCCTGGTTGTTGTGGCTGGCGCAGCAGTTGGGAGGAGCGGGGCAAGGGCTGTGGGCGGCACCGCAGCGGGTGGTGAGGGCCATCGATGCGACGGTAGTTTCCGAGCCGGGCAGCACGGGGACGAATTGGCGTCTGCATTACGGCTTACGCTTGGCAGATCTGCGCTGTGATTTTTTCGAACTCACCGACGTGCGTGGCGGGGAGAGTTGGAAACGAGTGCCGGTGCGGCGGGGGGAGATTCTGTTGGGCGATCGTATCTATGGACGGTCGAGCGGCATTGCCCATGTGCTGAAGGCCGAGGCGGATGTGGTGGTGCGCCTTACGCCCTCGCTATTAGCGCTGCTCGACGGGCAGGGGCGCGCCTGCGATCCCTTGCGGCAGGCGCGCTCGCTGCGGGTCGGTAGAGTGGGGACTTGGCCGACGCAGGTGCAGCATGAGGGGCAACGCTTTCCCGGCCGCTTGCTGGCCGTGCGGCGTAGCGCAGCGGCCACACGACTGGAACAAAAACGTCTGCGGCGGGAGGCGAGCCGCGACGGAAGAGTGATTTCACAACCCAGTTGGGCGGCAACACAATACTTGTTTCTCTGGACCAGTCTGCCGGACTCGTTTTCCGCCGAAGTGGTGTTGGAATACTATCGTCGGCGCTGGCAAATAGAGCTGGCCTTCAAACGCATGAAGTCTCTGGCCGGCTTGGGTCACTTACCCAAAAAAGACCCGGCCAGTGCCCGCGCCTGGTTGTATGGCAAACTCCTGGTCAGCCTGCTGGCCGAACATCTGATGCAAACGGCGAAAGGGTTTTCCCCCTGGGGTTATCAACTGCAGGCAGCAACCCAGCCGCTGGCGTGAAACCGAATACCTGTTGCACGAAATCCTCGCGGCGGTGAACCCCAACCTCCCCTTGGCCAATACGCTCCTCCACTGGAATCAGATCGCACATCGGCTTGCCTCCGCCCCGCGCACACGTAAACTGCAAACATTAAGTTAACGCTTATGCCGCTCGGCGGGACTGGATCTGTGAGGCCGAGAGGATTGTTGGCTGCGGGAGCAGATGGCATTCACGGATTTGCAACGCCGCTCCGCGGCTGGGTCAGTTGGGCGATGCGAAGCGCGCGCTTACGCGCACGCCTAAAAGCTCGTCGGCGCTCCGCGCCTTGTGATTTGGGTGCCAGTGGTCGGCTGTCGGTGAAAATCAAAAGACCCACCGGGCCAAAATCAGGCCGGATGGGGCACCCACCTGCAAAGTTTTTTCTTGACGTGCGCGGGCTGGGCCACGCTGATGGATAGCCAATGATATGCTTCCTCCATGAAATTGCTGGGAGGAGAATGGTCGAAAGGGGATGTTATCGCACTGATCGGTGTGGTTCTAGCTGCCATTGCACTTATTCCGCTTATCCCCCACTCGATTCCGACCAAATTTGTCGGAACTTGGTATGGGATATTGAATGACAAGTCGACAGGCAGCAAGGGCAACATAACCGTGGTGTTCACGGTCGAGAAAAACGGTAACGTCTCAGTGTACGACCGGGACCACAACGAGACCCGATCTGCGAGCGCGACATATAAGGATTCAATTCTCTCTTGCACCGTTGATTTTCCGAGTAGGGGACCCAGAGACATGCAACTCTCGACGGGAGGGGATGGACTCAGAGTGCGAGTCCTACGGGTACCGAAAATAGATGGCGATGGGCCGGACGTGGTTTTTGACGACGTACTCACGCGTCAACGGTAACTGCCTTCCATCACTTGCTGGGCACACCATACATTTGAGTTGGATATCTGGGCCACGCATTATAAAAGGGCGCCCCTTTCCAGGCAGGTTTAAGGTTGCTGTGCTGAAGCAGTAACTCAACCTGAGGAAAGGAACACCCGATGAATAGCATCAAGTATGTCGGACTGGATGTCCACCGCGACACCATCTCGGGGGCGGTGCTCAACGCTGAGGGCAAGCTGGTGATGGAGTTAGTCATCGCCACGCACGCCACCGCGATTCTGGATTTTCTGCGGGGACTGGGCGGGACACTGCACGTCACCTTCGAGGAAGGCACGCACTCCGCCTGGCTCTACGACTTGCTGGTGAGACGAGTGGCGTATCTGGTGGTGTGCAATCCGCGGAAGAATGCGCTGCTGAAAGCGGGCAGCAAGAGTGACGCGATCGACGCGCGCAAACTGGCGGAGTTGCTGCGCCTGGGATATCTCAAGCCGGTGTATCACGGACAGAACAGCACGGCGGCGGTGAAGCATCTGGGGCGCAGTTATGCGGCACTGACGGAAGACACCACGCGCACGATGGGGCGGTTGAAGGCGCTGTATCGCAGCCAGGCGATTGCCTGCGCCGGCGCAAAGGTTTTCGGAGCGCGGCATCGCCAAGAGTGGCTGGCGCAGTTGCGCAACAGCGGGTTGCAGCGGCGGGCGCGGCGGCTCTACCAGGAGCTGGATGCGCTGCAGCAGTTGCGGCGCGAGGCGAAGCGGGATCTCATGGTGGAGTGTCGCAAGTATGGCGAGGCCAGGCTGCTGCGCACGGTGCCGTGGCTGGGTCCGATACGGGTGGCGCTGTTGATTGGGCGAGTGCAGACGCCGCATCGCTTTCGCACCAAGCGGCAGTTCTGGGCCTACTGCGGGTTGGCGCTGGAGACGCGCGACAGCGGCGAGTACCGCGTGGTCAACGGACAGATCGAGCACAAGAAGAAGCCGCTGTTCATTCGCGGGCTGAACCGCAATCACAACCACGATCTGAAGAACCTGTTTAAGAGCGCGGCCACGACGGCGAGCGGCAGCGAGGGAGCGTTCGGCCAGTTCTACCAAAATCTTCTGAAAAAAGGGATGCGAGCGGAGATGGCGCGGCTGACCCTGGCGCGCAAGATCGCCGCCGTCACGTTGCATGTGTGGAAGAAAGGAGAGGCGTTCGACGCCGAGTATGTGAAGCCACAAGCCGCTTGAGCGCGCGGCACCGCAGGGAAAGCGGGTTTCACTCCGCGTTTTTCTGTTCGGGCTGCGAGCTCGGGTTCGAGGGCAAGTATCTTTCGGCTGGTTAGGCTAAGTGTCCGCCGCTGGCAGACCAAGTCTCACGGGCCACCCCGCCGCGGCGGGCTCCCTCGGATAACCCAACAAAGCCATACTGGCCGCGGGCTCAGACCGCGAGTCTCAGATAGAACCATGGGTTGGCCCGCTGAGCGGGACCACCGTCAGGCTTGAGTAGCTTCAGCTAGCGAAGAATGCCGTTGCGCGGAGATGAAACCAGCGAAGAACTGCGAACCGCCGGCACTGGCGAGGACGAAAGGGGCTGGATGTCAGAGAAATAACTCTGCTCCCGCGAGGGGAGAAGTGTTTTCTCTTGACATCCCCTTTTATAGAACCCAGTCGATGGGCGGGTGCCCATCCCGCCTTCTTTAGGGGGTTGGGGGGATTTCCTTCCATAATCCAGACGTCGCACCGCGCTCCGTTCTCGCCAGGGCCCGTAGAAAATTTCTGCGACGGAGCTGATCGGAGATGGCATGTTCTAGTCTAGGCGTTGTATAGTACTGCCCGTCAGGAGGGGCGAATGGCAAAATCCAAATCGGTTATCACTGTGGAAGTTCCGCTGAAGGCCACGATTAAGCGCATTCCTTTTCAGGTATCGCCGTCTGTGGCCTACCTCGATGCGGCCAAGCTCTCGAAGGCGGCAAAAGCCGAGATTCATGTCGGCTTTTTCCAGTACGGTGGATCGCGAAGGAACGCGACCGCGATCATCAAGAAGGGCATGGTGGAGCGGGTTCAAATCGAAAGCTGCGCCCAATGTAAGCCGGCTACACCCCAGATCTTGAGTATCTTGAAGAAGGCCCTGGGCGGATCAGGCCAGCCGAAAAAGCTGCGACCGGTGCCGGTGGTTGAGTTTCTTCGCGACCCCACAATAATACTGGGCACGGGTCCCTCAGCGGGTTGCTGGGCCATCATTAAGGACGGCTCCATCCTGTTTTGCTGTATCACAACTCAGTATCCGTTCGTGGTGTGCGCCAGCACTTCCGTTGGAAAACTCTGAGCAGGCCTGAGTTTGATACAGCAGGCGGCCTACATATTCCGTGGCGGGCGGGGTGGCCAACCCAGTCAACTTATTGATAGCAATAAACTTACATGAGAGGGTGGCCCATCCCGCCTTCCTTTGGCGGGGTGGGGGTTTTCATTCCTAGCACCGGCACCGCGACTGACCGTTAACAATCTGCTTGACTTGCCGCCCGTTCCGGCTAATGATTCTGCCGTCCAGACTGACCGTAAAGGCTGGGCTGGACGTTAAAGGAGAATCTTATGCGTCCACTGAAACCGGTTCTGGCCTGTGTATTCCTGATGCTCTTGGGCTGCAGCCTGGCATGCCCAATGGCAGCGCAAACGATCAACCCTCAGGCTTCTTCCGCACCCAACACTTCGTCCTACTGGATCGACCCGTTGAACTGGAAGCAGCAGTTTGTGCCTGATTCGCCCTTGTTCTGGGACGAGTCCAGGCATTGGACTACGAATTTCGGACCTGCCTATCGCGACACGGCGGAGAAAGGGTCGCAATTCTTAGCGTGTTCCTCGCAGTTTGCGCTCTGTTTTGAATCAGGCAAGCCGCCCCTGCCTTGCACGCTCTCTCCTGACGGCCGCTCCGCCAATTGCAAGTGCTTGGTCTACAACAAGCCCAATTTCGTGCTGGTCACAGCAATTCTGAATTATCCGGTGTACCAGTCAACCGTTCAGGCTTGTTTTGCGAACGGCACCACTGGCACCAACACCTGCACGGGGACCAACACGGCTCCGGTTTGCCAAGACCTTCCGAGCGGGGCCCTCATCCCGGGCGCGGATGTAATTTCGACGTACGACCCTTCGACGCAAGAGAAATTGGTGAAGGCTTTGAACCGCCAGTCTCCCACCACCACTTGTTCGAAAGCGCCATTTGCCGGCTGCATGACCGCGCCCTGCACGCTCGATGAGGGCGGCTCGACCGCCACGTGCAAGTGTCCGGTGTTCTACGGCAGGTTCACGCTCGCAGGAGCGAACGCCCAATGTTCCTTGGGCGGCAACTTTGTACCGTCCGCCTCGTACATGCCAGCGTTGGATCCCAATCCGTACCAGTAAAGCAAAGGGTGTGAGGGGCTGGTGGCCCACCCCGTCAAATTATTGATAATAAGAAACCTACAGGAGAGGGTGGCCCATCCCGCCTTCTTTTGGCGGGGTGGGGTTTTCGCTCGGTGCACTCGAAATCTACGTAACTCCAAGGACAAAAGAACCCACCCGGCCAAGCCAGGCCGAGCGGCATACCCACTACGGAAGCTCCGAGCGCCTCAACCTCTGCCTTGCCCCGTGGCGAATCGTCAGTACCCACACCGTGCGGTGAAGCTCGTCGATCTCGTAAATCACTCGATAAACGTGCGGCTTCCTGCCGTAAAGCACATGCCGAATCTCTCGCTTCATGCTTCGCGACTCAGGGGCGGCGGGACAACGATAAGGGTGCCGCTCAAGTCCCAACACAGTCTTCTCCAGACCGTTAAACCAGCGGGCGGCGGTCCCTGACTCCTCCGCATGCTTCTCCAGGTAAAGGATTTCAAGGTCCCGCACGGCGCGGTCCGTCAGCTCAACGCGATATGTCATGTCTGCGGCGGACTTCGTCAAATGCCTTCCTCGCCGGACGCGTGCGCCCGCGCGCCACGTCCTCGAGACCCTGCCGGATGCCCTCTTCGGCATCGGCTTGCGCGGCGATGTCCAGCAGTCTTTGATAGGCCTCGGCGTCCTGCACGATGGCCGCCGCCCTACCCTTGACGGTGAGCACAACCGGGCGCTTGCTCTTCTTGAGCTGCTTCATGAAGTCGCCGGAACGGCGGCGAAAGGTCGTCAACGAATGGATGTCGCGAGTTATGTCCAGCAGCGGCTTATTCATAAAAAGCACCTTTTTAGGTGCTGACAGTCTACCACATGGCTGGCGGCGGCGGGTGGCCCACCCAGTCAACTTATTGATATTAATAAACTTATACGTGAGGGTGCCCCATCAAGCGGCCCGCTTTAGGCCGCTTAAGTGGGGATTTTCGTCCCATTAACAACAAGACCCACACAAGCAAAATGCGCTTGTATGGGGCACTCAAAATCCTCTGGTCACCCAACACTTCTGGCAGAGAAGGTATTACGACTTCAACGTCGGCACTCCCGAGAAGCGTGTCGAGAAACTGAAATACATCCACCGCAACCAGGTCCATCGCAGACTCGTCGAGAAGCCCGAAGACTGGCCTTGGAGCAGCTACCGCCACTTCGCCTCGGGACAAGGCGGGTGGCCCATCCCGCCTTCTTTTGGCGGGGTGGGGCTTTTCATTCCGAGTCCTCAATAGTCCTCCTCCTCCATCCAAAAACCCCACCCGGGCAAAACCAGCCCTGGTGTGCCACCCGACCGAAGGCAATTGTGGACCGCCCGCCCCACAAAAACGTCTTCCTCTTCAGTGCCCTTATATCCCGAGCAGCTTCCTGTATACTCCTCACGCACGGCTCACGCCTGGCATTCGGGATCAAAGTAAATTGGCACAACGCCCAGCTGACATGCTGGCGTTTCGGGAGGATGTCCTTATGGCGACTGCGTTAAATGGAGTGACCAACAAGTCCCCTAATGGCGCTGCTGTTCAGATGTCTCTGAGTTTCCAGCAGCTCGGCAATGGCTTGTACGGAGTAGTGGTAAATCCTAACTCCGCAATCAATAACATCAGCGGGTTATTAATACCCTCGAATTGGGTCATCACCACTACGCCGGGTAGCAATCAGTTGACCACAAGCCAGGGAGTGTTCAACTTCTGGGACAATGGAAGCAATCAAATCCTGTGCCAAAATACTACAACGGGCAATCCGCCTTGGACGCTGGTAACGGTCTCGGGACCTTCGCCATCCATTGTCATTGTTGTCACAGCGTCCGGCACTCCTACCGCTGTAGCATCGGTTATCCCTTAGTACCAGCATTGCATCGCTCAATCAGGAGTTCGCCACTATGACGATCTTTGATGGAATCCAGAACAACTCCGGCAGTCTCGCGACATTTTCTCAGTCGGTTTGGGAAGCGAACCAGGGTATTGGCTGGCAGTTCTTGGCCGCTGACGCTAACGCATCTGCATATGTTGCTTACTTACCATGGGCAGCATCCGAACCAGGATATCCCTCGACTTGGAAGATCACTACCACCAAAGGTCAAAACACTATGACAACGAGTGCCGGGATTTTTGACATTTGGGACAACGGTAATTGGCAAATCATGTGTCAGAGCCAGGCCGCCGGTAGTAAACCGTATATTTTGGCGACTGTGAAAGGGGTTTCACCAAACATCACTGTTGAGGTGAATGCCGATGGGACTCTTTCCGGCATATTAGGTATGCCCAACTAGTTGACTTGGCGGGTGGCCCACCCCGTCAACTCATTGATAGCAATAAACTTACATGAGATGGTGCCCCATTCGAGCGGCCCGCTTTTGGCCGCTTGAGTGGGGCTTTTCGTTTGCATCACGACGAGCCTACGGCGCTTCCTCCCATTCACCGCACATAGAAACGTGTCACCTGATCAAGCTTCGCTTGAACCAGCACCCATCCCATTTTGGAACCAATGTCCCGATTCTTGGGCAGTGAAATCTCGAAAGTACGCCGGAGTTTCCCGCCAGAGCTATAGTGGGGCTGTCTGCAGCCAACATAGAGGGTCTGAGCCTATTTAAAGGGATGCCCGAGGCGGAGTAGATCTCACACAAGACCAAATCGGCTCTCAACCCACCGATCCCTCTCTGCTGACTCGGGAGGTTGTTATGACGAGTCTATTTGACTGGCGTGGACCAACTTGTGCAGTTTGCGAGAATCGTCTGCGATTTCGGGATGTGTTCCGTTTTAGGTTCGGATCTAGGAACCCTCTGCCCTCAGTGTAATAACAGACTGCATATGCCTATTTGGGTCGCATGCTTAACACTCATTCCTCTCTATTGGCTGCTAGACTTCTATCCCCAATACGTCCGTCCCCTGTATGGAAGTCTCGCAGTGTTCGCGCTTGCGAATGTGGTCTTTGTGGTAGCTTTCGTGTTCGTTGTGATGCTTCCAGTTAGATGGCGCCGTATAACCCGGCTATGGGTCATAGGCGGCCTGATTTTCCTCGCGGTATGCATTGGCCTTTTCGTGGTCACTTGGATCGAATACCACGTTGTCTCATGACTGGAACGCCTGTTGCGCGAGGGGTTGCGGCGGGTGGCCCATCCCGCCTTCTTTTGGCGGGGTGGGGCTTTTCGTCCGGGAATCGATCGAACTCGCGTAAGAAACCAAAACCCCGACCCGGGCAAATTGAGCCGTCTTGCGGGCGTTAGCGCAGCGTGAGCCCGCAGGCGAAATCCCGAGCGAGCGGAGCGAGTCGAAGGAACCAGCCCGGATAGGCCACCCAGTAATTGCACAACGTAACGTGTCGAGGGTCACAGACCCACCACCTCCAGAACATCTAACATGACTCCATGCCGTGGGGACTTGTTCGTTTCCAACAATCTCACTGTCTCCACTTCATCACCTTCACTTGTTACCGGCGGCAACCCTTCCTCGACACAGCCCGCGCGAAGCATGTCTTCGAACGCTCTCTCGAACGAACCCGTCACAGTTATCGGCTCGACGTGATCGGCTACGTGGTCATGCCCGAACACGTCCACCTGCTCGTGAGCGAACCCGAGCGCGCAATTCTCTCTCGGGCCATTCAGGCACTGACGCAGTCCGTCTCCCAAAAACTCAAAGCACCCGACGGTCGTTTCTGGCAAACCCGTTACTACGACTTCAACGTCGGCACTCCCCAAAAGCGCATCGAGAAACTTAAGTACATCCACCGCAACCCTGTCCATCGCGGTCTGGTCGAACAACCCGAACACTGGCCCTGGAGCAGCTACCGCCACTACGCGCTCGGCGAAGCAGGCGCCGTCTACATCGAGTCCCCCGTGGAAGCATGGAAGCGCCGTCAGGTCGGAAGGAGAGCATCCTCAGACTTCCTGCCGACGCCAGCTTCGGGTTCGATTCACTGATCCACCCGTAGTTTTACCGGAGACTGGCTACTGGCAGCTGGCTACTGCCTCTCGAACACGAACACCACGTCCCCATCTTCGTATTTCCACACGTTGGTCAGCACTTTTCCGTCGGCCGACACCGTCGAGGTCATATCCACGATCACCTTGTCGCCTTCTTTCTCCACGACCTTTCGCGTCGAGCCCGGCCCAAGTTGGCACATCACGGTTGAGGTTTTCGTCGTATCGACCCGCGGCATCGCGTGTTCCTTGCCGTCGCATACCCGGACACCTTCCTGGTGCCGCTTCTCACCCGACCTGGTCACGTAATCGAGCGTGCTGGCATAGGTGTCGGGGCCGGTCTGCCGGATGGTGAGCGTTCCCTGCGCTATGTCACGGTTGCCGAGCTTCGACTTCTCCGGATTGAGTTTCCACGTGCCGGTAAAATCCACGGCGGCGGCCGTCGCCACCATCAACAAGATGGGCAACACCTTCCCAACCATTCGGAGCATTTGTCGTTTCATGCGGTTGAATTTGTGCCGGCCGGAGCTGCTTGCGCAGGGCCGCAGTATAGCGTAGCTGATTCGCCGCGGTTTCCGCACCCCTTGCTGACGGCTTCGTGCTTCTTGCCTCATGAACTACAATCTCTTCCCACGGAGAGAATCATGGCAACTGCAACCCCGACTTCAACTGACGTCAAGCCCCAAGTCAACCTCGACCAGATCAAGTTCGATATCTGCTGTGCGGCACGCATTCTCTACCGCCAAGGCATGAGCGTCGCCAACGCCGGACACATCAGCATCGCCATCGCCCCCGACCGCATGCTGATGAACCGCTTTGGCCCCTCGTTCGCAACCATGCATCCCAACGACATTCTCACGCTCGACTTCCACGGCAACATCATTGAGGACCATACCCCGCAGAAGAATGCGCGCCTCAACGAGACGGTCGAGCTGCACGGCATCATTCATCGCTACAACCCGCACGCCACGTGCGTTCTGCACACCCACCCGCCCGCGACCGTCACCTGGAGCACCTTCCGCAAGGTGCCCGAGATTTACGACCAGGAGAGCTGCATTCTCGCCGGCGATGTCGCCGTGGTCGAAGAAGACTACGAAGGCCTCGCCTCGGGCGAAGAGCGCACCAAGTCTGCCGCCCTCGCACTCGGCAAGCATCGCGCCGTCATCCTGCCCAACCACGGAGCCATCACCACCGGACCAAACGTGCAGGTCGCGGTGTTCACCATGATCCTTCTAGAGGGAATGGTCGCGCGCAACCTCTCGGTGCTCTCCACCGCCCGCGCGACCGGCCTCACGCCACAACCGATCAAGCCGGAAGTGGCGCAACAGGTGCGCATCGGCATCGCCAAAATGAACGCGCTGGAGCCGCTCTGGGCGGACCTCTTGCACCGCCTCGTCGCCACCGACCCGGAGCTGTTCGCGTAAGAATAGAATTGTCGCGTGCGCGAAGCAGGTGTTGCTGATACATCCGAAAGCGGGGCCTTCTCAATGCCGGCGCACCGCGTCGCCGTTGCCGTCTCCGGCGGAGCCGACTCCGTCGCTCTGTTGCGCGTGCTGCTCGATCTTCGCGAGGAACTCGGCATCGTCCTCTTCGTCGCCCACTTCAATCACCAGCTTCGCGGCGACGACTCCGATGCCGACGAGCGCTTCGTCGCCGAACTTGCTGCAACTCACAACCTGCCCTTCTTCGCTGGCCGCGCCGATGTCCGCGGACACGCCGCAGTTCACAAGCTCAGCCTTGAGCACGCCGCCCGCGAGCTGCGCTACCAATGGCTCGCCGAACTCGCACAAACGCAACATCTGGACGCCATCGCTACTGCCCACACCTCCGACGACCAGGCCGAAACCGTCCTGATGAAGTTCCTCCGCGGAGCCGGCACTCGCGGCCTTGCCGGAATTCATCCCGTCCTGACGCGCGATGACATCCGCGTCGTTCGCCCGCTGCTCGAGACTACGCGTACCGAAATCGAGCACTATCTCCGCAAGCTCAACCAACCCTGGCACGAAGACCACACCAACCAGGACACGCAATTCACCCGCAACCGCATCCGTCACGAACTCCTGCCGCTGCTCGAGCGCGACTACAACCCGGGTATCCGGCGGCTGCTGGGAGAGGCTGCCGAGTTGGCGCGCGGCGAGGAGGACTTGTGGAACTCGATGTTGGGAAGCGAGTGCTGGGAGACTAGGGTGAATCGTCACGAGCTGTTGCTCGGGGGCTTCGAGCGGCTACACCTGGCGCTGCAGCGCCTGATGCTGAAACGATTCCTGGAGTGGAACGGGCTTGCCGCCGACTTCCAGCACATCGAGGGACTGCGGCGTTGCGCCCTCGGCGAGGGCGGCACGGTGAGCCTGGCGGGGGATTGGCAGGCCCGGCGGGAATGGCGATTGTCTGTGTCTACGACCGCCACGGGCCATCGAGGCCGATGCGGCGTTTCAGTATGTGCTGACGGTCCCCGGGGAAAGAGAAGTACCGGAACTGAAGATGAAGCTGCAGACTGCCCTTATCCCGGCTGAAGCCGCAGCGCTGGAAGCGCCCGGTTCCTTGCTGCGCGCCGAAGGTCTCGACGTCCTCACCCTGCGTAATTGGCTGCCCGGCGACCGTTTTCGTCCGGCGCACACGGGTTCTGAAGCCAGGTTCAAACAACTGTTTGCCGAAAAGCACATTCCCGCTGAGCAACGGCCTCTTTGGCCGGTGGTGCTCTCCGGAAAGCAGATTGTCTGGGTGCGGGGATTTCGGGTCGCCCACGATTTCGCCTGGGTTCCGGGCGCCGGCGACGCCCTCCGCATCGAAGCTTTGCCGGCCGAACCGGCTCCCGAGGCTACCCAATCTCCTCCTCCGGTGTCTAAGTAAGGTAGGGAGGGCGGGAATAGCCCTCCCATTTTGGTGCTGCTCTGTACCGGGCGGTTTTTGTAAGTCTCTCGCTCCTTTCCCTTTAACTCGGGGTTACAATCTAGGCAGGAAGCGAAAACTACATCCAGCGCCTGCCGACGGCATCTAAGATGGATGGGCACGCATTTGTGTCTGCCCGGTTACACAGGAGTCCCTAAGTGAATTCGACGGTCAAGACGGTCGTGTTCTGGTTGGTGATTGTGCTCGCTGGCGTCCTGCTCTGGCAGGTCGTCAAGGGAGCCAACTCCGGCGCCAAAGAACGCGAAATCAATTATTCGGAGTTCATGTCGCAGGTCGACCAGAACAACATCAGCGAAGTGACGGTGGTCGGCAACGACGTTCACGGCAAGTTCAAGAACGACAAGTCCTCGTTCCATGTCTTAGTCCCGCCCAACCTACCCGACATGTACAAGTCCATGCGCGACCACGGCGTCAACATCACCGTGAAAGACGCCAACGGCGGCAGCTACACCTGGCTCATCAACCTGTTGCCCTTCGTATTGCTCGGCGCGCTGTGGTTCATCATGATCCGCCAGATGCAGACCGGCGGCAACAAAGCGCTCTCGTTCGGCAAGAGCCGCGCCCGCCTGCTCAGCATGCAGCAGAAGAAGATCACGTTCAAAGACGTGGCTGGCGTGGATGAAGCCAAGGAAGAGCTCAAGGAAATCATCGAGTTCCTGCGCGAGGCGCAGAAGTTCCAGAAGCTCGGCGGACGCATCCCCAAGGGCGTGCTCCTCGTCGGGCCTCCCGGAACCGGCAAGACCCTGCTGGCCCGTGCTGTTGCCGGCGAGGCCAACGTGCCGTTCTTCAGCATTTCCGGCTCCGACTTCGTCGAGATGTTCGTCGGCGTGGGCGCAAGCCGCGTCCGCGACCTGTTCGAGCAGGGCAAGAAGAACGCTCCTTGCATCATCTTCATCGATGAAATCGATGCCGTCGGCCGTCACCGTGGCGCAGGCCTCGGCGGCGGACACGACGAGCGCGAGCAGACCCTCAACCAGTTGCTGGTCGAGATGGACGGCTTCGAGTCCAACGACGGCGTGATCCTGATCGCCGCCACCAACCGCCCTGACGTGCTCGATCCGGCGCTGCTGCGCCCCGGCCGCTTTGACCGCCGCGTGGTGGTTTCGCTGGCCGATGTTCGTGGCCGCGAAGAGATCCTGCGCGTTCACACCCGCAAGATTCCCATCGGCGACGACGTCGATCTCAGCGTGCTGGCCCGCGGAACACCGGGTTTCTCCGGCGCTGACCTGGCCAACATGGTGAACGAGGCCGCTCTCTGTGCCGCGCGTCAGAACCGCAAGACGGTGCTGATGTACGACTTCGAGATGGCCAAAGACAAAGTGCTGATGGGCGCCGAGCGCAAGTCGATGCTGCTCTCCGACGAGGAGAAGCGCATCACGGCCTACCATGAGGGCGGACACGCTCTGGTGGCGGCCCTGCGCGAGTACGCGGACCCGCTGCACAAGGTCACCATCATTCCGCGTGGCATGGCGCTGGGCCTGACCATGCAGTTGCCGATTGATGACAAGCACACCTACCGCCGCGAATACCTCGAAACCCGTCTTGCCATCCTCATGGGCGGACGCGTCGCCGAGGAGCTGTTCCTGAACAGCATGACCACCGGCGCCGGCAACGACATCGAGCGCGCCTCTGACCTGGCCCGCAAGATGGTCTGCGAATTCGGTATGTCGTCGATGGGCCCGATCACGTTCGGTCGCAAGGAAGAGCAGATCTTCCTCGGACGCGAGATCAGCCAGCATCGCGACTTCAGCGAAGAGACGGCCCGGCAGATCGACGCCGAAGTCCGCCGCTTCGTGGATGAGGGCTACCAGTCGGCAACCAGCATCCTGCAGTCGCACCGCGAAGCGCTCGAGCGCATCGCGCAGGCTCTGCTCGAACGCGAAGTGCTCGACGCCAACGAAGTGATGATGCTCATCGAAGGCAAAGAGCTGCCAGCGCGAGTGAACCCCAATGCTCCAACCGGAACGAAGGACGAAGTCCAGCAGGTGCTGAAACCGGCCCCCGGCCAGCCCGGTCCCGCTGCAGGAGAGCGTCCGGCACAGGCGTAGGAAGCAAGCAGCAATTAGCAACGAGAATGGGCGGCCGCGAGGCCGCCCATTCCCTTTTTGGAACTGAGATGACATAAACCCAGGCGCCAGTGTGAGTTTAGGCTTACTCTGATGGAGGGCGTCTACCATGAAGATCCCATCAAGAAAGCCCAGAGTCTTCATTGGCTCATCGAAAGAAGCTTTCGACAAAGCTCAGAGTATAGCCGATCTCCTGACGTCCTTCGGACGCGTCGAATGTGAACTCTGGAACACGGTATTCGAACCTGGACTCCTCAATTTTGATGCATTGGAGGAGATGCTTGCAGGTTGCAGTGGTGCGGTTTTCGTAGCGACTCCGGACATTGACGGACTAGATAGAAACCGACAAGATAGATTTCCGCGCCCCAATGTACTTCTGGAGTTTGGCCTCGTTGCTGGTCGACTGGGTCTCCGGAATGTGGCCCTTTGCAGGTATGGGCAGGCTGAACTACCGTCTGATCTGACGGACCTGACGATCATAGACATGGATAGCCAGCCTCATTCTAAGGTTTCCTGTATGCTTCAGGACTCCTTGCAAAAACTGAGAACGTGGGCATCGCACCTCAGCGCTACGGTGGAAACAATTCCGCGGACATGCGTCGTTCATGGTTATAGTGGAGCGTGGCGCTATCAGTTGAGACTCCGCAGGTGGTGGGGGATAAAAATTTCTGCGGCAAGCTTTGTGCGAGCTATCGGAGCGATTCAGTTGCTCGTGTCGTCCAACGGTACAGTCGGCACGGGACTGGCCGAAGGCCACATCTATTTCAAAATTACCGGGAACGGTCAACCGGGGGAGAGCGTGTTTCAAGGAGAGTACCGCACCTCACACGAAGTCACAAATACTCTGTGCCACGGCGATGGATCGATGCGGTTGACAACCAAGATGTTCGCATTACAGAGGGTCGCGTCCGAAGGTGTCCTACCTCCAGAGATCTCTGGAATCCAGATATTTCCGGAGCCTTGGTCTTCTGAGTGGATACTCCATCCGAACAAAGAGCCTGGGCAGTTGGAGGGTAGTTTTCATGCTGAGGGTACCGGAGACTCGGATGGTGAAGCTCTCCTCACCAAGGTCTGCGATTAGGCTTGAGGACACCTGATTTCGGGGGCCCTCGCATGCACCCGAATCAGTGGTGATCCCTTGTCGAGGACCTCTGCTATTATGACAGCGAAGGTGCCCTGCTCATGTAGACTGTTAACCATTCGGGGAGCCTCGCCTCCAGCCACCGAAATCAGCAATCTCCCCGCCGTCTGCGGATCGTAGAGCAGCGTTCGCACATCTTCCGGAACATCATCGGCATACTCCACGCAGCCTTCTGCAAAGCCACGGTTCGCCTTCAGCCCGGCCGGAACATAACCGCGCTGCACGCACTCCAACGCGCCCTCCAGCAGCGGGACCTTCCCCGCGAACAGCCGCACGCTGACTCCCCAGCCCCGCGCGACCTCGCGCAGGTGCCCGATCAGCCCGAAGCCGGTCACATCGGGCATGGCATGAACCGCGAAGCCGCCGTTAATCACCGCTTCCGCCGCCGTCTTGTTCAGCGTGGTCATGGCATGCACCTCGCCGCGAATCCAGGCAACCTCGGCTTTGCGGCGCTTGATGGCAGTCGAGATCACGCCCGTCCCCGTATCGGAAAACGAGACCTTCCCGGTGGAAGTCTCTTGCCCTTAAGTGTGCAAGTTCTTGCACCTAGTGCTTGGCATCGTCAGACAACTGTCAATTAAGTGTCCCATATTCAATCAAAAGTGGTGGTGTCGTATGGCCGTCGAGTTGCAGGTAGCGGTACTACCTCGGATCAAAATTCGATAGGAACAAAAAAAAAAGGAAAACTAACTATGAGATTCTCGGTTCGTGTGCTTCTGTTGGCTGTGCTCATCGCATCGGCCAGCTTTGTTTACGCCGCCACGCTAGGTGTTACAACCAGCAATGACAATGTATTCATGAACACCGGTACCTGGACGCTTGGGTACTCCTTCATGGTCAACTCCCAGATCACGGTGACCGGATTGGGAGTGTTCGATGACAACAGCGATGGGCTCAATGTCAGCCACGACGTCGGGTTGTGGGACTCCTCTGGGAACCTGCTAACCTGGACCACCGTCGGGGCAGGAACTGTGGCGCCCTTGAACGGTTACTATCGGATGGCAACAATCTCCGGCTATACGCTTACGGCGGGCAACATTTACTACGTCGGCTCGGTAAATGGCATCGATAACGATGGGTGGCTTCAGGATCCGTCAACCCTCGTCGCTGCTCCCCAAATCACCTATCTGTCCCGCCAGTATGAGTTCTCTGGCGGCGGTCTGGTATTTCCGGACCTCGCTGGTTCGGGAACGACAGGATACTTCGGCGGCAACTTCGAGTTCGGTACATCTTCCGTTCCGGAACCAGGCTCGCTGCTGATGCTGGGAAGTGGAGTGCTGGCGGCCGCAGGCGCACTTCGTCGCAAGTTCCGCGTGTAGCCAGTTGCGAATAGTCCTATCAATGCAGGGTTTGTTCAACGAACCGGAGCTAACTGCTCCGGTTTCTTTTTTTGATCAACTCGCAGCGGGCCGGAAGGGCTGCGCTTATCGCACTACCGCGATCAACGGCTTCTGCTTCTCCACTACTTCGCCAATCACTTCGATGCCGTTCACTCCGGCGTCGCTCAACTCGCCGGCCAAACGCACCGTGTCCTTCTCCGCCACCGAGATCAGCAATCCCCCCGCCGTCTGCGGATCGTACAGCAGCGTCCGCAAATCCTCCGGCACATCGCTCGGCATACTCGACGCAGCTTTCAGCAAATCCGCGATTCGCCTTCAGCCCGGCCGGAACATAGCCGCGCTGCACGCACTCCAGCGCGCCCTCCAGCAGCGGAACCTTCCCCGCGAACAGCCGCACGCTGACGCCCGATCCCCGCGCCACCTCGCGCACATGCCCGATCAGCCCGAAGCCGGTCACGTCGGTCATGGCATGCACCGCGAAGCCGCCATCGATCACCACTTCCGCCGCCGTCTTGTTCAGCGTGGTCATGGCGCGCACCGCGCCGCGAATCCAGGCGACCTCGGCCTTGCCGCGCTTGATGGCCGTCGAGATCACGCCCGTGCCAATCGCCTTGGTGAAGATCAGCCGGTCGCCGGGCTTGGCTCCACTGTTGGCGAGCACGCGCGCGGGATGCACCGTGCCCGTCACCGAGTAGCCCAGCTTGATCTCGTCGTCCTTGATGCTGTGCCCGCCGATGACGGTGCAGCCGGCCTCGATCATCTTCGACAGCCCGCCCGCCAGCATCTGCTCCAGGATCGTCATGTCGCCGGCCTCGGGGAAACACACCAGCGTCAGCGCGCTCAGCGGACGCCCGCCCATGGCGTACACATCGCTCAGCGAGTTGGTCGCCGCGATCTGTCCGAAGTGTACGGGTCA
Organism: uncultured Acidobacteriaceae bacterium; assembly: GCA_963814165.1. Lineage (GTDB taxonomy): Bacteria > Acidobacteriota > Terriglobia > Terriglobales > Acidobacteriaceae > DASRAA01. The sequence goes on along the minus strand of CAWFBW010000019.1, from coordinate 166,628 downwards.
TCGACGATGGGCGTAAAAAAATCGACCGTCTGGACGAGCGCCAGCTCGGGCGTGAGCTGATACACGCCTGCGTCGTCGGCCGTGTCGAAGCCGACCAGAACATTGGGATCGTGTTGCCGGGCTAATTTCCCAAGCACCGAGTCCAGCACCGCCGGACTTAGCTTGCTGGCTCAACCCGCGGCTTTCACCATCTCCGTCAATCGTGGCTTGGCGTTGTCTGGCACGAATCCATTGTAGCGGGTGGAAGCGCGGGCCTTCAGGCCCGCGAGAATTGGCTTCTAATTTGGAGGCCTATAGAGTGTGTGTGTGAACTCGCGCACGAAAAATTCGGTGGGAGGTCGCTCTGTATCTTGCATCAAATTAGCCGCGCAGCGGCGGAATTTGTGTTAGCCGTGGGCGTAAGCCCTCGGTGGATGTGGGAAATTGACCAGAGCCGCGCAGCGGCGGCACCGGTTCTCACACAGACTCTTTAGGCTTGGACATGTGGAATGGAAGCCGAGAATTCAAGCGCCTCGCTGACAAGCCTCCCTTGTTTTGATCTTCTCCGTGCCCCCGTGGTGAAAAAGCATTTCATTTCACCGGAAGCAGATGTATCTCGCTCCCATACAGAAACAGCAGCGCGCCTTGCAGCCGCTTCGACCACGCAATCTCGTCATGTTTCGCGCCCTCTTCGATCACAACTTTCAGCTTCGTCGGTCCCAGTCCCTTGGCCGCGCAGAATCTTCTCCAGCTCCTGCACCGCTTCCACATCGCGGGCGCTCGCTTTCTCATCCGAGTCTTCCGCCGTTCCGATCGCCACATACATCTTCTCCGGAAACTGCGTCGCCTTTTCCGCATCCTTCAGCAGTTGCTTGTTCCCAATCAGCAACGAAGGGCTCTCGATCAGCGCCTTGCCGAACACTCCCGGATGCGTCAGCACCGTGTACAGCGTCACCGCCCCGCCATACGACGACCCGCCAAGCCCCGTGTTGTGCGCCCCCAGCAGCACGCGATATTTCTTCTGGATCAGCGGCATCACTTCCTTGATCACGAAGTCGCCGTACTCCTTGCCGTGAACGTCCTGCGTCTCGAACTTGCCCAGCTCTTTATTCTCGGCGTCGGGATATGGCAGGTATTCATTGGCCCGCCGCGGCGTGTTGTCGATCCCCACCACGATCATCGGATGAATCCGCATGCTGCCGGTCAGGAACTGCACCGTCTCGTCGAACTTCCATTCGTGGTTGAACGCCGTGGCCTCGTCGAACAGGTTCTGCCCGTCCTGCATGTAGAGCACGGGATAATGCTTGTTGCGATTGACCGGCGCAAAGTAATTCGCCGGCAGCCACACCCGCAAATTGCGAATGTTCTTGAACACCTTGCTGTTGATGGTGATGATCTGCAGCTCGCCAAGAACGCTGTGTTCTTTGGGGTCGATGAGCGGCTTCGCCTCCGGAATAGCTGGCGCCGCTTGTTCCTGTGCGGATTTCGCGAGCGGAGTCTGGGCTGACGCAGAGGGCTTCTTTTCTTGCGGTGATTGTCCAACGAGGGATGTACTTAACACCAGGGCGATGAGGCTGAGAAGAGCAGCGGCGCGGGATTTCAACATCCCAGAAGCTTAGCAGGCGATTTCAAATTCTTCGTGAACTTGGAACGGTCGCCGCCTGCCGGCGTCTTATGACCCGTCATTCTCCGTGCGTTCCGTGATCTTCGTGGTTGATTTTGTCGTTCTGCGTGGGAATTATCCGTGCCGATCCGTGTAAATCCGCGGCTGCCTTGCCTAAAGACCAGTCCTCTTCAGTGCCTCTGTGTCTCTGTGGTAGATGTTGTTCTTACCTGTTCCTGATCCGTGTGTTCCGTGCATTCCGTGGTGAAGATCCGCCCTTACTTCAGCTTCAAATTCACCAGCTCCATCAGCGGATAGCTCTGGTCCCACTGGTCCGAGATGTGCTCTAGCGTAAGGCGCACGGTCTTCGTCTGCCCCGGCCCGATGGGCGTGCGGCTCATATCCACCAGGTCGGGATATCCCGCCAATTGGTTCTCCACCAGCACGTGCAGCGGCAGCGTTTCCTTCTGTACGACCTGGCCCATCGTGTCCTTGAACTCCGCATGCACGTCGGCGCCAACCAGCGTCTTGTCGCCGGTGTTGGTGATGTTGAAGTCGAGGTAGGTAACGGTTCCCCCCATGTAGTTCTCGGCGGCGCTGAGCTTGATAGACGACAGCTGCAACTTCTCCGCGTAAGGGTTCGGCTGCTGAGTGGTGACGGCTTTATGGCGCCCGAAGAACAGGATGGCTCCCACCGCCGCGAGAACGGCGACAACGCCAACCAGCAGCGGAACCCAATTGCGTTTTTGGTCAGGCGCAGGAGCCGGTTCGTATGCCTGTTCCATCACAAGCCGATTTTACTCCGCCCCGCAAAATCTGCCCCCGAAGCCTCTGTAATATTCCAGTAACATACCTATAATCATGAACTTACGGGAGTTAGCGGCTGGCTTTTCGCGCCCTCGCGGGCTATACTGGCAGCGGAGCCTTCTATGAAGACCATCCAACATCCCGCATGGCTGACACCCGCCGACAGTCCCTGCCAGTTCTCCCTACCCGACCATTAGGGTTCTCCCGGCTTTACTCCTGTTTTTCTGCGATCTCTGACCGCGGACGCGACCGTTTAAGGGTACAAGGTCGCAATCCGCCGGACGGCGGTCCTGCATCTCGTATCTTTGCCCGTACCCGAATGGGATATCTGTATGTGCTGGATTTGGTTGTTTTTGGCGATTTTTCTGGAAGTAGCGGCCACAATTTTGATGAAGCTGTCCAACGGCCTCAGCCGCACTGCCCCTACCGTGGGCATGTTCGTGCTCTACGGCCTGAGCTTTATTCCTATGACTATCGCGTTGAAACAAATGGATATAGGAGCGGTTTATGCAATCTGGTCGGCGGTTGGAACCGCGGTCGTAGCGGTGCTGGGCGTTCTGCTCTTTCACGAACCGGCCAGCGCGCTCAAGGCCGTCGCCATCGCCCTGATCATCGCAGGCGTGGTGTGCCTGAACCTCTCGGAGCCGCACTCCGGGCGTCCCACCGGCCCAGGCGCAACTTCGTAGTGACTTGCGGCTCGAAACTACAGAGTCCGACGAAAGCCGGGAGCGTCGCTGCTCCCCGTGTGCATTCCGAAACTGTCCAACCGATACTGGGCCTTGAGCTGCGGCTATCTTCATCTGCGGAATTTCATGGTTCCAGGTGGGTGGAACATTCTCCACCGCGACACGGAAGACCCGCATTTCGTTGGGTCCAATTGGATTGCGTACGAACTCATTGCCGACGGTGTCTGTGCCTCCGTGCGACATCCCCACCAGGGGTGCCTTCACGCTGGCGACGAGGGCGCCCTGCGCGTCGTAGAAGTCCACTTGCGCGGTCGCTGCTTTCACTGGCTCGTTACCCGCGTTTGTCACCATCCCGTCCACGTAAAGCGCTTGGGCTCAGTAGCCGGCTTGATTTGCAACCCGCTAAAACGCAGGTCAGAAGGCGTTTCCAGCGCGGCGGTCTGAGCGACGCGCGCCTGCGCATCACGCGGTTGAGTCGGAAGATACCGCAGCACCAATACCAGTGCCGCCAGCGCGATCGCCGTACTCACCAAGCGTCGCTTCAGCGGACTCGATTGCTTCCGCTCCCCTCTCCAGCTGGGGTTTACCACCGTCAGCTGTCCACGTTCGCTAACCGTTGTCCGGGGATTCGTCGCCATCATCGTCCTCTCTACCAATTGGTCGTTATTCAGTCGCTGCGGCCAGAGTGGGGGCATTCTTCTAGCGAGACGAGTGTTGCGGTATTCTTGCCCATCTCAGCGACTGCGGAACTCCGCTGAGAGGTTCTATTTTAGCAAATATTCCCGTCCCGAGTTTGAAGAGTGGTTAACATTTCGTGGTTGGCCGGCCTATTCGCCCCCGTTTTCTTTGTTCGCTCAGGGAACGCTTCCCGGCTCCACCACTGAGATCTTCGTGTCTGTCCGGAACCTGCGGTAATCCTTGTACGTCACGTGTACGCTCTCGTTCACGCCCTTTAACAGCGCCACTCGCGCATCCAGCTTCACGTCGAACCGCTGCGGCAACCACACCTCGTCGTTCACGCGCGCCTGTTGCATCTCGAACACCGAACCCTTGTGCAGCCGCGCCACCACCCAGCCAAACGAAAGCGTGTCCGTCACCTCGGCCCGCAGCTTCGTCCAACTGTAGTCCTGCGCGTCGATCCAGAACCGCGGCTTGATCTTCGGCAACATCTTCGACTCTCGCCGCTTGCCCTCGAAGCCCGGCCGCGGCGTGCCGTCGATGATCCACGTCTCGCGCCCGTTCAGCACTTCGCTGCCCACCAGCGTGAAGTCATAAGCGTCCAGAATTTCCCGCACAAACGCCCGCTCTTCTTCCCGTTGCTTCTCGAACTTCTCCAGCCGCTTCTGCCGTTCCTCCGGACTCTCGTTCCCTCGCTTGCGCGTTTCCTTCTCGAACTCTTCGTTCTGTTTCTTCTGCTCTTTCTCCGGCAGCGGCTTGTCGTCTTTGGCGATGACGCGCTCAAACGGCTCGCCGTACAGCACCATGATTTCGCTGGTCTCTGACTTGCTCGACTTCACCGCGCCATTCCCATCGAGCGCATCTTCTTGCGTCCGTTGCAGGAACGTGTAGTCCTTCGCCGCCTGCCAGCTGATAATGTCCTTCGCCACGGCGCGCTGCATGATCGCGCGCGCATCGAGCGCCGGCACGGCCACATCTGGTTTCCGCTCAGCGGCGGTCGCAGTTTCAGTTTCTGCGGAAGCAGCCGCCTGCAGCGCTGCATCTTGCGCGAACCGCCAACGCGCAACCTGCGAACAACAACAACCCGATACTCAGCGGCATCCGAGGCATACCCTATTCCAGACGCAATTTGCGACAGAAAGTTTCCGGTGATTCTGTAATTCTAATGGGCTGCTGTCACGAACGATGGAATGGAGAGAGAATCCTCAATCGCGATGTGGCTTCCGTGCTCTCTAGCAACTGACAACTGACAACTGGATCACTCGCCCGCCACCGTCATCCCATCAATTCGCAATGCCGGCGACGCAATCGCTCCGCGAAACTCCAGGTCGTTGCCAATCTCGCTGATGTTCGAGAACATGTCCTTCAAATTCCCCGCCACCGTAATCTCTTCCACCGGATACGTCAGCTCTCCGTTCTCAATCCAGATTCCGCTGGCGCCGCGCGAGTAGTCACCCGTCACCATGTTCACGCCCTGGCCGAGGAACTCAGTTACGAACAAGCCTTCCTTGATTTCCGCGATGATCTCCTGCAAGCTCTTCGCGCCCGGCTTCAGAAAGAAGTTTCCCGGCCCGATGCCCGGTGTTCCCGCCAGACTCCGCGAAGCATTGCCCGTGGTCTTCATGCCCAGCTTCTTCGCCGTGTAGGTGTTCAGCAGGTACGACTTCAGCACGCCATTCTCGACCACCACCGTCCTGCGGCTGGCCACACCTTCAGAGTCCGACGCGCTTGTGCCAAACAACCCCGGCAGCGTGCCATCGTCCACGATGTTGATGTTCTCGCCCGCGACCTTCTCGCCCAGCTTTCCCGCCAGGTACGACGCTCCGCGATACACCGAGTCGCCATTCACGGCCTCAAAGATATGTCCGACCAGCGAACCCGACACCGTGTTCTCAAACACGATCGGAACCTTCGTCGTCTTCACCTTGCGCGCGCCCAGCCGCCGCAGTGTGCGCTTCGCCGCGACCTCGCCAACGTGCTCCGGCGACTCCAGCTTCTTCAGCGTCATCGCCACTGAATACCAGTAGTCGCGCTGCATCGCCGAGCCTTCCATCTGCGCAATCGGCACTGCCGACATCGAACAATACGACCGCCGCGAATCGCCGACAAACCCATTCGAGTTCGCCAGCACCTTGTAATAGATCGACGCATCGAAGCTGCCGCCGTCCGAATTAGTGATCCGCGCGTCCGCGCTCATCGCTGCCTTCTCCGCCCGCCGCGCGTAGTCAATGCGGTCCGCCGTCGAGAGCGAGTACACATCGTCGTTGTACAACTCGAGGTCGCCTTCCAGCGCGCCTTGCTCCTCGGGCGCCGGAATCCCCGACAGCGGATCTTCGCTGGTCACCTTCGACAGGTGCAGCGCCGCGTCCACCATCGTTCGCAGTCCCTCGGGCGTCAGGTCGCTCGAGTACGTGCTGGCCGCGCGCTTTCCAAAAAACACGCGCACGCCAATGCCCTTCGAGCCCGACTCCTTCAGCGTCTCCGTCTGGCCCAGCCGCACCGTGGTCGAGAACTCGCTGCCATCGACGGCAACGGCTTCCGCCGCGGTCGCGCCGCCACGCATTGCCTGCCGAACTACGTCCACCGCGATCTGTTTCAAATCAGCCGATGACACCTGCGTGCCCACCGCGCCTTCTTCCGTCGATACGTTCATGAAACTCCCAGAATTACGAATGAAAGATGTTTGTCACCCCGACCGAACTGGCAATTACTAGAATTGTCATCCCGACCGGAGCCACCGAAACAGTAGATGTTTGTCATCCCGACCGGAGCGATCCCGCGGAGCGGGAGAGCGCAGTGGAGGGACCTGCATTTCCTCATCGTAGAATGCGCTCGCCGTTTACGAAAACAACCTTCGCCATCCGCGGTTGCTTCTGGTTTTCTGCCCAAGTCTTATCCGTGCAAATCCGTGGTTGCCTTTGCTGTTGATTCTTGCTTCTGACAACTGATCACCGACAACTGACAACCGGTCCTACCCGCCCGTTCCCCCCACCGTCAGCCGGTCCACCTTCAGCGTCGGAATCCCCACGCCCACCGGCACCGACTGCCCATCTTTCCCGCAAGTGCCCACGCCCTCGTCGAGCTTCAGGTCGTTACCCACCATCGACACCCGCGTCAGTACATCGGGACCATTGCCGATCAACGTCGCATTCTTCAGCGGAGCCGTGATCTTCCCGTCCTCGATCATGTACGCCTCCGACGCCGAGAACACGAACTTGCCGTTGGTGATGTCCACCTGTCCGCCGCCGAAGTTCACCGCGTACACACCGCGCTGCACCGATTTGATAATGTCTTCCGGCGCATCTTCGCCCGCCAGCATGTACGTATTGGTCATGCGCGGCATCGGAATGTGCTGATAACTCTCGCGCCGCCCGTTGCCCGTGTTCGACATGCCCATCAGCCGCGCCGACAGCTTGTCCGTCAGGTATCCCTTCAGGATGCCCTTCTCGATCAGCACCGTGTTCGCCGTTGGGTTTCCCTCGTCATCCACATTCAGCGAGCCGCGCCGCCCCGGCATGGTGCCGTTGTCCACGACGGTGCACTTGTCGCTGGCCACGCGCCGCCCCATCATTTCCGTGAACGCCGACGTCTTCTTGCGATTGAAGTCCGCTTCCAGCCCGTGCCCAATGGCCTCATGCAGCAGCACCCCCGGCCATCCCGGACCGAGCACCACTTCCATCTCGCCCGCCGGAGCGTCAATCGCATCGAGCTGAATAATCGCCTGTCGCGCGGCTTCCGCCGCGAAGTGTTCCGGCGTCTTCTCCGTCAGAAAATATTCCAGCGCTACCCGTCCGCCGCCGCCCGCCGTACCTCGCGACGACTCGCTGCCCGACTTCGCCAGGCAGAACACGCTCATGCGCGCCATTGGCTGGGAATCTTCGGCAAAGCTGCCGTCCGACCCAATCACCAATATCTTCCGCAACTCATCCGCATAACCCACGCGCACTTCTTTAATTCGCGGATCATAGGCCCGCGCGGCCACATCCGCGCGATTCACCAGATCCACCTTGGCCATCACATCGGCTTCCACCGACGGCAACGGCACCGGATACAAATTGTGCCCAGAGGTGCCGCCCACGCCAACCACCGGTTCTTTCGCCGGGCCGCTGGCGATCATCGCCGCCGTGCGCGCCGCATGCAGAATCCGCTCCGGAGCCAAGTCATCGGTGTAGGCATAGCCCGTTCGCTCGCCCGAAAGCACGCGCACGCCGCATCCCACGGAAATGCCCTGCGACGCCGACTTCACCATGCTTTCGTCCAGCGAAACCGAGGTCGAGGTCTGATATTCGAAATAGAGGTCGGCAAAATCTCCGCCCGCGGAAAGCGCCGCCGACAGATACCGCTCCACGTCAGCCTGTGCCAGGCCGTAGCGCTCAAAGAAAAACTTCTTGTCCATAATCACTTTCTTAGATGCCCGCAGGCAGCAATCGACGCGGCCCGCAATCGTCTCTCGAATCTTCGATTATCCCACACGCGAACGGGCACCATCTGAACGACGCGGCTCTAGCCGAGCCATAGCAGTACAGGTTTTGAAGGGGCAGGGCTTCAGCCGTGCCGTACAACTCCTCTATTATTATTGTCATCACGAGGAGGCTTTAGCCTCCAAGGGATCTGCTTTCCGACTTCCACCCAACCCACTCCGTCCGCGCCCCCTCCCCCGCGAACGCCGTGTTAATTTCCCCCCTCCCCCGCCATTCTTGCCCCCGTTTGTCTTAGACTTCTGGCAAAACATATTAAGGAGAAAAACATCCCATGGCCTGTTCTCCCGATGTGCTTCGCGATATTCCCTTGTTCTCCAATCTCGACGACGACGAACTCCGCGTCCTCGCCGGCCAGGTTGAGCTCAGGCAGTTCCATCCCCGCCAGCGCATCTTCCGGCTAGGCGACCCCGCCGAGCGCGCCTACATCGTGGTCTCCGGCGGTGTTCGCGTTGTCATCATCGACGAAGACCACCAGGAAATCCTCCTCCACCAACCGGGTCCCGGCGAATATTTCGGATTCGCCTCCATGCTCGAGCAGACCCCGCATCAGGCGGAAGCGACCGCACTCGAAGAAACCTCCTGCATCGAACTTGACCGCAACGACCTGTTGGTGTTGTTCCAACAGAAGCCCCACGCCGTCATCGACATTCTTGCCTTCCTCGGACGCCAGCTTCATGACGCTCATCAAATCGCCCGCAACCGCTCCATGCGCCCGCCCAACGACGTCATCGACGAACGCGAGACCTTTGGCGAGCGCATTGCCGATCACGTCGCCTCCTTCGGCGGCTCCTGGACCTTCATCATCGTCTTCGCGCTGTTCATGGCCACCTATTCCGCGGTCAACGTCGTGCTCGGCATGAAAGCCTGGGACCCCTATCCCTTCATCCTGCTCAACCTCTTCCTCTCCGCCCTCGCCGCCATTCAGGCGCCGGTGATTATGATGAGCCAGAATCGCCAGGACAAGAAAGACCGCGTCCGCAGTGAACTCGATTTTGAAGTCAACCGGCACGCGCGCAGCGAGCTTCAGGGAGTCGCGCAGAAGTTGAATAACCTTAACGATCACATCGTTGACATCGAGGAATTACTGCGGCAGAGAGCCAGCTAGCCTGCGGAAAAAAGCGGCTTTGGGTAGAGCTGACCTTTAGGTCAGCGTCCCAGCAGTTTATATTCGACCCGCCGAGCGGACTTTAGTCCGCGAGGCGTAGTCTTTTCCGCCTTTTTCTGCAGCCCCTTTAACCCCTCTGGGAACTCGGTCTACACTTGCTCTGCAAGCGCTTTAGCCTTGACTCGCTCCCTTGCGCTCGAAAGGATTCGCATTCCTTGATCAAACTTCCTTCTCGCGTTTCGTTGTTCTTGGCTTACCTCGTGTTGACTCTCGCTCCCGCAGCGCTCGCTGTCGTGAAGCTGCCCAACATCCTGAGCGACCACGCCGTGTTGCAGCGCGACGCTCCCATCCACATCTGGGGATGGGCCGACCCCGGCGAGACTGTCTCCGCGACACTGCACGATCAGCAGCGCTCGGCCGTCGCCGACCGCCTTGGCCACTGGGAAATCTATTTCGCTCCCGAGCGCGCCGGCGGCCCATATGAACTGCGCGCCGCCGCCACCAATACGATTGTCCTCACCGACATCCTCATCGGAGACGTGTGGTTCGCCTCTGGCCAATCCAACATGGAAATGCCCCTTGAGGGTTTTCCCGGTAACGCCGTCCTGAAGAACGCTGACCAGGAAATCAAGACCGCCGATCATCCCAACATTCGCCTCCTCCACATCGCGGAAAAAGCCTCCAACTATCCCCTTCAGGACCAACCCGACACCTGGACGCTCTGCACTCCGGAAACCGCCTCCAGCTTCTCCGCGGTGGCCTACTTGTTTGGACGCGAGATCGAACAGCGCGAGCACGTTCCAGTCGGCCTCATCGACTCCACCTGGGGCGGCACTCCCGCGGAAGCCTGGATCAGCCTCGACAGTATTTCCGCCGACGCCTCGCTCATGCCCGTGTTCGCTTTCTGGTCGGTGCTCGCTGATCAGCAGCCGGACACCGCGGCGTCAGTGGCGGCAGAGGAACGGGAAGACGCTGCGGCCAAGCAAGCGGGCCATCCGCCAGTCAAGCACTCCTGGCATCCCAATCTCGATTCGTGGCGGCCGTCGGCTCTCTTCAACGCTATGGTCGCGCCCGCCACGCCCTTCGCCATCAAGGGAGTCATCTGGTATCAGGGCGAAACCAACAGCAACGTCGGCCGCGCCAACCTCTACCAGCGTGTCTTTTCGACCCTCATTTCAGACTGGCGTCTCCGGTGGCAGCAGGGCAATTTCCCTTTCTTGTACGTCCAGATTTCCAGCTTCACCTCTGACCACACCGAATCCTGGGGAACCCTCCGCGACCAGCAACGCCGCACCCTCGACCTCGTCAACACCGCGATGGCTGTCACCCTCGACATAGGCGATCCCGACAACGTGCATCCCTCCGACAAACAGACCGTCGCCGTTCGCCTAACTCTGGCCGCCCGCGCTCTCGTGTACGGCGAGATCCTCGAGTACTCCGGCCCGCTCTTTCGCCAGGCCACGGTGGAAGGTACGGGCATGCGCGTCTGGTTCGACCACACCGACGGCAAGCTGGTTTCGAAGCCGCCTGCTCTCGCCGGATTCGAAGTCGCAGGCGACGATCATCATTTCGTCGCCGCATCCGCCCGCATTGACGGCAATACGGTTTTCGTCAGCAGTCCCCGGATCGCTCGCGCTCGCTATGTGCGCTACGCCTGGGCCAACGCCCCCGAGGCCACGCTCTTCAACGCCGCCGGCCTTCCCGCCTCCACCTTCACTTCCGAGGAGACGCCACTCCTGCCCTGCACGCAGTCCTGCGCCCATTGACGAACGAGATTTTGCGCTCGTCACCCGTGCGAAAAAACGCCCCACGCCTTCACGACGTGGGGCATTTCACCTCCGGCGCGGCTTACGGATACTGTGACTTCTTCCCCACCCACATAATCGGGTACCGCGCACACGCCGTTGTAATCGGCTGATTGATCCCCGGATAGCATCCTCCCGACGAGTAGATCCCATACGGATCGATGAAGTACCACTCATTGTCCGTCGGATCGCGTCGCGCAAAGAAGATGTGCAGGTGCGTGTTCACACCGCCACCCCAGCTCCAATTGGAATCTGGATTGACGCAACCGCACCCGCCCGGTCCCGTGCACCCCGCGTGCGCAATGATGTCTCCCTGGTTCACATGCTGCCCCAGTAGTCCCATGTTGATCTTGTCCGCGTCCGTCCCCCAGAAATTCGCGTTGGGATTGTACGGCCCTCCCTTCGGACATCCCGTGTTCTTCAGGTAGTTCATGTACTGCGTGTGTTGCGGCTCGCCCAGGTTCGCTAGCGTGACGTTCCACGAATTGTCCGCGTCATTCGTCGGCCCGTTGCGCAGGTGCATGTAAATCGTCCGGAACGCATCCGTCACCCCTCCCGAGTCGTGGCTGACGACCATCGTGTTCCCCGACCACCAGTCCCATCCGATGTGGACCACCCTTCCCGCCGCTGCCGCTCTCACCGGGAACGACCCGCTGTCGTCGCGGCTGTAATCGATCGCGTGGTGCCAGCTTCCCGGGCTGTATAGCCACGGCCCGCGCTCCTTCACCTTCGGATCGTCGAACGGCAGCTTGAAGATCGGCGCGTCGTTGAAGATCACCGCCGACAGCCTCGCGTAATGCGCGCTGCCGTCGAAGGTAATGCACGGCCAGTGATACACAACCTGGTCCCCTGGATGCGGCGCCGGACACGCTCCCGGCCCCTTACAATGCGTGGCGCTCGCGTTGATGCCGTAGTTGTACGTGTCCACCGTTGGCGTCGCCGGATCGTCCCGCATCAACACCTGGTTCAGGCAACTGTCGCTGCACGCCCCCGGATACACCTCCAGATTCGTCAGCCTCAGGTTCTTCTGCCCCAGCTCGTACCACTTCGCGGTCAGGCTCTCCCAATCCACGCCCACCCACAGGTAGTGCGCGTCGCTCCCCGCACGCCACACCCCGGCATATTTCGTCTGTCCGGCGTCCTGATAAATATCGATGTCCACCAGCCGCAGGTTCTTCGCGCTCAGTTCCTGCCACTTCGCATTAAAGCTGTTCCAATCGACGCCCACCCACAGGTAGTGCGCATCGCTTCCCGCCCGCCATACCCCGGCGTACTTCCACACTCCCGCGTCCTTGTACACCTGGATGTTCGTCAGCCGCAGGTTCTTCGCCGCCAGCTCTGTCCACTTCGCCTGGAAGCTTGCCCAATCCACCCCAACCCACAAATAGTGCGCATCGCTCCCGGCGCGCCACACCCCGGCATACTTCGTCACACCGCCTTCGGAGTAAATCTCCAGGTCCACCAGCCGCAGGTTCTTGGCACTCAACTCCGTCCACTTGGCCTGGAAGCTGTTCCAGTCCACGCCGACCCACAAGTAATGCGCGTCCGTCCCTCCACGCCACACACCCGAAAACTTTGTCGCACCACTGCCCGGATAAACTTTCAGGTCCACCAACCGCAATCCCTGGTTGCTCAACTGCTGCCACTTGCTGACGAAGCTGCTCCAATCCACCCCACCCCAGAGGTAATAAGGGTCCGTACCGTGTCGCCAAACACCTGCGTACAAAGTTCCCATGTAGTGCCTCCCTAGGGGAGGCACAATAGTGCTAATACAACCGCTCTGTCAACCGAAAAGTGACGAACCCCTCATCCACGCCCCTGGATCCTTGCCAATTTTTCCTCCCCGGAACATTCCCCGCCACTCCCGCGTAACACCGCTCACACCGGAGGAACTGCCCGTGCGCAAACGCTGGAAGGAATTTGGCCTGGGAATGTTGAGCATGCTGTTCGCCCTGCTTGTCATGAGCGGACTGCAATTCGTGTACAAGAAATATCTGCCCGACAGCGTCGGCCCCCTCGCAGTCGCCGCCACGTTCCTGCTGGCCTACCTCATCGGCGCCCGCTGGATCGAACGCCGCCGCTCGGTGCCTGAACTCGCTCCCCGTCGCGCGTTCCTCGAAATCACCATCGGCCTCGCGCTCGGCTTCGCGCTGTTCTCCGTCACCATGGCCATACTTTGGGCGCTCGGCGTCTATCACCCCGCCGGATGGGGCACCACCAAAGGTCTCGCCATTCCCGTTGCATTCGCCGTCTTGTCCGGGATCCTGGAAGAGCTGCTTTTCCGTGGCTACCTGTTTCGCCTCAGTTCGCGCGTCGTAGGAACCTGGGGCGCGCTCATCTTTACCTCGGCTCTCTTCGGCCTCGCGCACCTCGCCAATAAAGGAGCCACACTCGGCAGCGGTATCGCCATCATGCTCGAAGCCGGAGTCCTGCTCGGTTCCGCTTACGTCGTGACCCAGCGCCTCTGGTTTCCCATCGGCCTGCACATCGCCTGGAACTTCACCGAAGGCTCCGTCTTCGGCATGCAAGTCTCTGGCAACTCGACCGCCACAGGCCTCGTGCGCGGCTCCCTCACCGGCTCGAACCTTCTCACCGGAGGCGCCTTCGGCCCCGAGTCCTCCATCGTCGCAGTGTTGGTGTGCTTTGCCGTCGCAGTCTTCTTGCTTTATCGCGCCGCCCAGCTCGGCCGCATCGAACCCCCCGCCTGGATACAACCTAATGCCGACCCGTCCAAGTCGGCTCTCGCTGGCTCAGCAGTGCCTAGCTGACAGCGAGATCTGCGCGATCCCTGGCTCACCCCTGACTCTTCTACCTGATTCCGATCCGAGTTAATTCGTGCCGATCCGCGGTTGCTTTTGCCTTTGCCTAAGTTTCGCGTTCCGTGCCCTCCGTGGTGAATACTCTTCAATGTTTCAGCTCAAACTTCCGATACCCCACCGCCTGCAACTCTCCCGAATCCTCCCGAATTCGGTACGCCCCATCCATCCCCACCTTCGTAAACCGCTGCACCGTCTTCGACGTCGGCCACGTCACCTCGATCTGCGTCACCGCCGTCGCATCCCCCAGCCCAATATGCTGCCTCACCGGATTCCCCCCGAAGCTCGACCCATACCCCACCGTTCGAAAAATCTCCCGCACGCCGCTCGGAGTCTCGACCGTCACCCGCAACCGCGCCCCAAACGCCGCCCGGTTCGTCGTCACCCCCTGCAACTCCAGCGTGATCCAATGCCCGCCGTGCCCCGGATTCTCAAACAGCACGCTCTGATACGTGTCCCCCGGCAGCGCCCCGCCGATCTCCTCGAAAACATCCTCCTGCCCGTCGTTGTTGATGTCCCCAAACGCCACCCCGTGTCCCTTCTGCAGATGCCCGAATCCGCCCGACGTCGTCACATCCTCGAAACTTCTTGCCCCCATCATTGCGGAACATCCGGTTGGGCAGTAGCGCCTCCAGCTCCGACGTCCCCGTGCCCAGATAAATATCCAGCCACCCATCGTTGTCCAGGTCGCCAAATCCCGCTCCCATCCCCAGGATCGCCCGGTCCAATCCCACCTTCTTCGTCACGTCCGCAAACGTCCCGTCGCCGTTGTTGTGATACAGCCGCGGCGTTTCCGCCTTATACGGCAGCCCCAGCTCGAACGCTCCGACGTCGTTCAGCGTGTCGTTGTAGTAGCCCGCGACAAAAATATCCGGCCACCCATCGTTGTCGTAATCGAAGAACCACGTCGCAAAACTATGCAGCGGCTCCGCCACTCCCGCCTTCGCCGTCACGTCCGTAAACTTCCACCGCTCCGCCCGCGGATGCTTCGCGTCCCGCGGCCCATCATTGCGAAACAGCAAATTCGGCTGTCCCTTGCGCGAGACATACAAATCCGGCCTGCCATCGTTGTTGAAGTCGCCCCACGCCACGCCTTTCACGATGCCCAAATCCGCCAGCCCGTTCGCCGCGCCCACCTCGCTAAACGTCCCATCATGATTGTTGTGAAACAACTGCGACGGATGCTTCTCCGCCCCCGTCTGCTCGTGCCCCACAAACAAATCCAGCCAGCCGTCGTTGTCGAAGTCCGCCCACGCCGCCGTCTGCGTCGGATGCAGCGACATCAGCCCCGCCTTCTTCGTCACGTCCTCAAACGTCCCGTCGCCGTTGTTGTGCAGCAGCGACATCGGATACTTCCCGTGCTCCGCCCACCATCCTCCGCGCAGCACCAGCACATCCGGATGCCCGTCGTTGTCGTAATCCGCCGCCACCAAATTCAGCCCGCCCACCTCGCCCATCAGCCCGGCTTCTTTCGTGCGCTCGGTGAACGTCCCGTCTCCGTTGTTATGGAAGAACCGCAACTGGTCCAGCGGCCCCGACGACGAAATCATCAAGTCCAGCAACCCATCGCCGTCGAAGTCCTCCATCGCCACCCCGCCCGCGTGGTCCATAAAGCCCAGGCCCACCGCGCCGGCCACATCCGCAAACCGCCCAATGTCGTACTCGCTTTTGAACAGCTCCGGCCCCGCCACCCACTGCTTCGGAACCTCCTGCGGCCACCGTCCCAACTGCATATACGCAATATTCAGCAGCCACCGCGCCAGCAGTGTTCTGCGGATCGCGTTCCAGGATCGCCGTGTACTCCCGCACCGCTCCCTCTGCCCCGCGCTTCTACCGTGTGCACCCCCGACCCGGTAATGGGAAAGATGCACGAGTTCTGCGAGTGGTGTGCGACGCAGTTCTCCTGCTCCCCCAACCGCAGATAAGCCAGCGCCAGCAGCTCTTGCATCTGCTGTTCCGAGTTCGGCCCCAGCCGCACGCCCAGCTCCCCACACCGCTTGCGAATCAGCTCCAGTTGCTTCACCGCGCCCGCGCTGTCGCCCGCGCGCAGCAGGTTCTCCGCCAGCGACCACCGCGTGCGCAGCTCTTCCTGCCACGGCAAATCCCCGACCAGTTTGATTTGCAGTTGTGCCGCCCGCTCCGCATCCTTGCTGGGATCCGTCGCCACATCCTGCTCGGCGAAAATCTTCACCAGCAGTTCGCCCATCTCTTTTGTGCTTTGTGCCTGGTAGGGCGCGGGAGTCTTATTTGGCGCCTGCGCGGAGCCCGGCGTCGCAAGCCAAACTACAAGGAAAACTGCCAGTCCCGCTCGCCACGTCATAGTTGGTTTGGTCTTCAGGGTCTGCGCGAGAATTCGTTTTTTGAAAACTTGGTGGAACATCGTCGTCAATATCGCGGCCAATCCAGCCGCGCAGCGGCGGAATTTGCGTTAGCCGCGGGCGTAAGAGGCTGTTACCAAACTCTACTCTCCGAGCGAAACGTGCGGTGGAACCTGGACCTTGGACTTGAGCCGAAATGCCAGCCCGCAGGGCGAAACAATCGTAGCCCGGGGCGTCAGCCTCGGGTGCAAGTGGGAGATTGAACCGAGCCCCTTTAGGAGCGCACAGTTTCGTAACAACCTCGTAAGCCCGCGGTCAATCGGGAAAGCTCGTCGAGCCGCGTAGCGGTGGCACCGTTCTCACACAAACTCTTCAGGGGCAGGCGCGACCCGATGCTACCACACGCCCAGTATTACCCGGTTCTAGCCGCGTCATCCGAGAAATCCGCGGTCGGCTTTGTTTCTTGAATAGGCTCTCTCTGCGGCTCAGCGCCTCTGTGCTGGATGTTGCTTTTGCCTTTCCCAGCTTCCCCTCATCAGGTGTAGCATTTCCCCAACGGTAGAAGGAGAACCTCCATGGTCCATTGCTCCAAGTGCGGTGCCACCCTTTCGCCCCAGGCTCGTTTCTGCGACAAGTGCGGACAAGAGCAGCCCGCCGTCGCCCAGCAACCGGCCTATGTGGCCCAGTCCGGCCTCTCCGAAAACGCCGCCGCCACCCTCAGCTACGTTTTGGGATGGATCACCGGCATCATCTTCTTCCTCATTGATCGCCGTCCCTACGTGCGCTTTCACGCCGCCCAATCCATCGTCACCTTCGGCGGCCTGCACATCATCCGCATCGTCCTCGGCATGGTCTTCGGAGTCGGTTGGCTCTTTGGCATGAACCACGGATTCTCCGGTGGCGCGCCTTGGGGCACCTTCGGCATCGGCATTGCTCTTCTCGCCATCATCGGCTTCGTCTCGTTCATCCTCTGGATCGTCTGCATGATCAAGGCCTACCAGGGCGAACGCTTCATGGTCCCCATCGCCGGAGACATCGCCGTTAACCTCGCCCAAAAATAAAACTGGCGCAATGGGCAGCGTTTCCCGCCTCTTGCCAACACGGGCTCGCCTCGCAGGGATAATTTTTGTGTCCGTTTTGTAATAACCAACCCATGGCACCGGGGAACTGTGGCACAATCTCTGCACCGAGTAAGGCGCCGGCAATTTCCGACGTTGTGTCTCCAGACATCACGCCCAATAACGCAGATTGATGTTGCAAAACCGTTTACGTTTGCTCAGACTTTCCCCAAGGGCGAATGTTCAACTGATCGGCTTAGGAGTGGGGATGGGTTACCTCAATCGCAGCACGATCTTGTCGGGCGCGTTCGCCGTCCTCGCGGTGTGTTTACTCACGGGCGGGTTAGCGGTGAATTCACAGGATCGACCGAGCAGCGCCACTCCGCAGAAGGCAGCCGCCCTGCCCGGCGCCACCGGCGGCCAGTACGCCGAAACCGACATCTGCAAGACGTGTCACGAAGAAGTCTGGGACAAGCACTTTGCCAACACTCCTCACGCAGCCCTACTCAAGGGCGACCAGCACGGATGCCAGTCCTGTCACGGTCCCGCGCAGGCGCACGTCGAAGGCGGAGGAGACATCACGAAGATCGTCCGCTTCGAGACTCTCTCCCCGGCGCAAACCGCCGCCATCTGTACCAAGTGTCATCAGTCGAGCCTCGAAACCCAGAATTTTTCCAAGTCCGCGCATCTGGCCAATGGCATCAGTTGCACCACGTGCCATAGTCCGCACAAATCGGCTGACGTGAATTTCATGCTCGTCAAATCGCAGACGGAGCTCTGCTTCGGATGCCATGCTGCGCAGAAAGCCGAGTTCGCGCGCCCCTTCCGTCACCGCGTCGATGTGGGACTCGTGCAGTGCAGTGACTGTCACAATCCCCACGGCACGCAAACCGCACACCAGGTTCGCGCCGCGGCCGGCCAATTCGCCGTCTGCACCAAGTGCCACACCGACACCATGGGCCCCTTCGTCTTCGAGCACGCCCCTGTGAAGACCGACGAGGGTTGCATGTCCTGTCATACTCCGCATGGTTCCAACAATCCCCGGCTCTTGCAGGTCAACAACATTAACTTCCTCTGTCTTCGTTGCCATACACCGAACATGAACGGAGCGGCGGGCGCCCCGCAGGGGCCGGCCCACAACCAGAACGCCAAGTACCAGGCTTGCACCATGTGCCATACACAAATCCACGGATCCAATTTCAGCCCGGTGTTCTTCCGGTAGCGCGAGGCTTGGCATGGGTATCCGAACCATCGGCGCAAATTACTTACGGCTCGGGGTCATCGCTACCACCCTCTTGATTGCCGTCCCAGGTCGTGCCCAGAACCCGCCCGCTCCCACCCCTCCTCCCACCCCGCCACCATCCGCCGCTGCTGACGAAGGCAAAGACATCGGCGGATATCACGTGACTCAGTCCATCGAGATCGGTGGTCGCATCAACGACGTTTCCGGCAGCCAGGCGATGTACGACACCCTCGTCGATCAGCAATCCGGAGCGCGCATCCTTGAGCAGTCCCTCACCATGCAGTCACTCACCCACCAGGACATCTTTGACAGCTTGAGTTTGAACAGCTTCGGATGGGGTGGCGATCCCGAACAGGCGCTTCGGCTGCGAGTCTCCAAGTACGGCTGGTACAACTTCAGCGGCAGCTACCAGCACATGCAGAACTATTTCGACTACGACCTGCTGGCGAATCCTTTGAACCCGTCCGCCGGAGCGACGCCGTACATCCCGATCCTCACCTCGCCGCACAGTTACTACAACCGGCAGAACCTCTACAACTTCGATCTCGTAATTCTGCCGATGCATCGGCTTTCGTTCCGCGTCGGCTACAACCGCAATCGCATCACCGGGCCATCGTTCACCAGCGTGCACCAGGGAACGGACGCGCTCAACAACAACAACTGGGACACTACCTTAAATGGCTATCGCTTCGGCGCCGACTTCCGCATCAACAAGAAGACGACCCTGAGCTACACCCAGCTTCTTGCAGTACTACGACGGTGGACAGACCGAGTCTCTGAACACTTTCAATTCCTGGCCGCTTTCCAATGGCAGCTCCGTGACCTTCGGCCTGCCGTGGTTCAACAGTGGAAGCCCGTGCAGCGCGCCCTTGAAGAATGGCATCGCCAATCCCTGTATGCAATGGATACACCAATTACAGCCTCTTTCGGCATGACAATACCTCCATCCCCACCGAGCAGGTGAATCTGGTCTCCTCTTCGCTAAAGTGGTTAGACTTTAACGGCCAATACCAGTACAGCCACGCCAGCTCCAGCACGCCCCTGCGAGAAGTTTTTACCGGCCTCAGCACCCGGAGCAACAACCTCGGCTTTGACACCGGTGGCAGTAAGTCGAACTCCCGCTGGAACTCCTCATCCGCCGACATTTCCGCCACGATTCACCTGAACGATCGACTACGAATAGTCGAGACGTTTCGCTTCCGTAACTTCAGCGTGGCCGGAACTTTGTTAGATCAGGAGGCTGCCTATTTCAACGCCGCCAGCCTCGGCGCAGGCTCGCTCTTGAATCCGATAGCGACATTTCCTCCCACCATCCTGACTCACGGCTCTAGCTCAGCGGCTGACATCACCAATGAAGTCACCACCAACATGATTGGGCAGAAAACCTACCAGAACGATTTAGAGCTGCAGTACGACATCTCGCGGAATGTTGGCGTGCGCGGTGGATTTGTTTGGAGCCAGAACACAATTCAGCCGGGCAATACCTATCAAGCTGCACTACTCGACATTTATTACCCGAACACGCCCAATCGCGGTAACTGCTCTGGATTGCCCCTGAATCCCGACGGCAGTTGCACGTTCACTGGCGAGATCACGCCGTGGGGCAACCCCACGACTACGATCAATCGCTACTCGGGTGTCCTCGGCGCCTGGTATCGCAATAGCAAGGGCCTGCACGCAAACGTCGACGCCCAATTTGGCGGCGCCGATAACTGGATCTATCGCATCGACCCCACCAGCTTCTTCAACATCAAGGGCAATATCTCTTACGCGCCGCAACCCTGGCTGATGCTGGGCGGAAACTTCGCCTTCCAGCAAGGCAAAAATAACGCCGCCGACATCAACTACAACCAGCACAACTACGTCACCATGGTGAACGCCTCCATCATGCCGGGCAAGAACTGGGGGTTGGACCTGGCTTACAACTTCGACGCCATCCAGCAGAACATCATTCTTTGCTTCGAGGGCGCCACCGTCGCGGGATCGATACCTTGCATCGGCGACACTAGCCTGATGCAAACCAATGCCTTTTACCAGACCCACACGCAGTATGGCTATTTTGCTTTTACCCTGACGCCCATGGAGCGGCTTACCATTCGCCTGGGCTACAACATCGTCGATAACCAGGGCAACACCACGTCGTTCAATCCGCTTCTTCCGCTCGGTCCGCTATCTTCCATCTACCAGTCGCCCTTGGCTGCGGTGGATATACTCCTGCACAAGAACGTGACCTTCAAGGCTGCTTGGAACTATTACCAATACGGCGAAGGCTCCTTCGTCGGCCCTACCGACTCCCGCTACTTCCACGCCAACAACACGACCCTCGCCCTGCGCTACGCCTTCTAGAGCAGGTTCTCAGTTGCTATGTTCAGGGTGGAAGCACTGGGCTTTAGCCCAGTGAATAAGTCCCTCCCAAAACGGCGGGCTTCAGCCCTGGGGTTCTGGCCCCTGCAAGAGCGCATAGCTCCATCGTGCCAAGAAGCGGGATACATAGACTCGGGAACTGCTTTAGTGCCTAATTTGGTGGAAGGGCCGGGCTTCACAGGCTGAAAAACGCTTTTGCAACTGGTTCGTGTCAGGGCACGACTTCAGAGGCTGCTGAAAAAAGCGGTTTTGGGTAGAGCTGACCTTTAGGTCAGCGTCTAAGCCGTTTATTTTCGACCTGCCGAGCGGACTTTAGTCCGCGAGGCGTGAGCATTTCGGGCTTTTTCAGCGGCCTCTTCAGTCGTGCCGTACAAGGCGTTTATTTTCGACCCGCCTCGCCCCGGAGGGGCGATAGAGCTTAGCCCAGGACTTCAGTTCTGGGTAGAGGGCGGGAATGATGCCGGAGTCCCGGAGGGACGACAGATGTTCCACGCGGGTGGAGCAAGCCTTTCAGGCGTGCATATGAGGACTGCCGCACTCCGCCGCTTTAGCGGCTGAGGTAAGCCTTTCGCGAAGGGCGTGTCGTGGCACTGGACACTTTGTTGGTGGGGGCGTCTGCGCGATTGCCGGAGGTTTGCAGTTGCCTTTTTGCTTAAGCGAAATCCGCGGTTGCCTTTGTCCCTAGCCTAATCCGTGAAGATCCGTGCAAATCAGCGGCCGCTTTTACGCCCGATCATTTCCGTGGGTTCCGTGTTTTCCGTGGTAAACCTCGCTCTTGCGCTAATCCAACAACACGCCCGGGTTCTTCTTCGCGATATGCAGCAACTTGAGCGTTGCCTGTCTGGGCTCGCGGATCCCCTGTTCCCAGCTCTCCACGGCATTCGAGCTGACATTGAGCAGCCGCGCGAACAGCGCCTGGCTGGCATTGAGGCTCTCGCGCACGGCGCGGATATCGGCGGGCTTCATGGGCTTGGGACGTCCCGGCAGTTCAGCCTGGCGCAAATCGAGCCCTGCCTTCGGAGGCTTCGCTGCCATTTGTTTCTTCGCAACCTTCTTCTTGTCTTTCTTCTTGTTCTTCTTTCCCATGCCCCACCTCGACTGCCACATTGTGGTACTACCACAATGTAGGATGTCTCACCCTTCTTCGTAAATGGCACCAAAGTGCCACCCACGCTGGGTGCCCCGTTCAAGCGGCCGTCTTTTGGCCGCTTGGGCGGAGGTTTTCCCGAACCCCACGCAGATGTGGCCTGCATTGCCCTTCAGTCGGAATTGCGGGGCACCGCGGGGCTGTCGTTATGTTCCCTGCAGCCACCCGCGTTCATCCGTGAAAATCCGCGGCTGCTTTAGAATCTCGCCGCGTGCTCGCAACTCCATCGTCCCGTTGGGTTTGCCGCTAATTACCAATCACCAATTACTCTTCGCCACCGGCCGTCCCTTGTCTCCCAGTCTCAATGTACGCCAGCGGCATCTCATGGTCATGCGTAAACGCCACCATCCACTTCTCCGGAATCGCCTGCTCGTAAAACCTGTGCCGGCTCGCGATGCTGCTCAGCGGATACAAGTCATACCCCATCACCCACGTCGGATCCAGATGATTCGACGTCGGAATCAAATCACTCGGGTAGCACAAGGTCGCTCCCCCGCTCCGCACGATCACCGCCTGCAAGTCGCGGGTGTGACCCGGAAACAGCTGCACCGAGATCCCCGGCGCAATATCGGCATTTCCGTCGAGCAACACCATCTGCCCACTCCCAATCAGCGGATCGTAATTGTCCGTCATGTAGCTCACCCGGTCGCGTTCGTGCTGCTCGTGCGCGTGCTCCACCTCGCCGCGCTGCACATAATACTTCGCCCGCGGAAACGTCGCTACCGCTTTTCCATCCTGGTAATAGGTGTTCCATCCGCAGTGATCGAAATGCAGGTGCGTGTTGATGACAATGTCCACCTCTTCCGGCGAAACCCCCGCTTCCTCGAAATCCTTCATCAACCTGACCTGGTTCTTATGGATCGACTGCTGCTTTTCGCTCAACTTCGACCCGATGCCCGTCTCCACCAAAACCGTCTGCTTCCCATCCCGGATCAGCAGGCAGTTTGTTCCAACCTTCAGCATGTTGCGGGAATCAGCCTGCACCCGCTTCTCCCATAGAACCTTGGGGACAACGCCGAAGAAAGCTCCCCCGTCCAACTCATACGTCCCGTCGGAAAGAACCGTGACTTCAAAATCGCCCACTGTTACGCTGCGCAAGCTACGCTCCCTGCCAAACCCATCTAAACTATTGATAATAAATTATTTACTTAGCATTTAGAGCTTCCAGAATACGGTCGAAATCTTCCAGCGACCGGTATTCCAGCACGATCTTTCCTCTTCCGTTCCGGTCCTTGATGGTGACCCTCACGCCCAGCCCCCGCTCCAGTTGGTTCTGCGCCTCTTTCACGTTCGGATCTACCACCAACTGCTTGACTTCCTTGAACGCCACTGCGTCCGCGGGGTTCAGCCAGTCGGCTACGGCGTCCTCAGTCTGCCGGACGGTAAGCGATTTCTCGACCACCCGCTGCCCAATTTTCGCCATTGCCTCCGCCGAATCCAGCCCCAGCAGCGCCTTGGCGTGCCCGAAACTCAGATGGCCGCCCGCCACGTAGGCCTGCACTTGATCCGGCAGCCGCAACAGCCGAAGAAAATTCGCCACCGACGAGCGCTCTTTGCCGGTCCGCACCGAGATCTGTTCCTGCGTCAAGCCAAACTCGCGGCTCAACCGGTCAAATGCATTGGCCTGCTCGATCGGGTTCAGGTCCTCGCGCTGCAGGTTTTCGATGATGGTCATCTCCATCGCCTGCTCGTTGGAAACCTGGCGCACCATCGCCGGGATCGTGGCTTTCCCCGCCTTCTGGGATGCCAGCCAGCGCCGCTCCCCGGCAATCAGCTGGTACCGCCCTCCCGGCACCGCCCGAACCATAATCGGCTGCAATACTCCTGTCGCCCTGATCGAAGCCGCCAGCTCCTCCAGCGCCGGCTCATCCACTTGGGTCCGGGTCTGGTACGGGTTGTGGTCAATCAGTTCCACTGCGAGTTGCTGGATTGCCTCTCCGTGGTGCGCCGGCGTGCCAAGGGGCGCAGTCGGTGCCTGACGGGAAGGCAGCAGCGTATCCAACCCCCGACCCAGCACTTTTCGCTTTTCCATCATGAATCTTCTCTACTTTCCGTCCGATTAAGTGGCAGGCCCCAGGCGTATTGACCGCTTCTACAGCCGACTGGTCACGCCTGGCGCGGTCCATAATCTCTTGCGCCAGTTGAAGATAAGCCTCGCAGCCGCGGGATTTCGGATCGTACAGCAGCGCCGGCTTGCCGTGGCTGGGGGCTTCCGCCAGCCGAATGTTCCGCGGAATCGTGGTTTCGCACATCAACTCGCCGAAAAACCCTCGCAAATCAGCCGCTACCGACTGCGCCAGGTTGGTTCGGTCGTCAAACATGGTAATTACCACGCCCTCAACCGCCAGCCCGGGATTCAGCTCGGCCTTGATTCGGTCGATCGTGTCCAGCAACTCGGTGACGCCTTCCAAAGCAAAATACTCGGCCTGCATGGGAATCAGCACCGAATCCGCCGCAACCAGCGCGTTCAAAGTCAGAAGGTCCAGCGCCGGCGGGCAGTCGATTACGACAAACTCGTAGTCGTTCCGGACGGTATCGAGCGCGTAGCGCAGGCGAAATTCGCGGTGGTCCAGCGGAACCAGCTCGATATTGGCGCCAATCAGGTTCTTATGGGCAGGAATGACGTGCAACTGCTCGACTTCCGCGGGACAACGCGCCTCGGCGGCGGTGATCTCGCCCATCAGCACCTGGTAGGTGTTCATGCGGTGGGGGTCGCGGCCGAAATCCGACGCCGCTGGAGGCGTTGGACTGGGGATCGCAATCCACCAACAGCGTAGGCGCGCCGAGCGAAGCCAGCGATGCCGCCAGGTTGATGGCGGTGGTGGTTTTACCTACTCCACCTTTTTGATTGGCAACGGCAATGATGCGACCCACAGCGTGAAGACCCTCGGAGTAGAGACTAGAACGCCTGAGCACCAATGGGCAACGCCCGCGGATTGTGCAAACCGAAGTTTTTGGAGGAAAAACTGTGCAATTCTAGCGTCGCGATTCGGAAGCCACTGATTCTGGACGGGGTAATGGTTACGGCCGGATTGTGAGAATCTGAGAGAAATTGTTCCACGTGGAACAATTTGGAGGCCGCGACAATGTTCCACGTGGAACATTTTGATCGCCCAGCTTCAAATTCGGGTACTGTCTGGCGGATGGTTTAGTGCTCGCATTGAGCGTCAAGCTAATTGCAGAGTCTCGCAAATTGTTCCACGTGGAACAATTGTGTTACAACACACATTTTCCGAAAACAGCACAATTTACAGTAAAAGTGTATGACTTAAACTGCATGCGATGGCACAATATTGTCATTTTTTCCCATACTGCACTGGAAATAACTGGCTGAATAAGTGCCTGTTCTCTCCACTTCGATGGTAGCATTCGTGCTGGCTGCGGAGTGAGCCTCGAGCCTGGGCTTGGATACTTCAGGAAACGACGTAATCGACCACTGACTATGACTTAGATAAGCACAAGTTGATTGCACGTCCCACTAACCTATAAAACTTAGCGCTTGCTACACGTACACTTCCCACTGTATAGGTCAGGTGTGCCCTTCACACTTGTCGGGCCAGCCACAATGTCCGTCCGCCGCTTTGGGAATTGTTTGGCTGAGTTCGGTGGCCCAGCGCGCGTCCCAGCGAACTGGCGGCGGCTTCTGTCTGTGCCTCGCCGATCAGGAGCGCCAGGGTTCCTCCTGAAGCGACCAGGGCGGCGGCGACGGGGAGGGCGGTGTCGAACTTCTCGACGGCGCGAAGGGTGACGATGCCGGCGCTGACGGCCCCAGTTTTCGGCGCGGCCGCAATGTACCACAATGTGGGATAGTCCCAGAGTTCGAATCACCTCGCGCAGAAATGTGGCTTTCTTGTTTTGCGATTCGATGAGGGTCACGTGCAGTTCGGGAGCGAAGAGCTTGATGGGGATTCCGGGGAAGCCGGCGCCGGAGCCGATGTCGGCGAGTGGGCGTTCCGGCGCAAGAGCGCCCGCGCTGCGCAGAACGCGGGCGGCGAAGAGCGACTCGCCGAAATGGCGGGTGACGATTTGCTCGGGATCGCGGATGGCGGTGAGGTTGATGCGGGCGTTCCAGCGCAGCAGGAGATCGAGGTAAGTCTGGAGTTGGACGACGAGTTCGGGGGAAGGCTCCCACCCCGGCAAAGGAAGCCGGGATGGGGCACCCGGCATTACAAGAACCCCACTCAAGGCCGTCCGCCACGGCGGACGTCCTTGAATGGGGCACCCGGGACCCTGTTCCAGGGAGACGTCTGCGGCGAAAGGTTGCAGCAACTCGGCAATGCGGACGGCGTCGAGCATTGTGGGTAAGGATAGCGCACGGAAGAAACCGTATTCACCACGGAGAACACGGAACGCACGGAGAAGGCTTGGGCGAAAGGCAGAAGCAACCTCGGATTGCGCGGATGAAGGCGGAACTGAATTGGTCAGGGAAGACTCGGAGCAGGATGGGGCGCCCGGCCGTTAAGGACAGCCGAGGGGATGATTTCGCTCGGGCTGAGGCCCTTCCGGGGTTATGTCGTCCCTGGGGGACTCGGGATTTTCAGAATCGCGTTCCCAGCGATGAATGGCTGGGCTTTCTTGTGGCGTCCCGCTGAGCGGCATAAGCGATAACTTAAGATCTTTCTGGTTTGCGCGTCATCCATGACCTAAGTGCCCACGGATGTCAGCACGGGCATTTCGACGGGATGCCGACTTCTCGCTCATGTGGGTAGTGGGCTAACAGACAATTAGGCCACTACCCTCATGTGGATTGGTTCTGAATTGCCGACGATCCGAGCACGACCGAACGACCGGGTATGCGTCCGAAATCATCTTTACAGTCACGTCTGCGAGCGACGATTGCTGAACGACCTGACGTGATGTGGCAGGCAGGATGCTAAGATACCCTCCAAACCAAAATCTCCCCCAATTCTGAAAGTCTTCATGGCACAAGGTCTTCATTTCCGATTCCCGAAACGACAAGGAGTTCGTGCGCAAGCTCGGCGACGCCCTTGTCGCGGCAGAAACGCGACCCCCCGGACTGACGGGAGCGCCATTCCGCTGATGGCGGTCTGGCGAGTAACGATGAGGTAGCAATGGCTACAGGGGCGGCAGTTGCAGTGGCAAAGGCGGACAAGTCGGCCGCGCCAAAGCGCAACTTCGCTTCGCGCGCCTTCGGCTACGACGTGTTTATCTCCTTCGCCCTCGGCGCGCCCCCGCGCGGCACCCACAGTTACGCCTCCGATCTGGCGCGCCGCCTGCGCGAGCGGGACTTTACCGTCTTCTTCAGCGAAGACGAAGCGTCGCCCGGCGAGCGGCTTGACAGCACCCTGCTCAAGGCCCTTCTCCGCTCCCGCACGCTGGTTGTAATCGCCAACCGAGGCACGCTGCAAGAGCCGCGTTGGGTGCGCCAGGAAGTCGAGCAGTTCAGGAGCCGTCACCCTGACAGACCGATCATTCCCATCAGTATCGCCGGCGCACTGCAGGACGCGACCCTGGCCGAGGAGACGCGGCAATGGTTCAAATTCGACGACAAAATCTGGTTGGACGATTCCGAAGACGCGGTTGCGCAGGGTATAGCGGGCGACGAACTGGTCAAGCGGCTGGCGCTGGCGCCCGCCGGACGTAGCTCGAACATGAAGTGGCGCTGGGTGATCCGTGCCGTCGTCGCAGTTCTTGCTGTGCTGACAGTCGCCGCCATTGGGTTCGGAATTTACGCGCAGAAACAAAGGCTAGCCGCGGATAGAAGTGCGAATGAGGCGAAAAACCAGGCGGCCATTGCAGAACAGCGACGAAAAGAGGCGGTTGCCGCGGCCGATCGTGAGAAGACGGCGCGTAATGCGGAAAGCGTAGCGCGTAAAGATGCGGAGGCTAACGCGACGGAGGCAAAGCGGCAGGAGGGCATTGCCAAAGAGGAAACTACTGCTGCTCAACGCAACGAAAGGGAATCCAGAGCCAGAGAATTAGCCGCAAACGCCACCGAGAGTCTAAGCGACGATCCAGAAAAAAGCATTCTCTTGAGTATGCATGCGGTGAACGCAACTGTTCAGTTTGGAGAGCCGCCTGTACCGGCAGCGGAAGGCACGCTGCATCGAGCGATCCTGTCATCCCAGGTACGACTGACGCTGAGGGGCCATAACTTTGCTGTGCTCAGCGTGGCTTGGAGCCCGGATGGCAAGCGGCTGGCAACGGCGAGTGGGGATAAAACGGCGAAGGTGTGGGACGCGGCCAGCGGCCAGGAAGTGCTGACCCTGAGGGGCCACGGCGGATCTGTCAGGAGCGTGGCCTGGAGCCCGGACGGCAAGCGGCTGGCGACGGCGAGTGGTGACAAGACGGCAAAGGTGTGGGATGCGGCCAGCGGGCAGGAATTGCTGACCCTGAAGGGCCATCAAAGCTATGTGTATAGCGTGGCCTGGAGCCCGGACGGCAAGCGGCTGGCGACGGCCAGTGATGAGGACCAGACGGCGAAGGTGTGGGACGCGGCCAGCGGGCAGGAATTGCTGACCCTGTGCACAGGACCAAGTGTGTAGCGTGGCCTGGAGCCCGGACGGCAAGCGGCTGGCGACGGCGAGTAATGACGATACGGCGAAGGTGTGGGATGCGGCCAGCGGCCAGGAAGTGCTGACCCTGAGGGGTCACGGCGGACCTGTGACGAGCGTGGCCTGGAGCCCGGACGGCAAGCGCCTGGCCACGGCGAGTGATGACCAAACGGCGATGGTGTGGGACGCGGCCAGCGGCCAGGAGCTGCGGACCCTTGCTGGCCACACTGACTGGGTTAATAGCGTGGCCTGGAGCCCGGACGGCAAGCGGCTGGCAACCGCGAGTTGAGACGGGACGGCCAAGGTGTGGGAAGCGGCCAACGGGCAGGAACTGCTGACCTTCGGCCATGGTGATGGCGTTAATAGCGTGGCCTGGAGCCCGGATGGCAAGCGGCTGGCGACGGGAGGAGACGACAAGACGGCGAAGGTGTGGGAGACGGCTAGTGGGCAGGAATTGCTGACCTTGAAGGGTCATACAGGCGTTGTGTGGAGCGTGGCTTGGAGCCCGGACGGCAAGCGCCTGGCGACGGCGAGTTTAGACCGGACGGCCAAGGTGTGGGACGCGGCGACGGGCCAGGAAGTTCGAACCCTTCTTGGCCACACTGACTGGGTTCTTAGCGTAGCCTGGAGCCCGGACGGCAAGCGCCTGGCGACGGGAAGTAATGACCATATGGCGAAGGTGTGGGACGCGGCGACGGGCCAGGAAGTTCGAACCCTTCTTGGCCACACTGACTGGGTTCTTAGCGTGGCCTGGAGCCCGGACGGCAAGCGCCTGGCGACCGCAAGTGTAGACGGGACGGCCAAGGTGTGGGATGCGGCGACGGGCATGAATTACTGATCCTGAGCGGTCACGGCGGACCTGTCAGGAGCGTGGTCTGGAGCCCGGACGGCAAGCGGCTGGCGACGGCGAGTGGTGACAAGACGGCAAAGGTCTGGGATGCGGCGACAGGCAAAGAACTGAGGACTCTGCCCGCCGGTGATAAGTCCGTTCTTCGCGTGGCCTGGAGCCCAGATGGGAAGCGGCTAGCGACGGGAACTGATAACCAAACGGTAGAGGTGTGGGACGCGGCGGCGGGCAAGGAAGTGCTGACTCTCAGCGGTCACAGTGACGACGTTTACGGCCTGGCCTGGAGCCCGGACGGGAAGCTGCTGGCGACGGGGAGTGCGGACGAGACGACAAAGGTGTGGGACGTGGTGACGGGCAAGGAATTGCTTACCCTGAAGGGCCATACCGACGGTGTCACCAGCGTGGCCTGGAGCCCGGATGGCAAGCGCCTTGCCACTGCCAGTGTTGACGGAACCGTGCAGGTTTACGCGCTCGACATCCGAGAGTTGCTCGACCTAGCCCGCAGCCGCGTCACTCGCGACTTCACTCCCGACGAATGTAAACGCTACTTCCAGTCCGAGAAGTGCCCGCCCGTTCCTTGAAGAACCACAAGTATCTGCTTTAGAAGATCCGAAACAGACTAACTTGCGTGCCCAACCGTGGCACGATACAACTGAACGCAAATTGCTTTCGTGCTGAGCCAAGGGCAATCCGGAGACTATCACACATGGCCGAAAAACGCTAGGACCTTATCGGAAGTGCCCCGGAGTGAAAGGGCGAAGCGGAGCGCCTGAGCTTAGTATCGGGGCGCTTTCGATAAGGACGTTTGAAGGAAGCCGCTGGCGCTGGCGGCGGACGCGGTCAGCTATGGGATTTCAATAGCGATTTCCTTGATAATGGGACACTCAACCTGTGCCTTCGCGCCTGATTATCCATGACTGCCATGGCAGCCAATCATAAGGCTTAGCGAGTCCCGGCGCAAGGCTCATTCGAGAAGTAACCTCAAACTAGCGACATGCGCAGCGTCCGCCGCGCCAGCGACTTAGTTCAAACGCCCTATCCGTTGAAGTGGCAGTCTGCTGGATATTGCCCGGTTGGTCGGCTACTCGGAAGTTACTGTTCAGAAACCGGCCGGCAGGGTCAACTTCTAGCCCCCGTCCTGCTTAAGTTAGCGCTTATGCCGCTGAGCGGGACTCACACCGAAGCGCAGCGCCACGTTACTCGAAACGGTCCGAGAGGTAGCGTACCTGCCGAAATTCGAGGTCCCTCAAGGGCTGAAGGGGTTGCAGAAAAAGTCCTGAACGCGTGCGCCTCGCGGACTAAAGTCCGCTCGGCGGGCCGAAAATAAGCGGCTTATCGGCACGACTGAACCCGTGCCCTTTCAAATCAGGTTTACGACACCAGTTCCAGAGTCAAGCAAGGCTACTGCAGCTTGGTGTACTCGGCTTTGGCCTGTTTGTAGATGGGGATGTCGGGGTCGGCGTCTTTCCAAAGGGTGAGGAAGTCCTGATAGGCCGCTTTGGCTTTTGCGGAGTTGCCTTGCATGGCGTACGCCCGGGCGAGACCGAGATGGGCCAGCGGCATCGTCGGACAATTCCACAACAGCCCGCGATGATCCAGGATTATCTGAAACTCGCGGGCCGCCTCCGCGCGCTGTTGCGCGCTCAGATATGCCTCTGCGCGGACGTAAACGGGATACACACAGGAGTTAAAGGAGCTTCCGCTTAGCATTCCGAGCTCATAGGGCGCAGCCGCCCCAAGCATTTCAACGCTTCGAGTGGCGTTCTTGCGGGCTGTTTCGATCTGGGCGCGGACGGTAGGACGCCAGACCGACTGGATCACGGTGTTCAGCAGGTAACGCTTATCGAGCTCGGCAAGCAGCGACTGGGCCCGCACTGTATCACCGGCCAACGCATATGCCAGGGCCGCCCGGGGCTCGGCATCGCGACTCCCCGGCGCTTGCGCGACGGCCAAGGCCGCTTGCTGCCGGGCCCCATCTGAGTTGCCGAACAGCGCCTCGCGAATGGCAGCTTGGGATTGCCAAAGCGCCGCAGGCTCGTTCTCATTGTTTCGCCGGGCACTCTCGACTGCCTGCCTGGAGAGCTCGCGAGCTTTCTTGAGTTTGCCGAAATAGGCTTCGGTATCGGCGGCCAGAGCGAGTATCACGTCTTCTGTGCCGGGTTTTCCTATGGCCCCGTCGAGCTGTTGCTTCATCGCTTCCGCGTCGCCCGCTAAGAACGCGATGCCATACAGATTGGTGTCCAGTTCAACCCCTTCGAGGTTCTGTCGCAGCGCCTGCTCCGTGGTTGTCCTGGCCGCCTCGAAATGATTCAGAGCGAGATAAATCTCACCCAGGTTTCCAAGCGGGACTATGTTGTCGGGTTGCAGGGGAATCGCCTGCAGGGTGACGGCGGCGGCCTTTTCATATTGCCCCAGGATCATATAGAGCGAGCCCTGATCGACATAGGGCAAATAGTCGAGAGGATAAGCCTGCATCCATGCCTGGTGGATCGGAATCGCTTTCTCGGCCTCGCCTGTGGCGAAGAGGTAGTAAAGCGAAGAGATATGAAACCTCTCGCGTTCGGTGACCCGGTCTCGCAGGTCAAAAGCCTTCTGTGCGTAATGGGCCGACAGGAAAGGTTGGTTCAGATTGTTGTAATTGATGGCCAGGTCGCTGTAGGCCAGCGCGAAGTTTGGATCGAGTTCGACGGCGCGCAAGCCGAATGGAATCGCTTCGGTATCCCCCTTTTCGCGCTGGACCTTGGATGCCAGAGTGTAGGCTTGCAGCGCTTCCAGCGAATTTGTTGTGGCCTGCTCCAGCGGAACGTCGAACTTCTGCACCGTGGCCAACGACTCGCCCAGTTCACCACGCAGCTTCGAGGTGGCTTCGCTCAGTGAAGCCAGCACGTTCTCCTTGCCTGTCGCAGTCACCTGCTCCTGCGCCAGCGTGTCTCCACTCCGGCAATTCACCGCCTTCAATCCCAGCACATATTCAATGCCCAGACTGCCAATCGATCCGGAGATATAGGCCATGCTATTGGAGCGTTGGCAGACCTCGCGCGCGACTTCCGGAGTAATTCTCGTGTTGGCGGGACGTGTCATCTCTTGCAGGGTTTTCGTAACTTCACTCTCAGACAGCACATTCAGGAAGGGCGATTGCCGCAGTGACACGTTGAGCGCAGTGTTGAGCGTATCGTCGAAGACCGGGTCGCCGGTGGAATTGGAAAAGTCGGCCAGCACGACGGTGTCTTTCTCGGCGAGGCGCTTGCTTTGCCGCGAGCGGTAGTAGAGCAGGCCGGTAATGAGGCCGGGAATAAACAGAATGGCAAAAGCAACGGCGAGTCTCCAACGGCGATGGCTGACCGAAGCCGGTACAGCGGGCGTCACCGTTGCGGCGCCCGAACCAACCGACGACAAGCGTCCGCTCTCGGTATCACGCCTCAGCCGCTGCAGGTCAGCGCGCATCTCCGAGGCGTGCTGATAGCGCAGGGTGCGGTCTTTTTCCAGCGCCTTCTGAATGACGGTTTGCAGTCCCGGCGAAATCTGCGGGTTGAGTTGCGACGGCGGCGGCGGTTGGTCGCGGAGGATGGCTCCGCAGAGTTCACCCGAGCTTTCGCCTTGGAACGGCATTTTGCCGGTGGACATCTCGTAGAGGACGGCTCCGAAGGAGAACAGGTCGGTGCGAGCGTCGAGTTCCCTGGCCTTGATCTGCTCGGGAGACATGTAGGCGACTGTGCCCATCATGGCTCCGGGGCTGGTAAGGTGCTGTGGGTCGGAATCGACGGTCGCGGTTTCGGCGCTGGCGGCGGCGTTGCTGGTCACCTTGGCGAGGCCGAAATCGAGGATCTTGGCGTGGCCGCGCTTGGTGACGAATATGTTGGCGGGCTTGATATCGCGGTGAACGATGCCTTCGGCGTGGGCGGCGTCGAGCGCGTCGGCAATCTCAACGGCGATGGGCAGGATGGTGTCGAGCTCCACCGGTCGGCCGGCGATGAGATGCTTCAGGGTCATGCCGTCGAGGAACTCCATGGCGATGAAGGACTGCTCGCGGTGCTTGCCAACCTCGTAGATGGTGCAGATGTTGGGATGGTTGAGCGCGGAAGCGGCGCGGGCTTCACGGCGGAAGCGCTCTAAAGCCTGGGGATTCTGTGCAACGTCTTCGGGCAGGAACTTGAGGGCGACGAAGCGGTGAAGTCGGGTGTCCTCAGCCTTGTAAACGATGCCCATACCACCGCCGCCGAGCTTGCTGAGGATGCGGTAGTGCGAAACCGTCGTGCCGTTCATGTTCCGTTGGCGCTCAAAGGGTTAGCTGATGGTACGGTCGAAGGCGGCGGGAGTCAATTGGTACGAGTGGCGTCAGCCGCACGGGCGATAGGAAGGGGCGGCCGGCGTCGCAGGTAGGGATGAGCGGACAGGAAGGATTCACCACGGAGATCACGGAACGCCCGGAGGAGGCTTTGTCGAAGAGCGAAAACTCGAAGCAGGACCGGTCCCACCCTATCGACCAAAAGACGGGCGATAGGAAGGGGCGGCCGGCGGGTCCCTCCACTACGCTCTCCCGCTCCTCGGGATCGCTTCGGTCGGGATGACAAAGCAGGTGGGAATCTCACTGCTGCCCAGTCACCAGCTTTTGCAGGTCGCGCCAGTGGATGACCACGATGTGGTTGTCTTTGAGCGCTTGCTGGAATTCGGCGCCGGTGACGATGTCGAAATCGGATTGGCGCCAGGCTGCGCCGAAGGGTTCGTTCTGTCCCATCATGGCGCGCGATTCGGCGTCGTCGTAGGCCAGATGGACGATGAAGTAAGTCAGACCGGGCTTGATGTCTTTGATGGCATCCAGATAGAAGCCTTTGCGCTGCCCGGGCTGCAAATTGGTAGGGGCGACAACGACGGAATCGAAGACGACATCGTGCGGTGTCAAGAGCGAGAGAAATTTGGCGCGTTCGTCGGAGACCTTCACGGCCAGGAATGGCAGGTGGTATTCGTGCGCGACCTTGACGTAGGCGGCAAACAACTGAGGACTGGCGAAGGCCGTTCCCATGTGACTGTCGAGGTGGGTGGGATGAATTCCCACGGCGAGGGCGCGTTCGACCTGGGCGCGCATTTCGAGCTCGGCTTCGGCGGGACTGGCGTGTTCGGCAGCAGCCTCGGTGGTCGGGTACATGGTGCCCGCCAGATCGAGGAGGCTCGGGACCTTGTCGCTGGGGGCGACGGTGCCCCAGCGGTAAGTTTTCCACTCGCTGGTGAGGGTGAGGTGAAGTCCGAGGTCGGCGTCGGGATGAGAGTTGGCGTAGTCGGCGACCTCGGTGAGCCATGGGCACGGGACCATGATGCTGGCAGAAGAGACGGCGTGTTTGTCGAGCGCGGCGAAGCTGGCGGCGTCTTCGGAGTGAGCGACGGCGAGGTCGTCGGCGTGAAGGATGACCAGCTTGGCGTCGGCGGGATAGCCGAGGCGCTCGGCGATGGTTTTGGTTTGGGCGGTGAGGTTAAGAGCGAGGCAGAGTAGCAGGGGAAGAAAACGCATGAAAGGCTCCTTGGGCGAAACGAGGTCAGCGTAGCACATGGCTGCGGGGCGACGAACAAAGTCCACCACAGAGACACTGAGGCACAGAGAAAACTTGGGCAAAAGGCAAAGTCAAAAAAGCAACCACGGATTTACACGGATGAACGGAGATCGGAATTGAGTCAAGAGTGCGCCGGCAGGTTCGCTCACACCCGGATCGTCGTGGCGCAGGTGAAATGCAGGTCCCTCCACTACGCTCCCCCGCTCCGCGGGATCGTTTAGGTCGGGATGACAAAACTTTGGGGCGCTGAGAGTCTGGCTGGATGAGGCACGGAAGTTTGACGCGCCCTACCCCTAATGGGGTGCGGTTCTCACAAAGGTTCGCGCGGAACGGCACATTCATTGACTCGCTTGTGCTTCGTCCCTAATATGGAGCAACCCGACACGCGGGTCACTTCGAATGGCCGAACAGACTATCTCGCATTACCGCATATTGGAAAAACTCGGGGGCGGCGGCATGGGGGTGGTCTATAAGGCCGAAGACACCCGCCTGAAGCGCTTCGTGGCGTTGAAATTCCTTCCTGATGACGTCGCCCAGGACCCGCAGACGCTCAGCCGGTTTCAGCGCGAGGCGCAGGCCGCCTCGGCACTGAATCATCCCAACATCTGCACGATTTACGACATTGGCACCGAGAACGGGCGCGCCTTCATCGCGATGGAGTACCTCGAGGGCTCGACGCTGAAGCACATGATCGAGGGACATGCGCTGAAGACGGCGCAGTTGCTCGACCTGGGGATTCAGATTTCGGATGCGCTGGATGCGGCGCACTCGAGCGGGATTGTGCACAGCGACATCAAGCCTGCGAACATCTTTGTCACGCAGCGTGGGCAGGCGAAGATACTGGATTTTGGGCTGGCGAAACAGACGGTGCAGAGGCCCCACATTGGGGGCGAAGCGGACGCGACGAGTGGGCCGGCGACGGCGTTTAGCGCGGATCAGTTGACGACGCCAGGGACGGCGATGGGGACGATCGGGTATATGTCTCCGGAGCAGGCGCGGGGCGAGTTGCTGGATGCGCGCAGCGACCTGTTTTCGTTTGGCGTAGTGCTGTACGAGATGGCGACGGGGCGGCAGCCATTTACGGGGGCGACGTCGGCGATTGTGTTTGACGCGATCCTGAATAAGGTTCCGGTGCCGGTGGTGCAGTTGAATCCGGGATTGCCGGCACAGTTTGAACCCATCCTTAGTAAGGCGCTGGAAAAAGACCGCGATTTGCGCTGCCAGAGCGCTGCGGAGTTGCGCGCGGACCTGAAGCGGTTGAAACGCGACACGGATTCGGCGCGGACACGCGCGAACGATGCGGCGTCTTCTGTGTCGGGACCGGCGACGGCGGTGACAGCGCCTACGGTTGTGGTTGCGCCACCGGCGGAGAAGCGCGGCAAGCTGCTGCCGGTGCTGATCGGTTTGGGATTCCTGGTGGCGGCGGCGATTGGATTGCTGGCGGGAAGGAAGATGTATCAGTCGTCGGGACCGAGCGCGCCGCTGTATCACGAGATCACGTTCCGGCGCGGAGCGATTCTGTCGGCGCGGTTTGCTCCGGACGGGCAGACGATCTATTACAGCGCAGCGTGGCAGGGCAATCCGGTGGAAACGTTCTCGGCGCGGCAGGGGATGGTGGAATCGCGCTCGCTGGGTCTGCCGAAGTCAGAGCTGATGGCGATCTCGGCGAAGGGCGAGATGGCGCTGCTGCTGGATGTTCATCCGGCGGGGACGTGGGTGAATGTGGGCACGCTGGCGCGGGCGCCGATTGCGGGTGGAGCACCGCGTCCGGTGCTGGAAGATGTGGAGTGGGCGGATTGGGGACCGGACAGCAGCAGCCTGGCGGTCATTCGCAACGTGAACGGGCGCGACCGGCTGGAGTATCCCATTGGCAAGGTGCTGGTCGAGAGCACAGGCGGTTGGATGAGCTATCCGCGGGTTTCGCCGGACGGCAAGAACGTCGCCTTCTTCGAACATGCCAACCAGGGAGACGACGCCGGGGCACTGGCGGTGGTGGATACAGCCGGCAATAAGAAGACACTCACTCGGCAGTGGTACGGAACGGAGGGATTGGCGTGGACGCCCGACGGCTCGGAGATCTGGATTACGGCGAGCGAACTGGGACTGTTTCACTACATCTCGGCGGTGACGCTGAACAAGCAGCAGCGGTTAGTGACACGGGTGCCAGGCTCGCTGGTGGTTTTCGACATTGGCAAAGATGGACACGTACTGCTGGCACGGGCTGACCGGCGGCGCGAGGTGATGGGGCTGGTCGCGGGAAGCGCGAAGGAGCGCGATCTGTCGTGGCTGGACTACTCGTATCCGGCCGATCTGTCGCAGGACGGCAAGACGTTGCTGTTTGACGAAGAAGGTATCGGCGGCGGTGTGCAGTATGGCGATGTACAGGACCTGACGTACGCGGTGTATATCCGCGATACGGACGGCGCACCGGCGGTGCGGCTGGGAGAAGGCGGGGCGGCGGCGCTTTCGCCAGACAAGAAGTGGGTCATCATCTACACACCGGCGTCGCCGGCACAACTGCGGTTGCTTCCGACCGGTGCAGGAGAGACGAAGACGCTGACCAATGATGCGATTGCGCACCAGTGGGCGCACTGGTGTCCAGATGGCAAGCACTTCGTCTTCAGCGGCAATGAACCGGGCAAGGGTGTGAGGTACTTCGTTCAAGACACATCGGCGAGCCAGCCCAAGGCGTTTTCTCCGGAGGGCGTGGACGCGTTGAGTTTTGCGGTGTCGCCCGATGGCCAGACCGTAGCTGGCGTAGGCCCCGACCAGAAGGGCTATCTGTATTCCGTGGCGGGCAACGACCCGAAGGTTGTGGCGGGTATGGAAGCGGGCGATCTTCCGATCAATTTCAGCAGCGATGGCCATGCGATCTTCGTGTACCACACGGGTGAGATACCGGCGAAGGTGTATCGCATTGAGCTGGGAACGGGGAAGAAGTCGGTGTGGAAGGAGATCGCGCCGCTGGATCCGACCGGCATCTCGACGATCTCTCCGGTGCTGATGACGCCGGACGGGAAGTCGTATGTGTACGGATTCCACCGCACGGTGGGAGATCTGTATCTGGTGGAAGGGCTGAAGTAGGGGCTTTTTTACCGGAGTGATAGAATCCTGCTCACATTAAGGCCCATCCTGGGGGTCTTGAGCAGATGGGCGTTCTCATTCATTCCTGCTTTGCAAGTTGTTGAGAGGTGAAGCATGCTGCGGCTCCTCTATGTCTGCATTCTACTGGTCGCGAACGTCGGCCATGCGAGTGCGCCCCTGTATCAGTCGTCGTTCAAAACCGGGCGCGACTGGAACGTCATTCGCGGCACCGCGACATTGGATTCAGCGGTCTCGCATGCTGGTAACGTCGCGCTGCGTATCGAGCGGAATTCGCAGTCTCAGGATGCGAGCGTTGGCCTTGCGCCAGTGCGGCTCACTCTCGGCAAGTGCTATGAATTGAGTGGCTGGATCCGCACGGAAGGCATTGACGTGCGCGACCTCGACCGCAGTCCGATTGCCTCCGGCGCAGTCATCACCATGGCGTCGATGCCGTTCGACGTTCATACCGCCTCGGTCGGCGGTAGCCAGCCTTGGACCCGAGTGGCGATGAAGTTCGTCGCCAGTGCCTCGCAGGACCAGGTGCTGCTGACGGTAGGAAATGGCGGTTCGTTCAGCGGGCGGGCGTGGTTCGAAGGAATACGCCTGGACGAGATTTCGTCCGAAGGTGAGTGGCCCGTCACGGATGCCGTGCAAACCTATGGCCCGGCTTATCGATACCCGGCTGCTGGATGGATCTACCTGCACATCGACGGCAAGCCGTACGAGCGCGGCTATCAGCACGGCCATCTGATGGCGCGGGAAATTCCGGAATATCTCGAGCGCTGCGCCGCCGTTCTTGGCGACAAGGAACATTGGAAGGACTATCGCACCTCGGCCAACGCACTTTTTCTGCGGGGCTTCGACCAGGAAATCCTGGAGGAGATGCGGGGTATCGCGGACGGCGCTTCCGATGCCGGAGCGCGCTGGCAGGATCGCCGCATCGACCTGGTGGATATTGTGGTGGCCAATGTAGAGGTCGAGTTAGGAGAATTGGCCAGCGCGGTTGACACCACGGCCACGGGGCTTGAGGGACTGGAGCTGGACAAGCCGCCCTATGCCCAAGGCAAGCGTGACTCGGTGACGGACCACTGTAGCGCGTTTGCTGCCACCGGACCGGCAACGCGCGACGGCAAGATGGTGATAGGACACGTGACCTGGTGGCCGCTGACACTGGCGGAGCAAACCAACGTCATGCTCGACATCAAGCCGGCCTCCGGCCATCGCGTCCTGATGCAGAGTTACCCCGGCGGCATCGAGAGTGGAACCGACTGGTATCAAAACGACGCCGGAGTCGTGCTGACCGAGACGACGATTGATCAAACGCCGTTCAATATCCAAGGCACGCCGGTGGCGTTCCGGGCGCGCAGGGCGATCCAGTACGGCGGCGACATTGATGAAGTCGTGCGCTACCTCGGCACCCGCAATAACGGCCTCTATACCAATGAGTGGATCATGGGCGACGCCAAGACGAATGAGATCGCGATACTCGATCTCGGAACCAACCACACACATTTGTGGCGCAGTTCCAAGAACGAATGGTTTGGCGATACTCCCGGTTTCTACTGGGGCGACAACAACGCCAAGGACCTGACGGTGCGATTGGAGGTGTACGCCGATCCTCAAGATGCAGGGGGTTACATTCCTTACGTGCCGTACCAGCGCGACCGGGCATGGCTTGAGCTTTATCAGAAGTACAAGGGCCAGATTGACGAGCAATTCGGCTTCCTGGCATTCCGCACAGCACCGCTCGTAAGCGCTTATACGGTGGACGCGAAGGTGGTTACTTCGGAGCAGGCGTCACACATGATGGTGTGGGCCGCATTCGGCAGACCGAACCAGCGGGAGTGGGTGCCGAGGAAATCCAATTACCCCAAGGACGACGGGCTCTATCCTTCGGGTTACTACCTGTTTCAGGCCGACCCCTCGGCGAGTTTACAGGCCATTGTGAGCAAGAATGAAGCAGCCCGGTTGGGAGCGACAAAGGCCGAGACCGGTACCGCAAAGTCGGCGGCGAGCGAACCTCCCAATTACGAAGATCGCGTATGGAAAGGCTGGGTGCTGCCAGCCAGCGACGCCGATATTTGGTTCGTTGGGGGAGCGGCTAGTTACCGTCACGTGCTTCTCGCAAAGGATCCTCAGCAGGCGATGGAAGCGAGACGCGCGACATGGCGCCGGGTCGAGCTGGACCCGAACGGGCCGGGCAACCAGTTTAGGCGGGAGCTGATGATGGGCGTGCTGTTCCTCGATGCCCTTCGGCTGCAGATGGGCGATGACGCGTTCTTCAAGCTGATGAAGAACTACTTCGCCGCCAACACGACCAAGACCGTTACAGCGCAGTCATTTCTCGATCGAGCAGGCGTAAGCTTCCGTCCGGTTGATCCGCCGGACGGGCCGGCTTATCTGGCCAGCGATATCGAGTCCCGGCTCGGCTCAACGGTCATTGTGTACGGTACGCTGCGTGATGCCGGAGCAAACCGATACGCGGCAGAGCAAATGCAGAGTCAGTTCCTCGATGAATTCGAAAGCCGGGTACCGATCTACAAAGATTTCGAAGCCAACAACGAGGTGCTGAAGAGCCACGACGTGGTCTTCGTGGGCCGTCCCGAAGCCAATTCAGCCTTGGCTGCGTGGAGCGAGCAACTTGGACTTGATTACTCGGGCGCCACCTTCAGGCTGGACGGGAAGGTTTACGCCTCCGAGCGGAACGGCTTGATTATTGCAGCGAAGAATCCGCTGAATGCAGCACACATGGTGATGGTTGTGGGCGGCAACGACGCACTGACGACGGTGAAACTGCAGAAGCTAAAGTTGTCCGATACCCAGTACATGATTCTGCAGGAGTCCGGGGAATCGCCGAAGGGCTTCATCGGGGTCAAGCCGGCTTCGGCTTCCAGGCCAGCATCGAACTAGAGTCAATCGATTCGCAGAATGGTCTGCAGCAACACGTTTGCGCCGTTGGCGCAGTCGGGCCAGGTGGTGAGTTCGCGCGGGGAGTGGCTGATGCCGTCAACGCTGGGGACAAAGATCATGCCCATGGGGCCGAGCTTGGCCATCACCTGGGCGTCGTGACCGGCGCCGCTGGGCAGGCGCATGGTCTTGAGGCCGAGGCTGGCGGCGGCTTGTTCAATCTGTTCCTGGATTTCGGGTGACGCCATGGCAGGCGGATCGTTCTCGAGCTTCTTGATGGTGATGGTGGTGCCGGTGCGTTGCGCGATTTGCTGGGCCTGCTTCTGGATCTCCGCACCGAGGCGGGCGATCTTTTCCGCCGAAAGGTCGCGCAGTTCGATCGAGTGCTTCACGAGTCCGGGGACGACGTTGGGCGCGTTGGGATAGACGGCGAGACGGCCGACGGTGCCGACCTGGCGTCCGGGCTCGGCGGTGACAACTTGCTGCACAGCTTCGATGAGCTGAGCGGCGGCGAGCAGTGCGTTGTGGCGCTCGGCCATGGGCGTGGTTCCGGCGTGATTGGCGAAGCCGCGAATCTCGACGTCATACTCGTCAATGGCGACAATGCCTTCGACTACTCCGATGGGAATGCCCGCTTTGTAGAGAAAGCCGCCCTGCTCGATGTGCAGCTCGAGATAGCACTCGAAGGAGCCAGGCGCGATTTTGGCTTCGGCAATGCGGGCCGCGTCGCCGCCGATCTTCGGTAGGCCGTCGGCAAGCGTGATGCCGTTGAATTGGCGCGCGAGATCGGGTGCGTCGCCGTACGCAGCGTGACTGCCAATCAATCCACCTTCCTCGTTTTGCCAGATATACATACGTAGCGGGTGGCGAGTCTTCACGCTGTGATCCTGCAGGGTGTGCATGACTTCGATGGCGGCCATGGAGCCGAGATCGCCGTCGAAGTTTCCGCCGCCGGGGACGGAATCGATGTGCGAGCCGAACAGGATGGGCGAGAGCGAAGGGTCAGTGCCGGGGCGCGTTGCCGAGATGTTTCCCGCGGTGTCGATGTGGGGATCGAGGCCGGCAGCACGCATGAGTCCCATGGCGTACTTGCGTCCGGCGACGTCGGCGTCGGAGTAGGCGGTGCGGCTGACGCCGTCGGCGAAGGTTCCCCCGACAGGCCGGCCGAAGACGCTGAGTTCTTCGAGGCTCTGTTGCAAACGCGCGGCGTCGATGCGCAGGGATGGCACATCTTGCGCGAACGACAGGTCGGAGAATGCAGTGGCGGCGGCAGCGGTGGCAATCCCGGCGAGCAGCTCACGACGAGTGAGGGGCATCTGGCGAGTATAGATGACAGCGAGGGGGACTCCTGCCAACGCGGCCCGCTCGCTGTTACAGAGTTAGTTGGTTGCGGTGGCCGGGGACGGCGTGGGCTGCGTCGTCGCGTTGGGTTTGCGGCGAAGTATGGCGGCGGAGACCAGAGTGATGATGAGTCCGACGGGGAAAGGCTCGAGGAAGGTCAAGGCGGCGTTGGTGAGGGGATTGTCCTCCAGCGCCTTATATCGCTGGACCTCCTGGACTTTCGCCTGGATGGCGGCGGCGCTGGCTCCTGAGGCCTGCAACTTCTGGATGGCGGCGGCACCGTACTTATCCATGAAATCGGGCATGAACTTGAAGTAGATGATTTCCCAGGTCACGACGTAGCAAAGGGTGGAGATGAGCGTAATGGAAATGCCGATGACGAAAGCCTTGCCGAACGAGATGTGGCCGTCGCCGAAGTTGTCGCGGTAAGAGCGGATGCCGAAGTACACCAGCAAGAACGCCAGAATCATGGTGGTGTAGCCAACGAGATAACTGTGGCCGATGCGGTCGGCGAAGGGCACGGTGGCGCACATGAGCACCGAGATGATGGCGCCGGAAATCAGACCGAAGGTCAAAATGGTTTTCTTCATGGCAGTCTCCTGGAAAATCAGTGGTGAACGGGTTGAACCTTAACGGAGTGGCTGGGGATTGTCGTCATCCTTTCGAGTGATTTTACCTGCAGGAGGGAAAAATCATCCGTTTGAGGGATCGACTCAGGGGAGCAGACCGAATTCTTTGCCGAGCTGCACGGCCTGGGTGCGCCGTTTGGCTCCCAGTTTGGAGAACACGCGGCTGGAGTGGGTCTTGACGGTGTTCTCGCTGACAAACAGCTTTTCGGCGATTTCGCGGTTGCTCATGCCGTTGGCGATGAGAACAAGGATGTCGAGCTCGCGGGGAGTGATGCCGAGGTCCTCGCGCTTGCGGTCATCGGGGACGAAGGGCTCTGCTGCGAGAACCGGGACTTCTTTGATCACGACTTGGGTTTTCGGCTTGGTGAGGCGGAGCCCAAGCCAGATTCCGAAGGCGGCAAAGGCTGCGGCGACGAGCGCGGCGTAGATTTCTACCGAGTATTCGACGATCAGGAAACGGTAGTGGATCCATTGCAGCAGCGTGATGAGGACGCCGCCGACGAGTCCATAGATGAGGACATGACGCTTCATGGGAGTGGAAAGGAATGTTGGAGAGAAGTGTAACGCAGGAGGAGGGGGAAGGCGTTCTCAGCACGGAGGCACAAGAAGATCCGACGAAGGGACTGTTGCGCCCGGAAAGAGCTGCAGATCCTTCGACTCGGACGCGCGCCTGGTGGCGCGTCCTCGCTCAGAATGACAAAACAGCAAGACTGCCGCGCCGTCGGCGCAGGGCGCGGCAGTCCTGGTCAGCCTCGCAAGTAACGGCGTGCGAGGCCTGCCGCAGCGGCCAGTGCTGCGCCCCAAAGGGCTAAGGTGGATGGCTCAGGTACGGGCGATCCAGAGGTGGACTGGCTGAGCTGCGTGAATTTGACCTGAGCGAGCTGATAGGCGCTGCCATCCCAAAGAATGGAAGCGTACCCACCGTTGCCGCACCCGCCCGATGCGGTGTAACTGCACAGGTTGACGTCGCCGAGTCCGGGCACGTTGAACACAATGCCGAGATAATCGACGGCATAGGGCGCGTAGCCGGTGTCGTAGAAAAGGTTGGTGTAGAGGAAGCGGGGATCGAGACCGGGGGCCACAATTTCCGACACCCCGATCTGGTTGTAGGTGGCGTCGATGCCGGAGATGGTCCAGGAACCGTCGTGGTTGTTGCTACCGAAGAGGGTTCCTGCGACGGAGACTCCCGGGCCGGAGTAGGCGAAGGGAATTGCATCCGCGGCGGCGGTGCCGACCAAGAGCAAGGCGGAGATCAACACGGACAGAATGAGCACGCGCGTCTTCATGGAGATTCTATCGGCAGGTGGGCGGCAAGACTTCAGCGTATTCAAGTTCCGCGCCAAGCAAAGGCAGGGCAGGACGGGTACCTAGAAAACCTTGAAAATCCGCGCCCGGCGGGAGTTGTTTCCCGATCGGGTTCAGCGGTCAGGACGAAACGGGTTGCGTCGCAAGCTGGGGCTCGAAGAAACGGTCCACGGCGTCGAGGATTTGTACCTCATTGTGGGACTCGTAGATGGCTTTGCGGAGTTGGGCCCCGTGCGAGACGCCATGGGTGAACCAGGCGGCGAACTGCTTCATCTTGCCGGCGGCGCCCATCACTTGCTCCTCGTGCAGCATGGTGAAGTAAGTGCGGATCATCTGGTAGCGGTCGGCTTCGCTCGGCACGTCGTAGCGGCCGGTGGCGGTGTACTGTTCGATCTGGCGGAAGATCCACGGGTTGGAGGCGGCGCTGCGGCCGATCATGACGGCATCGCATCCGGTCTCGGCGACCATGGCGGCGGCGTCTTCGGGCGAGCGGATGTCGCCGTTTCCGATGACGGGGATCTTGACGGCGTCTTTGAGGGCGGCTATCCATTCCCAGCGGGCCTGTCCGGAGTAGCCCTGCTCGCGGGTGCGGGCGTGAAGGGCGACGGCGGCAAGTCCGCAAGCTTCGGCCATCTTGGCGAGTTCGACGTGGACGATTTCCTTGTCGTTCCACCCGGCGCGGAACTTCACGGTAAACGGCACCGCAACAGCAGCGCGCACCGACTCAA
The DNA here is from genome assembly GCA_963814165.1 of uncultured Acidobacteriaceae bacterium. GTDB lineage: Bacteria > Acidobacteriota > Terriglobia > Terriglobales > Acidobacteriaceae > DASRAA01. The sequence goes on along the minus strand of CAWFBW010000019.1, from coordinate 121,639 downwards.
AAATGCTCTGGATGAGCGGCAGATTGCGTAGCAACCCGGAGCCCCCGTTGCAAGTGACGACTTTGCGTGCGGGGCACCCGAGGTTGAGATCGACGAGGTCGAAGCCCAGGTCCTGCACAATGCGCGCGGCCTCGGAAAGAGTTTTAGGGTCGCTGCCGAAGAGTTGCGCGGAGATGGGATGCTCGTCGCCGTAGAACGTGAGGTAGCGCTTGGCCTTCTTGTCCTTGTGGCGGATGATGCCGTCGGCGGAGGTGAACTCGGTCATCATGAGGCCGCATCCGCCGAGGTTGCGGATGAAGCGGCGGAAGACGGTGTCGGTGATACCGGCCATGGGAGCGAGGACCGTGGCGGGACGGATTTCGACCGAGCCGAGTCTGACGGACGACGGGACGCGGGCGCCCTCGGGGGCGGTGCGTTCGGCCGGATTGTCGAAGAACTTGGGCACTAATCAGATTCTACCCGGAACAGCGTCATTTCCGGGCAGCAGTCCGTTCCCGGTCGGCAGCCAAACCCGCCGACCCGAAGCAACCCGGCCCCTTCACCGATGTTTGATGAACGTGCCGCCCTGTAAATCGCTCATCGCTTGGCGCAGCTCTTCCTGGGTGTTCATTACGATGGGACCGTACCATGCGATCGGCTCCTCAATCGGCTTGCCGGACACCAGCAGGAAGCGAATCCCCTGCGCGCCTGCCTGCACTGTGATTTCGTCGCCGCGGTCAAAGAGCACCAGCGAGTGGTTGCCTGCGTCGTATACGGGCGGAGCATCGGGATTTTCGACCAACTCCGTAAGAACCGCACGCGGAGCCGACGAATCTCGAAATGTGCCCGCTCCCGCAAAGACGTAGGCAAACGCATTGCGCGTGGTCTCGACCTTGAGCCGTCTGCGTTGGCCCGGCGCGACCGAAATGTCGAGATAATTCGGGTCAGCAGCCACGCCTTCCACCGGTCCGCGCTTCCCCCAGAACTCGCCGCAAATAACGCGCACGTGCGTGCCGTCATCGTCGGTGACCGCGGGAATCGCGTCCGACGAAATATCCTGGTACCTCGGATCGGTCATCTTCAGCGAAGAGGGCAGGTTGGCCCATAGCTGGAAGCCATGCATCCGGCCTTGCGCGTCGCCCTTGGGCATTTCCTGGTGCATAATGCCGCTGCCGGCCGTCATCCATTGCACGTCGCCAGCGCCCATCTTGCCCTTGTTGCCAAGGCTGTCGCCGTGCTCCACCGAGCCCGCCAGTACGTAGGTAATGGTCTCGATGCCGCGGTGCGGATGCCACGGGAATCCCGCCAGGTAATCATCGGGATTGTCGTTGCGGAAATCGTCGAGCAGCAGGAACGGATCGAATTCCTTGGTCTTTCCGAAGCCAAAGGCGCGTTGCAGTTTTACGCCCGCGCCTTCGAGCGTCGGCTTCGTCTGAATAATCTGTTTCACCGGTCGGAGTGACATAAGCTCTTCCTCCCTGGTCGCGCAGCACGCCCCTCGGCGTGCCGCGATCGACGGCTGCCATTAAGCCTTTACGAACTCGACATCCAGTGTAATGGTGACTTCATCGCCGACCAGGATGCCGCCGGTCTCCAACGCCGCGTTCCACGTGAGGCCGTAGTCTTTGCGATTGATCCTGGTCGTGGCCGAGAGCCCCATGCGGGTGTTTCCCCAGGGGTCTTTGCCCGGCGCGGTGGGCCCTTCGACGGCGAACTCCACCTTGCGGGTAACCCCGTGAATGGTCAAGTCGCCGGCCACCGCCAGTTCTCCGTCGCCGATGCGGGTAATCTTCGATGACTTGAACGACAGAGTCGGAAACTTGGCGACGTCGAAAAAATCGGCGCTCTCGAGGTGGGCATCACGGTCGGCCTCGCGAGTATTGATGGAAGCCGCGTCGATCGATGCCTCGATCGAAGAGTCGGAGAGATCGTCTTCGTTCAGCGTCAGGACGCCTCTGATATCGGTGAACTGCCCCTTCACGTTGGAAATCATCATGTGCTTTACCTTGAATTCGGCAACGGTGTGGACCGCGTCGATGTTCCAGGTGGTGGTGGTTGCGGTCTGCGGAGTAGCAAGTGTGCTCATTGGAAGTTCCTTTCTGGATGGGTTAGATGCGTTATCACGATATTCGTTACAACAAATGTATGGACCAAAAAAATCACCCTTCGCGGCTTCGAGCAACGCGGAGCAGTTCGGTCAAGGCCCGCAAGCGAGTCCGCCCCAGGTGGCCCAACTGTTTGCGATGGGTCGCGAGTATTGGCCCGTCGAGCCGTTCCAGTAACTTAAGGCCCTCCGGCGTAATCCGGGTCATAACCGTTCGGCGGTCTTTGGTTTCGCGGCAGCGCGAGATCAGCCCACGCTTTTCCAGTCGGTCGAGCAGTCGAGTCACATCGGGGTCGCGCGTAATCATTCGGCTGGCAATTTCGCCGCAAGCGAGCCCTTCGGACGCCCCGCGCAAGATCCGCAGCACGTTGTACTGCGTCGAGGAGAGGTCCTCCGCCCTGAGGATTGGAAGCATCCCCCGCGACAGCAGGTCAGTGGTGCGCAGCATTTCGACGAATGCCACCTCCTCCGCAGACCCGATGCGGTGCGCGCCTTTGCTTGATTCAGCCATAATCCTCACCTGACCAATATTATTTGTTACAACATATATTGTCAACACAAATATCGTTGGTGCCATAAACCTTCAGGATGCCGCGACAACTTACCACTCTCCGGCAGCCAGTGCCCTCGGGAGACAAGAAAAAGCCCCCGCTGGCGCGGAGGCTCTGTAAACCAAAGAAACTAAGTTATTTGGTGGCTGTGGCGGCAGCGGCGGCCTTGGCGGCTTCGGCCTTGCCGGCGTCGCTCTTGGCGTACTTGCGGCGGAAGCGCTCAACGCGGCCGGCGGTGTCCATCAGCTTCTGCTTGCCGGTGAAGAAGGGGTGGCAGGCGGAGCAGATTTCGACATTGATGGCGCCCTTATGGGTGGAACGCGTCATGAAGGCGTTGCCGCAGGCACAGTGCACGCGTACTTCGTTGTAGGCCGGATGGATGGCTGGTTTCATGGGACTCCCTAACTCGCTGGTTGCAAACCTCAATTTTACCGGAAACGGGGCAACGGGGGCAACCGCGGATGTTTCGTTGCAGGAGATTGGATTCGCGGCAAGGAATTTCGATGCAAAGGCGGAAAACGGAAGCTCGACCACGGGGAATGCGGAGCGCATGGAGGAGCGTTATGCAGAAAACCAAGAGCGACCACCGATTTTATGCAAGACCGCGATCCCACGGAGGACAACGAGAGGAATTGGGGGGACGAGCGAGCACAACCGAGGCAAGCGTGGGCGCAGCACTCAGTCGAAATGCAGGTCCCTCCACGCCGCCGTCCCGCCGGGCGGCATAAGCGTTAACTTAATTGTTGCCAGAGTTACGCGTCGGAGATTATGCTTACGGCATGGACAACGGCCTTGAGGGGTTGGGGAGTTGGGAGGTACTGCAGCAGTTCCTGCCGCCAGGATGGGCAGAACAAGCGCGTACGACGGGAGCCCTGAGACGGACTCGCGGAGTGCGGGATGCGGCTGCTTTACTGCGGGTCCTGCTGATGCATCTGGGACAGGGATGCTCGCTGGCGGAGACCGCGGTGCGGGCGCGCGAGGCGGGGCTGGCGCAATTGAGTGCGGTGGCTTTGTTTAAGCGACTGCGGGCGAGCGAAGCCTGGTTGTTGTGGCTGGCGCAGCAGTTGGGAGGAGCGGGGCAAGGGCTGTGGGCGGCACCGCAGCGGGTGGTGAGGGCCATCGATGCGACGGTAGTTTCCGAGCCGGGCAGCACGGGGACGAATTGGCGTCTGCATTACGGCTTACGCTTGGCAGATCTGCGCTGTGATTTTTTCGAACTCACCGACGTGCGTGGCGGGGAGAGTTGGAAACGAGTGCCGGTGCGGCGGGGGGAGATTCTGTTGGGCGATCGTATCTATGGACGGTCGAGCGGCATTGCCCATGTGCTGAAGGCCGAGGCGGATGTGGTGGTGCGCCTTACGCCCTCGCTATTAGCGCTGCTCGACGGGCAGGGGCGCGCCTGCGATCCCTTGCGGCAGGCGCGCTCGCTGCGGGTCGGTAGAGTGGGGACTTGGCCGACGCAGGTGCAGCATGAGGGGCAACGCTTTCCCGGCCGCTTGCTGGCCGTGCGGCGTAGCGCAGCGGCCACACGACTGGAACAAAAACGTCTGCGGCGGGAGGCGAGCCGCGACGGAAGAGTGATTTCACAACCCAGTTGGGCGGCAACACAATACTTGTTTCTCTGGACCAGTCTGCCGGACTCGTTTTCCGCCGAAGTGGTGTTGGAATACTATCGTCGGCGCTGGCAAATAGAGCTGGCCTTCAAACGCATGAAGTCTCTGGCCGGCTTGGGTCACTTACCCAAAAAAGACCCGGCCAGTGCCCGCGCCTGGTTGTATGGCAAACTCCTGGTCAGCCTGCTGGCCGAACATCTGATGCAAACGGCGAAAGGGTTTTCCCCCTGGGGTTATCAACTGCAGGCAGCAACCCAGCCGCTGGCGTGAAACCGAATACCTGTTGCACGAAATCCTCGCGGCGGTGAACCCCAACCTCCCCTTGGCCAATACGCTCCTCCACTGGAATCAGATCGCACATCGGCTTGCCTCCGCCCCGCGCACACGTAAACTGCAAACATTAAGTTAACGCTTATGCCGCTCGGCGGGACGGTTGCGGCAGGAATGCAATTCTTAAGAAATCGGGCTACTTCTTGTTGACTTGCTTCTTCAGATCGACACCGGGGGAGAACTTGGCCACCCGACGGGCTGCAATCTTGAGGACACTGCCGGTCTGCGGGTTGCGTCCGTTGCGGGCTTTGCGCTGGAGGACGGAGAAAGTTCCGAAGCCCACCAGCGTGACACGATCGCCTTTTTTGAGCGCCATGGTGACGGAATCGACAAAGACATCGATAGCGGCGGCGGCGGCAGTCTTGGTGATTCCGGTGGAGGCCGCAATTTTCTCAACCAGATCGGTCTTGTTCATAGTGACTCCTGGGAAGCTAGCGAACCCATGGCGGAAAAATGTAGTGCTACAAGCCCCGCGTGTCAAGGGAAACCGGAGGAAGCCTGCAACAAAGGCAAGCTTCACCGCTGTAGAGCCACGGTGGCCAGCGAGAAGAACTGGGCTAGCTCACGACGCCGGTATCGCCGGAATTGGTTCCATGTAGAAGCCCAGCTTCTCGCCCAAGGCGGTAAATTCAGTGATCCAAGCGATTGAGGCAGCGTCGTCCTGCCCAGCGAACACCGGGTAAACGTTTTGCTGGAGTTGGTAGTACACGTTCTGCACGCGGGCGAGGTCAACCTCAAAAGGCAGGGAACGCACCAGGTCAACCGCCAGGTTGAAGCGATGCAGCAGGACTTCGCGCGGCTTGAGCGCCAGCTCGTCGGCCATTTTGCCGAAGCGCCGGGTTAGCGAGTACGCCAGCCACGCCGAATCCCACTGGATCTTTTCGCGCTCGGCGGTTTCGATCAGCGTCTTGATGCGCTCGACGTTCAGCTCTTCGGCGTTGAAGGCGCTGCGCAGCGAGGTGTTCAACACGAACTCAGCGGTGAAGTGCAGCATTTTCGGCAGGGGCGCGCCCATGCCACCGAGAAAGCCCATGAGCGGTGCGTGGCGCTCGTAGATGAGGCGGTACGAGGACTCGACCTCGTCCATCGTTGAGCTGAGCAGACTGCTGACGACCTTCTGGCGCTCGTCGCGGAAGAGCGACTTCAGGGTGAAGTTGGCCTCGCTGAAGTGGCGATCCAGCTGACGCACAACATCGGGAAGATTGGCGTTCTGGAACGAGTCGCGCACCTCGCGTACCATGCTGCGGAATTCGGCCTCGCCGGGATAGTCGCGCACTCCGGCCATGATGTTGTGATCGCCAAAATGCAGGACTCCGAAGCAGACGTTGCGTTGAATTCGCGTGATGCGCGAGCGCACCGACATCGCGCCCAGGGCGAGATGGGCCTTGCCCGACTCCAGGCGCACGTCTTCGATGGGCTTCAGTTCATAGGCGCGCTCCAGGTCTCCGCTGCCGGCGAGTTGGTACATGGAGGCGATGGCGTAATGAGCGGCGACATCGAGCAGATTGACCTGGGCAGGCTTCACAAACTTGTCGAAGATCTGCGCGCCGTCGCTAAATTCCGGCAGGTTGCTTTTTGCCGACTGCAGCAGCCCGCGAAAAGTCTCTTCATGATGATCGGGGAAAAGCCGCTGCGCCAGTTGCAAGGTCCGTCCGGCGTACATGATGACCTGCACGGTTTCCAAGCCCGATAGCTCGTCGAAAAACCAGCCGCAACTGGTGTACATCAACATGGCGTGGCGCTGCATCTCAAGCAGCGAGATCACGGTGGTGACTTCATCCTCCGACAGCGCGCGCTGGCCGTGTGTTGCAAGAAACTTGTTCAGGCTGGCTTCGCTGCGATCGAGCACCATGCCGATGTATTCGTCGCGCGCCAGCCAGGGGTCGGTGAGAAACTCCGACGCCTTGGTTTCGTAGGGCTCGAGCAGGCTGTCGCGCAGGTGATCGAGCGCCTTGCGCAGGGGCGCGCGCCACGCCTGGTTCCAGCCGGGTTTGCCTCCGGAGTTACAGCCGCAATTGGTGCTCCAGCGGCCAACGCCGTGGGAGCAGCTCCAGGCGGTGTTCTCCACGATTTCGACTTCGTGCGTCGGCGGATTGATGGTGAGGTACTCGCCGTAGTTCGTGAGCTGAGCTAGCTTTTTGGATTCGATATGATGCAGCGCGTAGGTGAGCGCCATCTCACCCTTGTTGTGATGGTGGCCGTAGGTCTCGCCGTCGGTGGCGATGTGCATCAGCTGCTTCCAGCGGCGGTTTTCGCTGAATCCGCTGACCAGGCGGTTGGCGAACCGCTCGCCGTCAGAGAGCAACCCTTCGAACGCGACCGCGCGGGAGATCGGCCCGTCGTAGAAAAACAGGTTGATGCTGCGTCCTGACGGGAGAGTGCACACGTAGGGGCGCGTGGGATCAATCTTTCCGCCCTCGACGTTCTTGTACTTGACGGTGGTAACCCGGCGCTCAGCTTTAGCCTGCGAGGGAGCGAGCACGGTGAACTTGATGCCATTGGCGGCGAGGACTTCGAGGGTCTCGACGTCTACAGCGGTTTCGGCCAGCCACATGCCTTCGGGATCGCGATTGAAGCGGTACTGAAAATCGCGCAGCCCCCACACCACCTGCGTCTGCTTGTCGCGGCGGTTGGCCAGCGGCATGATCATGTGGTTGTAAACCTGCGCAATCGCCGAGCCGTGCCCCGAGAAGCGTTTCTGGCTGGCGATGTCCGCGTCGAGAATAGCCTGGTAGGTTTCGGGCGCGCGGTCCGCCATCCAGGACAGCAGCGTGGGGCCGACGTTAAAGCTGATCCGCGAGTAATTATTGACGATGCGGGTAATGCGGTTGTCAGAGGTCAGAATGCGGGAGGCGGCGTTGGGGGCGTAACACTCCGCATTGATGCGCTCGTTCCAGTCGTGATAGGGGTACGCGGAGTCCTGCTGCTCGATTATTTCGAGCCAGGGATTCTCGCGCGGCGGCTGATAAAAATGACAGTGTATGCAAAGATAACGGTCCATAAGATTTTGGCACGGATTATGAAGGGATGATGAATTCGGAGCCAGTAGTTTAATGCGCGGACGGGTCTTCAGCAAACCGATTTTGTCTGCAACTTTGGAGGCACAGCCGACAGTGATGATGGCAAACGAGTTAGTCATCCTGCTGCATCCGAGCTGGTGCAAACACGCGCTTGCACGCAGGCGGCGGGCGAAGTAGATTCGAGCTGCGGCTCAATTCCACATGACTGACGTGACCAACATCGAAGAAAGCGAATGTCCGCTCTGCGGCGGCACGGGATGGCGCGACGTGCTTCGCGGCAAAGAGCGCGAGGTCACTCGCTGCGAGTGCCGGCGCAAGGGACGCGCGGAGCGGTTGCTGGCCGCCGCCAAGATTCCCCCGCGCTACGAGCACTGCGAACTCGGCACCTACAAGTACGACCCGGAAGATCCCGAAGACGCGAAGCTCGGCAAGGCCCGCCTCGCCGCCGGACGGTTCGTCGAAGACTATCCCGTCGAAAAGACCGGCTTGCTGCTGGTCGGCTCGGTCGGCGTCGGCAAGACGCACCTCGCGGTCGGAATTCTAAAAGCGCTGATCCGCGACAAGGGCGTTCCGTGTTTGTTCTGCGACTATCGCGAGCTGCTGAAGTCCATCCAGAACTCCTTTAACCCGTCGGTACGAGCGACCGAGATGGAAATCCTGCGTCCGGTGTTCGACGCCGAAGTGCTGGTGATCGACGAGCTCGGTGCCGTGCGCAGCACCGAGTGGGTGTTCGACACCGTGAACTACATCCTCAACAGCCGCTACAACGACAACAAGACAACCATCTTCACGACGAATTTCCCCGACAAGCCGGAACAGGGGCCGGTGGACGAAAGTAATTCGCTCAGCCAGGCTGCCGCAGAAAAAGCTGCCCGCCGCGAGACCCTCGGCGACCGCATCGGCGAACGCATGCGATCGCGGCTGCACGAGATGTGTAAGAAAGTCGAGATGGACGGCCGCGATTACCGGCTGCATTCGAAGAAGGCACACTTCCAGCCAATTGAGGCGCCGTCGCGGATTAAGGTCAAGAGCAAGAAGGCGGAGTAGCCCCTACTCGCGCGCTTTCGATCCTGCGGGGGCCGCGCGCAAGTATTGGGGAGGCCATTCTCCGGTGACTGCCAACGCCTGAGCCGCGTGCATGGGCCAGTACGGATCACGCAGCATCTCGCGCGCCAGCAGCACCAAGTCCGCCTGCCCTTCACGCACGATGGCGTCAGCCTGTGCAGGTGCCGTGATCATTCCGACCGCTCCAGTAGAGATGCCTGACTCGCGGCGAATGCGTTCGGCAAACGGAACCTGGTAGCCGGGCCCAACCGTGATCTTCGCGTGCGGCACCAGTCCACCCGATGAGCAATCGATGAGGTCAACTCCCACGGGCTTCAGCAGCGACGCGAGTTCCACTGACTCATCCAGCGTCCATCCGCCATCGGCCCAGTCCGTGGCCGAGATTCGAACAAACAATGGCAGGCGTTCCGGCCAGACCGCGCGCACCGCCTGAACCATCTCGAGAGTGAAGCGCACGCGGTTGGCGAAGCTTCCTCCATACTCGTCATTGCGCTCATTCGAGAGTGGCGACAAGAACTGATGCGCAAGATAGCCGTGCGCCGCGTGCAATTCCACGACTTCGAAACCCGCCGTCAACGCGCGTTCGGCGGCGGCGACAAAATCGCCGATGGCCCGCCGGATGTCTTCGTGGCTCATAGCCTTCGGCGTGTTGTAATCGGGCGCAAACGCAATGGCCGACGGGGCCAGGGGTTCCCATCCGCCGTCACTCAACTCCACGCGGCTGCGGCCCTTCCACGGAGCGTGAGTTGAAGCTTTGCGTCCGGCGTGGGCCAACTGAATTGCCGGCACGCGCTCCTTGCGACCTGATGAAGCGAACGATTCGCGCGAGAGGCTCGACCTGAGCATCATTCCAGATGCCGAGATCGTCAGGGCTGATGCGGCCCTCGGGCGACACGGCCGCCGCCTCAGTGAGCACCAGCCCAGCCCCGCCAACGGCGCGGCTGCCGAGATGCACAAAGTGCCAGTCATTCGCCATTCCATCAGCCGACGAGTATTCGCACATCGGCGAAACGGCGATTCGGTTACGCAGAGTCACGTCGCGAAGCGACAGCGGTTCAAACAGGTGTGGCAAGCGAGATCCTTTCGTGGAACGGCAGGAACATACTGATGCTGCAACGCGGGCCTGCGATGCTATCCACTAGAATCATGCCGTGGAGTTCCACCCCGAGCACGATACTGACCTGTTTGCCACCGCCCCGCCGAGCGCGGCGGTGTTTGTGCTGCGCGGTGAGGCGGGCAGCGAGCCGTATGTGGCGAAGACTTCCAATCTAAGACGGCGGCTGCTGCGGCTGCTGGGGGCGCCTGAAAGCAAGAGCCGCAAGCTCAATCTGCGCGATCGCGTGCGCGAGGTCGAGTGGATTGCGACCGGCTCCGACTTCGAAACCGGGCTGATGCTGTATAAGACGCAGCGGCGGGAGTTTCCGGCGAAGTACGGCGACCGCTTGCGGCTGCGGTTTGCGCCACTGGTCAAGCTGATCCTCGACAATCCGTACCCCCGCGCGACGGTGACCACGCGCATCAGCGGGCGCAAGAGTGGCGCGCAATACTTCGGCCCGTTTCCCACGCGTGTCGCGGCGGAGAAGTTCGCCAACGATTCTCTCGACTTTTTCCTGATGCGGCGCTGCACCGATGACCTCAAGCCCGACCCGGCGTTTCCCGGGTGCATCTATTCCGAGATGAAGATGTGCCTGGCGCCCTGCTTCAAGGGCTGCACCGACGACGAATACGCCGCCGAGGTCGCGCGCGTGCAAGACTACTTCTCCAGCGGCGGGCAATCGCTGGTGCGCGAGATACAGAAGCAGCGCGATGAAGCTTCCGCCAACCTCGACTTCGAAGGCGCGGCGGCCCTGCATACGCGGCTCGAGAAAGTGAAGTCCGCGACGGCACAGTTGCCGGACATCGTTCGCCGGCTCGATGAACTCAATGGCGTGCTGATCCAGCCGGCTGCGGAAAAAGATTCGGTTGCGCTGTTCAAGATTGCGGCGGGACGAATCTGCGATCCGGTTCGGCTCGATGTGGCCTCAAAGTCCGAGGCCGCCCATATGCAGGCCAAGCCGCAGTCGATGGAGGCGCGCATCACCCAGGCGCTCGCGGGCGTCGAACCTCTGAAGCCGCAAAGCGCCCTCGAATGGATGGAGCACCTTGCACTGCTCAAGCGCTGGTACTACCGCACAGTAAAAGTCGGCGAGCTATTTCTGGACGACGCCAACGGAGAGCTGCCGATGCGGCGTGTCGTGCGTGGCGTGTCGCGTGTCTTCAAGGGCGAGAAGTCGGCGGGGGATTTGAGCGAGACAGCGGGAGACTACTGGAAATTCCGCGCGCTCGAAGGCGGAGTAAAACCGGCATAAGCGCAGATCGCACCAGGCACTTCTAAGGCGAGGTGGCTTGCGATTTTTCCCACTTGAAAAAGAGCGGACGGTAACATCGCTTAAAGCAGGCCGTACAGCGGCCAGGGGCAATGAAGATACGCGGAAACAATTCGGTTTCCAGCCACCCGTCGGGAGGATCGGCTCTAAACTGGCTTCCTCCGCAAAGACGACAATGAAGTGAAAACAGTTTCATTACAAATCCCGCGCAACACTCTTGGTCTGCCGAAATTCTGCTGCCGACTTACACAGTCGTGGGCGGCAGATGTGAAACATCGAGGCTCCCAGTCTGCTTTGCCGACGACTTCATGTCGTCTTGTGTGAGTTGACAGCCGCACACGCTGCACTCCCAAGCCACAGCCGCACCCGCCAAGGTCTTTGCGGAGCTGGGGTTCCACTTCTTCGACATTTCACTGGCGCATTGAGGGCAAACCATGGACACGAGCTTTCCAGAGTCGGACGCCCTAAGAGAGGGGAACTTCAGATAGGCTGACTTAGTCCAGGGGATCTGAAAGAGGAGAGGAAGTGCTCACTCAAGATCGAGTCTAGTCTCATCAGGTGGGGCGGTCAAACGGATTGACTGGTGGCCGAAATGCTATGCGCGTGTTTGCGATTCACGACACGGACCCCATTTCTCCATCTCTCATCCACTTGCGCCACCGTCCATTCGATTTGCGGCGACAGGTAGCGCAGCAAAGTGTCGGTCGCGGGATGGGTGCGTAAGGCCGGAGCTACCAGATACAAAAGGGGCGGCGCGTCTGAGAGTTGGCGTCCAGCGAAGTAGCCGTTGCGCACAAAGCCCCCTTCACGCTGGTGATAGCGCACCCGCGCCCAGTAATCGAGACCCTGCAGCGGCAGGTGAATATCTTCGTCGGCCTTGAGTTCCAGGATGGCGAGCCGGCCATCCACGGTGCAAGTGAGCACATCAATCATGGCGCGATCAGTGGAGGCGAACGCAGGCACCTGCGAATACACGAACCGCGGGTCAAGGCGCTCGTCGATGGCGCGCACGTTGCGGGTGATCAGCGATTCCAGCCAGCGCTCAGGACACAGTCGAAACAGCGGGTCGCCGCGCTCTCCGCCCGCGTTACGGCGCGCGGCGAGGCGGGTCACCAGGTCGCGAAACATGGCTTCGTTCGAGGGGTCGAGCGTGTACTCGGCAGGCCACAGTCCGAAGGTGATGACCTCATCGTTGCGGAACGAGCCTTCCACCGGCGCGAGTTTAGCGCGGGCGAATTCAAGGCCGTGAAGACGAAAGATGATTTCGGTTGTCGAATCCACCGTCGCTTCGAAGTCCGGAAGAATCCCCTCAATGCGCGCGATCGAGGCGGCAAACCGGGTGCGGGCTGCGTCCGCATCCACAGCCCGCGCCAGGCGGGTCGCAAGGTTGCCCGAATCTTCGCTATCGAGCGGCCCGCAGGTTTCGGCGCGCTCGTCGAGTTCATACAGCTCCCACCGTGCGGCCTCGCGATTGAGATGGGCCATGCGCTGGCGCACCATCTCGTTGCGGCCCGCGGGCACGAAGAGTTTCAGTCCCACAACGTGGGAGCGTCCCGCGAGCTGCTCGCGTTGTTGATTCATCCACAGGATGCCGAAAGTGAGCGCCGCGTCGATGGATGCCTGCGTTTCGTCGGAACTGACGCCGAGAACCGCGAAGGCCGATTGCCCCTGGCGCAGCAGGCCGCGAGTGTACACCGGGCTGCACGAGTGCTCGAGGTCGGCGCGGTTGCTGACCGACTCGAGTTTGTATCCATGGAATTCGCGCAGCAGCACGCGCTCGAAGACCTGCTTGTAACGCGCGCGCATCGCCCGCAACGCCGTTGCACTCCGCTGCTCGCGATCAGCGCAGATTTCCAGGATTTCGGGTTGTGACTTCCCGAACCGCAGAACGCTAAGCCGTAGTATCCGCGGCTTCACTTCGGCGTCAAGCACCCGGCGCACGGCGTTGCGCTCGTCGGACCACAAATGCAGAACGCACTTGCCTTCACCCGAAATCGAGTAGCGCGCCGTGGAGAAATCGAACAGGAGTTCGCCGTTTTCGAGGACGACGGCGTTCGGAGCGTCCGCGAGAAATGACTGCATCATTCCGGACAGCACTTCGGGGGTCAGGGTGCTCCGCTCCATGCCAATCGCTCGATCCGCACCACCTCTAGGCGGCGACAATCTAGTTTCCACTTTACCCTGCGTATGCGAACCGGATACAGAACATTCGACTGCCGGGTGCGACGTCGCTTCTTTTGGCGGGGTGGGTTCATTGATCCTTAACGACCACTGGCGATGGAGCACTCCTGAGTCGCCGCTCCTTCCGGGAAGCTACGGGTCGCGGCCCCCGCGCATTTTCTCCTTGACAGCTTAGGAGAGCGGATTTAAGCTCCTAAGCAGCTTAGGAGTGCATGTGACTGAACAAGCTCAAATCCTTCCTGGAACGCTTGATCTCCTTATTTTGAGGGCGGTATCGCTCGGGCCGCTGCATGGCTACGGGATTCTCCTGCGCATCGGACAAATCTCGGGCAATGCGCTGTTGATCGAGCAGGGGGCACTGTATCCCGGGCTGTTTCGGCTGGTGCGGAAGGGGCTGCTGAAGGCGAAATGGGGCACGTCGGAGAACAATCGACGGGCCAAATTCTATGAACTAACGACCGCAGGCCGCCAGCGCTTGCAGGAAGAGACGGACAACTGGAACCGGCTGGTGTCGGCGATTGGCGCCGCGCTGGCTCCACAGGCGGAGGAAGTATGAATCTCCTCGACTCATTGCGCTTTCGCATGGCTACGCTCTTCCGGCGTTCGCAGGTAAACGCCGAGATGGACGACGAGCTGAGCGCGCATCTGCAGCTTCGCGCCGACGACCTGGAGCGGTCCGGGTTGACGCGAGCGGAGGCCGAGCGGCGGGCACGGATTGAGTTCGGTGGCTACTCGCGCGTGAAGGAAGAGTGCCACGAAGCCGCCGGCGGAACGTTTGTGGAGTCGGTGGGGCAGGACCTGCGGCTGGCGGTGCGCATGTTGCGGAAGTCTCCGGGCTTCACGCTGGTGGCGGTGGCGACGCTGGCTCTGGCGATTGGCGCCAACGCGCTGGTGTTTGCCGTGTTGAATGGGCTCATCCTGCGTCCGCTGAACTTGCCGCAAGCGCAAAGCCTTTACGGAATCGAGGACCGGGGTGGTTCGGGGTACGAGTCGTATCCGGATTATCTCGACCTGCGCGATCGCAACCGCAGCTTCGAGAGTCTGGCGGCGTTCAACATCACGCAGGCAGGACTGGACACGGGCAAAGAGCCGGCTCCGGTGTGGGTGTACGAAACCAGCGGCAACTACTTCGACACGCTGGCAGTGCAACCGTATCTTGGGCGCGTCCTGCATGCTTCGGACGAGCATGGCGAGAACAGCGCGCCGTACCTGGTATTGAGTCACGCATTCTGGCACAACCACTTTCAGGACGATCCGGGAGTGGTAGGGCGAACGGTGCAGTTGAACAAGCATCCGTACACGATCGTTGGTGTGGCGCCGCCTGAGTTCCACGGAACCATTCTGTTTTTTTCGCCCGACATTTTTGTGCCGATCGTGAACCATGAGCAGTTGGCCGGGGCAAGCGAGCTGAACGATCGCGGCCGCCGCTGGGTTTTTGAGTTGCTAGGGCACCTGAAGCCGGGAGTCACGCCGGCGCAAGCGGTAGGCGACCTGAACTCGATAGGTTCGTATCTGGAAAAGACGTATCCCAAGGAAGACGGAAAGATCAGCTTTGCGTTGGCACGGCCGGGTCTGTACGGCAGTTTTCTGGGCGGCCCGGTGAAGGCGTTTGTCGCGGGGTTGATGCTGCTGGCGGGGCTGATTTTGTTGGCCGCCTGCGCCAACCTGGGCAGCCTGTTTGCTGCTCGAGCCGCCGACCGTTCGCGGGAAGTGGCGCTACGGCTGGCGCTGGGATCAAGCCGCGGTCGAATCCTGCGACAGCTCATGACCGAAGCGACGCTGATCGCGCTCGTCGGAGGCGCGCTTGGACTTGTAGGCAGCATTGCGCTGTTGCGGCAGTTGAGCGCGTGGCAGCCGATCCCAAGGTTTCCGATTCATGTGCCGGTCAGTCCTGACGCAAAGGTCTATGTGGTGGCGCTGGTGCTGGCGTTGGTGAGCGGACTGTTGTTCGGCATCGTGCCGGTGCGGCAGGTGTTCCGGACGAGTCCGTATGAAATCGTGAAGGCGGGCTCGACCGGCATGGTAGGGCGGCGACTTACCGCGCGGGACGTTTTACTGGTGGTGCAGATTGCCATCTGCGCCGTGCTGGTCACGGCCTCGATGGTCGCCGTGCGCGGCTTGATGCGCTCGCTGCACAGCAGCTTCGGCTTTGACCCCGAGAACGTCGTGCTGGCGGAATCGGAGCTGAGCATGGCCGGATACAAGGGCGACAAGGTCCCAGTGATGCAGAAGCGAATGATTGACGCAGTGGCAACGATTCCGGGTGTGCAGTCGGTGGGCTTGGCGAACACCGTGCCGCTGAACATGGATGCAGGCACGGGGACTGTGTACTCCGACAAAGAGACGGATTTGAGGCCGGCGAACGCGGCTGCCAAGCCGTATCTGTTCAACGTCTCACCCGGCTACTTCGAGGCGGCCGGGACGACGTTGTTGGCGGGCAGGCCCTTTACCTGGCATGACGACGAGAACGCGCCGCGGGTGGCGGTGGTGAACCGGGAGTTTGCGCGCAGAGTGTTCGGGGCAGCGGAAGACGGAGTGGGGCGCTATTACAAGACAAAGGATGGGACGCGCGTCCAAGTGGTCGGCGTGGTGGAAGACGGCAAGTATCTGAACCTTACCGAAGACCAGAAGGCGGCGTTGTTTCTGCCGATTCTGCAGATGCCGGTGAGCCAGGCATGGATGACAGTGCGTTCCGAACGCGACCCCGAGCAGCTCATTCCGGCGATTCGCGAAAAGCTGCGCGAGCTGGATTCGGGGCTGCCAGTGTACATCCAGCCGTGGACCAAGGAGATACAGGGAGTGCTGTTCCCGATGCGGATGGCGACGATGTCGCTGGGCGTGCTAGGACTCATGGGGGCGATGCTGTCAATCACTGGCATTTTTGGAATGGCGGCGTACTCGGTGAGCAAACGGATCAGGGAGTTTGGGATTCGAATCGCACTGGGCGCGCAACGCAAAGAGGTGTTGCAGCCGGCCTTGGGGCGCGCGTTCAAGCTGCTCGCGGTGGGTTCGGTAGCGGGCCTGGTGCTCGGGCTGATGGCGACGCGGGTGCTGGCGTCGATCGTGTATCAGGCGACACCGCGCGATCCGCTGGTGCTGGCAGGCGTAGTCCTGGCGATGCTGCTGCTGGGGCTGGTGGCGACGTGGATTCCGGCGCAACGAGCGCTGGCGGCGGACCCGCTGGTGTTGCTGCATGAGGAGTGAGAGGGCAGTCGCCAGTCGCGGGTTGCCAGTTGCCAGTGTGACGAATTCGGGCGCCCTTGCCGGCCGAGGCTAAGCCCGTTCGAAGGCGTGCTTGGCGTGGAGTTCGTCGAGCGCCTTTTCTTTGGCGGCGTGGAATTCCGCTGCACGCGCCGCGAGCGCGTCGGTGGCGCAGGCGTAGTCGCCGGACAACTCCGCCAGTCCTTCACTGGCGAGGTGCTTGGCCGTGGCCAGCAGCTTGTCTTTCATCCCGGCATCGGAAGCGTCGAGGTAGAGCGCATCAACGGGATCGGCGACCAGCACCGGCTGGCGATCGAGGCCGCCGATCCAGAAAATCTTGCGAGCGACGAAGGATTCGATCTCCTCGGGCTTCACGTGCCAGAAGGTGAACTGCTGCCGCTTCAAACTGTAGCAGCGGCTGGAGACCGGGACGGGCTGGCGCTTGCCCGATTTCAGCAATTGCAGCTGGTGGTCGTCGAGCGCCTTGCGGGCGGTGTTGACGGAGACCCAAAAGGCCAGCTCGCCGTCGCGCGACGGAAGCACTTCGTTGATGCTCTCGGAAAGGTTGAGAGCGACGTCGGCGTGGAGTTCGCCGCCGTCGGCCAGCCAGAGGCGTCCGTGGACGACGTGCCAGTCGCTGCCGCCCTCGGAGCGGTGAAAGGGCCACTGCAGCTCCACACGGATGGGCAGTCCGTGCAACGATACTCCGTGATAGGTTTCTAACGTTTCCATGTGATTCCCGCGGGATGGGCGCGCCGACTTGAATCTGGACGAAGTTCCGGCACGGCCCACAATAATTGATGTCTACTAATGATGTAGCACAGTCCTGCGTGCGGCTGCATCCCTGAGGTGGAAAAGGGGCATGACGGGGTGTGGCACACTTCGGTGACCGGCGGGGTTCGCCTCGCATCAAATAGAAGCAGGCGCAATCGGGTTGCAGGCAGGTACGCATGAGTGATTTCGCAGACTCTCGCCGCAGTTTCTTGAAGGCAGCCGGCCTGGCCGCCGGAGCCGCCGTTCTCTCGCAGAGCGTGGGCGGCCAAACCGGGATGGGTGCGGGCCCTGCCTCCCACAGTGTGGGACAGGCGTCGGGCCTCGCAGATTACACCATACGCATTCAAGTCGCGCCAATTGAAATCGCATCGAATCGGATCATTTCTACGACCACGTACAACGGGCAGTTTCCCGGCCCGCTGCTGCGCTTTCAGGAAGGCCGGCCGGTCACGATTGACATCCTCAACGAAACGGATACGCCGGAGCAACTGCACTGGCATGGACAATTCCTGCCGACGGATGTGGATGGTGCTGCGGAGGAAGGCACGCCCTGGATTCCGGCGCACGGAAAGCGGCGCATTTCGTTTACCCCGAGGCCGTCGGGCTTTCGCTTCTATCACAGCCATAACCGCGCGGGCGCGAACCTGTACGCCGGGACCTACAGCGGACAGGTTGGGCCGGTGTACATCGAGCCTGCACAGAACCCGGGCAGATACGATCGCGAGGTGTTTCTGACGCTCAAGGAGTTTGAGCCCACGTTCAGCCGGGGCGGCGACATGGCGATGGATTTTCTCGCACCCGCGGCTCGCAACCCACAGTTGGAACGCCAGGGCGAGTCGGCGATGAAGGCTTCGCTGGCAAAGGGCACTCCGCACGGGTATGAGGTTGGTTACGGCTCCTTCACCATCAACGGGCGCATGCTCGGACACGGCGAGCCGGTGCGGGTGAAGCAGGGCCAGCGCGTGCTGTTTCACGTGCTCAACGGAAGCGCGACGGAGATTCGCAGCCTTGCGCTGCCCGGACACACGTTCCGCGTGGTTGCGCTTGACGGCAACCCGGTGCCCAATCCGGCGACCGTGCCAGTGCTGTGGCTGGGCACCGCGGAGCGCATCTCGGCCATCGTCGAGATGAACCATCCGGGAGTGTGGATCATGGGCGACACGGGCGACGACGATCGCCATCACGGCATGGGCATCGTGGTGGAGTACGCGGAACAGAAAGGCAAAGCGCAGTGGATTGCGCCGCCTCAGTTCAAATGGAATTACGCGCGCTATGGCAAGCTGAATCCGGACGAGGCTGATCCCAGGTTAGCGCCCAAAAACGAGGCGCGAACCTGGGGCACCCCGACGCCCGACGAGACGTTCGACATGCTGTTCACCAAAGATAACGCCGCGGCCGAAGGCTTCAATCGATGGACGATCAACGGCGTTGCCTATCCGATGAGCAACGCAATGGTTCCCGCCACGATTCACTTGCGCGAGGGCAAGCGCTATCGCCTGCGCATGCGCAACGCCAGCGATGACATTCACCCGGTTCATCTGCACCGGCACAGCTTCGAACTGACGAATGTGGCGGGACAGCCAACCGCCGGGCATCCTGAAAGATGTTGTGATGCTCGGCGGCTACCAGGAGATCGAGGTGTCGTTCGTCGCGGACAATCCGGGACTCACGCTCTTCCACTGCCATCAGCAATTGCACATGGATTTCGGCTTCATGACGCTGTTCGACTACGTGTAGGCGGCCAGCGAGACTTCTGCTTGCGCAGGGGCGAGATTGTGAGGTCTAATGACGTTCCACGCCGCAACGCGTTTTGCAGTGAGAGCGGCGACCAACGGAGGGGAACATGTCTGTAGCGCCATCAGGCTGTAAGCCGTCTTAACGCCGAGGCAGTCACGCTCGAGCTGGCGGGAGTGAACCAGGGATTCGTGCATTCGTTCGAAGGTGGTTCGGCCACTGGGGAAGTGGTGGTGGAAAAGGTAGGCCTCGACCATATTGCGCATAAGCACCTTGCGGGTGTGAGTTACGACGACATCACGGTGACCGTGGGCCCCGGGATGGGAAAAGGGTTGTATGACTACATTAAGGCGGCGTTTGGCTTTCTTCATGTCCGCAAAGACATGGCCTTCATGCGCATTGACCTTAATCAGAATGTGACCTGGCAAATGGATGTGTTTCACACGCTGATAACCGGAGTGGGATTTCCGGAGCTGAATGCGTCGTCCAAGGATGTCGGCATGCTGACGCTTACGTTTTCGCCCGAGACTACGCGCGTGAGAGCGGGAAGCGGCAAGGTGTCGCAGTCCCTGGGCAGCAAGACGAAACAGTGGATCACCTCCAACTTCCGGCCGACGATCCCGGGCTTGGACTGCACGCGAGCCGTAGCAAGATTGGACGGCGCGCTGAGCCTGATCGATTGAGACGATGAAGCAATGCCGTCGGCGAGATGCGAGATTACGATCAGAGACTCCCAGGGCGCTTTCACAGTTCCGAACCTGGTGGTGAGTCTGACTGAAAAAGCTGCCCGCGACGTTCGTTGATTGGCACAACACCTTCGCGATCCAGGGCAAGAACGACCCGAGTCAGGAAAAGGAAGGGACCCTGGAAATCCTTGCAGCCGACATGAAAGAAGTTCTGTTCACCTTGAAGTTCGCATGGACTGGGAATCTTTCGCCTGCCGCCAGACAAGTTCGCGGCACAAGACGAATTGATTCGCACGGTGACCGCTGAGATGTACTGCGAGACCATGGAGTTCGGCTGCGGGCCGGGAACTGTGGAAGTTGAGGCCAATAGGCGCTCCGGTCGCGTATATTCGTCGCATGATTCGCGCCTGCTGCGGTAGCTCTGATCGTTGTCGACCGTTGCATCTCACACAGTGGGCTCTTCGCCCAGACTCCGAAGCAAGCCGCCGAACAGTGGCGCGCGGCGCACGAGCAGCAGATTTTGCAGGAGTTCACTGCGCTGCTGTCGATTCCCAACGTGGCCAGCGACACCACGAACATTCAGCGTAATGCCGATGTGCTGGCTGCGTCTCTGGCGCGGAGGCATGTTGACGCGAAACTGTTGACTGCTGCGGGATCGAACCCGGTGGTGTATGGCGAAATCAAGACTCCCGGGGCAAAGCGCACAATCGTTTTCTACGCGCACTATGACGGGCAGGCGGTGAATCCCGATGACTGGGAGAGCGGAGCACCATTCACTCCGATGACAAAGATGGTGAAGGGCGAGCCGCGGATTTTTGCGCGTTCGGCGTCGGACGATAAAGCGGCGATCATCGCACAACTCACCGCGCTAGACGCGTTGCAGGCGGCAAAGATTCCGATCAAGGCGAACCTGCGATTTGTTTGGGAGGGCGAGGAAGAAGCCGGCTCGACCAACTTGGAAGCGGTGCTGAAGAAGTATAAGGATGAGCTGGGCGGCGATGTGTGGTTGATCTGCGACGGCCCGGTTGACCAGAGCGGACGGCAGAGCGTGGTGTTTGGCGCGCGTGGGGTGACGCACATCGCGGTGACACTTTACGGGCCAAATCGCGAGCTGCATAGCGGACACTACGGCAACTGGGCTCCCAACCCGGCGATGATGCTGGCGCAATTGCTGGGCAGCATGGAAGATGCAAATGGCCATGTGCTGGTACCGCACTTCTACGATGGCATTGCGCCGCTCGGCCCGCTGGAGAAAGAGGCGATTGCCGAGGCTCCCAACAATGGCGACTTGCTGATGAAAGAGTTCGGCCTGGGCCGCGCGAACGGCGGCGGCAAGCCGCTGCTGGAGTTGCTCAACGAGCCGACGCTGAACATCGACGGCTTCGCTTCGGCGCGCGTGGGAGCGAAGGCGAACAACGTTGTGCCTTCCACTGCCACCGCCGACATCGACATGCGGCTGGTGAAGGGACTCGACTGGAAGACGCAGCAACAGCGCGTGGTGGACTACATCGTGTCGCAGGGATACTTCGTGACCGATGCGCCGCCGGACAAGACTACGCTGATGGCGCATCCGCGAGTCGCCTATGTGATGCGCGATGCGGTGGGATACAACGCGGTGCGCACTCCGATGGACCTACCCATCGCGCAGGCAGTGATCGCCGCCGTCGAGAGCGCCCGCGGCCCGGTCGTGAAGCTCCCGACCATGGGCGGAAGCGTTCCGCTGGAGATGATCGTGAAGACGCTTAACACGAACACGATCACGGTTCCGATCGCCAACTACGACAACAACCAGCACTCGGCGAACGAGAACATCCGGCTGCAGAACCTGTGGGACGGGATTGAAGTGATGGCTGCGCTGGAAGCGATGGAGTAAGGAAGCTGGGTAGAGCCGCGCTTCAGCGCGGCATCCCGGCATCATGGCCCTGATGTGAGTTGCTTCAGCCGAAGCCACAAAAACAGCCCGGCACCTCTTCACGGCCGGGTACCCCAGGTTCGCGTCCCTCTTTTGGACGCTAACCTGGGAGCAGGAATATTCGGGCCGCTCCGCCTTTCGCCGCCAACTCACGATCTCTCGCCGTCCACTCCGATTCGATCTCCACCACTCCCATTTCACGGAAAGCATAGTGCCGGAAGCTGCTCCAGCGCCAGTCGCCTGCTTCCTTCACCAGTCCGCGCTTCACGGGATTGCGGTGCAGATAACGCAGCTTGACGGTGAACTCATCGGCATTCCTCACATTGCGGTCGTAATAACGCTTTTGCCAAAACGATCCGGTGCCGGGTCGTTGGCTGTGCAACCGCTTGGTGAACGACAGCTTCAAGTAATGGATTGCGTCGGCCAGTGTGCCTTGTTCGGGCTCGCTCAGCAGCAAATGCACGTGCTCGGGCATCACCACGTAGCCGTAAACGCGCAGGGCGAAGTGACGGCGCATAGCCTTCTAGACTGACGAGGAACAAGTCATACACTGCGCCGTCGGTGAAGTTGGGCAGGCGGCGATAACAACTGAAGGTGACGAAATGGGATTGTTCGGATTGCTGGCGGCGGCCGGAGATTTGCGGGCACGGACGGAATCTACAACACTATCTACGCCGAATGCAGTGATCCCCGGTTAGCGTCCAAAAGAGGGACGCGAACCTGGGGCCCCCGGCACTACGGCTTCCACGTCCGCTATTTCTTAGACACCACTCCGTCGCTCAAATTGATGCGGACTGAGTTGCCCCACCGAGTGTCGTGGGTCAGGAGGCGATTATCGCCTGAGAAGTCAAAGCCGCCTCCCGCAAACCAAAGCGGGCTTGAGTCCGTTACCGTCAGAAACTCAGGAAACTTGTCAGTAGGCCAGATTTCTCCCAGCGTGACACTTCTCACAAGAATGCTGGTTTCCGGTCCGTCCCCCAGACGGTCACCGAGGTGATAGCGTCGCCGGTATATCCACAATGCGGAATCAGCGGGACCGACGGCCCGCTGGTTCAGCAAGATTAAAAATTCCCCGTCGTCTGAAAGCAACGGAACCGCACATGCCGGTAGGGGGCGCGGGTCGTTCCGCGTAAGAACCACGTCCCACAGCGAAGACCCCCAGTAAGTCGCCGCTGACGTGAAACGCTCTGTCTCGTTGAGAAATTCCGTTTTTGCTAGCACTTCAAAACTGACACGCTGTACTTTGCTTCCGCCGCTGCGGTCAGCAGTCGCTTCCGTTTGAAGGACTCTTATTACAAGAAAGTTTCCGTTCTTAGAGCTGGCGGCTTTCTGGCAAGAAGGGGGAGCTGAAGCGAGTACGGGCGGGACGCTCACCAAAACCAGAATCGGCAGCAATAAGGACTTGTATTTCATGGCAACACTCTACGCCAATAACCTATGGGTCCACATAGCGAGCGTGAACAGGCCAACTCCTACGCTAAGAGGAGCGCGGGAGGGTTTTGGAGGCTACACCATTCTCGCCGGCTGCCCATTCAAGCTCCCCGGTCTTGGCCGCTTGGGTGCGAATTTTCGTCCTTCCCCAAATCACGCAGCCATGTGATGCACGCCCTTTCCTGGCACGGCCCGAACGCGTAAAACACCTGACGTGAGGCGAGGGAGTTGTGTCCCTCGTCAGCCCCGCGCCCAGGCTGCGGGCGGTGTTCTTTGACAGGTCATCCATGGCTGCGGTGTAGCATACAAGTCATACTTATATGGCAAATCTGGCACATACTATACATACTTGTATGACAACTCTCGTACATACTTTTCATACTTTCAATACCAAAATTGTGCCGAAAAACGGCGAAATTTGCCAGCTAAGTCCAATCCTTGCTAGATGGATAGCTATAACTAGCTGTATTATCAGCGACTTAGAGACAAATTACCCCTAAACCGCTGATTCTAAATGGTCGTGATATTTTTTATTCGAAAAGTGTTGTACATCACTCATACACCGAGTGCGTTCTGGAAGCCCGACCTACGATTGGCTGACGGTGACTGAGTGCTGCCGCGACTGGATTTCGATGTAGACGTTGATGAGCGAGACTGCAGCGGGGGTCACTCCGGGAATTCGGCTCGCCTGCCCGAGGGTGCTTGGGCGGACGTGCATCATCTTCTCCCGCATCTCGCGGGAGAGGCCGGAGACCTTGGTGTAATCGAACCACTCGGGAATGGAGCGCTGCTCGGAGCGCTTGAGCCGCTCGATCGATTTTGTCTGCTGATCGAGATACCCGGCGTACTTGATCTCGGTTTCGACGGACTTGAGCTCGTTGCGGACGGCCACCGCCAGGTGACTGAGTTCAACTGGTAACTGGTCGACTTGCGAGCGTATCGCGGTCGAAGAACGACGGCATGACAAGCGCGCCAGCAGGGGCGCGAGGTGTTCGATCTGGATTTCCGGACGCTTCAGAAGTTGGGCGAGTGTCGTTCCGTTGGAATCGGCGCCCAGGGATTCGATCACGCCGCGGGCTCCTGTGTCGTCGCTGATCTTTCCCATCAACTCGGCGTTCACGCGGGTGCGCTCCAGCAGTTCGCGCATGGCCTTCATGCGTTCCTGCTTGGCGAGATAGTCGGCCCAGGCGGCGTCGTTAATGAGTCCGATGCGCCGACCGTGCGGCGTGAGGCGGCGGTCAGCGTTGTCGATGCGCAGGTGCAGACGGAACTCGGCGCGCGACGTGAACATGCGGTAGGGCTCGTTGGTGCCCTTGCTGATGAGGTCGTCGATGAGGATGGCCGTGTAGGCCTCGGTGCGATCGAGAATCAGCGGCGGCTCACCCTTGATTTTCAGCGCGGCGTTGATGCCCGCCATCAGGCCCTGGCAAGCGGCCTCTTCGTAGCCGCTGGTGCCGTTGATTTGTCCGGCGAGGTAAAGGCCGGCAATCTTCTTGGTTTCGAGCGTGCGCTCCAACTCGGTGGGGTCGATGGAGTCGTACTCGATGGCGTAGCCGGGCCGAAGCATGTCGGCATTTTCGAGTCCGGGAATCGACTTGATGACCGCGAGCTGCACTTCGATCGGCATCGAGGTGCTCATGCCGTTGACGTAAATCTCGTGCGTGTTGAGTCCCTCGGGCTCGAGAAAGAGTTGGTGAGTTTCTTTATCGGGAAACTTTGCAATCTTGTCTTCGATTGACGGGCAATAGCGCGGCCCGATGGACTGGATTTGTCCGCTGTACATCGGCGAACGCATCAGGTTGTCGCGCAGGATGCGGTGAGTTTCGGCGGTGGTGAATGCGATATAGCACGGGACCTGCTTGTCGTGGTGCGCCACCCTCTTTGTGCGGAAGCTGAAGGGCGTGGGATCGTCGTCGCCGGGCTGGACCGTGAACTTCGACCAATCGATGGAACGTCCGTCGAGGCGGGGAGGGGTACCGGTCTTGAGGCGGCAGCCGCGCAGGCCGAGCGCCTTGAGCGATTCACCGAGCAGCACGGCGGCGGGTTCCCCGCTGCGTCCAGCGGGGTATTGCTGTTCGCCGCAGTGGATGAGGCCGTTGAGAAAGGTGCCTGTCGTGATGATGACGGCCTGCGCTCCCACGGTGCGGCCGTCGCGGAGCTTCACACCAGTAGCCAGTTGCCGGTTGTCAGTTGTCAGTTCGTTCTGATCACCGTTTTCACTGACAACTGGCAACTGAACAACTGATAACTATTTCCGCCACCTCGGCCTGCTTGATGTGCAGGTTGGGCTCGGACTCGAGTACTTCGCGCATCTTCAGCCGGTATTGCTGCTTGTCGCATTGGGCGCGGGGAGACCATACGGCCGGGCCACGCGAAGTGTTCAGCAAGCGGAACTGGATGCCCACCGCGTCGGTCACTTCGCCCATGATGCCGCCGAGGGCGTCGACTTCGCGGACGAGATGCCCCTTGGCAATTCCGCCGATGGCGGGATTGCACGACATCTGCGCGATCAGATCGACGTTAAGCGTGTAGAGCGCAGTCTTCAGTCCCATGCGAGCGGCAGCCATGGCGGCTTCGCATCCGGCATGGCCGGCGCCGACCACGACAACGTCATAAGTTTCGGTGAACTGCGACAACAGAGTGTTTCCCCACGAAGGCCGCTAGTGCGGCTGTATCTCTATTCTAGCGGGAAAGGCGGAACGGCCGCGGATTTGCGCGGATGACACGGATAGAGCACTGGCAACAATGACGGAGGACGTGGAGGTCTTGACACTCAGTCTCCCGGAGGCCTACAACGAGGCCACTTCCTCTTGCCCTGAGTTGCGGAACAAGGAGGAGTACAGGTCCCACGCGAGCTGCGCAGCCACAATCACCATGGTGATGACCAGTCCGAGGTGGATGCCGCGGTTTATGCCTGCCAGCGCCGACTGCAGACTCGGATCGGCGGCTTTGCCGGGAACCAGCAAGTCCTGTGCATGAGTGAGGACGTAAAGAATGAGCAGGGTCAGCGCGCGATAAAAGATGCGGAATGCGAAGCGCCCTCTGTCCCAACCGGGACGCACGAGAGCTACAGCGTGCCGTATGACATCCACGATAACCATCACTACGTAAAGCGGGAACACGGACTGAAAAATGGGGCCAAGCTGAATGAGTGACGCGGCCGGCCCGAACAGCCAGAACTGGTTCTTCAGGGCTACCAACCACCACACGCCAAAGACGCCTGCGACCACCATTCCTACGATGCTGTCCCGCGTAGAAGTGCACTTGTGCGACTTCGATAATTTGGGGAGCGAGCGGGGGTCCCATTTCTCGAAGAAATTCAGCTTGGCCTGGACGATGTCAAGCACAACGAAGATAAGCGTCACCCACGCGAACACTTTGAGGGCCGCCATGGGATATTGCCAGAAGACGTTCAACACCGAGCCCAATGCCTGTCCGGTTGCTGCCATTGCTACGGCGGCAATCGTCATCCCGAAGAAGGTCACGACGAGGATCAGCCGCAGAACGATCCAGTAGAGCGCAAATATTGAGGGGTCAATTAGATAGCGCTGCTTGCGATAGCGGCTGGCGAGCAGCCAGGGGTGGCCGAGTTCCTTTAGTAGCGCGACCTGTTCGTCTTCGGTGAGCGGCCGCTCCAGCGCATCTTCCTTTTCTTCGACTCGCGAGAGCACTTCGTCTGTCAGCTCCCGGACGACGTCCTCCTGCTGACGTTTGGGCAGAGCTGACTTGACGGATTGGAGGTAGCGATCAATGAGTTCCATGGTTTTGCTCCGGTGGAGGGCTGGCTTCGGCAGGGCCGGCCTCCGTGGTTTGCGGCGCTTTCGCTTGCTTCGAGATGGAGTCCAGCGAATCGGAAAGCTCCTCCCAGTCGATCAGCAGCTGAGTGAGGATCAGATCCCCTTGCGGCGAGAGGCGGTAGAAGCGCTTATTGCGCTTATCGGTCTCACGCCATTCACTGGCCAAAAGACCTTGGCTCTCCAGCCTCCGGAGAAGGGGATACAGCGTCCCCTCTTCCAAGAATAAGCCGTGGTTTTCCAACGACTTACGAAGCGTATAGCCGTACTGCTCAGTACGCAGCTGAGCCAGCACGGCAACGATTAACGATCCTCGCCTGAGTTCGGAGCGTAAATTCTCCAAAATGTCGGCGTTCGACTTGTCACCTATGCGAAGCATAGTAGCTGATACATAGTGTGCGATACACAGTATAAATTGTCAAGGGAAATTTTCGGCACGGCCGCGCACCGGTCACCTTTCGCTTTTCACGAGCGTCGCGATAGTCTCAGGACATGGCCAAACCAGTTCCTCCCGGCACCCGCGGCGAAGCCGAAACCACCGTCCAGTTTAAGAACACTCTCACCGCCTGGAAAGATCACCTGCCACCGGTGTACTCCACGCCGAACATGATCGGCATGATGGAGGCGGCTGCCTACAACGCACTCGAACCGTTCTGTGAAGGCGACGAGGTGAGTGTGGGAACAGCGATCAACATTGTGCACCGCGCACCTGCTGTCGAGGGCCAGACGATCACGACGGAAGCCGTACTGGAATCGTTCGACGGGCGCTTCTACACCTTCAAGGCAAGTGCCTCGAACGGAGTTGAGGTTATCGGCTACGGCACGATCGCGCGCGCCATCGTGAGCAAGGCGAAGTTCGAAGCGAAGGAAAAGCAGAAGCAAAAGGCGTTGACTGCGGAGTAGGATCGGTCCATGCCGGCCGCAGGGCCCACAAAGCTCGGTCGTAGCCGGACCAACCCGGTGCGAACTCAGAAGATGTAAATCGCGTCGAATTGCAGGCGCTCCAACCAGGGCTGGCCTTTTCCCTGGAGGCCAAGGGGTTTGCCGATCAGCGCGGTGAAGCCGAGCTGCACGTTGTTTTGGAGCATGTAGAAGGAATCGAAACGGTGCTCGCTGACGTTGGTTCCCTGCAACATCTCGCTGTAGTTGAAGTTACTGAGCACGGCTTCGCGTTCGAGGAAGATTCGCGTGTAGCCGACCTGCCAGTCCCGTCTTTCACTCAGCCGACCGACCCTGGCCTCGAGCCAGTAGCCCGTCCGATGATTCGACTCGCAGGTGTAGTTTGTGGTCTGGGCGTAAACCAAAGTCGAGGTGTCAGCCGGCTTGGGCTGGATGCTTCCAACGTTGGCGCATGCGCGCGTGTTCTGTACGAAGTCTCCGATGAACGACACCGGATATTTTGCATTGCCGGTATCCCAGTCGAGGCGGGCGATGGTGTCGAGCAGTCCAAACCTGGAACCGAATTGCGCATTCGTGATGTTGGTGACGCCAGTGGGAACAGGCTTGCCGCTGACCATTACGACATTGGCTGAGGCTGTAGTGGTGATGGAATTCTGGTCGGTGTTTCCGGGATTGAGCGGCAGAGATCCAGACCACGGAGTCTGCGGGTTGCGGCTGCTGGCTCTGGCAATGGCCAGGGCAATCGCGTCGGCGTTCTGGAAATCGTAGTAGCCCGCATAGGCACTCAACCCCAGACGCGACATGAGCTGCCAGTTGGTTTGCAGTTGAACTCCGTACATCATGCTCTGAACGATGTTTCTGCTTGTGGTGGTGGTGTGAGCAGCTTCGGCAAACGGCAGTTGGACACCAACCACGGCAACACGCTTCAGCACGGGAATGTTTTCCAGCGGAAATGCAAGAGTTTCGCCCGCTCCTTCCGGATTGAGGTCCTTGTCCCAGGTGAGTTCGGTGCTGTACCAGATCGGGCGGAACTTCCCTCCGATGAGGGTGAGAGGCTTGAACTCGGCCGGCTTATAACTGATGAACGCCTGATCGAGGGCGAAGGCCTTGCGCGTGTAGAACACTCCCAACGTCTGGCTGGTCGAGATTGGATTGTTCACGTCACCGCTAGCCAGGCTGATGCCGGCCTGGAATTGCGGGCCCAGATCGGCCAGGAAGTTGAGACGGGCGCGAATCGAAGCACGAGCGCGATCTTGCGAGCCGTCACGCGGACCATTGAAGTAAGGGTCGCCGCGCAAGCGGAGGTCGCCACTAATGGAAAGTGGGCCGAGGCCCTTGATGCGGCGTTCGAGGTTGCGGACGCGCTCGTCTGTGCTGCCCGAGCTCTGCGGCGCCTGCACGGATGCGAATTGCGGAGCCGCCTGCGGTGGAGCGGGTGTCGCAACTGCAGCCTGCGCGAGTCCTGCTGATGACAGCATGTCGATCAGGTCGTCGCTTCCGACGGCCGCAGCGCCCGGAGCCTGCTGACGCTCCAGCGCATTAATGCGCGCCTGCTGTTGCAAGACGAGCTGCTTCAGTTGCTCCAGCTCCGCCCGCATTTGTGCGTTCTCGGATGCCTGTGGCGCGGCGACGCCCGGCCCTGGCGGCACGCCATCCTCAGACGCAGCGGTCATTGTGCAGACAAGCTGCAGCGCAAATATCGCAGAGCAAACTTTCCCGAAACCATATTTCCCTGCCAGATGCGTCATGGCCAAACCTCCCGCCGATAGGCAATCACTGATATAACTATGTCCATAGAATTACTAGACTATATGGCAACAGCATTTCGACCCACATTCGCATTCGTCACATCGCTGTGAAAATCAGCTCGCCGGTGTCAAGCCCCACCGGAACTGCAAGCGGCGCTCCATGGTCTTGAAGATCAGCCCGTCGACGATGTAACCAATCGAGACGATCAGGATCATGACCGCTACCACCTGGCTCATGTCGTTGAGATCCCTGCCCATCATCAGCAACTGCCCCAGGCCGAGGCTGACGAAGATCATCTCGCCCGCAATCAGCGAGCGCCAGGCAAACGCCCAGCCCTGCTTGAGCCCCGCGATCAGGAAGGGGAGGCTGGCGGGGAAAAGCACATAGAAGAAGAGCTTCAGCCCATTGGCGCCGAGGTTGCGCCCGGCGAGCGAGTAGATCTTGGGCATCTGCTTGCGTCCGGCCTCCATGCTGATGGTCACT
This sequence comes from uncultured Acidobacteriaceae bacterium, assembly GCA_963814165.1. GTDB lineage: Bacteria > Acidobacteriota > Terriglobia > Terriglobales > Acidobacteriaceae > DASRAA01. The sequence continues at coordinate 91,766 of CAWFBW010000019.1, read as the reverse complement.
GACAGTACCGAACCCATGATCACCACAAAGAGGATTGCCTTCTCCGATAGCCCAAACCACAGCACCGCCATCGGAAGCCAGCAGATGCTTGGCAGGCTTTGCAGGCTGAGCATCAGGCCGCCCAGGGTTTGTTCGAGGAAGTCGCTGCTGGCCAGAAGCAGCCCCAGCACCACGCCGATGGCCACGGAAATGGCATACCCGATGGCGATCCGCTTCATGCTGACAGCGATCGCGATCCAGAAGCTATGGTCGGAAAACCCCGCGCGCAACGACTCGTACACACCTTGCGGCGACGGGATCATGTACGGCGGCCAGATGCGCAAGCGTGCCACCACAATCCAGATGGCGAGCAGCAGTGCGTAGAAAACAAGCTGTCGAAATGCCCGCATCATGGCCGCACCTTGTATTCGTGATCGAGGCTCTTGTTGATCTCCTCGCGCAATTCGCCCAGGATATCGCGCGCCATTCCCGCCACTGATCTGTCTTCGATCTGTCGCGGCCGCGGCAGGTCAACCACAAACTCCCGCTTGATGCGTCCCGGACGAAACGTCAGAACGATTACGCGATCGCCCAGCCGCGCCGCCTCGCGCACGTTGTGGGTGACGAAGATGATGGTGCGGCCGGTCTCCGCCCAGATGCGCTCCAACTCATCGTGCAGCAGGTCGCGGGTCTGCGCGTCGAGCGCGGCGAACGGCTCATCCATCAGCAGGACGTCCGGCTCCGTGGCCAGGGCGCGCGCCAACGCCACCCGTTGCCGCATGCCGCCTGAAAGCTGGTGAATGAAGCTGTCCCCGAACTGCGAAAGGTGCACCATGCGCAGGTAGTGCGCGACCCTTTCGTTGCGCTGGTTACGCGGCATGCCGGCCATCTTCAGGCCGAACTCGACGTTCTGCGCCACCGTCAGCCAGGGGAAGAGGCCGAGCTCCTGAAAAATAAGAATGCGATTGGTAGAAGGGCCGTCCACCGGCTCGTCGTCCACCATCACGCTGCCCGAAGTCGGGCGGTGCAGTCCGGTGATGATGTGCAACAGCGTCGACTTGCCGCAGCCCGATGGGCCCACGATGCAGAGGAACTCCCCGGCGCGCACTTTCAAATCAATGCCGTCGAGCGCCAGCAGATGATCGCCTTTGCCCGCGGGGTACGACAGTGATACATCGCGCACCCAGACTTTGGGCCTATTTTTTGCTGCTTCCTTATCCACCAGCGACAGCGTTTGCGCGGCAGGCCTCGATGGCACGGTACTCGATGTCGCCATCATTGCACTGCCTTTCTGCCTTTTTCCTTCAGCACCTGGTTCAGCAGCGTGAGGTCATGCAGGCCGGAGAGGTCAGGCGTCTTCGCGCCCAGAAATCCCGCGTCGAAAGCAAATTGTGCCGACTTGAGCAGCGAACTGCGCAGAGGATCGTCGGTGATCTCCATGCGGCTGAGCGCCTCATTGATGACTTCCGGAGGCAGCGCCTTTCCAGTCTCGCGCTGGATTTGCTCGAGGAGCAGCCTCCTGGCTTCGGCTGGGTGGCTGCGAATCCAGTCCGTCAGCTCCACTTGCGCGCGCACCCAGTTCTTGACCACGTCAGGGTGTTCGCGCAGAAACTTGGTGCTCACGATGAGATTGGTAACGACGAACTGCCCGTTGGGCCAGAGCGTACGTTCATCCAGGAAAAGGCGCCCGTTGCCTTCGCGGATCAGGCGTGTCGCCCATGGCTCCGGCGCCCACGCCGCATCCAGCTCCTTCTTCCTGAACAGCGTCAGTTGGTCAGGATTGGCCATCGGTTGCACCTGCACATCACCGCCCTTGTTTACCGGTTTCATGCCGTGCGCTTGCAGCCACGCCCGTAGCGCGACATCCTGCGTGTTGCCCAGTTGCGGCGACGCCACACGCTTGCCGTGAAAATCTTCCGGCTTGTTGATGCCGGCATCGTTGCGCACGACCAGTGACGCGCCTCCGCTGGCCGCGCCGGCAATTACGCGCAGCGCCTCGCCTTGCGAGCGCACGTATCCGCTGATGGTCGGGTTCGGGCCGATATAGGTCATGTCGATCGCGCCTGCGAACATGGCTTCGATCGCCGAGGGACCGGCGTTGAAGGTCTTCCATTCGATCTTGACGTTGGGCCCCCCGGCCTTTTCAAACCAGCCATTGGCCTTACCGACCATTGCCTGTTCGTGCGTGATATTCGGAAAGGCACCTACACGAATCACGGTTTGTGACAGCAGCGGGCTCGCCAAAAATAGCGCGGCCTGCATTGCTATCAACCACAGTCGCTTCATGGTTTGCGGCTCCCGGTCTTTGAGATGTCATGCACTACCGCTGGGCCGGTCGTCCGCTCGTCCTTGTTCTTTCGCTTCCGCCCGCGGGTTCCGCGCTTGTCTTCGATCAGGCTGGCCAGGGTGGTGTTCTCCAAGATGTGGGCCGCGGCATCGCGCACGTCGAGAAACACCTGGTACAGCGCGCGGTCGTTGGTTTCCGTTTCAATGAGGCCGCGCAACTGTGCGGCGTCGCCGAAGGGAGCCAGCGCGCCGTCAATCAGGCGAATGATTTCGGCCAGAGTGATCTGGTCCGGAGGCCGCCGCAGACGATAGCCGCCTTTGGCGCCGCGCACGCTCTCCACCATCCGCGCATTCTTCAGTTCCAGCAGAATGAGCTCCAGGAATTTTTCCGGAAGCTCCTCCTCATAGGCGATGTCGCGAATCCGAATAGCACCATCATTGAAGCGCCGGGCGAGCATGGTCATCGCCTTGAGCGCATAGAGCCCCTTTTGAGAAATCTTCATATTGAATTACCCACACAGGCCGGAATTCGCCCTGGGCAAGTTGCCCGGCCTGTTAATCTAGAATTATTCCATAAACATGATGGGAATACTATAGATTCGCAAAAAAATCCCGCTGCTATGTGGAGCCGAGTTAATCGTCATGGCAAAATTGCCCGGCGGAGGCTGGAGTTCGCTGAAAAAGTCCGGGATGCTCCCGCCTCGGGGACTAGAGTCCGCTCGGCGGGTCAAAACTAAACGGCTTAGACGCGGACCTAGCTAAAGGTCAGCTCTACCCAAAACCGCCTTTTTCCGCAGCCTCATCGACCGCCGTGACGAACTTCGGGGGCGCTACTCCAGCAGCGTAACCTTGCCGCTGCCCAGGTCGTAGTAGGCGGACGTAACTTTCACACTGCCTGATTTCACCATTTCCGAAATCACCGTGGACGACTGGCTTAGCAACGTTGCCTGGATCTTTGCGTTGGCTTTGATCGCTGCTTCGAGGTCATGGCCGGCCTGATCGACGGCTGGTTGGATGTGCGGAAAGAGAGAGCTGATCTGGCCGGGGACCTCTTTGCCCTGAATAGCTGCTTTGACGGCGCCGCAATTAGAATGTCCCATCACCAGAATCACTTTGGTTCCAAGGACGGCCGCGCCGTACTCCAGGCTTCCGATAATTTCCGGCGTAATGATGTTTCCCGCGACTCTCGCAACAAAAATATGGCCAATGCTCTGGTCGAACAGCAGTTCGACGGGCACGCGCGAGTCGGCGCAAGAAAGCACGGCGGCAAACGGCTCCTGCTTTTCTTCTGTGTGCTGCTTGAGGATGGCGAGATCGTGATCATGCGCGGTCAACTTTCCCGTGGTAAAGCGCTTGTTGCCTTCCATCAGTTCTGACAATGCTGCGTCGGGCGTCAGCTTCGATTGCGCCAATGCCGGCGACGGAAATCCGAGGTCAAGGCTACCTGCGAGAAAAGCTGCTGCGGTGGCAGTCAGTCCGGTTCGAAGTAAATCGCGTCTTGAGAATTCTTGAGAGGAAGGTCGTTTCATTTGCGGCTCCTTGGATAGAGATTGTGGCTCATTTCCACGGCAAAGCCAATGAATAAGTAACATTCTCGCCGCATTCACATTTCCGTCAGCTTGCGTTGCCCAGTAGGTGCAGTGCGGTGCGATGGCGGATACGGCACATCCGTCCTGCAGGATGGGCGCTAATGGTAGAGTTCGAGAATCGAAGGGGCGCGCATGTGCACCGCCATCGTAGATTGCACGAGGAAGCGTGTGTGATTCGTGGTCAGAATCGTTGTGAGGTGCTGATGAAACCAGTTCGCTGGGTACAGTTGTTTTCGGTGCTCTCGATGGTGGGGGGCGGAATGCTGGCGTGGAATGTGGCAAGTGCGGCTCCGTCTCCGGCCCGCCTGCAATCGGCCGCGGTCACTCGTGCTGAGATTGAGCAAGCATTGAAAGTGGCTCCGAAGACCGGCATCAAAGACGTTGCGCTGCGGGTCGTTCCGGTAGATGGCGACTACAACATAGGAGTCTTCGCCGTGCGTCGAACCCCCGTGAAGGGAGAAGCCGTACCCGACGCTTATCAACACCATGACGTGACTGAAATTTACAACGTGGTGAGCGGCAGCGGCACGCTGGTCACTGGCGGAACACTGGAACAAGCTTCCGAGATTAGGCCGGATGATCCAAACGTCGTGAAGCTTATGGGGCCCACCGCCCAAGGAGTAGCGATCAGGGGAGGAACCAGCCAGCAGATCGGGCCAGGCGACATCGTCGTAATTCCGGCAAACACGCCGCACGGCTTCACGCAGTTGGGACCGGAGGGCATTTCGTACGTGGTGATGCGGGTCGATCCGCACCGCCGGTTGCCGCTTCGGTGAGGCGAGCGAAGGCGTATCGGCGTTGCTCCAACGTCGCTCACAGTTCACGATAGGTCAGGTCAAAACGAAATGTGCAGAAACATCAAAACGCTCTTCAACTTCGATCCGCCGGTTACCGAAGAAGAGACCCGGGCGGCGGCACTGCAGTACGTCCGCAAGATCACGGGGTTCAACAAGCCGTCGAAGGCGAACGAAGCGCTGTTCGCGGCTGCGGTGGACGACGTAGCAACCATCTCGATCAAACTGCTCGGCTCGCTGGAGACGACCTCCCCGCCAAAGAACCGTGAAGACGAAGCCGCGAAAGCCAAGGCGCGGGCCGCGGAGCGGTTTGGGCGGTAAATCTGCCGGGTAAATTCCGCCTCCCGCTACAATCATCTTTCATGTCCTTTCGCTTTGAGATCGAGGCGCGCGACGGCAAGGCGCGGGCGGGGCGCATGGTCACGCCGCACGGCGTGGTGCAGACGCCGGTGTTTCTGCCCGTGGGCACGCTGGGCACGGTGAAGGCCGTCGCGCAGGACGTGCTGGAAGAGTTGGGCGCCCAGATCCAACTGGACGCTTTCGATTCCCGCCGAGCCATTTTCTGCGGTGGAAGATCCATCAGGCCGGCGCCCACGCCAAGACCGAACCCGGCTCAGAACATCTGAGCCGGTCGCTCTTCGGGTTCGGGCAGCCGTGCCTTTTAGTAACAGCGGGGGAAAGGCTCGCCCGGGCCTCCTTCCAGGCAAGGGATGGCGCTCAAGTATTTGTAGATAGCAGTAAGCTGTCGCTCGGTCATGAGTCGATAGTCCGGCCACGGCATGATTTGCAACTTGTTTCCCTCGAAGGGAGGAGGCATGCAGTTGGGGGCATTGGTCGGACAGTTGGGGTGGGCGTGATCCATGTCCACGCCAGTCCTCATGATCTGGATGAACTCCGCTAACGTGTGGCCGCCCTCCGGCAAGCCAGATTTGTCCGGTGTGAGGTTGCGGGAAACAATATGCAACGGTGACGTCGGACCGGGAAACGGCCCAAAGTCTCTGCCGCCGCCCAGGTAAGTCGCCGGATTGGTCGTCGTGGTGCCATTAAATGGCGGTTGCAGCAGGTAGGGGTTGCCTGTGGGGAGATACTGGGTGGCAGGACCCTGGCTGTGGCAACCGTTGCAACCGGCAGTCACGTTGACAATATAGCTGCCCAGTCCCACCATGTCTTTGTCCTTGCGGGCCATGTTCAGAGGAACCGGGGCTACCGCGAGACCGATCTGGATCATTTGTTTTTCGTCTTGCGATCCATTGTTATCCTGTTGCGCCGCTGCGTACGGAGATGCGATCAGCACTCCTATCACCAACAAAGCAGCGAACGCTGCCCCGGTGATGAGACCCTTCGAGTACACACGCGTGGACATTGTTGACACATTGATGCGAATTGTTTTCATGTCTCTCCTCTTTCCCGTCAAACTTCGATTCTGGTTAGGCAGTCCTCACTCAACGAGTGCTTGAGTCGAACGCGGGAAAGACAAGCAAAATGCGCCCCGCGACAGAGATCCACCGGCGCCTACTGGTTACGGCCGGGATTTCGACGTTATCCCCGCCAAGAGCAATGCTGTTGGGCTTGGCCGAATGAGGCCAAATGAGAAAGGAAAGTACTGCGTCGCACTACCTCCTCGCCCCAGAAAACAGATTCAGTGTTGTGACTTTAGGGCGAGGGCGCGGCATGGGCAATAGAACGGCGCTAACCTGTCGAGCACGCGGCGCTAACGCGATAAGTGCCTGAGCCGGCGGCAGTTGCCGGGCAACGTGGCGGCGCGAACGCAAATTACAGACGGGGGTAACGAGTCTACTTGCTGGTGATCGGCTGTTGGCTCATACTCCTGAAACAAGCAGAGTCCAATAAATATGGAATTAATGCCCAACGACCAGTCTCGCGTGGTTCGCTTCAGCGTCTTCGAGGTGGACCTGCGGGCGGCCGAATTGCGCCGGAATGGCGTCAAAGTGAAACTTCAGAACCAACCCTTTCAAGTCCTCGCCATGTTGCTGGAGCGCCGCGGAGAAGTCGTCACGCGAGAGGAGTTGCACTCCCGACTCTGGTCGGCAGACACATTTGTGGATTTCGACAACGGCCTTAACTCCGCAATCCGGAGGCTACGCGACGCGTTAGGAGACACTGCCGAACACCCTACCTTTGTGGAAACTGTTGGGCGACGCGGCTACCGGTTTATTGCCGCGGTCGAGGGTCCCCCAGTGAAGACACTCAGCATCGTGGCGGCGCAGGAACGAGGCAAATCGCCTTCCCGGCAGCGTTGGGTGGTGCCCGCCTTCCTGGCCGCCATTGTCATTGCCGTCATCGCGTGGGCATTGTGGTTATATCCATGGCGTCGGGCGGAGGTCATTGAACAAAAGCTGACTGCGAATTCGGCAGAAAATAGTGTGACCAGTATGGCTGTCTCTCCGGACGGCCAGTACCTGGCTTATGCCGACAATACAGGCACTTACCTGAAACTGCTTCGCACCGGCGAGACCCACCCCGTGCCCTTACCGACAGATTTCCATGCCCGGGTGGACGATTGGTTTCCGGACGGATCGCGCCTCCTTGTCACTCGAGCCGAACAAGCCGGAAAGGCGAGCTTGTGGAGTATCTCGGTGTTCGGTGGCTCACCGCAAATGCTAGCGGACGACGCGTCGGGAGGTTCGTTGTCCCCAGACGGATCTCACATTGCATTCCGCCGCGGTTCATTAACCTACGATGGTCGGTGGGGTCGGGAAGAGTGGGTCATGCGTTCCGATGGGACGGATCCGATAAAGGTTGCAACCGCCAGAGCGGATGACTCGCAGGTGGGAGCGCCTACATGGTCTCCCGACGGCAACAGAATCGCTTATATCCGATCGATTTGGGCCTACAATGCCCGGACGAGTTCCGTTGAGGTGAACGAGTGGCAGACGGCAACTGCCCGCACCCTCTTTTCCGATAGTCGGTTAAGTCCCGCACTGCATTGGCTAGCCGATGGCCACCTTATCTACGCCTTTGGATCTCCTCAAAACCAGCAAGAGTCGAGCCTGTGGATCGTGTCGCTGCAAAATTCAGCAAAGATTTCCTCACCGCCGAAACGCATCACGGGAGGACATGGCTGGATTTCGCAGGTTACTGCGACCGCCGATGGGAAGAGAGTGCTCTTCCTGAGGGGAAATTGGTTGCCCAGCGTTTACATCGGTACACTGGCGGCTAACGGTACACAACTAATCGGGAACCGAAGACTGACGCTGGATGAAAATGAAAATATACCGTCGTCATGGACACCCGATAGCAAGTCAGTTCTCTTCAGTTCGGATCGAAACGGCACTCGCGAGATATTCAAACAGGCGATCGACAAGACCACAGCGGAGAGTCTGGTGACTAGCGCGGACCAGGTTTCGGGAGCCATTGTGACCCCCGATGGTACGGAGATCCTTTATGTCTCTACCCCTAAATCCGCCGGCCACGAAACCCCCTCCTCCATTTTCGCCATTCCAATAGGCGGTGGATCGCCTCGTTTAATCCTGAAGGATGTTGGGATATTTAATGTGCAATGTGCTGGCCTCCCCAAAACCACCTGCCTGTACAGCGTCATCAAGGGAGATGCTTGGGAAACGTTTCGGTTCGACATGAGGAGCGGCAAGATTGCAGCGGCGCCGCAAGTTGAGCCCTCGTGCAACTGGAGTCTTTCCCCCGATGGCTCGGAACGAGCCATCATCCTTTACGGCCCCGATCAGGACACGATCCATTTCCGCTCTACCTCCGAGGGCAAGACGCGTGATCTGGTTGTAAAGGGATGGAGCGGTTTGATCGGTATTAACTGGTCCGCCGCCGGGAAGCGACTCCTGGTGTCCTGGCACAACTTTGATCGGGATAGCGCCTTGCTAAGCATCACTCTGGATGGCAGAGCTACCGTCTTGCTCAGGTCGAGCAATCCAGAAATTTGGCATGCGGTCCCGTCACCAAACGGACGAATGCTGGCGATAGCCGAGGCCGGCGGACCCAAGAATGTGTGGCAGATCGAGAATTTCTGACGTGCACTAGCTCGGTCTGGCAAACGCGAATCAGCGTCTAACGGTGGAGCATTTCCCTCCCGCTACAATCATCTTTCATGTCCTTTCGTTTTGAGATCGAGGCGCGCGCCGGCAAGGCGCGCGCGGGGCGAATGTTCACGCCGCATGGCGTGGTGCAGACGCCGGTGTTTATGCCCGTCGGAACGCTGGCGACGGTAAAGGCTGTCGCGCAGGATGTGCTGGAAGAGCTGGGCGTTGAGATTCTGCTAAACAACACCTATCACTTATATCTGCGTCCTGGAGTGGAAATGGTGCGCTCGCTGGGTGGGGTGCAGCGCTTCATGGCGTGGGACAAGCCCATCCTGACGGACTCCGGCGGGTTCCAAGTCTTCAGCCTCAGCGAATTGCGCAAAGTGACGGAAGAGGGCGTGGCGTTCCGCTCGCACCTCGATGGCTCGTCGCACATGTTTACCCCCGAGAGCGCGATTGCCGCCGAGATTGGCCTGGGCGCCGACATCATCATGGCATTCGATGAGTGCACGGAGCATCCGGCCAGCCGCGCGCGGGCGCAAGCGTCGATGGAGATGACGCTGCGATGGCTGCAGCGCAGTCGCGATTATTTTGCGGCTCACAAAGAAGAGGTGCCGTGGTTTGACAGCCAGTTGCCAGTTGTCAGTCGCCAGTCGCCAATAACGCCAAAAATAACACCGGGCCAAACGCAGGCCCTCTTCGGTATTGTGCAAGGCGGCATGCATTCGGATCTCCGCCGCGAATCTGCCGAAAGAACCGTTCAGATCGACCTGCCCGGCTACGCGATCGGCGGACTAAGTGTAGGCGAGCCCCGTCCCATGACCTTCGAAATGGTGCATGCCGTGATTCCGTATCTTCCGGAGAACAAACCGCGTTACCTGATGGGCGTGGGCACTCCAGAGGAAATTGTCCACTATGTAGCGCAGGGCGTGGACATGATGGATTGCGTCCTCCCGACCCGCGCGGCGCGCCACGGCCTGCTGTTTACGTCCGAGGGAAAGCTGAGTATCAAAAACGCGAAGTTCGCTGGAGATGACGGGCCAATTGATCCGAACTGCGGTTGCAAGGTGTGCGGGCGCTACTCGCGGGCTTATTTGCGGCACCTGTACGCATCTAACGAATTGCTGGCACAGACCTTAAACACGGTCCACAATTTGGCGTACTACCTTGACACCATGCGGCGCGTCCGGCAAGCTATAATACTTGGGGAGTTCGCCACTTTTCTGTCTGGTGTAAAACCACCGCATCTGAGTGTCCCCGAGTGACTGCCCTGCGGTTGCGCTGAATAACTCCCAAGCCTGAAGGACGTCCTGCGGTAATCCCTGCTCGATGTTTGGATGCAGCGAAGAGGGAGTGCGTCGCTTGGCGGCTGTGGATTTCGGATGTACGGGGCCAGAGCCCCAGGTTGAGGCGTGCGGGACGCCGGGCTAAAGCCCGGCTCTTCCACCGAAGAGCAAACGTAGTTCCTTCGACTCGGCTGCCGCGACGGCTTAGCTCGCGATGACCGCGTTGAGGGGAAAGTTAACGACAAATGCAGACATTAATCGGTACGTATTTCCAGGGAATCGGCGGCGGCCTCGGATCGATGGGGCCGATTGTGATGATGGTGGCGATTTTCGCCATCTTTTACTTCCTCCTCATCATGCCGCAACAACGCAAACAGAAGAAGTGGGCGCAGATGCTGACGCAGATCAAACCGGGCGACCGGGTGGTCACCAGTGGCGGTTTGACTGGCGTGATCATGTCGGCGAAAGACGACACCCTTATACTGCGCGTTGCTCCCGACAACATCAAGATTGAAGTGGCACGCTCCTCCGTGGTGACGCTCACCACTAACGAAGACGACAAGCAGCTAAAGTCCTAGCAGGGTTGCAGTGACTCATGATTAAGAACCAGACCATCAAAGTTGTCATCATTTTCGCGGTGCTGATCTTCTTTCTGTTCGGCATCTTCGGGATTCCCCAGAGCTTCACGCCGTCCGGCTTGCTGGCGTCGCTGCAGCAGCGCATTCACCTCGGGCTTGACCTGAAGGGTGGCACGCACCTGATTCTGCAGGTGCAGGTGAACGATGCCATCAACGCTGACAGCGACCGCGCCATTGAGAGACTCAGAGACGATTTCAAATCGAAGAACGTCGTCTACGCCGAGTTGGTGAAGCCGAATCCGCAGCAGAACCCCGATGTCATCAGCATCAAGGGCGTGGCGCCGGAGTCGATCAGCGAGTTGCGTAGCCTGGTGGCCGACCGGCTGCCGGACTACGATCTCACCTCTGGCCCGGACAATTCTTTCACGCTCACCATGAAGCCGAGCATCGTGAAAGACACCAAGACCAAGGCGCAGCAGCAGGCGATTGAGACGATCCGTAACCGCATTGACTTGTTGGGCGTCAACGAGCCGGTGATCCAGGAGCACGGCCTGGGCGACTACCAGATTCTTGTGCAGCTTCCCGGTGTGGACGATCCGGCGCGAGTCAAAGAAATCATGCAGTCCACCGCCATGCTGGAAATCCGGCAGGCGCTGGGCGGACCTTACGGCAGCGAGCAGGAAGCCATGCAGGCCAATGGCGGACTGATTCCCGCCAACGGCGTGCTGATGAAAGGCAAGAATATCGGTGCCCAGGGCGGCAATACCGATTCCTACTGGGTCATCACCCGCGCCTCGGCGGTGAGCGGCAACGACCTGCGCTCGGCCGATGCAGGCCGCGATGAAAATGGACGCCCCGATGTTAAGTTCACCCTGACGGGCGAAGGCGGACGCCGCTTCTACGCCTTTACCAGCGCCCACGTCGGCGATCGGCTGGCCGTGGTTCTCGACAATAAGGTCATGGAAGTGGCGACCATTCAGGAAGCCATTCGCGATGAGGGCCGCATCACCGGCGCCTTCACCGAGCAGCAGACGCAGGACCTTTCGCTGACGCTGCGTTCGGGCGCTCTGCCTGCGGGCATCAAGTACCTCGAAGAGCGAACGGTCGGTCCCTCGCTGGGTGCGGATTCGATTCGCGCCGGCGTGCGGGCAGCCATCTTCGGCATGCTCGCGGTCATGGCCTTCATGCTGTTTTATTACAAATTCGCGGGTATCAACGCCGACCTCGGACTGTTCTTGAACCTTGTAATCCTGCTGGGCTTCCTCGGCTTCACGGGCGCGACGCTGACACTGCCGGGCATCGCTGGAGTCATCCTGACGATCGGCATGGGCGTGGATTCGAACGTGCTGATCTTCGAGCGTATTCGAGAAGAGTTGCACCATGGCAAGACGCCGCCGCAGGCGGTGGAGCAGGGCTTCAAGCATGCCTGGGTCACGATCGTTGACACGCACGTGACGACCATCGTGTCGGCCATCATCCTGTTCCTGTTCGGAACCGGCCCGGTGCGCGGATTTGCCGTGACCCTCAGCTTTGGTCTGGCTGCCAACCTGTTTACTTCCGTCTTTGTATCGCGCGTGATTTTCGACGCCATCCTCAATCGCCACCAGCGTGGCGAGGCTTTGAGCATTTAAGGGGCTAGCGGTGGAGTTATTTAGTAATACCAATATCGACTTCCTGGGCAAGAAGTGGTATTTCCTTGCCTTCTCACTGGTTTTCAGCGTAGCCGGATTACTTTCCATCTTCTTCTGGCACGGCATTCCCTTCGGCGTCGACTTCAAGGGCGGCACACTGGTCTACGTAAAGTTCGCCAGCACGCCCGACCTGAGCCAGATCCGTTCCGCCATGGATCGCGCAGGCTTGAAGGACCCGAAGATCCAGCGCTACGGCGACCCGGGCAACAACGAAGTGCTGGTGGCGCTGGAGCAGCGTGAAACCAGCGAATCAGCGCTCGACCAGGGCAAGAACACCATCATCAAAGCGCTCGAGTCGAGCGAGGCGCAGCAGGCGGGTAAGCTGGATCTCAACAACACCGGTCCGTCGAGCCTGCAACAGCACCTGCTGGCAAAGGACCCGTTGCACCTGGGCGGCATCGACGCCCCGGCCAAGTACCTGGCGATCGCGCAACAGATTGACGACTTCCGCAACAAACAGCACGGCGGCGTGCTGACTTCAGTGGACGAGTTGAAGGGCGTGGCCCCGCCGGAAGTATTGTCAGTCCTGGAGCAGGACTCCTACACCTCGAACTTCGCGGTGCGCAATGTGGAGATCGTCGGCCCACAGGTGGGCGGCCAGCTTCGCAGGCAGGCTCTCTGGGCAACCCTCTATTCGCTCGGCGGGATGTTGGTGTACCTCTGGTTCCGGTTCGAGCTGATCTACGGTGTCGGCGCCGTAGTAGCGTGCTTCCACGACACCATCATTACCGTAGGTTTCTTCTCCCTGCTGAACATAGACATCACGCTGACGGTGATCGCGGCCATCCTCACGCTGATTGGTTATTCGATGAATGACACGATCGTCGTGTATGACCGCATCCGCGAAAACATCAAGCTGCTGCGCCGCGATGCGTTGCCGGATGTGGTGAACAAGAGCATCAACCAGACTCTGAGCCGGACAATTTTGACTTCGGGCTTGACTTTCCTTACCGTACTCTCGTTGTATGTGTTCGGGGGAGAAGTGCTGCGGGGGTTTTCGCTGGCCCTCGTCATCGGCATCCTGATCGGTACGTATTCTTCGATTGCTGTTGCGGCGCCCATGCTCGTGGCATACCAGGAGTGGCGTGGCAAGAAGACAGGCCGAGCCACCCTGCCGGCGGCGAGTGCCGCACGGGAAAAAGCCAAGGCGAAGGCATAATCGATTTTCTGGTGAACACAAGTGCCTTCCGAGGTGTATATTCAAGTCCTTCGGAGTGGCAACAGGGTTTTGTAACGTTAGCTGGCGCGGGTCGGACATGGCAGGTTGCGGGGTGCCGCGCGTGAATTTGGGAGCAAAACGCAGTAGTCCGGTGTCAAAGTAATCAGTAAAAGAGTTCTACGGAGATAGGGCTATGTTTGAAGACAGCCTCATGGAATCCGGGGGCAAGCTAAAGACCAAGCAGGGCGCGACGACTGCAGTTTCGTTCATCCTTCAGATTCTGCTCATTGGCGTGCTTGTATTGCTACCGCTCATCTTTACTGAGGCGCTACCGAAAGCGCAGTTGATGACGTTCCTGGTCGCGCCTCCGCCGCCTCCACCGCCACCTCCCCCGGCCGCTATGCCGGAAGTGAAAATCGTAAAGCCCCGGACCAGCGATCTGGACAACGGGCAGTTGCGCACTCCGACGGCCATCCCGAAAAAAGTCGCCATGATTAAGGAAGACGAACCGCCACCGCCGGCTTCGGGCGTAGCGGGCGTCGTGGGCGGCGTACCCGGCGGCGTACCCGGCGGAGCCATGGGAGGCGTGCTGGGCGGCATTATCAGCAACGCCCCAACAGTCGTGCCCAAAGCCGCGACCCCGCAGCGTGTGCGCGTGTCGCAGGGCGTCTCGCAAGGTTTGCTGGTGAGGCAAGTGAGGCCCAACTATCCCCCGCTGGCGCGCCAGGCGCGCATTCAGGGAACGGTGGTTCTGCAGGCTGTCATCAGTAAAGACGGTTCCATTGAAAACCTGCACCTGGTTAGCGGCCACCCGATGTTGGCGCCTGCGGCCATCGACGCGGTGAAGCAATGGAAGTACAAGCCGTACTTCCTGAACGGCGAGCCGGTGGAAGTGGAAACGACCATCAACGTAAACTTCACGCTGGCCGGAGGATAGGCCAGCGGCGTCACCCGTTTTGGGGCGGCGTTGCCACAATGTTCTTGTATGAGCCGTAAAGAAATTCACGTTCTGCTGTAACGAAAGTTCCTGAGGAGGAGAATTCGATCCATGCTTCTAACAAACGCAGCAACTTACGCTCTTAGCCACGTACCCAACGTTGCCGTCTGGATGTTCCAGGAGGCCGCGGTGGGCTGGGACCCGGTGTCACTCTGGAAACAGATGGGCTGGCTCGCCAAAATCGTGGTTATTATCCTGTTCATCATGTCCGGTTGGTCGATCGGCGTGATGATTGACCGTGCCATGGCTTACAGCGCTGCCCGCAAGCAGTCGCGCGCATTCGCTCCCGCCGTTGCCGGCGCTCTGCGTGAAGGCAAGATCGACGAAGCGATCAAAATTGCCGAGCGTAACAAGAAGAGCCACCTGGCGAAGGTCGTCACCGCCGGCTTGCAGGAGTTCCGCGCGCACGGTGAGTCCGTTGACATCCCAGGCGAGCAGATCGAAGCCTCCAAGCGCGCTCTCGAGCGCGCCGAAGCCATCACCCACGCCGAGTTGAAGCGCGGATTGGGCGGTTTGGCGACCATCGGTTCCACAGCCCCCTTCGTCGGACTGCTGGGAACGGTCGTCGGCATTCTGAACGCGTTTAAGGAAATTTCGACCCAGAAGGCAACCGGTCTGGGCGCCGTCGCCGGCGGTATTTCTGAAGCCCTGGTGACCACCGCTCTCGGACTGTTCGTCGCCATCCCGGCCGTCATGATGTTCAATTACTTCTCCGGCAAGGTGGAAGCCTTCGACGTGGAAATGGACAACAGCTCCAGCGAGTTGATTGACTACTTCCTGAAGCGTCGCGGAGCCGTCCGCCGGTAGTCGGCCCAGTGCATAAGTGCACTGCCGATTTCCGACGGAACGGGGAGGTTGAACAATGGCGTTAGCGAAACGCGACGAAGGCTCGAAAGTAAACTCGAACATTAACGTCACTCCCATGGTGGACGTAATGCTGGTGCTGTTGATCATCTTCATGGTCATCACGCCGATGCTCCAAAAGGGCGTCAGCGTGGACATGGCCAAGGTCAACAACCCGATTCCCATGCAGGATGCCGACAAGGAAGATGCCTTGCTCATCTCCATCATGCGCGATGGCAAAATCTACTTCGGTTCTGACCGGGTGGACGCCGACCAGCTTACCAGCAAGGTGAAAGACCGCCTGGCCAATAAACAGGACAAGCGTGTCTTCATCAAATCGGACGCCCGCGCCCGCTACGGTAACGTGGTGGAGGTGGTGGACAACGTCCGTTCGGCGGGAGTGGATGATGTGGGTTTGCTAACCGAACAGAAAAAGACCGGAGCGGCGGCGCAGACACCACCGCCCGCGCCTGCGCAGTAACGGGAGTCTCTTATGGGAATGGTAATGGGAGGGAAGGGCGGGCCCTCAGCTGACATCAACGTAACCCCGCTCATCGATGTACTGCTGGTGCTGCTGATTATCTTCATGGTGATCACGCCGCTGACTCCGAAGGGCTTGGACGCGCTGGTTCCCCAGCCGCCCAAGGACAAAGAGAAGCAGCCCCCACCCAGCGACCGAACCGTGGTGGTGCAGTTGCTGAAAGGCAGTGGTGACAAGGCCAACCTGAAGATCAACCAGGACGACGTGACTTGGGAAAACCTTGAAGGTCAGCTCAACGACATCTTCAAGACCCGTGCCGAAAAGGTCATGTTCGTCAAGGCTGATCCGGACCTGACGTTTAACGAAGTGGCACAGGTAATCGACATCGCGCACTCGGCGGGTGTCGACAAGGTCGGACTGATCACCGCCAAGATCGAAGCAGGTCAGTAGCGGATCGAGTGACAGAAACGTGATTCGGGACGTACTCCTCCTTAGGGATGGCGGGACATCGAAATCGGTGTCCCGCCGTACCATGCCACCCGATAACGCGTAACGGAGAGTGAAACCAGACATGAACAAGACCGGACGGGTACTGACCATTCTAGCCATGCTGTTGGCGTTGCTCTCGGCCGTGGGCTGCGAGAAGCTGCGGGCGCGCGACCAGATCAACAAGGGCGTCCAAGCCTACAAGAACGCCAAGTACGAAGACGCCATCGACCATTTCCAGAAGGCGGTTCAGCTCGACCCCAGCCTGCTCAACGCTCGTCTTTATTTGGCAACCGCGTATATGCAGCAATACATCCCCGGGGCCGATTCGCCGGAGAACAACCGCTTCGCCGAGCAGGCCATTGACGAGTTCAAGAAGGTGCTTGACGTCACTCCTCCTCCTCCCAAAGAACAGCAAATCCTCGCTCTCAAGGGCATCGCCTCCCTCTACTTCAACATGAAGAAGATGGACCTGGCGAAGGAGTATCACGAAAAGGTGGCTGCCTTGGATCCGAATGATCCCGAGGTGTACTACTCCATCGCGGTCATCGACTGGACGCAGGCCTACCAGCCGCGCCTGGAAGCGCGCGCCAAACTCGGTCTGAAGCCAACTGACGATATCAAGGACAAGAAGACCTGCGCCGAGCTGCAAAAGGCCATTAGCGCCAACCAGGCTGTAGTCGAAGATGGCATCGCCAAGCTGCAAAAAGCGCTCGAGCTCCGGCCGGACTACGATGACGCCATGGCGTATCTCAACCTCATGTACCGCGAGCGCGCCGATCTGGAATGCGACAACCCCGAAGCCCGCGCGGCCGACTTGAAGACCGCCGACGACTGGGTTGATAAGACCCTGGCCACCAAGAAGGCCAAGGCCGAGAAGGCCGGTCCGACCGGCATCGTCACTACCGAGCCGGCAAAGTAAATTTCGCCTGGCAGCGGTAAGCTCCCAACGCCCTTCCCTCGGGAGGGGCGTTTTCTTACCGCACCCCTGTCCGTCACTAGCATCTGTGACGCCGTCACTCGCAGCCGTCAGACCTTACAGTACAATTCTTGCTTTGGCGCGTTGATTCGGGGCGTCGTGGAGGATCTCCGTGCCGCGAGCTCGGTCAGCGCCGGGGCGCTTTCATGTTCAAGCGAATCCTCATCGCCAACCGCGGCGAAATTGCCGTGCGCATCATTCGCGCCTGCCGCGAGATGGGCATCGAGTCGGTCGCCGTCTTCTCCGACGTCGACCGCCGCGCCCTGCACGTCCGCAAATCCGACCACGCCTATCACATCGGTCCGGCCACGGCCAGCGAGTCCTACCTCAACATCGCCAAAATCCTCGACGTTGCCAAGCGCAGCGGGGCCGAAGCCATCCATCCCGGCTACGGCTTTTTGTCGGAGAACGCGGGCTTCGCCAAGGCCTGCCGCGATGCCGGAGTGAAGTTCATCGGCCCCACGCCCGAGTCCATGGAAATGATGGGCTCCAAGACCCGCGCCCGCCAGAACATGAAGAAGGCAGGCGTGCCCTTCGTGCCCGGCTCCGAAAAAGGCATGGAGTACGAAGCCACCGAGAAGATGGCCGCCGAAATCGGCTATCCCGTGATGCTGAAGGCGGCAGCCGGCGGCGGCGGCAAGGGCATGCGCCTGGTGCACAAGCCCGAGGACCTGCGCTCGGCCTTCGAGAACGCGCGCAGCGAATCGAAGCGCGCTTTCGGCGACGACGAAGTCTATATCGAGAAGGCCATCATCAACCCGCGCCACATCGAGATGCAGATCTTCGGCGACGAGCACGGCAACGTCGTCTATCTCGGCGAGCGCGAGTGCTCGGTGCAGCGCCGCCATCAGAAAGTGCTGGAAGAATCGCCCTCGCCCATCGTCGATCCCGACATGCGCCGCCGCATGGGAGAAGTCGCCGTGCGCGTGGCCAAGGCCGCCAACTACCAGAACGCCGGCACGGTCGAGTTCCTCGTCGATCAGCAGAAGAACTTCTACTTCCTCGAGATGAACACCCGCCTGCAGGTGGAGCATCCCGTCACCGAATTCGTCACCGGCCTCGACCTCGTGCACCTGCAGCTCCACGTCGCAGCGGGCGAGCCGCTGCCCTTCAAGCAGGAAGACATCACGCTGCGCGGACACGCCATCGAGTGCCGCGTCTATGCCGAAGATCCCGGACAACAACTTCTTCCCCTCGCCGGGACAGATCACGCGGCTGATTTCGCCCTCCGGGCCGGGCATCCGCCGCGACAGCGGCATGTATGAAGGCTGGACCGTGCCCATCGAGTACGATCCGCTGCTGGCCAAGCTGGTCGGCTACGGCGAAACGCGCGAGCAGGCCATCCAGCGCCTCGAGCGCGCACTGTACGAGTATTTTGTCGGCGGCATCAAGACCAACATTTCGCTCTTCCGCCGCATCCTGAAAGACCCGGATTTCCGCGCGGGTAACATCGACACCGGCTTCCTGGAGCGCCTGCTGGCGAACAAAGGCCACGGAGCACAATCCGCATCACGAGCTGATTGCGACCGTTGCGGCGGGAATCTTCGCCACCATGGATCCGAAGGCAACTTTCCCCGGCGGCGACGGACTGCCTGCCCCGGCCAACGGCGCAGCTGCGCCCGAACCGAGCAACTGGCGCCGCGCCGCCCGCGAAGAAGGGCTGCGCGCACGATGAGCAACTGGCTCCAAAGGCAGGCATCGCTTGAAAGCGTACGCAGACTCACATACGAACGGTATTGTGTCAGGGCATGACCTCAGTCGTGCCGAATGTGGCCTTCTTCACCACCGGGCTTCAGCCCCTGAAACTCTCGTAGAGCGAATAGCGAATAGCGACAAGCGAAAGGCGGCCAGCGCAAAGCTGATAACTGGCAACTGACGACTGGCAACTGCTTATGACCTACGACGTAATCGTTGACGGCAAAACCCATCGCCTCGAACTCACCAAGGGCGAAAAACCTGGCTCTGCAAGGTGGACGGCCACGAGATCGAAGTCGACGCCGCGCTCACCGCGCGCGACGTAATGTCGGTACTGGTCGGCGGAGACGCCTTCGAAATCAAGCGCGAGCGCTCGCTCCAGGGTGAGATTCACCTGATCGTTGGCAGCGCCCGCTACGCTATCGATGTGCAGGACCCGCGCTCGCTGCGCACGCGCCGCGCCGCCGGCGAAGGCGAGGCCGGCCCGCAGAAAATCACCGCTCCCATGCCGGGCAAGATCGTGCGCATCAGTGTCGCCGTCGGCGACGAGGTCAAGGCCGGCCAGGGCGTCATCGTCATGGAAGCCATGAAGATGCAGAACGAAATGAAGTCTCCCAAAGACGGCAAGGTCCAGAAAATCCTCGTGGCCGAAGGCGCGACGGTCAATCCCGGCGACACGCTGGCGATTATTGAGTAGCCGCGTGCCCCAGACGCAATCCCGATTTTGAATTCTGCGGGCGTGTTCGTCGCACTATAGAAAACGCTCGGTGTCCCATCCTTTCGCGCTCTTTGCGAAAGGGTGGGAACAAGACGTCCCGACCTGAAACGCCTCAGTCCGAAGGGCGGCATTTGTTTGAGCCGTGGGCGTCAGCCCGCAAACATCGTCACCTTAAGACTCAGAGCCGGCTTCAGCCGGCGACACCTCTGGCTATATAACAGTTGATGTTGCTACAGGAGTCTCCCATGCCTTTTTCCCGGACAACGATTCTCGCCCTGCTGCTGTGCATCCCCTACGGCTCCTCGGCACAGGCCGATGAAAAAACCACTCCGCCAAAAGTCATCGTTCAGACCGACGGAACCATTGAGCTTCCCGCCGAGTCCGTGCCCCTCTCGAAGTTCCTCTCCCCGGAAGCCAAGGCCTACCTCAACCAGCACCTGCACGACATGCAGGATCCGAAGATGACCTACGTCGAGAAGGGCATCCCGCGCTTCATGGTTCCTTACTTCGAGCGGCAGAAGGTGCTGTTCCCCGTGAAACTCGAGGACGAAAAAATCGCCGGCGTGCACGCCTATGTGTACACGCCCGCGAGCGGCATCGCCGCCGCCAACAAAGACCGCGTGCTTATCAACCTTCACGGCGGAGGCTTCTCTGGCTGCTGGCCCGGATGTGCCGAGCTTGAGTCACGCCCCATCGCCGCGCTAGGCGCAATTAAAGTCGTGAGCCTCGACTATCGCCAGGGCCCTGAGAACAAGTTTCCCGCCGCCAGCGAAGACGTCGCCGCCGTTTACAAGGAGCTGCTGAAGACCTACAAGCCCGGCAACATCGGCATATTCGGCTGCTCGGCCGGAGGAATGTTGACCGCCGAGTCAGTGGCGTGGTTCCAGAAGCACGATCTCCCGCGCCCCGGCGCCATCGGCATCTTCTGCGCTTCGGCCGGAGAGTTCGGTGGCGATGCCGCCTACACCTCCACTCCTCTCGGCGAGGCCCGCCTCATGCCCGAGATGCGCGACGGCGGCGTCACCCGCCTCGGCTACTTCGCTGGCACCGATCCCAAAGATCCCCTGATCGCGCCGATCTATTCGCCCGAAATGCTGGCGAAATTCCCGCCCACGCTGCTTATCACCGGCACCCGCGGCTTCGAGATGAGTTCAGCCCTCTACACCCACTCGCAGCTCGTGAAACTCGGAGTGGACGCCGACCTCCATGTGTGGGAGGGACTCTTCCACGGCTTCTTCTACAACCCCGACGTCCCCGAATCCCAGGACGCCTATAACGTGATCATCAAGTTCTTCAACAAGCACCTCGGCGCAAACTAGAGCAGTTTCGGAGGCGTTGTAGCCTGTGGCGGTTTTGGTAGAGCGGCGCTTCAGCGCCTTGTCCAGCATGGCCTTTTAAAGGGAGCCGGGTTTTAACCCGGCGGCAGAGTCGGCTTCCCGAAGGACACACCGACCCGGAAACTGCTCTGGTAGCGAAACAGCAGCGAGGTTCCCAGTCTGATTGTCGTGACGAGGTCGGCGGCCCAGGTAACGGTTTCCAATCCCAAAAATCTATGAGTCGGGTGCCCCACTCAAGCGGCCCGGTTTTGGCCGCTTGCGTGGGGGCGCGCACTTTCCGGCACTATGCTTTCCGGGAGATGGGAGTTGGTTTCACCGCAGAGTGATTAACGCGAGTTCTCCAGTGGCTTTCGTCCTCAATCGCGCTGGTAAACGAGCGGTGCTCACGCACCGCCACAGGTGGAGTGTCGCTTGACAAAGCCTTCGACCTTATCGAGGGCACCCGGCAGACAAAGAAAAAGCCGAAGACTCTGGCTCCGGCTAAGGGGATCAAACCCGCTGAACGAGATGATGAGGTTAGACCTTCAATTTGCGACGCAACATGCCCGCGAGTCCGAGAATCCCGGAGCCGAACATGACAAGCGTCCCAGGTTCTGGAGTCGAATACTCAGCAATCGCCAGGTCGGAGAGTGGGTGAAACACATTGTTTTCGCCAACGTTGATCCCGCTGGGGATAGCGACCGGGGGAATCCCGTCGAGAGAGTCTGAAAAGAAGCTCAAGTCGACGCTGACCAAGCCGCCACCTAGCCCGGTGAGGGTAAAAGTCAGTGTGTCACTGACATTGGTCGAGCCCGGTTCGATCATGTTGTAGTTGAAGATTTGATCAACCCCGAGCCCCGGAGCATTCGGGTCCGTCGAGGTGTACTCACCGTGAAAATCGGCGTTGCCGAGAACTCCAATTCCCTCTTGGGTGATAAAGAGGGTCGTGCCAGAATCAAACCCACTGAAATTCCCAGTCATGGTTTCCGTGATGTCATCGATGCACACCCAAGCCCCAGTGGGAGGCCCGGTAGTGCAAACAGAGGCGTGAACAAACGCAGGAATCGCCAGGCACAGAAGTGCCATCAGCGCTGTTCTTGGAAATGTGGTCTTCATCATCATTGTGTCCCCTTCTCCTTCACACTGACTTTCGAGCTCAGCGAGGAGCATTCAACGTTTTTAGAACTACTCGCGTCATGTGTCAGTACGTTACCGTACCGAAGGACATTTAAATTTCGAGGAAAGTCACCGGTTCGTGCCTATACGGCATGGTCATTAACTGCCAGGTAACACTCGCAGGCGTGTTGTGCCAGTCGTCTATGGTCGAGGATGATGATCTGGCTTCGCCCGCATCCAACGACCCCGGCGTTCTCCAAGAACGACAGCGACACGGATACGGAGGAACGCCTGCACCCTAATAACTCGCTTAGAGAATCGTGAGTGAGCGGCAGCGAGTTGAGGCCCATGCGGTCGCGAGCGATTAGCAGCCAAGACGCGACCCGCTGCTGCACACTGTGCATTGCGTGGCACGCTCCGTTTGTGGCGATTTGCGCCAGGTAACTGCTGCTATAGCGTCGCAGCGAGTCTGCGAATTGCGGGCAAACAGGGAGTATGCGTTGAAGCTCGGGTCGACTTAGACTGATGGCATCCCCGCCAATAACGACAACCGTCCGAAGTGGAGAGCTCTCAGCTCCGAGGAAGCCGGACACACCTATGAAGCCCTCCTGGCCGATCGCCGCCAGTGCTACGGTCCTGCCGTCATCCACAACCGCGAGCATGCAAACCATGCCAGACTCAGGGAAATGGAAACAATCGATAGGAGCGGCAACATCGCGAACGACTTGCCCGCTGCGCCACACAACAGGTTGGAGACGTGTCCGTAGGAGATTCGATTCCACAAGTAGCAAGCCTGCGACAATACTGTTCGCTTTAGCTAATTTGGCGTTTAGCGTCGGAAAACCGACTACCGTTGGATAAGAATTTCCTGGGTGTTTTGCGGTCGAATTTACCTGAACGATCTTTGGTGTTCGCGCCACTGGAACACCTCTAATCTTCTACGAACACCTTACGACGTCCATCCAGTTATTTCAGTGACTTCGACACATGCTTCGTCGGAAAGCGGGGCATTTCCCAAATTGGGAGGCACAAAGATGTGGTCTCGATCCAAACCATGCAGCGCCGTTCGGTTGAGTCACAGAAGAGTGACATCGACTCCCCTCTGGAGTTGTTGCGCCGGTCGAAGACCGGCTGTGGCATGCTAAGTTGCCAGCGGAACGCAAGGGGCGCTACGAACGTTGGGCGAGAAGGGAGCTATTGAAGCTCTAGCATTGGTCCCTAACGATCTTGGGCGTATCGTCGGCTACTTGGAGACTGACTGCTCCGTACTGCGTCTGGATAGCAGTTGGTAAGTCGCCATCTCACATGTAATACGGGCCGGACGTCGGATTTTGGTTTTAGGTGCGAGATGGGCCAGCTCCTTCCCTACTCCATCGCCTCCAGTGCCGCCATCACCGCAATCCCGTCTCACAAATTCTGCAGGCGAATGTTCTCATTCGCCGAGTGCTGGTTGTTGTCGTAGTTGGCGATCGGTACGGTGATGGTGTTCGTGTTGAGTGTCTTCACGATCATCTCCAGCGGAACGCTTCCGCCCATGGCTGGTTCACATATGCCGTGGCCCATATTTGCCTTCTTTTGGCAAATGTGGGGCTTTTGCCAAGAGCCGGGATTACGGTTCGGCGAGCGAAGCTTGAGCGGGGTGTTCGTCACCCTCCGGCCAGTGCTCCAAGAATCTTGAACAATCCACTGCCTTATCACACTCATACGTGACCTGCGTCCTATCTCCCGACATTTCATATCGCCTAAACTCGCTGCGGTTAGGACAAGGGAGAGCTGTCTTCCGACGAGTTGACAACCTGACACGTCCCTCGTCCACCTGGAAATGTGAGCTTTGACCTGTGACAGGTCCTGATCGTTGCCGCTTTCTTGCCGATTCCCCTTCCAGACGTCATTCTGCCCGCCCAAAGCAACCTCCTAACTCCTTATTTTCCAGGATTTTGACCTCTAAGTCCTTTGGTTGCAAGAATTTAGAACGAAATCGGTGCATATTGCTGAAAACAAGGAATTTGCAGGGTGGGGGAGGGGGGTCTGTCACTCCTATAATGCTCCCATGAACAAGGACTGGACCACCAAGCTCATCCACTCGGATGCGCAGATTCCCGAAGGCTTCCGCTCGCTGGCGACGCCGACCTATCGCGGCTCCACCACGCTGTTCTCCGACGCGGCTGCAGTCAGCGATGAGTGGAACCAGTACGAGGTTGGCTACACCTACGGCCTTTACGGCACGCCGACGACGCTGGAGCTGGCCGCGAAGATTTGCGAGCTCGAAGGCGGCTTTCGCACCCTGATCACGCCCGGTGGACAGTGTGCCATCCCGACCATCAACTTCTCGTTCCTCAAGTCCGGCGACCACATTCTCGTGCCGGAGAGCGTGTACGGTCCCAGCCGCAAGTTCGCCCGCATGGTCTTGCGCCGATTCGGAGTAGAAACCACGTTTTACGAGCCCACGATGGGCCGCGGTATCGAGACCCTCTTCAAGCCCAACACGCGCCTGGTGTGGTGCGAGAGTCCCGGCTCCATCACCATGGAAGTGCAGGACGTGCCCGCCATCGCCGATGTTGCTCACGCCCACGGCGCACTGGTCGCCATCGACAACACCTGGGCGGCGGGAATCCTCTTCGACGCGCTGGCGCATGGCGCCGATATCACCATGCAGGCGGTGACCAAATACATCGGAGGCCACAGCGACCTGCTTCTCGGCTCGATCACGGTAAAGACCGAAGAGCATTGGAACAGGCTGGGAGAGCATCATCAGGTGCTCGGAACCGCGGCGTCTCCCGATGATTGCAGCCTGGCGCTACGTGGCATGAAGACCATGGCGGTGCGCCTGAAGGCCATCGAAGCCTCGGCGCTCCGCATCGCGCAGTGGCTCAGTGCGCGGCCGGAAGTCGAGCTCGTGCTGCATCCCGCGCTGCCTTCGTGTCCGGGACATGAGTTCTGGAAGCGGGATTTCCTCGGCTCGTCAGGGTTGTTCACCATCGTGCTTCAGCCCGCCATCGCGAAGCAAAAAGTTCTCGCTTTCGTTGACGCGCTGGAGTTGTTCGACATCGGCTACAGCTGGGGAGGCGTCGCAAGCCTTGCAGTCGCCTACGACTTCTCGGGATTCAAGGGTCGCCCGGCCTACGGACATCGCATCGTGCGCGTGCACATCGGCCTCGAAAAGACCGAAGACCTGATTACGGATTTAGAGCAGGCGATGGAGAAGTTGAGGTAAACAAAATCGCGCGAACCGGAGTCCGCGCGAACGAAGTTCTTTGAAATGAACTTGCAGCGATTGCCGCGCTCTACTTCAGCGTTCCGGCCTTCTTCAGGATGTCTTCGGCGAAGAAGTTTTCGACTTTGGCCTCGTCGCGGATGACCTCGTAATACGCGGCCTTGATCAATTGTTCGCGCCGATCGCGAAGCTGCTCGCGGATGGCTTGCTGCACGCGCGGATCCTTCAACTCGCGCTGGCCTGCAGCTTCCTTGCTGATCAGCTTAACGACGCGGTAGCCGAAGATCTGGTGGCTGTTCGGATCTGCCACGACCAGCACTTGAGAATATTGCCCGGGCTTGAGCTTATTGATGGCCTCGTAGGCGGTCTTGTCGCCCTTCAGTGACGACTCAGGCACAAAGCCCAATTCGCCGCCGTTTTGCGCGGTTTCGGGCTGCTCACTAAGCGCCATGGCGACGGAGGCGAAATCTTCGCCGCTATCCAGGCGGTTCTCGATGACCTGGATCTTCTTCTTCGCTTCTGCTTCGTTCTGCGCCTTGCCCGCAACGTTTGGTGCCTGCGGGTTCGGTTGCGTGGTGACCAGTATCTGAGCCAGGTGATATTGCGGCTCAATCAGGTTGAACTCAGCTTTGTGCTCGTTGTAGTAGTTCGTGATGTCGGCGTCGGTGATATTGATCTTCGACGTGATTTCCTTGTTGAGCACCTTGTCGACGGTGATCGAGCGCCGCAGGTCAGCCTTGAAGTCGGCGAGCGTGATGTTGCGGGTTGCGAGGCGCTTGTCGAAGTCCTCCTGGCTAAAAGGCGCCTTGATCTCGGCCAGCTTGGCATTGACTTCTTCGTCAGTGGCTAGCAGACCCAGCTTCTCGGCGCGCTGCATCAGGATTTCGTTATCAATCAACTGCTTCAGGATGTTCAGCCGCAGCGTGTCGGCCTGTTCCTCCGTCGGCTTCTGGGGCGCGTCGGCAGTCTGGTTGTTGTAGTACTTGTCCACCTCGGTGCGCAAGATCTTGCGGCCGTTCACGGTGGCGCTCACGCCCGAATTGTCTTTCTTGATGTTGCAGCCGGCGCCAGACCACAGCAGGAAGAACGTTCCGGCCAATGCGGCTGCTACGGCGGCGCTCTTTCCACGCTTCCAGTTCGATCTCAAACCTTGCTCCTCTTTTGGGCAGACTTGCCCAGTTGCGTTCAATCCGTAAGCGTCAACAGGCCTATTTGCTCGTAGTGTCCGGCTTTGCCGGGGTTGCTGGAGCGGGCGGCTGAACTCCGGCCGCCAAAAGCTGCTCATTCAAAACAGCCCGTACTTCGTCGGCGTCCACCGCGCCTTCCAGCTTCTGGCCATTGATAAACAGCGTAGGCGTCGCATTCAAGCCCAGTGACTCTCCCTCGGCCATCGAGGCCTTCAGCGGCTTGTCTGGCTGCGCCTTGATGCAGGCCTGCAGACGGTTCAGGTCGGCGCCGTTCTTCTTCCCCATATCGAGGGCGATGCGGTCCAATTCTGCTTTCGATTTCTGCAAGTCCTGTCCGCTGCTGATGGCCTTCTGGTTGGAGTGCACGTAATCGGCGAACTCCCAGAACGCAGTTCCGTTTTCTTCGGCCAGGCAATTGGCGTCATTCGCAGAGTGCTGCGCCCAAGGATGCATGGAAAGCGGGAAATCCTTGTACACGATCTTGATGCGGTCGCCGTACTCAGGCAAGATCTCCTGCATCAGCGTGGTGTGCATACGCGAGCAGAACGGACACTGCAAGTCGTCGTAGTTGACGACAGTCACCTTCGCGTTCGGATTGCCGCGCACGGGACGTCCGCTGACGTCGATCTTGCTCATGCGCTCGCTGTAGATGTCCTTGGTGAGGTCCATCTTGGTGACCTTGGCAAGCGTCTTTCCGTCCTGCGAAAGCAGGAAGTCCACTTTCTGCTCGCGTCCATTACCGCTGAGCGTGATGGTTACCATGTCATAGGTGGGGAAATCGCTCGGCCGGCGCGGACCAACCTCGACCTTGACGCTCGGTGGAAGGTCATACTGGGCTTGAATCTGGCGCTGGATTTTTGCGGTCAATTCGGGGGAGACAGCTTGCTGCGCCGAGCATCCGGCGCATACCAACAATAGGAGAACCGAGGCACGTTTCATCAACAAGATAGAGAACCACCCATGGCTGACAGCCTGAACCTCTCATTATCTCACGCGCGGCAGGTGTCGGGCATCCGGTCCAGCCGCCAATCCGGGATGTGTCTGGAGTGCCCGGATCCGGTCAGGACGAGTCGTTGGCGAACGGTTGCACTATCGCAGTTCCGCAATTGGAGTCTATGGATTGTTGGGTTTGAACTACGCCGGGCCTGGCAGCGTATCTGCTTCAGATAATCCGAGAGTGAGGTCACCGAGCCATGCAGGACTACCGCGTCGCACTACGACAACTTCGAAAATCACCCGGGTTTTCCTTAACGGTAATCCTGACTATCGCTCTGGGTATCGGAGCCAATACGGCCATCTTCACGCTCGTCCACGCCGTACTGCTGAAGTCTCTGCCCGTGGCTGACCCGAAGTCGCTGTATCGGATCGGCGACAAGGACGATTGCTGCGTCAACGGCGGCTTTTTGAATGACGATGGCGATTTTGATCTTTTCTCCTACGATCTGTACCTTCATCTGCGCGACTCGGCGCCGGAGTTCGAACAACTAGCGGCGATGCAATCGGGTGGTAACACCATGAGCGTACGCCGGGGCTCCGAGCCGGCCAAAGCGCTGCGCACCCAATATGTTTCGGGCAATTTCTTTACAACGTTTGGCATCGGACCATACGCCGGTCGCATCCTGTCTCAGTCCGATGACACGCAGGGCGCACCACCGACTGCGGTCATGAGCTATCAGGCCTGGCAGTCCGAGTTCGGTGGCGATCCCTCAATTGTCGGCGCCACCCTCTACCTGCAGACCCAGCCGGTGACGATTGTCGGTATCTCGCCGCCCGGCTTCTTCGGCGACCGCATTAGCAGCAGTCCGCCGCAGTTGTGGATTCCACTGAACGTGGAACCCTTGATCAGCTCAGACAGGGCCCTCTTGCACGTGAAGCCGGCCAATTGGCTTTATGCGATCGGGCGCGTAAAGCCCGGGACGGAGATCGGGCCGCTGCAGGCCAAGCTCTCCAACAACCTGCGCGTATGGTTGTCCGGCGTGGAAGCATATACCCGCAACGGCGGTTCCACCCTGATTCCGAAACAGCACGTCGTGATTACTCCGGGCGGAGCGGGCATCCAGAACCTGCAGCAGAACACCGGCAAGGGCCTCTACCTGTTGATGATTATTTCCGGACTGGTGCTGCTGGTGGCTTGCGCCAACATCGCCAACTTGCTGCTCGCTCGCGGCACCACCAGAAAGGCGGAAACCTCAATTCGCATGGCGTTGGGCGCCGCCCGGGGTCGGCTCATCCGCCAGATGCTAACGGAAAGTGTCCTGCTCGCTTGTCTTGGCGGGTTGATGGGTCTCGCCTTTGCCTATGCGGGCACGAAGATGATCCTGTCGCTGGCGTTTCCCGACGCGCCAAACCTTCCGATTCACTCCAGTCCGTCGCTGCCGGTGTTGGGCTTCGCCTTCCTCCTTTCTCTGGTGACGGGAATGGTGTTTGGGATTGTGCCGGCCTGGATTACGTCGCACTCCGATCCCGCGGAGGCCCTGCGCGGCGTGAACCGGTCCACCCGCGACCGCGGCGCTCTGCCACAGAAGGGCTTGATTGTCTTCCAGGCTGCGCTCTCGTTGGTCATGCTGGTCAGTGCCGGGTTGCTCACCAGGACCCTGCGCAACCTTGAGCACCAAAACTTCGGCATTCAGACGGACAACCGTTATGTACTGCACCTCGACCCTGCCGGCGCGGGATACAAGCCGGAAACCCTGCCCGCGCTCTACCAGAAGCTGGAGCAAGAGTTTGGGGCATTGCCCGGCGTGAAGAGCGTGGGGTTGGCCTTGTACAGCACACTGGAGGGCAACAACTGGGGCGAGAGCGTGTACGTGGAAGGCCAGCCCAATCCGGGGCCCAACGCGCACAACGGTTCGTCCTGGGACCGCGTAAGCCCTAAATTCTTCCAGACGGTCGGCCAGCCAGTCATTCGAGGACGCGGGTTCAGCGATGCCGACACCGCTACTTCACAACTCGTTGCAGTCGTGAATGAGGCGTTCGTCAAGAAGTTCTTTCCCAACGAAGACCCCATCGGCCGCCACTTCGGAGTTTTCGACCAGAAATATTCCGGCGCACTTGAGATTGTGGGAGTGGTCGCTGACGCGAAGTACACCACCCCGCGCCGGGAAGTGAGACCCATGTACTTCCGGCCGCTGAATCAGCGGCTGGTGGTGGCTGAACCAAATGCCGTAATGGCGGAGAGCTGGTCGCTTTTCATCAACTCGATAACGCTGCACTTCAGCACTCCTCCGCAAAACGTGGACGCCACAGTGCGGCACGCCCTCGCGTCGGTTGACCCGAACTTGACCGTTGAAGACCTGCAATCCCTCGACTATCAGGTGGCCGGCAACTTCAGTCAACAGCGGCTGATTGCGCGGCTCACCATGTTGTTTGGAGTGCTGGCTCTGGTCCTGGCAGCAGTGGGCCTCTACGGCATCACGTCGTACGCCGTGGCGCGGCGTACCAGCGAGATCGGTCTTCGCATGGCGTTAGGTGCGGACAGGACCAGCGTAGTACGGCTGGTAATGCGCGGAGCGTTCTTACAAGTTGCCGTAGGACTGGCGATCGGCATCGCTATCGCTCTGATCGGTGGCCGATACATGGCGGATCAACTTTATGGAGTGAAGCCGTACGATCCCTGGAGTCTTGGAATTGCAGTGCTAGTGCTGGCAGCGGCCGCAGCGGTGGCTGGGTTCGTTCCGGCGCGTCGCGCCGCCAGCATCGAGCCGATGGAGGCGTTGCGGACGGAGTAGCAGCTCGGATGGGCTTGTCAGGCTATGCTACGCGGCGCTCCTTAAAACGCAGGCCGGGTCGATAGAGCCCATCGCTGCCTACATCGAACACGCGGTTGTAGCGCGCCCGGAAGTTTTCCTGTGCGGCGCTGGCAGCCAGTTCGATTAGTTGTTCTTCGGAGTAATAACGACGCAGGTCGGCATACAGTCCATCGCTTACGTTCGACGGCGTGTCTGCCATAGCGTCGGCCATGCGTAGCAGAACGGCCTCGGCTGGCTGAAAGCCGTCGAATCTCCCCTCACGAATAGCACTGATCTCTTCTTCGCTGCAGCCAAACATTCTGCCGCCGGCAGAATTGGCGTCGATTCAAAACGGACATCCTACTCGCACGGCCGCCCGCAGCAGAATCAGGGACCGCAATCGTTGCGGTACGCCCGACTTCTGGCCGAGGAGCCATTCGGGGAGCGTGAATGTCCAAAACACGCGCGGCACACGCGCGACGATCTTTTGCGGTGTGAGATCGCGACCGAGTATTTTGCGGACCTTCTTAAAGACCTGCTGCATCAGGAATGAAGTCTGCTTCGGGTCGACGCCATCTACTCTAGCCACCATACACTCCTTCGTAGAACTTATGCCGCAACGATCGGTGAGTGTTTTGTCTCCGGCTTGGAGATTTCTGAGACAGTTTTTGATATCTTTTCGGGCTTGTCTTTCAGGGCCAAATCGGCCTGCGCGACGATTCCGATGACCGTTCCATCGCCATCAACGACCGGAATGCGCCGAATTTGGTTTTCCTGCATGGCACGCTCGCACTTGTCCAGGTTCTCGCCATCGCGGCAGGTGACAGGATTAGCATGCACATGCTCTTCAATCGAGGCTGTCTTTGGGTCAAGGCCTACAGCCACGATCGAGCAGCAGATGTCGCGATCCGTAATCATTCCAATCAATGTTCGGCTCTGCTCATCGGCCACAACGGGTACGGAGCCAACGTTGTTGTCGCGCATAATTTGCGCCACTTTTTGTGCGGTGTCAGAGGCCAGACAGCAGACAGGATTGACGGTCATTACTTCGCGGACTTTCATTCGTCTTCTCCTTTAGCAATTGGATGATTTGAACCGGACTGAGACTTATGCTTCTTCCCAATTCATGGCATTTTTGGTGACCTGCCTTGTGATTCGCCGTTGCAAAGTGCAATCGGCTTGCCGCAGTGCTACGGGAGGCGAGTGTGAAAGAAATGAAGTAGTTAGCGATAAAATGTCGAGCCCGCGATGGAGTAAGTTCTTCGAATGTGCGGTAATTTTGTAACAACCAAGGACAGGCGTAGCGGTTCTACGAGCGCGTGAGGCTGGCCAGAGGCAGCACCACGTTCATCGAGCCGGAACGGAAGCCTTCAAGGTCCAGGGTGACGTAGGAGAACCCGAGTGCTTTGAAAATGCGGGTGAACTCGGTAGCCATCTCAGCGCTGAGCGCGCGCGGCAGTTCGTCGCGAGCGATTTCGATGCGCACAATATCCCCGTGATGACGGACGCGGAACTGTCGGAATCCCATCCGGCGCAGAGCGTCCTCGCCTTGCTCGACTACGCTTAGTGCTTCTGCCGTGACGGGGCGACCGTATTCAATGCGAGATGACAGACACGCCGAAGCTGGCTTGTCCCAGATGCGAAGTCCCGCCGCCCGCGACAATTCGCGGATGTCCTGCTTGGTGAGGCCGGCGTCCAACAGCGGAGCAGCGACACCATGTTGCCGTGCAGCCCTTTGTCCGGGACGGTAGTCGCCCTGGTCGTCGGAATTCACTCCATAGGCAATGACGTCGAAGCCGTGCTCCGCGCGGAATTGCTCCATCACGGTGAATAGTTCGTCCTTGCAGTGGAAGCATCGAGAGGCGTCGTTCTGGCGATAGTCCGGGTTCTCCATTTCGCCGGTCGTGATTATGGTCAGCGGAATTCCCTGCTCCTGCGCAAACGCGTCGGCGTCCTGCATTTGCGAGCGAGCCAGGCTAGGAGAGTCGGCGAGCACGGCCAACATGTTGTCGCCCAGTTCGCGATGCGCGGCCCATGCAAGGAATGCGGAATCCACTCCGCCGGAGTAGGCCACCAGTAACCGCCCCAAAGCGCGCAGGCAGTCGCGCAGGCGCTCCGACTTCACGCTCAGAGCTTCGCTGCCGGATTGTCCTGTGGACTGCATTGTTCCATTGTAGATGGCGTCGGGGCGGAAGAGGTTGCTGCTTAGTAGATTCTCTGAAGGCGCTTCAGGTTGCCGAAGGTCCCAACATTGCTCAGGCTGAAGGCGAAGCGGTAGGCGTTTTCGTTACGCACCGAACCGAGTGCCCAGCGAGCATATTCGAAGGTCAGGCCGCAGCAATCCCAGTTGTACGTGCTCTGGATCGTGGCGCCCTGGAGGTATTGGTTGCGGACATCGTACCCGATGCTTGCCGCGCCGCTGAAGCCGCGTGCGGCAAGGCTTCCGTAGTTCAGCTGTACGCGAAACTGATTGGAAATGTCTGGAGCCAGGATCTGGCCTGCATTCGACGGTATGACTTCGCCGGGTACGTGCAGATAAGTCTCGCCTCCCAATAGAGTCCATTTCGATGTCAGGCGTTGTCCCAGAAAAACGGTGCTGGCATTGATCTGGTTGAAGACCGGATCGTAATCCATATCCCACTGAATGCTGGTACCCACATGATTGTAGAGCGCGCGTGTGATGATGGGCGACGCATTGCGGGGCTGCGTCAGGAAAGCGATGCCGGAAAAATCAACTGAGCTATCGAATACGTTGCGCTGGTTCGGAACCAGTGCCCCGCCGAACGTGGGATTGAAGAAATACTTCTGTGCGATGGTGAAGGTAAAGATTTCTCGGGCGGCTCCGGCGTTGTCGTCGCAAATCGTCTTGTCAGCCGCCAATTTCTTCGCCGCCTCTGCTGGAGGCGTGCCGGACGGAAGGTACTTAGGATTCAGGTAGCACTTTGAATTCGATTTGGATTTCTTGGCGTAAAGGCGGTTGACCACGCCGTATTCCACCGAACTGGAATTGGCTAGAATGTCGCGGTAATCGAAACGGATGATGTTGGCGAAATTGCTGACACCGGTTTCGTAACGAAAGACGGCGTAAGGCTCCACAACATGCTTCATCACGTAACCGAAGAGCTTGTGATCGAAGATGCGGGCGACAGACGGCGGTCGAAGCTCCATCGAGGCCGATGCTACGTTACGGTTCAAGGCCTCAGCGACGGCGATGCCGATCACGCCCGTATTGTTTTGGGTCGGAAGCAGCCGTTCGCTGTACACCGTTTCGCGCAGGCCGACT
The DNA here is from genome assembly GCA_963814165.1 of uncultured Acidobacteriaceae bacterium. Taxonomy (GTDB): domain Bacteria; phylum Acidobacteriota; class Terriglobia; order Terriglobales; family Acidobacteriaceae; genus DASRAA01. The sequence goes on along the minus strand of CAWFBW010000019.1, from coordinate 58,351 downwards.
TCGGGGCGGAAGGTCCATCCCCGGAAAAAGGTCGGCAGCGAGACCGTGGGGTAGATGTCGAAGCGCCCAACCACGTTTTGGGTTTGGAACCCAGGTTCGTGTCGGGAGACGCCCTCACCCGCCAAGTCGTACGTGTACATGAATTTCGAACCAGCGATCGGATTTTCGAATCCGGCCATCTGCAGGCTGGGAATGTGCGCGATGTCGATCACGTCACCGTGTACCGTGCTTTGGTAGTTCTGATAGCGCGACATGTACAGACCGAGGAAGTTGCCGGACCAACTCTTGCTGACAAAACCCGCGGAACGCACCTCGGAGTTGATGGCCTCGGTGAAGCTCTGTCCAAACGCCAGGCGGAACACGTAAGAGCTCAGATAATCGACCGACACGACACCACGAAATCCCCACGGCAAAGCAGCTGTACCGTTTACCTTGATCTCCTCGCCACCCTGGTTCTGATGATATTTGGGATCACCTTGCTCATCGATGACTCCGAAGTATTCAGCGTGCAGCGAATAGTGCCAGCCGATGTTGCGGTAATTGGCCGTCTGCGCCCATCCTCGCGATGAAAAATAGAACCCGCCAATCTCGGCGTCGGAGTTGCGGTTGATCGCCCAGTAGTAGGAGTCGCCGATAATGAAGCCCTTGGTATTGGATTGGCCGATGGCGGGAATCAGAAAGCCGCTCTGGCGTCCGAGGTTGTCCACGGGGTGTTGCACGTAGGGGAAGTAAAACACTGGAATTCCCTTGATGCGCAAACTGGAGTGATACAACTTGGCGTCGCCCCCGACTTCCACCACAGCGGTTGCGGGATGGTACTCCCACTTTGGCTTAGGTAGTTGGCAAGAGGTAATAATTCCATCGTGCACTCGGTAGAGATCTGGGCCCAGTTTGTCTACCACTTTTCCAGTGAAAAAGAACGGCGTGGAGGACTGAAGGAACATCATCTGGTTCTTCACCTGGATGCCGATGGAGCCCGTGACGTCGTAAAACGTGCCGGTGTCGCGGCTCACGTCATAAGTGGCGTGAGTGCCGACAATGTGTTCGTGATGCGTGCCGCCCTCGTACACCACGTGGCCGGTGGCCGTAACTTGGCCGGTAGTTGAGTCGTAGGTCGCCTGGTCGCAGTGAATCGTGCTGTTGCGGAAGCGTATTTCCACGTGGCCCCGCACCTTGTAGATGTCCTGCACCTTTTCCTGTTCGTCGGCGCGAATGAGCACTTCGTCGCGGTTCAACACAACATTGGCGAGAGGGCGCGGCGGGCCTACGTCTTCCTGGGCGGCGGATTGAAGCTGCTGCTGCACGACCTCCTCGACCACCGCCTTGCCTTGGTCCTCTGGAACCGGCGCATCCGGCGTGGGGCTGACGGTTCATGTGCGGGTTTGCCAGTGGCGGAAGTTTGCGAGCTGGCAGATCCGGCAACAGTCGTGGCTTGAGCAACTTGGCCGCTTGCGGAGTCGCTGCGCAACTGGCTGGTTAACAGTGCGGGACCGAGAAACAGATGACTTCCCAACAGCGTCGTGATAATGAATCGTATGCGGGAGTTCATCGAAGGCCGCGCGTTGCCTCGCCTGAGAAGTTCAATCAGCAGACCTTTGCAACTTAGCACGTTGCAAGGAATCCGGCCAAACGCGAAGCTCTAACGATGGCCTCACGCTGCTCTGGCTGTTTCTCTAAACCCGTTTGGCGGGAACTGGTTGCGTCGCATCGGGCGAGCGGTCATGTGCCCTTGTGCGTCGGCATACCAGCTTGCGCTCGGGCGGCCTCTTTTCCTCGCAAGTTCAACGATCGCAATCCCGGCGGTTAATGCGGCCTACGGGAAAGGACGAATTGCGCTACGACATGACGGAACAGCAACTCTCGCAATACGAGGCAGTGAATGGGTCGGCCGAGCCAGCGGATCCCTGGCGCAACGAAGTACAGGACCGGTTGGCACGCTACAAGCGCCGCCGCGGTCGTCGCATCGAAGGCGCGTTCACCATGCGCTTTCCGTTCCCCGCCGATGATCCGGCCGTTCCCGCCGAACCGTCACCAGAGGCGATTGCCGTGGCCTCAGCGGTAGCTGACATGCTCGTGCAGGAGGCGGAACCGCCCGTATTCGCGTCGCTGGTGCTCGACGAGCAGCAACCAGGCGAATTCCCCCCGAATCTTCTGCGGAAATCGCGGCTCCAGCTTTCGAAGAGTCGTCGGCAGCAATCGATCTCGTGCTCGAATCAACCCCGGCCGAGGAAACCGACCCCCGGTCCGTTTGTGGATCCGCATCCTCGGCCGAAACCAAAACGGAAGGTAATTGCGTTTCCGAGGCAACACTCCGCCACGGTAGAAGCCGAATACCGTCTCGCTGATCCCGTGACTGCCGAAGTGCCACGCATCCTCGACGTCCCCGAGGAACTCGAATCGACTCCCTTCCTGGATGGCCTGCAGCTTGATCTGCCAAACGCCGCCAAGGTCGAAGCCAGCCGCGATCATGTCGACCTACCCTGCCAGCCAGTCGGCACTTCGCAGCGAGTGTTCGCCGGCGCTGTCGATTTCGGCATCACAGGAGTGAGTGCTGGCGTGTTCGCCGCCGTTGCCTTCAAGATCCTTGCCGAACTGCCACCTGCGAAGCTGCTGGTGTTGGGTTTGTTGGCTTCAACGGTCGTCTTGTGGAGCGCTTACCAGTACCTGTTTGTCGTCTATGCCGGCAAAACCTTGGGCATGATGGCCGCGCGCGTTCACCTGCGGACCTTCAAGGGAAGATCGCTGACCATGAGGCAGCGGAAGCTCCGTGTGCTCAGCTTATATTTGTCCTCGCTTTCGCTGGGCATGGGCCTGATGTGGGCGTTTGTCGATGTGGACAGCCTCTGCTGGCACGATCGCCTGAGCCAAACCTTCCTCACCCGACGGGACTGAGCGCCCGCGCGAGTATTTCGGCACTGACAAAACGGGGGCCACAAGTGTAGATTTCAAGTCTGCGCCTGATTCGCGTGGGCGGCATCCACAACAATTGCCACCGGAGAGCAGGTCGCAAGAACTGCAACTCGATGTCTACGCCCGCCAGTAACTTACAAAAACCGGCAGTCCGGGTCTTCGTCGCCACGACGGTGATGTTGACGTTCATCTCGTTCTGGCGAGCGGCAGCGATCGTGCTGTCCGACCTCGCGTCGTCGGCCTATTACGTCGGCGGTGATGCGGAGAAGGTGATCGGCAAGAGCGCCCCCTGGTTTGTGCTCGCGGTCATGCTCTTCGCCAACGGCGTGCGCGCGCTCTATATCGAGTCCAGCGCCATGTTTGTGCGCGGGGGCGTGTATCGCGTGGTCAAGCAGGCCCTGGGCGGAACCCTCGCCAAGGTCTCAGTTTCCGCACTACTCTTCGACTACATTCTGACGGGTCCGATCAGCTCAGTAGCCGCCGGACAGTACCTCGCCGGGTTCCTGAACGACACGCTCCATCATCTCGGCTATGCCAAGTTCCACATTACCGACGACTTGTTTGCCGCGCTTTTCGCTGTGTCGGTCACCATTTATTTCTGGTGGCAGAACACCAAAGGCATCCACGAGTCCAGCGAGCGTGCCCTGCAGATCATGAAAGTCACCACCGTAATGGTGGTCGTGCTCATCGTGTGGTGCCTGATCACGATCGTTAAACAGGGAGCACAGCTTCCTCCGCTTCCGTCTGCAGCCGATATTCCGCGTGACAAGGAGACTCTCGGATGGCTTCTGGGTAGCTGGGCCTCCCGGCTTCCGTTCGTCCTGATGTTCGTCGGCTTTGGGCACTCGGTTCTGGCCATGAGCGGCGAAGAATCGCTGGCCCAGATCAACCGCGAAATCGAACATCCCAAGCTATTGAATCTGAAGAAAGCCGCGCTGACGATTGGCGCATACAGCCTGTTCTTTACCGCGCTGGTGTCTTTCTTCGCGGTGATGATTATCCCCGACGGCATTCGCCCGCAGTACTACGCAAACCTGATCAGCGGGCTGGCGATGAACGTGGTGGGTCCCTATTCGCTGAAGCTGGTGTTCCAGGGATTTGTGGTGCTGGTGGGAGCGCTGATCCTTTCCGGCGCGCTGAACACATCGATCATCGGGGCCAACGGCGTGATCAACCGCCTGGTCGAAGATGGTGTCCTGACTTCGTGGTTCAAGAAGCCCCATCGCAAGTTTGGGACTTCCTCCCGCGTCATCAACATGGTTGCGGGCCTGCAGCTTTTCACCATCCTGTCGAGCCGGGGCAATATCTACCTGCTGGCTTCGCTCTATGCCTTCGGAGTGGTCTGGAGCTTCTCGTTCATGTCGTTGGCGGCGCTGGTGCTGCGCTACAAAATGCCCGAGAACCGCGAGTGGAAAGTGCCCTTTAACATCCGGATCGGGGGAGTGGAAATTCCGCTCGGAATTGCCTTCGTATCGCTGGTCTTGTTCACCACCGCGTTCGTCAACCTGTTCACCAAGCAATTGGCGACGATTGCCGGAGTGAGTTTCAGCCTCGCGTTCTTCATAATCCTGACGGTATCCGAGCGCGCCGTTGCGGAAAAACATGCCACCGGCGAGTCAGGGCTCGAACAGTTCAACGTTGCCGCCAACGCCGAAATTAACGCCGAGGAGATGGAGGTCCGCCCAGGAAATGTCCTGGTGTCGGTGCGCGACCCGCGCAACCTCTCTTACTTGCGAGACGTATTGTCGCGGGTGGACACGACGAAGACAGACGTAGTCGTGATGACCGCAAGGATCTATCATCGCGAACACTCCTTCAGCGGCAGCGTGGAGATGGAGAGTTCGGAGGTTTTCGAAAGATACGAGCGGGAGTTGTTCACTGCCGTGGTGTCAGCCGCAGAAAAGGAAGGGAAACACGTGTCCTTGGTGGTGGTGCCCACCAACGACGTGTTCGAAAGCATTGTGGCCACAGCACAACGGCTGCACTCGACAATCGTGGTCTGCGGACAGTCGCGCAAGCTCAGTGCCGACGAGCAAGGCAAGCTGACGGGCGACGCGTGGGAACGCCTGCCCGAACCGCGGCCGCGCCTTACGCTCGTGGTGGTCGGGCAAAACGGGGAGAGGCATGAATACCAACTGGGCCCGCATCGGCCGCGTGTGCGCAAAGAGGACGTGGATCTTCTGCACAGCCTGTGGCGCGAAGCCACGGCCGATCCCAAGTTCCGCGAACTGCATCACTACCATGTGCTCAATGTGGCCTTACAGGAGATGGAAAGACGAATGCACGATGAGGGCCACCGCGAGGAAGTCATGCAGGACCTCCTGGAGGAGGTGCGGCGTCCCTGCGGCCCTACCTTACCGGATGAAGGTACTTCATCCGACTGAGGCAGCTTGAGCGGGACGCCCTCGCCGGATGCACCCGCTGCGCGCTCTTGCTAACATCAAGGTGTGAGCAACGATTCCAAGGTACGCGTCCGTTTCGCGCCGTCTCCCACCGGGCAGTTGCATGTTGGCAACGCCCGTACCGCCCTCTACAACTGGCTGTTCGCCCGCAACAGGAAGGGCACGATGATACTGCGCATCGAAGACACCGACCTCGAGCGCAGCGAAGCCCGCTACGAAGGCCAGCTTCTCGAAGACCTGAAGTGGTTCGGCATCGATTGGCAGGAAGGCCCCGACGTGGGCGGGCCGTTCGCGCCTTATCGCCAGAGCGATCGCCTCGATATCTACCGCCAGCATGCCGAACGGCTGCTAGCAGAAGGCAAGGCGTACTTGTGCTTCTGTTCGCAGGAGGAGCTAGAGCGTGAGCGCGACGCTGCCATGGCAGCGCACCGCTCGCCAGTGTATTCCGGCAAGTGCCGCCAGCTTGACCCGGCGGAAGCCGAACGACGTCGTGCTGGCGGCGAGGCGGCGGCTATCCGGCTGGCGATTCCCGAACGGCCCATCAAGTTCCACGACATCGTGCGCGGAATGGTCGAGTTCTCCAACGAAGCGGTGAGCGACCCCATCATCCTGCGGTCGAGCGGCATTCCGGTTTACAACTACGTGGTCGTGGTGGATGACGCCCTGATGGAGATTACTCACGTCATACGCGGCGACGATCATCTCTCCAATACGCCTAAGCAGGTTGCGCTCTATGAAGCGCTGGGCTGGCCGGTGCCGGAGTTCGCGCATCTCTCGACCATCGTGGGTGCCGATGGTGCGCGCCTGTCGAAGCGACACGGGGCCACTTCGATTGCAAACTTCCGCGAAATGGGAGTGCTGCCCGAAGCGCTCGTGAATTACCTGGCTCTTCTGGGCTGGGCGCCGGCAGGCGGCAATCGCGAGGTATTCACGCCGGAAGAGCTTTGCCAGGAGTTCACGCTGGAACGCGTCACGCCATCGGCTGCCATGTTCGACATGGAGAAGCTCTACTGGCTCAACCGCCACTACATCAAGAAAAGCCCGCCAGAGCGCATTGAAAGGCTCGCCGAGCCGTATTTCGTGAAGGCCGGGCTACTGCCGGGAACTCTCGACGAGCCGACGCGCGCGTGGTTCGGGAAAGTCGTTGCGCTGCTGGCTCCGTCGGTGAACAAGCTCGACGAGCTTCCCGAGCGCGCGCAGTTGATTTTCAGCGTGGATGCCGCCGCCGCACTGGCCTCACCCGACAATGCGGAGGTGCTGGGCGGCCAAAAGCGAACGAAGTGCTCGCTACCTTTGCCGAACTCGCTGAAGCTGACAAGACACCCATGACGCCAGAGCGCTTCAAGGCCATCATGAACGACGTGAAGGCAAAGACGGTGACTAAAGGCAAGGAACTCTTCCATCCCGTGCGCATTGTTTTTACCGGCTCGCACTCGGGTCCGGAGTTCGACAAGTTGATCCCGATTCTCGAAGAGGGCTCGCAGCTACCGCTTCCGGTACATGTGATGAACACGCAGGAGCGGATTGCAGCGTTCAAGGCGGTACGTTAGAAGTGGTCTCACTAGCCCAATTTGAAAGAGCACGCCGTCAGAGGCTGCTGCAAAAAGCGCTTGCTTTCGTTGCCGCTTCTCGCCACGCTCATTCTTCGCGAGTTGAGTGGCCCTTCGGCATCGCCTTTCGGTGTCTGCAGGAGCTTTTTTCGGCCCTGTAGACACACTACTCCCTCCGCTTACTGCGCCGGAATCAGCTTTCGCAGCTTCACCAGGCGCACCAGATTGTTGGCCGCCGCCAACAAACGAAACAACCATTCCACCCGCTTTGCCCCCTGCAACTTGAGCTTGCGCATGATGCTGTCTCCCTTGCCCCAGCTAAACACCATTTCCACCAGATCGAGGGCCGTCCCCGGCGGGCGTACAGCCCCTCAAAGTGCAGCCACAGATCCGCCAAGGCCTGATCCCCCATCGGCCGGATCGCTCGCCACGGGTGCGCGGCGGGCACGCGCTGTTCCAGGTCGATGTAGCTGAACATCACGGATTGCTGCTGCTCGTCTCCTCGCATACTAAGTACTCAACCTACCGGCTTGTGGAAAGGCTCGTACCTGCTCAGTTACACTCGCTTTTTTCAGCAGCCTCTGAAGCCGCGCTCCACCCGCGATCGGTCTGCGCTAACCCTGAAACAGCTCAAACGCCGGGGTCGTCGGGGTGTTGCCAAATGCACCGCTAAAGCGGTGCTCCACCCTACACTCCCACCCTGAGACTGCCCTAGTCGCCTGCGGCCATCGCGGGTTGGATCTCGTCAACGCTCAAAAAAAAAGGTGTGGGGTACTTACCCGTGTAGCAGGCGGTGCAGTATTTGACCTCGTCGTTTTCGCCCGCGGCTTTGCGCAATCCCTCAAGCGAGAGGTAGGCCAGCGAGTCGGCGTGAATGTACTCGCGAATCTCTTCGACCGACTTGTTGGCGGCGATAAGCTGATTCTTCTCCGGTGTATCCACTCCGTAGTAGCACGGCGAGATTGTCGGCGGACAGGAAATGCGCATGTGCACTTCCTTTGCGCCGGCGTCGCGCACCATACGGACGATCTTGCGGCTGGTGGTGCCGCGCACGATGGAGTCGTCGATCAGCACCACGCGTTTGCCTTCAATTACATGGCGAACCGGGTTCAGCTTGAGGCGCACGCCGAAGTCGCGGACGCGCTGCTCGGGCTCAATAAACGTGCGGCCGACGTAGTGGTTACGAATCAGACCGAACTGGATAGGGATACCGCTCTCCCGGGAAAAGCCCATGGCCGCGGTCACGCCCGAGTCGGGCACCGGAATCACGATATCGGCATCCACCGGGCGATTCGAGGGCCAACTGCCGTCCCATCGCATCGCGCGACGCCTGCACCGAACGCCCGAAGACGATGCTGTCGGGCCGCGAGAAATACACGTGCTCGAAAACGCAGCTCGAAAGCGGCTGCTGGGTGGCGTAAAAGCGGGAATGTACTCCCTCGGGGCCAACGATGACGAGTTCGCCGGGCTTGACCTCGCGCTCATAGACCGCTCCGATCAGGTCGAAGGCACAGGTCTCGGAGGCAAAGACGATCGCGTCCTTATGGTGCTCGGAAGCCCCGGGCACGCGGCCCATCACCAGCGGACGGAAGCCGCGGGGATCGCGCGCGGCGAAGATGCGGTCGGGCGTCAGCATGACCAGCGAGAATGCGCCCTCGATGCGCCGCAGCGAGTCGCTAATGGCTGCGGCCAGCGTGTCTTCCTTCGATTTCGCAATCAGGTGAACGATGACTTCGGTGTCGCTAGTGGTCTGGAAGATCGAGCCCTGGCGCTCCAAGTGTGAGCGGATTTCGCGGGCGTTGGTGATGTTGCCGTTGTGCGCCAGCGCAATCTTGCCCTTGCTGCATTCCACGCGAATCGGCTGCGCGTTCAGCAGCGCGGAGTCGCCGGTGGTGGAATAGCGGGTGTGTCCTATGGCCAGCGAGCCGGGAATACGCGCCAGCGCTTCCGCGGTGAAGATGTCGGAGACCAGGCCCATGGCCTTGTGCAGCTCGATGCGATCGCCGTTTGCGGATGCGATGCCGGCTGACTCCTGTCCGCGATGTTGCAGCGCGTAGAGGCTGAGGTAGGCGAGCTTGGACGCTTCGGCGTGGCCGTAAATCGCGGCTACACCGCATTCCTCGTGCAGCTTGTCAGATGTAATCAGCATCGCCCACCATTCCGTGGCTAGTGGCCAAGCCTCGAACCAGTGTTCCCTAATGCTACCGAATTGCCACGTTCTCTTCCGTCTCGGTATGCAGAGCCGCTTGCAGCGCACCGGCCCAGTCCTGCTTCAATTGGCGACACTGGGCGCCGACACCGACACGTCGCCGTCGATGCGAATCTCCAGCATTTCAGGAACCGTGTTGCCGACACTTTCCGCTGAGAGGGCGAATTGTACCGCTACTTGTTTGATTCGCTCGACACTATTCTGGTCGCAGGATAATGAGGATCCGGCTGGCGTCTTCGCCGAAAAGCACGAACTCCGGCGCCAGACCGCCCGAAGCGAGGGTAACCTCCGCGCCGATGCCCTTGGCGAAGCCACATTCGGCGACGGTAACTGCCAAGCCGCCCTCGGTGCAGTCCTTGGCCGACGCTACCAGGCCTTCGTCGATCATCTGGATGATCGCCTTTTGCAGCGCGGCTTCCTTCTCCAACTCAAGTGCCGGCGGGAAGCCCCACATCTAGACCGAAGATTTCCTTGGCATACTCGGACGAGCCGAACTCGGCCTCGGCGTCGGCTGCGTCACCGGGCTCGGAAGCGCTGAGCAGGATGATCGCCTGGCCCGCTTGCTGGAAGTCGGGGCCCACCGCCTTGTGGACATCTTCGAGGATGCCGACGATCCCCATTACCGGGGTGGGGTAAACTCCCTCACCCAGCGTCTCGTTGTAGAAGCTGACGTTGCCGCCGGTTATGGGCGTCGCCAGCGCCTCGCAGGCCTTGGTGATGCCGTCGATGGTCTGGGCAAACTGCCACATGATGTGCGGCTTTTCGGGGTTGCCGAAGTTGAGGCAATTCGTAGCGGCGATCGGGGTCGCGCCTGAGCAGGCAACGTTGCGCGCCGATTCGGCCACGGCGTGCATCGCGCCCAGCTTGGGATCGAGGTAGCACCAGCGTCCGTTGCCGTCGAGCGCCATCGCCAGTGCGCGGTTCGTACCCTTCACGCGGATGACGCCCGCTTCGCGGCCAGGACCCTCGACCGTGTTGGTTTGCACCATGGAGTCGTACTGCTCGTACACCCAGCTCTTGGAGCAGATATTTGAGCTGGCCAGCAATTGCTTGAACTCGGCCGTCAGATCCGCCTTTTTGCCCAGCCGCACGGTGTCAGGCATCTCACGCGAGACCGGCGGCTCCCAGCGTTCCATAGGACGGTTGTAGAGCGGCGCCTCGTCGGTGAGCGCTTCGTTCGGAATCTCTGCGACCACCTTTCCGTGCTCGAGCACGCGCATGGTCGATTCCAGAATGACGCGGCCGATGGTGACCGCATCGAGCCCCCACTTTTCAAAGACGCGGAAGACTTCGTCTTCGCGCCCTTTTTCAGCCACCAGCAGCATGCGCTCCTGCGACTCGCTCAGCATGATCTCGTAGGGAGTCATGCCGGTGTCGCGCTGCGGAACCAGATCGAGTTCGATCTCGAGGCCGACGCCGCCGCGTCCGCCCATTTCGCAAGTCGAGCAGGTCAGGCCCGCTGCGCCCATGTCCTGGATACCGATGATCGCGCCGGTTTGCATGGCTTCGAGGCAGGCTTCCAGCAACAATTTTTCGAGGAACGGGTCGCCCACCTGCACGTTGGGACGCTTAGCTTCGGATTCTTCGCTGAATTCTTCGCTCGCCATGGTGGCGCCGTGGATGCCGTCGCGCCCGGTCTTGGAGCCGACGTAGATCACGGGGTTCCCTTCGCCCGAAGCTTTGGCATAAAAAATCTGGTCACGCTTGACCAGACCGAGAGCGAACGCATTTACCAGGGGATTGCCGTTGTAACAGCTCTCAAACTTCACCTCGCCGCCGACGTTGGGCACACCGAAACAGTTGCCGTAAGATGCCACACCGCTCACTACGCCTTCCATCACGGAGTGGTTCTTGTGCAGGGTCGCGCGGTCGAGTCCCGGCAGCGGAGTAATGGGCCCGAAGCGCAGCGAATCCATCACCGCTACCGGACGAGCGCCCATGGTGAAAATGTCGCGCAGAATGCCACCAACGCCGGTGGTGGCGCCCTGGAAGGGTTCGATGAATGACGGATGATTGTGCGACTCGATTTTGAAGGCACAGGCCCATCCGTCGCCGATGTCGATGATGCCCGCGTTTTCGCCGGGCCCCTGGACGACGAGCTTGCTGCGCGTCGGCAACTTCTTCAGGTGCACGCGCGACGACTTGTAGGAGCAGTGCTCGCTCCACATCACGCTGAATATACCCAGCTCAGTGAGGGTCGGCGTCCGGCCCAGCGATTTCAGGATGCGCTGGTACTCGTCCGGCGTAATGCCGTGGTCGCGCAAGAGTTCGGGAGTGATAGTGGGTTCCTGGGCGGCGGGCGATGCGGATTCGACTGGGTTCATGGCGATTCGGGGAGTGGAGGCTCTATTCTCGCATGGCGGAGGGGGTGAGGAAAGGAGGAATACGACCACTCCAGAACCCGGCCCCTAACTCACAATTTCGTTGGAAAGCGCATGGCTCGGTTGATTCGTTCGTCAGCCAGAGTTGACTCTCGGATAGGTTCGCCAGTACCATCGTGACCATTTGTACGGGCGCATAGCATGGCGTTGATCGCCGCTGTATTGAACGACCGGCAGCGGCAAGACGTGCTGGCGCCCACCTGTTAGATCCAGAGACCCGGTCGCTCTCAGGAGCTCTCTGATGCGTCAAACTCTCTCCGTAACACTGCTCATGCTCGCGTCGATACTGGGCCTGCACTGCGCCGCGGCGCAAAGCGCGCCTCCACTTCTGCTGCGTTATCCCACCGTCAGCCGGAGCCAGATCGTGTTCAACTACGGCAACGACCTCTGGATTGTCAGCCGTGACGGCGGCGATGCCCGCCGACTCACCTCGGGCGTCGGAGTCGAGTCTCTGCCCGCCTTCTCCCCTGACGGTTCCCTCGTTGCCTTCACTGGCGAATATGACGGCAATCGCGATGTGTACGTTATTCCGGCAAGCGGCGGCGAACCCCGTCGTCTCACCTACCATCCCGCCGCCGAAATCGTTCTCGGCTGGACGCCCGACGGCAAAGGCATTTTGTTCGCTTCTGCCGCCGCCAGTTTTGACCGCGGCATGCCGCAGCTTTACGTAGTGCTTGTCGAAGGTGGTTTTCCGACGCAATTGCCCCTTCCCGCCACCGGTTTCAGTGGCGCATCGTATTCGGCCGACGCCTCGCACCTCGCCTATGCCCCTCATCCGCAATGGCAACAAGCCTGGAAACGCTATCACGGCGGGCAGACCACTCCCATCTGGATCGCCGACCTGAAGGACTCCAGTGTTGTAAGCATCCCGCGTGAAAACTCCGACGACCATTACCCCATGTGGATGGGCAACACCATCTATTTCCTCTCCGACCGCAAGGGCCCCGTCAGCCTGTTCGCCTACGACACCGCCACGAAACAAGTTTCCGAGGTCTTGCACAGCGACGGCCTCGACTTCAAGACTGCCTCGGCCGGGCCAGACGCCATCGTCATCGAGCAATTCGGCGCCATTAAACTGTACGATCCCGCCACCCGCCAGGCTAAGAACGTCAACATCCGCGTTGCCGGCGACGTGGCCGCAGTCCGTCCTCACTTTGCCAAGGTGAAGCCCGAGCGGATCGACAACTTCGGCCTTTCTCCCACTGGCGCGCGCGCAGTCTTCGAGGCTTGGGGTGAGATTTTCACGGTCCCGACCGACAAAGGAGACATTCGCGATCTGACTCGCACGCCAGCTGCTGCCGATCGCGATCCGGCATGGTCGCCGGATGGGAAGTCGATCGCGTACTTCTCGGATGAATCCGGAGAGTACGAACTGGCGATCCGCAACCAGAACGGGCTGGGTGCGGTCCGCCGCATCAATCTGGGGAATCCACCATCATTCTTCTATTCACCGACGTGGTCGCCTGACAGCAAGAAGATTGCGTACTCCGACAAGCGGCTGAACCTCTGGTACATGGACCTCGACCACCCAACTCCCAAACTCGTCGATACTGACTACTTTGGCGGCTTCGGGATTACCCAGATGAACCAGACCTGGTCACCCGACAACAAGTGGATCGCCTACCACAGGCAACTACCGAGCGGTCTTCACGCTATCTTTGTTTACTCGCTGGAGCAAAACAAGATTTTCCAGATTACTGACGGAATGAGCGATGCGCTCTATCCTCAGTTTGACAAGAACGGCAAGTATCTCTACTTCACTGCCTCCACGAATGTGGGTCTCACGACCGCTGGTCTCGACATGTCCAGCGACGAGCACCCGGTCTCCCGCAGCGTGTACGTTGTGGTTTTGAGTAAAGATTTGCCCTCTCCGCTGGCTCCGGAAAGCGACGAGGAGAAGCCCAAGAAGGACGAGACGAAAGCCGACAACTCAGCAGCCGGCAAAGAAGGTGAGCAGCGCACGCCAGCCGAGGGAGTGGCTGGCGGCGAAGGCAAAGAGAAGAAAGAAGAGCCGGTCGTGGTCAAAGTCGATCTCGACGGCATTGGACAACGCATCCTGGCGTTGCCGGTCCCAGCGCGGAACTACCTAAACCTCCTGGCGGGAAAGACGGGCATTTTGTTCCTCTCCGAAGGTCCGATGGTGATTACCGAAGACAACCAGGAGAACCTGCCCCAGACGATCCAGAAGTTCGATCTTAGCAAGCGAAAGACCGACAAGTTTCTCGACGAAGTCAACGACATCGCCATCGATTTCGACGGTGGAAAGCTGCTCTACCGCAAGGGAGAGCAGTGGATTACGGCGTCCACCGACGAGCCTCCGGCGCCGGGCGGCCCACCCAAGCCGGGCATCGGGCCGCTGAAGCTCGAGGGCTGGGAGGTGTACGTCGATCCCAAACCGATGTGGCAGCAGATGTACAACGAAACCTGGCGCATCGAGCGCGACTTCTTCTACGACCCCAACTATCACGGCACGGACCTCGCCAAGGCCAAGGCGAAATATCAGCCCTACCTTGACGGCATTGCTTCCCGCGACGAGTTCACCTACCTGCTGGACGAGGCCCTCGGCGAGTTGACGGTTGGACACATGTTCGTCGGTGGTGGAGATGTTCCCGAACCGCCGAAGGTCAAAGGCGGGCTGCTAGGCGCCGACTACAGTCTGGAGAACGGGCGGTACCGGGTCGCCACTGTCTATAACGGCGAAAATTGGAACCCCGGCCTGCAAGCCCCACTTACCCAACCCGGCGTCAATGTGAAGCCCGGTGACTACATCCTCGCCGTTAACGGACGCGAGTTGCATTCCACCGACAGCATCTACAGTTTCTTCGACGGCACCGGGGGCAAGCAGGTAGTGCTGAAAGTCGGAGCCAGCCCGGATGGCAAGGACTCACACGAGGTCACTGTAATCGCCACTGAGAACGAAGCAAACCTCCGGCACCTGGCGTGGATCGAAAACAACCGCCGCAAGGTTGATCAGGCCACGGGAGGGCGCGTGGCCTACGTCTATGTGCCCAATACGGCAGGCGCGGGATACACCAGCTTTAACCGCTACTTCTTCGCCCAGGTCGGCAAAGAGGCGGTCATTATTGACGAGCGCTTCAATCGCGGCGGACAGCTGGCTGACTACATCGTCGACTACTTGCGCCGCCCGTTAATGAGCAAGGTCGTTACTCGCGAAGGGCACGTCTGGTCGAGCCCATCGGAGGCCATTTACGGACCCAAGGTGATGATCATCAACGAAATGTCCGGCTCAGGCGGCGACGCCCTGCCGTGGTATTTCCGTAAAGCTGGCCTGGGTCCATTGGTCGGCAAGAAAACCTGGGGCGGCCTGGTGGGAATCGGGGGCTATCCGGAACTGATTGACGGAGGCCACGTCACGGCGCCACGAGCGGCTATTTATGGCCTCAACGGCCAGTGGGAAGTGGAGAATGTTGGCATCGCGCCGGATTACGATGTGGACCTCGATCCGGCGAAATACCGGCAGGGTCAGGACGCGCAACTCGACAAGGCGATCGAGGCGGTGATGGAGTTGCTCAAGCAACATCCCTTGCCGCAGCATCCCCGACCGGCGTATCCGAACTACCACCCGAACGATGATCTGTCGCGCAGCCCAAAGCCGTAGCCGCGTTACAGCGTTGGCACACAACGCTGAAGATGGCTACTTCGGTGAGGGGCGGCGTCCGGCCCATCGATTTCAGGATGCGCTGATACTCGTCCGGCGTAAGCCGTGGTCGCGCAAGATTTCGGGAGTGATAGTGGGTTCCTGGGCGGCGGGCGATGCGGATTCGATTGGGCTCATGGCGGTTCGGGAGTGGAGGCTCTATTCTCGCATGGCGGAAGGGGCGAGGAAAGGCGCAACGAGAGTACTGGAGGCGGTCAAAGCGGTCCCGGCGATCGCGCTGGCCGTCACCCCCCGAGGTGACTGCGGTCACTGCCATCAGCGCCCGGGTGAGAGAGGGTCATAGAGGAGAGTTATTCGCTGCCCGCCGGCCTGGGACTAGGACGCCGGTGGAGAGTGTCCTGGCGCGAGGCTAACGTCCCCAAGCGCATGTGTTCGTTCCACTTATGATGCATTCCGGCCTTTCCGCAAGCCTTCTGGCCGCCATCGAATGGCGTACCAACGCAATCATCAATTTTGGGATCGGCGCCTTTGCCGGTCTGGTTGTTATCGGCGGCGGCGCAATTTTTCTGCTTAGGAAGTTGAGACAATCGCGGCGCGAAACCGCCGAGGCCCGCGAATTTGCCGAGCATTGCGCGCAGGAACGCAACCTCGCACAGGAAGAACTTGTGCGTCGGCTGGAATCGGAACGCGAGTTGGTCAAAGAGAAGCTGCAGTTCGAATCGCAGCTCAATGCGTTTGAGAAGTATGCGTCTTTGGCGCAATTGGCCCTGGGAGCCGCGCACGAGATCAACAACCCGCTGCTGGGCATCCTCTCCCACCTCGAGTTAGAGCTGAAAGAGGCCGATGCGGAACAGCGGAAGGAAATCGAGGAGTGCATCGAGGGAGCCCGCCGCATCACCTCGGCGGTGCGCGGCCTGCTGGACTATGCGCGCACCGGCCCTCTCAAGCTGAGCCAGGTCAACCTCTCCAGGTTGGTGGGCGATGCGATGAAATTCATTGAGCATCAACCGCTGTTCTGCCAGCTCCAGTTACAGAACTGGGTTCCTCCCGACGTACCCGGCATCACGGCCGACGCCAACCAGGTATCACAAATCCTGATGAACCTGCTGCTCAATGCGGCCCAGGCCACACCTCCCGGGGGAGCCATCACGGTCATGGCCCGGAAAGTGCGGTTTACCGAGATGGTGGAGTTGCTGGTGCGCGACACAGGCTGCGGCATTGACGCCGACATCCTTCCGCATATTTTTGAGCCGTTCTTCACCACGAAACGCGGCAAGGGTACCGGCCTGGGACTCAGCATCACTCAGAACTATGTGGTTCGCCACGGCGGCAACATAGACGTCGAGAGCATTCCCGGACAAGGGACAGCCGTCAAGGTGATCCTGCCGATCCAGCAGGCAAGCCCGGTGGTTGTGGGAGAGGAGGTCATCGCCTAGCATGGCCTATTCCATCCTCATTGTGGACGATGAAGCGCTTACCCTCCGCACCATTGGGCGCGCCCTCGACGGAGAGGGATTCGAGGTCCTGCTGGCCAGCAGCGGTGAAGAAGCGTTGAAGACCATTTCTGAGCAACAGCCCGACTTGGCGCTGGTGGACGTCGTGCTTCCCGGAATTGACGGCATCGAGGTGCTGCGCCAAGCCAGGAAGACGGCCCCCGGGACCATCATCATCATGATGAGTGCGTACCACCTGGTAGAGCGCGCGGTTGAAGCCATGAAGTTGGGCGCCTATGACTACCTCATCAAGCCCTTTCACATTGCCGACATGGTCAACGTCATCCGCCGTGCCACGGAGATGCTGACGTTTCGGGTGCGGGTGCACGACACGGTGCAGCGCGAGAAAGGCCGATACGATTTTGGCCGGGTTGTGACCCGCAGCCCCGTCATGCGCGAGGTGCTGGAAATGGCCCGCAGTGCCTCCGAGAGCGATCGCACGACCGTCCTGGTCCAGGGCGAAAGCGGCACCGGTAAGGAAGTACTTGCCAAGGCGATACACTACAACAGTCCGCGCGCCCAGGCGCCCATGATCAGCCTGAACTGCGCGGCTTTGCCTGACACACTGCTGGAAAGTGAACTGTTCGGCTACGAGCCCGGCGCCTTTACTGACGCCCGCCGCCGCAAGGAAGGGCTGTTCGAGAAAGCCTCGAGCGGGACGCTGTTTCTGGACGAGATCGGTAATACGTCCTTCAGCCTGCAAGCAAAGCTGCTGCGGGTGCTGGAGGAAGGCAGCATCATGCGCCTGGGTGGGACGCGCGCCATCCCGGTGAACGTTCGCATCATCGCGGCGACCAACAAGTTGCTGAAGGAAGCCGTGACCGCGGGCGAGTTCCGCGAAGACCTCTATTACCGGCTCAACGTGCTGCCCTTGTTCATCCCGCCATTACGCGAACGCCACGAAGACATTCTGCCCTTGGCGCTCGACATCATGCAGCAGTTGAACCGGGAGTTGAAGAAGAGTTTCGCCGGGCTCACCCCGGCTGCCGCCGAGTTGCTGCAGAACTACCCCTGGCCCGGCAACATTCGCGAACTGCGTAACGTGATCGAACGCATGATGATCCTTTCGCGCGAGACCGAAATCGGCGAGGACGACCTGCCGGAAGAGATTCGCGATCACCACGAAGAGCCAGACGCGCCGGTGGTATTGTCGCAGTATGACGTCTCGCCCACCGGCGATCAATTCGTCACCTTGAAGGAACTGGAAGAACGCTACATCCAGAACGTGCTGTCGGTCACCGGCCAGAACAAAACACACGCCGCACGCATTCTCGGCATCCATCCCACCTCGCTGCTGCGGCGGCTAAAGAAGAACCACGACCTGGATTAGTGCAATTACTACTACTGCAAAATGCATGACCGCCCCTGCAAAACGCAGCGGTCAGCTCACCTGCAAAGCGTCAACAATCCGCTAACTGCTTTTGAATCAGCATGCCGCTTCTGCACGACAGTTTGCACGCAACGTGCGATAGCTTGGTGTGGCACCGGAACGTGACTCACACGAGACCCAGTTCACCACAAGAAGTCAGGAGCGTTCTTATGTCGATCTTATTCGTACTACTTACATTCCTACTTATTCTTGCCGTCATGTATTTTCGCGGGCCTCAGGAGGCGCAGGTGGTACAGCCGTCGCCGTTCAAGGCCATCGCTGAACCGGTCATGCTGCAGGCCGCGGGCTTTGAAGTACCCGAGGGATACCGCTTCCATCCCGGGCATACCTGGGTGCTCGAGGAAGGCCGCCAGGACGCCCGGGTTGGCATCGATGCGTTTGCCGGGAACCTCTTCGGGAAGATTGACTCCATCGAGCTGGCCGGGCTCAACCGCTGGATCCGCCAGGGTCAGAAGCTCTGCACCGTCAAGCGCGAAGGTCACAGCGTTGATCTTCTCTCTCCCGTCGAGGGCGTGCTGGTGTCAGTGAACCACGAAGTCCTCAAGAACCCGAATCTGATTGTGGAAGATCCCTACAAGAACGGCTGGATGTGCTTGATCAAGGCGCCCGAGTTGGCCATCAACGCCAAGAACCTGCTGCAAGGGGCCCTGGTGGGGCCGTGGATGCAGAACTGCGCTACCCGTGTTAGCGCCATGTTGCAGCCGCTGAATCCGGCCATGGCGCAGGACGGCGGGCTGCCCGTAACGGGCGTGTACTTCGAGGTTGATGCCGCACAGCAACAGCAGATCGCGCGGGAATTCTTCCTCAGCTAGCGCACCAGAACACGACCCAGAAGAGGATGCCATGGTAACCAGGAAAGCAATGCTCATCGATATCAAGTGCTGCATCGGGTGTATGAGTTGCGAGACCGCCTGCAAGCAGCTACACGGCTTCAGCCCTGACCCTGAACCCGTACTCTCGGACACCGCCTTCACGGTGATCGAGACCCGCGGCGACAAGTTCGTACGCAAGATCTGCATGCACTGCGACGACCCAGCGTGCGCTTCTGCCTGCCCGGTTGGCGCCATCAGCAAGTCGCCTGAAGGCCCCGTGGTGTACAACGCCGACAAGTGCATCGGTTGCCGCTACTGCATGCTGGCTTGCCCGTACTCCGTGCCGCGTTACCAGTGGACAAAGCTTGCGCCTTTCGTGAAGAAATGCGATCTGTGCGCTGAGCGCGTCAAGCTGGGAGGACAGCCCGCCTGCACGGAAGCCTGCCCGACCCAAGCCAGCATCTTTGGCGATCGCGACCAGCTCATCGCCGAGGCGTGGCAGCGCATTCGCAGCGACTCATCGTACGTGCCCCATATTTATGGCCTGGAGGAAGCGGGCGGAGGTAGTGTCTTCTTCGTCTCCGACGTTCCCTTTGAGAAGCTGGGATTCAAGGCGGCGCCAACCGGCAACCAACCGGTTCCGTCGCTGACGACCGCTGCGCTCGGAGATTCGCCCAAGGTCGTCATCCTCGGCGGCAGCATTCTGTCGGCGCTGTACTGGGTGACGCAACGACGTCGCGAAGTCGCCCTTGCGGAAGCTGCGGAAAAGAAATCAGGCCACAATACGAAAGACATAAGGAGCTAATCCATGATCGCGCGAATGAAGTCGGAACTTAGTCTGTGGCGCGTTCTTACGGCAGTCATCTTTGTCACCGGAATCTATGCCACGTACCTGCGTTTCTTCGTTGGCTTCCGGGCCAGCACCAACCTGAGCGACCAGATGCCTTGGGGCCTGTGGGTGGGCCTCGGCACGCTGTGCGGCATCGGACTGTCAGCCGCCGGCTTTGGCATCAGCGCTGCGGTTTACCTGCTGAACATGGAGCGCTATCGTCCGATTCTGCGGGCCTCCATCCTGATCTCCTTCCTCGGCTACATGACGGTCTGCATAGGGTACCTCTACGAAATTGGGCTGCCCTGGCGCTTCTGGCACCCCATCGTGATGTGGAACCACCGTTCAGTCCTGTTCGATGTCTGCATCTGCATCATGACTTACACCACGGTGCTGACCTTCGAATTCGCGCCAGCCGTGATCGAAAAATTGCCGTGGAAGGGACTCCGCGACACCGTCCTTCGGATCCATCACCGCGTGCTGATTGGCGTGGTAATGGCGGGCGTGTTGCTTTCGTCGATGCACCAGTCTTACCTCGGCGGACTGTACTTGATCGCACGCGGCAAGGTGCATCCTCTCTGGTACTCGCAGTACATGCACGCGATCTTCTACCTGTCGGCAATTCCGGCCGGGCTGGCGCTCACCGTCATGGCCATCTACCTTTGTATGCGCTCGCTCAACGTGCGAGTGGACTTCAGCGTCCTCGCGGACTGCGGCCGCATGATCCAGTTGCTATTAATCGTATTTGTCTTTTTCAAGGCGCTGGATCTCACTGCGAATCAGGCTTGGGGCTACGCCTTTCAGCCCACGGCGGAAGCCGGCTATTTCTGGCTGGAGATGGTGTTGTTTGCCATGATTCCGATCTACCTGTTGAGCCGCAAGCACGTGCGCTCCAATCCGCTGCGGTTGTACTGGGCGTGCGCTATTGTGGTGGCGGGATTCATGGTCAACCGCCTGAACGTGTCCATCAACTCACTGCAATCGGCGACGGGCGCCCACTATGTGCCCAAGTGGACGGAGCTAGCCTCCAGCCTGCTCGTGGTGGCTGCAGGCGTCATCGCATTCCGCTACGCGGTGATCTACCTCGACATCCTTCCCAAGATGCCGGCCAAACCCAAGGCGTTCACCCGTTGGGTGTCAAACGCAGGGCTACCGGCTAGCGCATAAGGGGAAGTCTGCAATCCGGATGTCTGCGCACTTGCTTCATAGCGTGGGAAGCAGGCGAGGCTGGGGAGTTAATCAGCTACTCCTCAGCCTCTTCCCATTGGTACCCGCAAGCCAAACAGCGCCAACGCCGGCTTTGCGCCGCGGACGCCTCGGGAAATGGGATGGCCGCCGACCAGAGCGTGATTTGCCGGGGATTGGCGCCGGCAACCTGGCGGATTTCCAGCGACTCGCACTCGGGGCAGCACTGCACAACGTCGCCTCCAGCGTCGTCTTCGCCCGGATCGGGGATGAAGTCGTCGAGCACTTCGAGCGCACGCACCACCTGGTGATCGGGAACCTGCAGCTTGATGCCCCACATGGCCATGCCGATGTGCAGGTTCATGGCGTTCTCGTCGCGTACCGAGGCGTCGATTCCCGACGACGAGAGCTTTCCCTGGGCAAGTTTGGCTTCCCCAATGTTCAGAAACGTTGCGATGGTGACCAGATCGTCGGACATTGCGGTTGAACGCTAGCGTAGGGCTAGCTTGCGCTGCCCGTCAATGCCTCAAGATGGGCGCGGCGGCTGTGCTCGGCGATGGCGTCCACGATCTGCAGGGCAACGGCGAGCGCGTTGCGCCCTTGGACCAGCGATACTTCGGGAGTGCTTCGCGTGCGGACGGCGTTGAGGAAGCTCAAGAGTTCGGCGCGCAGCGGCTCCTGGGCGTCGATCTTCGGCTTGAACGGCGTGATGCCGGGCAGCGCGCCGGCGACCACGCTGGCTGGATTGAAGGGATCGTCGTCGGCACTCGCGTTGGAATCGTCGCTCACGGTGAGCACCAGCACGTCCTGGCGCGAGAAATCGACCGATACATATTGCCGCGGCTGAAAGAAGCGCAGCTTGCGCACGCGCTCGGTGCTGACGCGGCTGGCGGTGAAGTTGGCCACGCATCCCGACTCGAACTCGAGGCGCACGTTGGCGATGTCAACTTTCTTCGAGAGAATCGGCAGGCCGACCGCACGGACCTCTTTCACCGGCGACTGGGCCATCGTCAGCACGATGTCAATATCGTGGATCATGAGGTCGAGCACCACGTCGACATCGAGTGAGCGCGGCGTGAATACGCTGAGACGGTGCACCTCGAAGAACATGGGCTTGGTCAGCACCGGAAGTGTGGCTCGAACCGCGGGGTTGAAACGCTCGAGGTGGCCGACCTGAACGATGCGGTTATGTTGGGATGCTATCGCCTGGAGTTCATCGGCCTCCGCCAGCGTACTCGCCAGCGGCTTTTCGATGAGCACGTCCGCGCCGTTCTGCATTAGTTCGCGAGCAACCGCAAGATGGGCGACCGTCGGAACCGCGACGGACACGGCGTCAACGCCTGCTGCTAACAACTCGGCCACTGAACAAAACCCCTGCGCGCCGAACTCTGACGCGACTACTCGGGCGCGGGTGGCGTCGGCGTCGGCGACACCCACAAACTGCACGATAAGCTGCGGATCGGCTTGCAGGTCGCGATAGACGCGCGCGTGGTTGCGGCCAAACGCGCCGGTTCCGACGACGCCTACACGCAGCGGGCTGTGGTTCTGGGGCATGGCTGGATTGTCGCCCATAGGCGTTCGTCGAAGCAAAGCCTTCTACGCTGAGTGGCCCGGAATGTGGCTGACGTGCTTTTCGGCGGTGATGCAGATTCCTGCGGCATTCGCCGCTGCGATCACTGCCGGCTTGTCGAACATGAGGCAACGTCCGGCGTCGAGCGCGAGACACGTTGCGCCCGCCTGTTTCATCGTTTCGATGGTTCGCAGCCCGACAACCGGCACGTCGAAGCGCATATCCTGGTTGGGCTTGGCGACCTTGATCACGGTGAGCGCGCGGCTCAGGGTCGAAGGCTCGGCGCCCAGCGACGGCGACTTCATCAGCTCACCTGCACGCAAGATGGTGGCGTCGGTGCCTTCCATGGCTTCGACCGCGATGCATGCGGCTTCGGCAATCACCACGGTTTGGCCGATGTCGAAACGCGAGAGGTGCTGCGCCACCGCGCGTCCGTAGGTGATGTTGGTCAGTTCGGTGTCAGACGGCCCGCGGCTGGTCATCACGCCTTCGTCGGCGAGCATCGGTTCCAGCAGCGCCGTGGAACTCATGAGCTGGATGCCTTCGGCCTCCAGTACCTTGGCGATTGCACCTATGAGTGAGTCGGTGTTGCGCGTGGTGAGGCTGAGCAACACCTTGGCCAGGCGCCAGTCGGGTTTGATGCTGCTGAAAATCTGCTTGTGCTTCACCTGACCGGCCATGACGGCGCGGGTGACGCCTTCGCGCTGAAACGTCTCGATCAGCTTCGACAAGTCTCCCAGCGAGAGCCAATGCACGGAAGCCGCGCCGCGCTGTTCGATTTCTGGCGACGCTTCTTCTTTGATGGCTGCGACGACCACTTGCAGGCCCTGGGAGCGGGCGGCGTCGAGCACGAGAAAAGGAAACGATCCGTTGCCCGCGATAAGACCGAGTCGCAGTGGAGATGGGTTGTCCATAGGGTAGATGTTGCCAGCAACGGGCTACCAGTTGCCAGTTACTTGATCACGCCTCTCTGTGACGTCTCAATGAACCGCACCAGCGACTCCACGTCCTCGCCCAGTTCGCCTTCGGAGCGCAGCTTCTCCAGCGCCTGGGAGGTATTCAGCTTGGACGCCAGCAGGATTTTGTAGGCGTGGTGCAGCTTGGTAATGCGTTCTTTAGAAAAGCCCCGGCGCTGCAATCCGACCTTGTTCAGCATGAAGGCGTGGGTGTCGCGCTCGGCGCTGGTCATCGAATACGGCAGCACATCCTGCGTGATGGTGGTGCCGCCGCCCACGTAGGAGTGCGCTCCGATGCGAACGTACTGATGCACCGGGCAGAGCGCGCCGACCACGGCCCACTCTTCCACAGTGACGTGCCCCGCCAGCGTCGCGCCGTTGATCAGCATGGAGTGGTCGCCGATGACGCAGTCGTGGCCGATGTGGGTGTACGCCATGATGAGCGTGTCGCTGCCGACGCGGGTCACTCCCGTGCCTTTCGCCGTGCCGCGGCTGATGGTGACGTACTCGCGAATGACGTTGCGGTCGCCGATCTCCAGGCGAGTCGGCTCGCCCTTGTAAGTGATGTCTTGTGGATCTCCACCGACTACCGCGAAGGAATGAATGGTGTTGTCGAAACCAAGCTTCGACGGGCCGCCCAGCACCACGTTCGCCAGCAGGCGGCAGTTCTCACCCAGCTCGACATCGGCGCCAACCACACAGTACGGGCCAATGGTGCACGATTCCGGAATCTTGGCGGACGGATCGACGATGGCCGTCGGATGGATGCTCATGGCAGGTTCAGGCCGGCTCCGCTTCAGACTTCGCGCTCGCCCCGCCCTCAGCCTGCTTGCCGCGACGGTCGAGCAGACGGCAGGTGATGACCGCCTCACAAGCGACCTTGTCGCCGATGTAGGCTTTGCCCAGCATGCGTCCGGCATTGCCGCGCCAGACAAGCACATCGACTTCGATGCGGAGCTGGTCGCCAGGACTCACTGGCCGCCGGAACTTGGCGCGCTCGATGCCGGTGAATAGCAGCAGCTTGTGTTCGCGGTCGGGAAACTCGATGAGCAGCAGCACGCCGCCAGCCTGCGCCATGGCTTCGACCACCAGCACACCGGGCATGATGGGGCCGGCGGGAAAGTGGCCGACAAAATAGGGTTCGTTGACGCTGACGTTCTTGATTGCAACAATACGTTTGGTGCGGGTAATTTCCGTTATCCGGTCGATCAGCAGGAACGGATAGCGGTGCGGCAGGATCCGCATGATTTCGTGGATGTCGAACCCTGGCGACGGTTGGTTTTCGGCAGGCACGGTATTCGCGGCATCACTCATGGCTTGTCTCGTGAAACTCCCGATTATACATTCCGCAATCGCAAGGATTGATTTGCATCATGCCCAAGACTGAACCGGCTGCATCGAAGTCCGCCCTGAACGACATACTACGTTGGCTCACCGAGCGCCAGCCTGAAATGGTGAAGCAGGTGCGCGATCTGGTGGTGCGCGAGTCGCCGACTCACGACAAAGCAGCCTGTGACGCGCTGTGTGACTACCTCGCACAGCAATTCGAGGCTATGGGCGGGAGCGTGAAGATACACCGCCAGCCCAAAGCCGGCAATCATCTGCTGGTGGACTTTGCCGGCGCGCGCGGGCGCAAGCCCGTGTTGTTGCTTGGGCATTACGACACGGTCTATGACCTCGGGACGCTGAAGACTATGCCGTGGCGCGATGACAAAGGCATCCTCGCCGGGCCAGGCGTTTTTGACATGAAGAGCGGCATCGCGCAAATCATGTTTGCGCTGCGCGCCTTGCGCGAAGGGAAGGGCGGCCTGCCTCGTCCGGTGAAAGTGTGGCTTGTCTCCGACGAAGAAGAGGGCAGCGACAGCTCGCGCGCGCTGACGGAAAAGTTCGCTTCGCAGTGTGAAGCGGTGTTCGTTTGCGAGCCCGCGGGGCCGGGTGGAGCGCTCAAGACCGCGCGCAAGGGCGTCGGCGGTTTCCTCATCAAGGTCACGGGACACGCCTCGCACTCCGGCCTCGACTTCGAGAAAGGTCAGAGCGCGATCCTTGAACTCTCGCACCAGATCCAGGCGGTTTCGCGGCTCACCGATCTGGAGCGCGGCATTACCTTGAATGTTGGCATCATTCGCGGCGGAACGCGCACCAACGTTGTCGCAGCGGAGGCGGAGGCGGAAGTCGATCTCCGCATCGCCCGCAAGAGCGATGGCCCGGTGATGGAGCGGCGCGTCAAGGCGCTGAAGCTGGTCAATAAGAGGTGCTCGCTGCAGATCGAGGGGGGCGTGAACCGGCCTCCGTTGGAACGCACGAAGCAGGTGGCTAAGTTGTTTCAGAAGGCACAAACGATCGCGCAAGAGCTAGGGTTTCCGCTGACTGAGATCGCTGTCGGCGGAGGCTCTGACGGCAACTTCACCGGCGGCCTCGGGATTCCGACGCTGGACGGCCTGGGCGCGGTGGGCGACGGCGCGCATGCCAAGCACGAATATGTGCTTGCGGCGGAGTTGCCGCGGCGGGCTGCGTTGCTGGCCGGGCTGATCGAAGCGATTTGACCCATCGCGACACTGAATCTGCCCAAACCGGTTCCTACGACTGGCCTAGGCTTTTTTGACGCGCTTCCGGTAAAAGCCTAGAATCTGAACAAGAAGCCCGCTAACCGATTGTGCCTAGAAGCAGATTGACCGGGCTGTTCGACCGGAGGACTTATGTTTGGTGGAAAAATCGGTCTGCCCGAGCTGGCGATTATCGTGTTCATCGCGCTGTTGATCTTTGGCCCCAAGAAGCTGGGCGAACTGGGTAAGGGACTGGGCGAAGGCATCAAGAATTTCAAGTCGTCGATGAACGATAACTCCTCGACCACGACGAGCTCAACCGAAGAAAAGAAGTAGCTTCTTTCAAGATCAAGCGGAGTCACCCTTCACGGAGACTCCGCGTTTCTGTCTCTGCCCGGCTTCTAGGCGAGGCGTGAGCCGGTCTCGGCCTCAAGTCTCCGCAGCATCCGATACACGCGCGGCACTGGTAATCCCACCACGTTGAAATAGCACCCATCGATGCGCTCCACCCATCGTGAAGCCACGCCCTGGATGGCATACGCTCCCGCTTTGTCCATGGGCTCGCCGGTGGCTACGTAGCTTGCGATTTCTGTTTCGGTGAGCGAACTGAACTGCACTTCGGTGATCTCCGCTTCTTTCTGCTCGAACCCAGCAGACATCAGGCACACGCCAGTGATGACCTGATGCGCCCTCCCTGACAGCAAGCGCAACATGCGTGCGGCATCTTCGCCATCGCGCGGCTTTTCCAGCAGATGTTCCTCCGCCACGACGATGGTATCGGCGCCCAGTACCACATCGTCAGGGTGCCTAGCGAAGACCGCGAGGGCCTTGTCGCGGGCGAGACGCTGCGCGTAAACCAGTGGCTGTTCATCCGGCAGCGGTTGCTCGGGAACGTGCGCCGGTTCGACGACGAACGAAATGCCGGCGTTGCGTAGTAGCTCAGAGCGTCGCGGTGACGCCGAAGCGACAATGAGTGTCATGTAGCTACGATTCTAAAGGGCGAAGTTAGCCCTGTCTTGACCACGCTGGACGCGGGTCTCGTCGCCACCACGCTTCGCCGGAAAGCAATCGAGGCCTCCGTATCCTGCTAGAATCGAAGTAGCCGCCTGGCGCCCCGATGGATCCATCCCTCATCCGAAATTTCGCCATCATCGCCCATATTGACCATGGGAAGAGCACCCTCGCCGACCGTCTGCTGGAGCTCACGGGCTCGCTGACGGCGCGCGAAATGCAGGCACAGGTGCTCGACGCTATGGATCTTGAGCGGGAGCGCGGCATCACCATCAAGGCGCATTCGGTCCGCATGATGTACCCGGCGAAAGACGGCAAGACCTACCAGCTCAACCTCATCGACACGCCCGGTCACGTGGATTTCAGCTACGAGGTTTCGCGTTCGCTGGCTTCGTGCGAGGGCGCTTTGCTGGTTGTGGACGCCTCCCAGGGTGTCGAGGCGCAGACGCTGGCGAACTCGTACATCGCCATCAACAACGGCCTCGAGATCATTCCGGTCATCAACAAGATTGACCTGCCGAGCGCCGACATCGAGCGCACCAAGGAGATGATTGAGGGCGCCGTCGGCCTCGACGCCTCGCACGCGCTTGCCATCAGCGCCAAGACCGGCGTCGGCGTTCCCGACATTCTCGAAGCAATCGTGCAGAAAGTCCCGCCACCCAAAGGCAAGGCGAGCCACCGCTTGCAGGCGCTGATGTTCGACTCCTGGTTCGATCCCTATCGCGGCGTCGTGGTGCTGGCTCGCATCGTGGAAGGCACGATCCGCAAGGACCAGCGCATTCGCCTGATGGCCAATGGCCGCACATTCGACGTGGAGACCCTTGGCGTACTCACCCCGAAGCCGGTCGAAGTCGATGAGTTGAGCGCCGGCGAAGTGGGCTTCCTCATCGCCAATATTAAGAACGTTGCGGACACAGGCATCGGCGACACCATCACCGACGACGTTCACCCCGCGCTGGAACCGCTACCCGGCTTCGAGGAACTGAAGCCGATGGTCTTCGCCGGTCTCTACACGGTCGATGCCCACGAGCACACGCTGCTGCGCGAAGCGCTGGAAAAACTTCGGCTCAACGATGCTTCATTCTTCTTCGAGCCGGAAAGCTCCGCCGCGCTGGGGTTTGGCTTCCGTTGCGGCTTTCTCGGCCTGCTGCACATGGAGATCATCCAGGAGCGTCTGGAGCGCGAATACGATCTCGACCTCATCACTACCGCCCCCAGCGTGCGCTACAAGATCACGCTCACCGACGGCACCGTTCTTGAGGTGGACAATCCCTCGCGATGGCCTGATCCTACGCTGATCGAAAAGATCGAAGAGCCCATCATTACGGCCACGATTCTCACGAATGAGGAGTATGTCGGCGGCATTCTGAAGCTGGTGGAAGATAAGCGCGGCAAGCAGAAGGCATTTGAGTACGTCAGTTCAACGCGCGTGATGCTGACTTACGACCTGCCCCTGAACGAGATCGTGATGGACTTCTACGACAAGCTGAAATCTGTCTCGCGCGGTTATGCTTCCCTCGACTACCACCTGACCGGTACTTGGGTATCACCGATGTGGAAGCTCGATATCCTCGTAGGCGGCGAACCGGTGGACGCGCTCTCGATCATCGTGCACAAGGATTTTGCCTACGATCGCGGCCGCGCACTGGTCTCGAAGATGCGCGAGCTGATCCCGCGGCAGATGTTCGAAGTGGCGATCCAGGCCGCAATCGGCGCCAAGGTAATCGCCCGCGAAACCGTGGCAGCGATGCGCAAGAACGTGATTGCCAAGTGCTACGGCGGCGACATCAGCCGTAAGCGCAAGCTGCTGGAGAAGCAGAAAGAGGGCAAGAAGCGCATGAAACGTATCGGCCGGGTCGATATCCCTCAGGAGGCCTTCCTGGCCGTCCTGCGGGTGGGCGAGGACTAGGACGATCGGCCCTTTTCCCTGCGTGAAACCTCAAGTACGGTTACCGGCTTCATCGAAGCGCGTTGTGCAAAACGATTGGAGCCGAGATTCATTTGGCTGCATCGCACCCTTGGTCAAGATAGGCGCTCGACTTTCTCTCAAATTGTTGATTTCGATAGTCGTATGACTGTGCACCAAAAGCGTTGCACGCTGGTTAAGCTGCTGAAAACGTACGGCCAACCGTTTACCGCGGCGGTAATCCACAGGGTTTGCACAAGCCGCTGGTCGTAGTTTTCGATTGAAAACGCCGGGCCTCGCCGGCAATGAAAAAGCCACCCAAGCGGGTAGCTTCTTAATTCATGGTGCCACCGGTCGCGTTACTGCTTGGGTGTCGTAGTGGCAGGCTTCGGAGTGGTCGCCGCCGGCTTGGCGGGCGTGGTGGCTGCAGGGTGGGCAGTCGTAGTGCCTGCGGGCTTGGCCGCGCCGTTCGCCGCTCCGCTCCGCACCGGTGCAGGCACGCCAGACTGCGCGTTGTAGGCGTCCACAACCGGTTTCGTGATGTCGAACGACGGGCCGCCAAACACCACAGGGCCCTGCGGCCAGGGTGTGGAGTTATCCAGCAACAGACCGTAGCCATTGTCGGCCAGGTACTTCATGACCACCGGCGCCAGCTTCTGCATGATGCGCTGGGCAATCTCGTTCTGCTGCTGTTGAAATTCGTTCTGGGCATCTTCCGCCGAGCGCTGCAGGGTCTTCTGCTTGGTCTCGATGGACTTCACCAACGCCTCGTGAGCGTCGGGGTTCATCTTGTCGCCTTGGGTGCTGAGCTGCTTCTTCAGCTCTTCGATGTCGGCATTCAACTTCTGCAGTTCGAGCCGCCGCGGTTCAAACTTCTTGGCGAGGGCTTCCAGATCGCGCTGGCCTTCGTTACTGCCGGCAATCGCGTCCTGCATGGCGATGACTGCAACCTTGTTTCCGGTAGGCAACGCGGCGGGCGCGGGGGTTGTGGCGGGGGCAGTGGAACCGGCCTGGGCCATAGCGGCCATCGAGCCGAGAACGAGCAGGGCGATGCTTGCGAACGTACGCTTCATGGGTTTTGCTGTAACTCCTTGGATAGCTCCGGGAATTCCTCAGGTATTCCAGTGGCAGCCGATGACTTGATCGCTGCTGGTCCAGACAACCGGCGCAGGCTGAACCAGCGCAAACAGTTTCCGGCCGGAAGATTCGGCGGTGCGGATATCTAAATTATAGGCAATGCAGGCAAGTAGCGTCAAATGGTAGTCTGCACCCCCTCGGTACGGCGAACTCACGACGCGGCCAGCAGGGCTCGTCATTCTAGAACGTCGTCGCGACGGTGAACCGGAACGTCTTCCGCGGCTCACGAATCAGGTAGCCCGGGTTGTACAGCGCGGCGGCATTGGCGTATGTGTAATCGCCCGCCGCGCCGGCCGGGAACATCGACCGCGTAATGGGCGAGGCCGGCGGAACCGTCTCATCCAGCCGCAGCGGGTTATACGCGTAATAAATGCGGAACGGTGCGTTCACGATCGGCAGCACGACCTGCAATTCCAGTCCGGTGGACATGCGCGGCTGATAGTTGGTGCCGGAGATCGGGGCCAAGTTGCCGGAGATCGGAAAACGGACCGTGCCGGCGCACGAATAGTTGAGGTTCAGGTAAGGACAGCCGTAGTTGGTCGCATTGAGCGTGACCACCTGCTGGTCCGCTATGCGAAGCTGCGAATCGTTGGTGATGAAGTCCATGCCCATGTCCACAAATGGCGCCAGCGTGACCGGGCCGACGATGGGAACACGATATTCGAGATTCGCTACCCAGCTCGTGTCACCGCCCGGGAAGATAATCTGATTCACCGGAATGGTGACGTTCCATGTGCCCCGACGCGGGTTCGACGGATCCAAAGGGACGGTCGTGCCATCGGGGTTCTGCAGCGGAATGGTGATCGCGGTCGGGAAGAAGGTCACCGGCGAGACCGACCGAATGTCGAAGCCCCGCAGGTCCTGGTCACCGCCCATGTAGAAGCGGTCAAACGGAGGCGCTACATCTCCCGCATAACCGCTGATCCACGATCCTTGTACGCGGAAGCCCAGCGTATTGCGTCCCTTGTTCATTGGCCGGAACCGCTTCCATTCCACGACCGGCTTGAAGTAATGAGTGTTGCCACCCAGTCCGGCAATTTCCGTGGCGACAAACAGGCTCTGGCCGCTGTGCGGTCGCTGCGGATTATCAATGCGGTTAAACGAGAAATTTGGAGTAACCTTGCTCGTCTGGATGCCTGTGAGCGAGTTCGGACCCGACAGCCCGCGGAACGCCAGGCTCTCGAAGTAAAGAGTGGATGCGGCGCTGTAGGTCTGCAGCGTTGAGTCGTCAAACGAATAGGTAATGCCTACGCGCTTGAACGAACGCTTCAATGGGTAGCTGAACGAAGTGGAGAAGCCGGTGCTGGTCTGGGTGTAGTTTTGCAGCAGCGCCTGATAGCTGGCGGGAAGGTTGATGTTCTGCCCGCTCTGCACCTGCAGTTGCTGCTCCTGGTTGTAGTTGTAGCTGCTGTGGTACACCGTCCAGCTGAATTGCAGCGGCTTGTCCAGCAGGTAGGGCTGCGTGAACGAGAGCGTGTAGTTCTTCTGGTACTGCCCCACCGATACCGCGAGCGTCAACGATTCGCCTTTGCCGAACAGGTTGTTGGTGGTGTAATTCACGCCGATGAAGCCACCGTACAAACCGCTCACACCGCCGGTGAGGCCAATGCTGTTCTTGCCCTTTTCCCTGACCTTGAGCAGGATGTCGACTGTCGCGTCCTGCGTGTTCTGCTTAATTTCGGAATCCTGCTCCGGCTTAAGTACCTCAAAATATTGCAACTGGTTTAAGCGTAGCAAGCTCAGCTCCCAGAGGTTGCCGTTGTAAACCTGTCCTTCCTCCAGAGCGAGTTCGCGGCGGATGACCTTATCGCGCGTCGTGGTGTTGCCCTGGAATTCGATCCTCCGCACGTAGAACTGCTTGCCTTCATCGAGGTCGATTTTTAAGGCAATCGTCTTCTTCTCGTCGTCGGGGTCCGTATTGGGCACCGGCGAGAAATTGATGTAGCCCAGCGCGGCATACGCCTTGCGCAGGTTCTCGAGGCCTTTGCGGATTTCCTCCGAGTTAAAGATGTCCCCATCCTTAATCTTGAACTGGGCGCGGAGGGCGCGGGTGTCTGAGACGGCTTTGTTGCCGGTGAACGTGATCTCCTTCAGGCGGTACTGGTCGCCCTCTTCGACCGGCATGGTAATGTCAACCGCCTTGCCGCCCTTCTTGCTGAAGGGCCAGTACCACGGTGGGGGCGTATCGCGAATCTTGGTCTTTGGATCGGCAACCAACGCTTTGAAATAGCCCTTCGTCTGGTAGTAGTAGCGGACGCGCTCCGCGTCTTCATTCAACTTGGTGGAGTCGTAGGTCTTGGAGAACAGGCTTTCCAGAAAAATCGAGTGCGGAATGCCGATGGGCTTCAGATTCTTCATCGCGGTCTGCAACTCACGCGACTTCATCGCCTTGTTGCCTACGAACGTGATCTTGCCAACCTTGACCTTCGGTCCTTCCTTCACCACAAACGTTAGTCCCACAGCAGCCGGAGGAATTGGCCGAACTTCCGAGGTGACTGTCGCAAACTGGCGGCCATGCGCAGCCAGCAGTTCCTTGATTACCACTTCGGCGCGCTTCACCTTGGTGGGATCGTACTGGCTTTCCTGCGTCAGTCCGACCTTGCGTTCTTTGAACTTGTCGAGAACGTCGCTCTGCGACACTGAACTCAGGCCCACGTACTTGATTTCGCGAATCGTCGGCTTTTCTTTCACATAGACGTGAATGCGCCATCCCTTGGGAGACGCCTCCCGCTCGATTCGCAGATCGTCAAAGTAGCCGGTGTTCCACAGGGAATTGAAATCGCGTTCCAGTGCCGTCTGGTCATATACGTCACCCGCGCGAGTAAACATACGCGCACGGATGGTGTCCGCCGGAATGCGGCGGTTGCCATGGATAATGATTTCCTCGATTACTCCCTGCTGGGGCCAAGCCGAAGTCAGGGCGAGACAGATGATTGCAATCAGGAAACTTAGCGCCTTGGCAGAAAAGCGCCGCTCGCGGCGGTGGACCCCCGCAAGACTGACCTGGCTATGACAAGAAATAGGAACGACCTCAAACAGGTTTAAGTCAAACGGTAATTATACGGTACGGCTGACATCGCCAGAAACCGGCGACACCCAACCGCATGATGTTGGGTACGAAGAACCTAACCCCTTCGGCTAGTGGAAGTTTCGAGATCGCGCTCGACCTCAACGAGCGTCGCATAGAAGGTGGCGCCGCCACCCAGATCCGCCAGCCTCGCAGATGTCAGCACGTTGATATTGACGCCACCCTCGGACAGCTTGGCCCATCCCAGTTTGGCGCCGACTACGCCAGGCGACACCGCGCCGTCCACCCGCGCCGTCAGGAAAATCTCTCCCCGGGAATTAAACACCCGAACCCGCTCCCCGTCGGCGATGCCACGCGCCTCTGCGTCTGGCCTGCTGATCTCGAGCTCGTGCTCGGCTTCCATTTTTTGCACGCTCGGGAGGTTCACGAAGCTCGAATTCAAGAAGTTGTCGGCCTTGCGCGCCAGCAGTTCCAGAGGATATTGCTTTACGCCCGCGGTGTGACGCGACTCCTCCGGCGCAACGAATTCCGCCACTGGATCCATGCCGTGCTCGATCAATGCGGCATCGTAGAGCCGCGCTTTGCCGTTCGGTGTCGCAAATCCATTGGCAAACGGCAACCAGGGCCTCTCGCTGCCATCGCCGTGCACATTGAGGCGGGCCTGTGGCTCGCGCTCCAGCCGTTCGCGCGTGATCCCCGCCAGTTGCGGCGCGCCCGACGCCAGCGCTCCGTCAATCATCTCGTCCACGGTTTCATGGAAGCAGGCGTCGTCGAATCCCATACGCTGGCCAAGCTCGCGGAACAGATCGACATTCGATCGACATTCCCCCAGCGGATCAATGGCTTGTTGCGACACCTGCAAATACAGGTGGCCGTATGCCTTTACCAGGTCCTTCTGCTCAAAGAACGTGGTAGCGGGCAGAAGGATGTTGGCATAGTCGGTCGTGTCGGTGAAGAACTGCTCGTGCACTACGGTGAACAAGTCCTCGCGTTTCAGCCCGCGCACAACCAGGTTGTGCTCAGGACAAACCGCCGCGGGATTGCAGTTGTACACAAACAGCGCCTTGACCGGTGGGTCGTTGACTTCCGTAAGCGCCTTGCCCAGTTCGACCATGTTGATGCTGCGCGCCGCGCGGCCCAGCGGACTCTTGAGCATCAGGTCGGTGCGTTCCAGCCCGTTGGTGTTCGGACCAAAACTGTCGCTCAGTGAGAGCTGCAAACCGCCGCCTAGTTCCTTGAATGAGCCTGTGATTACCGGCAGCATGCAGACCGCGCGCATGGCTGCGCCGCCGTTCGTCGTCCGCTGGATGCCGTAATTCACTCGAATCACTGCCGGCCGAGTCGTGGCATATTCGTGCGCCAGCCGCTCAATATCGCAAACCGCAATGCCCGTCCACCGCGAAACTTGTTGCGGCGTGTACTTCGGCAGCCGCTTCTGCAACTCGTCGAAGCCATCGGCGTAGCGCGCAATGTAGTCGGCGTCGTGTAGCCCATCACGCACAATGATGTGCATCAGCCCCAACGCCAGCGCCACATCCGTACCGGGATTGATCGGGATGTGCCAATCGGCAACCCGCGCGGTGCGCGTGCGATACGGGTCGATGACGACCAGCTTGGCGCCATTGCGTCGCGCTTCCTCGACGAACGGCCACAGGTGCACGTTGTTCCCGTGGATGTTCGCGCCCCACGCAAGGATGTACTTCGCATGCCGGAACTGTTCCGGCTCGGTACCCACCCTGCCGCCGTACAGCGAGACGATCGCATCACCACCAGTTTGGGAACAGATGGTGCGGAGCAGTTGCGATGCGCCCAGACGATGAAAGAAGCGCATATCCATCGAGCCGCCATTCAGCACCCCGATGTTGCCGCCATACGAGTACGGCAGGATCGCCTCCGGCCCAAACTCCGCGCTGGTCTGCTTCAACCTGTCAATAATTTCCGTCAGCGCCTCGTTCCACCTAATCCGCTGAAACGCCTCCTCTCCTCCCACACCCTTCGCCGCCACCCGGCGCATCGGGTACATCACCCGATCGGGCGAGTACACACGGTCAAGATATTTCGCAACTTTGGCGCACAGAAATCCCTGCGTGATCGGATGCGCGGGATCTCCCTGGATGCGCGTCGCGCGCCCATCTTCCACGGTGATCAACGTTCCACAGGCGTCCGGACAATCGTGAGGACATGCCGCATGGACTACGTGTTTCATCGGTCGCAACCTTGGTTGATTATCCCACGCAAGGGTCAAAAAGCTTGGGTGCCCCACCCTTATCTTTCGCCGCGGCGGAAGGCAGGGTGGGATCCTCACACCTCAGTTTCGCGCCCCATAGTTGGGTGCCAGTCTGGGCGCCCCAGCCACCTCTCGAACTCCTTTGGGACGAATCCCACAAAACCGGGGACGAACCGCTGAAAACAGCGTTGACCTTTCCGCTCCCCGGCGCGCATTTTGCCCCATTCCGGAGTATGATTCTTCAATCAACAGGCCCCGTCTGAGCTGTAGAGGGAGATGCCCCCATGGGTCGAAAACTTTTTGTATTGCTCGCCGTGATGGTGCTGGCAGCATCCGTTCCCGCCGAGTGTAAAACGCGTGGCCCATCGACGCCTCACGAGCGTGCCCGCGCGCTCAATTACATCCAGAGCCTCGAGCAGAATCCGCTCGCCAAAGACAGCCTGGAAAAACGTATCTGGCTGACCGAGTGGATCGTGCAGGTACCGGACTTCACCGTCAAGGCCTGCTGCAAGGCGCTCGATTCGCTCGATACCATCAATGACACTTACTCCAACCAGTTGCGCATGCAGGCGCTCTATTCGCAGGCGGCGTTCATCCTGCAGCATCCCAAGGAAACAAGCGAGGCCGAGCAGCAGGCCGCTGGACTCGCCGGCACCTTGCGCGCCTACCAGGCGATTCAGCGCTTCGACCCCACCGCGCAGTACCCGGTGCTGGATAACCTGCTATCGCTGGAGAAGCAGGGCAAGCTGGTGCAGTACGTGGAAGAGCAGTCCGCCTGCACAGAAAACTAGCAACTGCTGTATCCCAAATCAAAGGGCGCGTCCGGCGCGCCCTTTTTCATCCTCGCAGAGTAGAATCGTTCCCGCCGGGGGTGCTCGCCATGCCATACGGCTTTACCGCTATCGCCGACGCGGAGGTCCCGCGCGCCGCCAACCCCGTATTTCAACATCTGATTGACACCTATGCCAGCGAGACAAACAAGGTGGTGGCAGTTTGGCGCTGCTTCGCATCGCACGATCTGGAATTTCGTCCCGACGAGAAATCCTCGACCGTGCAGGAGATCCTGAAGCACCAGTTGCTTTCGGAGCGAAGGTTCTTCGGTGAGTTCGTCGGCACACCCGAGCCGCCGCCCGCTGAGGTGCTCCCCGCCGTATTGGATCCTGGGCCGTGCGTTGCGCGCTTGGTTGAACTAGCTCGGCCGCGGCTGCATTTCTTCGCCATCCAACCGACCGAATGGTGGATGGAGCCAGTCCCATTCTTCGGCTCTGCACGCCAGCGCATATGGGTATTCTGGCGGCGCGTGCTGCACACCGCCCATCACCGCACGCAATTAACTATGTACCTGAGGCTGCTCGGCAA
The DNA here is from genome assembly GCA_963814165.1 of uncultured Acidobacteriaceae bacterium. Classification (GTDB taxonomy): domain Bacteria; phylum Acidobacteriota; class Terriglobia; order Terriglobales; family Acidobacteriaceae; genus DASRAA01. Next base: position 21,834 of record CAWFBW010000019.1, on the reverse strand, counting down.
GTCCGTTCCGTCGGTGTACGGCCCTACTGCGGACGATACCTGGGACGGCGCCGACCCTACGAGGTCGGTCGAAGCGGCGGGACGAAAGTGATGGCGCGTCCTAACGCACCTTCGCAAACAAGATTTGATCGAACACAACCCCGTTTTTGATCGCGCTCCTCCGCATCAGCCCCTCGCGCCCAAACCCGGCTTTCTCCAATACCCTGATCGACGCCGCGTTGTGCGCGAATGCCATGGCAAACACTCGGGTGAGGTTGTAATTTTCGAAAGCCCAATCCGACATCGCCGTTACCGCGCGCGTCGCAATCCCTCGTCCCCACAGCCCTTCGCTGAGCCAGTACCCCATCTCCGCGCTGGTGCGGGCGATGTCGCGTCCCATCTGAAAGCCTACGCCACCAACCGCTTCGTCACCGTATTCGATGGCGAACGAACACTCCGGTTCCTGCACCTGCGCGTACTCCAGAAATTCAATACCTTCGCGTCGTGTGTAAGGGTGTGGAAACTGGTCGCGCAGGTTGGCCGCAATCTTGGGATTGTTGGCGTGGCGCACCAGCGCCTGCAGATCGTCCTTTTGCCAGGACCGCACTTTTACGTCGCCGAGATCGAGCAGCATGCCACCATGTTAGCGCCGCCTAACGCAAAACGGAGCGCACTCGCCGCTCCGTCACAAAAGCGCACTGAATGGGCCGGCTTAGATCGACATCACTTCTTTCTCTTTGCCCTTCGACATCTCTTCCATTTTCTTGATTTCGTCGTCAGTCAGCTTTTGCAGGTTCTCCATGGCGCCGCGCTCTTCGTCCTCCGTGATCTTCTTGTCCTTCATCGCTTTCTTGATTACGTCATTGCCGTCGCGCCGGATGTTCCTCACCGCCGTCCGATGCTCTTCCAGCACCTTGTGCAGGTGCTTCACCATCTCCTTGCGCCGATCTTCGGTAAGCGCGGGCACCGGTACCCGCACCAGTTTGCCGTCGTTCATCGGATTCAGACCCAGGTCGCCGCTGCGGATGGCCTTCTCGATAACGCCAATCTGGCTCACGTCCCACGGCTGCACGGTAATTAACTGCGGCTCAGGAGCGCTCACGTTCGCCAGTTGGTTCAGCGGCATCTGCGAGCCATACGCCTCCACCATCACGCCGTCCAGCATGTGCACCGAGGCGCGCCCGGTACGGGTCGAAGTCATCTCCTTGCGGAAATCCTCCACCGCTTTGTCCATGCGCGTCTTCAGTTGTACGAAGCTGTCTTTGAGTGCTGGAAGCGAAGCCATCGAAATTTGTGCCATATCTAGTCCACCTTATGCGTGTAAGGATGCTGTCGCAAACGCATGATTATAAACCCGCGCTATCACGGGAACGCTGGTGCCCCATACTGTCCCTTCTTTTGGGACAGGGAGGGATCGACACTTCTCATGGGCGTCCGAAGACTGACGCGCCGAGGTGCCCCTTCCTTTCATCCACCGCGGCGGACGAAAAGGTCGGACATGAATACTGCCACCCAGTGTCATCCGGAGCGGTCCCACTGGGCGAGTCGAACGCCATTACCGCGTCTTCAGTGACATCGCATCCACAGTTCACACTGACAACCGACCACTGGCAACCGATTAGTCCGCTCCCTGGTACACCAGCGATCCAACCTTCTCGCCCATCACTACACGCTGAATGTTGCCGTGTTTGTTCAGGTCAAACACCACGATCGGCAGCTTGTTCTCCTGGCACATGGCAATGGCCGTTGCGTCCATCACCTTGAGGCCCAGCTTCAGGATGTCGAGGTACGTAATCTTCTCGAACTTGGTAGCGCTCTTGTCGGTGACCGGGTCAGCCGTGTAAACCCCGTCCACCTTGGTTGCCTTCAGGATCGCGTCGGCGTGAATCTCCATCGCCCGCAGCGAGGCCGCTGTGTCCGTCGAGAAATACGGATTCCCTGTGCCCGCGGCGAACACCACCACGCGCCCCTTCTCCAGGTGCCGGATGGCGCGGCGGCGAATAAACGGCTCCGCCACCTCGTGCATCTCGATGGCGCTCATCACCCGCGTCTGCGCGCCGCATTTTTCCAGCGCGTCCTGCAGCGCCAACGCATTGATCACAGTCGCCAACATGCCCATGTGATCGGCTGAAACACGCTCCATCGCCTTGGCCTGCTCGGCCACGCCGCGAAAGAAGTTCCCTCCGCCCACCACGATTGCGATGTCCACGCCCAGCCGATGTACGTCGGCAATCTCGGCCGCAATCTCGTGCACACGGTTGTTATCGACACCGAATCCCTGGCCGGCAGCCAATGCCTCGCCGGAAAGTTTAAGAAGAATGCGCTTGTACGCGGGCGTGGTCATGGATGGCGATACCTGCTAGTAGTCAACCTTTCAGTTTAGCAGGAGGGAAGACGAAGGCTTAACAGTGAGCCTGTGTAGCGACGAGCACGAGGTTGCTGCCGCATTCCTCGTGTTACCTGCGATCGCACGAGGGCGCGACGCCTTAGGAATTGTCATCACCAGCGCAGCGAGGCATCTGATCTCCCCTCAACTGCGAATGGACGCTGGTTTTCAGAGAAGGCAGAGCCACACCTTGGGGTCAAACCCGAGGATGCCAGCCGCGCCAGACAACTTCTAGTTTCCGAGTGCGTCTTCGAACGTAAACTATCCTTTGGCACTGTCCCATGCCCTCCATCGACTCCATCCTGACCGGCACCTTCCGCCTGGAGCGGTTTCGCCCGCAACAGCGCGAGGTCATCGCCGACATTCTCGCCGGGCACGATGTCGTCTGCGTGATGCCCACTGGCGCAGGTAAGAGCCTCTGCTACCAACTCCCGGCCGTCGCTCTCGGCGGACTCACCATCGTCGTCTCTCCGCTCATCGCTCTCATGGCCGACCAGACCAATCAGCTTGCCGCGTTGTCTGTCCCTTCGCTGCTGCTCAATAGTTCGCAAGACGCCGCCAAACAGCGCGAAACCCTGAAGAGTGTCCGCAATGGTTTCGAAGGGATTCTCTATGTCGCCCCCGAGCGCTTCGCCGCTCCCTCGTTCGCTGAGCTGCTTCCGCAGCTCAAGCCCCGGTTGTTCGTGGTCGACGAGGCCCACTGCGTTAGCTTCTGGGGACACGACTTCCGCCCCGACTACATGCGCCTCGCCGAAATCCGCGAAGCCCTGGGCTCGCCAGTCACAGCTGCCCTCACCGCCACCGCCACGCCGCAGGTCCGCTCCGACATCGCCACGCACTTGAAACTGCGCTCACCGAAGATGCACGTCACCGGCTTCGACCGGCCCAACCTGCGCTACGCCGCCCGCTTCTTCCGCAACGATGGCGAAAAAGACTCCGCCCTCCTGCGTGGCCTCGCCGCCTCGCCCGGTACCGGCATCGTCTATTGCGCCACCCGCAAAACCGTGGAGGAACTCACCGCCTACCTCCAGCAACAACTTCCCAACCGCATCATCTCCGGGTATCACGCCGGCATGTCCCAATTCGACCGCATGCACAGCCAGGAGCGCTTCATGCAGGGCAAAGCCGCGGTCATCGTGGCGACCAACGCCTTCGGCATGGGCATCAACAAGCCCGACATCCGCTTCGTGCTGCACTACAACCTGCCGGGCAGCGTGGAGGCCTATTACCAGGAAGCAGGCCGCGCCGGGCGTGACGGACTCAAGGCCGACTGCGTGCTCTATCATTCGCCCCGCGACTTCGGCATCCAGCAGTTCTTCATCCAGAAGATCGGCGACAACAACGACCAACTCGACTTCGCCGCCATCAACCGCCTGCAGGCCAGCGCCACCCGCAAGCTCGACGCCATGATGCTTTACGCGTCATCGAAGTACTGCCGCCGCTGGAACATCCTCAACTACTTCGGTCAGCACGCCCGCATCGACGGCTGCGCCTGCGACGTCTGCCGCGGACAGGTGAAGCGGCCGCCGGAGCGGCGAGCCCCCGCCGAGAAACGTTCCGCCTCGCGGTCATCTACGGACCGCAATTCGCGCAAACTGAAAACCGATCCAACCCAGCCGCTTGACGCCGCAGCCGAGGTGCGGTTCCAACACCTGCGGGAGATTCGGCGGAAGCTGGCAGCCAGGGACAAAGTGCCGCCCTTCTGCGTGATGCACGACAGCGTACTCACGGAAGTGGCCCGCCACGCCCCCACGACTACATCCGCACTGCTGCAGATCCCGGGCATCGGCCCGAAGATCACCGCCAAGTACGGCGAAGCCTTCCTGACTGCGCTCCGCGGCTCGAACCAGCGGAAATGAAAAAAGGGCGGAATTGAATCCCGCCCTTCGTTGCCACTGATTGTAGTCTCACTCAGCCGCTGGCTCCGGAGCCTTGCTGATGGCGATCGTTTCGTTCACGTCGCCCACCTTGAATCGCGCGTAACGCCGGATCGAAATGTTCTCGCCCAGCTTGCCCACGACCGTCGCGATCAGCTGATGCACGGTGACGGTCTGGTCTTTAATAAAAGGCTGCTCCAACAGGCAGACTTCCTCGTAGAACTTGCCCATCTTGCCTTCGACGATCTTCTCCACTACCGCCGCCGGCTTGCCCGTCGCAGTCGCCTGCGCGCGGTAGATGTCCTTCTCTTTTTCGAAGGCCTCCGGCGTCACGTCTTCCTTGCGGATGTAGCGCGGGTCGGTCGCGGCGATGTGCATCGCAATGTCGTGCAGCAGGCCCTTGAAGTCGTCGGTGCGGGCAACGAAGTCGCTCTCGCAGTTCACTTCGAGCAACACGCCGATCTTGCCCCCGGCATGGATGTAGCTCGCCACCGAGCCTTCGCTGGTGGCACGAGTCGCCTTCTTGGCGGCCGTCGCCACGCCCTTCTTGCGCAGCACAACGATGGCGGCTTCGATGTCGCCCTTCGCCTCGGTGAGTGCATTCTTGCAGTCCATCATCGGAGCGTTGGTCTTGTCGCGGAGTTCTTTTACTTGTGCAGCGGTGATGTTCACTGTCGTCGTACCCATTTCTCAGTATTCCCTCTGGCCGATCGCTTCTCGCCCTTCGCTATTCGCCTTTCGCGAAAAGCTCCCAGCTCGTTGTACCAGCCCTCTATGAAGATTAGATGTTGCGAAACCCTTAACGTCTCACCAGCTACGCCAGCGATCTTCGCCGAATAGCGACGGGCGAAAAGCGTCCTGACAAAACGACCCGCGCTAACTGCAGCGCGGGCCTTAAACCGATCCGTCAGCCTTGTGGCTGCGATTACGCGCTCGGAGTTTCTACTGGGGTCTCCACCGGAACCGGAGTTTCTACCTTGGTTTCCTCGGCGGCTACAACTGTCCGGCGTGCTCCCTTGCCCAGAACGTCTTCCATGCTGACGTCGTCCAGCTCGCTGGCATCGAGGCCCGCCGCCTTGCCTTCTTCGGCAGCGCTCGCAGCCGCGGCTTCCGTGGCTTCGCTGTACTGCACGCCTGCCTGGATGTCGGCCAGCTGCTTATCGGTCACGGCCTGTGCTCCCTCGATCACCGAGTCGGAAATCTTCGAAGCAAACAGCCGGATCGCGCGCAGTGCGTCATCGTTACCGGGAATCACGTAATCCACTTCGCTCGGGTCGCAGTTCGTATCCACCACGGCAACCACTGGAATGCCCAGCTTCCGCGCTTCCTTCACCGCGATCTGCTCTTTGTTCGAGTCGATCACGAACAGCACGTCCGGCAGCCGGTTCAAATTCTTGATGCCCGCCAGGTTGGCCTGCAGATGCTTGCGCTCGCGCTCCAGCTTGACGACTTCTTTCTTCGGCAGCAGCTCGTAACGGCCATCGGTAGCCATCTCGTCGAGCTCTTTCAGCCGCTTCACCGACTTCTGCACCGTGACCCAGTTGGTCAGCAGTCCGCCCAGCCAGCGCTGGTTCACGTAGAACATGCCGCAGCGGTTCGCTTCTTCTGCGATGGCGTCCTGCGCCTGCCGCTTGGTGCCCACAAACAGCACCAGCTTGCCGTCCGCCGCCTGGTCGGTCACATACTTCGACGCTTCCTTGAACATCTTCAGCGTCTTCTGCAGGTCGATGATGTAAATCCCGTTGCGCTCGCCGAAGATATATTCCTTCATCTTCGGATTCCAACGTTTGGTCTGGTGCCCGAAGTGAACGCCGGCTTCGAGCAGCTCCTTCATCGTGATATTCGCCAAGGTACCTCCTACCTTGCATCCCGCGCGGCGGATTCAGTGTTGAGCACTGCCCGGATCGTTTGGGATTCCATTTCCCGTTACACCCGCCCCGTTGAATCCAGCGGGTGCGAGAAGATTCGTTCCGGATTGCCTTGCTCCCTCCCACCCCCGGAACCACAAGGCGGGAAGAAACCAAAAACTGTGGGTGCCCCATCCTACCGACCGTTCTTTGGTCGGTAGGGTGGGATCGAAAACTATCTCTTCGAGAACTGGAAGCGCTTACGTGCGCCCTTCTGGCCGTACTTCTTACGTTCCTTGCCTCGGGCATCGCGACGCAGGAAACCTTCAGCCTTCAGCTTGGGACGCAGCTCAGGGTTGAACTCCTGCAGCGCACGGGCCACGCCCATGCGGACCGCGCCAGCCTGTCCATTCACGCCGCCGCCCTGGCAGGTGCAAACCACGTTGAAGCTGCCCGAGGTTTCGGTCAGCACCAGCGATGACTTCGCCATGATGCGCTGCGCTTCGGTCACGAAGTACGCGTCGAAAGGCTTGCCGTTGACCGTAAACTCGCCGCTGCCGGGGCGAAGGAACACGCGGGCCACGCTCGATTTGCGCCGTCCCGTACCGTAATACTGAACCAATTCTGCCATTTGTCTCTCGGGAGCCGGGCTCCCTTAATCCTTCCCAGATTTTCTGTGCCCCACCTGTTCAGCGGGTGCCCCGTTCTACCGCCGTCGTTTGGCGGTAGGGCGGGAGACTCTCTCCCCACCCGGGGTCTCCTGAAACTCGAATCCCGAAACTTGAAATCTTGTCCGGGTGCCCCATCCTTTCGCCCGATTTTGGCGAAAGGGTGGGACCGAAAACCTCAACCCACCTGTTCAGTGGGTGCCCCGTTCTACCGCCGTCGTTTGGCGGTAGGGCGGGAAACGAGCTTACTTCGCGGCGGCTGCCAGTTCCGCCGGCTTCTGTGCCGCATGCGGATGCTGATCGCCCTTATAAACCTTCAGCTTCGAGAACATCGCGCGTCCCAGCTTGGTGTGAGGCAGCATGCCCTTGATCGCGTCTTCCACCACCAGCTCCGGCTTGCGCGCAAAGCGCTTCTTGTACTCCTCGCCCTTGATGCCGCCAGGGAAACCCGAATAGCTGTAATACGTCTTGCTGTCGGCCTTGAGGCCAGTAATCTTCACCTTCCCGGCATTGATCACAATGACGTGATCGCCCGTGTCGAGAAAGGGCGTATATTGCGGACTGTCTTTACCAGCGAGGATGCGCGCCACCCGCGACGCCAGCCGGCCCAGGGTCTGGCCCGACGCATCGACAACAAACCATTTGCGCGCAATTTCCCCTTTGGGGAAATACGTAGACATCGTGAACTCTCCAGATTTAGAAACCGCGAAAGTGCCGCTGAGTTCGTGGCGCAGAAACGCGCAGGGAACCTCTAGGCGTGCAGACGCAGGACTACCAAAGTCTTAAGAATAGACCACCATCGCGGCCCCTGTCAATGAATACGAGACACTACAGTGGGCGCATTAAGAACCTTGACTTCCTGGCGATATCTAGTCTCCGCCGCGTGTCGCGTGACCTACGTCACTGATGACAAACGCTGCAGCCGCTATCGTAAGAAGTGAATGCCGTCGGCTTCATCGGCGTTCCGCGTACCCCGTCCTTCACGCGAAAGAATTACGTGCTTCGTTTCGTTAGTGCCTTGGTCTGCAATTCATAGGAGCTGACCATGCCCGACAAAGCCTGCGCGACACTCCCAGTCATCGGTGAGATGCTCGAGCAATATCGTATTATCGACGAGCTCGGCGCCGGGGGCATGGGCGTTGTTTATCGGGCGCATGATCAGCGGCTGAATCGCGACGTTGCCATCAAAGTTCTGCGGCCTGATCTGATCGGCGACGCCCACGGGATGGATCGCTTCCATCGCGAAGCTCGGACCTTGGCCGCTCTCAACCATCCCAACATCGCTTCGATCTATCAGTTTGTGGAGTGCGGGCCTACCGGTGCTCTCGCGATGGAACTTGTGGAAGGACCCACCCTGGCCGACAGGATTGCCAACGGCTGCACCCCGCTGGCAGAAGCCGTGTCCATTGCACTCCAAATCTCCGCGGCGATCGAGTGTGCCCACGAGCATGGCATCATTCATCGCGACCTCAAGCCGGGAAACATCAAACTGACAGCAGATGGCGTCGTCAAAGTCCTCGACTTTGGCTTAGCCACGTTTCTCGATTCCGGCGGCGCCGGTCCGGCTGAGATCGCCAACCTGACGACCGCGATCAGTTCGAAACCAGGTTGCCTGCTCGGTACGCCCGCCTACATGAGCCCCGAGCAGGCCTGCGGCGCGACCGTCGATCGACGGGCTGACATCTGGGCCTTTGGCGTCGTTCTCTACGAGATGCTGGCGGGTCGTTGTGCGTTCCATCGAGCGACCACTTCCGATTGCATCGCTGCCGTGATCAAAGACGATCCCGATTGGAGTGCTCTGCCTGCCAATGTTCCGGCGCCGTTGTTGCGTCTATTGCGGCATTGCCTGGCAAAAGACCCTCACGAACGCCTGCACGCGATTGCCGACGCTCGTCTCGATATCGAAGAGATTTCGGACGCACTGGCTCCTACTGTCACCCAGACTGCTTCTCTCCGCCCATCGATCTTGCGCCAGCCGCTTCCCAAGGCTCTGTTCCTGCTGGTATTGCTTCTTGCTGCCGCGGCAATCGCGTTGGTTTTCTGGCAATCGCGCCATCGGGAACCTCCCTTCAGGGCCTCCGAACGCTTCAGCATCGTACTTCCCAACGATGCGCCGTTGGCCCCTCCTTCGGCCATGCCACTTGCTGTGGGCCGTTCCTCCCTCGCCTTGTCGCCTGACGGCTCGCACCTCGTGTATGTGGCATTCGTCAACCGAAGCACGGTGCTTTACGTCCGCGATATGCATCGCGGTGAATTCCGTGCGCTCGCTGGAACCGAGGGCGCGCACAGCCCCTTCTTCTCGCCCGACGGTCAGTCGATTGGCTTTTTCGCACACGACAAGTTAAAGAAGGTCTCACTGAATGGCGACCCCCCTGTAACGCTGTGTGACGCTACCCTGGGATTTGGCGGCACTTGGGCTCCGGATGGACAAATCTATTTCTCGACCGACTACTCCTCTGGAATCAACCAGGTCTCAGAGAGTGGTGGCGTGCCAGCCTCAGTAACCGGCGACACCTGGATGCTTACGCCCAGCTGGTTTCCCCAAATTCTTCCTGACGAGCGGAGCATATTGTTCAGCACGCAGGCATTCGGGCTGGGTGTTTACGATTTGAGAAGCCGGCACGGGAGCATGTTTCTGTCCGGGGGAACGTCGCCACGGTACACCCCGACGGGTTACATTATGTTCGCCCGGCGCGGCACCGTGCAGGTCGCGCCGTTTAGCGAGCAACAGCTTCGCTTAACCGGTTCGCCGGTGCAACTGTTCGATGCCGTCCGCACTGAGCGTGATGGCGCTGCTCAGTTCACATTTTCTGGCAACGGCACCTTTGTCTATGCCTCAGGCGGCGATGGAACGGTGGGCTCCCTGGTGATGATCGATCGCCATGGCAATAGACACCCACTCCAGGCTCCTCCCGGCGACTACAGCGCCTTTCAGGGTTCTCGCGATGGCACCCGGGTGGCCATCCCGATCAACACTCTGGCCGGTACGGACATCTGGATCTATGACACTGTGCGCGGCTCAACCACACGCCTCACCTCCGACGGCCGCAGCAGTTTCCCGGTCTGGTCCGCCGACGGCACCGCCATCTACTACATGGGTTTTCCCGGCGGTGTGTCTAACCTCTATCGCAAGGCAACGCAAGGTGGTCCTGCCATTCAACTCACCCACTGGCGGGGAAGTGGCGGGCCTCCACTGATGGTGACCCCGGATGGCAAGAACTTGTTGGTTGGGCGATTCAATCCCGAAACTAGGGAAGATCTTTGGCTATTGCAGCTTGCCGAGGATGGTCGCGTGGTAAAGGAGGCCCCGTTTCTCACCAGCCGCTTTAGTGAATGCCTCGGTGACATCTCGCCTAATAGCCGATGGCTCGCCTACACCTCGGACGAGTCCGGAGGATGGGAGGTTTACGTAACTTCGTTTCCTCATCCCGGAGAAAAGATTCGAATTAGTACCGATGGCGGCGAGGAGCCGCTGTGGGCCCCCAACGGGCGCGAACTCTTCTACCGCTTCGGCACAAAATGGTTCGTCGTAAACATCTCCGACGGCGAGCATTTTGCTGCTGGCCAGCCGCAGCTGTTGTTTGAAGGTCCGTTCGTCAACCCACCCGGCTATTCCTACAACGTCATGCCCAACGGGACCCAGTTCCTGGTGGTTGAAGGCGTTGACCAGACCAAGACCTCCTCTGAGCTAATTGTCGTGACCAACGTATTCGACGAGATCCGCCGCCGCGTTTCGCAGCCGGGACGCTAGCTCGGGTCCCCATCCTTTCGCATCTCTTGCGAAAAGGTGGGAGTGCATGCTGCAAGGCTGGCCCTGTCCTTCCTCACCTCAGCTTCACCTTCTTCGGCAGCAAATACGTGAATCCCGCCACCACTTCCCACTTCGTGGAAGTCGAGGTGAAGCCGTAGTTGAACCCTGCATCAAACACCAGGTACTTCTTCGCGTTGTAATTCACCGCCCACAAGTTGCCCACACAATTGCTATGCAGAAACGGCTGTGTAAAGTGCCATATCTCTCCTGACAGTCCAAACGCCCCGCCCAGAGAGTGCGATACCGACAGCGTCTGCCCGTACTGCGCGCGCCGTACTCCTGCCTGCTCCACCATGTCGAACAGGTAGTTGTTATCGAAGTGAAATCCTTTGATATCGGCACTGATCAATAGCGTCACCGAATCCCGGAAGCTCCCGATATCCAGATCGGGAGTGTTGCCATCGACCACTACTCCCACATAATTCACGGCGATCGTCGGGTTTGCGCCTTCGCCATGATGCACGATCGCCTGTGCTCCCAGTCCAAAGCCTCCCGTGCCATTCACAGTCTGCCCACCCGAGACAGCATGTACATACGGCGCCGACGCGGCAATCAACTCAATCCACCGCGAAACCGAAAACTTGATGACTTCGTTGAAATTGAATTGCGACGAGAATTCCGGAGACGTCCAAGCCCCCATCACGCCCGATTCGAACTGAAAGTAACCCACCGGTGTGATGGTCGCAGGAGTTGATACGGTCGGCCTACCCGGATTCGCCACCGGCTCATCGTTCACCACGCTGGTGTTCTGACCGGACGGCCCACCACCCCCCGACTGCGCCACAACCGAAGCAGCAACCGCACAGAGCCACAGCAGCAGCCAGCAAAATCGCATCATTGCAACTTTCGATAACCCATGGCTCGAGCTATCAATAACGGCGCCTGCCATGGTATGACCTGCGTCTGCCATATTAAATGCCGGGACCTCCGTCGTGGATAGGAATGCTCGGTGCCCCGCGATCGCCCCTCTTTTGGGCTAACCTGGGTACCACCCCAGCGTACAATTCACCTTCGAGGCCCTCGTCTTCATGCAATCCCGTACTCGCTGCGTCATCTGTCTATGTGCCATGCTCATGGGCGCTACCGCCCTCGCCCAGCACCCCGGCCCCATGACCGACAACCAGGTCGATATCCAGGTCAAGCTCACTTACGACGACGGACGCACGCCCGTCCCTCAGGCCAAGCTCGAACTCCTCGACCGCAACGGCGTCCCTCAAATGTTGCTCTTTACCGACAAGAATGGCCGCGCCGATTTCATCGTGGATCTCCAAATCAGCAAGTCCGACGACTTCGTCCTGCGCGCCTCCGGTCAGGGTATCGAAGAAACAGTCTCCGAGACCATCCATGTCGTCCACCGCGAAGGCACCCACATGGTTTACCTGCAAGTAACGTCAGCGGACCGTGCCGCGCCCCAGTCGACCGACGCCATCACTTCCGTTGCCCACGCCCAGATTCCCAAAGACGCCCGCAACGCCTTTCGCGACGGCCTGAAAGAATGGGAAAAGAAAAACTATCAGCAGGCCGCGGTTGACTTCGAGAAGGCCACCGCTCTCTATCCTCAATACGACGAGGCCTTCAATAATCTCGGCATGATGTACGCCCACCTCGACCAACCGGACAAGTCGCGCGCCTCCTTCGAGACCGCCGTGAAGCTGAACGATAAGAATGCTTCCGCCGATCGCAACCTCGCCGGCCTCCTCCTGCGCGACCACAATTACCAGGCCGCCGGCGATCTCGCGCGCAAGTCGCTGGCGGTCGATCCCAACAACGCATTCGCCTGGACGATTGCCGCCATTTCCGACTTCCAGACCGGCAACCCCGATCTCGCCATCCGCGCCTGCAAGAGGGCCCACGAGTCGCCACATGAAGGCTACGCTCTGTGCCACTTCGTCGCCGGACAAGTCTACGAACGCCAGCACGACCCGGCAGCCGCCAAGCTAGAGTACGAAACCTACTTGAAAGAAACCCCCAACGGCCCCGAGGCCCCGCAAGTGAAGAAAGCTCTCGCCCACCTCACCGTCTCCCAAGCGCAGCCGTAGCGGGATACTTTAGGGTGCCCCTGGTGACCCTTCGCGTAACTCAACAATCTTCACCAGGCTGCCCATTCAAGCGGCCCGTTTTTGGTCGCTTGAGTGGGGGTTTTTCGTCTGGACCACCACGAACATCGGAGGGTGGGAATTTTCGTTTGCGACACAACAAACCCGGTCTTGGGGTGTCTCGCGATTCAAACCTACACAGCATTTCGCTCGACTGCGTTGTTCGCCGTTTTCGCTGCTTTTCTGTACCGCGCCGGGGGCACGCCATAATCCCGCTTGAACGCGCGATTGAACGCCTGCTCGGAATCGTATCCCACTTCCGACGCAATCTGCGCGACGCTGTAGCTTGTCGAATCTAGCATCTGCGCACCCATTTGCAGACGCCACCGCGTCAGGTACTTCACCGGAGGCTCTCCCAGATACCGGCGAAATCGCTCGGCCAGCACGGATCGTGACAGGCCCACCTCATGCGCGAGTTTCTCGATCGTCCATGGCGCTGCCGGACGCCGATGCATCAAGGTGAGCGCTTTCCCCACTTCCGGATCGCGTGTTCCCGCCAGCCATCCGGATTGCCGCTCGGGCAGCTGAGTCACGTAGCGCCGCAAGGTCTCCGCGAACAACGTTTCACACAACTTTGCCAGAACCGCCTGGCCTCCTTCATGGTTGGCGCCTGCCTCAGCAATGGAATATCGAATCGAGTTTTCCAGCCACTGCCCCGACTTGTCCTCGCGGATGTTCACCTTGAACATCGGCGGCAGTCCAGCCATGATGACCTTGCTCAGTCGCGGTTCGCAGACCATGTACCCGCATACGAACCGGGTCACTTCACCGCCACCACCCAACTGCGCCAATCTCAGTCCTTGCGAAAAAACTCGCGCTAACTGCTCCTCGCCGTCCATGGTGTGCGTTCCCGGTCCGTTCTCGATAACGTGTGAGTCTCCATGCGGAAAGATCACGATATCGCCGGCACCAAGCGCCAGGCGCTTGTCGTCCAGTTGGGCATAGGCCCTGCCTTCAATCAACAGGTGATACACAATGACGTGCCCGCCCGGCTGATGGATATAGGGCGCCAGCTTGCATGACTCCGGCGAGCGATATCTCCACGGCGCCGAAAACTCGGCGTTGTAGAAGAACGCGCTTTCCAGCTTCACAACTCTCAGCACTTCCGACAGAACATCCATAGGCGACCGTGGAAAAGACGCGAGGTTAACCCCACCGGACGATCAGACAAGCTTTCTTTGTTTTCACTGATGCCCGGTCAAGAATGCCAGATTCACAATCAAGAGTTTCCTCCCTTTCTGTCGCATAGTCGATTTGCGCTTCCGAAACAAGAGGCACAAATTTCAATCAAGGAAGGTACCACCATGGCAACTACCAACACACTTCCCAAAAGAATCAACGGCGTTATGGTCGACGAACTCGTTGCGACTGTCAATGCCATCAAGCAGGCCCCCACGCTCGCGAAATTCCAGTTCCGCGTTCGCAATCAGTGGATCGACGGCCCACGGAGCCAGTCAACTGCCACCGACTTCTACGGCGCGGGCCAGGAGCGTTTGCACATGAAGCCATTCGTTCTCGATGTCGATGAGCCTCCTGTCCTGCTCGGCAAGGATATGGCGGCCAACGCCGGCGAATACTTGCTGCACACTCTCGCGGTCTGTCTGACCACGACGATCGTTTACCACGCGGCCGCACGCGGCATTGAGATCGAAGAAATTGAGTCTTCGTTGGAAGGCGACGCCGATCTCCAGGGCTTTCTGGGACTCGACAAAACCGTCCGCAACGGCTTCCAGGGAATCCGGGTCAACTTCAAGATCAAAGCCGACGTGCCCGACGAGCAACTCCAGGAGATTTGCCAGCTCGGCCCGCAGTTCTCCTCGATCTACGACACCTTGACCAACGGCGTCCCGATCTCGGTAACCGCCGACCGCCTCTAGCCAGGCTCAATAACAGGGGATGTCAAGAGAGAAACCTTCCCCTTGCGGCGGCTGGCCCGGCCAGCCATCTACTCCGGGTGCCCCGTTCTACCGCCCTCTTTTGGGCGGTAGGGCGGGGCTTTTCGTGAGCGGCGGACTATTTGTCGGGTGCCCCACCCAAGCGGCCCGCTTTTGGCCGCTTGAGTGGGGGTTTTCGTTTGCCCTACTCCGAACATCAGTGTGATCGGGGCTTTCGTTCCGACTACAGAGGCTGCTGAAAAATTCGCTTTTACGACTGGTTCGTATCAGGGCATGACTTCAGTCATTCCGCAAAGTTGTTGAAAATACGATGGGGCTTTAGCCCCGGAGGGGAATCGAATTCCCCCCGCGCCATCATTGGTGAAGCCGCGTTTTACGGCCCCAAAATCGACGTCAAGCTGGTCGACGCCATCGGCCGCCTCTGGCAACTCTCCACCGTGCAGTTCGACTTCACCCTGCCCGAGCGATTCCAGCTCGAGTACGTCGGCGAAGACGCAAGCGCCACCAGCCGCTCATGGTGCACCGCGCCCTCTACGGCTCGGTCGAGCGCTTCTTCGGCGTGCTCATCGAGCACTACGCCGGAGCCTTCCCCGTCTGGCTCTCACCCACGCAGGTGGCCATCATCCCCATCGGCGAGAAGCACCAGGCCTACGCCAATGAGGTTGGCGAAAAACTCAAGGCCGCCGGAGTGCGCGTCCACGTTGATGCCCGCAACGAAAAGATGAACGCCAAAATCCGCGAACACGCCATGCAGAAGGTTCCGTTCCAGTTGGTGCTCGGCGACCGCGAAGTGGAAGCTCACGAAGTCAACGTCCGCGTGAGAGGCCAGGAAAAAGCGGAAGGCTCAGTGCCGGTGGATGCGTTCGCCGAACGGGTAAAGAAGCTAATCGAGACGAAGGCGGCGGCGCTGCAGACGCCCCGAAACGGTGTCGTCCCACCGGATTGGGCAATCGCTAAGAATATGCTTGACAATCGTTGGTATCGGTGTAAAGTTACATGTAAGGTAAGCTGTAAAGTTGTGCGTAAGATATTATCGGTTGATCCTCCCTGGTAGGCGTGCTCGCAACGTATCCGGCACGGGTTATGGCTAACTTTTCAATAATTTGCCTGTTTTGATAGGGGGAGCGCAAGCATGGCTGTGTATCGCTCCAATCCACCGTTGCACCTAGCGCGGACGCCGCTCATCTACGTAGTGTCGCAGATTCGTTTCTCCGCCGTGGTCTCGATCAGCAAGTATGTTCCTGCCATCCAAGAGAAATTGCGACAGCAGTACCCGTGGTTTCAGGAAGGCAAGATTCAAGAGTTTGTATTCCAAGCCCAAGGCACACCTAACGTCAGTTTTAGCGACCGTTATGAGTTCCTTCAGAGAGACAAGCGCACCGGGGTCGTATTGACCTCTAATTCTGTCGCACTGCATACGAATAAATACGTGAGCTATGAGATCTTCGAAGCTGAATTTTCGGCTGCTTTGAATGCCATTCATGAAACGTTGGGAATCGGGTTAGTGGAACGAATAGGACTTCGTTATGTCGATCTCGTAAGACTTGGCCCCAATGAACAATGGTCTCAGTACCTGAATCCGGGCTTGTTAGGGCTCGAAGCCGCTCGCGTTGGCATTACATCGACGACCTCGCAATATGTTTGCATGGGCAAAACCGACGCGGGGACGCTTGCCTTTCGCTATACACAGTCAGAGAACCCGATGCCCCCTGATCTCACGCCCGTTGCGCTCAAGTACGATGAGGGGCTACTGGCCAATAAGGAGATCGGAACCGTCCTGGACTTTGATCATTATTCGGAAGAGACGCGCGACTTCGATGTGGAATCAGTGATTGCTGCGATCGGCGGCTTACACGACAATCTCGATCGCGCGTTTCGCGGCACCGTCACGCAAGCGGCGCTCAAGAAGTGGGAGTAACCAATGGGACCAGGGCAAGAACACGCTTTTCCTAAATCGATAATTTACACGACTGCTGCATCATCAAAGAGTCCGACTGCGCCGATCCTATTGGGAAGTACGGCTTTGGCCGCCCTGCTAGGTGTCGCGGCGGCTGGGACCGGTGGTGTGGCAACACCGAACGCGACTTCGATGAACGCCTTCACCGGATCGGCAGTTAGCGTTTCCGCCGGTCGCATTGAGCGCGATGAGCAAGAAGAGTTTTTGACGACGAAGGAAAAGGTATCAGCCATCCGGCACTATCTGTCACTTAACATGACAGAGCTAGCAGCAGTTCTCAACGTCGGACGCCCGACAGTATATGCGTGGGCGACTGCTCCAGCTGCACCAAAATCGAAACATCGTGACAGAGTAGACGCCATTTACGAGTTAGCACGGTGTTGGCGCAGCCAGTCCAGCACTCCAATGGGGAGTCTCGTGCGCGAATTGTTGCCTGGTGGAAAGACGATGGTTGATCTGCTTTCTGCGGATGAATTAAGCTCCGAAACTGCCCAGAAGGGTATGTTGCAGATTAAGGAAAAACAGGAACAAATCGCCAAACCGCTGTCACTGGCACAAATAGCAGCAGGAGCCGGCATAAAGCTCGCTTCACGCCCGAGAGAGAACTGGAAATCGGCGAGTGAGATAGATTTGTAGCAAGAGCAAGAACCAAGGACCCCAGGTTGGCAGAGTGGACCTTCCAGAACTCCGGCTGGAGGCAGGGCACCATCGTACCGCGCGAATTCGTCCCGGACGATGTCCAGCCGCAAGAGGTTGGCCCCGAAGCGAAGTTCGTCATCGTTTCGCACGACTGCGACATCGTCCAAGACGCCGAAGTCGAACCTTTTCTGGAATTGATTGTGGCACGCCCGGTGACCGCCGCTGAGAGGGACAGTAGGCTGTTGCGCGGCCGAAATCCGCGAAGGCTACAACTACAATTATACGAAGATGGTGCCCAAAACCTCTACGAGATGCGGGCGCACGACAGGTTCCGGATGGCGCGTCAACACCTCTCCAATCGCGAACCATCGCAGGGAACCTTTCTGGACGCGAACGAAATTGCAGTCATCGCGAAATGGTTATCCAGACGATACAAGCGATATTCGTTTCCGACTGCCTTCAACAACCGGATACCTGCCAAGAACTGGAACAAGCTACAGAAGGTACTCGAGCGCGACGGAGACGATGTTCAGCTGTTCGTAGCGCTCAACTCCCACGAAGAATTGCCAAATGATCAGTCGTACGAGGCAATCATTTTCGTGAGTGTGCTGAGCGAAGTTCTAGAAAGCGACTACCGCCAACAGCGCGCTTTGAAAGTGGTAACAGCGATTGCTGAGAACCTATCAGTCTGCGCGGGGATAAGTGTCGTCGATGTGCAGCTAAGGTCGGAGGCCGACATTAGCATTGAAGACGCGCGATCTCTTATCGAGTGGGACGCCTATGACTATCTCAGCGTGCCCGAGAGCGAAGCTCCCAAGACTTGATACGCTGGGGCGGGGCGGGTGGCCCACTCAATCAACTTATTGATAATAAAAAACTTACATGAGAGGGTGCCCCATTCAAGCGGCCCGCTTTTGGCCGCTTGAGTGGGGGTTTTCGTTGGTATCATGACCTGCGGTGACCCAAACAGTGTGGTATAACTGTTATACTAGCGATGCGCTTCCATTTTGACCCGCGCAAGAGCCAGCGTCTGCGGCAGAATCCGCGGCGCGGCATCGGTTTCGAAGAAGCGCAGGAGATCTTTTCGCGCCCCTATTATCTCGACCAGCGCTCCGACCTCTCGGAACAATACCGCGCCATCGGTCGGGTCGGAGACAGGTTATTTACGGTGATCTTTGAGGTGCGCGAGGACGCCGAAGGCGAGTATTACCACCTCGTCACGCTATGGCGCTCAACCCCGCAGGAGCAGGAATTGTATGAAGAACACTCGTAACCGCAAAACGCCGGTGTCGGCGGAGGCCATCGCCCGCATGGCCGAGAAAGGCAAGGACGTCTCTCGCTTCTTCACCAACAAGGGACGCATGATGTGTCCCATCCAGCGCGTCAACGTGGACTTCACAGCTTCCATGCTGCAGGAACTCGATCGCTGGGCGGAGGAATTAAACATCAGCCGTCAGGCCGTAATCAAGACCATGCTCCGCCACGCGCTCGACCAGCACTACCTCGCCGCCAGCGGAGCTGCGACGCGTCGCAAGACAAAAGCGAGTTAGATCTGCCACCCCGGGTGGCCCACTCAATCAACTTATTGATAAGAAAAAACTTATATGAGAGGGTGCCCCATTCAAGCGGCCCGCTTTTGGCCGCTTGAGTGGGGGTTCTCGTTTCTAACACCAGGGACATCCGTGTGAGCGCTGGTTGTCGCTCCGATGACAACCTGGCTGCCTAAGAGCCTGTCCTGCGCCCACTGCCGGGGGGTGTTCGCCCCCATTTGGGCCTTAGAGCAGGTTCTCGCTTGCTATGTCCAGGGTGGAAGCACTGGGCTTTAGCCCAGTGAATAAGTCCCTCCCAAAACGGCGGGCTTCAGCCCTGGGGTCCTGGTCCCTGCAAGGGCGCATAGCTCCATCGTGCCAGGAAGCGGGATACATAGACTCGGGAACTGCTTTAGCCTGGATTTCTCGAAACTCGAGACTTTCTATCCACTATCGACTCGCCTTATCACACTCCACCGTGACCTGCGTCCTAGCGCGGTCACCTAACCTGGCCTAAATTGGCTGGTGGAACGATGAGGGAGAGCTGTCTTCCACGGAGTCGGCAGCCGGACAATACTCTCATTCCCAGTAGGTGGTTCGACCTGTGACCAGTTGTGTTTGCTTTCGCTTTTTTGCCCGTCACCCCGCCTTCTACCCCGTTCAACCCCCGATGGTTCGGCCTAACTCTTTTGTTAAGAAGAATTTGCCTCTAAGTCCTACGGGTAGAAGATTTTGCGCGGACTACAGCCCCTATCTCCAATGGAATGAATAATTTGCAAAGAAGGGGGGGAGGGGGGTACACCCCCACCAATTCCCAAACTGGGAACTGCCCAACGTCGCTCCCAAGCTACTCGTCACTGGCCACTGTCTCCCGTGCTACCCTTGCCCTTCACCCTTTTCTCTCCAGGAGCCTCTATGCGTAAATCTCTAGTCTCGTTTGCCCTTGTGCTGTTCGTATCGCTCTCCGCCATCGCCGTGAATGCGGCTTCGCTCGCGGGTGTCACTCTCCCAGACTCGCAGCAGGTCGCCGGTAAGAACCTGGTCCTCAACGGCCTCGGCCTCCGCACCAAGGTCTTCGTGAAGGTCTATGTCGCCGGTCTTTATCTCGAGCAGAAGTCGTCAGACCCGAACGCCATCATGAAGTCTGATACGCCCAAGCGCATCGTCATGCGCTTCACCTATCACCCCAGCAAGAGCCAGATGGCCGACGCCTTCAACGACGGCTTTGCCGACAACGCTCCCGATGCCGTGAAATCCATGAAGGCTGACATTGATAAGTTGAATGGCGCGCTCGAGGACTTGAAGTCCGGCGACGAGATGGTCTTCACCTACGTTCCGGGAACCGGCACGACTATGGCCATCAACGGCAAAGACAAGGTCACCATCGCCGGACAGCCCTTCGAAGAGGCGCTGCTCTCCGTATGGCTCGGCCCCAAGCCCCCCACCGCCGACCTGAAGAAGGGAATGTTAGGCAAGTAGGACGGTCCGCCGCCTTTGCCGGGAAGTTTTGCGGCGTTTAGTATGATGGAAATTCTTCGCTGGGAGACGCTCCGTCGAGGATTGCAGTTTGACGCGCAGACAGAAAACTGAGGTGTGATCGCATGCCGTTGTCCGCCAGGAAGACCGCCAGAGCAGTTGGGAGCTTTGTCGCTGGAGTAGTACTGCTTACGGCCGCCGCGAGTCTCTCCGGCCACGCGCAGGATGCGAAGAAAGCCGCGCCTGCGCCAGCCACCGGTTCAGCGGTGGCGCGTGGCCAATATCTGGTCGAGGACGTGGCCATGTGCGGCACCTGCCACACGCCAAGGCACGCCAATGGAACCCTGGATCGCAGCCAGTGGCTGGCAGGCGCCCCCGTGCCGTATCAGCCGTCGCAAGCGACGGCTGATTGGCCGACTGTAGCTCCGCGTATCGCAGGCCTGCCTCCGGCAAGCAACGATGGCATGGTCACCTTGCTGACCACCGGAGTTTGGATTACCGGCAAGCAGTTGCGCGATCCGATGCCGAAGTTCCACATGACCAAAGCTGACGCGGAAGCCGTGGTGGCTTACCTCAAGTCGCTCAAGACGAGTAAGTAGGGATTCGAAGTTTCAAGTCCAATCACTTCAGAGCCGTACGATCTTGTCAGACTCGATGCCGCGCAGCGCATTACGAGTGTCAACCACCAGCTTGGCTGCGTCGAGCAATCCCTTGTAATCGAAGTTCGAGTGATCGGTGATGATTACGCAGCAATCGGCCTGCTTCGCCGATGCGAGTGCATCTTGTGACGCCAGCTCGAAGCCGTCGAACTTAAGCTTAGGCACGTAAGGATCGCTGTAAGTGATCTCGGCACCGAGCTTCTTCAGCAGCAGGATCACGTCAAGCGCCGGCGACTCGCGCATGTCGTCGATGTTGCGCTTGTAGGCGACTCCGACTATGTGAACATGCGCGCCTTTTACGGCCTTGGCGTGATTGTTCAGCGCCCCCTGCACCTTGGCGACGACGAAGTGCGGCATGTTGCCATTGACGTAGCCGGCGAGTTCGATGAAGCGGGCCTCAATGCCCGACTGCTTGGTCTTCCACGACAGATAGAATGGGTCGATCGGAATGCAGTGGCCACCGAGCCCAGGACCCGGATAGAACGGCATGAAGCCGAACGGCTTGGTCGCAGCAGCGTCGATGACCTCCCAGACGTTGATGCCCATTCCGTCGCACATGATGGCCAATTCGTTGACCAGGCCAATGTTGATCATGCGGAAGGTGTTCTCCAGCAGCTTCACCATTTCGGCGACGCGGGTGTTGGCGACGGGAACGACATGCTGTAGCGCCTGCGAGAAGAACAGCTTGCCCATCTCGGTGCAGGCGGGAGTGATGCCGCCGACGACCTTGGGCGTGTTCAGCGTCTGATAGACAGGATTGCCCGGATCGACGCGCTCGGGCGAGAAGCAGAGAAGAAGTCTTCACCGACCCTGAGGCCGTGCTTCTCGAACGTGGGCAGCAGCAGTTCGTCTGTGGTGCCGGGATAAGTGGTCGATTCGAGTATGACCAGCAGTCCGGGTGGAAGAACCTGGCGATCTCGTCGGAGGCCGACACGATGTAGCTCATGTCGGGGTCCTTGGTTTTGCGCAGCGGCGTGGGGACGCAGATGTTGATGGTGTCCAGCTTCCCGACGAT
>CAWFBW010000018.1:0-39264 GCA_963814165.1 uncultured Acidobacteriaceae bacterium | reverse complement strand
GACTCAACTAATCTAGCTGCCGAGTTCCAGCGTGATGACCTGGTCGATTTCGTTGGGCGTGCGCTTGGGAAGCTGTAGGACCACGCTGCCTTCGGCGACGGTGTGGTTCACTTCGGCTCCGCCGGTCATCAGGTGCGCTGTGCGGATGGGCTTCGAGATACCGGGCAGCGCGAGCACCGTGAGCGTCGGATCGAGAACGTGAACGTAGATAGTGTTACCGCGTTGCGTCGTGACACCCCATCCGCCGGGCTTCACGGGGCCTGCGTGCGTGCCATAGATGGAGTCGCCGTAGGTCTTCAGCCACGCGCCCATTTCGCGCAGACGACTTGCAAAAGCGGGTTGAATCTCGCCATTGGGCTGCGGTCCCACGTTGAGCAGGAAGTTGGCGTCGTTGCCTGCGGCGCGAACCATGTAGTGGATGAGATCGCGCAGGGACTTGGGCTCGGTATCGCGCAGGTTGAAACCCCAGGAGCCGCCGCGATACATGGTATCGCTGGTTTCAAGAGGAAGCTCACTGACGGTCGTCGAGTTCCATCCCGCCGTGTTTTCGCCGGGAAGGTCTTTCTCGAATGTCTGGTAATCTTCGCCGGGAAACGGCGTCTTATGATGGTTGGAAACGATGAGCGCGCCCGGTTGCAGTTGATGAATGAGGGCGTACGTCTTGGGGAGTTGCCAGTCGGCATCGGGCTTGTCCCACATGCCGTCGAACCAGACGCCGCCGATCTCGCCGTAGTTGGTGAGCAGTTCGGTGAGCTGGGCGTTCATGAAGTCGAGGTAACGCGGCCACTGGCCGTTCGTGGGGCGGCCGTCCCAGTGGCCGGTGCCTCCGAGCGGATAGTAGTCGGGGTGGTGCCAGTCGAGTTGCGAGTAATAGAAGAAGAGCTTGATGCCCTGGCGATGACATTCGTCGGCAAGCTGTTTGAGCGTGTCTTTGCCGTAGGGTGTGGCATCCACGATGTTGTACTTGTTCTGTTTGGTGGCGAACATGGAGAAGCCGTCGTGATGGCGCGAGGTCACGACGATGTAACGCATGCCCGCTTGTTTGGCGAGTGAAACCCATTGCGCGGGATTGTATTTCACCGGATAGAACTGCGCGGCAAGCTGCTCGTATTGCGGGCCGGTGAGATGGTGCTCCTGCATCACCCACTCACCGTCGCCGAGCTCGCTGTAAATGCCCCAATGGATGAACATTCCGAAGCGGGCTTGCTCGAACCACTGGCGGGACTTCAGGTTCTCCAGCGATGGTTGATAGACAGGCTGGGCGACGAGAGCGAGCGAGCAGAAGAACACGCAGGCGCCAACCAGGCGGCGAAAGTACCTAGTGATCGATACGAGGCCGAGGATCCTCATGAGCAACAGACTATACGACGGTGAGGCGTCCGTCGCGAAAAGAACTAAGGCTCAGCGGACTGTTGTTGTCTGGGTCGCGCGATACCACTGCAAGGTGTTGCGCAGACCGTCTTCGATCGAAAAACGCGGAGCGTATCCCAGTTCGCGGACGGCGGCGGTGGTGTCGGCCTGCGAATCGCGCACGTCGCCGGCGCGGGTTGGACCGTAGTTAGCAGGGATCTTCACGCCCTCGATCCTTTGGAGCGCCTCCCAAATTTCATTCAGGGAATAGCGGTTCCCGTTGCCGGCATTAAATACTTTGCCGGAAACTCCGGGCGCCTTCGAAGCTTTGATGATGAGGTCGACAACGTCATCCACGTAGGTAAAGTCGCGGGTCTGTTCGCCGTCGCCATGGATGGTGGGCGAATTACCCTGCAACAGGCAGGTCATGAAGACCGAGATGACACCAGAATACGGACTGCCCGGATCCTGGCGCGGGCCGTACACGTTGAAGAAGCGAAGCGAAGTGGCGTCGAGTCCGTAGCAGGACGCGAAGGCGTTGCAGTAATACTCGCCCATCAGCTTCTGGGCCGCATAAGGCGACTTGGGATTGGGCTGCATGGTCTCGACTTTGGGCAGGACGAGGGTGTCTCCGTAGGCAGAAGAGGAGGCGGCGTAAACTGCCTTGCGGACCTTGCCCTCGACGCACGCGCGGAGGACGTTGAACGTGCCGTCGATATTGGCCTCGTGGGAGGGAACGGGGTCGACAATCGACTTGGGGACGGAAGGAATGGCCGCGATATGGAAGACCGTATCGGCGCTGGCAATAACGGACTGGATGGCAGAGTAGTCACGGATATCGACGCGGTGCAGCTGAACCTGTGAGGCAACTTCTGCGAGATTTTCGGCGCGACCAGTAGACAGGTTGTCGATGACTTCGACGGAGCCGTCACCCAAGGCCAGCAGTCCACGAACCAGAGCGGAACCGATGAAACCTGCACCGCCGGTAATAATGTATTTCTTCATGAGAATTTCCAACCCGAATCGACGTGCCGGAAATGAAACCGCTCTGACATTGTACTTGGCGCTGAAGTCGGCGGCGCCGACGGTCCGGATACAGGATTCGGGTGCGGAACTCGCTCCAGGGTCAGATGGGGGCCGATAGCTCTGCCGATGGGACTGGTCGGTGAGCGTGATATTCTATATGATGCCAATTTTGTGCTGCACGCAAGTATTGACGGGTACATTGCAAGCTCGTTCGATGGTAACGTATAGGTTGTTCGAAACCTCACGAACAGTGCAAAGAACAAGGCAAGAATGGCGTTGTCGACGCTTTGTTTGGCCGATCAGGTCAGCGCGAAGCGAGGATTGGACGCAGACACATCGGTAGAAACACGTTGCGAAACCACCTCGGGCGTAGGTTTCGCATGAACGGGAGGCCACCCACCAGTGCAACACTCCAGCGATCTTGAGCAGGACGTCAATTTGGCGGCAGTACCCGTGACTACGACGGATGCCACAGCCACGCCCGAGAAGCCTACAGAAAAAGAACGGATAGGAGCGGCGCTAGTGAAGCAATTGCGGGCGTTTGGCTGGCAGGGTGCGCTGCTGGTCGCCGTCTTGATCGGGCTCTACTACCCGGTGCTGTGGCGACTGGTACAGCAATGGTATAACGACGGTGATTATTCCCATGGATTTCTGGTGCCATTGCTTTCCGCGTACCTGATCTGGCAAAGGCGCGACAAGCTGGCGGAAGTCATGCGGAAGCCATCGAACTTGGGCGTGCTGGTTGTGCTGTTTTCGTTGTCCTTGCTGTTCCTGGGGAGCTCTGGGCGCAGAGCTATTCCTGACCCGCATTTCAATCGTGGTAACAATTTGCGGCCTGATCGTGTACTTCTCGGGATGGCGCATGCTGAAAGCTGTGACCTTTCCGATGGCTTTCCTGCTGTTTGCGATCCCGATTCCCACGCTGATCTACAACGAAATCGTATTTCCACTGCAGTTCATAGCGTCGAAGTTCGCCACGAGCATTCTCGAGACCCTGAATTTGTTCCCGATCATGCGCGAAGGCAACGTTCTGATCATGCCGGGGATGCGACTCGAAGTGGTGGAGGCGTGCAGCGGCATCCGTTCTTTGATGTCGTTGCTGGCGCTGGCAGCGGGATACGGGTACCTGGCGGAAAAGAGTGTGCCGGTGCGCTGGTTCCTGGTTCTGGCGATGGTGCCGCTGGCGATCATCAGCAACGGGACTCGGGTGATGATCACGGCGCTAATGACGAACTACATTGGGCCGCAAGCAGCCGAGGGATTCATGCATGAGTTCTCCGGTTGGGTGATTTTCGTCGTGGCGACGGCGCTGTTCCTGGGCCTGCATAGTCTCACTATCGTGGTGCGAAAGAAGATGGGCTGGATGCCGAATGAACCGAAGGCAGCCGCAAAATCGTAGGAGTAACAACAATGAGTAATGCAATGCGCTACTGGGCGATGATCGCAGTGCTGCTGGCAGGCATCGCAGGTATGGGCTTGCTTTCGCATGGCGAGTCCACTCCACCAGCTAAGCCCTTGAGTGATTTCCCCGTGGATATCGGGAGCTACCGAGCGGTAAAGGAATTTCCGTTTGATGCGGAGACCCTGAAGGTGCTGGGAGTGACGGACTACATAAACCGTGCTTATTTTTCGCCGTCGAAAGGCGATTTGGGCCTGTACATCGGATACTTCCGGACGCAGCGGACGGGCGCGACGATTCATTCCCCAAAGAATTGCCTGCCGGGCGCCGGCTGGCAGCCAACCGTTTCGGAAATATACCAGTTGTCGTTGTCGGGTGGACGCAAGGTTCCGGTAAACCTTTACGTCATACGCAAGGACCTGGACCAGGAGATCGTATTGTATTGGTATCAGTCGCATGGGCGAGTGGTGGCGAGCGAGTATTGGGGCAAGTTTTATATGGTGGTCGATGCGATCCGGCTGAACCGTACCGATGCGGCGCTGGTGCGCATTACTGCGCCGGTGAGAAACGGCGACCTGGATGCAGCCCGCAACCAGGCGATTGCGTTCGCGCAGCAAGTAGCAGTGGATGTTGAGCAGGTTATTCCCCGGTAATGCAGGAGACTTCATGCGGAATCGTTATCTAGTTACGGTTGCAACGGCACTGATGCTGGTGATGCTGGTAGCTGCAACCGGGTGCAAGAGTAATCCGGAAAAGGCCAAGAAGAAATATTTGGAAAGCGGCATGAGCTACGTCGATAAGAAACAGTACGACGCGGCGGTCATCCAGTTCAAAAAGGCCCTGCAAGTAGATCCGAAGTACGCGGACGCGCGTTATCAGCTCGGCCTGGTGTATCTCCGGCAGCAACGGCCGAAAGAAGCCTACCAGGAACTGAGCATGGCGGCTAGCCTGGATCCCCAGAACCTGAAGGCGCGCTTGGAACTGGGAAACATGCTGTGGGCGGCACGGCAATTCAAGATGGCGGAGGAGCAAGCCCGCAAGATCCTGGAAATCGACCCCAACAGCGCAGATGGATACGCACTGCTGGGCACCTCGTTGTTCGCTGAGCGGGAGCCAGACCAGGCGCTGGAAGCCTACAACAAGGTCATTGAGCTGAAGCCGAATGATTCCTCAGGGTACCTGAACCGAGGCGTGCTGTATGCCAGCATGAAGAAGGACACGGAAGCGGAGGCGGATTTCCGGAAGGCCATCGCGCTCAACCCGAAGAACCTGGAGGCGTACAGTAACCTCTCGCGGTTCTACCAGTACAAACAGCAGTTGCCGCAGGCTGAAGCGGTACTTCAGGAGGGGATCAAGAATGATCCCGAGGCACCCGGAAACTACCTGAGGTTGGCAGCCTTGCTGCAGCAGCAGGGCCGAACGGCGGATGCCGAGACAGTGATCGGGAACCTGCGGAATCAGCTTCCCAAGAATGCTGACGTAGCGGGAGCAATCGCGGAATTCTACATGGCGTCACGGAATCCGGAAGCGGCAATCAAGGAGTATCAGCGCGGCCTTTCCATTGATCCGAAGAGTGAACGGTTGCAGTTGGCGCTTTGCGAAACGTACCTGATGTCGGGACACATCGACGAAGCCACGAAGTTGGACGAGCAGATGTTGAAGGACAAGCCCAACGACGTGGCCGGGCGCATGATCAGGGGGCGGCTGGAGGCGATCAAGGGCGACTATGCAACGGCTGTGGTAACCCTTCGAGGTGTGGCCAAGGACAACCCGGACAACCCGCAGGCGCACTATTTCCTGGGACAGGCGCTGATGAGGACCGGCGACTTGTCTGGGGCGAAGAGCGAGTTTCAGGAGGCCATCAAACGCGGAAATCCGGACAAACCAAACCCTCTGTATCTGCAGGCGCAGGCGGAAGCCTACCGGGACTCGCGGGACTTCAATACGGCGAAGGAATTCGCCAACCAACTGCTGAAGACGAACGACAAGAACCCGCAAGCGCATTTCCTGATGGCCTCGATCGACTTGGCCTCGCGGGACTTCCAGGCCGCACTGGAGCAACTGACGATTGTGGTGCAGGCGGTACCCAACGATCCGTCGGTGCATCTGAACTTGGCGTTTGCCTATGGCGGGTTGAAGAAGTATGCCGAGGCGGAGCGCGAGTTTCAGACTGCGCTGAAGCTCAATCCACAATATGACGGCGCAGCAGGGGAATACGTGGCCATGCTTTTTGGCATGAACCAGGGGCCGAAGGCACTGCAGGTGGCGAAACAATATCTGGACAGCAACCCCAACCGCGCAGGAGCACACTACATCTACGCGTCGGCCCTGGCCAACAGCAAGAAGTATGACGAAGCCATCCCCGAGTACCAGAAGGCGATTCAGATGGAACCCAAGGGCCTTTTGTCGTACATGCAATTGGCCAACGTGTACCAAGTGCAGGGCAAGTCCGATGACATGATCGCCACCTACCAGAAGGCGTTGGCGGTAGCACCGGACAATGCGGCTGTGGAGGGCGCGCTGGGCAACGCTTACCTGTCAAAGGGAGACTTAAAAGCCGCGCAGCAGGCGTTCGAGAAGGCCAACAACCTCTCACCGCATGATCCGCTACTGCAAAACAACCTCGCCTGGGTGTACGTGGTGCAGGGACAAAACCTGGACGTGGCTTTGTCTCTGGCGCAACAAGCCAAGCAGGCAGCCCCGAATCTGCCGCAGATTAATGACACCCTGGGCTGGATCCAGTACAAGAAGGGGAATTACATTATTGCCGTGGGCCTGCTGACCGAAGTGGTTCAGAAGCTGCCACAGAACTCGGAATACCGCTACCACCTGGGCATGGCGCTCAACGGCGCCGGCCAGAAAGATCGTGCCAAGGAAGAACTTAGAAAGGCGCTGCAGTTGACGCCTCCGCTCGATCACGACGACGCCAAGCAAGCTCAGGATGCCCTGGCCAAGCTATAACTCGGCCGGCAACGAACCTACTCAACGGCCCGACGGAACACCGTCGGGCCGTTGGCTTTTGTGCGAAGCATCGTAGTTGATTCACATTTGGGAATCGATTGCCGAAAATTGCTGACTCGCGCCATGAACGGACTTATCCTCAAGGTAAGCGGTACAAACCGATTTTTGTTGAGGAGAGTTGAGCCATGAAGGCTTATGTGGTGATTACTGCGAAAGCAGGCACGGCGCGAGACATTGCCGATGCGATGGCTTCGCTTCCCGGCGTGATGATGGCGGATGCGTGCTGGGGCGGAGGCGACGTATACGCGGTGGTGGAGTTCCCCGCCTGGAAGGAACTCAACACCCTGGTGCTGGACAAAGTGCATTCCATGCCGGGAGTGATACGCACGGAAACGCACGTGGCCGTGGAACCGTAAGCTGGCTCCCGCGCAGTTTGAATTGGCAACTGGGCACGGGCGGCGCCGGCTCGAATTTGAGAATAGCCGGTGTGCCTTTTCGCATAACCTCAGCCGATTTCGTTCGGCTGCAGCAGACTGATAGCGTATCCCACTACGAATGTCAGGATGCTACCGAGCGCCACGTACCAGGTGAATGGCACCCGCGTGAAGAACCACAAATAGAGGTTAAGTAGGAACCCAATCAACATGCCGGCCATGGCGCCGCGCTCGGAAGCGCGGCGAGTCAGCACTCCGAGCAGAAAGACCCCGAGTAGCGAACCATAGGCGACTGAGGCGATCGAGAGTCCAACTTCGAGAACACGTCCGCCACGGCGCGCCAGAATCGCCAGACCAAAAAGAACTACCGCCCAGCCCACCGTCGCAAAGCGGGAGAGACGGACGCGCCGCTGCTCAGTCGCAGCGGGGCGCCAGCGTCCGTAAAAATCGACGATCGTTGTCGAAGACAACGAATTCAGCGCCGCGCTGAGATTCGACATCGCTGCCGCGAGAATGGCGGAGATCAGAAGTCCGCTGATGCCATGCGGCAATTTTGTCACCACGAAGGTCGGGAAGATGGTGTCTCCTCGTGAAAATGGCGCCGCGGGCGGATTAAGCCTGTAGAAGACAAACAGTGCCGCTCCCATCAACAGGAACAGGCCGAACTGCGCCAGCACGGCGAAACCGCTGGAGATAAGCGCGATCTTCGATTGGCGCTCACTGCGGGCGGCCAGCAATCGTTGGACGATGAGCTGGTCGGTACCGTGCGAAGCCGTGGTGAGAAAGGCGCCGCCGATGAGTCCGGACCAGAACGTGTAGGTCGCATAGAAGTTCCAGGTAAAGTCGAAAATGTGGAACTTGCCCGCCTCGCCGGCGAGGCTGTGAACCGTCGCCCAACCGCCAGGCACCAGCTGGAAGATGGTGAAGAGGCCGATCAGAGTTCCAGTGACGTAGATAGCGAGCTGCACGACGTCGGTCCAGATGACGGCGGCCATGCCTCCTTCGAAGGTGTAGATCAGCGTGAGTAGCGTCACGATAGCGATGGCGGAGACATCGCGGGCGAAGCTGCTCATGCCCGATAACAGGCTCGAAAGCGCGACGGCGACGACGATTGCGACGGCGTAAACACGAACACCCTCGGCGGCTGCGCGGGTTACAAGGAAGAGCCCGGCTGTGAGGGAGCGGAGCCGAGGCCCGAAACGGCGGTCGATGAGCTGGTAGGCAGTGAGGAGTTCTCCCCGAAAATACTGCGGTATCAGAAGAAAGCTGACGATGATTCGTCCGACTACATAGCCCAGCACCAACTGCAGAAAGCGGAAGTCGGTTTCATAAGCAAGCCCGGGCACGCTGATGATAGTGAGCGTGCTGGTTTCTGCCGCAACGATCGAAAGCGAGAGCGCCCACCACGGAATGGCCTGGTCTGCGAGGAAATAGTCTTTGAGAGTCCGCTGGCGGCGGCGAAAGCGCAAACCGAAAGCAGTGACACCGAGAAGATAGGCGAGGATTACAGCCAGATCGAGTGCGTTCAGGCCAGTGCGCAATGGCAGTCCTCTCGCAGGAGATTATTCCATCTGCGGACGGATTTACCTACCACATACCGAAATGGGACGGCCGGAAGGGCGATGAAGTTTTCCGGCGAATTGCCGATGGAAATCAGCGAAGCGCGAGTTCGTCGAATCGCGGAGCTAATCCGTGCGGCGGGAGACTGAACGGTGATTTCCCTGAAAAAGTACCTGGATATGAAGTTTGAGGCTTCGCGAAGCAGCGAACCGGTGGGGAGCGAAGTGCTCAACGCAGCCATGGCGGCGTATCGCTCGTCGCTGCTAGATATGGGGAACAGCGGATACCATGCTTGTCCGGCGTATGGAGCGAGCCTGCGGTGTTCACTTTCGGAATTGGTGAGCCGACTCAGCGGCAAGGTAACGACGGAAGATCTGGAAAGAACCCGCGGACAACTGAGCGAGCAACTGTCGCAGTGGGGTGAGCGCACGGCGGACCACCTGAGGGGAAAAGCGCAGGAGATCAAAGACCTGCTGATGGTGCTGGCACGGACAGCTGAGTCCCTCGGTGAGCGCGACCAGCGTTATACGGCGCAGCTGCATCAGTTCACGACCCACTTGCGATCCGTGGCAGACCTGGAAGACCTCACGCAGGTGCGGTCATCGTTGATGCAGGCTGCTGGCGAACTGAAGACCTGCGTGGACCAGATGGAGCAGGACAGCCAGCAAGCGCTGGCGCAACTGGAGTCGAAGGTCGAGACTTACGAAAATCGCTTGAAGGAGACCGAAGAGCTGGCGCTTCGTGACCCGCTTACCGGCCTGCCAAACCGGCTTCACCTGGAGCGGCGGTTGGAATGGAAGATTGAAAACGGGCAGCCCTTCAGCGTTGCCTTTCTCGACTTAAACCAGTTCAAGGCAGTGAATGACAAGCACGGCCATCCTGCGGGCGATCTGCTGCTCAAACAATTCTCCGAGGAGTTGAAGTCGAATCTGCGTCCGGGCGACGTGGTGGGGCGTTGGGGTGGAGACGAATTCGTGATCCTGCTGGACTGTGACCTTGCCGGTGCCACGGTGTTACTGGAACGAGTGCGAAAGTGGGTGTTCGGCGACTACACGTTTGCACCCGACGGCCAAGCGGAGAAAGTCAGGATCTGGGTGAGCGCAGCTGTCGGGATCGTCGAGTGGAAGCAGGGAGAGCCGGCGCAACAACTGATCGAGCGCGCCGACCGTGCCATGTACAAGGACAAAACTCGCGCAGCCTCTGCGTTTGCCGCACAGCAGTCCACCGAGGGAGCTCTCGCCAGCTAGACCTGATCACGAAAAACGAAGTGAGCGTTTCGGCGTGCGCTTCATGGCCGCTCCAGCCGAACACACGATCGCGGGGTTGTGGCGTCTAGATGCAGTGCTCCGGTGGTGAAACCCTCGACCTAGGCTGCGAATTCCTGTTATTGTGCAGTTGCGCTCATTACTTCGTCGACGCGCTGTGCGCGTCCGGATCTTCACGCCAAAAATTCGGAGGAACCCGCTTTGCGAGCCACTGCTCTCGCTCTTCTGCTTGCCTGCTCTCTTCCTTTCTCAGCATTCGCTCAACAACCGGACGCGAAACAAACGTCCCAGGCTGCCGAAGCCAAACCGGCGGCACAAAAGCCGGCGCCGGCTAGTGGTAGCAACACCGAACACGACGAAAGCGAGAGCCTCGGACCATGGAAGGGCCTGCAATACCGCCTGGTTGGTCCGTATCGCGGTGGGCGCGTGTTGGCGGCCTCGGGCGTGGTAGGGCAGGACGATGTGTACTACTTCGGCGCCGTGGCGGGAGGAGTGTGGAAGACCACCGACGGCGGCCTGAATTGGAAACCGATCTTCGACAAGATGAAGGACGCGTCGCCATCGATTGGCGCGCTGGCTGTTGCCGAGTCTGATCCCAACGTTATTTACGTTGGAACCGGCGAAGCGTGCATTCGCGGCAACATTGTCAGCGGCAACGGCGTTTACAAGTCGATTGACGCAGGCGTGACCTGGAAACCGGTGGGCTTGCCGAGCACACATGCGATCGGGCGAGCTTATCATCAATCCCAAGAATCCGGACATCGCGTTCGTGGCGGCGCTGGGAGACCCGTTCGGCGAGAACGAGGAGCGCGGCATCTTCCGCACGCGCGATGGCGGCAAGACGTGGGAGAAAGTTCTCTACAAAGACGCCAAGACCGGCGGCATCGACATCACTTTCGATCCCAGCAATGCCAACATTCTCTATGCTCGCATGTGGCAGGCAAAGCGCACGCCGTGGAGCATGGACAGCGGCGGACCGGGCAGCGGGCTGTACAAATCCATTGACGGCGGTACGACTTGGAAAGAGATCAAAGCACACGGCCTGCCGGAGGGCGTGATCGGCCGCATCGGCGTTACGGTTTCGGGAGGCAATCCCAATCGCGTGTACGCCGTGGTGGAAGCTGAGAAGGGCGGAATCTATCGCTCCGATGACGGCGGCGAATCGTGGCGGCTGATGACGGACGACCACCGTTTTCGCCAGCGCGCCTGGTACTACTCGCACATCTTCGCTGATCCCACAGGCCACGGACACGGTGTACATCCTGAACACCGCAGTGTATCGGTCCACCGATGGCGGCAAGACTTTCAACCGGATTCGTGCGCCGCATGGGGACAACCACGCGTTGTGGATCGATCCCACGAACCCGAAGCGGATGATCAACGGCAATGATGGCGGCGCAACCGTCTCCACCAACGGCGGCGAGACCTGGACCACGATCTACAACCAGCCGACAGCCCAGTTCTACCACGTGACCAGCGACAACCGCACACCGTACTACATCTACGGCGCGCAGCAGGACAACTCGACGGTTGCGATTGCGAGCGCAAGCCCCAGTGGCTCCATCGATCGCTCAGATTGGTATGACGTGGGCGGCGGCGAGAGCGGCTATATTGCCCCTGACCCGACTGACCCGATGATCGTGTACGCGGGTTCGTATGGTGGCGAGATCACGCGCTACGACCATCGCACCGGGCAGGAGCAGGCGGTGAATCCGTGGCCGATCAATCCGATTGGATGGGCAGCGGCGGACGTCCACCACCGCTTCCAGTGGACCGAACCGATTGTG
Source organism: uncultured Acidobacteriaceae bacterium (assembly GCA_963814165.1). Taxonomy (GTDB): domain Bacteria; phylum Acidobacteriota; class Terriglobia; order Terriglobales; family Acidobacteriaceae; genus DASRAA01. The sequence goes on along the minus strand of CAWFBW010000018.1, from coordinate 27,482 downwards.
TTCTCACCGCACGATCCCAAGACGCTGTACTTTGCCGGCGAGGTTTTGTTCAAGACGACCGACGCAGGGATGAGTTGGACGACCATCAGTCCCGACCTGACGCGCAACGACAAATCGAAGCAGGCCGCTTCAGGAGGACCGATCACCAAGGACAACACCGGCGTCGAAGTGTACGACACGATTTTCTCGGTGGTGGAGTCGCCGGTAGCGAAGGGCCAGATCTGGGCGGGTACCGATGACGGGCTGGTACATCTGACGCGCGACGGCGGACAGCACTGGGAGAACGTTACGCCAAAGGCGATGCCGGAGTGGGGCACGGTGAGCATGATCGAGGCTTCCCCGACGGACGCGGGTACCGTGTACATGGCAGTCGAACGCCACAAGATGGACGACTTCTCGCCGTACATTTTCAAAACGACGGATTTCGGCAAGACGTGGACGAAGCTGGTCGGGGGAATTCCTGCCAACGTTTATGTGCACGCCGTGCGCATGGACCCGAAGCGTCCGGGATTGCTCTTCGCGGGGACGGAGCACGGAGTGTACGTGTCCTTCGATGACGGAGCCAAGTGGCAGCCGCTGCAACTGAACCTGCCGGTGTCTCCGGTGAATGACCTGATCGTGAAGAACAACGACCTGGTGGTGGCGCACCCATGGGCGGAGCTTCTGGGTCCTGGATGACATTACTCCGCTGCGGCAGTACAACGATTCGATTCCGCAGCAGGATGCCCACTTGTTTACGCCCGCTATCACCAGCCGCATGTTGCTCGAAGGCTCGCCGTTTGGCGGAGGGACCTACGTCGGCAAGAATCCGCCCGCTGGAGCGATTGTTTACTACTGGCTGAAGACGTCGCTGAAAGAACCGGAAAAGAAAATGGCGGGAGGCGACGCGGCCAAAGCGGAGGCGATAAGAAAGAACCGCCGAAAATCACGCTGGAAATTCTCGACTCGTCAGGAAAGGTAATCCGCAAATTCCCCAAAAAAGAAGAGAGTGGGCGGCGATGAGGAGGAGGACTTCTTCAGTCGTGGCGGTGGCAGCAAACTGACGGCGGATGCCGGTCTGAACCGCTTTGTGTGGGATTTGCGCTACGAGGGAGCAACCAAGGTTCCCAAGGCTCCGCTGTGGGGCGGCAACACGAATGGACCAGTCGCGTTGCCGGGAACGTACCAGGTGCGGCTCACCGTACTTGGTAAGACCTACACCGCTCCACTGGAAATCACCGCCGATTCGCGATTGACGACCAGCGCTGCTGATCTCAGCAAGCAGTTTGATTTGCTGATGAAGATTCGCGACAAGGTGACTCTGACGGACGACACCATCATCCAGATTCGTGATCTTCGCGAACAGATTGGCGTTGTGAATAAGCACGTCGGCAGCGATGCGCAGAACAAGGCCATCGTCGATGCAGGCAAGGCGCTCGACAAGAAGATGACGGAAGTGGAGGAAGTGCTCATCCAGACAAAAGCGAAGAGCGGCCAGGACGTGCTCAACTTCCCTGTCCGCTTGAACAACCACTTTGTCGCGTTGAGTGGGGTGGTGGGAAGCGCGGAGACTGCGCCGACGCAGCAGTCGTACGAAGTATTCGACCTGCTCAGCAAACAACTCGATGAGCAATTGGCGAAGTGGAACGAGATCGTCGGGACCGACGTGCCTGCGTACAACAATCTCGTAAAACAGCAGCAGGTCCCGGCGCTGAAGGTGACGGCTCCCGAATCCCCAAAGTAGTGGAATGCAAAATGGCAAAGCTGCATGTTCATCGCATGCAGCTTTGTTCTTGCTCCAGATTGCCACAGATTATTTCGCGGCGAGCAGAGCGTTCACCTTCGCCATGACCTCGAAGGCATCGGCAACGTAAAGCACGTCGGCTTTGCCGCGCGCCCAGCCGCAGCCGGGATCTACGTTAACGGCGCGACGCTCGGCGATGAATCGCCAGCCAACGGTGTGCGGCTCCTCACCGTGACAGCATGTGGCGAGGCCCTTCTGGTGCCGGGGAGATGCACCGGTTTGCCCCACCTGGTTCAGGTGTGTGAGGAAGCGCAGCGCTGCCTGGTTCTCCCCCGAGATATCGACCAGCGACTTGCTGGAACCAAGCGAGGCTTTCGATTGCTTTAAGAAATCCAGGATGAGCCCTTCTGCTTCGGGAACGTGAGGCTGACCGTCTTTCTGCTTCTTTGTCCATCCCGCGCCTGCGACAAAAAGCAGGTTGGCATCGGGACGGATAGTTTGCTGGTCGGCAGGCGGCGTCACGAAGCCCTTCACGGTTGTGCGGCTCAGTGAGCCGGGAACTGCAACGTCGATCATTTCCGGCGTAACCAAGCCGGCTTCGCCAGCCCACGCCGCATGGTTGCCGGGATCGAGCAGTAGAATCCATGGTCGGCCGCTGCGCGTCAGCGAGCCTTCGATACGCTGGCGGTAAAACCAGCGGGTCACCTGCAACGAGCCGGAAGCCGCATCGAGGTTGGTTACGTGCGTGTCCACGACTCCGCCGAGGCGATGCGCGACTCCAGCCATGACGCGAGCGGCGCGCGAGGTTCCGGCGACGATCACGATTGTGGCAGCAGCGGCTTTCGCGATGGCTTCGCAGGCGGCAGCGTCGGTCGCATACCGTGCTGTCACGAACGCGCCGCCCTGAACGGCGAGAAATTTCTGTGCACCACAGTTTGCAAGAGAGTTGGCTGCGGGCTGCACTTCGGCGCCATACAGCCCGACCACGAGTTCGCCGCTAAATGCTTGATTCAAATCGACCGCAGAGCCCAGCGCTTCGAGTGCGGGCTTGGCCAGTGAGCCGTCGGTTTCGGTGTGGGCGAGAAAGAGAATGGTGTCCATAGTGCCTACTCCTGGGTGATCCATTGCACGATCTCGCGCGCAATTTCGTCGGCGGGTTTGTCTTTTACGATCACGGTTTCGCGCTGCTGCTTGGGCGTCGCGACGTTGGCGTATTGCAGGCCGTCGGGCGAAATGGGTGTGGCGACGGCTTTTTGCAATGACGGCATGATGGTGCGCATGTTCTGCATGCCGACCTGCGGGTCGTTGCGGGGTTCGCCGAGGCTACCGGTTGCCCAGCCCAGCACGGCTGGCGGCGCGGTGCAGAGCGATACCTGGTGGCGGGCGCCTTCGACGCGCTCCAGAACTTCGAATGAGCCGTCTTCGTTACCTGTAATGGCGTCAACACCTTGGAACTGGTCAACGATGCCGAGTTGCTCGCCGACGAGTTGCAGTGTGACTCCCGCGCTGCGGCTGGCCGATTCCCAGCCGCCGAACAGCAGCAGGCGTGACCGGTCGAGGTCTGGGATTCCGATAATGGCCTTGGCGAGTGCGGCTGCGGTCTGATGGGCGTCGACGAATCCCGCCGGAGGGGCCATCGAGCGCAACTAGTTGCAGCGGAACCTTTTGCGCCACGGTCATCATGACCTGTTGCAGCTTCGCCTTGGGCGCCATGCTCACCAACCACAGTTTGCTGCCCGGAACTTTCTTCACGAGGTTCGCGCCCTCGTAGAGCGCGTGCGAGGCCCAGGGATCGAGGATGGCCGGAAGCATCAGTTCGTTCTTCAGAGCCGGGCCAGTGGAACTGGTAATAGGCTCAAGGGTTTGCAGCGGGTCGGGAACCACGCTGGCGCAGACAACTACATGAAATGGATTGCTCATTAGTCTAGGTACCCTGCAAAGTTAATTTTCGGCAGAATGGAGCCCGCCGGCGCCTGCGATGAACTGCAGGTTGGGTTTGCCTTCGGATGTTTCCGGGCAATTCCACGCGCAAGCTCCACAAAACACACACTTTTCGCGGTCGAAATTGGGCGCGCCCTCGAGGCTTCGGGTAATGGCCTGCGCCGAACACATTTCCACACACAACTTGGTGCCGCACTGGCCGCAGACTTCAATGTCGCGAAAGATCACATGGTCCGCAAATCCAGGCGGTGCTTGGACTTTGCCGCCCATCAGCAGCACATCTTGATGGGAAACCAGGAGCGAACCGTCGTGCGGGATCTGCGGCCAGCCGCAGCGTTCCATCAGCGCGTCGTGCAGCGACGCGCCCTTGGCATCGCAATCTGCTTTAATTTCAATAAGTTCCTGCGGGGTGAGCTTGCCGCGGTAGAAGTCAGCGGGGCTCTGGAGATTTTCGTTTGGCGTTTTCGGCGGCTTGCCAACCGACAGTTTTCCTTTGCTGAAAGCGGCTAACATCATGCCGGCAAAGCCACTTACGATGCCGCGGTGGAATCCGTCGCGGGCTTTTTCGGCGATACGGGCTTCGCTCTCCACCCAACTGGAGCGGCGGCGCTGTTCGTAGGCTGCCAGATTTTCTTTCGTAAATGATTGACCTGATTGGGCTAAATCGACCACAGCTTCCGCAAGTTGAACGCCGGTGGTCCAGGCTTCGTCAACTCCAGAGCCGGTCAAGACGTTGGTGCTGCCGGAACATTCGCCGATGCGGGCGTAGCCTTCGCCGACGAGGTAGGGCTCGCCGTGCTTGCCCGATTCCTGGAGCGACTTGGCTCCCCAGGAGCGCAGTTTGCCGCCTTCAAGATAGCGCCACAAGTACGGATGTTGAATGAAATGTTGGAGATAGCGGTATGCCGTGCGGGTGGGACAGTTGAACCACGAGGGCACGAAAATTCCGACGGACGCGACGCCGCCGGGATGTACGTAGAGGAAGCCGAATATCTCGGGCTCGGGGAAACCGAATGTATGCAATACGTTACCGGGCGCGAGGTCGACTTCGGGCCGAAGTTCGATGACGAACTTCATGCCAACGGCCCAGTCGCTCACGGTGTGGCCTGAGGGCATGCCAAGGCGAGAATCGATGTCGCGGCTGATGGCTCCCACTGGACCATCTCCAATGACGGTGAGGGCCGCATGAATGTCCATTCCGGGGGTAAATCCGGCCTCAGGATTCCCTGCTCTGTCCACTCCTTGGTCCACCAAGCGCACGCCGCTGACCGTTCCATCTTTAATCAGCGCCTCGCTCACCGGCATGCCGGGCCAGATCTGGACGGTTCCGCTTGACATCAGTTGCGAGCCAACCCATTGATTAAATTGGCCTATGGACAGGACGAGGCCGTCGTTCTTATGAAGGAAGGGCGGGACGTACGGCAACTCGAAGGCGTGGTGCGGCAATTTTGCCACGGTACGGAGCACGCGATCGGCGGTTCGCAAGGCGAGTGAACGGCGGCTAGCTCCAATCGGGTCAAGCAGATACACCAGTTTTTCGCTGGTGACCGGCGCGGCCATCGGAATCTCCGCCGGATCGAGGTCGGGAAAGGTGGTGCGGATGCCACGGGCGCGGGTGACAACGCCGGAAACGCCGAAGCTGATGTCGTCGGCACGCTCGTAGCAGATTACCTGTAAAGGCATGCCAGGCAAGACTTTACTCTCGATGGCAGGGGTGCCGTCTTGGTTCATCAGGCGGCGCGAGAGGGTGGTAAGGAAGCCGCCCATGGCGGGGCCGAAGCCCACGCAGGCGACGTCGACGTCCATGCTGGTGCGTTCGACAACGGGTTGTTCAGCAGTACTCAATCTTCGTCCGTCCTCAACGGGGATAATCCAAAGCCTCTGGAATCATTACTTTAGAGATGGCTTCGGCGGCGCGATCCTTGGCAAGCTGGGCGCCGGTGAGGCAGCCGTCGAGCTTGGTGCGGAGGCGCTGGAAGCCCTCCAACCCCTGGCAGGAAGCGCACGGGCCGGCTTTTTCGGGGTGCGAGCCATCGGTGCCGACGACGTCGATGGCGACCGCGGTGATGCCCGGTACCCACCCCTCGAGCTGTGTAATTTCTTCGCTGTTATAACATCCGTTATAACCCTTTTCGTCCCATGCGGGATGGCGGTTGTAACCGAAAACCAGCTCGGCGCAGATGCGTCCGACCTCACCTGCCGACCGGGCCGACTGGATGTGGCAAAGGTCGCTGAAGAACTCGAGGGTGCCGGTCAAGCCTTCGGCGACCACAGGGTTCTCCGGACCTTTTTCTTCCAACTCGATGACGTCGAGGATGAACTGGCGGGCGGCGAGCAGCCAGCACAACGCGTCGGCGAGCGGGAAGGTCACGCCCTGGCGCGCGCTCTGGTAGAGCGCATCGCCGTCGGCATCGGTGGCGACGCGGAGGTGTTGATAACTCCACAGCCAAAGTTGCATGGCGGTGGCGAGAGTGCAGGCGCCGGTGCCGGGACGACGGCTGGCGATGGCGCGCATGTCGAGGACCCACTGCTGATACTGCGCCAGAAAAACTTCGTTGGTCATGGTGACGCTGAGGTTGCGGCGCTGCACGGCCTCGGGACCTTCGTAGGTGGCCTCGAGTTGCGCGTCCATCCACTTGTAGGTGAGGAAGCCGGGGCAATCTTCGGTGATGCCGTAGCCGCCCATGAGGCTGAGGGCTTCGCGCATGGCGTTGGCGCCGGTGCCGGTGTTCCAAAGCTTCGCTCCCGGACAGAGAACGTTGGCGACAGAATCTTTGAGGACGAATTGGACGAGAGGATCGGCCTTTGAGGCTTCGTATTTAGCGCTGCGCTTGGCAGCGGGCAGACGCTCTTCGCGGAGCAGTTCGATGGCCGCTTGGTTGATTTCGCGGAAGAACTTCATCTGGGCCTTGCCGCCGTGGATATTTTTCGCCGCGAGGATTTCGTCTTTCTGTTTCTCCATGGGGTCGACTTCGTCGTAGAGGCGCGCGGTGGCGAATCCCAGCGAAGCGCCGGCTTCGCCGATGGCCCACAGGCTGGCGAGCCGATGCAGCGCGTCTTGCCGCTGCTGGATTCCCAGCTCGTAACGCAGCGCACCGGGTTTGGCCTGCTCGGAGCCGCGGAAGCGTCCGCGCTGATAGCGGATGACGGGCTCAACCGCCGACAGCAGCTTCGCCGAGGTCATCAGCGCAACCGTGACGCGGGTGCGCTTGAATACCGCTTCGATAACTTCGCTGTGGCTGTAGTTGGGGATGATCACGCCATCTTTAACGGTATAGCCGCCGACAATGCGGCTGGCGGGAACGGTGAGGCTGAAGATGGGATCGGAAGTGGACGAGAGCTGATGCACGAGCTTCTTCGTCGCCGAGCCGCGATCGAAGGTGCCGGGGTCGGTTTCTTCCAGGATGACGATGCAGGAGCCCTTGATGCGGTCGTCGCCGGAGTCCACGGCCGCGGTGACGAAGTTGGCGAAGCCCATGTTGGTGATGAATCGTCCGCGCTTCTCGACTTGCAGCGTCGGCTCCTCGCCGTCTTTCCATTCCGCGATACGAGCCTTGCCGCTCAGCATGCCGGTGTCAACGCCGACATAGGGAATAGGCTCGGTGAGGCAGAAGGCGCCGCGCTGGACTTTGCGGTCCTCGCCGGGCTGCGGAGGGACAGCCAGCGACATGTAGTGCATGCGCTGCTCGGGAGTGCCGCGCTCGTGAATCGGCGCAAGCGCGAGGCATCCGGCGAGACTGCCGGTTGCGGCTCCGGCGTCAACCCACGCGAGCTCGAAGGCGATCAGGGCGAGGGCTAGGTTCTTGGGCCCGGCGATGTAGCCGCCCTGCTCGGGGTCGGCGAAGACGGCGGTGATGCCCGATTGGTCGAAGGCGTCGAGCAGAACGGACTTTTCTTCGGTCCATTCGTGCGTAGCGCGGGCTCCCCCGGCGACCAGGCGCGCGACCGGGCCACGGGCGACTTCGCGGGCCGACTGCACCAGCATTTGCAGGTCGTAGCGGTCGGCGAAGCGCCAGAGAATCTGGCGAACACTGTCATCAGGCAGCGTGCGCAGGCTCTCGGATTGGATATTAGAAACGGCTGTGGCCATGCGGCACCTCCGGGGAAATCAACCCTTGATTTTCGGAGGTCGTGAACAAGTGTTCTGTGACGGGCGTCATAGGGGCAGGTGACGTGTAGACAACGAGGCAGCCGAGGCCGCATGGGCGCGTCATTCTGCAAGATTGCGGGACACGCTTAGTTTTCGGCCCCTGGCGGCGCAGGAAATCAGAAATGCGGTCAATTTCCCATCGAGTGATCCAAGGCCACCAGGTTCTGCGGCGAGACGTGAATGAGGCCGCCACGGGGGCTGTCGATGTCGGCAATCAGCAGGAACGAGATGGCGATGAGCACCGGCAACACCCAAAGCATTCTGGATTTCGACTTGGCACTACGGGCACCGTAACCGACGAGAATGTTGCAGAATGTGGCGGTCGCGAGCAGGAAGATCCAGGCCGCGACCGGTATGCGGTTCCACCATGCCGCCTGGGTGTATCCCTGGGAATTCAAGACGTCGTTCATGCCGGAAACGGCGAGGGCCATCACCGGAGTTGGTTGGGCCAGGGCGGAAGCCTGCACGGTAGCCCACATCGCGTTCTGCAACTGGGCGGTTTCAGCGTTGATCTGGTCAAGCTCATTCGGACTGCGGGTGCGATAGAACAGGACGCGGAGGTGGGAGTATCGCCTGAGCTGAGCTTGCACCTGGGCGCCATCGTAGGACGGGAGCAGACCGGCGCGCACGAATTCGGTGCCGATGGCGTTGGCCTCGGCTTCCTCGTAAGTCTTGCGAAGGTCGTAGCGGACGGTGGCCATCGAGAAAGTGAATCCGATGAGCAACGCCATCAGAGTCAGGGTAGCGGTCTGGACCATGCCGAAGTCGTCGCGCTCTTCCGTTGCCAACGGATGGCGGGTGCGCAGAGCCGTACCCCAACGGGCCGCGAACCACAATAAGAGAACGGTGGGGATAGCAAAAAGTACCGGAAAATTCAACATAGATAGTCTCATTATATTGCAGCCGTATTCGTGCCTTGGGCGGAGTGTGGGTGCCCTCGTCATTCAGCACAAGTTTGGGTCGCACATCAGGGTGCGCTGGCGATACCGCCAGAGAGCTGTTTGGGGATAGGGGGCGGGGGGAGAATGGCGTGGAGAATGCAGCTTACCAACAGAGTGTTATAAACTTAGAGTTCCGATTGTCGGGGCGTAGCGCAGCCTGGTAGCGCACCTGCCTTGGGCGCAGGGGGTCGGAGGTTCGAATCCTCTCGCCCCGACCAAACATTTTTGGCATTCAGATTCATAGCGTTACGGGCGAACCAATCGTACACTTTTGAACTCGGACCCGAAATTGGTTATGCTAGCGCCTGTTATCGCTAGCCCCAAAAAACCTTCGCTCCACCAATACTTACTGCAACAACCCAAATCCCTTCAGCGCCATTTCCACTTACCTGGAAGGCACCTGCCCGTGACCGGTTCATCAGGATTGAGGCCGTGAGGCCGATGCCGTTGCCTTGATTTTTGGTGACTGTCGCATAGTCCACCCCGAAGTTGATGAAATTCGAGAATTGCCCCAAGCCACAATATTGGCTCAAAGATCCCGAACTCCAACAGCTGGGAGGAAATGGTTGGCTAACGAAGATTTGAGCTGCGGCTGGGGATGTAAAGGCATCGGCCGGCACAGCGGCGGTTAGGTGGGTACTATCTATGAACGTGGTGGGAAGTGCGTTAGAACTCAGATTCGATCCCGACAAGAATACAGCAGCTCCTGATACAAATCCGGTGCCGTAAACGTCCATGGTGAATGCGGGTCCATTGACCGTCGGAATGGGCGAGACGGTAGTGATGGAGGGGGGCGCTTGCGACGTTGTAGTTTGTGCACCACCGCCACAGGCTGTTTGCAGCAGCACCAGACCGCCGACGAGCAGAACCCAGCAGTGGAAACTCATTCCCGGGTAAAGGCGGGCTACAGCGCCCCCAGGTCGTTCCGTAACGTGTAGCGTTCGGGTGAAGTCGAAAGCGGGAATCGTACTATACGCCATCGTGGCACAATGATGCGCTTGCAGGTGCCGGAGCATCAAGGGAGTGTGTAACAGTTACTGAACTGTCACAGCGCTAGTCACTCATGGCACATAAGGGAATGTCAACATAGTTGGCGTAAGGTCGCCATTACACAACTAATTGCGACACTTGGTCCAACCGGTTTTCCTGCAAAAAAAGTTCGAAAATCGTCTGCTAGGGCCGACCAGTTTCTAAAGAACCCGGCGGACTTCAGGTCCTCCGCTCAGGGAGCCCGGGTTCGTTCCTTAAGACTTAGGGCGTTGTTGGTCTTATGGATTTCTTCAAAGGCGCGGAAATTGCCTGCACGACCAGCCCTTCGTAAGGCCTTACAATAGTCCTACCGTGAAAATAGGTTTGGATTTTGGGACTACTCGAATCGTTGTGGCCGCAGTGGACCGCGGCAACTATCCCCTGGTGAATTTCGAAGCGCCCGGTGGGCGCGTAAGTGATTGGTTTCCTTCGGTATTAGCGGTTTCGGGCGACCGGCGAGTCTATGGCTGGCAGGCACTGGAGCTACAGGGCCAGCCGGGCTGGACGGTGGTGCGGTCGCTGAAGCGTCTGCTCAAAGACGCCGGGCCGCACACGGAAGTCGAGATCCATGGCCAGCGGCTCAATCTCACGCAGGTGCTGGCGGAGATGATGGCGGCAGTTCGCCACGAACTCATTCATTCTTCGACACTTGGGGCCAGCAAGGCGGGGCCTCTGCAGGTCATGTTGGGTGTCCCAGCGAATGCCAACAGCAATCAGCGGCTCCTGACGGAAGAGGCGGCGCGGGCCGGCGGATTTGAGGTTCTTGGGCTTTCCAATGAGCCGTCGGCGGCGGCGGTGGAGTATGCCTACCGCACCAGCGAGGAGCGTAAGAGCTTGTCGCGCGGTGGTTTACTGGTTTACGACCTAGGCGGCGGTACGCTGGATGTTTCGCTGGTAGCGATGGGAGAAACCGAGAATGAGGTTCTGGCCACCGACGGCATGGCCGATTTCGGTGGTGACGACTTCGACGAAATCCTTGCAGATCTTGCACTTACGACGATCAAATTGTCGAAAAAAGAGCGAGAGTCGCTAACCGACGCCGAGCGATTCCACTTGCTGGACGAGTGCCGCGAGAAGAAAGAATCGCTTAACCCAAACAGCCGAAAGGTTTTAATCGATTTGGAGCGGGTGCGCGACGGATGGCCGGAGAGCGCCGTCGGCGCGGATGTGTTTTACGAGCGGTGCCGTCCGCTGATTGAGAAATCGCGCTTCGTAGCCGAAAATCTGCTGGCGGCGAATCCAGACCAACTGATTGATACGCTTTATCTTACGGGCGGTGGCTCGGAACTCCCGCCAGTAGCGCGCATCTTGCGCGAGACGTTTGGAAGGCGAGTTCGGCGGTCGGCCTATATGCGTTCAGCCACGGCGATTGGACTGGCGATTCGAGCCGGGAGCGATCAAGACCGTACGGTTCGCGATCAGTTCACGCAGAATTTCGGGGTGTGGCGAGAGGCCGATAGCGGCGCAAGTGTAACATTCGACATGATTTTCGCGCGCGGAGCGAAGTTGCCGCGACGGGGCGAAGAGCCGCTGCGGATTGTGCGCACGTATCATCCAGCGCACAACGTTGGGCATTTCCGCTATCTGGAATGTTCTCATGTGGATAGCCAGGGCCAGCCGCAAGGCGACATTAACAATTGGGACGAGATTCGAGTGGCGTATGATCCCCAACTCCGCGAAAAGGAAGACCTTACGGGCGTGCCGGTGGAGCGGGGATGGCCGCGAGGGGATGTACGGATCGAGGAAGAATATACCTGCGACGCCAATGGTGCGGTGAAGGTGCGGATCAGCGACAAGCTCGCGGAATTTGCCCATGAATACCGGCTGGGACGCTGGGCAAGAAATGGCAGACCCGCCAGAAAGCGCTGAGCCCCTACCCAGCCAGCGAAATGCCCGTCAAACTGAAGCGCTTACTTCAGTGTTGCAGGCCCGAAAATCCCCTCGTTTCCATTAGTTTTACACTGAAGCAATCACTTCACTATCGCTTCCTTATCGGGATGTCGAGACCCGGTTGTCAGGCGGGGGGTCAATCCTGCTTCCGGCAGGGTCAAACAATTTCGCCGAAGCGGCTCAGGATGCCATACTCGGAGTCGTGGACGCCGAGTTATGGGGAAGGGCCAGCGCATGAATGTACTCGTGCTCAACGCCGGAAGCTCCAGTCTAAAGTTTCAAATCATCGCAACCGACTTGGAGCGGATAAGGTCGCGTAGCGACGAGCGGCTGTGCCGCGGCGAGGTGGAGAGCTTCGGCGAGGAAGCGAGTTTTCAGTTTCAAGTCGGCGACAGTGCGAAGCAGAAGTTCAGTGCGAGTTTGCACGACATCGCGGAGGCGTTGGACTACGTACTGCGCTTCCTGACGTCCGAGCAGTCGGGGTTGAGTGCGATTCGATCTGCCAGCGACGTTCATGCGGTGGGACATCGCGTGGTGCACGGCGGCGAGAAGTTTAAAGACTCGGCGCTGATTGATGATGCGGTGTTGCGGGGCATTGAAGATTGTTTGGAGCTAGCGCCGTTGCACAATCCCATCAACCTGCAAGGCATTCATGCGGCGCGCAAGTTGTTTGGCGCGAAGACGCCGCAAGTGGCGGTGTTCGATACGTCATTTCATCAGACGCTGCCGGAAGAAGCTTATCTCTACGCTATCCCATACCGTTTTTATGAGCAGCAGAGGATTCGGCGGTACGGATTTCATGGGACATCGCACCGCTACGTGGCCGGGCGTTATCGCGAGCTGCGAGCGCTGACGAACAAGCAGACGAACATCATCACGCTACATTTGGGTAATGGTTGCTCGGCGGCGGCGATTAAGGCGGGGAAGTCAGTGGATACGTCGATGGGGATGACGCCGCTGGAAGGGTTGGTGATGGGGTCGCGTTCGGGGGATGTCGATCCGGCGGTAATGAGTTTTATCGCCGAAAAGGAAGGCATATCGGCGGCCGAGGTTGAGAAGCTTTTGAATTCGGAGTCAGGGTTGCTAGGTTTGTCGGGATTGACCAACGACATGCGCGAATTGCAGGCGGCGGAGAGCTCGCGCGCGAAGGTAGCGATTGCGGTGTTTTGTTATCGAGCGCGGAAGTATGTGGGCGCGTATCTGGCGGCGATGGGCGGTGCGGATGCCGTGGTATTTACCGGCGGGATCGGGGAAAATTCGTCGGCAGTGCGGGCGCGGATTTGCGACGGGATGGAGTGGGCGGGGTTGACGATTGATGCGGCGCGGAATGGGAAGTTACGCGGAGAAGGCGTGATCAGTACTGATGAGTCGCGGTTGCAGGCGTGGGTGATTCCGACGAATGAAGAGTTGTTGATTGCGCGGGACACGGTGAGGGTGGTTTTGGGAGAGGAGCATTCGGCGTAAGAGGGACATCTACCACAGAGACGCAGAGGCACAGCGAGGGATTGGGCTAAAAGCAAAGGCGCTTGCGGGGGACGGTGAGTCAGCAAGACGGGGATGGGTCACCGCCATACCGCCATTTGGTTACGAGATGGCCTGTTCGCGACAAGTATTCGATGGTGACGGCGATATTCCGGCCAAAAACCTATCCGCCGCGGCAACGTCGGGAGTCTGTTTGTCGTAAGTTCCGGCAGAGCTGGAGTTTACAGCTTGACTGCCCGATTTTGTTCGAGCTCGGCATATCTTGCTGCTGAAGTAATCTTTCGATACCGCTGCTTAAGACTCCGGGCGTATACTGTCGGCGAAACCCTTCGCCACTCCGCAACATGTGCACGGCGCGACGTCAGTCGACCCGATGCAGCAATCAAGCTCTGCAAGCCTGAGGACCTCGGATATAGCAAGTATTCCGAGTGTGGCCGTTGTCAATCAGGCCACCGAGTGTGCTTCTCAATTAGGAGGGAACATGAAAACAAGAACAATCGTGCTGACTGCGGCCCTGTGTTTCATTGGAGTGGGAGTGTGCTTTGCCCAGAACCCTTTTATGGGCACCTGGAAACTAAATGAGGCCAAATCCACGCTTGCGCCTGGGATGCCGAAGAACAACACGGTCGTCTACGAGCCTGAAGGCGTTAATGTGAAAGTCACGATAGAGGGCACCGACAGCATGGGAAATCCGACGCATAACGAGTGGACGGGCAAGTTCGACGGCGAATACTATCCCGTCAAGGGCGACCCCAATTCGGACTCGCGCTCATACACAAGAAAGGGCATTCATGAGTTGGATTTCTCGGTGAAAAACGGCACAACAGTTACGACCACCGGTAGGATTGTTGCATCCGACGACGGCAAGAGCCGGACGGTGACCTCAAGCGGAACCGATGCCCAGGGTAAGAAGGCCACAAGCACAGTCGTCTACGACAAGCAATAAACCTACTCTGAGCCTGCCGAAGGGCGAGAAACAACCTCTCGGCAGGTAAGCAGCAACAGTAACGATACCAACGCCTCGAGTCTCCGAGAGCAACATCATGCCCTTGCGAGGAGCTAACGGGCGCAAACAACAACCCCCATTCTCACCAGGCGAAAAAGATTTACCGCAAGGGTGTTTACCAGCTTCACAGACGAAAGGAGAAGCGACAATGAAGCCAAGCATTTTGACGAAAAGAACTTTGGTATTGGCAAGCGGAATATGCATTGTTTTCTCGTACTCGATGAGTGCTCAAGTACAGACGCAAACAACCACGACTAAGGAAACTCCGACAACAGAGGTGCAGATCGAGAGCGGTGAGGTCGTTGCCATCAGAGGCGACGATCTTTTCGTCAAAATGGCAGACGGTACGTTACGCGATTTTCCCGATGTGCCGGCAAATGCAAAAGTCACCGTGGACGGCAAACAGCTCGGTATCAATGAGCTGAAGCCCGGCATGAAACTGCAGCGCACGACTGTAACAACCACCACGCCGCAAGTAGTCACAACCATAGAGAGTGTTACCGGGAAAGTCCTGAAGGTAACTCCGCCTCTCTCGGTGATGCTCGCGCTGGAAAACGGTGAGAGTCAGTTGTTTAAGATTCCAGAGGGCCAGAAGTTTACTGTGAACGGCCAGGAAATCGACGCGTGGGGTCTGAGAGAGGGCATGAAAATTAGTGCAACTAAGATTGTGGAGACTCCCGTGACTAGCGTATCCGAGCAAACACGCGTAACCGGAACAATGCCGCCAACATTACCCGTGTTGATCTTAATCGTTAAGTAACAGTCCAATCCACACCAGGATCGCGGGCTGCGAAAGTGAATTGAAAACCTGTTATGTTGCACATGCGCTGAGAAGGAAATTGAAATTCCCGTCGGCAGGAGTGCGAAGTGGCGCAGCGTGATCTTGTTAACGCTGGCATGTTTGCTTTGTCCTCTTTTTGAAAACACGCAAAAAGTCACAAACTCGAAAGGCAGGCTCTTCGCACACGATAGCCGTGGGGAAGGAATAGAAACTCACCTGAGTTATCGGCATGATCAACGTTATCATTGCGGACAATCAGCCGATCTTTCGCGCTGGCGTGGCCAAGGTGTTGGCGTCTGAAGATGATCTTCGCATCGTGGGACAGCCGCAGTCCTCCAAGCAGATGCTGAACGCACTGGAGCATTTTCGGCCCCGCGTGTTGCTGATCTCCACCAGTTTCCTGCCGCTGCTCTCCGAAATTCAGGCTCTCGTCATGCGCCAGACCACATCGATTCTGGTGCTGGCCGAAACCGAGGACGAAGCCTCGGCGATTATCGCGATGGGTGCGCAGGGGATCGTCTGCCGCTCCGTCAACGGGCCGACTATCGTCGATGCTGTACGCCGCCTGGCGCGCGGCGAGACGTTTGTCCATACCCAGGAGTCGGGGATCACCGAGATCGGCGAAGACCTTGTCGGGACGCGGGTACGCGATCGGCTGTCAGAAAATGAGTTGCGCATTATTGCCGCCGTGGTGAGGGGTTATAAGAACCGTGAGATCGCGATGCAACTCTTCACCACCGAGCAGGCGATCAAGAACGCGTTGCATGCGATCTTCGACAAGATCGGCGTATCCGACCGTCTGGAATTGGCGCTTTTCGTGTTGCACCATCGCATGCTGGCGCATTCCACGGCCGCAGCTTGAGGACGGCATCGAGGAGTTGGCGTCTACTCGGAAGTCATCGTGCAGAGGGGTCGGCGCAGATAGGTGTTGTGAAATCCCTAGTGCCGTATCGACAGTGCTCCGCGCGAAGAGTTTGGCGGGAGCAGGACTTTTTGGAGCGGAGCATTGTCGATAGGGCGATTTGTGGTAAACCCGGGTGGGACTTGGCAGGGCAATTGTTTTATGGAGATTCATTGCACTGCAGCAATTTTGTGCCGATTTTGCCATGAAGTTCTGTGAGTGCGGCGACCTGCAGCATGCAATTTGTCCTGCCAAATGGTACTACGCTGGCTCCTACCCGCGAAGCGGGTTTAGTACAAATCGCCATATCACATGTAATCCTGAGGGCCGTTCCTGCGCGGCTGGGATGTGGGCGAGTAGGAACTGCGGAACGGCTCCGACGCAGTTGGTGCACAGGCACAGCCCAGGGCTAACGCCCGTTTCTTCACTGCTTGTTATCACCGGGCTGAAGCCCGGTGCTTCCACCGAAAGACAGTTGTCAGTGGTCAGTTGCCAGTTTGAAGAAGAAGCAGATCGCTCGGAGGCTAAAGCCTCCTTGATTTCATAACAACGGCGGCTCCTAACGGGGTCCGAGTAAGCTTGAGTTTGCGTAAGACCAAGACTCGGACGAAAGGAGCCGCCATGAAGATTATAGGCTGTGATTTCCATCCGAGTTTCCAACAAATTGCCATGGTCGATACGGATACGGGCGAATACACGGAGCGCAGGCTGACGCCGGAGGAGGCGCGGCAGTTTTATGCCGATCTGAAAGGGCCGGTGCTGGTAGGCATGGAGGCCTGCGGCAATACGCTGTGGTTCGAGCGCCTGCTGGCGTCGCTGGGCCATGAGTTGTGGCTGGGCGATGCCGGCAAGATCCGGGCGATGGAAGTGCGCAAGCAGAAGACGGACCGTCGCGATGCGCAGTTGTTGCTGCAGTTGTTGTTGGAGAAACGCTTTCCCAAGGTATGGGTGCCGAGCGTCGAGCAGCGCGATGTGCGGTCCGCCGCGGCGGATTGCATCGTCACAAGCTGGTATGCATGCGGCGGCAGGTGAAGAACGAGTTGCAGCCCGCCGCGGCGGGGCGCTGAATCAGGGAGTGCAGCAGAAGCGCAAGCTGTGGAGCGCAGTCGGACGGCAGCGGTTGGAAGAGTTGCCGCTGGCGGGCTGGACAAAACAGCGGCGCGAGGATTCGCTGCAACTGCTGGACGAGCTGAGCGGCCGCATTGCGAAGCTGGATGTGGCGGCGCAGCAGGAGGCCGATCGCGATGCGGTGGCGCGATTGTTGCAGACGCATCCGGGAGTCGGCCCCATCACGGCGCTGGCGTTTTCGCTGACGCTGGGCACCATCGAACGCTTTGCGCGCAGCCGCCAGGTGGTCAGCTATCTGGGACTGAATCCGGCGGAGCATTCCAGCGGAGGGCGGCAGCATCTGGGGGCGATCAGCAAGCAAGGTAATCCCATGCTGCGCAGTTTGTTGGTGGAAGCGGGACAGAGCGCGGCGCGCTCGGTCCCAGAGTTGAAGCGCGCGTACCAAAGGCTGAAGCACAGGAAACATTCTGGCGTCGGCAAAGTGATGGTGGCGCGCAAACTGGCGGTGCGGCTGTTTTGGATGTGGAAAACACAACAGCCGTATGCCGCCGCTCGCACGCAGGGCAGCCCGAGTCATCCTGTGGTCGCGGTCTAAGACCGGGCGCTTGAGTGGGCACCCTGCCTCCCGGAAGAATCTGGGAGATCGAAGACAAGAATCATGGTTCCGCCCGAGCGGGATCGAATAGATGGTTGGTGGAGTCGAAAGATTGCCATCGGTGATTCAAGAAGAGCGCGAGTCTTGGTCTTTATGCAAAGTGCAAGAAGACGATTTCCAATAGAGCGAAATGGCGCTTCGGAAAAACCGAAGACGTCGGCGCTGAACTATGCCCTTGACAACCCCGTCGTTGTTATAGACGTGATGACAAGAATGAGGGACGTGTGCGGCACGACTGAAGAGGTTGCTGAAAAAAGCGGTTTTGGGTAGAGCTGACCTTTAGGTCAGCGTCTAAGCCGTTTATTTTCGACCCGCCGAGCGGACTTTAGTCCGCGAGGCGTACGCGTTTCCGACTTTTTCGGCAGCCTCTGAAGTAGTGCCCTGACGCGGGTTCAATTCCCATCCTTTGCGCCAAAGAACGACGCAAAGGATGGGGCACCCACATCTCTTTGGGTATGACGCGTTTTCATCGGGCTGAAGCCCGCTGCTTCCACCTAGTACGGCCAGACCCAGCCGGCGGCTTTGGGTTCGTCGATGCCGTGTTCGTGGGCGTAGTTGCGGCACTCGATTTGCTTATTCAGGAAACGCTCCTTGGCGTGGCCGCCGACTTTCTGCAAGCGGGGCACGCGGTCGATGGCGTCCATGGCCAGGCTGAAGCGGTCAATGTTGTTATTGATGGCCAGCTCCAGCGGCGTATTGATGTTGCCTTTCTCCTTGTAGCCGCGCACGTGCATGTTGTCGTGATTGTGGCGGCGGTAGGCGAGGCGGTGGATGAGCCACGGATAGCCGTGGAAGTTGAAGATGATCGGCTTGTCGAGGGTGAAGAGCGAGTCGAAGTCTTTATCCGGCAATCCGTGCGGATGCTCAGTGCTCGGTTGTAGCTTGAACAGGTCAATGACGTTGATGAAGCGGATCTTGATGTCGGGGAACTCTTCGCGCAAAAGGTTGGTGGCGGCCAGCGCTTCCTGCGTGGGGATGTCGCCGGCCGAACACATGACGAGATCGGGCTCGCCACCTTCGTCATTGCTGGCCCAGTCCCAGATGCCGATGCCCTTGGTGCAGTGGGTGATGGCGGCGTCCATGGTCATGTACTGCAGGTGCTGCTGCTTGTCGCAGACGATGACGTTGACGTAGTTCTGGCTGTGCAGGCAGTGGTCAGCCACCGAGAGCAGCGAGTTCACATCGGGCGGCAGATAGATGCGAGTGACGTTGGCGCTCTTGTTGACGACCACGTCGAGGAAGCCGGGGTCCTGATGGGTGAATCCGTTGTGGTCTTGCCGCCAGACGGTGGAGGTGATGAGCAGGTTGAGCGAGGCGATGGACTCGCGCCACGAAAGGTGGTTGCAGATCTCGAGCCACTTGGCGTGCTGGTTGAACATGGAGTCGATCACGTGGACGAACGACTCGTAGGTGGAGAAGAAGCCGTGGCGTCCGGTGAGGAGGTAGCCTTCGAGCATGCCTTCCATGGTGTGCTCGCTGAGCATCTCGATGACGCGGCCGTCGGCGGAGAGCTCGCCGCCGTCGAGGTCTTCCTTGAAATATTCCTCGATCCAGAACTTCTTGCTCACCTCGTAAATGGCGTCGAGCTTATTGGACGTGTTCTCGTCGGGGCCAAAGACGCGGAAGTTGTCCATGTTGGCCTTCATGACGTCGCGGAGATAAACGCCGAGAGGACGGGTATTCTCGTGGGTTGTGGTGCCGGGCTTCTCGAACTGCACGCCGTATTGGCGGAAATCGGGGAGGCGAAGGGCGCGCTTGATGCGTCCGCCATTGGTGTGCGGGTTGGCGCTCATGCGGCGGTTGCCGACAGGCGCGAGCTCGCGGAACTCGGCGACGAACTTGCCGTGGCCGTCGAAGAGTTCTTCGGGTTTTTGCGAGCGCATCCAGCTTTCGAGTAGGCGCAATTGCTCGGGATCCTTCTTCACGTGAGGTAGCGGCACCTGGTGGGCGCGCCAGAAGCCCTCGAGGCGATGGCCTTCGACTTCGAGCGGAGCGGTCCAGCCTTTGGGCGAACGCAGCACGATCATGGGCCAGTGCGGGCGGGCCACGGATGTGCCTTCGCGAGCTTCCTTTTGTATGCGCCTGATTTCGAGAACGCAGTGCTCGACGGTGGCGGCCATCGCCTGGTGCATGGAGTCGTGGTCGGAGCCTTCAACAAAATAGGGCGTCCAGCCGTAGCCGCGCATCAGGCTCTCGAGCTCGTCGTGGGGGATGCGCGCGAGCAGCGTCGGGTTGTTGATCTTGTATCCGTTGAGATGGAAGATGGGCAGCACGGCGCCGTCGCGCGCCGGATTAAGGAACTTGTTGATGTGCCAGGAGGTGGCGAGGGGACCGGTTTCGGATTCGCCGTCGCCGACAACGGCGGCAACGATGAGTTCAGGATTGTCGAATGCCGCGCCGCAAGCGTGCGAAAGCACGTAGCCGAGCTCTCCGCCCTCGTGGATGGAGCCGGGCGTTTCGGGTGTGCAGTGGCTGCCGATTCCGCCGGGGAAGGAGAACTGGCGGAAGAACTCGCGAAGGCCGGTGAAGTCTTCGCTCTTTTCCGGATACACCTCCGAGTACGTGCCTTCGAGATAGCCGGGACCGAGAACGCCGGGCGCGCCGTGTCCGGGACCGGCGAGGTAAATCATGTCGAGGTCGTACTTCTTGATCAGGCGATTGAGGTGCACATAAATAAAGGAGAGGCCGGGGCTCGATCCCCAGTGGCCGAGCAGGCGGTTCTTGATGTGCTCGGGGCGCAGGGGCTCGTGCAGAAGAGGATTGTCGAGCAGGTAGATCATGCCTAGGCTGAGGAAGTTGCAGGCGCGCCAGTAGGCGTCGGTCTTACGGAGAGCGTCGGCATCGAGCGGGGCCCCGGTGACGGTGGAGCGGGCAGTGCCGTAAGCGGTGATGGATTGGGTATCGGGAATGATTTCGGGAGCAACGGCACTCATACTGGAACCTCCAATGACTCGGCTATGATCCCGCTTGAGGATGCGGGGAAAAGAACGAGAAAGGCGAAAGACAGCTCTCTCATGTTTGATGCGACGAAGTTGGTAAACGTCAGCATCGGTTACAAACTTTTAACGCGGACCGTCATGGTTGCGGCAACCCGCGAGTTTGCGGCTGCGGTCCGGCTCATTGGCGGCCTGGAGCCGTAGCTCAAGTATAATCAGCGCGCGCTCACGGTTCTATAGGTCATGGAGTGGAATGCGCATGTTGCGGTCAATTTTGGTTATCCTGCTTATGGTTCCTATGCATGTAAATTCGCAAGAATCCTCAAAGACTTCAAGTTTAACTGCCGCCGGCAAGCCGGCGGTGCAGCCGCCAGTCGCCCGGAAAATCCACAGTGAGAAGACGGTCAATGGCAAAACGCTGGTGGATGATTACGCGTGGATGCGGGAGCGGGCAAATCCCGATGTGAAGGCATTTCTGGAGGCGGAGAACGCCTACGCCGAATACGTCATGCAGCCGACCGAGGCGCGGCAGAAGAAGCTCTACGACGAGATTCTGAGCCACATCAAGGAGACGGACGATACGGTGCCGTATCTGCAAGATGGTTACTACTACTACATACGAACGATTGAGGGGAAGCAGTACTTCGAACTGTGCCGCAAGAAGGGCTCGCTGGAGGCGCCGGAGCAGGTGATCCTCGACCTGAACAAAATGGGCGAAGGCGAGAAGTTCATGTCGGTCGGGGCGTGGACGGTGAGCGCTGACGGCAACTGGATGGCGTACACCACCGACAATGTGGGATTCCGGCAGTACAAGCTGCACATTCGCGATTTGCGCACGATGACCGATTTGCCGGATACGGCGGAGCGGGTGGTGTCGCTCGACTGGGCGGCGGATAACAAGACGCTGTTCTACACGGTGGAAGACCCGGTGCAGAAACGCAGCTTTCAGATGTATCGGCACGTGGCGGGCACCGAGGCGAAGCACGACGCGCTGGTGTTCGAGGAGAAAGACGAGCGCTTCAACATCGAGGTAAATAAAACGCGGAGCGGGCAGTACCTGCTGCTGACGGACGCGAGCCACATCTCGAGCGAAGTGCGGTTTCTGCGGGCGGACGAGCCGACGGGGAGCTGGAAGCTCATCGCGCCGCACGTGGATAACGTTGAGTATTACGTGGACCAGCGCGGCGACCAGTTTTACATTCGGACGAACGACACGTCGCAGACGTTTCGCGTGGTGACTGCGCCGATTGCGAATCCTAGCAAGGAAAATTGGAAGGAATTTGTGGCCAGCCAGCCGGGTGTGCCGCTGGAGAACATTGACCTGTTCCAGGATTTCTACGTGCTGACGCAGCGGGTGGTGGGGCTGCCGGTGTTTCGCGTGGTGCAGTTCGGCGACGGGTCGGCGAAGACGATTGCGTTTCCGGAGCCGGCGTACTTCGCGACCGCAGGGCCGAACGCGGAGTTCAAGACGGACACGTTCCGCTACAACTACCAGTCGCTGGTGACGCCGCCGTCGGTGTTCGACTATTCCGTCACGATGCACCGCTCGGCGCTGCTGAAAGAGAACGAGGTGCCCGGCGGGTTCGACCGCAACAATTACACGTCGGAGCGGGTGTTCGCCACGGCGAGCGACGGGACGAAGATTCCGGTGTCGCTGTTCTATCGCAAAGACCTGAAGAAGAAGGCTGACGCGCCGCTGTATTTGTATGGTTACGGATCGTATGGTTACTCGCTACCGGTGACGTTCAGCGCGTCGCGCCTGCCGCTGGTGGACCGTGGAATGATTGTGGCACTGGCCCACATCCGCGGGGGCGGTGAACTGGGCAAACCGTGGCACGATGCGGGCAAGATGCTGACGAAGATGAACACGTTCACGGATTTCATCGCGAGCGCGGAATACTTGACGGGGCACGGCTACGGGTCGCGGGCGAAGATCGGCATCGAGGGAGGTAGCGCCGGGGGACTGCTGATGGGCGCGGTGACGAACATGCGTCCTGACCTGTTCAAGGTAGTGCTGTGCGAAGTGCCGTTTGTGGACGTGATGAATACGATGCTGGATGCGTCGCTGCCGCTGACGGTTCCGGAGTACGAAGAGTGGGGCGACCCGAACACGGAGCCGGCGTTCGATTACATGCTGTCGTACTCTCCGTATGACAACCTGGCAAAAAAGGATTACCCCATCATGTTGGTTCGTACGTCGTTTGACGACAGCCAGGTAATGTACTGGGAACCGGCGAAGTACGTGGCGAAGTTGCGAACGCTGAAGACGGATGACAATCCGCTGATTTTCTATACGAACATGCATGGCGGGCACGGCGGATCGAGTGGACGCTATGATCGCATTCATGAGGTGGCGTTCAACTGGGCGTTCTTGCTGACGCAGTTGGGCGTGCCGGAGCGGTGAGGAAGTTGCCAGTTGTCAGTTATCAGTTGTCAGTAAAAACCTGTGTCAGTAAGAACCTGCGCTTCGGCGAGTAGCGAATGGGGCGCTACAATTAGAGCACTCTCTGGAGGATTGTTGGTCATGGTGTCTGTGCGTCTCCGCGTAGTTGTCGCAGCCTTTATCCTGTGTGCCGGGGCTTTTTCGTTGGCGCAGGACAGCCCGTTCGGGCAGAATGGTCCGGCCCCGAAAGGCAAGCAGCAGGCTGCTCCGCCAACGCAGCCGGGGCATGTTCCCGACATGGTGTGCTTCGGGAATAATCCGCGCTGGAGCTTCCAGTTCGGAGACACGGCAGCGCGCACGCTCGGCATCGGCGAGGGCGACACGTATTGGATCGGCAAGTTTATGTATGTGGACGGCCAGTGGTCGTGGCACGGGAATCCGACGACCGGAAGCGGCGGCGGACTGACGGCGACGATCACCAAGGGCAAGTGCATCGACAATACCCAGGTCGGCACGAAAGAGTTCAAGTACCAGGGCCAGGTTTATCTGCCGGAGGGCGATACGGTGAACGGCTGCTGCCGCAGACTGAAGCCGGGCGAAGCGCCAGTAGGGCCGCACGGGTACATTCCGTCGCAGCCGACGCCACAATAGGCAGACCCCAAGTCCTATCGGTATAGACCCAGAACTACGCTCGCTTCACCCGGGCTAGTTGGGTCCTCCTACCTCACTGGTTGCTGAATCGTGCTCCTACGACTAGACTTTTCGTGATCAAGAAACCAGTTTTCTGCGGTGACGAACCGACTTTAGAGTTGGGTGAGCCGACCGATGTTTCTTCGATCTGCACGATTCTTCCCGTGAAAGGAATAATGAGGATCTCAATGAAATCAAGATCGTTGCTCGCCCTCGTTGCGATTTTCGGATTGATCATGGTGGTTTCCTGCAGCAAGCAGGAAAGCCCCGTGCGTGAGGCGGTTTCCCATAAAGACGATTACCAGCAAGCCTACATCTACGGGTTCCCGATGATTGCGGCTTACAAGGCGATGTACCAGTTCACGATCGACAAATCGAATTCTCAATTCAAGGCGCCGTTTAACGAAATCTGGAACGATTCCAAGACGTTTACGCCGGCTGATACGGCCATCGTCACTCCCAACGCCGACACTCCGTACTCCATGGTCGAGATGGACCTGCGCGCTGAACCCATGGTCCTCTGTCTGCCCAAGGTGGAGAAAGGCCGCTACTACTCCGTGCAACTCGCGGATATGTACTCCTACAACGTCGGATATATGGGCAGCCGCACCACCGGTAACGATGCCGGCTGCTACTTGATCGCCGGCCCGGAATGGAAGGGCGAGACCCCCAAGAGTATCAAGAAGGTATTCCCGCTGGAGACACAGTTTGGCTTCGCCATCTTCCGTACTCAGCTCTTTAGTCCGGCAGACATGCCGAACGTCCTGAAAATCCAGAAGGGCTACGTAGTCGAGACGCTGTCGGCCTACCTGAAGCAGCCGGCACCGCCCGCTGCTCCGGCCATTGACTGGCCAGCATTCAACGGAGACGACCCGTTCAAACTCCAGTTCCCCAAGTATCTCGCCTTCCTCATGCAGTTCTGTCCGGAAGTGGAGCAGGACAAGGCCATCCGCGCCAAGGCGGCCATTGCGGGTATGGTGCCTGGCCAGCCCTGGGATGAGAGCAAGCTGACCGAGGTGCAGAAGGGCGAGCTTGCAATAGGCGTGAAAGAGGGTTTCGACGCCGTTAGCAAGCGCGTGGAGAACATCGGGAAGAGGATTAACGGATGGCAGGTCGCTGCCATCACAGGTGATCGCTCCTTTTATAAAGGGGACTATCTCTTGCTGGCCGCCGCCGCCAAGGCCGGCATCTACGGCAACGATCCTGATGAGGCCATGTATCCCCTAACCCGCGAAGACGGCACTGGTGCGGCGCTCGACGGCAGCAAGCACAACTACACGCTGACCTTCGGCAAAGGGGAAACGCCGCCGGTCAACGCCTTCTGGTCCGTCACCATGTACGACGGCAAGTCGCAGTTGCTGGTCGCCAATCCCATCAACCGCTACCTGATCAATTCACCGATGGTACCGGGCATGAAGAAGAACCCCGACGGCTCCTTGACCATTTACATTCAGAAGGACGCGCCCGCGGCGGACAAGAAGGGCAATTGGTTACCGGCTCCCGACGGCACCATTTACATGGTGATGCGCTTGTACTGGCCGAAAGAACCACCCGCGCTTTCGATACTGCCTCCGGGGGATGGCACCTGGAAGCCGCCTGCCGTAACGGTGGCGCAGTAAGAAAATAACGACAATGGGGCAGTTCGCCAGGGCTGCCCTGTTTTTCGTATTGTCCCAACGGTAGTCTGCAAAGTTCATGGAAGTGCTCTCCGCGTTGGGCGCCTGGAATTATCCAACTAAAAAATCGATTTTCTTCTTAGAATTTTCGCCTGTGGCTGCTATGCTGGTGTGTAAATTCAGCATTACTGGTGGCCATCCTGATGAACAACGGATCACGTAACTGGATCGTTACGCTCGCCGTACTGTGCCTTCTGATTCCGCTCGGCACAGCTTTCGCCAAACAACCAAACTACTCCTGGATGAACAAGAACCTTTCTCCCGACGAGCGCGCCGAAATGGTGCTGAAGCAGATGACGCTCGACGAGAAGATTTCACTCCTGCACGGCAATGGCATGGCCCATGTCCCGAACTGGCAGATGCCTTTGACGAATCAATCGAACGGCGGGGCAGGCTACGTGGTGGGAATCGAGCGGCTGGGTATTCCGCCCATCAATATGTCAGACGCGGCGTACGGCGTCCGTAGCAGCGCGGAGAACGGACGCTACTCGACAGCGTTGACGTCGAACGTGGGTTCGGCTTCTAGTTGGGACCCGCAAGCGGCGTGTGAATACGGCGCCCTGATTGGCCGCGAGTTACGCGCTCAGGGCTACAACATGACGCTGGGCGGCGGCACCAACATTACGCGCGAGCCGCGCAACGGCCGGACCTTTGAGTACATGGGCGAGGACCCGATCCTCGCGGGAACGCTGGTGGGCAACCGCATCAAGTGCGAGCAAGGGCAGCACGTGATCGGCGACATCAAGCACTATGCAGTCAACGATCAGGAGAGCGGGCGCAACGAGGTCAATGTCATCATCGGCAAGCGCGCGCTGCACGAAACCGACCTGCTGGCGTTCGAGATTGGCATTACGATTGGGCAGCCAGCGGCGGTGATGTGTTCGTACAACGCCGTGAATGGCGATTTCGCCTGTGAGAACAAGTACCTGCTGACGACGGTCCTGAAAGACGAATGGAAGTTTCCCGGTTTCGTGGTTTCAGACTGGGGAGGCACGCACAGCACGGTGAAGGCGTCGGCTGCGGGCCTGGACAACGAAGAGCCGATGGACACGTTCTTTGGTCCCAAGCTGAAGGCGGCAGTAGAAGCCGGGAAGGTGCCGATGTCGGAAATCGACGACCACGCCCGGCGCATTTTGCGGTCGGAATTTGCCAGCGGAATCGTCGATTATCCGGTCCAGAAGAGCGTCATCGACGTGGAAGGAAGTCTTGAAACCGCGCGAATAATTGAAGAGAACAGCATCGTTCTGTTGAGAAATGAAAAGAGCCTGCTGCCACTGGACCGCGCCAAAGTTAAGAGCATTGCCATCATCGGGGAGCACGCCGACATGGGCATGATCTCGGGAGGTGGTTCGGCGCAAGTTGATCCCCCGGGCCGCGGCGCTCCCCACTGGCTGGAGCACGTGTGGTTCCCGACTTCGCCGCTGAAGGCGGTGAAGGCGAAGGCGACTTCGGCCGACGTAAAGTTCGATTCTGGCGCCGACCCCGCCAAGGCGGCTGCTTTGGCTAAGGCATCGGAAGTTGCAATTATCTTTGCCCATCAGTGGTCGAGTGAGGGCATCGACCTTCCCAGCCTGGCATTGCCGAACAACCAGGATGCACTGATCGCAGCGGTGGCGGCAGCAAATCCGCGGACCATCGTTGTGCTGGAAACCGCTACCGCAGTGACGATGCCGTGGGTGGATAAGGTTGGCGGAATCCTGGAAGCGTGGTTTGCCGGCAGTAAGGGCGCGGATGCAGTGGCCAACGTATTGTTCGGAGAGGTGAATCCCAACGCGAAGCTGCCGATGACATTTCCGCTGAGCGAGAAGGACCTGCCACGCGTGACAATTTCGCAGCCGCCCAAGAATGACCGCGGGCCGGAGAATGGCTGGGTACTGGAGAAGCCGACGTTCGACGTGCACTACGACGAAGGTCTCAAGGTTGGCTACAAGTGGTACGACGCGGAGAAGAAGCCCGTACTGTTCCCCTTCGGTCATGGGCTTTCCTACACAACCTACAGTTACTCAAAGCTGAAAGTGACCACGGGTACGAACACGACGGTGACGTTTACGGTGAAGAACACCGGCAAGCGTGCAGGCGCGGAGATTGCGCAGGTGTACGCCGCGCTTCCGGCCGAGACCAACGAGCCCCCGAAGCGCCTGGTGGGATGGAGCAAGGTGTCTCTGAATCCGGGGTGAAAGCAAAGAGGTGACGGTCATCGTCCCGGCCAAGTACTTATCTATCTACGATG
>CAWFBW010000017.1:0-306443 GCA_963814165.1 uncultured Acidobacteriaceae bacterium | reverse complement strand
GCCAAGCGGGACTGGCACTGTCGCAGGTGAGGATTTCTCGCACACCCGAGTACCTGGCGGATACCGCATCACTGGAACAGCTCTATCGCTCAGGCCCGGTGGATGCGGCGGTTACATTGCCTTCGCTTGAAGTCTCGCCGCTTCCTGTTGAATGCGCTGCCAGGCGAACTCTACGTGCCGCAACTGGGTGTGGGTTTGCCCCACACAGAAGCGGAGGACAAATCGGTCTCCCAGCCGAGTGTGGGTGAGGTAGAGGTCGCCGCTTTGGTTCAGGCGGTCCATGAGCTGCTTGTTTTCGTCGTCACTGCCGCAGTAACGAAAGCACACCAGGTTCAACGGAACCGGCGCCACGACCTCGAAGCGTTCGTCGTCACGAACCCATTGGGCGAAGGACTGTGCTATCGCTACGTGCTGGCGAACGTGAAACTGCAAGCCCTCGACACCGTAGTGGCGAATCACGAACCAGAGCTTCAGCGAGCGAAAGCGGCGTCCCAGGGGAATCTGCCAGTCGCGGTAGTCGAACACGGCTCCCGACTCGGTGGCCTGGTTCTTGAGGTATTCAGGCAGAATACTTAGAGTCTTGATGAGGGCAGCCCGGTCGGCTACATAGAAGCAATCGCAGTCGAAGTTGGTGAACATCCACTTGTGGGGATTGAAGCAGTAGCTGTCGGCGTGCTCGACGCCGTCTTGAAAGTGCCGGAATTCGGGGCACAGCGCCGAGGTACCCGACATGGCTGCGTCAACATGGAACCATAAGCCATACCGTTGGCAGATTTCGGCAATTGCCGGCAACGGATCCATAGCATTGGAAGACGTGGTACCCACGGTGCCGCAGACAAAGAAGGGCAACATTCCGGCGTCCCGGTCTCTGGCCACGAGGGACTCAAGAACCTCTGGCTTCATCGCGTAGTTTTCGTTCACTTCCACCAAGCGGAGGTTGTTGATCCCGATGCCGGCAATCATGGCCGCTTTCTCCAGCGAGGAGTGCGCTTGCGTCGAAGTGTAGGCGACTAGCCTGGCAGTGATGCCATGTTGGTTACTGGAGTAGCCCGTAGCCCGTTCGCGTGCGGCCAGCATGGCACAAAGAGTCGCGCTCGACGCCGTGTCCTGGATCACTCCTCCGCCTGTGCTCGACGATAGAAACTTGTCGGGCAGGCCCAACATCCCTACCATCCAGTCGAGAACATGGGTTTCCAGTTCGGTACAGGCCGGGCTGGTAGCCCAGAGCATTCCCTGGACGCCCAGTGCGGACGACAACAGGTCTCCCAGGATGGCCGGACCGGAGGCGTTGGCTGGAAAGAAAGCAAAGAACTTAGGCGACTGCCAGTGGGTGATTCCCGGGAGGATAATTGCATCCAAATCGCGCAGGAACTGGTCGAACGATTCGCCACGGGACGGGGGTGAAGTTGGCAATAAGCACCGAACGTCGCCGGGAACGACCTTAGATAAGACAGGAAGCGACTCCACCCGTTCGTAGTAGTCGGCGATCCAGTCCACGACGTTCCTTCCGTACTGCCGGAACTGCTCCGGCGTCATGTGGTAAGTATCCTCGTAGGGCATGAAGAACTCCTTGAAATCTGGAAGCGTCACGGGTTGGATGCCAGCCAGGTGTGCCTAAGTAATGGTGGCGGTCACAGACTCAACTCGTCCGAGCAGGGCCAACGGGAGTATCCGAGGTTCCTAGGCCGAGGGTCATGGTATCGTCGTATTACGACCGTGAAAGGAAGCGCGGAAGCCATTAATTATGTATTAAGCGCCTTCATAAATGTTATAGCCAAAATATAGTTATGCCTGTTAGACTCAAATCCTGGTCAAATACACGCAAAGGTGATTCATGGACATTCAACAGATTTTGACAGACCTGAAAAGTGAACGAGATCGAATCGATGCCGCGATCCAAGCATTGGAGGGCGGACGGAAGGGACGCGGGCCTGGTAGACCTGTAGGATCTGGAAAGCGCCGTACCATGAGTCCTGCAGCACGCAAGCGTATTTCCGAGATGATGAAGATTCGCTGGGCCGAGAGAAAGAAGAAAGCCAAAGCAGCAAAGGCCTGATCCTGAATTCTGAGTTGCGACCTGATGGCTCAGCCACTCGTGCCTAACGCGAGTGGCTTTTGCATTTGCGCTGTGAAATAAGTTCACGCCGAATGTGGAGGCGCGTGAGGCATGAAAATCTGCGAGACCTGCCCCCGGGTGATCGCGGGTTTGGGACCTCGCTTGCGAACCAGAGCCATGCGAATGTGGTCAAGCAGTTGTGCGGCACTGCAACTTGAGCGAGATACAAGGACGTCAGCCAGTATCCCGTCCGCGCAAGCGCCGGACGCCCCTTTGAATACGATCGCAGGCGTGGTGGGGGAGATGGCCTTCAACTGGTCGACGAGCCGGCTGTCATGGGCTTTTGGCATCGGCAGATCGGCCAATACCAGGTCGATTCCTCCCAACTTCATGGCTTCGATGGCGTGGCTCGGATTGGAGCACGCAACCACGCGGTAGCCGCGGGTTTCGAGCATCACTTTGTGGATGGAGAGAGAGCGTTCGTCTTCGTCAACACAGAGAATGGTGCGCTTCGGTTTCATTCGCCTACCTGCAGCAACTTCACGGAAATACCTATCCAAACGCGCCAGTGCAAACCTGTGGGAGGCGTCGGGGCAGCAGTTGCGTGAGAAGCTGTCGAATTTTTTGCGCCAGAGCAAGAGCGCTATCGGATAGTACGGCTGTCGATCAGGCTTGTAAAGTACCGCGGAGGTCAAATCGACGAGAGCGTTTTGGGGCAAGGCGGGCACGGTTGGAGAAGTATGAATACACAGTGACGGACATGAGTGCGAAGTGAAACTCCGCGACTGCCAACACGTTGCAGCCTGCACAAAATATCCGCAGCAAATTCACATGGTTACTGTTCCGTTAACGATTTGCACCACGTGCCCACCGACGCGCACATTGGAGATAACCTCGCCGCGCATTTCTGCGCGAACGAAAATTGAACTTGGACGTCGAGTCTCGAGACCCTGCTCAATCAAACCCTGCTCATTGGCCGCAAGTATGCCATTGCGAACCGCCCACGCCGTGCAGCAACCCGCGGCCGAGCCAGTGGCCGGGTCTTCGCCGTTGTAGAAAATCATGCGGGCATGCAAGGTGGCACTTGTATCGACCGTCTCGCGGCAGACGAAATAGAAAAAGCTGTTGTCGCCAAGGCCCTGCAAGTACGACTCCATCTGGTGCCAGCTCACCTTGAGGTTTTGCAGTGTCGCTAGCGAACGAAACGGAACCATCGTGAACCACATTCCGGTAGAGACGCTCTGAATCGGCAAGGTTTCATCCAGTTCCGCCACTAGCAGCCCAAGGACGTCGGCAACCTCTGCATGCGAGTGACTACGACCGAACTGCGGATCGACCTGGCGCATTTCGCCAAAGAGTTGTCCGTCACGCATTTCAAATGCAACGGGCACCTTGCCCACTTTCAGGTCCAACACAACTTCCGCCGCAGGCGACTGCTGGTACAGGCACCATGCGGTTCCCAGCGTGGGGTGTCCGGCAAACGGCAGCTCCTCATTCACGGTGAAGATTCGGACCTTGTGGCCTTCCCGCTGCTCGATATCTGGATCGCGCGGAAAGATAAACGTGGTCTCGCTGAGGTTGGTCTCGCGCGCCAGCTTCTGCATCTCGTTGTCGGAGAGGCCGCGGGCGTCAGAAAACACGGCAAGCTGGTTGCCTTCGAGCGGGTGACTGGTGAAAACATCGACCTGGATGACGGAAAAGGTGCGGCTGGCCATGGGGAACTCCCGAGCAAAGTCTACCTGCATTGGACGCAAGGGTGGAGCACTGGATGCGGAGCGGTCGAGAGATGTGGCGTCGTACAGCATTTACAATGGCGACAGCCTAACTGGGACCTGCGGAAGCGAAGGGGGTCCGGTGACTCTCCCGGTCTTCAAAACCGGCGATTGGCAGCTTTGCTGTCAATGGTGCGTTCGACTCGCACACGCTTCCGCCAAACTTGAAGCGCTCCCCAACTATTTCGCGTGATTGAGTTGTCGCCGCAGGACTTCCACGACGAGACCAAACAACGCGTAGAAAGCGGTATTGGTAACGAGAACCGAATAAAGCTTCACGCCAAAATGGAAATGCTCGCCGACGAGTGCGAGTGGGCAACTGAGGGTTGCGAGAGTGTGAACAATTGGAATTACGGGAATGTCCTTGCTCAGCGCGGCGAAGTAGATTGCCCAAAACACAGCTACGAGAAGACCCGCACTCGCCCACATGGCAATTCGAAATTTCATACTGTCACTCCCACGCATCTCTGGCCCGGTCATCACTCTAATATCGACAGATTGATTTCGTCTTCCGCCGGATTCACTTTACCGTTTGTTGTGCTAACTCCAGCGGAACCACTTCAGCGCGATCAGAAACGATAATCCGCCCCAAACTGCCATGACTGCCAGCGGGACCCACTGCGAACTCAAGCTCGCGCCCTGCAGGATGATGGCGCGCAATGCGTCGTTGAGCGCGGTGAGCGGCAGGGCCTTGATCAGCGGCTGAATCACCTGCGGGAACCGCTCATACGAGAAGAAGACGCCAGAGAAAATCCACATTGGCATCATGACCACGTTGATCAGGCCGCTGACGGTCTCGATCTTCTGCGCGCGGCTGGCGGTCAAGAGTCCGACACCGCCGAATGAGATGGCGCCGAGTGAAGCCACGAAAAGTATGGCCAGCAGCGAGCCCTCCACCTTCATGTGAAACGCCAATACCCCGAAACCCAGCAGCAAACCCACTTCGATGATCATCAGCACCAGCCGGCTGCTGCCCAACGCCAGCAGGAAATCGGTGCGGCGCATGGGCGACGCGACGAAGCGCTTCAACAACTTGCGTTGGCGCATGTCCACCACGGCAAAGCCGATGCCCCACATGCCGGAGTTCATCAGGTTCATGCCCAGCAGGCCGGGGATGAGGAAGTCGATGTAGCGCGCTCCGGGCTCGCTGCTCTGGGTAGTCTCGGCCTTGATTGCGCTGGTACGGCCAGCGGCGGTCTGCAAGGCGTCGTCGACCTGGGAGCGCGCCAGTACGCTCTCAGGACGAGCGGGATCGTAGCGGTAGTGCAGCTCGTTGCCGTCAGAGGCCACAACAAGGGAATACTGGCCGAGGCGGAAGCGGTCGAGCGCCGTCTTCTCATCGAGCACATCGGCGTGAATTAAACTTTTCGACGGCGAGCGTTGCAGCAAATCCATCACGATTTGCGAATGCGAGTTGCTGACCACGGCAATGGGAGTCACATCGGCGGGCTTGTTGCGAAAGGCGATGCCCAAGCCCAGCGCCAGCAGGAGCGGAAACACGAAAACCCAGAAAATCACTTCGGGCTCGCGCCATAACTCCTTCATACGCGCGCCGAGAATCGCCCAGTAGCCGGCCCAACGACCGTTCACTGCCACTGGCGCTGTTACGTCTGTCGGCTCGACTTGGATTTCCGGCAGCGGCATCATTCCTCCCTCAGGTGGCGTCCTGTGAGATGCACAAACACATCTTCCAGGCTGGCCTGTCGCGTAGTGAGATGAGCGAGTTGAGCACCTTGCTGCTGCACCGCCAACAACAATGCAGGAATCGTGTGATGCGGCTCGTCCACCTGGAGGCAGAAGAACCCGTCTTCGTGGCGAACCCGTTGTACGCCCGTCAGGCGCGACCAGAGTTCCGCGTCACCCGGTTGGCCACCGTTGATTGCGAACTCCACGATGTGGTGTCCGCTAAGGCCCGAGATCAATTCTGCGGGAGTTCCCGCCGCAATGACCTTGCCGTGATCGATGATCGCCAGCCGGTCGCAGAGGCGTTCAGCTTCGTCCATGTAGTGGGTGGTGAGCAGCACCGTGCCCCGGCGTTGCTGGAATTTACGGACGATCTCCCATAACTGGCGGCGACTCTGGGGATCAAGGCCGGTGGTCGGCTCGTCGAGAAAGAGTATTTTCGGATTGCCGACCAGTGCGGTCGCAACCGCGAGGCGCTGCTTTTGTCCGCCGGAGAGCTTGCCCACCATGGCGCCGGACTTCTCGGTCAGCGACATCTCCTCCAACACGGTCTGTACAGAAGCAGGATGCCGATAGAAGCTGGCGAACAGTTCCACAGTTTCTCGCACGGTCAGCTTTTCCGACAGGCGCGTTTCCTGAAGCGAAATGCCCAGCAATTCCCGTAACTCGCGCTCATGCCCCGGCCATGCCATGCCCAGGATCTCAACTTCACCCGAAGTAGGAGCCAGCAGTCCTTCGAGTATTTCGATGGTAGTAGTTTTTCCGGCGCCATTCGGCCCGAGCAGCCCAAAACACTCGCCGGCGCAAATTTCCAGATCGAGTCCGCGGACCGCCTCAACCTTTCCGTCGTAGGTCTTCTTCAGATGGTGGCAGCGGATGGCGACTTCCATACTAGGCATGATACCGAAGTCAGATACTGCGCTGGATAAACGGAATCGGATTACCGGACGTGTCCACTCGTGGACAAACTAGTCTCAATTCGAACGGCCGGGCGCAGATCGTAGGCCCCCGATAGCAGACTTTGTCGACTCGTTTCAATCATTTACAACTAGGGCAGCTAATTGCAAGCTAATCCTTATCACCCCAAAATCCGTCCGGAGCTTAGCATGCGAGCCTTGTTACAAGATTTCCGATTCGCCGTTCGTCAGTTCAAGAAGTCCCCGGGATTCGCCTTAGCCACTATTTTGACGATCGGCTTGGGGATTGGGGGCACTACTGCCATTTTCAGCTTGGTCAATACGGTCTTGTTGCGGCCGCTGCCGTTTCCCGAGCCTGAGCGACTCATGTACGTCGCCGGCCGTAACGACCGCAACCCCAGCCCAAGCGGCATTACGGGCAGTTCTCTAAGCTATCCCGACTTTTTCGATTGGCGTTCGCAGAACAAGTCCTTTTCCGCGCTAGCGAGTTTCCACGACGGCAGCTTTACCCTCACCGGCAACGGCGAACCTCAGCATCTCACCGGAGAAATCGTGGCCGCTGATTTCTTTCGAGCGCTTGGTGTGACGCCAGCGCTGGGAAGAGATTTGAGTCGCGACGACGAGAAGCCCGGCGCGCGTGTTGTGATGTTAAGCCACAGTTTGTGGGAATCCGCATACGGTTCGGCGAGTGACATCGTGGGGCGTGCCATTACGCTCGACAACAAGAGCTACACGGTCGTCGGGGTGATGCCGCCGGGCTTCGAATTCCCCATCCAGAACCCCGCACCGATGTTATGGACGTCGCTGGGCGACGACGCCTACGATCCCGCGGGCGATCCGATGACCGGCGAACGCGGAGCGCATCTACTCGACGTGGTGGGAAGGCTGAAGCCGGGCGTAGGTATTGAGCAGGCGCACGCCGACCTCGAGGTGATCGCCCAAAACCTGCGGGCACAATATCCCAACACCAACCTGCACTTCGTTGGAGCGGTAGTAACAACAGAATTGGACAGTATGGTCGGCGACACCCGTCCGGTGCTTCGGATTCTGTTCGGCGCGGTGACCTTCGTGTTGCTGATCGCGTGCGCCAATGTAGCCGGGTTGTTGTTGGCACGTTCATCCCGACGGCGGTCGGAGTTTGCCGTACGAGCGGCACTCGGGGCAAGCCGAATCCAGATCGTCCGCCAAATGCTCGTGGAAGCGGTGGCGTTGGGACTCTTCGGGGGAGTGATTGGGATCGTTTTGGCCATTGGCCTGCTTCGAGCGTTGTTGCTGCTTGTGCCTTCCGACGTGCCCCGACTCGGTCAAGTCTCGATTGACAGCAATGTGCTGGCCTTTGCGACGGTGATTTCCATCGTCACGGGGCTGCTGTTCGGCGTGCTGCCAGCATGGCGGACATCACGCGTGAGCCCTTCATCAGCAATGCGCGATGGCACCCGGACAACAACGGCGGGGCGGGGCCAGCATCGTCTGCAAAACTCGCTGGTGGTTGCCCAGACAGCGGTCGGTCTGGTGCTTCTGGTCGCCGCTGGGCTTCTGATCCACAGCTTTGTCAGGGTTCTGCAGGTAGATCCCGGATTTGATCGGCGCAATGTACTCATTGCCAGTTTGTCTCTGCCCGACGACCGTTATTCCGGCGCCAGGGAGCCTCAGTTCTATCAACAGCTTCTCGACCGAGTGCGGGCGCTGCCCGGGCGTGCAGTCGGCGTCGGCGGGATGGCCGCTTCCGCTTTCGACCAGCGGAATGCGAATCTCGTTCGACATCGAAGGACACCCACTACCTGAGGGCGACAGAAACACCGCCCGGTGTTCCATCGCGAACCCTGGCTACTTCGAAACTATGCGCATACCGCTGCTTCGAGGAAGGGAGTTCCGGGAATCGGATAATGCGAAAGCTACGCCGGTGCTGGTTGTGAATCAGAGTTTCGCTCGAAAATATTTCGCTAACGAAGACCCTATCGGAAAGCACATTACGCCTGGCCTCTCCGATGGCGAGGTGAAAGAAGTTCCGCGCGAAATCGTTGGAATCGTCGGAGATGTTAAATCGGACGGGCTCAGAAAAGAGTCCAGCCCGGAATACTATTTCCCGCTGGCCCAGGCAGTCATAATGTCGCCGAGAGTGGTGATTCGCACCGAGTCAGACCCCACGACTCTGATTCCACAACTGCGCGCCCAAGTGGCCGAGATCGATAAGAACCTTCCTCTCTACGACGTCAAGACCTTCGATGAGGTGGTATCCCGGTCGTCCGCGCAGCCTCGCTTCCAAGCCCTCTTATTGACTTTCTTCGCGGCCATCGCTCTGCTACTTTCGGCGGTGGGATTGTACGGATTGCTCTCGTACCTAGTGGCGCAGCGTACCCTTGAAATCGGGGTGCGCATCGCTTTGGGCGCGCAGCGAGGCAGCGTGCTCGCGATGTTCCTGCGCAAAGGCTTGACCCTGACCGTCATCGGACTTGCCTTGGGCGTGGCCGTCTCCATCGGCATTACCAGACTGATGAGCGGCCTGCTGTTTGGTGTGCGCCCGACGGATCCATTGACCTTCGCAATAGTCTCGCTGGTCTTGCTGCTGGTTGCACTGCTGGCCAGTAGCCTGCCCGCTTACCGGGCTTCCACGCTCGACCCCATGAAGACACTGCGTGACCAGTAGGTGAAGCAAATCGATCGGATTTCTAGAACAGCTTTTTAGAGTCGAGCAGGATCGTCACCGGGCCATGGTTGACCAATTCGACTTCCATGGTTTCCTGGAAGCGACCGGTTTCGCAGCGCAGGCCAAGTGAGCGGACGTGCGCGACAACTGATTCGTAGAGTTGACGGGCCTGTTCGGGCCGAGCCGCCGCATCGAACGACGGCCGTTTGCCCTTCTTGACGTCGCCCAGCAATGTGAATTGGGAAACGGCGAGCACGGAGCCGCCAACGTCAACGACGCTGAGGTTCATTTTGCCGGCGTCGTCTTCGAAGATGCGCAGGCCGGCAATCTTCTCGGCGAGATAGGCGGCGTCGGAGTCGCTGTCCTCGTGACCGACTCCAAGCAGCACGAGCAATCCCTCGCCGATTTGCCCGATGAATTCCCCGTTGACCTTGACCGAGGCCCGACTCACGCGCTGTACAACCGCCCGCATGACAGGGTTGTATCACACACCAGGTGCGTCGGAGGTGACCGCCGCGACCGCGTGCGCGACACTGCGGAAAATGTTGTCCTCGCCGAGGATGCGAACCAGCCCCGCACGCTCCAGCGTATCGCGTACCGGGTCGCGCACTCCGGCCAGCACGAGCCGCCGCCCATGCTTCACGGAGCTGGCGTGCAACTGGGAGAGCACGTCCACAGCTGTCACATCCATCATTGAGACCGGAGCCAGGTTGAGAATGACGGTGTGCAACGTTCTTGGCAAGGCATTGATCAGTTCCTTGATGTGATTGCGAATACCGTCGGCATTTGCGAAAAACCAGATGCGATCAATGCGCAGGATTAGCACCCCGGGGAAGACCTCGGCGTCGGGATGCCGCTCAATGTCGGCATACTCGCCGGTGTCGCGCAATCTCCCCAACACGACCACCTGTGGCATCACGAGAAAACGCATCAAAGTGATCAAGGTCAGGATCACCGCCAACATCAGGCCGTTAAGGATGTCGAAAGCAACCACGCCCGCAATGGCTACCAGCGAAGAGCGGAACTCCGTGTTGGAAACCAGCCGGAAATTCCATATGGTGCGGTAGTCCAGCAGGTGCCACACGGCATGCACTACGATGGCGGCGAGCACCGCTTCCGGCAGATGGTAGAACCAGCGCGTCAGAAACAGCAGGGTCAGAGCAACGGTGAGCGAGGCCGCAATCGCCGAAACCTGGGACTGTGCTCCATTGGAGTCGTTGGCCGCAGTACCTGACGTGCCGCCCCCTACCTGCATTCCGTGAAAGACGGCTGAGGTCGCGTTGGCCAGGCCCAGGGCGCGCAGTTCCTGGTTGGCGTCAACCTCGTATCCGTTCTTGCTGGCGTAGGTACGCGCCGCGCCCATCGATTCGGCAAACAACACCAGCACCAGCCCGACAGCGGCTGGCGCGGCCTGCAGCCAATCGGACCAGGTCAGCATCGGGAAACCCGGCCGCGGCAGGCCGGAGGGAATCGTGCCGACGATGTCAACGCCGTGGCTGTGCAGATCCAGGGCTTGCGAAACGACAATCCCCCCGATCAGGACTACCAGGGCCCCGGGGACCCGTGGCAGCCAGCGGTCAACGGCGATTAGCACCCCAAGCGCGACCAACCCCGCTGCCATCGTCCAGAGATCGGCTTCTCCGACATGGCGCAGAGTGTGCAGCAGCTGCAGATACGCATGTCCTTTGCCCGGCGCAATGCCCAGCAATTTCGGGAGCTGCTTCACGATGATGCTGAGGGCCACGCCAAATACGAATCCCTTCAGCACTGGCTTGGAGATGAAGTCCGAAACGAAGCCGAGCTTCAGGATGCCGGCCAACAAAAACAGGCCACCGAGAACCAGCGTGACCCCCGAGGCGAGTGCCAGGAACTTGCCGGGGTCAGCGGCGGCCAGCGGGGCGACGGTCGCAGCAAGAATCGCCGACGACGCCGAGGTCGGCGAAACCGCCAACTGCCGGCTCGATCCGAAGATTGCATACGCCAGTAGCCCAAAGACCGCCGCATAGAGACCTGCTTGCGGCGGAAGCCCGGCAATTCCTGCGTAGCCCATCGATTCGGGAATCAACAGTCCGGCAAGTGCGATGCCTGCGACGACGTCTGGGCGAAGATGGATGCGCTCGTACTGGGGCAGCCATTCAGTGATGGGGACGAGCTTCATTGCTGGATCGGTTTACCGCAGCTTCACAACGAAGTATAGGGGAGAGCGCAGGACTGGAGCGCGAAAAACTGGTTGCTGCAAGTTGTCCATCGCGAGCGCTCGGTCGCGCTATTTCCCTTCGCCGCTCCAAGCTGGGTAAAATGCAGCAATCCGTGTTCCAGACTGTTGGGGGAATCCAATGACATCGAATCACCCTGGCCCCGCGCCTCGCGCGCTGCGCTTCATAGCAGGCCTCTTTCTGGTGGCAGCGTCTGTCGGCGTAGTCGCACAACAACCTGCCAGCTTTTCCGGCACCCATAGCGGCAAGAATGAATTCGTCATCAAGAACGCGACGCTGCTGACCACAACCCACGGCCGCATCGAGCACGGCAGCGTTTACGTGAAAGATGGCAAGATCGTCGCCTTCGGGGCGACAGTTTCGGCGCCCGCGTCGGCGGCGGTACTGGATGCGGACGGCAAGTACGTGACCCCCGGCATCATCGATCCGCACTCGCACATGGCGTTGGATGGGGACGTTAACGAGGCCACCAACCCGGTCGTTCCACAAATGATGATGAAAGACGCCTTCGACTACAACGACAAGGCGATCTATCGTGCGTTGGCCGGCGGCGTCACGTCTTCGCTCCTGCTGCACGGCTCGGCCGACATGATCGGCGGACAGGCCGTGGTCATCAAGAACAAGTACGGGCTCGACCGCGACCAGATGCTGTTTCCCGGAGCGCCCCAGTCGATTAAGTTTGCCAGCGGCGAGAATCCCAAGCGCGTGTTCGGCGACAAGAAGCAGTTGCCCTCCACTCGCATGGGGAACTTTGAAGTTATGCGCGAAGCCTTTACCCAGGCCAAGGACTACGAGCGGCAATGGGACGAGTACAACGAGAAGGTCAAGAAGGGCGACAAGACTGCCACGCCCCCCAAGAAGGACCTTAAGCTCGACGCGCTGGTGCAGGTTCTGCAAGGCAAGATGCTGGTGCAGATCCACTGCTACCGCGCCGATGAGTTCCTGACGGAAATTGCCATCGCTAACGAATTTGGCTATAAGATCCGCGCCTTCCATCATGCGCTGGAGGCGTACAAGGTCCCGGATGCTTTGGCCCAGAACGACATCGCCATTGCGACGTTTGCCGACTGGTGGGGCTTCAAGTACGAAGCCTGGGACGCGATTCCGTGGAATGCCGTGATCGCGATGCGGCATGGAGTAAGGGTGGCGATCAAGAGTGACAGCGAAGACTACATGCGCCGGTTGAACCAGGAGGCCGCCAAGACCATGCGCTATGGCGGGGCCACCGAAGACGAAGCGATGAAGATGATCACTCTCAACCCCGCGTGGATCATGGGCGTGGAAGACAAGACCGGCTCCATCGACGTTGGCAAAGACGCCGACCTCGTGCTGTGGGACGGCTATCCTCTGTCGAGCTATGGCGTTCCCGCCAAAGTTTGGATCGATGGAGATTTGTATTTCGACCGCGCGCTGCCCGGGCTCGGCATGCCGCAGTTCCAGGAGGGGCAGTGATGCAGAAAACCGCTTTTCGCTTTTCGCTCATCGCTTTGCTGTTCGTCAGTACCGCGATCGCTCAGCAGAAATCGCCGGCGACGAAACCTGCGGCCGCACCTGCGCTGGATCCCACCAAGCCTATCGCCATCACGGGCGGCAAGTTGCTGACCATCACCCACGGCACGGTCGAGAACGGCGTGCTGGTGATTGAGAATGGAAAAATCACAGCTGTCGGTGCGGCGGGGTCGGTCAAGGTTCCGGCCGGCGCCCAGATCATCGACGCCAAGGGCATGACGGTGTATCCCGGACTGATCGATTCGGAGACCCATCTGGGACTCACGGAAATCGAAGCCGACAAAATGACCAACGACCTGGTTGAGCGCAGCGACGAAATCATGCCACACATGCACGTCGCTGACGCCTTTCACGCCGAGTCGGCTTTGATTCCCGTAGCGCGCTACAACGGCATCACGAATGCCATTGTTGCTCCCGAAAGTGACGACACTCTCCCAGGCCAGGATTCGTTCATCCAGCTTGCGGGCGCCGACGCCCCCCAGATGTTGCTGGTCCGCGACATTGCCATGCCGCTGAACTTCACTGGCAGGCAGCGCCGCAATGAGTCGTTTGCCGCGGCTCAATATCCTCAGACCCGTATGGGCATGGCCGCGCAGATGCGCCAGGCATTTACCGACGCGCAGGGCTACGCCGCGAAGTGGGAGGAATACAACAAGAAGAAGGCAGCGGCCAAGGCAGGCGAAACGCCGCCGTCTCCTCCTTCGCGAGACCTGAAACTCGATGCCCTACTTCCCTACCTCGAAGGCAAGAAGCCGGTTATTGTCAAGGCGGAAGAGCCGAATGATGTGGAAACGGCCTGGGCGCTGGCGCAGGAATTCAAGTTGCACGTGATCCTCAACGGCCTTACTCACTCGCAGGCGATCTACGACAAGATTGCCGAGTGGAAGGTGCCCGTAATATTGGGCTCGATCTATGACGACCCGAAGGAATGGCAGCGCTACGACACGGTGTACAAGATGCCGGGCGAACTATCGAAGCGAGGGGTGAAGATTGCCTTTGCCTCTTTCGACGCACACCAGGTGCGGAACCTTCCCTACGCCGCCGGATTCGCCGTGGCCTTCGGACTGCCCTACGACGAAGCCATGAAAGCGCTGACGCTGTATCCGGCGCAAATCTGGGGCGTCGGCGATCAGCTAGGTTCGCTCGACGTCGGCAAAACGGCGAACGTTGTCGTGGCCAGCGGCGATCCCTTGGACGTGAAGACCGTGGTGCAACGGGTGTTCATTCAGGGAAGGGATGTGCCAATGGTCAACCGCCAGACGGAACTGCGCGACCGGTATTCGAGCCGGTAGGGGCACACAAAGGGAGCCGAACCGAGCGAGGTTGTGACGCGCCAGAGGTGGTTTCTGGGAAGGCGCAAGCGTCCTGGCTGGGCCCTCAAGCCGGCCTTACAACTCGCGTTGACCGTAGCAGAGTGCAACGGGTAGGATGAAACGGGCATCTTATAACCTGCTTCTCGGGTACCGTCCTGCTCAAGGACCGACTCGAGGCGGAATTGTCTTCCTTTACAGGGATTCCCGTGAGTAAGTAGACTTACCAGTTTGCGTTGCGCCGGTGGCGCGACAGGAGAACGAACCCATGGCATCAGTCGAAGAACGGGTAAAACAGATTATCGTGGAGCAGTTGGGTGTGGACGAAGCCGAAGTCACCCCCAAGGCCTCCTTTGTGGACGATCTCGGCGCCGACTCGCTTGACACGGTCGAGCTGGTGATGGCGTTTGAAGAAGCGTTTGAAGTGGAGATTCCTGACGAGGAAGCGGAAAAGATCCGCACCGTGCAGGACGCGATTACATACATCGAAGCGCACGCCAAGGCGAAGTCGTAACGCGCTAGCGGGCAACGCAGTGTACATTGCCAAGCAGCGGCAAAGCGAAAAGGAGCTGGCGGTCTCATGGCATCGGTAGAAGAGCGCGTAAAGCAGATTATCGTTGAGCAATTGGGCGTGGATGAGGGCGAGGTCACCGCGAACGCGTCGTTCGTGGACGACCTGGGCGCCGATTCACTCGACACCGTCGAACTAGTCATGGCTTTTGAAGAAGCCTTTGACATCGAGATCCCCGACGAACAAGCGGAGAAAATCCGCTCTGTGAAGGACGCGATCGACTACATTAACGCCCACGCGAAAGGAAAATAGCTTGGCTCGTCGCGTCGTCGTTACGGGAGTCGGGCTGATTTGCGGGGTCGGTCACAACGCAGAAGAAGTCTGGCAGGCTCTGCTCGCGGGCAAGAGCGGAGTGGAGCGCATTACGGGCTTCGATGCTTCCCAGTTCGCCTGCCAAATCGCCGCCGAAGTAAAGAACTTCGACCCCTTGCAGTACGTCGAGAAGAAGGAAGCGCGCAAGATGGGCCGCTTCATTCATCTCGCCATTGCCGCTGCCGACGAAGCGCTGCGCTCCGCCAACTACAAGGTCGAAAACGAGGAGATGGCTGAGCGCACCGGCGTGGACATCGGCTCGGGCATCGGCGGCTTCGACATCATCGAGCGTGAGCACTACAACCTGATCAGTGGCGGCCCGCGCAAGATATCGCCCTTCTTTATTCCCGCCGCGATTGTGAACCTCGCGGCCGGACAAGTCAGCATCCGGCACAACGCCAAGGGACCAAACGAAGCCACCTGCACCGCCTGCACC
This sequence comes from uncultured Acidobacteriaceae bacterium, assembly GCA_963814165.1. GTDB lineage: Bacteria > Acidobacteriota > Terriglobia > Terriglobales > Acidobacteriaceae > DASRAA01. Next base: position 291,014 of record CAWFBW010000017.1, on the reverse strand, counting down.
ACCAGTGCCCATTCCATCGGCGACGCCGCGCGCATCATCAAGTATGGCGATGCCGACGTGATGATTGCCGGCGGATCGGAAGCCGCCATTACGCCGATGGGGGTGGGTGGATTCGCCGCCATGCGGGCTTTATCGACCCGCAACGACGATCCTCACCATGCCAGCCGCCCGTGGGACAAGGACCGCGACGGCTTTGTGATCGGCGAAGGCGCCGGCATTCTCATTCTGGAAGAGCTTGAGCACGCTAGAGGCTCGCGGCGCGAAAATCCTGGCGGAAGTCGCAGGCTACGGCATGAGCGCCGACGCCAACCACATTACCCAGCCGGCAGAGAATGGCGAAGGTGGCTTCCGCGTCATGCGCAATGCCATGCGCGACGCCGGCATTGAGCCCGCGCAGGTTGGCTACGTGAATGCCCACGGCACATCCACTCCGCTCGGCGACGAGTTGGAAGCCATGGCCATCAAACGCGCCTTTGGCGAGCACGCCTACAAGATCGCGGTCAGTTCCACCAAGTCCATGACCGGTCACCTGCTCGGTGGTGCGGGTGGACTGGAAGCCGGAATTACCGTGCTGGCGCTTCGCGAGCAGACCGTTCCTCCGACAATGAATTTGGAAGTTCCCGGTGAGGGCTGCGACTTGGATTTTGTGCCTAACACACCGCGCAAGGTTGGGATGGAGTACGCCATGTCGAATTCGTTCGGCTTCGGTGGCACCAACGGGTGTCTTGTCTTCCGGCGGTGGACGGAGTAGAGTTCCGCCAGTGTTTCTGGTGTGAAAAGCGGTTCGCTGAGGCGGACCGCTTTTTCGCTGCCCGAAAGCGCTTTCATCTTTCAGATAGGAGCTTGATCCAAAGAGGAGATGAACTGGATCCCGGCTACGGTCTTGTTTTGCAATCGAGCGTCATTCGTGACGAATAAATCAGTACCGACCGATCCCGCACATGCTAGCTGGACCGCATCAGGCGCGCGAAGTGACCGATCACGCCGAAGCGAGGCATACAATCTCGCCGCAACCAGATCGAACGGGACCACCAGCGAAGTAGTCGTTATGGCATCTTCATAGCTTTTGCATAGGTCAAACTTCCCCTCTTCTGTTGGCCGCACCAAAATCTCCCCGAGGGTCAGTGTTGACGTGAGCAGTTGATCGCCGCGCGCTAACATGCTCGTCCGCAAACGCCGCACTTTGCGGGAAAACTCGCCGTACTCTTCGAACAGGTAGATGTAGAGGTTGGTGTCCCAGAAAATACGGCTCATCACCATCCCTCGCGCAGTCGCTTCACGTAGTCGTCGGCGTGTTCCAACCTCCATAGATCACGACCACTGCCAGTGAGCGCAAGTAGCGGGTCTGACTCTGACGCATTCCGCGCCGTGCTTTCTGACCACTTTTCATACCAGTCGATAAGACTGCGGTAGCGATCAGGCAGATCTTGCGTCAATGGCGTGATCTTTGCGCCTTCACGTGCTGGATGATACGGATCTCCCCGGCGATAGAGTCGACGCCGACCATCAGCAGTTTCGAACAGCATGCGATATCTCCCGGGATTCGGAGGTCGATTTGCGACGCAATGCTGGACTACGTGAACATATACCCCTGGCCGCTGAGGGCGGACCAAATTCTCGCGCGCTGCACGATTCACGATCTCTTCAATCGAGAACGAAGCCCTTTTCGGGTTCTCCCGCTGAAGCAAGGCAGTAGCTATCCACACTTCGTCCGCAACTTTCACCTGAGTCTTTGACATTACGGTCATTCAGCCCCCAGCGACCCAAACCAGTTGTCATAAACAATAATACTTGGTAATAATGTAATGTCAACCATAAACCATCTGGTTACTCCTTCGGCGGCTCCCACAACTCAATACGGTTGCCTTCCGGGTCCGAAATCCACGCGAACTTGCCGTATGGGTAGTCTTCGACTTTCGGGTCGATCGTCACGCCCTCTTCTCGCAGCGCCTTGAGCAGCTCGGTGAGGTTTTCAACCCGATAGTTCAACATGAATGGCGCCTGGCTGGGGTCGAAGTATTTTGTGGTTTGCGGAAAGATCGACCACACGGTCAAGCCCGTTTTCTCCCGATCGGCGGCGTCCCGCCAGTGGAACATCGCGCCGGAGCCGTCTGCCCCGCGTTGAATCCCCAGGTGCTTCTCATACCATTCATACATGGTGTTCGGATCCTTCGCCTTGAAAAAGATACCGCCGAGTCCAGTCACGCGTTTCATGCTTCCTCCGTGCACGGGATTTTACAACGAAGACGCCCTTTCACCTTGCGCGAAAGCGCTCCGCAGTCTACCTTGATGGCAAGCGATGGGGTAGCGATCCGGTGTTTAGCCTGAGCTTTGTTCTGATTCTCGCCGGCCTGATGTTTGGAGCAGCCACCGCCTTGATCGGCTTCGTCGGACTTCTTGGCGCATGGTTTCATCGCTCGCTGGGCGCGCCGTTGCCCCTGCCCACGTTGCGGCGGGCTTCCGAGCGCCGCATTACCATGTACGTCGGTCTTGGCTGGATTCCTGCTTTGGGCTTCGGTCTTTCTCATCAGCCTTCGCGTCGCGCCGTAGCCGATTGCTGGGCCCGATCTACCCCGCAGGAATCAGGGTCGCCTGTTCGCCGGCACGTTTCTTCCCCGCCAGAAGATTCATTTGCGCAATGTACTTGCCCGCATCGAACTTCTTGCGCGCGGCGTCGCCCGACATCCACCGAATGCTGCCGAAGATCGGTCGATCAAACCACGGCCGATCGAACTTCCCGCCGATTGCCCACGCCACTCCAGCATAACCGTCTGGATCGCGGCCATCGAGAAAGTATTTGTCGTTCAGGTACAGCGCCGTCTGGTAAGCGACCGCCGGCGATGGGCTCCACTCGAGAATCTTCTTGGCCCAGTACATCCGCATGTAGTTGTGCATCCATCCGGCGTGTAGCATCTCGAGTTGGGCCGCATTCCACAGCTCATCGTGGGTTTGTGCGTGCTCGAACTGCTCGAGTGTGTAAACAATGGGGCGTGGATCGCCGGCATGCGCCGCCAGCGTCTTATGGGCCCAGTCGGGCGCGCTTTCCAACGCATCGTACAGCGGATTGAAGTGCACGAAATTGATCGCCAGCTCGCGCCAGGTCAGGAACTGGTTGATGTAATCGTCTTTGGCAGTCTGGGGAGCTTTCGATTCCTGCACCGCTTTCATCACCGTGTGCGGTCCTATGTGCCCGAAATGCAGGTACGGCGACAGGCGCGATGTTCCGTCAATTTCAGGCTTGCCGTGGTTCTCGGGATAGCTGGCCAACTTGCGCTGCACGAAGTCGTCCAGCAACCGGAGTGCCTCGCCAGTGCCTCCGCGAAACGAATCGACCGGCCCGACAGAGCGATCGAGATTCTTCCATCCCTCGGTTACGTCGGTGGTCACTTCGTCGTGCCGGAACCCAAGACCGGGCGGCTTTTGCCACCGAACCTTTGCCTCAGGATTCCCCGCCAAATCGAGAAACTGCTCCAGGCGCGCCTGCAAGCGCGGCCGGATAATACGCGCCGCATACTGTTCCTTCTCCAGCAGCTTCGATGGCACGATCACGTCGGCATCGACGGTCCAGAACGGCACCGTCAACTTCTTGGCTGCGCGCTCCCGCCACAGGCGCGGTTCGCGCAGCGGATTCTCATCGCCAACAACCAGCGAAGCGTTCACCTCATCACAAAAATCGAGCAGCGAATGATCGGGATAGCGGCGCAGCACGAAGCCAATGCCTCGCTCGTGCGCGCCTTTCTCTACATCCGCGATTCCCTGCGCCAGAAATGCGAAGTGCCGCAGATTCGAATGCGGATAGAACGGCATCGGCGCAAAGAAGATAACGACGGGTTGCTCCAGCGTATTCGCCGCTTCGACCGCCACGTCGAGCGCCGGATTGTCGAGCGTGCGCTGCGCCCGCTGCATCCAGTACACAACGCAGCCATTGCCGGCGGCAGGCGTGCCCGGACGCCGCACGGTAACACGCGGATCAGAAGTGAGAGTCTCGAGCTTTGTCATTGAACGAGGTATGAAGCTGCCAAACTGTCTTCAGTAACTCAACGATTGATTCCGGGACTGAGGAGGCGGCATCAACTGCATGCCGCCAAGACGGCATCCGCCACGGCGGCAGCGTCTACCGCCGATGCAACATCATGCACCCGAACAATATGCGCCCCATGCAAAATGCTGGCAACCGTCGCGGCCAGCGATCCGAAGAGACGGTCACTTGGACTCACAACCTCCACCCTCCTGCTTCCGGCCAGCGTGCGACCGATGAATGACTTCCGCGAGGTGCCCGCGAGAAGTGGGAATCCGAGTTGATTCAACCGCCCAAGATTCGCCAGCAGCGGATAGTTTTCTTCAAAGTTCTTGCCAAATCCGAAGCCCGGATCCATCACAATCGCCTGCCGCTGAATGCCGGAATCCAGGGCGACCTGCGCTCGGTTGGCAAGATCGTGCATCACCGTCGCCGTGATATCGGAGAGATGCGGCAAATTGCGCCACTCAGCAGGCCGGCCTCGTGTATGCATGAGTACCACTCCGCAGTGTAAGTCGCCACAAGACCGAGCCATGGCCGGATCCCACTGCAAAGCGCTCACGTCGTTCACGATTTCCGCGCCCGCTTCAACGGCGCGGCGCGCCACGCCTGACTTGTAGGTGTCGATAGAAATCACGCATTGCGGTCGTTCCTTCAGGATGCCGTCGAGAACCGGCATCACCCGCCGCAGCTCCTCATCTTCCGTCACGGCCGCTTTGTGCCCCGGTTCTTCCGGCAAAACTGCCGACCCCGGCCGAGTCGATTCTCCACCAATGTCGACTATGTCTGCTCCCTCGTCCAGTAACTGAAGCGCATGGGCAACGGCGGCCTGTGCATCCAAAAACTTTCCGCCATCGGAGAAGGAGTCGGGAGTGACATTAACCACTCCCATAACCATAGTGTGTGCACCCAATCCCAGTGTGCGCGAGCGAAGCTGCCAGTCGTAGGACGCACGCATGGCCGTCATTGTAATTGGCGTCTCATTGTGCTGCTTCATTGAACTGCGAAGACCACGAAGCCGTGAAACTTGGTGCTAGAATCCGACTGTACCACCATTGCAGTCCAATGCACCGGGTTCGCCAAGCCGTTCATGTCGCACTCCTCCTGCTGCTGACCACCCATGCCTTTGCCGCCCAGGGCGCGAAGAACTCTCACAAGAAGCCTGTCGACGACAAGCGACTGAGCAAGGCCATTGAACAGATCCTCAGCGATCCTGATGTCTCCCGTGGTTTTTGGGGCATTGACGTGGTCGCGCTCGACACCGGCGACCGTCTCTTCGGATTAAACGAAAATCGGCTTTTCACGCCGGCCTCCAATACCAAGCTTTTTACTACGGCGGCTGCGTTCGCACTGATCGGCCCCGATTTTCGCTTCAAGACGTCGGTCGAAAGCCTCGGCGCTCTCGACAAGTACGGCCGCCTGAATTCAGACCTCATCATCGTTGGCCGCGGCGATCCCAATCTCTCGGGCCGCACTCTGCCCTACTACTTGCACACCGAGCGTAAGTCCCCGCCCATCCAGGCGCTCGTCGATCTGGCCGACCAGCTCGTCCAAAAGGGTCTGAAGTACGTTGACGGCAGACGTCGTTGCCGATGACTCGTACTACGTTTTCGAGCGTTACGGCGAAGGCTGGTCGCAGGATGATCTGGCGTGGGAGTGGGGAGCTCCGGTCTCCGCGCTGACGATCAACGACAACGTACTGTTCGTGAACATACTCCCCGCCGACCGGCCGGGCGAGCGAGCGTTTCTCAACGTCACGCCCTTTCCCGAGTACTACCGCATCGACAATCGCGTCACTACGACTCCGCAAGGCACCGGCCCGCGCAAGGTCTTCATCAATCGGGAGCCGGGATCGAATCAAGTCACCATCTGGGGCAATATTCCTGTCGATGATACGGGCGAAGGGGAGGCCCTGGCCATCGAAGACCCCGCGGAATTCACCGCCGAGCTCTTCCAATCGCTGTTGGAGCAGCGTGGCGTCACCGTGTACGGCCGCCCCCGCACGCGCCACGCCGAACTGGCTTCCATGCAGACCTTCAGTGTGACTACCCTGGCGTCCGGCGGGGGCAGCGAAAACTCCGCACACTCCGTTCCCAAGCCGATGGTGCTCGCCAGCCACGAATCCATGCCGCTTTCCGACGACCTGCGCGTGGTCAACAAGGTCAGCCAAAATCTCCACGCCGAACTTGCCTTGCGACTCCTGGGCAAGGAGAAAGGCACTTCGGGGTCGATCCAGGGAGGTCTTGAGGTGTTGCGCGGATTCCTGACCTCCGCCGGCATCCAGCCCGACCAATTCGTGTTCTACGACGGTTCAGGATTGTCGCGCGAGAACCTGGTGACCCCTGCGGCGGTTGTCCGCTTGTTGCAGTACGCCAGGCTGCAGCCTTGGGGCCCGCAATTCGCAGACACCCTGCCGGTCTCCGGGATAGACGGCTCGCTGAGCGATCGCCTGAAGATCGCTCCCTACAAGGGCGCCGTGCATGCCAAAACGGGTTCGCTGAACCACGTCAATTCGCTCTCCGGTTACGCCACCACCACGACTGGCCGCACGGTGGCGTTTTCCATCCTGTGCAACAACCACAACCTGACGAATAAGAAGGCCGTCGATACGATTGACCGGATCGTGGAGAAAATCGTCACGGAAGGCCGTTAGCGACGGCGCACAGCGCGCGCACGTCCCGCCGCTGCTGCAGCAGGTCCCGTGCCGGTGGGCGGCTTGCGCTCGCCATCAACCAATTCCTTCAGCACCAGGGCGTGATTTCGGTCCAGGCTCTTGGACGCGAACAACAGAGTCAGACCCCGTTTCTTGGCCGCGAGGTCGTGCAGTTCCTGCAGCGCTGCATGGGCAGCATCATTGCTCAGCTCTCCGAGGTACTGCTTCCGGAACTTTGTCCACTGCGAGGGATGTGCGTGGTACCACTTGCGTAATTCGTGCGACGGCGCGACGTCTTTGAGCCAGGCGTCCAGCGCGGCTGCTTCCTTGGTGAGACCCCTCGGCCACAGCCGGTCCACCAGCACTCGCGCACCGTCGCTGGCCGACGGTGCTTCGTACACGCGTTTGAGGCGTACTGCCATGTGCGGTGTATTCTAACTCTGATACTTTTGACTTGCTCCCTGACATCACTGCGGAGCACTTTTGGGAAAGGTTGCGTTGAACTTCAGGCGTTGTGCCCAGCTTTTTCTGCTGGCAATCGTTGCAAGTTTTCTGTTGATTGTCGTTGGCTGCGATAGCGAACCCCGCAAGACGGACGCCGAATTGGGGCTTACTCCCCAACAGGCAATGGGCCGCCGGGTGTACGACGCCCGTTGCGCCGAATGTCACTATGCTTACAGCTCACGCAACTTGCGTGGACCCAGCATGCATGGGCTGTATCAGAAGCCATTCATGTCGAGTGGCATTCCCACCAATGACGACCGTGTGACCGACATCATCTTGATGGGACGGGCCAAGATGCCGGGGTTTCAGCAGAAAATTACTCAGCAGCAATTGACGGATCTGCTGGCGTATTTGCATACCCTGTAGTAACGGCCGCAACCCCGGCCGCGCTTTCGGCATCGTACAATAGACAAGTCCCATGGCTAGTGCTCCAGAACTCATTCAGATCGACGTTGCCCCGCGCAAACCGGCTCCTAAGCCCGAATGGCTGAAGGCCCGCGCGCCCATGGGCGACAACTATCACGACCTGAAGACCCTGGCTCGCAAGCTCGACTTGCACACGGTGTGCGAGTCCGCCCACTGCCCCAACATTGGCGAATGCTGGAACCACCGCACCGCAACCTTCATGCTGTTGGGCAACCTGTGCACCCGGCGCTGCGGATTCTGCGCCGTCCCCAAGGGACGACCCGATGCGATCGACTTTGACGAACCTGCGCGCGTCGCCGAAGCGGTCGAGAAGCTAGGCCTCAAGTTCGCCGTAGTCACCAGCGTGAATCGCGACGACGACAACGTTGGCGGTGCCAAGGTGTTCGCCAACACCATTACGGAAATTCGCCGTCGCATGCCCGACTGCCGCGTGGAAGTGCTCATCCCCGATTTCCAGGGCCTCGAGCAGCCGCTGCGAATCGTGATGGACGCTCGGCCCGACATCCTGAACCACAACACCGAAACCGTGCCGCGTTTGTATCGAGTCGCGCGTTCAGGCGCCCGTTATGAGCGCACTTTGCGACTGCTGGAACAGGCGAAAGAAATGAATCCCGCGATCCCCACCAAGACCGGCGTCATGGTTGGCCTCGGCGAAAGCACCGAAGAGTTGTTGGCCGTCTTCCGCGACTTGGCCGCGCGCAAGGTGGACATCCTGACAGTCGGCCAGTATTTGCGGCCTTCCCGCGACCACTTGCCCGTCGCGCGCCTCTACACGCCTGACGAATTCCGCGTACTGAAAGATGCAGCGATGAAGATGGGCTTCAAGCACGTGGAATCAGGACCGCTGGTGCGTTCCAGCTATCACGCCCACGAGCAGGCCGACGCCGGCACCGGCGTGCGCGTCATCTAATCTTCGCCAACGGCCTTTTTACTCCGAAAGAAACGACTTCATCTGTCGCAGCACAGACGCCGGAGCCTGAACCTCAAGCTCCACGTAGCCGTCGCGGTACGACCGCGACAACACCACGGCCTTCGCATCGAGAGTGGCCAGCGCCTTGCCCTCTGACTGCGGCACCTGCAAGCGCACTTTCCGAACTGGATCCTGTTCCATCAAGTCATCGATACGTTGTAGCAACCGGTCAATGCCGGTTCCCTTCGTGGCGGACACGTGTACCACGTTGGCAGAATCGATCAAGCATTCGCGCTGGAGTTCCGGCAACAGGTCCATCTTGTTCATCACGTAGAGTCGGGGCTTGTCCTGCACCTCAAGCTCGCGCAGCACCTCTTCCACCTGCGCCTGCTGTTCGTCAGCCGTAGGGCTGGTGGCGTCAGCAACATGCAGCAGCAGCGTCGCCCGTTGGACCTCTTCAAGCGTCGCGCGAAACGCCGAAACCAGCGTGTGCGGCAAGTGGCGAATAAATCCCACAGTGTCAGACACCAGGATCTCGCGCTTCGAGGGCAGCTTGACGTGCCGCAGAGTGGGATCGAGCGTAGCGAACATCCGCGGGCTTTCCAGCACTCCGGCGTTCGTTAGCGCATTGAACAACGTTGACTTGCCGGCGTTCGTGTAGCCCACCAGCGCAATCACCGCGACCGGCACCGACTCACGCCGTTGACGCTGCTGGCCGCGAATGCGCCGCACATTCTCCAATTGCTCTTTCACATGCCGAATGCGGCGATAGATTTTCCGGCGGTCGGTCTCCAGCTGCGTTTCGCCAGGACCGCGCGTACCAATGCCACCGCCCAGTTGCGACATTTCCACGCCGCGCCCTGCCAGGCGTGGCAGCAGGTATTCCAGTTGCGCCAGTTCGACCTGCATCTGTCCTTCCCGCGTGCGGGCATGACGGGCAAAGATGTCGAGGATGAGCTGCGTTCGATCGATGACCCGGACTCTCAGTTCGCGCTCCAGGTTGCGCTGCTGCGAAGGCGTCAACTCGTAGTCGAAAATGACGAGATCAGGCTCGACCGACGCAACCGCGCCCTTGAGCTCAAGCACTTTCCCGCTTCCGATCAACGTCGCCGAATCCGGCCTCTGTCGGCGCTGCTGCATTTCTCCGCCAATCACAGCCCCGGCGCTCGTGGACAACTCGCGCAATTCGGCCAATGATTCTTCGGCGGAAAAAGCCCGATGCTCTACTTCCGTCGCGTGCAGGCGAGTGTCTGCAACGCTGCGCGCCGCTCGCGCCACGGGCGGAACCTTGCCGGCCGGCTTACGCCGATCGGTGGAGGAACTTTCCTCATCCGTTCCGGACTCCCGTTTGTCAGCAGATTTCTTGTGAGTGTCGCGCTTCGATAGACCACGCGAAAGGAACTCCACTCCCACCAGGAATACGCGCTCAGGACCGCTTCCCCGGCCCCGCCCGGAGTGGTCTTCGCGTCTTGAACTCATCCCACCGGCTTCAGAAATACGTCAGCTCTCCGTGGTGTGAGGCGCGGTGGAGGTAACTGACGGTGGCGCGGTTTCGGTGCCGGTTCTCGGTTCACCATGCCGCTCAGCGGAGTGCGGTCGCGACATCACCACCGTGGAAATCGCATGCTTGAAAATCAGTTGTTCCTGGTTGTTGGTGTCCAGGACAACCGAATACTTATCGAAGGAGCGAATACGGCCCGTCAGTTTTACGCCGCTCAAAAGGTAGATGGTAATGACCGACTTGTCTTTGCGCGCCGTATTGAGAAACGAATCCTGAATATTTTGTGCTGGTTTACTTTCCATGGGTGGTCCTCCTTGCAACCGGCAAAAAACAGCCCAGCCCCAGAAATGTCGGCCTTGCCGTGCGTCCGGGTCTGTCGGTAAAAACCTCCCCGGGCCAAACCATACCGCGCCGGCCTCGGGAGGGTAAACTCCAGCAGCTTTACGATAAGTCCACATTCGCGCAATTTCAACTAAAACCCGCGCTCTGGAATGTATTCTGGAAGTCACCCGGCCGCCGGGCATCGAATTGGGCACCGAGCCTGATTCGAAAAAGGCCTCTACCGTGACCGTTTCGCCATTACCTGCGCTTCTGTTCTTTCAGCTCCCCGGCATCGAGTTCCCGGGCGGCAGCCAGCTCTTTCTCATGCTCCTCCGATGGGTCCATATCACCGCCGGAATCGCATGGGTCGGTCTGCTGTACTACTTCAATTTGGTGAATGTTCCCTTCCTGCAAGAATTGGACCCCAAGACCAGGACCATAGTCGTCCCCAACCTCATGCCCAAAGCCATGTGGTGGTTCCGCTGGAGTTCCGTCGTCACAGTCCTGGTGGGCATCGCCTGGTGGATGCACATAGTCGCTACCGACGTCCGTCTCGCCGTCGCCAACGGGCAGCCGGCCTCCAGTGGAATGATCTCCGCCAGCTTCTTCCTGATCTGGACCTTCGCATTTGCCATCGAAATGGGCATTCTCATGGCGCCAGCCGAGTTCCTGAAGAAAGGCCCTGTCCTGGGCGCTATCGTGGCGGTTGTAGTAATCGGTGCGTCCTACCTGTTCCTCAGCCTCAATCAGCAGGGATGGGAAAGCTCCCGCGCTCTGTCCATCGGAATCGGGGGCGGACTGGGCTGGTTCATGATGCTGAATGTCTGGGGCATCATCTGGCGCATGCAAAAGAAGATCATCCGCTGGAACATCGGTGCAGCCCAAGGTGAGGCAATGCCTCCCGAAGCGGCCAAGGTCGCCCGGCTGGCCTTCCTTACCTCCCGGGTCAATTTCTGGCTGTCGTTCCCCATGCTGTTTTTTATGGGAGCGGCGAGCCATTACCTGATGAAAGGCTGAAAAAAATCCAATAAACCGCTTACCGTGGAGTTGATTTAGGCGTAAACTGCTGCCGCGACATTTCCGCAGGCGAGGTTGGCCATGAATTCGACGGCGGATTGGATGGTAGTTGCCGGCTTCCTTTTGGCGATGACTGGAGTAGCTCTCCGCGTCGTGGTAATGATGCGGGCCTCCGACCTGAACCCGGCAACGGCAACTCCACTCGTGGGGAAGGATCTTGTTCGGGCTTACCGCGCCGCCAGACCATCGAGCCGACTGCCCCTGGTGATGTGGCTATCGATCGCTGTCGGATTCGTTCTGCTAATTGCCGGAATGTTGATATCGTTTCGTTAGCAATCCGCTCAGCGTGGCGCTTCCGGCTTATTCTTGGTCGCCGTCCCCGACTTCACCAACCTCCAAGGCTTCGGTTTCGGCATCCCGGGAGGCATTGGCATGCCAATCATCTTCAAGTCTGCGGTTTCCTTCCCGGGCAGGATGAGTCGCATCTGATAGCGGTTCACTTCCTGCGTGTTACGGTTTTTCAGTGTAAGCAGCAGTCCGTCGGGATTCACCACTGCCTCTTCCACCGCCTCTGTGAATTGCTCTTCGCTCACTGACTTCAGCCCGCCGTTGTCATTCATTTCTATCTTTTGGGGATGCACAAGATCGCCGACCAACTGGTCCCCACGCAACTCAAGGCGCAGGCTAAGCCACACCTTACCCTCAAATTCCGAAGTCCACACGCCCGCGTATTCCAGCAGCGGAGAAACCGGCTTGGCCTTCGGTGGCGCCTGGCACCAGCCCGCCACCGGCATCGACACCACGACCAGCAAAAGCAACAGTCGCTTCACGAATCGCCTCCCTTGAACCGTGCGGATTATATCCCGCCATACCATCGCGAATCGCCCGCAAAAAGTACGGGGAGCGCGGGAGCGCTCCCCGACCTGAGTGCTACCGATTCGGCCTGACGCGGCCTCATCGAGGGAGGAATTTATTCGCCCATCGCAGAGCGGAGTTTCGTGCGGTCTCCCTTGAGCAGACGGGGCGGCGCGGCCTGCCTCACACGTTCTTCCTGGTGACAGTTCCAGCATAGTGGCGCCATCTGATCGAGCGCCGAAGGAATCTCGTCAAGGTGCATGTGACGCAGCTCAAACAGCTTTTCCTTCTCGTTGAGCAGCGCCAGCCGGCTCCGCCTCCAGTCCGCGGGCGTCAGCGCGCGCTCGCAAATGGCACAGGTCCTGCCCTGGTACCACTTCTGCAGCAATCGTTCCAGGTTCTCCGGCGTAGGATCGACCTGGGCCAGGCATTCCTGCCCGCAATCGCCTTTCTCCGGCCAGCGGCTACACGACTGCAGCCGCTCGTGCTCCTGGCCACGCAATGCCGTGGAGAACGCGTACTTGCTGTCGAGTTCAACCGTCACGGGCTCGTGATTATCCGGGCAGATGACAGTACGGCGGCCGCGATTGCGGAAATAGGATTGCAGGCTTAGGCCGATCGGCAGCGCGATCAGAAGGACTGCGCCAACAAGAAATAGGGCCACAAGAAATGTGAACAGCATGGGACTACCTCCCATCGGAATCCATGGGCGTTCATCTTCTTTGTAACGCCGCTTGTCACCGTAACGCAGTGATGGCAGGCACGACTTGATGTGACGCTCAGACGCGTCCGGCACTGCTGACAATCCTACCCTTATGATTGTCATCCCAAGCGTAGCGAGGGATCTGCTTTCCCCTCACCTGGAAAGAATGCAGATTCCTCCAGGATCGGTCCCACCGTCCTAACCCAGGCAGGCGCTCAAGCCCCAGGATGCCAACAGAGCCAAGCGCACTCATCAATGGGTTTTGAAAGTGCTCAATCTGGTATGGCTTCTTCAGGCTGTTTATAATCAAGCGAATACTCCCCGACCTTCTCAATGCTCCTGATTCCTGAAGAAACTATGACGATCCGCCTCAATGGCTTCCGCCTGGCGCGTTTCCCTGTGATTGCGATTGCTGTCCTCTCCATGCTTCTGGTCGCCGCGGCAACACCTGCGCTCGCGGCCGGCTCGTCCGCCTCCAAGCCCCGCCTCACGCTCGACGAATTCTTCAACGCCGTTGACTTCAGCCGCGTAGAACTCTCGCCCGACGGCCATATGGTCGTCATTGCAACTTCCCGGGCCGACTGGAAGGCACAGCGCTTTCGCGAAGATCTCTGGCTGTGGCGTGACAGTGAAAGCACGGTAATCCCGCTCACCCAGTCAGGACACGACTCCGACCCGAAGTGGTCGCCGGACGGAAAATGGATTGCTTTTCTCTCCGACCGCGACGCCCAATCCGATGACTCCGAAGAATCCGACGATGATCGCGACAGCAAGAAGGGCGTGACCCACCTCTATCTCATTCCCGTCAATGGCGGAGAGGCATTCCCCGTCACTCGCGGCGCCGAAGACGTGCACTCCTTCGCCTGGAGCCCCGATTCCAAGGCACTCTACTTCGCCACTCGCATCCCCTGGACCTCGAAGCAGAAAGACGAATACAAGGAGCAATGGAAAGACGTGGTCCGCTACCGCGAGCAGGAGCGCGGCGACGTCATCTCGCGCATCGAAGTCGCCGAGGCCCTGAAGCGGCAAATCGAGCTCGGCACGCAGGAATCAAAGAAGAACAAGAAGGACAAAAAGAAAGAGAAGGACGAGGAAACCGGCGAGACTCCGGGCGCGCAAGCCGTCGTGACTTCTGCCTATCGCGTGAAGAGCATGGCCGTTTCACCCGACGGCGCTCAAGCTCGCGTATTCAACCGACAGCATCTCGGAGCGTTTCGAGGGCGTTCAAGATGTCGAGATCTACGTTGCCGACACAACCAAACCCGGCCCTAGCAACACCGCGCGCCAGCTAACGAAAAACGAGGCGCTCGAGGGCAACGTACGTTGGTCGCCCGACGGCAAGAGCGTGTTCTTCGAAGTGGAACAGGGTTCTGTCGAGGGCAGCTACGCCGATTTGCAATTCCGCGTCTACTCCGTCGACGTCGCCAGCGCCAAGCCCACCCGCTGGGCCGCCGCCTTCGATGGTTCCGTCGGCAGTTACGCGCTCGAGTCCAACGGTGGCCTGCTCGCTCCCGGAATGTTGGGCACCGCGACGGCCCTCTATCAGCAGACTGCACCGCAAGACATCTTCCGCAAGCTCGATGGATGGCCAGGAACCTATGCTCACGTTACCGCCGCACCTAGTTCCTCGCGCATCGCGTTCACCTACTCCGAGGTGGACAAGCCCACCGAGGTTTACATCGCCGACAGCCCCGCTCAAATTTCTACGGCGCGCCCGATTACGTCATTCAATAAGCTCTTCACCGAGCGCGATCTTCCCAAAGGCAAGCCATTCCGCTGGACCTCCGACGACGGCACTCCCATCGAAGGCTATCTCCTCTATCCTCCCGGCAAGTTCGAGGCCAAGAATCTCCGCCTCTTCGTCCTCATCCACGGCGGCCCCATGGACGCCGACGGCAACTACTTCGGCGCCGACTGGTACAACTGGGCCATGTACGCCGCCAGCCAGGGATGGCTGGTCTTCCGCCCTAACTATCGCGGCTCTGCCGGCTACGGCGACAAGTTCGCCCTCGCCATCGTCCCCAAGATCGTCTCCGCCCCCGGCCGCGACATCCTCACCGGCGTCGAAGCCTTGGTGAAAGACGGCATCGCCAACCCCAAGCAGATGACCATCGGCGGCTACAGTTACGGTGGATACATGACCAACTGGCTCATCACCCAGACCACCGAATTCAAGGCCGCCGTCACTGGCGCGGGCGCTGTCGAGCACATCGCCAACTGGGGCAATGACGACACGACCTACGACGACGCCTTCTTCCTCGGCGGCCTGATGTGGGACCCCAAAGCCAAACAGAACTGGCTCGACGAAGCCGCCATCTTCCAGTTCAACAAAGTCAAAACTCCGACCCACGTCGTCGCAGGTGGCAGCGACATCCGCGTCGCCGTCGCCGAAGACTACCTGCTCGAACACGCGCTGCACACACTCGGCATTCCCAGCTCGCTGCTGGTCTTCCCCGACGAGGGCCACTCGCTCGACCTGAATCCCTGGCACGGCAAAATCAAGGTGCGCGAAGAGCTCAACTGGCTGGAGAAATACTGCGACTGCCCGGTGAAATGAGGGGTTTGCGCAGAAATTTGATAGCTGCCGGGCCTGTAAGCCGAATTCTGTCTGCCGCTCTTTCTCGTCGAGGAGTGGGTAACTCCCATTCTCCGGGTGCCCCGTTCTACCGCCGTCTTGTGGCGGTAGGGCGGGGTCTCACCCATCGAACTCCGAGTGCCCCATCCTTTCCCTTCTTTTGGGAAAGGGTGGGATCCAGATTCCATCGAAGACAAAGAGCGGCAGGGCGATCATTCCTCTAGGCCGCGCATTACTGCACGGCTCCAGCGACCTACCCGGAAGTTGTGGCGCACCGAGCCGGCACGCCGTCCCCGAAGGGACGTCCTCCCCTATTTGGTCTTGCTCCGTGTGGGGTTTGCCCTGCCACCGCCATTACTGGCAGCGCGGTGCGCTCTTACCGCACCTTTTCACCCTTACCCCGCCCAACTCCGCCCAGAGACCCACATAGGTGGCCCATAATTGCCTTCTTTTGGCAATTGTGGGAAGCCCGAATCGACGGGTGCCCCATCCTTTCCTTTCTTTTGGGAAAGGGTGGGAAACAAAACCCTTCGGGTGCCCCGTTCGCCTTCTTTTGGGCTAACCTGGGCGGGTGACATGAATCTCTGGAAGCAGTTGGGCGGGGCGGTATATTTTCTGTGGCACTTTCCGTAAACGGCCCTTAAAGGCCGCCCCCCGGACGTTATCCGGCACACCGCTCTACGGAGTTCGGACTTTCCTCTCCCAACCTGCGCAGCCTGGGCAAGCCCAGCGTCCGCAAGCCGGCAGCGATCACCCGGCCCAGCAGCTAACACAACCATTATAGATGCGTTGGGATTCTCTGGCTCTTCTCCCCATTCCCATCCATAATGGTTTTCCTGATGCCACCATCTGAGCAGCCTCGCGTCTTCATCTCCTACGCCCGCTCCGATGGCAGCGACTATGCTCTCTGGCTGCGCCACAAGCTCGAGACAGAGCATCCCGACATCGAGCTTCTGGCAAGACATCATCAGCGAACGCTCCGGGCGCGACTGGTGGCTGCAGATCACCGACGCCCTCGACCATGTCGCCTACGTGGTGCTGGTGGCTACGCCCAACTCCATGAAGTCCGACATGGTACGCGAGGAGTGGCGATACGCCCGCCAGCAGGGCGTATGTGTGCTTCCCGTCCAGACCTCCGACGCGCTCGACTTCAGCTCCCTTCCCCGCTGGATCCAGACTAAGCATTTCGCCAATCTCAAGACCAAACCGCAATGGGACGCATTCGTCGCCGAGCTTCGCCGCGAGTGTGTCTCCCCGCGCGTGCCCTTTATGGCCGACGATCTGCCAAAAGATTTCGTGAAGCGGCCAGATGAGTTCGAGCCCATCGTCCAGCTTCTGCTCGATGAAATGAGAGACCAGCGCAATCCCATAGCCATTACTACTGCGCTACGTGGCGCGGGCGGATTCGGCAAAACCACGCTGGCCAAAGCTGTCTGCCACGACCCGCGCATTCAGGAAGCGTTCGACGACGGGATTGTGTGGGTGACGCTGGGCGAGAAGGTTGACAACCTGCCCGGTAAAGTCGCCGAGCTCACCGGCATGTTGAGCGGCGAGGCTTCCGACTTCGGCAGCCTCGAACCCGCCAAGAGCAGGCTGCGGGAGCTTCTGGCCGATCGCGACATCCTTATGGTGATCGACGATGTCTGGAAAATGGCTCACCTCGAACCCTTTCTGCAAGGCGGCCCCACTGCGCCCGGCTCATCACCACGCGCAATCTCGACACGCTGCCCCAGCAGTGCAGTGACATCAAAGTTGACTCCATGCAGCCGGACGAGGCGGCGGAGTTGCTCGCGGCAGGCCTGCCGGCGGATTGCAAACCGCAGATGATCGCTTTGGCCGAGCGTGTGGGGAAATTGGCCGTTGCTGCTGGGCATGGTGAAGAGCGTCCTGCAGGAGCGAATCAAGACGACCGGACAGCCACCTTCCGACGCCATCGCTTATGTCAACAAGGCGCTCGACAAGCGCGGCCTCACCGCCTTTGACGCTGGCAACGAACAGGCGCGGCAGCGCGCTGTAGCGCTGACCGTCGGGGTCAGCCTTGACCGCTTTTCACAGGACGAGACGGGAACGGCAGCGCTTCGAGGAATTTTCCATTTTTCCGGAAGACGAAAATATACCCCTGAGTGTCGTCACTACGTTGTGGCAGAGCACAAGTGGTTTGGATGAGCTCGACACCGAGGACCTGTGCGTTCGCTTGCATCGCTACTCCCTGTTGAAAACGCTCAACTTGGAAGCGCGTTACCTGCGCCTGCATGACGTGATGCGGACCTACCTGCAGGAGGCCCTGGTCAAACATACTGATGCAGCGCTGGTACACGGCAAATTGCTGGATGCTGGGGCGATTCGCAGAAGCTTACCGACGCCTATGCTTGGCGCTGGTACGCCTACCACATGGTCAAGGCCGGCCGGCAAGCACAGTTGCGAGCGTTACTGATCTCGCCAGAATGGTTACAAGCCAAGCTGGTTGCCACCGACGTTACTTCACTCACCGCTGATTTCGCTTACGTGCCGGATGAGGTAGAACTGCGTTTGCTGCAGGGTGCCATCCGGCTGTCGTCGAACGTGATCGCGAGAGACCCCGGCCAGTTTGCCTCGCAGCTGGTGGGGCGGCTACTGACATATCAGGAATTGCCCGCCATAAACGAATTCACCAACCGAGTTGCGGAAGGAACGCGAACTTCCTGGCTGCGGCCGCTGAAACCTTCGCTGCATCCGCCGGGGACTGCGCTGCCGCACCCTGGAAGGCCACTCGGCTTCTGTCTCTGGCGTGGCGGTGACGGCGGACGGGAAGCGGCGGTTTCCGCCTCGCATGACAAACGCTGAAGGTGTGGGATCTGGAGAGCGGGCGCGAACTGCGCACCCTGGCAGGCCACTCTGCTTCTGTCTCTGGCGTGGCGGTGACGGCGGACGGGAAGCGTGCGGTTTCCGCTCTCGGCTGACAACACGCTGAAGGTGTGGGATCTGGACAGCGGCCGCGAACTGCGCACCCTGGCGGGCCACCGTCATTGGGTCCATGGCGTGGCGGTGACGGCGGACGGGAAGCGTGCGGTTTCCGCCTCTGGGACAACACGCTGAAGGTGTGGGATCTGGACAGCGGGCGCGAGCTGCGCACCCTGGCGGGCCACTCTGCTTATGTCTATGGCGTGGCGGTGACGGCGGACGGGAAGCGTGCGGTCTCCGCTTCTGGAGGACAACACGCTGAAGGTGTGGGATCTGGAGAGCGGGCGCGAGCTGCGCACCCTGGAAGGCCACTCCGCTTCTGTCTATGGCGTGGCGGTGACGGCGGACGGGAGGCGTGCGGTTTCCGCTTCTCGGTGACAAGACGCTGAAGGTGTGGGATCTGGAGAGCGGGCGCGAGCTGCGCACCCTGGAAGGCCACTCTGCTGCTGTCTATGGCGTGGCGGTGACGGCGGACGGGAAGCGTGCGGTTTCCGCCTCTGGGGACAAAACGCTGAAGGTGTGGGATCTGGACAGCGGGCGCGAACTGCGCACCCTGGAAGGCCACTCTGATCCTGTCTCTGGCGTGGCGGTGACGGCGGACGGGAAGCGGGCGGTTTCCGCCTCTGGGGACAAAACGCTGAAGGTGTGGGATCTGGACAGCGGGCGCGAGCTACGCACGCTGGAAGGCCACTCCGCTGGTGTCTGTGGCGTGGCGGTGACGGCGGACGGGAAGCGTGCGGTTTCCGCCTCTGGGGACAACACGCTGAAGGTGTGGGATCTGGACAGCGGGCGCGAGCTGCGCACGCTGGAGGGCCACTCTGATTCTGTCTATGGCGTGGCGGTGACGGCGGACGGGAGGCGGGCGGTTTCCGCTTCTGAGGACAACACGCTGAAGGTGTGGGATCTGGACAGCGGGCGCGAGCTGCGCACCCTGGACGGCCACACTGCTTCGGTCTATGGCGTGGCGGTGACGGCGGACGGGCAGCGTGCGGTTTCCGCGTCTGGGGACAACACGCTGAAGGTGTGGGATCTGGAAAGCGGGCGCGAACTGCGCACCTTGCCAGGCCACTCAGTAGCTGTCTATGGCGTGGCGGTGACGGCGGACGGGCAAGCGTGCGGTCTCCGCCTCTTGGGACCACACGCTGAAGGTGTGGGATCTGGAGAGCGGGCGCGAGCTGCGCACGCTACGTGGCCACTCTTCCTGGGTCTATGGCGTGGCGGTGACGCGCGGACGGGAAGCGGGCGGTTTCCGCCTCTGGGGACAACACGGTGAAGGTGTGGGACCTGGAAACCGGCGAAGTCCTGGCCACTTTCACCTGCGACAGCGCGGCGCATTGCTGCGCATTTTCCGATGCTCTCAAGCTCATCGTCGCCGGCGACGCCGGCGGCCACCTTCACTTCCTCCGCCTCGAAGAACCCAAACCCAAACCCTGACCCGCCCTCCGTGTGTTTCGCTTGTCTCCGTGGTGACAACGAATCCCGCCTTCACTGGCACTGCCTACTGACTACTGGCAACCGTCCCATTCCGGAACGCTTTGGTTACTTTAGTTTTGTTTCCCTCACTTTTTTTGCTGACAGCCCTCCCCTCTCCTGACGTATCAACAATGCATGTCGCGCGTGACGCGAGCCGTGCGCACTTGGCTGCCGTGGGTCCTGGGGTCACTCCCTGGTTGTTGGCGGCCGTTACGCTCTTTGACAACTACCGTCCTCATCAGCAGCTAAGTCCTTTGTTTGTGCTATTTTGCCTGTAAGTCGTTTGTTTGTGCTATTTTGCACGGAAAATGTTCCTAAGTGATTGATTCTACAGACATGGGAGAGGGGGAGGGGGTACCCACTTGCAATAAGCGGCGATCCGCAGGCCAGCCACCTGCGGACCGCTCGAGAAGGCACGGCTCCAGCGTCGATGGACGCGGGCCCCGCTTTCGCCGCCGGAATGCGACCGGCTTACCCGAGACTGCTGCGCAAGAGCGCAGTGCGCTTGTTGCCGTACGGGCGGGGGAGTCCACCGCGCGACCGAGTCGCAACGGATTGCCCGCACTAAGCGCACGCAGTACCCAAACTGGCCGATTGGGCTGATTGATTCGATGGAGCGCCGCGGCCCGCGAAAAAATTCGCCTGCCGCATGCAGAGGCATTCCGGGGGCACCGTCGGCGCACACCCGAATGCCTTTGTCCCACATCGATCACGCAGCGCCACGAAAGCAGTGAACAATTCGCTCGTGCCTGATTGAGCGAAACGATATTGCAGCGCGAGGAACGGCTCAAGCGCGAAACGCGCGCCGCTGTGCAATTCATGTGCTTCTTCGAAAATAGCTGTGCAAAAGGCAGCACAAACCTCAAGCGTCGCGCATCTGTTACCAGTTCGTTACTACCAAGTCTTCGGGCTTAGGATTATTCTCCCCTTCATGGCAGTTTCGCTAACGGTGCTGGCAAGTGGAAGCAAGGGTAATTGCACTCTTGTCGCCAGCAGCGGCACGCGATTACTGATCGACGCCGGCCTCTCCTGCAAAGAGCTGTTGCGCCGCCTTTCGTCCTGCGGCGAGAGCACCAGCGACATCGACGCCATCCTCATTACGCACGAACACAGCGATCACGTCGGCGGGCTGCGCGTGCTGGCCAAGCGCTTGAAAGTTCCGGTGTACATGACCGGCGCAACGCACGACGCCTACCGCCGCGTTGCCCGCGACAGCGAAGGCAATCGCGTCACCCTGGAACGCTTCGAAGAGTTTCACGCCGGTCATGCGTTTCACATCGGCGACATCCTGGTGACGCCGTTCACCATCCCGCACGACGCGGTCGATCCCGTCGGTTTCACCTTTCAGAGTGAAGGCATTAAGGCCGCAATTTGTACCGATCTGGGCTACATGCCAAGCAATGTGAAGCACCACATCCGTTCGTGCCACATACTCATGATCGAGTCGAACCACGACCTCGAGATGCTGCGCGGCGGTCCATATCCGTGGGCGGTGAAGCAGCGCGTGATGAGCCGCGTGGGCCACCTTTCCAACGACGCCCTCGCAGATTTTTTCACGACAGACTATGATGGAGGTGCGGAATACCTCATCCTGGCGCACCTTTCGGAGCAGAACAACCACCCCGAAGTGGCGCGCGTGACGGCTGAGCGTGCGTTGGGCGAACAACGGAATTTTGTGCGTAACCAGTTGATGCTCGCGACACAACATGAACCGCTTCCGGCAATTCGATTGTAGGGCGCGTCGCGTGCGACGCTGCAATCAGGCCATCCGCACGCTGGACTTCCAACATGGCAGAATGCACTGATCGCGTCATCGGCAAGATACTTGCCGGCTGGCGCTATGACATTTCGGGACTGGCCCCAGAGATGCGCGGCGATTATGAAGCGCACCTGCGGGATTGCCCGTACTGCCATTCGCGCCAACGCCTGCATCGCGGCATTGACATCGGACTGATGGTGCTCGCGTCCGCGTCGATGATCGTCTTCCTGCTGGCCTACGGCGTGATTCGCTACTTCCAGCCGCATCATGCTTTCTGGCTTGAGATTGGCGCTCTCGGCGGATTTCTGCTGTCGATGATTCTGTGGCTGCTGGTGGCAGTCGCAACGCCCGCGCCGCTGGTAGTAAAAGATGCTGCCATGACGGGCGCGCGCATGGGCCTCGACAAGCTGCCCGAGGAAATCCGCCAGAGAATTCCCGAAGAACTGCGCGTGAAAATTTCAGGGCAAGGCTAGTCGCCGCAGCCGAACGATCCCGTTTAATCCTCAAAGCATTCGAAACGCGGCAAGCCACTTGCCGAAAATCGTGTCAGCCTTGTACATTCAATTCGGTTTCCGCAGGAGCCCCATGCCACCCACGTTGATTGCACAATCAACTCGCATTACGGCCGCAGGCAACAAGCCCAAACTGATCGACGAGTACGTCGGACGCGTGAACAGCAAGACCGACGGAGTCAGCGTCGCCCACATGCGCAGTCCGCAAGGCTGGATCGAGCCCGGCCAAACTCCGGAATTCGAGGAGTTCACCATCGTTCTGAAGGGCCGGCTGCGCGTCAGCCACAAAGACGGCGAGTTCGACGTGATGGCCGGACAAGCAGTCATCACCCATCCCGGCGAGTGGATCCGCTACTCGACACCCGATCCTGATGGCGCCGAATACATCGCCGTTTGCGTTCCCGCATTCGCTATGGAGACGGTGCATCGCGATGAGTAGCCCGCAAGCACAACCGACAGCAATACGTTTCGCGCGAATCGTGTATCTGGCGGCCGGAATCGTGGGCCTGCTTGAGATTGTCCCTCTGTACTTCTACGAAGCGACGTTCAACCGCACCCAGCCGCCCGCTATCACCCACCCTGAGTTTTACTACGGATTCTTGGGCGTGACGCTGGCCTGGCAAGTGGCATTTCTTGTTATCGCGAAAGACCCGCTGCGTTTCCGCCCGCTCATGCCAGTGAGTTGGATCGAGAAACTGCTCTATCCCGTGGCCGTAGGCCTGTTGTATGCATCAGGGCGAATCGGCTCGCAGATGCTGCCGTCAGCGATGCTGGACTTGATATGGCTGTGTCTCTTCGTAGCGGCGTGGTTCAAAACGCGCAAGCGAGACTAATCAAAGCAATTGTCTGGTAGAGCTGACCTTTAGGCCAGCGTCTGTGCCGTTTGATTTCGACCCGCCGAGCGGACTTTAGGGCGGATCCAAGATCGCTATACCCGAAATGCTGATGGCTGGTTAAGCTGCTATTGGCGGCGTTCTCTGCGGCAAAACGGATGGGACAAGCATTCTCCGATGATCTACGGCGGCGGATACTGCAGACCTATGCCCGGGAAGACCTCAGTCAAAAGGCGCTGGCTGAGCGCTTTGGGGTGAGCTACGACTACGTGAAGAAGATCCGTAAGCAGCAACGGCGGAGTGGGCAGGTGGAGCGTCCCTCGCAGTCCCGTCACGGCCGTGTGAGCCGGGTGACAGAGGCAGTGCAAAAGCAGATCCGAGCAGAAGTAGGCGAGCAAGCGGACGTAACGCTGTGGGAGCTGCAAGCGCGGGTGCAGAAGGCCAGCGGCGTGGGGCTGAGCCAATCGTTACTCTGGCGGTGGCTGCAAAAGTTGGGCTTGGGGCGTAAAAAAAATCGCTCCATGCGCAAGAGCAGGACACGGAAGCGAACCGGCAGCGGCGTGCGGAGTTCGCCGAAAAGCTCGGCTCGATAGCGCCGGAGAAGCTGTTCTTTCTGGACGAAAGCGGAGTGACCACGCAGATGACGCGGCTGTGGGGACGAGCTCCGCGCGGCGAACGGGTCGCCGAAGCCACACCCCAGGGCCGCTGGAAAGTGCTGACCACGATAGGCGCCATGAGCCTGCGCGGCATGGAGGCGGTCATGACCGTCGAGTCGGCTACCGACGGGGATGTCTTTCTCGCCTACCTGGAGCAGGTGCTGTGCCCCAAACTGAAGCCTGGCGACGTAGTGGTGATGGACAATTTGTCCGCCCATAAAGTTAAAGGCGTACGCGAGTTGATCGCCGCCAGCGGGGCCGAACTACTCTACCTGCCGCCCTACTCCCCGGATTTCAATCCCATCGAGAAGGCTTGGTCGAAACTCAAGCAGCTGTTGCGTGCTGCCAAAGCGCGCACCGCCGAAGCGCTCGATCAGGCCATCACCGAAGCTCTCAAAACCATTACCGCCGAGAACGCTGCCGCCTGGTTCCGGCACTGCGGATACCGGGTACAGCAATCGTGAAGATGCTCTAGTCCGTGAGGCTACAGTTTCCGCGGCGTAATCCGCTCCGCTCCCACATAAGGCTGCAGCACTTCGGGAATCTTCACGCTGCCATCGGCCTGCTGATAGTTCTCCATAATCGCCACCCACGTCCTTCCAACGGCCAGTCCGCTGCCATTCAACGTGTGCACGAACTCGCTCTTCTTCGCACCCTCAGGTCGGTAGCGAATGTTGGCACGACGCGCCTGGAACGCTTCGAAGTTCGAGCAGGAAGAAATCTCGCGGTAGAGTCCCTGCCCCGGCAGCCACACTTCGATGTCGTAGGTCTTGGCCGCAGAGAATCCCATGTCACCCGTGCACAGCGCCATGGTTCGATAGTGCAGCCCGAGCTTCTGTAGCACCTGCTCCGCATTGGCGGTGAGCTTTTCGTGCTCCTCGACCGACTGCTCCGGCTTGGTGAACTTCACCAGTTCGACCTTCTGGAATTGGTGCTGCCGAATGATGCCGCGCACGTCCGTGCCGTGCGAGCCCGCTTCGCTCCGGAAACACGGAGTGAACGCAGTCAGCGAAATCGGCAGACTCGCGGCCTCGAGTGTCTCGTCACGGTACAGGTTTGTGACGGGAACTTCAGCTGTGGGAATCAGGTAGAACTTTCTATCGTTAAATGGAACCGAAAACAGGTCCGCCTCGAACTTGGGCAATTGGCCTGTGCCGTACATGGAACCCGCATTCACCATGTAGGGCGGCAGAACTTCGGTGTACCCGTGCTCGCGGGTATGCAGATCGAGCATGAAGTTCATCAGAGCGCGTTCGAGGCGCGCGCCGAGGTCCCAGTACACGGCAAATCGCGCGCCGGTAATTTTGGCGGCGCGTTCGAGGTCCAGAATGCCCAGCTCTTCGCCAAGTTCCCAATGCGGCTTGGGAGTGAAGTCGAACGCGGGAGCAGTACCCCAGCGGCGGACTTCCACATTGTCGTCGGCACTGTTGCCGACAGGAACGGTCTCGCTGGGCAGGTTCGGGATGCCAGTCAAGATGTCGCGCAGCTTCGCGTCTGCGTCCTCCGCGATCTTCTCAGCCCTCGAAATCTCTTCCTTCAGTTCTTTCTGCTCCTGAAGGTTCGGGGCGGTGTCCTGCTGCGCCTTCCTGAGTTGCTGAAATTCTTCCGTCAGCTTGTTGCGCTGCGCCTTCATGGTTTCGACTTTGGTGATGGCGGCGCGTCGATCAAGATCGATCACATAAAAATCACCGAGCACGAGTGCGGGATCCATGCCGCGCTGGCGCAGCTTTTCTTCGACGAGGGGCAGGTTATTGCGAACAAATGCGAGATCAAGCATAAGAGATAAGGGTAATTGATGGGGGCGTTGCAACCAAGCTGGCAAGTCTGCAATCTCATCGAATCGATACCTAGGGTTGCAAAGGCCCCGTGGGAGAAGAACGCATGAAAGCCCTGATAGTTCGTGTTATGGCAGTTGTTGTTTTGTTCCCGGCTTGCTTGTCGGCAGCATCTGCACAGTCAGCACTGGAAGTCGTGGTCCTGGGATCGGGCGGACCACGGGCATTCGGCCGGGCTGGCTCAAGTTACATCGTGCTCGTGGCAGGAGTACCGCGGATCCTGGTGGATGCCGGACCCGGCGCCTTCTTGCACATCGGAGAATTGGGGATTGACTTAGAGAAAGTAGACACGGTTTTGCTGACGCATCTACATATCGATCACAGCAGTGACCTGCCGGCCTTCTTCAACGCTCGATCTCTTACCAGCGATGGTCCCATCACATATCGCGTGTTCGGCCCCGACGGTGCCGGACCATTCCCCAAGATCTCGCGATTCGTAGATTTGCTGGTAGGGGAGCACGGCGCGTTCGCGTACCAGAGGACGTTTGGCGCCTCCGAAACTTTCACGGTTCGCGATCTTGCAATCAGCCTCAGCTCCCTGCCCACGAAGATTGTGGATGACGATGGTTTGGTCGTCGAGGAAGTTGCGACGCATCACGGCGACTGCCCATCGGTGGCGTACCGGATTTCCTACCAAGGCGTTGTGGTCGTCTTTTCCGGCGATATGGATGCCTCCGCGCTACCGAATTTGGTCCAATTCGCAAAGAATGCCGACCTGCTCATCTTTAACTGTGCTGTCCTCGACCCTCCCGGTTCGCCCTCGCAACTTTACGAGCTACACACGCCTCCCAGGAAAATTGGCGAAGCCGCGCGCGCGAGTGGAGTAAAGAGCTTGCTGCTGAGCCATCTTGCTCCAGACGTTTTAGGCCAGCAGGCGGCGGTGCGGAAAACGATTCGCGCGTCCTACGCAGGGCCGGTTGCGTTTGCCAGTGACAAGCAATACGTTCCTGTGGTGAAGCGAAGCGGCAATTCCAAGGTTGTTTTGTCACCAGTCATGTAAAAAGATGTCGATTCTATCTGAGCCTTCGGTCAACAGCATCTGCCCGCCAATTGATGAGTAGCGAATTCGGCGGGCTACCATCGGATTCCTGTGCCATGATTTCTCCACCAAGTACAATTCGAGAGCGGCACCAACCGTTAGGAGATTGTCGATGGAGAAGCCTTCGCTGTCTTTGTCTTCGCAATTCAGAACCGTGCTGTGGCTAGTCGTTGTTGCAGCGACGTTGGCCAGTGTGGTGGCAGCGCAATCCTCCGCTGGCGCGCACGCGCAGCTTTTGCAACTGGTGGACAAGGACGCCGCCCACTGGCAGCAAATCTCGAAGCAGATCTGGGACTATGCCGAGCTGGGCTATCACGAGACGAAAAGCTCTGACCTCTTGCAGGAGCAATTGAAGGCCGCGGGCTTCAGGGTGCAGGCGGGTGTGGCCGACGAGCCGACGGCATTCATCGCCAGCTACGGCCAGGGCAAGCCGGTGGTTGGCATCCTCGGCGAGTTTGACGCATTGCCCGGCCTCTCGCAGCAGACGGTGCCGACGCGCGATCCGGTCAAAGCGGGCGCGCCAGGACACGGCTGCGGACACAACCTGCTAGGCTCCGGCGCAGCGCTGGCGGCGGTCGCGCTAAAGCAATACATGGAGGCGAACCACGTGGCGGGAACGCTGCGTTATTACGGCACTCCAGCGGAAGAAGGCGGGTCGGGCAAGGTGTACATGGTCCGCGACGGCGCATTCAAAGATGTGGATGTTGTGCTCCAGTGGCATCCGGGCGACAGCAACGCCGTGGCCAATGGCGGCCAGTTGGCGGTGGTGTCAGCCAAATTCACGTTTCACGGCGTGGCGGCGCACGCGGCCATGGCGCCGGCGCGTGGCCGCTCGGCGCTGGATGCGGTGATGCTCATGGGCAACGGCATCGAGTTTATGCGCGAACACGTGCCCAGCAACACGCGCATCCACTACATCATCTCCAAGGGCGGCGTGGCGCCGAACATCGTTCCCGACCTGGCACAGATGGATCTAATGGCGCGCAGCCCGTCGAATGTAACTTTGAAGGACGTGTGGGCATGGATTCAGAACATCGCTCATGGCGCCGAACTGATGACCGGCACAACGCTCGAAGTAAAGGGCATCGGCAGTGACGCCAACATCGTGCCGAACGATCCGCTCGCGGCGGTGGCGCAAAAGAACTTGCAGGAAGTGGGCGGCTACAAGATGGATGCCGAGCAGCAGAAGTTTGCGTGGAGTTGCAGAAGACGTTCAAGATGGACAACGTGCCGAGCCTCGAGACGACCAATGAGATCGAGCCGCTGCGCAAGTTCGATCCCAACGAGCCGGCGGCATCGACTGATGTGGGCGACGTGAGCTGGAACGTGCCTACCATCGGGTTCTCCGCGGCAACGTGGGTCCCGGGTACCGCAGCCCACACCTGGCAGGCGGCCGCTACTTCCGGCATGAGCATCGGGCAGCAAGGAATGGTGGTGGCAGCAAAGGCGATCGCCCTCACCGGGCTCGACCTTTTCACCGACCCCGCACTTGTGCAGGCGGCCAAGGCTGACTTCGCCAAGCAGACTGCGGGCAAGAGCTACTACACCGCGATTCCCGCGGACCAGAAACCGCCCATTAATTACCGGAGCGAGTAAAGAAACGCTGTGTGGAGGATTATTCCCGGACTTACGGTTTCCCTGGAACCGACTCAAAATCCTTTTGCTTCGCGGCGAGCTTCTTGTGCCACTCGGCGGCGGCCTTGATGAAAGCCTGAAAAATAGCACGCGAGGCAGTGTCACTGTCATAAGTGCGCTCCGGATGCCACTGCACGCATAGAACGAAATGATCGTCCGCCGTTCCTTCAACAGCCTCTTTCACATTGTCGGTGGTGCTCCATGCCGCAAGTCGCAGTCCGTCGCCGAGCACGCTTACGGACTGATGGTGGCTGGAGTTGACGGTGAGTTCCGGCGCTTCACCTTCCGCTATCGAACCACTGGAACGAAGGATCTCCGCCAACCGCGATTCGGGGTCAATTCCCACTCGATGCGCTTCCACCACGGTTCGACCCGCATCATGATTCACATCAGTTTCGAGATGCTGCTCTAGAGTGCCCGTACGCCAGACATTGAGCGACTGAAGGCCGTAACAAATGCCGAAGACCGGCTTGCGCATGTTATACGCATCCTGCAAAAGAAGCTCGTCGGTGTTGTCTCGGAGCGGATCGGACAGCGGCCGTCTTCTCGTGACGCGCGGCACCATACTTTTCCGGATCGACGTCAGCGGGACTGCCGGGCAGCAAGACTGCATCACAGGTTTTGGCCCGCTGGGCAATTTCATTCGACGCCGCATTCACGTCAATGATGACGGGCTCTCCACCGGCCTCTCGGACAGCGTGCTCGTACTGCGGCAGTGCGCGCATCGAGTATTTCGAGTCCGTCGAGTTGGGGATCGGAATCGCTATGCGCGGCTTCATGAGGCGGCCTCACCATTCACGCTGACTTCCGAGGCCGGTTCGGGCATGGGCAGCTTGGAGTGCGCATAGTAGATGTCTGCCATGATTTGGCGCACCTTGGCCGCCAGTTCGTCCATCTGCCGCGGAACCATGCCCGTAGTCGGAACCGGTTCGCCAATAATCATCTGCACGTGGCCCGGTCGCAGGTGAAAGCTGTTCATGGGTAGCTGCTCGTAGGTGTTGACCAGCACGATAGGTACGACGGGCGCCTGCGCCTTGATGGCCATGTAAAACGCGCCGCCCATGAACGCGCTGCAGATGTCCGTCTCGCGAACGCCCGCCTTCGGGAAAGATAGCCAGCGGCATTCCATGGCGCAGAGATTCGCTGGCGCGGTTCAGGCCGCGCAGCGAGGCGCGGGCGTCGCCCTGCTCAATCGGAATCTGGCCCGAGCGCGTAAGGTGCCACCCCATGAACGGATAGCTGAACAGCTCGCGCTTGGCCATGATGCGGAACTGCCCCGGAACGCACGAGTACAGCACGGGAATGTCGAGTGCCGACAGATGATTGGCCGCGTAAACCGCAGCCTGCGACGGATCAATGTGCTCGCTGCCTTCGACATGCACGTGAACGCCTCCGGTAGCCAGGATCATCCGCGCCCAATGCACCGCGAACCAGTGCTGCATGCGTCCGCCACGATCGAAGAACGACGACAGCAACGACAGGCTCCCCATGATCGCGGTGTAGAGGTAAATCAAAGGAACGAAGATGAAATACGATCTCAGGCGACTGAGCAGTCCGCCTTTCGTGTTCGACGCTGAAACTTCTCAGTCTGCTCTTCGGCTTGTGGCGTGGTGGCCATGCGCTACGCTGGAATGCCCAGCTCTTTCATGGTATCGCCAACCAGGAAGATCGAGCCGGTCACAACAATGATGTTGTCCCTCGGCGTCTGCTCGAAGGCCCACCGCAGCGCCGAGGCAACTGTCGGCTCAGCGTGAATGTCGGCCCCCGTGCGCGCCCCCGCCTGCAGCAACTCGTTCGGTCGTAGCCGCCCTCGGATTGTCCATCCGGGTGACGATTACCTGCCGGGCGATCGGAAACAAAATGTCGGCCATCTCCTGGACGGCCTTGTCTCGCATGGCGGCAAACACCAGGGTAATTTCCCGATCCGGGAACGTCTCAGATATCGCCGAGCGGAGCGCCCAGGCTCCCGCCGGGTTATGCGCGACATCAAGAACGACATTATAATGTGCATTATAGGCAGTGCAATTTTCACTTTCCGGAACCACTTGGAACCGGCCCGGCCAGTGCGTCTCGCGAATCCCCTGCTCCACCTGACGGGCAGTGACCTTGAACCCAAATTTGCCAAGCTCTTCCGCAGTGGCAATCGCCAACGCGATATTGCGATACTGGTGACGGCCTACGAGTGGCGAATCTACCACAATGTCCTCGCCTAAAACACTGAGCGGGTAGCGGTTGCGACCCGCGACCGGCGCCACGATCCCCGCCAGATACTCGGCCGCTCCCGGTGAGACGGGCGGCGTGTACCTCACCGCGCTTATCCCGGTAGCATTCCGCTCAAGTATCGTGTTTCCAATCACATCGTTGGCTTCAGGATGCTGCGGCAGAGTGACAACCAGGCCGTTTTCGCGAATGATTCCCGCCTTCTCTCGCGCAATTTCCCCAATGGTTTCACCAAGATACCGCTGGTGGTCGAGCGAGATGTCGGCAATCACCGAAATCAGCGGATCAACCACGTTGGTAGCGTCCAGCCGTCCCCCCATGCCGACCTCAAGTACCGCAATATCAATACTTACGCTGGCAAAGTACTCAAACGCCATCACCGTCAGCATCTCGAAAAAGCTGGGATGCCAGGGCAGCTTGCCGGTGTCCAGCAACTGCTGCGCGGTGCGTTCGACGCGGTCGTAAATCTCGCTAAACTCAACATTCGAAATGGCTTCACCGTTGACGCGGATTCGCTCGTTGATGCTTACCAGGTGCGGCGAAGTATAGAGGCCGGTCTTGTATCCCGCCACCCGCAGAATCGAGGACAAAGTCGCTGCAGTCGAGCCTTTACCGTTGGTTCCGGCGATGAGGACGCTTGGGAACCGCCGTTCCGGATTGCCCATAAGCGCAAGCATTTCACGCACATAAGTAAGATCGAACTTGTGCGAGGGAGTGGCGTGAAGCTCGTGCCCAAGGGCGTAGAGCTGCTCGACTGTGGACTTGTAAGTCATTTGAATGATTCAGGTTACAACGGAACTCGGACCCTACTTTCCTGCCAACTCTTTCTTTACGGTTTCGCTGACAACCTTGCCATCTACTCGGGCGCCGGCGAATTTCGCCATAGTATTTTTCATCACCGTTCCCATGTCTTTCATGGTCGGAGAGCCCATCTCGGCAATCGTCGCTTTCACCGCCGCGACAATTTCTTCCTCCCCAAGTGACTTAGGCATATAGGCTTCGATGATGGCGATCTCGTCGGCTTCTCTCTTCGCCAGCTCGGGGCGGTTGCCTTTTTCAAATGCCTCGACCGAGTCTTTCCGCTGCTTGATCATGGTGCTGAAGACCTGCAGCTCCTCTTTCTCGTCGAGCGGGGCGCGCTTGTCGATCTCCTTATTTTTCAACGCGGATTTCATCATGCGGAGGGTGGAGAGGCGCAATTCTTCCTTGCGCCCGCATGGCGGCGATCATGTCTTTTTGCACCTGTTCGGTCAGACTCATGAGCCAATTATAGTGGCTTGTCCACAGGGCGGGGCTATATCATAGATATCCGGCGCGACTTTTGCTCGAGCCGGAATCCCTACGAGCAAAGGTGGCAGCCATGCTACGTAAGACCCGTCTTTTTACTCCCGGCCCTACTCCCTTACTTCCAGCAGCCCAGCAGGCGATCGCCGCCGCGGACATGCATCACCGCACGGCGGAGTTTCGTGAAATTTATCACCCGCGCGCTGGCCGACCTCAAGACATTTTTCGACACGCAGAACGACGTGCTGATCCTGGCGGCCTCGGGCAGCGGCGCGATGGAAGCGTCGGTGTCAAACCTGACCTCTCCCGGCGACAAGGTTGTCGTTCTGACGGCCGGCAAGTTCGGCGAGCGCTGGCGCGATATCGCCAAGGCCTATGGATGCCAGATTGAACTGGTGTCGGCTCCTTATGGCCAGACGTTTGATCTCGCGGAAGTGAAGTCGAAGCTGGATGGCGCGAAGGTCCTGTATATGCAAGGCACCGAGACCTCGACCGGTGCGCGGCACGACGTCAAGGGTGTGGCTTCGCTGCTGAAGGGCACCGACACCCTGCTGGTGGTAGATGCTATCACCGGGACTAGGCACGACGAAGTTCGATATCGACGGCTGGGGTCTCGACATCGTGATCGGCGGCTCGCAGAAGGCGGTAATGATTCCTCCTGGACTTGCGTTCTTGAGCGTGAGCGAACGCGCGTGGCAGCGGATGGAAGAGACGAAGAATCCGCGCTTCTACTTCGACCTGCGCAAGGAGCGGAAATCGGCGGCGAAGGGCGAGTCGGCATTTACCCCGGCGACGGCACTGATTGCAGGACTGCTGGCATCGCTGGATTTTATTCGCAAGTCAGGCAAGGGCGATCTGGCGGCGGGACGTGATGCACTCATTCAAAATGCGGAGACTTCGGCGGAGATGGTACGCGCGGGCGCGAAGGCGTTGGGTCTGGAGTTGTTCGCTCCGACGTGTCCGGCGGCGGCAGTAACAGCTGTGCTGCCACCGGCGGGCGTGGATTCGAGCGCACTCGTCGAAGGAATTCCGCGAGCGTTTCGCCATGGTGGTGGCCAATGGGCAGGGCGAGATGAAGGGCAAGATGATCCGCATCGCGCACCTGGGCTATTACGACTACCTGGACGCCATCGGCGTGATCGGCGCGCTGGAGCAAGTGCTGCTGCAGGTCGCTCCGGGACACCGGTTCGAGTTGGGCGCAGGCGTGCGCGCGGTGCAGGAGACGTACGCGGAGCAGTTTGCGGCGGTGAAGGCGTAGAGCCGTTGTCGGTTTTCAGTTGCCAGTTGTCAGAAGACCATCCGAGAAGGGCTGCGCGGACTAAAGTCCGCGCAGCAAATCAAAAAAGGTGGCTTTTCGGCCCGACTACAGTCGTACCCTGACGCAAAGCGTTTCCAACAGACTTCAGTCCGCGCCAGATTACATCGCCGAAGCGTTGCGCCACCCGACACACGTACTTAAGTCATTCATAAGGGGCCTTATATGAAGATTGTCGTTGCTGAGAAAGTTGCACCCTCGTCACTTGCGGTGTTCAAAGAGCAATCAGATTGGGTTGTGGTTTCGCCGGAAAAAGATGCGCTCGCGGCGGAATTAGCCGAGGCCGACGCGTTGTTGGTGCGCTCTGCGGTGTTCGTTGACGCGGCCATGATGGATCAAGGCGCCGAAGTTGCGCGTCATCGGGCGCGCGGGCGTGGGCGTGGACAATATCGATCTCGACGCGGCCACCAAGCGCGGCATCGCAGTAATGAATACGCCCGGCGGAAACGCAATCGCCGTAGCCGAGCACACGCTGGCGCTGATGCTGGCGCTGGCACGGCACCTGACGCGCGCCGACTCCACCACGCACGCCGGCAAGTGGGAGAAGAAGTCGCTGCAAGGCACGGAGTTGCGGGCCAAGACGCTGGGCATCGTCGGGTTGGGGAAGGTCGGCATGGAAGTCGCCAAGCGGGCGCAGTCGTTCGGGATGAAGGTCATCGCGCACGATCCGTTTGTCGCAGCCAGCCTGGCGCAGCAGTTGCAGATCACGCTGGTTCCGTTGGAGGAACTATTCGCGCAGTCGGACTACATCACGCTGCACGTGGGGCTGACACCGCAAACGCAGGGAATGATCAGCGCCGCCACGCTAGCGAAGATGAAGAAGGGCGCCCGGCTGATAAATTGCGCGCGCGGCGAGTTGCTGGACGACGCGGCCGTCGTGGCCGCTCTGGAGTCGGGCCAGTTAGGCGGCGCTGCGCTGGATGTGTTTCGCGACGAGCCGCTGAAGCAGTCTCGCGTATCACGGCAAGCCGAATGTCATCCTGACGCCGCACATTGCGGGCTCGACCAACGAAGCGCAGGACGCGGTGGGCGTGCAGATCGCAATGCAGGTGCGCGAGTACCTGCTGAAGGGCGTGATTCAGAATGCAGTCAATGTACCTTCGGTTACCTTTGACGAATACACCGAGATGCTGCCCTATATCGGACTGGCAGAACGGCTGGGAACATTCCTGGCGCAGTCAGGCGACAACGGCGTGGAAGAGATTGGCATCGCATATGGAGGAGAACTCTCGGAGTGGAAGACCGACTTAATTCGCAATGCCGCCGTGGCGGGAGTCCTGAACCAGATGGCACACGAGAAGGCGAACCTGGTGAACGCGCGTTCAATTGCCGAGGAGCGTGGCATCCGCGTAAATGAGCAGAAGATCGCGTCGTCGGGACGAGGTGCGGCGATTAATGCGCTGACGGTGAGCCTGAAGACGCACCAGCAAACGCGCACGGTACTGGGGACGGTGCTGCATGGTGGTTCACCGCGTCTGCTACGAATTGACGAAATTGATGTCGAGGCACCGCTGCAGGGGAACATCATCTACCTACGCAACCGAGACGTGCCGGGCGTCATTGGGCGCATGGGAACCGTTCTGGGCCAGCACGGCGTCAACATCGCAAACTTCTCCCTAGGACGCGCCGAGCAGGCACAGGAGCCGCGTGGCGCGGTCGCCGTTGTGCAGGTGGACAGCGAAATCAGCGAGGCGGTGCTTCAGGACCTGCGGAAGATCGAAGCGGTAGAAATGGCGAAGGCGATACGGTTCTAACAAGAGTGATCAGTTGTCGGTTGCAGAAGAAGCGAGAACAAGAACAAACGCGCCGGACGTCATCCGGCGCTTTGTTATTGGTGAGAGCTGTCTAGCGGGTCGACGTGACTCCGCTGGCGTATAGCGCGACTTTCAGCCGCACTTCCGCCCGCTTCAGCGCGTTCAGCGTGGCATCGTAATCTAACACGGGAGTAGGGTCCTTCAGCGCTTCTTCTGCGCGAGCCTTGGCTTCCTGCGCACGCTTCACATTGATGTCCTCGGCCCGCTCAGCGGTCTGCGCCAGGATCGTCACCTTGTCGGGCAGGACCTCGGCAAATCCCCAGGCCACGGAGAGGTGCTGGGTCTTGCCGCCGAGTTTGTAGGCGATCTCGCCGATGGTCAACTCCGTAATGAGCGGCGCGTGTCCAGGCAAGACTTCCATGTCGCCAGCCTTACCAGGAATCAATACTTCTTCCGCAGGCTCACGCACGAGCAACTTATCGGGCGTGACGATCTCGAGTTCAAGGGTCTCAGCCATACTCGTTATGCCGTGGCCTTCATCTTCTCGGCCGCTTCGAGCACCTCTTCGATGCCGCCCTTAAGGAAGAACGCCTGTTCGGGGATGTCGTCGTGCTTGCCATCGACGATTTCCTGGAAGCTGCGCACCGTGTCTTCGACCTTCACATACTTGCCCTTGACGCCGGTGAACTGCTCGGCGACGTGGAACGGCTGCGAGAAGAAGCGCTGAATCTTGCGGGCGCGGGAAACGGTGAGCTTCTGATCTTCGCTGAGTTCGTCGATACCCAGGATGGCGATGATGTCCTGCAGGTCCTTGTAGCTCTGGAGAATCTGCTTCACTTCCTGAGCGGTGTTGTAGTGCTTCTCGCCGACGATGCGCGGATCGAGAATGCGCGAGGTCGAAGCCAACGGATCAACAGCAGGATAGATGCCCAATTCGGCGATCTGGCGCGACAGCACCGTGGTGGCGTCAAGGTGAGCGAAGGTGGTCGCCGGAGCAGGATCGGTCAAGTCGTCGGCCGGCACGTACACGGCCTGCACCGAGGTGACGGAACCATTCTTGGTGGACGTGATGCGCTCCTGCAACTCGCCCATTTCGCTGGCCAGGTTGGGCTGGTATCCCACGGCGGAGGGCATGCGGCCCAGCAGCGTGGAGACTTCCGAACCGGCCTGCGTAAAGCGGAAAATGTTGTCGATGAAGAGCAGCGTGTCGGAGCCTTCTTCGTCGCGGAAGTACTCGGCGACGGTGAGGCCGGTCAGAGCAACGCGGAGACGCGCTCCGGGGGGCTCGGTCATCTGGCCGTAAATCAACGCGGCCTTGGACTTCTCGGGCTCCTTGATGTTGACGACGCCCGACTCCTGCATTTCGAGCCAGAGATCGTTGCCTTCGCGGGTACGCTCGCCAACGCCGGCGAACACGGAGAATCCGCCGTGCTGCAACGCGACGTTATTGATGAGTTCCATGATGACGACCGTCTTGCCGACGCCGGCTCCACCGAACAGGCCGATTTTGCCGCCCTTCAGGAATGGCTGGATGAGGTCGATGACCTTGACGCCGGTCTCGAACATTTCGGCGCGGGTGGACTGCTCGTCAAAGCGAGGCGCAGCGCGATGGATGGGCATGCGCTTCTCGCACTTCACCGGACCCAGGTTGTCCACGGGCTCGCCGATCACGTTGAGCACACGCCCCAAGGTTCCCTTGCCCACCGGGACGGTGATGGGGCCGCCAAGATCGATGGCCTTCATGCCGCGCACCATGCCGTCCGTCGGCTCCATGGCGACGCAGCGCACGCGGCCTTCGCCGAGCTGCTGCTGCACTTCAAGGATGACGTTGACGGGGTTGGGGACGGTGAAGCCGTCACTCACCACGCGTAGCGCGCTGTAGATGGGCGGCAGCATGTGCTCCGCGAACTGCACGTCGACCGCGGGGCCAGCAATTTGAATAACGTGTCCGATGTTTTCAGCCATAGATAAGTCCAGTCGTCAGTTGTCGGTTGTCAGTTGTCGGGAAACCGTCCCCTGGGAGCGCGATTTCAGCGAGCTGATCAATGCGTTCAAGATACGGCCAAGGTGTTGAGCTTCCATCAGCAAACTGTCTTGTTCCGCAGCGGACAGATACGCTAACTTCGATGCAATGAAAATCTGGGTTTCGAGCTCGTACAGTGAGCCGCGCGCATGACCCAGAAATTGAAGGAATTCCCCACGCGAAGCGCGTCCCTGCCCTTCAGCGATGTTGCTTGGCACTGAGACCGCCGACCTTCGCATCTGACTCTTCAACCCGAACATTTCTTCCTGCGGGAACTTCGACGTGGTTGCATAAACCCGCTGCACAAACTCTATTGCTTTCTGCCATGCGACCAAGTCCTGGTACCGGCTAGCTTGCAATTCGTGCCTCGATTCTTCGTCCGCTACCGACAACTGACAACCGGCCACTGGCAACTTCTTCACAGCGCGGCAGCGCCGCTGACGATCTCGATAATTTCCTTGGTAATCGCCGCCTGGCGGACCCGGTTCAGAGTCAGCGTGAGCGAGTCGATTACGTCGTTGGCATTGTTGGTGGCCGAATCCATGGCGGTCATGCGGGCCGCATGCTCGGCCGCTACCGACTCCAACAAGCTCGAATAAATCTGGATTGCCACGTAACGCGGCAAAATGTCGTTGAGCAGTTCGCACGGCGGCTGCTCGTAGATGTAATCCACCGGGGCCGTGCCGAACTTCACCGCTTCGCGGTCCATCTCGGTAGTCTCCGGCTCCTGCAAACTGATTCCTGCCGAGCGGGCAGCTTCGCCAATGTCGTTCGCGCGCCTCGACCGAGAGTTCTTCCACCTGCGTCACTTCGCGGCGCCCGATTTCCTGCACCGGCAAGTATGCGCTGCACGATGACGCGCTGCGAGATAACGGATTTGAACTCGTTGAAGATGAGGTAAACGCCGTCGATCTCTTCGCGCTCGTAGCGTTTGAATTACTTTCTTGGCAATTTCCTCGACTTCGTCGAACTCGACCTTGCCGAGGATATTCACGTATTCGCCGACAATCTGCACCCGGCCGGCGCGGTCCTGGCTCTCCGCATTGGCAACTGGGAACCGGCGACGCAGGAAGTCGCGGCCCTTGCGTCCGACGGCGACCACGTCGATGTTCTTGTCTTTGAGGTACTCGACGAAGCGCAACGGCGCTTTGAGCACGTTGGAATTGAACGCGCCAGCCAGCCCGCGATCGCCGGTGACGATGATGATCAGAACCGTCCTTTCGGGACGTGGTCTCGCGAAGCAACGGATGCAAGGGCAGCGCCGGTGTCGGGATCGAACAGCTCCGCGCGGCTCACCACCGACTGCAGATACGTTGGTCAGCATCTGCGAGAACGGCCGCGACTGCAACGCGCGTTCCTGGGCGCGACGCAGCTTGGCCGCCGAGACCATCTTCATGGCCTTGGTGATCTGCCGCGTGTTCTTCACGCTGCGGATGCGTCTCCGAAGATCGAGTACGTTTGCCATGGCAGGTTACGCGTTCGCCTTCGCCGCAGCCGCACGTTCGGCGGCGAAGCGGTCTTTGTACTCCTTGACGGTCTTGGTCATGTCGGCGCGAAGCTCGTCGTCGAGAACCTTCTTCTCGTCGATGGCGCGCAACACGCCGGGATTCGCCGTGTCAACGTAAGCGTAGAGTCCCTTCTCGAATTCGCGCAGATCGCTGACTTCCATGTCGTCCAGACAGGCCCTGAGTGCCGGCGAAGATCAGCAGAATCTGCTTGGAGAACGGCAGCGGCGAGTACTGTCCCTGCTTCAGAAGCTCAGTAAGGCGCTTGCCGCGGGCCAACTGTGCCTGAGTGGCCTTGTCGAGATCGCTGCCGAACTGCGAGAACGCAGCCAGTTCGCGGTACTGGGCGAGGTCGAGGCGAAGCGTTCCGGCAACCTGGCGCATGGCCTTGATCTGGGCGCTGCCGCCCACGCGGCTGACCGACAATCCGACGTTGACGGCGGGACGGACACCGGAGTTGAACAGATCGGTTTCCAGATAGATCTGGCCGTCGGTAATCGAAATCACGTTGGTCGGAATGTAGGCGGAAACGTCGCCGGCCTGCGTCTCAATAATGGGCAGAGCGGTGAGCGAGCCTCCGCCGAGTTCGTTGTTCAGCTTGGAAGCGCGCTCCAGCAGGCGGGAGTGAAGATAGAACACGTCTCCGGGATAGGCTTCGCGGCCCGGCGGGACGGCGCAGCAGCAGCGAGATTTCGCGGTACGCCACGGCGTGCTTCGACAGATCGTCGTAGATGCAGAGCGCATGGCGGCCGCTGTCGCGGAAGTATTCGCCGATAGCGCAGGCTGCGTAAGGAGCGATGTACTGCATCGGCGCTGGATCAGAAGCCGAAGCGGAGACGACGATGGTGTACTCCATCGCGCCGTAGTCTTCCAGCGTCTTGACCACCTGGGCCACGGATGAGCGCTTCTGGCCGATGGCGCAGTAGATGCAGATCAGGTCGCGTCCGCGGCTGTTGATGATGGTGTCGAGAGCGACGGCGGTCTTGCCGGTCTGGCGGTCCCCGATGATGAGCTCGCGCTGTCCACGCCCGATGGGGATCATTGAGTCGATGGCCTTGAGTCCGGTCGCCATGGGCTCTTTCACGGGCTGACGAGCGATGACGCCAGGAGCAATGCGCTCGACTTCGAGGAATTTGTCGGTGGCGATGGGGCCCTTGTCGTCGATGGGCTGGCCGAGTCCGTTGACAACTCGGCCGATCATCGCGTCACCTACGGGCACGCTCATGATTTTGCCGGTGCGCTTGACCTCGTCGCCTTCCTGTATCTCGGTGAAATCGCCCAGCAGCACGGTACCGACCTGGTCTTCTTCCAGGTTCATGGCGAGGCCTGCTACCCCGTGCGGGAACTCCAGCAGTTCGCCGGCCATGACCTTCTCAAGGCCATAAACGCGAGCGATGCCGTCGCCGACGGACATGACCGTGCCGACTTCATCGACAGCAATCTTGGTTTCGTAGTTGTCGATCTGCTCACGAATGAGCTTGGTGATCTCGTCTGCCTTGATCTGAGCCATATGAATCCAGTTGTCAGTTGTCGGAGGCCAATTGTCAGTGAAACCCCTGGGCCGCCGCCAAGACTTGTTATTTGGATTACGTCAATCCTGCTATGAAACTCGACTTCCTGCCTGCTAAGAATTCGCCAGCTGTTCTTTCAACTTCTGCAACTGCCCGCGTACCGAGCCGTCGTAAATCGTGCTGCCCACGCGCACCACCGCCCCGCCCAGCAGTTCCGAGTCGGTGGCATAGCGAGCACGGACCTTCTTGCCGGTCATAATCGCGACCTGCGATTCCATATCGCTCTTCTCGCCGGCCGAGAGCTGACGAGAACTGGTAATGTCAGCCTCCATGAAACCGAGCACGTTGTTCAATTCCGTCTCGAACTGGCGGGCGATCTGCGCCGCCATGGGGATCCGGCCGTGGTCAATCAGGACAGCGAAAAAATTTCGAATCGGCTTCAGCATCGCCGACTGCGAGGCCACGGAGTCAAGTACGGCTCGCTTCTGCTCTGCGGGTATCGCCGGCGACTCCCATACCATGCGCAACTCTTCGCTTCCCTGCACGGTGGAAACCATCTCGTGCACCTGCTGCAGCACCATGGCAGGGTCAATCTTCTTCTCGACCACCACCTCGACCAAGGCACGGGCGTATCGGCTGGCAATAGCGGCCATGGCTATTGACCATCCTTTCCGAGGCGGCCCACGAACTGGCGAACCAGCGCCTGATCGGTGTTGTCGTCAACCTTGATCCTCTTGGACGCGAGGTCTACCGCCAGCGAAGCGGCAAAGCTTTTCAACTCATGCCGCGCGCTGCGGGCAATCGCAGCGATCTCAGACTCGGCGGCATCCACCACCTTGCGCTTGTCGTCTTCGGCAGCGGCGCGCACGCGCTCTTCCTCAGCGATCGCCTCGCGCTCTGCGCCCGTCTTGATGTCGTTCACTTCAGAATCGAGCCTGGACAGGCGAGCTTCGATCTCACCCAAACGGCGGGAGGCCTCCGCGCTGGCGGCCTGCGCCTCTTTCAGGGCCTTCTGGATGGTGTTGGTGCGCTCTGCGGAACATCTGTGGCAGCTTCGTCTTGAGGAGCATCCAGAAGAAAACAGCCAACACCGCGAAGTTGATGGAGATCGATACCCAGTACATTCCTACTGCGTCGATACCCACCATGCGTCCGAGCTTCCCAACCATCGCAGAGTACTTGAACTCCGCATTCTCTTCGTGCCCTTTGCCTTCTTCCGCATGCTCCGCGGCTTCCGATGCATTCGCCAAGTCCCGGCCGGCGGCGGCGTCCGGATTCACTACGGGCTGCTGTTCGGACTGCGCCGCGGGCTCGGTCTGCGCGGGGGCAGGGGCCTGAGCGTGCTCCTGTGCAGCCGCCACACTAGGAGAAAAACACGCTAAGAGAAGCACTAACCCGAAATGTACGCAGAGGATCCTCTTCATGCCTGACCGCCCGCTGCGGAAGCAGCGCCTGCCGGTTTCAGGATGGTCCGAATGATCTCGGAAGCCAAAGTCTCAGACTCCGCCTGCAGCGACTGGCGCGCCGCAGACATATCTTGCTCCATGGCGGCGCGGGCTTCCTGAATCTGCTGCTGGGCGCGCTGCTCTGGCCGCGGCGACCGCGGCAGCGCGGGCTCTTCTGCGCTGCCTGGCGGCGCACTTCCTGCGCCTTGAAAATCACCAGGCGGGCCTCGCGCAAGCGCTGCTCGTAGTCCTGGGTTTTGGCTTCAGCCGCTGCGATGTCAGCCCGAGCCTTGAGCACGGCACCTTCCGTCCGCTTCCGGCGCTCGTCAAGAAGCCGTCTCAGCGGGTTACCGACCAGCGCAGTGTAGATAGCGTAAAGCAGGAGAAAGATGACCGCGGTTGGAGCCGCGCCGAGCAGTAAATCTCCTACTTGTCTGAGAAGAGGATCCATTCTGATTTCTTGAATTCCCGCGGCTTCGGAGGCACCGGGGACGCTAGGAAAACTGTGGAACTTAAAAAGTTATCAGACGCTCGAATCCAGTGTCAATGAACTTCGCCTCGCGCCACATGACAGAGGGATTTAGCGATCGTTACTGCGAGCAAAAAACAATTCCCACAAGCTTAGACCAATCGTTGCCGTTCGGCACTGATTCGGACTGGCAACCGGAGGACGCTGCCTGTAGTGTCGTGGATGCTGTTCGGAGGAGTAATTCCGCGTGGTCAGTCAGTATCGATGCCTGAATTTGGGGAGCAGCGGACCTTCTCCCGCAGTGCCGTTCGTGGAGTCGGCCTTCTCTGGCAACGGCATGTGGCTTGTTTTCAGTCACTTGTAAGACCGGTCAAAAATATCCGCAAAGGGCAATAAAATCAGTAGCTTATCGCTGTTTCTTCTTGACATTTCCACAGCCGGAGTTACGATTAGATATCACCTCCGATCCGCTTCAGGATCGAATGGGTCCGGAGCCAAAGAATCGTCACCGCTCTTTGGCATCGGATCCATTTTGTATTTCTCCCCACGATTTACTGGAACCAGAACCAGCAGAGCGCTGCCTGTAGAATGAAGAAGCGATTCACGGTCGTAACCTGTCATTCATGCGATCAAAAATATTGTTTGTAGTCGGCCTGGTGTTTTGCCTTACGCCCTGGGCTTCCCCACCTCTAGCGCTGGTAGCGGGCCTGGTTTTTGGCGCTATCGCTACGCATCCCTACCCGGGTGAATCACGCCAGATCTCGAAGTACCTGCTGCAGGCAGCAGTGGTCGGGTTGGGTTTCGGAATGAACCTGCAACAAGTACTGCACGCGGGCCGCGGCGGCTTCGTCTACACGGCCGTGGGAATTGCGTTCGCGATGTTCGCCGGAGCGGTGTTTGGCAAGCTGCTCTCGGTGGAGTCGCGGGCCGTCGTACCTCATCTCGACCGGCACCGCCATCTGCGGCGGCAGCGCGATCGCGGCCGTGGGCCCGGTGCTGGGAGCCACCGAAGATGAGATGTCGGTGTCGCTGGGTACGGTCTTTCTACTGAACTCAGTCGCACTGCTGACCTTTCCCGTAATAGGAACGGCGTTGAAGCTCTCGCAAACGCAATTTGGATTGTGGGCGGCACTCGCGATTCACGACACTAGCTCGGTGGTTGGGGCGTGCGCCAAGTATGGAGCCATAGCACTGGCGACGGGCACAACTGTGAAGCTGGCGAGAGCAGTGTGGATCGTGCCTGTTACGATTGCCACCGCAGTCAAAACCGGCAGCAAGACGCGTATTCAATGGCCCTGGTTCATTCTGTTCTTCTGCCTGGCGGCGATGGCCAACACCTACCTTCTCGCCGGTTCGCCCGTCTATCAACTGCTGAGCAAGCTAGGCAAGTTGCTGCTGATCTTCACGCTATTCCTGATCGGTGCGACACTTTCGCCGGCAGCGCTGCGCAAGGTCGGACCGAGACCACTTATCCAAGGCGTATTGCTTTGGCTTCTGGTGGGCGTGGTCAGCCTGCTGGCGATTCGCGCCGGGTGGATCAGCATCTGAGTTAGGTCGTGTGCGGCCAAATAAGGACCCTGATTGAGATTTGTCAAATCGCCCGCTAAATATGTCACGCAATTCCTTCTGGCAATCGCACTTGGACTGACGGCGCTTGCGCAGGCGCCTGCTCCGGTTCCATCCCAACCGCAAGCATCGCATCCGGCGGTGCACTCACACCGGCTCGTCAATCGCGGCCAATCGCCCACACTTCCGGCGCTTGTGCGCGACTTGCGTGCTTATCAACATGAACTACCTCG
Source organism: uncultured Acidobacteriaceae bacterium (assembly GCA_963814165.1). Taxonomy (GTDB): domain Bacteria; phylum Acidobacteriota; class Terriglobia; order Terriglobales; family Acidobacteriaceae; genus DASRAA01. The sequence goes on along the minus strand of CAWFBW010000017.1, from coordinate 247,524 downwards.
CAGGCCCCGCGCTCCACGGACGGGGCAGCGGCACAGAGGACGAGCACACGGCAGCAGTATTTATCGCCGCCACTCTGGAACTCTATGGACTGGAACCGGCCGCCGAAGATGGACAATACATTCAGACAGGCACCTGCGGTCGCGTGAGGTCATTGGGAACCCGACGCTCACCGTCGAAACCAAGGCCGAAGCCGCTCTCCAGCCACTAGTGCTGACGCACGGCACACAAATTGTGATGGCAGGCCTCTCGCAAGCTCATGGTCAGCGCTGCTGCAAAAGATCGACCTGAATGATGAAAATGCTGCGAAAATTGACGTTGCGGAAGGGGCGGCTTTGCTCGTCAAGCTCAAGGCAGGCACCAAGACCGAAGACACTCGCAAGATACTGGAGCCGTACCGAAACAGTAGCGCAGCCATGGTGATCATCGCCTCGTCTGCGTACCCACAACGCATATTCGACATGCTCGCCAAGGAGCCTCCGCAGATACCACCAATCATTGGCAACGACGAACCCAAGCGTCGCGCGATGCTGGTAATTGCGAAGCAAGAGGCCTTCGACCAACTGTGGGCGGAGCCGCAGAGGACCACATTGGCATTACATGCAGAAATCAGTCCTTGGAAGACGACGAATACGTGGAACGTCCTGGCAAAAATCGAGGGCACGACTGAAAAAGAGCAGATCGTATTACTGACCGCGCACCTGGACCACCTCGGCATAAAGGATGGCAAGACTTACTCCGGTGCCGACGACGATGCCTCGGGAACGTGTTGCAGTGATGGAACTAGCGCGCGTGCTGGCGAAAGAGCCAAAGCCCAACAGAACAGTCATCGTGGCGCTGTGGGGCAGCGAAGAGGCAGGCATGGTTGGCGCCCGCTACTTCCTGCAGAACCCGACATTCCCAATCAATGACATCGTCGCCAATCTGGAGTTTGAAATGATTGGGCGCCCCGACCCCAAACTGAGGCCAGACGAGTTGTGGCTTACGGGATGGGAGCGCACCAATCTCGGGCCGGAACTCGCCGAGCACGGCGCGAAACTGGTGGGCGATCCGCGTCCTGCGGAAAAATTCTTCACTCGCTCTGACAACTACGCCCTCGCCAAAGAAGGCATCGTGGCTCAAACCGTGTCGAGTTTCGGCGTGCATGCGGACTATCATCAAACGACTGACACGCTCGACAAGATTGATTTCGAGCATATGGACCGCGTGATCGCTTCGATGATCGGGCCGGTGACGTGGCTAGCGAACACCGATTTCAAGCCGGAGTGGTTGGAAGGCAAGAAACCTTAGGTGGCATGAACGCATGAAGAATCTGATTGTCCGCTGTCCGCGATTCCTAGCTTTCGTCGCGCTCCTCTTGGCGCTGCCGGTGATGGCAGCAGCGCAGGAAGTCGCGCTGACGTTCGATGATCTGCCCGCGCATGGTCCACTGCCGCCGGGAATGACACGGGTCGAAGTGGCAAAGAGCATCATCGCAACCCTGAAAGCGGCAAATGCTCCGCAGGTTTACGGCTTCATCAACGCGGTAAAGCTAGAGCAGGTCCCGGAAGATCGCGCGGTCCTGGAAGAATGGCGCGCCGCCGGCTATTTGCTGGGCAACCATACCTGGTCGCACATGAGCCTCACAGACAACACGGCTGAAGCGTTCGAGAAAGACATCGCCGCCAATGAGTCGGCGCTGCGCTCTCTGATGGGCAATGAAGATTGGCACTGGTTCCGGTATCCGTATTTGTGGGAGGGTGAAACGCTCGAGAAACGGAATGCCGTGCGCACCTATCTGAAAGACCGCGGTTATCGGGTGGCGCAAGTGACGCTCGACTTCGAGGACTACGCCTGGAATGCGCCGTATGCCCGATGCGTGACGAAAAACGATCAGAAGTCTATCGAGTGGCTCAAGTCGAGCTACCTCGATACCGCGCGGCAGTACATCGAGCTCGATCAAAAGCTGTCGCAGAAGGTGTTTGGGCACGATGTGAAGCACGTCATGCTGCTGCACCTCGGCGGCTTTCAAACGGTGATGCTGCCGCAGCTGATCGACCTGCTCAAGCAGAGGGGCTTCCGCCTGGTGACTCTGGAAGAGGCGGAAAGCGATCCGGCTTACCAGAGCAATCCGAATGCCGGGCTGAAATACGGAGGTACGCTCCTGGAGCAGACGATCGAGGCGCAACACCTGAAATACCCGCCGGTGCCGCCAAAGCCGATGAAGGAATTGGATGCCGTCTGCCGGTGAGGGTCCTTGACTTCGGCGTCTTAGGACGGCTCAGCGCTCGGGTTCCAACACGCTGGACAGCTCTTCCCACTCTTTCATCAGTTTGGCGTGATCGGTCTGGCGCTGGGCCAGCAGGTCGGTCTGACGCTGGGTTTCCTCGGCGCTGACGAACGACTGCAGACGTAGTTCACAGTCGGCGATGCCTTCTTCCAGCGCGGCGATTTCTTCCTCCAGTTGCTGGCAGCGATCCTGCAGCTGCTTCTGTTTGATGGGATTCATGCGCTTGCGGGGCTCGTCTTGGGGCGAAACGTAGCCCGGCACGTCTGACAATGTGGGAACGCTCTTGCTTTGTGCGTCCGAGTCGGCGTCTCCGTCCGGTGCGCGCTGCTTGCGCCAGAGGTAGTCTTCGTAATTGCCGGGAAACACTTCGATTTTGCCGCCGCCTATCTCGAAGATTCGCGTTGCCAGCTTGTCGATGAAGTATCTGTCATGCGAGACGAACACCACTGTTCCGTTGTATTTCTCCAGCGCCTCGAGCAGGACGTCTTTCGCGCGCATGTCGAGATGGTTCGTAGGCTCGTCAAGCAGCAAGAAATTCGAAGGATGCAGCAGCATGCGCGCCAGTGCATAGCGATTGCGCTCGCCGCCCGAGAGCACTCCGATGGGCTTGAAGACATCGTCCTCGGAAAACAGGAAACTCCCCAGCAACCCGCGCAGTTCGGTCATGTTTTTCTGCGGCGCCACGTCGGACAGGTCATCGAGCATACGGCGCGAGGCGTCAAGTTCCTTGTACTGGTCTTGCGCGAAATAATCGGGCTCTACGTTGTGCCCGATGCTTCATTGCTCCCGCGCTGAGCGGTTCAGTACCAGCCAGCAACTTGATCAGTGTCGATTTTCCCGCCCCATTGACGCCTACCAGAGCGACACGGTCACCGCGTTGGATTGTGAAATCGACACTGCTGAACACATGCTTCGGGCCGTAGCTTTTGGCGACGCCCAAACACTCGACCACGGTGCGACCGCTGGGATTAGGCTGCGGAAAGCTGAAGTGGATCGTCCTCTCGTCGGGCGGTATGTCAATGCGCTCGATCTTTTCAAGTTCCTTGATGCGGCTCTGTACCTGCTTGGCCTTGGTAGCCTGTGCGCGAAAGCGGTTAATGAAGGCCTCAAGCTGCTCGATGCGCTCGCGCTGGTTCTTGTAGGCAGCGACCAGCGAATCGCGACGCTCCTGCTTTTGGGCCAGATATTTCTCGTAGTTGCCACTGTAAAAGTGGACGCCCTTGTTCCATATCTCGATGATGCGATCGACTGTGACATCGAGAAAGTAACGGTCGTGCGAAATCAGGACGTAGGCAAAGGGGTACTGCAAAAGATATTCCTCAAGCCAGTTGCGGGTTTCCAGATCGAGGTGGTTGGTGGGCTCGTCGAGCAGCAACAGGTTCGGCTTCGACAGCAGCAGCTTGGCCAGCGCAATGCGCATTTGCCAGCCGCCTGAGAACTCCTCGGTGTAGCGCGTCCAGTCTTCCTTTCGAAAGCCCAGACCGTCGAGCACCGTGCCAACCTGAGCATCGAGGGCGTAGCCATCGTGGACTCGGAAGTGGCTGGAGATTTCGTGGTAACGGTCGGCCACCTGTTCGTACTCGCGCGATGACGGATCGAGCTCACCCATCTTGTGGGCCAGCTCTTCCATTTCGCTTTCCATCGACTGCAAATCGCTGAAGACGGACATGCACTCGTCGAAGACGCTCCGTCCTTCGAGCCGCAGGCCGTCTTGAGGCAGATAGCCGAACGTCGTGTTCTTGGCGCACGTAAGCGAGCCGTAGTCGAGAGAGTCGATACCGCCGAGGATCTTGAGCAGCGTCGATTTGCCGGTACCGTTGGCTCCCACCAACCCGACTTTGTCGTTGGGCGTGATGAGCCAGTTCAGGCTTTCAAACAGCAGTTTGGGGCCGAAGCGTTTTCCGGCAGAGGAAAGCTGAATCATGGGGCTTGTTCGATTATGCGGGAGACGTCGGGCTTAGGCCAAACACCGAATTCGCGGCGATTCAACCGGCGACCCTAGTTGCTCTTCTTCTGGTCCCGGATCATGCGCTCGTCGATGGGCTTGCGCCCGGCAAAGCCTTCGCTGGTGCCGTGCCAGTGAGTGATGCCTTCTTCGCCGAGTTTCCAGCAAAGCAGGATGACCTCTTCTCCAACGACGCAGGGGAAATCAAGCAACCCGATGTCGAGATCCTTCACCTGCACGCCGGCGGCGTCGATTTCAGCCACCGCGTCTTTGGCTCGCTGGATCGCCTTCTCGCGCTCGCCTTTACGGCGGCTGACGGCGAGAGCGTCGACAAACATGCCGCCGTTCACGAAGACGCGGCTCTTAAGCGCTTCCAGTTCGGCGTCCACCTCTTCGATGGTCGACTTCGCTTGCATTGCCGAACGCAGCAACGACTCAAGAATGGGAAGAAGAGACTCGGCTTCGGAGAGGGTAAATGTGCGCGACATATCAATAACTACTTGGTCGGTTTCTACCTGACTATCTAATTTCTGGCGTCCAATTATGCGGCGGCGATATTCGCGCAAATCCGACCAATAGCGCGGAATACGCCTCAAAAACTTTTCCCGGGGACGCCTGCGTTGGCGGGTTCTTATAATCACTGGATTTCTAACATTCTATCAAGCGCAACCCGCGCCCACGTCTTGACGCTGTCTTTTACCTTGATCGGGTTCACCACTCTGCCGTCCACCAGGTTTTCCAGCGCCCAGCACAGGTGCTGCGGCGATATGCGGAACATGGTAGTACAAAGGCAGCCGGAGTCGTCCAAAGTAATGACGTGCTTATCCGGGTACTCCTTCGCCAGGCGGTTGATCAGGTGGATTTCGGTCCCGATAGCGAATGCACTTCCCGCCGCAGCTTCCTTGACCTGCCGAATCAGGTAGTCGGTTGACCCAACGCCGTCGGCCTTCTGGCAAACCTCCCACCGGCACTCAGGATGCACGATCACCCGCATGTCCGGATACGTCGCGCGAATCTTGTCCACATGCTCGGGCAGAAAACGCTGGTGCACCGAACAGTGGCCCTTCCACAAAATGACCTTTGCCTTGCGCAGCCGGTCGGCGCTCAGGCCGCCCTGTAGCTGGTAGGGGTCCCATACAACCATCTCGTCGAGCGCTATGCCGCGAGCGAAGCCAGTGTTGCGTCCGAGGTGTTGGTCAGGCAGGAAGAAGAGCTTCTCGTTGCGACGGAACGCCCAATCGAATGCGCCACCGGCGTTCGACGAGGTGCAAACCATGCCACCACGTTCGCCGCAGAACGCTTTGATAGCCGCAGTCGAATTCATGTACGTGATCGGCGTGATCCCGTTGCCTTCGTCGTCGGTCAATCCGAGGTTGACGAACTGTTCCCACGCGTCTTCGACCTGGGAAATCTCAGCCATGTCGGCCATCGAGCACCCGGCGTTGAGATCGGGAAGAATGACCGATTGCCCGTTCTGCGCCAGGATGTCGGCGCTCTCTGCCATGAAGTGCACACCGCAAAAAACGATGTAGCGTCCGTCAGCCTGGGCGGCCATTTGCGAGAGCTTGTAGGAATCGCCGCGATAGTCGGCCAACCGGACCACCTCATCGCGCTGGTAGTGATGCCCGAGGATCACACACTCTTTCCCCAGGGCGTCTTTCGCCTCCCGGATTCGCTGATCCATCGAATGGTCGGGGAGTACCAGATAGTTTTCAAGCGAGCACGATGCTACTTCCGTAACTGTTGCTGTTGCCACGTTAATGTCTCTGCCTTCAGTTCCGGCCTACGAAGCTCCGTTGTTACGGAAACCGCGCCCCGGAACGGGGATGTTGAAAGCTGGCCTGCGGCTCCAGTAGATCCACTGCCCGTTTCACCGGGCCCGACCTACGGGGATGTTGAAGCTACAGTTGACGCTTCTTTTACCACTTACATAGATGCCACCACTGCCCGAATTGTTACAAAAACGAGAACCGCGTCACTCCGACGCGGCACGCAGTTCGAATCCCTTGGCAGCCCGGAACCTATGATTATTCTCACGCTACCGTCAAAATTCTGCAAGTCCTGCGGCCGGTGACCACACGTTGGTACCTAGCCGCCAATGTGAACCATGGTTCGCGAAGCCGGCACGAACCCCGGCTCTCCGATGTGATGGCGGGCTTCTTTCTGGTCAACGGCCCCGACGATGAACTCCGCCATCTGCTCATCGCTGGCTCCTTTGGCCATGATTCCAGCGAGATCATGCTCCCGCACGGAGAACAAACACGTCCGAATTTTGCCGTCAGAGGTCACCCGAATCCGGCTGCATTGTCCACAAAACGGATTGGAAACCGGCGCGATAATGCCGATCTCGCCCACGCCGTCTTCGAATACGTAGCGCCGAGCGGTCTCGCTGCGCAGGTGCTCGATCTCGCGCAACGGCATGAACTCGGCCATGCGCCCCACGATCTCGTCCAACGTGATAACGATCTCCGGAGACCACACGCGGTCCTCTTCCAGCGGCATGAACTCGATGAAGCGCACGACCACGCCTTCCTCGCGCGCAAACTTCCCAAATCCGGTTATTTGATCGTCGTTGAAGCCGCGCAGGAGGACGCAATTGACCTTTACCGGGCTCAACCCCACGTCCTGCGCTGCCCGAATCCCCGCCAGAACGCGTTCATAGCCGTTGGGCACGCGCGTAATGCGTGCAAAGTGCTGGCGCTCAACCGCATCCATCGAGACCGTCACGCGCGAGAGTCCCGCATCGGCCAACGGCTGCGCGAGTTCGGCCAATAAATGTCCGTTTGTAGTGATGGCGATATCTAGGGGCTTCCCATCCAAAGCCCGCATGCGCCCGAGTTCGCCCACCATCTCCACCAGACCGCGCCGCAGCAAAGGTTCGCCGCCGGTCAACCGGACCTTCGTGATCCCCAGCCCGACGAACACCCGCACCATTCGCAGGTAGTCTTCTACGGGCATTTCGGGAAATGCAGGCCCATCGTTCCCCGACCGGCAATAGACACACTTGTAGTTGCAGCGGTCCGTAATGGAGATCCGCAGGTCGTGGATGTCGCGGCCGTATTTGTCGGTCAAGGACACGCTGTTCGCTATTCGCTATTCGCTATTTCAGCACGCTTTTCCCAGGCTCAGCGAAAAGCGAAAGGCGAAGAGCGAGAAGCCTTCAATTAAACGCTGCTGGAAGGGGAGAAAAGCGCGAGACAGGACAAGTCTGGACGGCCTTTCGTTTCCTTTCCAAGCATGGGAGGCGTGGACGTTTCCCTCCACACCCTCGGCCCCGCTCGCGCGGGACACCGCCGCCGCAGCCCTGGGTTTCCCGGTAGGCCACGGAAGTCGGAAACAATACTCGTATTATAGACGCCTCGCCGGGCACAGAGTTGCGCACAAAAGATGCGTCCCGGCTTGCAGGCCGGGACGCATCAGTCTGTAAGAGCGGCTGAACTCGCTTAGAAGCTCAGCTTGGCCCCAATCTGCACCTGGCGTGTCGAGTACACGAAGTTACTGTTCGCGTTCGTGACCGTGCCAAATGGATTGTTGTATGTGAGGGTAGGGGCGGCACTGGTTCCGCCAATGATGTAACCGGTGGTGTTGATGCCGGTAATATTCAGTTGATTGGCGAAGTTGAAGACCTCCGCCAGCACCTGAATGTTAACTTTCTCGGCGATCTTGAAGCTCTTGGATAGCCGTGCATCAAACACGTAGGTATTGGGATAACGGTAGGTGTTGCGGCCAACCTCAGGAATACGGGTCGCACCACCCGAACCGTTGATGGCTCCGCTAGCGCCACCAGGAGCCGAACCGCTGGTCACCAGCGAGTACGGCAGCCCAGTCTGCGCCTGGAAGATCGGAGCCAGTTCCCATCCGTTGGCGAGGTAGCCTGCCCAACCCTTCACATTCCACCAGGAATCGATCACGGCGTTGGCGGTGAAGCGCTGGCGGACGTCAAAGTTGGAATTGCCGTATTCGCACTGAAGGCAATACGGGTTCAGCAGGTCGTTGGTGTCGGTAAAGGTCGAGTCATTCTGCCCGAAGTCCAGCGCGTGCGCCCACGTGTAGTTGGCGGAGAACTGGACGTAGTGGCTCATGTTGTGGTTCACCTGCACCGCAAACGCGTTATAACTCGAGTTGATGCCGCTGAAAATATCGGTCATCGACCCGAAGCTCGCGTTCGGACGCGAGTTGAACAGCAAGCCGGTCAAAGTCGAACTCTGGATCGGTCCCTTGTGGTTGGGATCGACCACCGCATACTTGATGGTTGTCGGCGTTGTTGTGAGATTGGTATCCACGAAGTCTGGCAGATGCCGTCCCATGCTTCCCAGGTAACTGAGTGACAACGTCGTGTTCCAGCCCAGCTGCCGCTCGAAGATCAAGTCGATCTGCTGAATCTCCGGAGCCTGGAAGTTCTGGTCGAAGAACACGATGCTCGGCTTAATGGTACCCGTAGGAGGAGTCGCCGGATCGATGACCTGCGGGAAGATCGGCCCGCCCTGGGTCGCGGTGTAGCTGTACTGCAACTGTCCAGCCGAAACACCCGTGTTGAGCAGGGCATTGTAAATCGCAGAGTTGATGATGCGGCCATAGTACATACCCCATCCACCGCGAATCGAGGTCGTGCCGTCGCCGAATATATCGTAGGCAAATCCGACGCGCGGGCCCCAGTTGTTCTTGTCAGCCGGACTGTTCGCGGTTTGCGGTGCCAGTGGGTTGACCAGATAGGGGTCCGGTAGCATCTCGTATTCCCAGCGCAATCCGAGGTTGAGGGTTAGCCGCGGAGACACCTTAAACGAATCCTCCGCAAAGAACGCAAGGTCGTTGGTGTTGAAGTTTGCGCCCAAGGGGCCGAACGCCTGGGTAAAGCTCGAATAGCACGGCACGTGAACCACTTTGCCTGACACGGTCGCCGTGCAGGTATTCGTTCCGTAGAGGTCCGAGAAGTAGTTCAAAAGGCTGCTGTAACTGAATGCTCCGTACTGGTAGCGCAGGTTCGCCGTGTCGTCGTTTACGTGGTTATAGTCGCCACCGAACTTGAAAGTGTGCTTGCCCTTGACCCACGTAACCGTATCGGCAACCTGGTTGCGGGTTTCATCGGGATACTTTGGCCGATTCAGGAAGCTCTGTACGCCGAAGTTGAATCCATTGGTAATACTGATCTGCGGAGGCAATCCCAGGGGATTGGTGTACCCCGCAGGGGCCACTAGCGTGTTCTGCTCGTAAGGCGTCGGGGTCTGGTTGTCCTCCCACTCGTTATCGTTGCCCCACTGATATCGTAGCTGGTTCGAGATGTGGGTGGTGAACAGAGAGTTGAGCTTGGCAATAACCCAGGTATCGCTCACGTAGTCGTTGCCAAAGCTGGCAATGCCATACGTGTTGCTCGACTGCGTCTGAATGCCAGCTGGCGAGGACCAGCGCATGCGGTTCACCAACGCAGAAAATGTGTTCTTGTCGTTGATTACCCAGTCAATCTTCGGCAGGGTAATGTTCTGGTTGCCCGTGCGCGCAACCGGCCCTAGCATCGTCAAAAGGCCGTTCAAGCCGTTGTTGTAATCCGTCGTCGCTTGCGCGGCCGACACGCCCAACCGTGAGGCGAGCGTTGCAATCGTGGCCGCGGTCGGGGTCGCAAAGAACGCGGAAGGACTGGTGGCTATAGCGGTCCCAGGGAAGTTGCGTCCGTAGTTGTCGTAGGCTAGGTAAAAGAACAGCTTATCTTTGATGATCGGGCCTCCGATGTCGCCGCCCCAGATCTTGCGGATGTCGGTGGGCTTGAAGGGCGAGGTCGTGTACACGCCCGGAGACGTCTGCTTCGTAAGGGTCGTGAATGGATTAGTAGCGGCCCAAGCGCTGTCGCGGTCGTAAAAATACGCATCGCCGTGGAACTGGTTGGTTCCGCTCTTGGTGACCGTGTTCACCACGCCGCCAGCCGCGCGGCCGTATTCAGCCGAATAGTCCGAAGTGTTGACCTGGAACTCCTGCACCGCAATCTTCGGTGAGGAATAACCAGCGCGGGTACGACCACGCTCTTCCGAGAAAAACGCCTGATTGTTGTCGGCACCGTCGATCGTGTTGTTGTTCAACAAAGTGCTGATCCCGCGGAAGCTGACCAGTCCGAAGCCACTCAGGTTGTTGTTGACGCCGGGCGTCAGCAGTACAAAATTCGACCAGCGACCACCGTTAATGGGCAGGTTCTGGATAGCAACAGAGTTCAACACGGGCGCGAAGTCCGGAGAGGTAGTGTTCACTTCCGGAGCTTCACCTGTGACCACGACTTTCTCGACCGTGCCGGCCACTCCAAGTTTTGGAGACAGCTCCGTCACGCGACCGACCGTCACCGTCACAGAGTCGGCCTTGTATCCCGAGAACCCCGGTGCCGAAATCATGACGCTGTAGCTGGCCGGTGTCAGGCCGGTGACACGGAAATAACCCGATTCGTTTGTGGTTTGCTTAAACTCAGCGTTGGTACCGTTGTTATGCACCACGACGGAGGCTCCTGCAACAGCCGCATCATTCTGGTCATACACCGTACCGCCGATGGCGCCGTCCGTGGTGGACTGCGCTAATAATGCCCCGCTCAACAGTAAGAATGCTACGGTAGCGAGAAGAATTGAGAAGCCCAGTCGCAACGATCCCGACAGACGTGTGCGTCGTAGGCCAGATGTGATAAGCATGAGAGTCAGCTCCTAAAAGGCAAGTGTTTGTCCAATGAATGGAGGATGGTGGTACCCAAAAACCCCGACTAAGTACATTCCAGCCTACCAGTCTCCACTCTCGGTTTCATTAACGTTTTACATATAGATTGTGAAGATTTTTTTATGGGCGGTCGGTCGTGGTCGCGACGCGTGAAGTTGTGGAAATCGCGGCGGTTTTGTGGAAAAAACAAGCGCGAAATAGCCCTAAAGTGCTATGCGTGCGATTAACTTTCGACAGTCAGCGAATATCGTTACATGCCCTCGTAATTTGGTCCCCCTCCGCCCTCCGGCGGCACCCACGTAATGATCTGGTACGGATCCATGATGTCGCACGTCTTGCAGTGGACACAATTGGAAGCGTTGAGGTGAATCTGCTTTCCGCTGGGAGTGTCGGTGGCTTCCACCATTTCATACACACTGGCTGGACAGAAATTCTGGCAGGGGTTGCCGAACTCTGTCACGCACCGTTCGTTGCAGATGTTGGTATCGTGAATCACCAGGTGTGCGGGCTGGTCCTCTTCGTGCTTGGTGCCGGAGTAATACACGTCAGTCAGCTTGTCGAACGTCAGCTTGCCGTCACCCCTGGCAGCGTTGATCATGTGTGCCTCGGCTCCACCGTCCGCAGGCAACTGGGAGAGCGGTTTCATCCGTTCATGCCCTGCGTGATTGGAGTAGTGTGACTGAAGTCCACGTCCGCCCGTGATCTGCTGGATGCCAGCATTGAATATCCCGGGGAGAAATCCCTTCTCAAATCCTTGATGGAAGTTACGCACTGGCCACAACTCGTCCTTGATCCAGCTCTTCTCGACGCGCTCCTGGAACGACACCAGTTGTTCCAGTGAAAAATTGTCTTTGGCCATTGCCTCGTACGCGGTCTCTGCCGCCAGCATGCCACTCTTGATCGCGAGATGGATGCCCTTCAACCGCTGCGAGTTTAGAAATCCGGCAGAGTCGCCGAGAATCATCCATCCATCGCCGGCCACCGGCGGAATGCACCACCACCCTCCATAAGGCAGGGACTTGGCGCCGTAGCGGATCATCTTGCCGCCTTCGAGCAACTTGGCAACCATCGGATGCTTCTTGAATTCCTGCAGAACGCGCTGGGGATCAATGCGCGGATCGGCATAATCCAGGCCGGTCACGAATCCCAGTGAAACCAGGCTGTCTTTCGTGCCATAAATCCAAGCTCCGCCATACTCATTGAAAGTTAGCGGATAACCCATGGTGTAGATCACTTCGCCCGCAGCGATTCGTCCCGGCGGGAGTTCCCACAGCTCTTTCACGCCAATGCCGTATGTCTGCGGATTGCGCTCGTGATCGAGCAGAAAGTTGCCGATCAACTGTTTCGTTAGCGACCCCCGGCTGCCTTCCGCAAGAATCACGACTTTCGCTTTCAGGTCGTAGCCGGGCTCGAAGTTGGACTTCTGTTCCCCGTTCTTGTCCACCCCCTTGTCGTCCGTTCGGACGCCCAGAACCCGGCCTTCTTCAATCAGGAGTTCGCTGCCTGCAAAACCGGTAAACACCGTGATGCCCGCTTCTTCCACTTTGCTCCCGAGCCACTTCACGAATCGATTGATCGAGATCACGTAGTTCCCGTGGTCGCGCAGTGGCGGCGGAGTGACAGGCAGTTTGAACGACCCACTGCGAGTAAGGTAATAAACCGCTTCTTTGACCACCGCGGCGTCCAGAGGCGCCTCGTTCTCGAAATCGGGCAGCAGTTCCAGCATCGAGCGCGGATCGAGCAGGGCCCCCGAAAGGCAATGCGCCCCGATTTCGCGGGCCTTTTCCAGTACGTAGATGTTTTCCTTGGAGAGCAACGCGTCCGGATGCCGCTCGTTGTGCCGGTCAATCAGTTGTGACAGCCGCAAGGCGCACGCCATCCCGGCGGGTCCCCCACCGACAATGACCACGTCTGCTTCCATCTGCGGCCGCTCAACATTGGATAGTGGCTTGCGAAATACGATCATGTAGCGGCCTTCCTGACCTGGGGGGAGTGAAGGATGAAAGACACTAGTTCAACTCTCAGCACAACAACTGAGTATTCCATTCGTTGACGGAACCAGATGATTACACGCCCTTGGCCTTTTTCACTTCCTCGATCAGCGGTGGCACGATATCGAACAGGTTGCCAACTACAGCGATATCGGCGATCTCAAAGATCGGCGCTTCTGAATCCTTATTGATTGCAATGATACTGCGCGAACCTTTCATCCCGACCACGTGTTGGATCGCACCACTGATTCCCAGCGCCAAGTAGAGCTTGGGTGCGACCGTCTGCCCGGACGAGCCAACCTGGCGGTCCATCGGAAGCCAACCCGAGTCGCAAATCGGCCGTGAAGCCGCGATCTCTCCGCCCAGCGCCGCCGCGAGCTGCTGCGCCAAGTCAATGTTCTTCTGCTCCTTGATGCCGCGACCGACGGACACAATAATCTCTGCCTGCGTAAGATCGACAGCCTGCTTGGCTTCCTTGAACGCAACCTCCGGCTTGTTGCGAATGGTGCCGTCGGCGATTTCCACGTTGACGGTCTCCACCGGAGCGGCGGCCGCACCTTCTTCGACTTGGTCGCCGCGAAATGCGCCGGCCTGAAAGGTAGCGAAGTACGGTGCATCGCCACCGAATGACACGTCGGCAACGAATTTGCCCTGGAACATCGGCCGGATGAACAGCAGCTTGCCGCCCTCATATTTGAAGCCGATGGCGTCACACACCAGCGCGCGGTTCAACGCGGTTGCCAGTTTGGGAGCGAAGTCGCGCACCTGGTAGGTATGCGGCATCAGCACCAGCTTGGGCTGCTTCTGTTCGATGAAGCCTTTCAGCGCAGCCACAAAACCATCGGGAGTATACGGTTCGAGTTTTGGCGACTCGATGTCATACACCTTGCTGACTTTCTTCGCGGCAACTTCGGCCGCCACGTCGCCCACGCCGCTGCCCACCACCGCCGCCTCAAGGGCCCATCCGGATTGAGCTGCCACGGCCTGTGCGCCGGTCAAGGTCTCCCACGAGACGCGGTTCAACTTGCCTTCCCGTTGTTCCACTACCACTAGAATTGTGTCTGCCATTTGAGTCCGTGTTTCGCGCCTTATCGCGACTGCCGGCTTGTTGACCGCCGGCACAAATCATTCCCGTGCTCGTTCGCTCGCGGCCTGACTGGCCCGCCACGCAGTTCCAAGGCCCAATCTCAATCAGAGACTGCGCCTTCGCAACCGATAACCGTAAATGTTCAGCAACACACCGGCTAGTACCATCGCGATCGCAATGATGCCGAATCGCGACTGTCCCAGCCTGAGGGCCGCCGGTTCAAAAAACACCACGAGCAGCGCAAAGAGCACCAATATCCAGCCTATGACCATGTATGCTCTTCCGCTCTCGCGGCTCTCTTCCTGTGACGGCATTGCTGCCTCCTTCCGGCGAGACTCCAAATCCGTGGAGCTATACCCGAGCCCTCGCCGGTCTGCCTACAGCACGTGTACTTCGTTCCGCAGTTTGTCCACCAGTTTCTTGGCAACCTCTGCCGGAGGCCCTTCGATGACCTCCGTCTTCTTCGTCTTCTGCGGAATGTACAGCTTCTCGATCTTCTGCAAATTGTCGCCCAGTGCCATCTTCACTTCGTCGAACGTGACTTTCTTCATCGGCTTGTTCTTTGCCTGCTTGATGCCGATCAGCGTCGCATAGCGCAGCTTGTTAATGCCCGACTGAATGGTCAGCACCGCCGGCAGCGGCATATCCACGAACTGGAAGTAGCCCGCCTCCAATTCACGCTTCACCCGGATGCCGGCATCTGTCTTTCTCGATCTGCATGATGATGGTGGCATGTGACCAGCCGAGCTGTTCCGCCAGAACTACACCGGTCTGCGCGAAACCGTAGTCATCCGACTGCAGCCCGGTAAAGATCAAGTCGAAGTTCTCGTCCTTGACGACCTCGGCAAACGCCTTCGCGGTGTTGAACGCGTCAAGACCGACAAAAGCGTCGCCTTCCAGGTGGATGGCGCGGTCGGCTCCTTTGGCCAGCCCCTCGCGTAGCACCTGCTGGGCCCGCGCCGGACCGCTGGTGATGACCACCACTTCGCCTCCGTGCTTTTCCTTCTGGCGCAGTGCCTCTTCCAGCGCGTACGCATCCGGCTCGTTGACTTCGTAGGAAACGTCCTCGCGAATCCACGTTCCGCTCTCGTTCAGCTTCAACGGAGCGTCCTTCTGCGGGACCTGCTTCATGCACACCAGGATCTTCACCCTGCACTCCTTACAGTTCGGTTTCAACCTTACCGACTGGCATCAACTGCAAGGGGCATGCAGCGCCCAATGCAGATCATTTGGTTAATTCAGAATTAATGCAACTGCGAAACAGCACAGATGAACTGTCTCTCTCGAAACAGGCGAGTATAAATGACTGGCTTGCGATTGCGAAAGGACACGCGGGCGCACATTTCCATTTCGGGAAACGACTCCCTCGCGTTAACGACAACTCAATGCTGTGATTTTGATTTTCGTGGTGTCTACTGCGCTTCCAGCTTGAGGAGTTTTTTCTTGCGCTGCAATCCCCATCGATATCCCGCCAGTTCGCCATCGCTGCGCACCACACGGTGGCAAGGCACCGCCAGAGCCACAGGATTGCTCGCGCAAGCTCTCGCTACCGCGCGAACCGCCTTGGGATCGCCGATCGCGCGTGCCACTTCCGTATAGCTTCGGGTTTCACCCGCCGGAATCTCGCGCAGTGCTTCCCAGACTTTCATTTGAAAAGCCGTGGCGCGGACGTCGAGCGGAAGCTCGACGGTGACGTGTTCACCCCGCAGGCTTGCCAGTAACGGTCCGACGTAAGGCCACAACGCTGCTTCATCGCGAACCAGCGTCGCGCCATGAAACTCCGACCGCAACTCACCTTCCAACTCACTCGCGCTCTCGCCGAACCGCACCGCGCAAAGTCCACGCGGCGTCGTCGCCGCCAGCATCCGTCCCAGCTGCGACGGCACGATCGCATACTGAACCGTCACGCCTGCCCCTCCTCGGCGATACGTTCCCGGAGTCATGCCAAGTTGCTGGTGTGATTTCTCATACAAACGGCTGGGCGAGCCGAATCCCGCATCGTAGAGTGCTGTAGTCACGTCGTCTCCTTTGCGCAATCCGCGTTTGACCTGCTGCATACGTTTCGCCGACTGATATTCACGCGGACTCAGGCCCGTCGCCCGCTTGAACAGCCGCTGCAAGTGAAACGGGCTCACCTTCACGCGCTTGCTCAACTCCGCCAGCGTCACCACGCCTTCAGCCTCGTCAAGCAGCTTGCGTGCCTGCATCACCGTTTGCACCGGCGACGGAACTTCGGTCGGCTTGCAGCGCAAGCAGGCGCGGTAACCCGCCCGCTCCGCCTGTCGCGGATCGGGAAAGAATTCCACCGAATCCCGTCGTGGACGCCGGCTCGGGCATGACGGCCGGCAATAAATCCCGGTCGTCCGCACCGCGAAGACGAACCGTCCGTCCTGCCGGGCATCCCGTGCCATCACCTGTTGCCATTGCGTCTCGGATTGCATGTTGCAAAGGTAGCCCGCTTGGCTTCCGGCCGCTATCCGGTTCTTGCGGGCAAACTAACTTGTTCGTACTGGCGATTTTACTGCTCGCGGACGACCCGCCGCCCGCGAAGATCCTACAAACTTAATTCGCCAATTTTCAAATCCATTTTGGTCCCTCAGCCCTCTAATCAACTCAAGCCGCCGTCCTCAGGCATTATGAATAAACCACCCGGAGACCTCGCGCTGAATGGAGACTAGCAGCATACTGTCCGTCGAACTGGTGTTCCTTCTTCTGCTGCTGTTCGTCGCAGTATTTGGAACCCTTGCCCGCAAAGTCCAGGTCCCCTATCCCATCATGCTCGTCATCGGCGGGAGCCTGCTCGGCCTCCTTCCAGTCATTCCGAAGATCTCGCTGAATCCCGACGCCGTCTTCCTCGTAGTCCTGCCGCCGCTTCTTTACTACGCCGCATGGCAGACATCGTGGCGAGACTTTCGCCAGAACCTCGTCAACATATCCTTCCTCGCTTTTGGCCTGGTCGCCTTTACAGTGATTGGAGTTGCGGCGACTGCGGCATATCTGTTCCCCGGCTTTGATTGGAAGATCGGCCTGATCTTGGGCGCCGTGATTGCCCCGACCGATGCGCTCGCAGCCACCACCATTGCCCGCAAGGTCGGCCTCCCCAAGCGAATCAGCGACATCCTCGAAGGCGAAAGTCTGGTCAACGATGCCAGCGGCTTGTTAGCACTCGAGTTTGGTATCGCTATCGCGTTGCGCGGCCAGACTCCAACCTTCGTCGGCGGTTTCATGCGCTTAATCTACCTCTCCCTCGCCGGGGTGGCTGTCGGCCTCATCACCGCCTGGATCGTGGACTGGATCGAGCGGCACATCGACGACGCTCCCATTGAAATCGCCATCAGCATCCTCGTTCCCTACTTCGCGTACTTCATCGCCGATCGCCTGCATGCTTCCGGCGTACTGGCGGTTGTCACATGCGGTCTCTATCTCGGCCGCAGGAGTTCGGCCTTCTTCTCTCCCGGCGTCCGCTTACAAGCCTGGGCCGTCTGGGACGCGCTCAACTTCATCCTGAACGGCCTGGTCTTCGTGCTGATCGGCCTGCAACTTCCCCGCGTACTGGCAGAGATCCGCGACTACAGTTGGCAAGCGCTCTTCCTTTACGGAGCGCTCTTCAGCGGTTTAGTAATAGCGCTGCGCCTGATCTGGTCGTTCCCCGGCGCTTATCTTGCGTTTGCCATCCGTCGCCGTCTTTTACACCATCGCGTGGCTTGGCCAACACCGCAACAAATCCTCGTGGTGGGTTGGACCGGAATGCGCGGAGTCATCGCGTTGGCTGCGGCGATAGCGCTGCCGCAGACGCTTGCGAATGGCGGCGCATTCCCGCAGCGTAACTTGATCGTGTTCCTTGCCTTCTGCGTAATCTTCGTCACACTTGTCTTGCAGGGCCTCACTCTGCCTGTTCTGGTTCGGAAGCTGGGGCTGGCCAACGCGCCGGGACAGAATGTCGAGGAGGAAACCGCCCGCAAGGTTGTTTTGCAGTCCGCGCTCGACTTCCTGCACTCCCGAAAACAGCAGGAAGCCGAATTTGAGGCGATGTATGACGACCTCATCGAGCACTATGAGCATCGCCTTAAGGTGGTCGACGGCACCGACAGTCATCCCGGAACCGCTGCCGCCGATCATCACAAAGAAATCTCGCGGATCTTCCGCGAATTATCTCGGGTAGAGCGCACCACCGCCATTCGCCTGCGCGATACCGGCCAGATCGACGATGAAGTACTGCGCCAGATAGAACGCGAACTCGACCTGCGCGACACCGGAAACACCCAGGCACTCTGATTCGCTCAGTGTGGCGAACACTCGCCGGATTCCCTATCGCAGAAGGCACGCCCGCCGTGAAAATACTACGTCGTAGGTGATTCCACTACAGGCTCCCCGAGCAATTTCTCTGTCTTCCGTTTTTCCAGTGTTACATTCAGCTCCGCCCCCAGCAAAATCGCTGCCGCGGTAATTTGCAGCCAAATCATAAACACCACAAACGAGGCCAGCGTGCCGTACATTGCGTTGAGGTACGAGAACCGTCGCAAGTAAATGCCGAGCGCACCCGAGCTGGCGAGCCATACGGAAACCGCAAACACTGAACCGGGAAACTGCTGGCGTAGCGTGTGCTTGCGGCTGGGGCCGAGATAATACAGCACCTCGATCGAAGCCAGGGCGCAACTGATCGCCAACAGGTACCGCAACACCGGCCAAACGTCCACGAACGTGTCACTCACATTGAACACCCTTGCCAGTTCGCGACCAAAGTGCGGCCCCAGCAGCATCGCTCCCAAAGCTACAGTCGTCATGCCACCAACCGCGAACGTGATGTAAATCGCGAGCAACCGGCTCTTCCAGAATGTCACCGGTTTGCCGCCCTCGTAAATGGCATTGAGCAACGTAGTTGTGACGGCGAAGGCATTGGACGCGGCGATCACAGACAGAAGGAAACCCGCTGACACCAGGCCGTTGTTGGTATGCATGGTCGAGGTGAGCATGCTGTGCACCAGCGGCATGGTTTCGCTGGGCACGAAGTGCGAGGCCAGCTGCACCATCCTCGGTGCGAGGTGCGGAATAGGAAGCACCGCAAGGGCGCTCGCCAGAAATATCAGGAAAGGTAGCAATGACATCAGGAAGTAGAACGCCAGCGCGGCTGAAGCGGTCAGCCCGTTGTGGCGCAGGAAGCCTTGCGCCGCGGCAATCACCGGACGTCGGTCCAGCCGTTGCCACAGGCTGATGACTTGTTTTTTGCCTTCGACTGGGCGGCTCGTCGTCGCGGGCATGGTTAAGGGTGCCACGTCAAACTTCGCGAAGCAATGCCAAAGCTGTGTTGCGGTTACGACAATCCAATTCCATTTGCGACAATCGCCCGGGACTGCTGGGCCGACTCGAATACCTCGGCGTCGATGCCCAGGCGCTTTGCTCCCTCCACGTTTCCTGGACGGTCGTCGAAGAAGAGCACCCGCGCTGGTTCGCAGCCCAGGGACTTGAGGCACGAGTGATAAATGGTCTCGTCAGGTTTGGCGCAGCCGTGCTCGCATGACCAGATACGAACGTCAAACTCATCCAGCCAATCGAATTTGGTCTGCAATATCTTCAGCAACTCGAACGTCATGTTCGACAGAATCGCAATCCGGCATCCCGCCGCCTTTATCTCTCTCGCCAGGGCAAGCACCTCGGCATTGGGGCGGGTCCAGAGCTCTGACTCTTTGTCGATGAACTGGATCACCGCGGCTTCCGGTATTTCTACTCCGGCCTCATCGGCAGCGTGGTACCAGCGCCGTGAATATCCATCGGCCGAGCGGCCATAGTAGTCGCGGGTCGCGGAGTAGAGTTCGAAGAAAGTCTCCTCGTCAAAGCCACTGCTCCGCGCATACTGGGCCAGGTCATCACGAACCGGCGGGTAGCAAAGCACGCCCCCGTAGTCGAAGATGACCGCATCCCATTTAGTTGATCGCATCGTGGTCAATTTTAATCTCACACGCACAACGGGTGGAACCTGACGCAGATATCCAGCGCCTACTTTTCTTCTCCAGCATCAAACACGTCGATAGGAGGCTTCGATGCCAGCTTCACCACCGAACGGGCTTATTACTCTCCCCAGCAAGTATTCCGTCGACGAAGGCAGGCAGCGCCTCGAATCGCTTTTGAATGAGCGCGGCATCAAGATCTTCGCGCGCGTCGATCACAGCGGAGAGGCTGAGAAAGCTGGGTTCACCATGCGACCCACCAAGCTGCTCATCTTTGGGAATCCGAAAGGCGGCACTCCGATCATGCAGGCCACGCCGACCGCGGCGATCGATCTGCCACTCAAGGCGCTCTTCTGGGAAGACGGTGACGGCAAGTCGTGGCTCACCTACAACGATCCCGAGTATCTGCAATTCCGTCACGAATTTCCCTCTCAACTCGTGGCCAACCTTTCGGGAATCAACGCTCTGTTGCGAAAGGCCGTTGAGTAACTATCCTGCCTACTGCACCTTCACCAGCATGCAAGTGACATCATCGTGCTGTGGAGCTCCGGCTACAAAGTGGTTCAGATCCGTCATGATGTTTTGCAGCAATTGAGCGGGAGCCAGTTGCGCGTTCATGTGCACCACATACAGCAACCGCTGCTCGCCATACTCGTCAGTCCGTTCGTTTTCCGCTTCCACCACGCCGTCCGTGAAGACCACCAGGTAGTCGCCGCTCTGCAGAACCACTGATCCCGACTGATACGGCGCCGACTCCAGGATCCCGAGCGGAATACCACCCGCCTCCAGCCTCTCGATGCTGCCTGAGGCCCGCCGCAGGATAGGGGTGTTGTGCCCGGCATTCACGTACGTCAGCTCGCGGGTCGTGGGATCATACTCGGCCAGAAATGCCGTGGTGAACCGCCGCCCCTCCTGGCTGTTTCCGCAGGCATAACGGTTCATCCTGGTAACCAGGTCTGTCAGGCTCGATGGACTGGCCGCCAGCGTCTTCAGGCTGGCCTGGATCGTCGCCATCAGCAGTGCCGCCGGAATGCTCTTGCCCGCAACATCCGCCATGGCGAACACCCACTTCGGTTCACCGGAGCCGGTTCCGGCCCGCGGAAACACGTCGTAGTAATCTCCGGCCACGGTGTTCGCCGGTCGGGTAGCAAACGCGATCTCGACACCCGGCACCGGCGGAGGAGTCGCCGGCAGCAGCCACGTTTGGATCTCCTTGGCGATCTGGAGGTCGCGCTTCATCACCACGCGGTCGCCGACCTCGAGAATCAGCAGCACCAGCATCAGCAGAGCGCCCCAGAAGTGGCTGTCGAAAGCCAGGATCTTCATCTCTCCATTGCCGGTTTGCCATGTGGCTTGGCCGCTGGGGCCGAACATCATCACCAGTGCGATCAGCAGCAATACCCGCCGCGCTGGTGTGAGCTTTTCCAGCACGGCCCAGAAGAACTGTCCCGCCAGTCGGAAATAATGCTTGCCTTTCGAAACACCGGCACCGCGCTCGGCGTCCACTTCTTTGGAGTAGAGCCGATAGCTGGAGCGGGCATCGGTGAGGAACTGCCTCGACATCTCATCGATCCGCATGCCGTCGGTGACACGCGTCCAGAAGCGGTCCACGCGTTCCATCACCGGAGCCACGTTCCGAGTGACCTCGTCGGGCGGCTGCTGCGGTCTGCGGGGGGATTGGGTGGGGGTAGCCATTGGGATACAAGATTATAGGCCGTATTGACCTGCTTCGAGGTAGCTCCACAAGCGATGCGAGAGTGACGATCGGTGCTCGCGTCGATTTCCCGAAATGGGAAGGGCCAGTGAACGGCCGGGGCACCCCCTCCCCCACCCCTTTTTGAAACTCTTCATTCCATTGGAGATAGGGGTCGTAGTCGGTGCAAATTCTTCTACGCGTGGGACTTACAGGCAAATTCCTCTTAACAAAGGAGTTATGAGGAGCGGTGAAGAGGTAGAGTAGGCTTCCGCGAGAAAGATGGGCGAGAAATGTGGAGTAAGCAAGACCCATGACAGGCCGAAGCACCTTCTGAAGACGGAGTTGTTGTCGGCTGAGGCCCTAACGGAGACAGCTTTCCCGTCCTTCGTTGCGGAAGTGTAGGCGTTCGGGCCGGGGTCGGCTAGGACGCAGGTCACGGAACGTTGTGATAAGGCGAGTGGCGCACTGACGGGCCGTCCGTCAGAAGCTCAGTCCAGGAAGGCCACCGACTGAACGCTTGTGACCTCGAAGCGCTTACGGCACCGCATATTCTTGCAGGCGACCAGGTCGTCGCGCCGCACCATGTAGGAGCGCGCCTTGGCGAACTTGGCGCGGTCGCGCTCATCGGCCCGGCCCGGCAACTGCTTCTTCTTGGTGCGGACGAACCACCCGATGTCGTATTCGGCGGACTCACGGCAGTGGGGACAGGTCATGGTTGCCTTCTTGGTCTCTTGCCGCTCATCAAAAAAGTCACGCTCTTCCATCGGGTCCTCCGCACACACTGGCGCGATTGAAGATCGCAGTCACGCCGTTGCCATTAGACCACAAGCGCACCGGTTTTCCAGTGATTTCGTTTCGGCACCAGGCGGAATCCGATTGGCAGGGAGCGCTACACTTCGATGTAATTCCGACCCCTGCAACTCGTCCCAATCGTGGCGCTACCGGCTTGAAACGGTGCTAACATTCGCCCGTAGGAGGCATTTATGGTCAGCGTTCTTGTCGTTTCCCTGGCGCTTTCGACCTCCGCGTCTGTCCCGCTCAGGCTCACGCAGCGCCGGCAGACCCGTTGCTCGTGCCTTCGCAGCTATTCGTCCTGGTCCAGCCGAATAGGCCCTTGCAGGCATTCGACAACATGGAGATTCATCCCGACTCGGATGTCTGCTACAAGATTCGAGCGTTCTGGTTCACTAAGGGACAAAATCCCCGGTTTCTGCGCGAAACAACCTGCGGACCAACTCGTACGAATGCCAAACAGATGAGGGAGGCAAAGCCGGGATTGATGCCGCTGGACTTGAAAGCAAAACCCGATCGCACTCCGCAATAGCAGGTCGCGGTTTACGGGTGGGACTCAAGCGAGCAGTGCTGAAACCAGCGGCTTCAGAGGCTGCTGAAAAAGTCGTGAAGGCTTACGCCTCGCGGACTGAAGTCCGCTCGGCGGGTCGAAAAGAAACGGCAGACGCTGACCTAAAGGTCAGCTCTACCCAAGACCGCTCTTTTCAGCAGCCTGTTCAGCCGCGATCTGCACGGCCGGCAACGCCCAGCGCTACTCGCCTCCTGCCACTTTGCCGGCGTAGGGATTGTCGTCCAGCACCTGCCAGACGGTATCAAGCACGGTGCCGTCAACCCACTTGACGACAGCCACCGGCCGATCAGCGAGGTGCGGCTTGGCGGGTTTGCCACCGCAAATACGCTCGACTTCGGCTTTGATCTCCTCAATGGTGCGAATCGGCAGACCCTTTCCCTTTACCGCATCGAGCAGATCTTGGCGCTTGGGGTTGATGGCGATTCCCCTTTCGGTGACGATCACGTCGATCAACTCGCCTGGGCCCGTGAGGGTGGTGACTTCGTCGACGATGACGGGAATGCGATCGCGGAAAGAAGGCACGGCGAGAATGGTGCATCCGGCGAACAGGCAGTTCTGCCAACCACCGATGCCGTGCAGCAGGCGCCCGTCGGAATGGGTGACGACGTTGGCGTTGAAGTTCACGTCCACCTCGGTCGCCCCAAGGACGCAGGCATCGACGATCGAGGCAAAGTTCCCCTTGCCGTGGAAGTTGTACGAGGTAAACGGCGAGGTCGGCACGTGACGCGGATCGGTGGCAATGGACTGAACAGCATCGAGGTCGAATGTCTGTCCGTCGAGGATGTAGCCTGTCAGTCCTTCCTTGAGCATGTCCACGAGGTAGTTGGTGGAGCCGCCGCGGACGAAGCTGGCTTTGACGCCCGCCTCCTTCATCATGCGGGCCAGGTAATCAACGAAGGCGAGAGCAACGCCTCCGGCTCCAGCCTGGAAGGAGAAGCCATTGCGCATGATGCAGCTGTCGCGCAGAAATTGCGCCACGAGATACGAGATGCGCAGCCGATCAGGGCTGCGCGTGATTTGTGTGGTGCCGCTGACGATCTTCGAGGGATCGCCGATGGAATCGACTTCGACGACGTAGTCCACGTTGTTGCCCTGAATCTGCCACGGAACGCACGGAAACGGAACGAGGTTGTCGGTCACCACGATGACTCGATCGGCATAGACGGAATCGGTGAGCGCGAAGCCGAGCGAGCCACAAGCGGACTTGCCGTGCGCTCCGTCGGCGTTGCCGAAGAAGTCGGCGGTGGGCGCGGCGATGACGGCGATGTCGATGTGAACTTCGCCATCCTGCACCGCCTGCCAGCGTCCGCCATGCGAGCGGAGGACGCCCATGCCGCGCATGTTGCCGTGGGAGCAGAAGTCGCCCAGCGGGCCGTTCATGCTGCCTTCGATGTGATGCACGGCGCCCGACTTCATCAGTTCGATCACCGGCTCGTGGCAGGGGAAGGAAGCGCTGGGGAACCACATGAGGTCTCGTGCGCCCATGCGCGCGGCGGTTTGCAAGCGCAGTAAGCGCTACGCGGTCGCCGTTGCGCAGGTGATGATGGCTGCTGATGGTCATGCCATCACGCAGCCCGCAGAGCCGCAGCGCGGTTTCGAGGTCGGGCACGCGCTTGTCGCCGTTCCTGGGGTAGTCGGTGTTGGTCCGAATCGGAGGACCGAACTTGTTGCCGGTGGGGCGATGGCCGTCCACACCGGCGTAAGGCGTTTGCTCGCGGCCATTGACGGTGGTGGGAACGCGGCGTCCGGCTGCGTTGGTGACGAGTTCGGCGGCGGTAAGAGTGCTCATGACTGGCCCCCTTCGCTGACTTGGGATGAGGCCCATTTGCCTTGCGCGCGCGACCAGCTTGACGGCGCGGTTGACGACGGGAGCGTCGATCATCTTGGAGCCGAGGCTGACCACGCCGAGGCCCTTGGCTTGCGCGTCTTCGAAGGCGGCAACGATCTTCAGCGCCTTCTCGAGTTCCGCCGCCGACGGCGCGAAGGCGCGATGGATGACTTCGATCTGCATGGGATGGATGCAGCCCATGCCTTCGAAGCCCATGGCGCGCGAGGCCTCGCCCCAGCGCGAGCAGGCCGTCCATATCGGCGACGTCGCCGAAGACGGAGTCGATGGCCTGAATGTGCGCGGCATGCGCGGCGTTGACGACGCGCTGACGGGCGTAGAGCGACTCGCTACCCGTGGAAGTCTTCACCACGCCGAGGTCGGCGGTGTAATCTTCGAGGCCGATAGTGAGGGCGGCGATTCGGTCGGACGCGGTTGCGATGGCGAAGGCATTCTCGATGCCGAGAGCGGACTCAAGAATCGGCATGAGCCAGATGGGACGGGTGATTTCGTGTTGCTTCGTAATGCGCGCGATCGCTTTGTCGACTTCCTCCACTTGGGCAGCCGTTTCGACCTTGGGAATCAGGATGAGGTCGGGCGACTGCGGGACGATCTCTTCCAGGTCGGCCAGCCCCAGCGGCAACTGGTTGATGCGCACCATGCGCTCGGAGCCTGCGAAATCCACGGCGCGAAGAGCGTTGCGAACCAGCAGGCGGGCGGCATCTTTCTCGGCGTGGTGGACCGAGTCTTCGAGGTCGAGGATGACGGCGTCGGGCGCGTGCAGACCTGCATTGACGAAGTACTTCGGCTCGTTGCCGGGCAGATAGAGGCGCGAGCGGCGGAGACGATCTTTCGTCGAAGCAGCAGGAAGTGGTGATCGGATCGGGCAGGGACGATTCCCCTTCGCCCAGCCCTGCGCGCTTAATGGCTGCCTCGACGCGAGCGGCGATGACGAACGGCAGCGCGCCTTCGTCCACCACGTTAACCGACGCGTGCTCGACGCCCAGCGCACTTACCACATCACGCACCTGCTGGCGGATGTTGTCGCCGTAATACAGCGCCACGCGAGATTGCAGATCGATCTCGATGCCGCCGCTCGGGCGCTCCTCAACGGTCACGCGGACGTCGGAGCGCACGTCGCCGCCGGCGCGTCCAGCCTCGCCGCGTTTCAACTGACTAGCTTCGGCTGCTGCCGGCATATTCTTTCTCCACACCGACGCCTAACTTAGCCAGAATCGCGTCGGTGATCTGCGTGGTTGAGGCTGCGCCTTTGCGCGATCGACTTAGCGCCGCCGGGTATGCGCATCATGTCGTAGGTGCGCACCTTGCCTTCGGCTACGACGGCCGCGATGGCAGTGCGGATCTTCACCGCCTTATCGGTTTCGCCGAGATGGTCAAGCATCATCGCCGCCGAAAGCATCATGGCGATTGGGTTCACGATCGGCGGATTGAGCTCGGCATACTTCGGCGCCGAACCGTGAGTGGGTTCGAAGACCGCGACCTCGTCGCCGATGTTTCCGGAAGCGGCAAAGCCGAGGCCGCCGACCAGTCCGGCGAAGGCGTCGCTGATGACGTCGCCGAACAAGTTGCTGGCGACGATGACGCCGTAGTCTTCGGGATTCTTGGTGAGCCACATGGTCTGCGCGTCGATGTTGGTGGACCACAGGGCGATCTCGCTGTACTGCTTCTGCACTTCCTTGGCGACCTCTTCCATCATGCCCGAGGTCTCGCGCAGCACGTTGGGCTTCTCGCAGATGGTCACCGACTTATAGCCGAACTTGCGAGCGTGCTGGAAGGCCGCTTCGCAAATGCGCCGCGCGGCCGGGCGGGTAATGATACGAACCGACACCGCGAGGTCCGCCCCAGGCACGTTGGCGAAGGGCTTAAATTTGGCGTGCGTGGCCAGTGCGTCGCGCACTTGCTGTGGTGGGTTGGTCCACTCGACGCCCGCGTAGAGACCCTCGGTATTCTGGCGGAAAACCACCACGTCCACCTTGGGCTCTTCGTAGCCAGCGTCGGGGCGCTTGCGGATGAAGTTGAGCGGGTTGCCCGGGAACGACAGGCAGGGGCGCATGCAGATGTCGAGGTTGAAGATCTGGCGCATGGAGACGATGGGGCTGAAGTACTGCAGGCCCTTGCCCTTCAAGGCGGGGATGAGATCGGCCTCGGTTTCCTTCTTCGGTTTCGAAGTGATCGCGCCGAACAGGCCGACCTTGTGCTGGCGCAGCAGGTCGATGGTGCGCTGGGGCAGCGGATTGCCTTCGTTGCGCCAGCACTCCCAGCCGATGTCGGCGTGCACGTAGTCGGCGTCGAAGCCGACGGCGTCGAGCACGCGAATGGCCTCGGGAAGCACCTGGTTGCCGATGCCGTCTCCCGGCATGGTTACGACGGTATGTTTTGCCATGATGACAAACTCCTGAATCTATCTATACTCCCACGCTGTGGGACTATCTAAACTGTTGCAGCAACTGCGTTGAGCCCCAGTTTCGCGCTCACCAGGTTTTCCACGCCTCCGGCGACCACCAGTGACTGCGGCACCGAACCCAACGCCGGGAAGGTGAACTGCTCGCCGGCATAGCGAATGGTGCTGGCGGCGAAATCGACCTCGATCACGTCGCCGGGGATGATGTGTCTTTTCTTTGTCGCTGATCGCTCCCGCATATTTTTCACGCAGGCGGTTCACCAGCTCTGGCGTCTCGATGCACAGGAAGCCGTTGTTGAAGGCGTTGCGCAGGTAGGTTTGCGAGAAGCTGCCGGCGATGACCAGCGGAATGCCCGCGCACTTCAACGCCGTTACGGCCTGCTCGCGGCTGGAGCCGGTGCCGAAGTTGAAGCCGCCGACGACCACGTCGCCCGGCTGTATGCGCTGGGCAAATGTCGGGTCGTAGTTCTCCATGACGACCTTGGCCATCATTTCGGGCGTCATGTCTTCGCGATAGGTGTAGTCCTTGCCGTAGATGCCGTCGGTGTTCAGGTTGTCTTGCGGCAGAAAGACCAGGCGTCCCTTCACGCTGCGGGGAAAGCCCGGCAGAATTTCGACCTTCTCGGCCTCCGACGTGACGGCAAACGGCTCGAAGTGCTTCTTGACCTCGCGACTGGCTCGCATGGGCTCGGCCCGCAGATGTAGCCGGCGACAGCGGATGCGGCCACGACCTCGGGACTGCGCGAGATAGCACTGCGCATCGCGCGATCCCATGCGACCTTTGAAGTTGCGGTTGGTGGCGGAAATGCCCACCTCTCCTGCTTCCAGCAGACCGGTGCCGAGTCCGATGCAGGGCCCGCATCCCGGAGGCAGAGGCTGCGCGCCGGCGGCGAGCAGCGTCTGCCAGACGCCGCGCTTCTCGGCTTCGTCCTGGACTGAACGGCTGGCGGCGGCGAGATAGAACTTCACGCTGGGCGCGACCTTCTTGCCTTCGAGGACTTTGGCCGCGGCCGCCAGGTCTTCCATGCGCGAGTTTACGCACGAAACCAGGTAGGCCTTCTGGATTGCGACATGCTGCTTCTCGATTTCGGCCACCGACTGCATGACCTGCACGGTGTCGGGACCGGAGACGTGCGGCGTGACCTCGGCGAGATCGAGCACGATGCGGCCGCCGTACACAGCATCGGGGTCGGGCATTGGGGGCGTGCCACGAATCTCCTGTTTGCGTCGCTCTGAGATGCGCGTGATGCCGTGCGCCCGCAGCTCGCGATTGCGTCCCTCAATGTAAGACAGCGTCACGTCGTCGACCGGGAACCAGCCCACCAGCGCGCCCCACTCGGTCGTCATGTTGGCGATGCTCAGGCGGGCGTCCATGCTGAGAGAGGCCACGCCCGGACCGGTGAATTCGACGGCGGCGTTCAGCACTTCTTCGTGGTTGTAGAGGCCGCAGAGAGTGATGATGACGTCTTTGCCGGTCACGCCCGGCGACAGCTTGCCTTCGAGCACCACCTGGATGGTGCGCGGAATCTGCCACCAGAACTCGCCGGTCGCCCAGATGGCGGCGGCGTCCGTGCGCACTACCGGCGTGCCGATTGCGCCCAGCGCTCCGTACATGTTGGAGTGCGAATCGGAAGCGACCACGAAGTCGCCCGGCAGCACGTAGCCTTTCTCCACCATGATCTGGTGGCCGATGCCCGTGCCCGGCGGATAGAAGTCGATGCCATGCTGCGCAGCAAACGCTTCCATGCTGCGGTATTTGGCGAGGTTCGACTCCTCCGTGTTCTGGATGTCGTGGTCGGCAGTGAAGACGGGTTGCGCGGGATCGTGTACCTTCTTAGCGCCGATGGCCTTGAACTTCTTCATCACCGCCGAGGTGTTGTCGTGCGTCATGACGTGGTCGGGCCGGATGGAGAGGAAGTCGCCCGCGCGCAGCGGGCGGCTCGGCCCTTCGGCCATGTGGGTCTGCGAGATCTTTTCGACGATTGTCTGTCCCATTGCTCTACCTCCTGCTAGCGGTCGGCCTTGAAGAGGCGCATCAAGTCGGTTACGCTCGACCGCTTCTCCAGCGACCAGATCGCGTCGATGGCCTTGCGGCGCGCGTCGGCGGTCATCACCGGCCCGGCCAACGCTTCGAATTTCTCTTCCACTTCCTTGTCGGTCAGCGGATTGCGCGGGTCACCCTTGGGATAATCGAGCTGCTTGGTGAACTCGCGGCCATCGGTGGTGGTGATCGTCACGACCACGCGCTGCAGCGCGGGGAAGACTTTCTCGATCTCGGGATCGGCGACGACGACGATCTTGTTGAGTTGCGCGCGAATCGTCGGGTCCATGATCTTCTCCATGGTGAATTGCAGCGGCGTGACCTGGCGCTCGGCGATGGCGGCGGCGATGACATAGGGCAGCGAGTGGTCGGCCGTTTCCTTTGTGTGCGGGTCGTACTTGCTGGGATCGCTGAGAATGTCTGCGCCGCGCGCGGTGGTGCGGATGTGTACCTTCGCTACTTCGGTCGGTCTCAGGTCGTTGTCTTTCACCAGCGCCAGCACGGCGGAAATCGGCGTGTGGGTGAGCGCCTCGGTGGGGAACGCCTTCATCCCACATTGTGTGATACGCCACGACTCGCCCAGTCCGTCGGTGAGGATGTTCAGCTTCCACTCCGGCCCGAAGCAGTGCGTGAGGCCTTCTTTGCCGTCGATGACGTGCTCGGGACCGCTGTAGCCCTTCTCGGCCAGCAGCGCCGCGAGCACGCCGCTCTGCGTCGCCATGGGATCGACGGTGTTCTTCATCATGGTCAGCTTGCCGGCCGTGACCGCGCCCAGCGTCGCGCGCGCACTGGCGCTGATGCCGATGGCGTGCTGCATCTTCTGCCAGTCGAGGTGCAGCATCCGTGCAGCAACGATGGGCGAGACGAAGGCGGTCAGCGTGGCATGGTGCCATCCGCGCTCACGGATTCCCGGAAAGGCCGCTTCGCAGAGCCGCATCTCGAACTCATGGCCCAGCACCAGGCCGACGATCAGTTCGCGGCCGTCGCCTCCGGCGCGCTCGCAGCAGGCCATCGCGGCGGGAAAGATGTCCGACGGATGCGACGGGTCCTGCTTCCAGTAGATGTCGTTGTAGTCCATGCAGCGGATCATCAGGGCGTTGGCCAGCGACGCTGAAACGGCATCCATCTGCTTGCCTGTGCCGATGACGGTCGCCTTGCCCGGGCCGGCAATTTCGTCGAGCACCTCCAGCGCGATGACCACGTCGTGCTGCTGATAGCCGCCGAGCGCGCAACCCACGCTGTCGAGCAGGAATCGCTTCGCCTGGTAGATGGCATCCTGCGAAAGGTCTTCGAACTTCACGCCAGCCGCCCACTGCGACATGGCAGCTGTGATTGTGGGCTTGGCTGCGGCCTTGACCGGCGCGGAGGTTGTGGTAGTCGCCATAAGAATCTTCTCCTGTTACTTGCCCAAGTTCTTGAAGGGCAGGAACGCCATGAAATCGGCGTGGTGCACGATGTAGGCCTCGGTGGTGCGCTTTACGAGGTCGCCTTCGGCGGCGTGCGCCGCGATGATGTGGCAGACCGCGTCGGGCACGCCGCACTCCATCGCCAGCGCAACGCCGGTAAAGGGATGGCGCAGCATCTCGCCGCGCTTGCTCTGCCGCGTCTTGCCGTCCACCTTCTCGTATTCCAAGAGCTTGCCGACGTCGGCGAGAATCGCGCCCGCAATCACCGTGTCATGGTCGATAGGCAGCGCGTTGCCCATGAACTCGGTCATGCTCTCGGCCGCCTTGCGCGCGATGTGCACCACGCAGCGCTTGTGCTCCATGAAGGTGGTCGGGCAATTGGGCACCAGCAATGTGAATGGAATGCGGTTCAGGTCGTCTGCGGTCAGCGGACTGCGTTCCAGCGCCAGTTCCCAGGTCTTCGTGACTTTTTCGCGCAGCCCGGCGTCTTGTATCCACGCCAACTCCGGCCACAACTTCAGTACTGCCTCGCGCATGCGAAATCCTCCGCGCCAAACTCACGAAATTCCCCCGCGCTCACGCAGACGAATTTCCACATCTGGCAAAACGGATATTCGTATCACTTTGCGCTACGGGAGTGCTATGAGGCGCGTCACAAACTCCAGGTGACGTGTTCCAGCTGATTGGTAATTTCTTCCGCGGGAGTTTCCGTGGTGAAGCGTAAAGGCTTTCCAATCATCACTTTAAGCTCGCCTGGACGGGCGATCTTACGGCCCGACTGTTTCAGGTCAAAAAGACCATCAATTCGCAAGGGGATGACGGGGACGTTCAGTTTTTGCGCCAGCATCCCAACCCCGGAACGAAACGGCGAAGGCTTGCCATCCTGGGTGCGGCGCCCTTCAGGAAAGACCACGACGCTATACCCGCGATCGACCGACTCTCCGGCGAAGGCGAAGCTCTCGCGGACGCCCGACTGCTGCGGCAGCGGAAAAACGTTGAACAGCGCGACGACGAGGTAATAGCCGGCTTGCTGCCACCAGCGCGCAAACACATTCATCGACGCCGGCGGCCGCCACATGCTCCAGAGGCGCTCACCCAACATTCCGACGGCGAGTCTGTTGCGAATTCGTGCAGGCATGGCAATCAGGACAAAACCCACGTCGATGTAGGTCACGTGGTTACAAGTGATGAGCAGCGGGCCGTCGATGCCTTCGAGATTCTCACGGCCAATGATCGTAGGATGCGCCATGATCAACGTCGCCGGCAGCGAAAGCAGGTAATAGAAGAAGTTGCGAATCCAGCGAACCGGCCATTGCTGTGCCCAGCGGGGATATTGATAGCCGCTTTGCTGCGCGCGCTGCGGCTCATGCAATAAGCGTTCCAGCTCACCAACCGTGTTGACCTGCGCAAAGTTGGCTTCGCTCAGATCCACCTGGTAGCGGTCTTCCAGCGCGCTCATCAGCTCGACGCGGTCCATCGAGCTCAGGTTGAGGTCGCCTTCCAGTTTGGCGTCAGCCCCTAGCGTACCGGTCGGACGCCCGGTGATCCGGCTGATGAGCTCGCCCAAGCCGCCTTGAGCCGGGGCTACGACGCCAGCCGACGTGAACTTCTGCTGCACCGCCTGCTGAATGACGCCGATCTTAGGCTTCTGTGTCGGGGTGCGCGGAAAGTCCTCCTCGGGCCACACCAACCATCGTCGCATCTGCTGAAACTGCGCCAGATTACCGTTGGCGCGCGCGACAATTGCTGCAACATCGGCTGCAGCATGGTGCAGCAAAAGCACAGCAACTGGTTCCGCGTTACCACCCTCATCCAGGCCCACGACGACGCAGTCGCGCACTTCAGGCTGCTGGCGCAGCGCCGCCTCAAGATCGTCGGGGTAGATGTTCATCCCCTCGCGGTTGACGATGACGTTCTTCTTGCGGCCCTTGAAGTAAAGGTTGCCGTCAGCATCGAGCGCGCCCAGGTCGCCGGTGCGAAACCAGCCATCTTCGCCGAGTACGCTCTTCATCTCGTTGCCCTGCCAGTACCCAGCAGCGACGTTGGCACCACGCACGAGAATCTCTCCATTCTCGTCGAGCTTCATCTCGCGGCCTTCCAGCACCTTGCCGATAGAGCGTTTGCCTGTCTTGAATGGATGGTTAAGAGAAATTAGAGAGGTGGTCTCCGTCAGTCCATAGCCCTGAATCACGACGAAACTGAGGCGTCGCCAGAACTCTTCCGTCTCGGCATCGAGGGCCGCGCCGCCAGAGATGAAGGCCCAGAACTTCCAGCCGAACTGGTCATGAATTTTGCGGAAGCGCCACCACCGCCGCGGGAACCTGGCATCCTTGATGGCATCCATCTGTTGATGAAACCATTCGGCCCTGCCCGCTGCTTCCATGTCGCGCTCGATCTTGTCTTTCAGCGATTCCATCAGTCGAGGGACGGCAACGACCACCGACACTCGCTCGTCCTTGATCGTACGCATGACTTCCGTGGGATTGAGTGTGTCCTGGAACAGCACGGTCCCGGCCAGCAGTTGCGGCAGAAAGATTCCCAGAAACTGTCCGAAGACATGGCTGAGTGGCAGCAGGTTGAGAAAACGCAGAGGGTGGAAGATGCGTTCGTACTTCAGATACGGTGCAATCTGGCGCTCCAACGGCTCAAGGTTAGCCAGGATGTTGGCGTGCGTAATGACAACGCCGCGAGGCTCGGCGGTCGTGCCGGACGTGAAGACAATTTGTACAATGTCGTCACGCATCGCGGTCGCGACGATCGGCTCCGCGGAGAACTCCGCAACTTCTTCTCGCAGCGAGCCCAAATCGAAGTGCGGAACGCCGGAAACTACGTTGTGCGCCGGACCCACGCACAGCTTTGCGTCCACCTGTTGTGCGACTCGTGCTGCAAAGTCCGGTGTGGCGATCTTGTCGATGGGAACGACAATCGCACCGCGTAGCAAGCAGCCGAAGAACGCGACAACCCATTCCGCGCAGTTCTCACCCCAAATGATGACCTTGTCGCCATGGCCAATGCCTCGCGCATTCCAGAGCCCGCGCAAACCGGCAGGTCTGGCGCAGGACATCACCGTAGGTCCAGCGCTGTACACGATATCCGCGGCGAAAGACATAGGCCTCTTCCCGCTCATGACGACGAAAGTTATCGAGGTATTCCAGAATGGTGGCGCGTGCCATCGCTCATCAGTGTAACTGGAGAGCGTCCAGGGCACTCAAAGTGAGCCGACGTCCTCGGCTACGACCAGCGGCGGCTCTCTTTCCCCTGGGTCCTCAGCATGCTCCGAAAGACGCCCATCGCCTGTTTGACTTCCGGAACGGCTATCCCGCAATGGAGTTGCTTGCCCTCGCGTCGCGTCGCCACCACCCCAGCCGACTTCAGCACAGCCAGGTGCTGGGAGAGATTGGCTTTCGAGATGCCCAGTCCCTCCTGCAACTCTACCGCCCACCGTTCGCCGCTCAGTAGCATCTCGACTAAATGAAGCCGGGTGGGATTCGCGAAAGCTTTGCAGATGACCGCCTGCCGTTCGTAAAGCTCTTGTTCTCCGTCGGACTTACGTATTCTTGCCACAATGGCCCCCGCAGGCTTGCCTAGTTTTCGGTAATACCGAAACGACCCGCCTCCTTGCGACAGCCAAAAAGGACAGTCGCTCGGTTGCGAAATATTGTTCTGCGATTTTTAAGCTACCGCCGTCGGGAAGGAAAGTCGATATGCTCTTTCGTTTTTTGGCAGTTGATTCCCGTTTTGAACTCGCCGGTGCTCGGTCACGAAGTCCCAAAGGGATGCTCCAGCGACGGGCTGCGTGGACCAACCAGCTTCGCGCCATCAGTGGTGATATGCATGTCGTCTTCGATACGCACCCCGAATTCGCCCGGGATGTAAATGCCCGGCTCATCGCTGAACGTCATATTTGCCTGCAGCGGGAGGGTGTTGCCCGGGACGAGATACGGCCACTCGTGTCCGTCGAGCCCCATGCCGTGCCCGACGCGGTGGGTGAAGTACTTGAAGCCCGGTCCGTAGCCGCCGTCGATCACGACTTTGCGAGCCGCTGCGTCCACTGCTTCACAAGGCAGTCCTGGTCGTGCCGTATCCACCGCCGCACTCTGCGCCCGATATACGATGTCGAAGACTTTCTTCATCTTGTCGGTCGGCTTGCCGAGCACGAACGTCCGGCTGATGTCCGAGGCATAGCCTTCGACGGTGCAACCGCCGTCCATCAGTACGATCTGTCCTTCCTTGATCTTCTGGGGAGCGATCGAACCGTGGGGGGCAGCGGAATACGCCCCGACCTGTACATCCGCTCCTCCGTGAAAGCCAAGCTTACTGTGCGCCGTCTCCACCAGCGACGAGAATTCGTCCTGGGTCATGCCGTCGCTCAGCGACTTGTATGCGGCCTCGTACGCTGTAATCGACACTTTCGCAGCCAAACGCATTAGGGCGAGTTCGTGCTGGCTCTTGATCATCCGGCAGCCCGCGGTAACCGGAGTAGCACTCGCAGTCTGCATCGCCGGAAGGTGCAAGGCCATGCCGTTGCTGAACACGAACGACGTCTTCTCCTCGATGCCCAGTACGCCTGTGGTGATTCCCAGGTCTTTTAATCCGTCCGCAACACGCCGGTAGGGATCTTCGTTCTCCTGCCAGATTCTCACCTCGGCATCGGCGCCAAAAGGCCCCAGCGAAATCTGTTCGCGCGCGCGACCCTCCTCGAAGGCGGGGCAGACGAAGAACGCTTTGCCCTTCGCCGGCAGGATCATGGCGAAGAAACGCTCGCTCGTCCACCAGCGAACCCCGCTGTAGTACGGCAGCGAGCTTCCCGCAGCTACCGCAATGGCTTGCAGTTTGTTCTGCACCATGAGCTCGCGGGCCCGCTCGATTCGTGCTTTACGCTCATCGACCGTGATTGGGACAGCCTGGTCCTTCCACGACTTCAAACTGGCGATGGCGGGCGGCAGCTTGGCGTTGCACTCTTCGGCCGACGCCGACGGGACAACAGCGACAGCAGCAGCAGCGGTGGTTCCAACCTGGAGAAAGCGGCGGCGTGAGAATCGCCTCATGGCAGTAGAGTGTATCGCGATAGACGATTCACACCAAAGACAAGAAATCGCAGCATGGTGCGACGGGCACGAAACTGAGTGCACCTGCTTGATCAGGCCACTGACTTGGTCAAGCATGTAGTCGGCGGAATTCGATTGGCATTCTGCAACGCCCGCTCGCGGATGGCCGAGTTAAGGCCGCTGAAGATGAACTTGTGCACGGGCAAAAGCATCCACCAGTACACCCGGCCCCACAGCCCACGCGGGCGGAATAGCGCGCTGGAGCGCAGACGCGTGCCGCCGGTTGCGTCCGAGAAGGTCTCGAAAATCAGGTACGCCTCGCCAGGAACTCGCATCATGGCCTTCAGGCGCAATCGCTTCCCGCGCTCGATCTCGTTCCACCTGCCAGAAGTCGAGCAGATCACCCACTTGCAGAGTGTCGGGGTCACGACGGCCTTTGCCCATCCCTGTACCACCCAGAATCCTGTCCAGCACGGCGCGCAACCGCCACAGCCAAGTACCGTAGAACCAGCCGCGCTTGCCTCCTATGCCTTCCACCACGGAGAAGACGCAGCGACGGCGGCACGTCCACATCGCCTTCGCGAATGTCGGCCACCCAGCCTTCGTCTTCCACCACCTGCGGCAGCCGCGATCCGCCCGATGCTGCTCGCGGCGCGTCGCTCCGCCAACGCCGACAAATCGGGAACTTGCAGCGCGCGTTCCAGCGCCTGTTCGTAGGTGAGCGGTTGATTTGTGGGAAAATTTCCCGCGCTCGATCGTTGCTGCATACCACTTCGCTGCGCAGGCCCTCGATGAGCGGCCGCGAAATGCTCGCAGGAATCGGCGTCACAAGGTCAACCCAATAGGACGACAGACGCGGAGTTAGAACTGGCACCTGCAACAGCGGACGCCGAAGGCCGCGCAGCGCAGCGTACTTCAGCATCATGGTGCGGTAGGTCTCAATCGAAGGGCTGCCAATATCGATTGTCTGTCCCGCCGACTTTGGTTCGTCGAGCGCCGCGACAAGGTAGCTGACCACGTCGTCGATCCCGATGGGCTGAATTCGAGTCGTCACCCAGCGCGGACAAATCATGATCGGCACCCGTTCCGTCAGGTAGCGGATCATCTCAAATGAGATGCTGCCCGCGCCGATTACCACCGCCGAGCGAAAGTCGGTCAGCGGAGGCCCATACTGCCTGAGACACTCGCTGGTCTCCTGCCGGCTCTTGAGGTGAGCAGAGAGAGCTTGCGATGGATCGCCCAAGCCGCCGAGGTAGATGATGCGCTTCACGCCGGCTTCTTTCGCTGCGGCGGCAAAGTTGCGTGCGGCATCGTGATCGGCCGAGCGGAAAGCCTGCTCACCCGCGTTGAGCGAATGAATCAGGTAATAGGCAACATCGATTCCGCGCAACGCCGCTGCGAGGCTCTCGGGCTTCAGTGCGTCTGCTTCCACCACGTTGACCCGCCGTGGAAACTTGCTGGTTACCTTGCGGGCATCGCGCGTCATGCAGACCACGTAATGGCCTTGCTGCAGTAGCGCCGGAACGAGTTGCGATCCTACGTAGCCGGAAGCGCCTGTGACCAGTACGTTCACGAACCCAACTTTCCCGGCACCGGGCACATCAGGCCGTGCCATTTGCGTTTGCGGTTGCCGCCAGTCGGATTGAACACCAATACGCTCTGTTTGTGCTCCTGATGCTCACGCGGAGCAGGACTTTGTTGGCAGTCCGCAGCGGTATGCTTTGTTCCGCTATTGCCGCTTACCGGCTCGTTCGCCACTGGAATTCCAAGTAGAATCTTTGCCCAAACTGGAAGGTTTTCCTGGCTAGTCATGTGCATGCCCTCAGTACGGCTTATGCAGCCTGCCCGATTTGCTGCGGTCTATCTTGCCGACATATTTATTATGGTGAATTTATGTTTTCTTTTCATGACAAACCGGAGCGTCGAAGAGAACTGCGTGAACTCAGCGATAAATTGGGCGCTTGGTTTGCATGCAATGAAAAATCCGGGTAAGCGGGCTGGACTCGGCGCCATCGACTAATGTTCCGTCGCCAGCGACCGATAGAAGAAAGCAGACGGTCTCCTGACTGACCTTTGGCCTACTTCCCAGCCGCCCGATGGTGGCTGGGATCTTTTTCGTCCCGAAGCTTCAGAAGGAGAAAAGCGCCAAAGGATGTCCGCCAGCGTTGCAGTTTGCGTTCCGAATGAAGAACTTAGGAGCGGTAGTGTGCTCCTCCGTGACGCACGTCGGCGCCGCGCACCCAGAAAATCACGTCTTCGGCGATGTTGGTGGCATGGTCCGCAATTCGTTCCAGGTTGCGGGCAATCAGAAGCACGTTTAACGCAGCCCGTGTCGTATGCGGCTCGTTGATCATCTTTTGCACTAAAACGACGAACGCTTCATCTTTCATGCGATCCACAACGTTGTCCATCTGGAGCACGGCTTCGGCCACTTCCGCCTTGCCGTCAAGGAACGACTCCAGCGCCCGCTGAACCATCGCAGTGACGCTTTCCGCCATGCGCGGGATATCGACCGGCAACTGCATTTCGGGCTCGCTGACGAGATCGAGCACACGCTGGGCGATGTTCACCGCCTGGTCACCCACGCGTTCGAGATCGGCGTTGATCTTCACCACTGCCATGATGAACCGCAGATCCACGGCCATGGGCTGTTGCATGGCGAGCAGGTCGAGCGCGAGTTCATCGATCTCGCGCTCTGCCTGGTTGATGTCAGCCTCACCGGTCAACACCATCTGGCAGTACTTGGCATCGCGGGTGCGATACGCTTCAGCGGCGCGGTCAATAGCCTGCTCTGCGAGGCCTCCCATGCGCAGCAATTTTTCCCTGAGTTCGTCCAGTCCTTGCTGAAAGCGGCTTCGTGTCATCCGAACCTGCCTGTGATGTAGTCTTCGGTCCGCTTATCAGCGGGAGTCGTAAAAATCTTCTCTGTCTTGTCGTACTCGATAAGGCTGCCCATGAGGAAGAATCCGGTAAATTCGGCCACGCGCGCCGCCTGTTGCATATTATGCGTAACGATCACGACCGTATAGTGCTGCTTGAGCTGGAAGATCAGCTCTTCAATCTTGCTGGTGGAAATCGGGTCGAGCGCCGACGCCGGCTCGTCCATCAGCAGGACTTCGGGCTCAACCGCCAGCGAGCGGGCGATGCACAAGCGCTGCTGCTGTCCGCCTGACAAGCTCGCGCCGGACTTCTTGTGCAGGTTGTCTTTTACCTCGTCCCATAACGCGGAGAGTTTCAAGGAGCGTTCGACCAACTCATCCATCTGCTTACGGTTGCGGAAGCCGTTAAGCCGCAGGCCCGCGGCCACGTTGTCATAGATTGACATGGTCGGAAACGGATTCGGCTTCTGGAAGACCATGCCGATGCGGCGGCGGATTTCCACCGGGTCCTGGCCGGCGCCATAGACTTCCATTTCACCAACCTTGACGAATCCTTCGGCGTAGGCCTCGGGAATGGTCTCGTGCATGCGATTCAGGCAGCGCACGAAGGTGCTCTTGCCGCATCCCGACGGCCCAATCACAGCCGTGACGTGATTGGCCTGAACCGTCATGTCAATGGACTTCAAGGCGAGGCTTTTGCCGTAATAGGCATTAAGCCCTCGTACTTCAATTCCTACACCCATACCGGTTAGGCCACTCCCTTCAGGGTTCCGCGGCTAGTTGCGATGCGCACCCCTGCGACTGCCGCCACAATCAACACAATCAGAATCAGCGCGCCGGCCCACGCCTGCTTGTGCCAATCGTCATAAGGCGAAATCGCGTAGGTGAAAACCTGCAGGGACAGTGCTGCGGTCGGTTGGTTGAGCTTCAAGTTCCAGAACTGGTTTCCGAAAGCGGTAAACAGCAAGGGAGCGGTTTCCCCTGCTACGCGAGCGAATGCCAGCATGCATCCAGTAATCACTCCGGCAGACGCGGTGCGCAGCGTAATCGACAGCGTAGTGCGCCACTTCGGAATGCCCAACCCAAATGCGGCTTCCCGCACATTGTTCGGCACCATCAGTAACATTTCTTCCGTAGCCCGCGCGATGGTGGGAATCATCATGATCCCCAATGCCACGCCGCCTGAAAATGCGGAGAAGTGTTTTTGCCGGAGTACGATCAGTCCGTACACTGCAATACCGATCACGATGGACGGAACGCCGTTGAGCACGTCTGCGGTAAAACGGACGATGTCTCCTAATCGGCCGCGCGCATACTCGGCGAGGTAAATTCCACAGCCGATGCCCACAGGCACGCCAAGAACGCTGGCAACGGCCAGGATCAGCCCGGTTCCGACAATGGCATTCGCCATGCCGCCGCCCAACTCTCCCGGCGGTTTCGGCGTATGGGTCAAGAACGCCAGATTGATGGACCCCGCCCCTTTGATCACCAGGTAAACAAAAATCGCCAGCAGCGGAAGAATCACAAGCACCGCCGCCGCGATCGCGAACCAAGTCGCGAAGAGATTCTTGGCGCGACGCCAAAGGCTCAGGCGCTGTGCGCTGCTGTCACCCGGTTGCTTAAGCACGTGCCCTCCCGGTCCTGCCTCCTG
The DNA here is from genome assembly GCA_963814165.1 of uncultured Acidobacteriaceae bacterium. Classification (GTDB taxonomy): domain Bacteria; phylum Acidobacteriota; class Terriglobia; order Terriglobales; family Acidobacteriaceae; genus DASRAA01. The sequence continues at coordinate 207,277 of CAWFBW010000017.1, read as the reverse complement.
TAATGCTCCACACCAACAGCCGCGCCAGTGCATTGACGATGAGAGTCACCAAAAACAGCGCCAACCCAATTTCGATCAAGGCACTCAGGTAGAGATCGCCGGTCGCTTCCGTGAATTCATTGGCGAGGACACTGGCCATGGTATAGCCGGGCGCGAAGAGCGACTTAGCGACCTCGGGACGATTTCCAATGACCATGGTCACCGCCATGGTTTCGCCCAGCGCGCGTCCCAGGCCGAGAATGATTCCGCCCACGATGCCAATGCGCGCATTGCGCAGCACGCCCATGCGGATCATCTCCCAGCGCGTGGCACCCAGCGCAAGCACCGCTTCGCGCTGGTTCTGGGGTACCGCGGTCAGCACCTCGCGAGTGATGGAGGCGATGATCGGAATGACCATGATGGCCATGATGATGCCCGCTGCCAGCATGCCTATTCCGTACATCGGGCCGTCGAAAAACCCGGTCCAGCCGAGCGTCTTGCCAAGAAAGGGCTCGACGTACTCGCGCAGTAAAGGCGCAAGTACGAAAATTCCCCAAAGTCCATAGATGACGCTTGGAATGGCCGCCAGCAACTCCACCAAAAACGAGATGGGCGCCCGCAGCCGAACCGGACTCATTTCCGTGACATACACGGCCACCCCTATCGAGAGCGGGACGGCAATCAACAGAGCGAGAAATGACGAAACCAGGGTCCCATAGATGAACGGCATAGCGCCATACTGATCGTTGACCGGGTCCCAATCATGCCCAACAAAAAAGCCCAGGCCGAACTGGTGCAGCGAAAGACGCGACTTGTCGATCAGTTGCCAGAATACAAACACCACGATGGCAAACACCGAAACTGCCGTGAGCAGAATCAGACACTTGAACACCGCGTCCGGAATGCGACTGCTGCGCGGGTGCGAATGCCGGATTCTTTCCAGTACCGACGAGGCGACCGGCTGCGTCCGCTGAGTCGCGGTATACGCCAAGGCTGGCATAGCCGTTCCCGACTTCTGTGAAGTGTCGAACGTCTCCGACGGGTTGCTCTCGTCCTGAGTACCGGCCATTTCTATTTTTCCAATCGAGCGCTGTTGAGTTCGGCAAAATCAACTCCTGGCAAAGCCAGGAGTTGGGGGCACTGGTCAGAGCCGTACCCGGACTAGTGCACCTGCTGGGTAATCGCAGCCTTTTCCTTTTCGACGACCTCTTTGGGAAGCGGGGCGTACGACAAGGCCTCGGTCATCGTCTGGCCCTTATCCAGCATCCAGAACAAGAAATCCTTCAAGATCTTGCCCTTGTTTGCATCCGCGGGATGGGTCGGAATCAGCAGCCAAGTAAAGCTGGCAATCGGATAGGCTGTCTTGGCCGGCGAGTTGGTGATGGAAACTCGGAAATCGGCAGGCATCTTCACGCCAGCCGCTGCCGCCGTTGTGCTCTCCAGGCTGGCCTTGATGAAGCTACCGGACGAGTTCTTGACGCTTCCGTAGTTGATCTTGTTCTGTAGCGCGTAAATCAGCTCGATGTATCCAATGGAGCCGGGGAGCTGGCGAATCAGGCCCGCCACACCCTCGTTGCCTTTGCCGCCCACGCCCACTGGCCATTTCACGGAGGTGCCCTTGCCCACAGAATCCTGCCAGTCTGAACTAATTTTCGACAGGTAGTCAGTCCAGATGTAGGTAGTACCGCTACCGTCCGAACGATGCGCCACGGTGATCGCCTGGTTGGGGAATTTGATATCGGGGTTCGCCTTGGCAATCGCCCCGTCCGACCAGTTACTAATCTTGCCCTGGAAGATTCCCGCCAGAATCTCAGGCGTGAACTTCACTTCCCCCGAGACCCCAGGGATGTTGTACGCGGGCACGACCGCGCCCAGCACGGTCGGTACATGCAGCAGCTTAACTTTCGACTCCGCAATCTGCTGGTCGGTCATCGGGCCGTCACTGGCGCCGAAGTCCACGGTGCCCGCCGTGACCTGGCGAATGCCGCCGCCGCTTCCGATCGACTGGTAGTTAATCTGAATGTCGGAATGAAGATTGTGGTACTCGTTGAACCACTTGGAATATATCGGGTACGGAAAGGTTGCTCCCGCCCCGTTTAGCTGTGTCTGCGCCATGACGCCGACGGTAAGCGCAAGAATACACAGGATGACCCAGAGGTTACGATTCACGCGAATTCCTCCTAATAACAGCTCTCAAGTTTTTTACGCTGTGGCTGTTACAGTTTTGTTACAAACGCGTGAAAAGAGGGTGAAGTCACAAAAGTGACGGCACGGGCTGCTAACACTTTGAATACGCGGGGCTTAGAAGAATGATTTGCCGGGCCCCCTTTCTTCTGCAGCGCGTCGGTGATCCAATCAGCATCTGACACTGTGGGAGTTCTTATCGGGTGTTGTGCTTGCGCTTCAAATCGTCGATGAACATTTGCTCCAACGGCTTGTCGTAGGACCGCAAGACGTGCCTTACGGTATGTCCGCTTACCAGGTGGCAGACTTCTTCCGCCAGATTCTTTGCGTGATCGCCAGCACGCTCCAGCGATTGCGTCATGAACAGCACATGGAACGATTCCGCGCGCGGGGTGTTGTCATGATTTTCCAGGTGGCGAATGAAAATGAGGTTGCGCAGCCGGTCCATCTCGGCATCTGCCCGCAATACTGACAAGGCCCGATTCAGGTCGCGCTGCAGGAACGCATCATGCACGTCACCCAGCATCTTCTCGAGCCGTGAAGCCATCAGGGTAAGGTCGCGAATGTCCTGCAAGTCAATGCGACTGCCAACGGAAGCCGCGCGATTGCTGCAGTTCAAGAGCAAGTCGCCAATCCGCTCCAGTCCAATCATGAACTTCAGGCAGGCCAGCAAGCGCCTCGCACGGTCCTCTGTGACCGTGGTGATAACCGAAGTGACGCCCTGATCGATCTCACGGTCGAGAGTATCCAGCTCCTTCTCACGTTGCCGCACCCCATCGAGCAGCGAAGACACGCCCGTGGCAATACCCTCCGCTACAATGCCCGCAGCCATGCGGGCAACCTGGCAGGCCTGTAGCGTTTGCTGCTCCAGGTATTCGCATACCTCGTCCGGGGTGGGGGAAGGTGGATCAGCCGCGCTCATTTTGCTTCTGCACTTTCATGGACTCCTGTATCCAAACACTCACGCCTTTACGGCGACCTGTTCGCGCGGCAGCGTGAAATAAAAAGTCGAACCGTGATTGAGTTCGCTCTCCGCCTGGATCGTTCCTCCATGCGCCCGGACCACGTGTTTGGCAATGGCCAATCCCAACCCGGTTCCACCAGACTCCCGCGAGCGTGCCTTGTCCACGCGGTAGAAGCGCTCAAACAATCGCGGAAGGTGGTCGCTGGGAATTCCGGCGCCAAAATCGCGCACGAAGAATTGCACTCCATCTTCCCTCTCGCACGCGCCGACCAGGATCTTGTGTCCGCCCTCACCATATTTCATTGCGTTGTCGATCAGGTTGCCAAAGACCTGGTGGATCGCATCGCGGTCCACCGACACCATCGAGGTCGCCGTGTTCATCACGCTCAGCTCGATGCCTCGGCTGTCAGCGATTTCCTGGAAGGTCTCCACCGCTTCGTCCAGCAACTCCTGCGGTGTGGCGGTTTCCAGATGGAAGCTTCGCTCGCCCGACTCCACACGCGCCAGCACCAGCAAGTCCTCGGTCAATCGGGCCATGCGTGTCGCATTCTTTCGAATGATCTCCAGAAACTCACGTGTGCTCTCGCTTAACTTCTCGTTGTCGAGAATGGTTTCGGCGTAGCCCTGGATCGAGGTCAGAGGCGTGCGCAGCTCATGCGACACGTTGGCGATAAAGTCGCGCCGCGTCTTTTCTACGCGCTCGATCTCGGTCTGGTCGTGCATCACGGCGACTACGCCTCCGCCCGGCATCGGCGCAGCCGTGAGGTCGAAGACTCGTCCTGAGAAAATTTTGGCCGCCCGCGCCACCACGATGTCGCGCGACTCCAGTGCCGTCTGTACGGCCCGCAGAATCTCCGGGTCGCGGGCCGACTGCACCAGCGGCTCGCCCAGCCGAACGCCGCTGGGCAGCAGGCGCTCCATGCGCTGATTGGCCCACAGCACGCGGTTGTCCTCGGCTACGGCGATTACAGGCTCCTGCATCGAGTTCAGCAGGGTCTCGAGCGTCTGTCGGCTAGACTCGACGGCACGGAAGCCGTCCTCCAGTTTGCGGGCGGTCTTGTCCAGCGCGGATGCCACGTGAGCAATTTCGTCGCTCGAGTCCTCCTCGATCCGGGCAGACAGGTCTCCGGCGGCGACGCGCTCGGCAAAGTCGGTGATCCGTGCCAGCCTTCGCCCTATCGACTGTGTCGCCATGAACGCCAGTACAAGCGCGATCAGTGCAGCCACTGCCGAACTCTTCAGCAGATCGCTCCGGACTTTCCGGTTGGCATCACGGACCGCTGAGAGCGGGTGCGCCAGGCGCACGGCTCCGCCGGGTATCGGTACGGCCTCATAGAGAAATTCGAGGCCCAGCGTATGGGATGAGCGTGTGGCGGTTCCCACTTGTCCTTGCAGCGCTTGGGCAAACTCCGGCCGGGTGGCATGATTTTCCATAGTGGCGGGGTCAGCCTCGGAATCGGCCAGGACCGTGCCGGTTGAATCAATCACCGTGACCCGCTCATTGGCCTCGCTCGCGGCCTGCCGGGTCGCCTCCTGCAGGGAATCGCGGGGTACCGAGGCCACCCTTGACGCGAACAGCAGAGTCTTCTCGCGCAGCGAGCTCTTGATCTCGCTGAGAACCATTCCTTCCCAGGCCCGCTGAATCAGCACATTCATCGTAAGCGTACAGGCTGCAATCAGAATCAATGCGGCACCGAACAGCTTAAGAAAAATGCGGCTCTTCACGGTTTCGGGACCTCGAAGCGATACCCGGCTCCGCGCACCGTTTTCAAGTAGCGCGGCTCGTCGGGATTCGCTTCGATCTTCTCACGTATACGCCTGACGTAGACGTCTACCGAGCGCGGCGTCACGTAGTGCGTATCGCGCCAGACAGCATCAAGCAGCTGATCGCGCGTGAAGACCCTTCCCGGATGCCGCGCCAGGTATTCCAGCAGGCGAAACTCCGTGGCCGTGGTCTGGGTCAGGGTGCCGCGAACGGTCAGCGTCATGCCACCGCTATCGATCTCGATGTCACCTGCCTTTACCAGCGCAGGACCCAGCGGACGCTCGAAGCGCCGCAGGACAGCCCGTACCCGCGCCACCAACTCGCGAGGGCTGAATGGCTTGGGGATGTAATCGTCGGCCCCAAGTTCCAGCCCGATCACACGGTCGGATTCGGTGACCTTGGCAGTCAGAAATATCACTGGAATCATCGCCAAGGCCGGGGTCTGGCGAATGCGGCGGCACAATTCCAGCCCATCTCCTCCGGGCAGCATGATATCGAGCAGAAACAGAGCAGGCGACTGCTTCTCTGCCTCTGTAATCACGCCGGTGGTATTAGGGAACGAACGTACTCCGAATCCGGCGGACTCCAGATGGTGGCGAACAAGCCGTGAAATGTCCGCATCGTCTTCCACGGCAAATATGGTTTGTTTCACGGCTGTATTGTAGCCGACGGCGTTGGCGGAACTCTCGTGTCCTAGCATGTCATCTGCAACGTTACAACTCCAGTTGTTACAGCATGATTAAGGTTTGATGAACGCTCGCGCAACCCTGTAACCAGTCCGGTTACCTCGCCTCGGCTGAGGCAACCGACCTCCTTCGACGTCCAACCCGAGGCTCTCAAGCCCTTTTCCGCACCGCCGATGAACCCAGTGTGACCGGCAAAAAGCTTTGCACTCTGTTGTGGTCTGTGCTGTTGCCCGCCGTTTGGTGGATTCCGGCCGTGCATGCTGCGGCGCTTCCCGAAGCGAATGCGTCAGGCACAGCCGTCGATCTTCCCTCTGCCAGCTTCTCCGCCGTCGAGCTCAACTTGACCATCGCCAAGGCTACCTTGCCCGAATTCACGATTCGTCGGACAGTCCCGGAAGTCCGCCTTCAGTTCACCGTGGCTGACGAACACGGGCGCCTTCTGAAGGCGATTTCCAGAGATGACTTGCAGCTATTCGACAACCGCCTGGCCGTGCCACGAATCCGTGACTTCTCCCGAACCGAAGATCTCCCGTTGGAGCTAGACATTCTGCTCGACGTCAGCGATTCGGTCGAGAAGACCTCGCAACGTGAACGCCAGGCGACGCAGTTCCTTGTGTCCCACATCGTTCGACCCCACACCGACCGCGTAGCACTGATGTCCTTTAGCGACGAAGTGACACTGTGGGCACGCTCAATGGGTGACCGGGACGCACTGAACTCGGCCTTGGCAAAGATTCCACAGCGCGGCTACATCACTAACCTGTACGACAGCGTGTATCACGCCTGTCTCGAGCAATTCACGCCGCCGCAAGCCGGCGACCCGGCGCAACGCATCTTGGTACTGATAAGCGACGGCGACGACACTGGCAGCCTGCGCTCAATGACCGATGCGATCTCCGCAGCGCAACGCCGCGACATCCAGATCTATGCCCTCTCAGTTCACTCGGCGCGCCAGTCCGCGCCGGGCGACAGGGTACTGAAGCAACTCGCCGAATCGACGGGAGGCCAGTTGTTTGTAGCCTCCAGCGAGAAGGATTTCCCTGCGCTATTCGCTTCCATGGAGCAGCAGATGCGTACCCAATATGTTGTTTCTTATCAGCCGACGGACTTGACCCCCGGATTTCATTCTGTCCGAATCGAGTTGGCGGGTGGTGGAAAAATAAAGGTACGTTCGCGCAGGGGTTATTACCTCGACAATCGGTAGGCATCGGTCGCCGCATTGTGCAATCGCGCTGTCCGAGCAAAAGCAAAACGCCCCACGGACCACGGAGCGCGGAGCGCTTTGTTCGATGCCATTGGTCTCAAGCGTCAGCGCAAAGGATTGGTCACCCACCCACGCGTGAGGTAGTCCGTCATGCTCAGCGACAACAGCAGGAACAGGAAGAACAACGCCGCGATCACCGTCACTTTTGTCAGCTTTGAGCTGTAGTACAGGTGCATGAAGAACAGCACCACCAACGTCCCCTTGATGGTCGCGATCACCAGCGCCAGCACAATGTTCCAGTCGCCCAGTTCGAGGAACGAGGCGAAGACCGTGAGCCCGGTCAGCACCATCAGGGTGGCCCAGATGCCGACATAAATGCTGCTGGGTATAACGTGTTGCCGATGTTCTTCTGTTGACATGGGTCCTCGCCTAACCTCCATGTTTCTTGCTGATCAGGTAGAGCAGCGGGAAAAGGTAAATCCAAACCAGGTCGACAAAGTGCCAATACAGGCCGACGTTCTCCACCGGAGAGTAATAATCTGCGCTGTACCTGCCTCGCGCCCCGGCGATCACAATCCATGTAACCAGTCCGATGCCGATGATCATGTGGAACGCGTGCAATCCCGTCATCGCCCAGTAGAGCGAGAAGTAGATCTGCACGTTCATCGGATTCACACCGTTAGCTTCCGCCTCTGGGAATTGGAAATTCGGTCCCGGGAACTGGTGGTGGGTCCAGTGCTCGTGGTATTCCACGCCCTTGATCCCAAGGAACGCCGCTCCGAACACAATAGTGATCAGCAGCAGTATCACCATCATCTTGCGCTTGTCGGTCTGCGCGCAGCGCACGGCCGTCGCCATGCTTAGCGAACTGCAGATCAGCACCGCGGTGTTCGTCGCTCCCAGCCAGATGTTCATGGTCTGGCTGCCTTCCACGAACGCCTGGTAATACGTGGCTCGATATACCAGGTAGGCGCAGAACAGGCCGCCGAAGAACATGATCTCCGTCACCAGGAACAGCCACATGCCGAACGTGGACGTTTCCCGCTGCTGGTCCATGTCGGCGAAATGGTGCTGCAGATTGTGTTCAGCGATTTCGATATCGCTAGTGGCCAACGGAGACCTCCTCATCCTGGTGCTCGTAGTCGTAGGCTTCCCAGGTCACGACCGGCGTCACATCGAAATTCTGCGTGGGGGGTGGTGACGACGTCATCCATTCCAGGCCGACCGCATTCCACGGATTCGGCCCCGCGTCTTTTCCGTACCGCAGCGACCAAATGAAGTAAATCATCGGCAGCACGTAGCCCACGGCCAACACCGATGCGCCCGCGGTCGACAGCACGTTCAGTACCTGGAATTCCGGCGGGTACGCATGGTAGCGCCGCGGCATGCCCATGTAGCCGAGGATGAACTGCGGGAAGAACGTCAGGTTGAAGCCAACGAATACAAACAACGCTGACAGCTTCGCCCATCCTTCGGGATAGAGCTTACCCGTGATCTTCGGCCACCAGAAGTGCAGCCCGGCCATATACGCCAGCACCATCCCACCCACCATCACGTAGTGGAAGTGCGCCACCACGAAGTAGGTGTCGGTCACGTGAACATCCACGCCTATCGATGCCAGAAACACGCCAGTCAGGCCGCCGATGGTAAACAGGCCTATAAACCCGAACGCGTACAACATCGGCGTTTCATAGGTAATCGATCCCTTGTACATCGTGGCCGTCCAGTTGAAGACTTTCACGGCTGAAGGAATCGCTACGAAGTAGGTCAGCAGAGAGAACACCAGCGCCGCATAGACCGAAATGCCGGCAACGAACATGTGATGCGCCCAGACCAGGAAACCAAGCACCGCGATAGAGATCGAAGCCAGCGCTACGAACTCATACCCGAACACGCGCTTGCGCGAGAAGCAGGGCACGATCTCGCTGATCACGCCCATGCCGGGCAAGATCATGATGTACACGGCAGGGTGCGAGTAAAACCAGAACAGGTGCTGGAACAGCAGCGGATCTCCGCCCAGCGCGGGGTTGAACACACCAATGTGAAACAACCGCTCCAGTGCCACTAGCAGAATCGTGATGGCCACTACAGGCGTTCCCAGCACCATGATTACGCTGGCTGCGTAATTCGACCAGCAAAACAGCGGCAGCCGGTTCCAAGTCATCCCTGGGGCGCGCATGCGATGGATGGTGACGATGAAGTTCAGGCCGGTGAAGATCGACGCGAACCCTGCGATAAAGACGCCGAGGGCCGTGCCAATGACATGGGTGTTCGAATACGAAGTGCTGAACGGCGTGTAAAACGTCCAGCCGGTGTCAACGCCACCCAGCAGCATCGACGTCAGCGCAAAAATAGCGCCGAACATGTAGATGTACCAGCTCGCCAGGTTCAGTCGCGGAAACGCCAGGTCCTTGGCGCCGATCATCAGCGGGATGCAGAAGTTGCCCAGCACAGCCGGCACCGACGGAATCAGGAAGAAGAAGATCATCGAGATGCCGTGCATAGTGAACAGCTTGTTGTAGGTGTCCGACGAAACCAGGTCGCCCGCCGGCGTCAGCAGTTCCAGCCGGATCAGCATGGCGAAGAACCCGCCCACGAAGAACATTGCCGTGATCGAAATCAGATACAGCAACGCGATCCGCTTGTGGTCCTTGGTCAACAGCCACGATTTCAGGCTGTAATCCACATTCAAGTAGTTTTCGCGTTCGACTGTCGCCTGTACTGCAGTTGCCATGTCATGCACCTTCGGGTTGATCCACTTAGTTGCTTGCGCCCGCCGCGGCCGGTTGCGGAGTACTGCCCTCGGCCTTTTGCTGTCCGCCATTGGCGGACGACAACGACTTCACGTAACTCACCAGCGCTCCCAGGCTCTCTTCCGTAACCTGCCCCTGGAACGTCGGCATGATCGGCTGAAAGCCGGCGGTAACCTTCGCTTGCGGATTCAAAATAGACTCGCGGACATAGTTTTCGTCCGCCATGACCGTGCGGCCATCGGCCAACTGTACCGACTTGCCGAAGACCCCCACCAGGTTGGGTCCGCGGCCCTGGGTGCCGTCGGAGCGATGGCAGGTCGCACAGCCCAACTGGGTGAACAATTCCTTGCCATTCACTGCCATCGTGGTGGACGACCCGCCGCTGTTCAGCCACGCCTGATACGCCGTCGGCTCCATCACCACCACTTCGCCGATCATGCCCGAGTGCTCGGTGCCACAGTACTCAGCGCAGAACAGGTGATAGGTGCCGACCTTGGTCGGCCGGAACCACGTTGACGTGTAGCGGCCAGGCAGCACGTCTTGCTTAATTCGGAATGCCGGCACGTAGAAGCTGTGAATCACGTCCTGGGAACTCAGGATCATTTTGATGTCGCGGTTCACCGGCACATGAAGCGCATTGATTTCGCGTTGTCCAGTTTCGTGTTCGAACTTCCACATCCACTGCTTGCCTACTCCGTAGACCTCCATCGCGCCCCGCGGCGGTCGCGCTTCCTGGAAGTAAATCAGTGCTCCCCACGCGAAGAAAATCATCGAGATGCCCAGCGGAATCAGCGTCCAGGTCAATTCCAGCGGTAGCGAGCCCTCGATGTGCTCCGACTTGGGATGCGCCGACTTGCGATACTTCACCGCAAACAGGAACACCGTAAAGAAAATGAGCACGGTAAAGAACGCCGACACGGCCACCAGGAGGAAATACAGTCCGTCCACCTGCGACGCCATCGACGACGCTTGCTCGGGGAAAAGTGGCAAATTCTTCCACATATCGTTCAGGCCCGTCCTGCTCCCTTGCGGGAATCATGAGGTTCACGTCGATACATCACGATCAGAAATCCGCCCAGTAACAGCATCGTGGCCGCTCCGCCCAATCGCAGGATGTTGGTCACCACCGCGCCGTACCGTCCGCTCTTCGGATCGTAGTGAAAGCAGTACAGCGTGACCTGATCCACCAGGTTGCCAATCTTGTTGCGCGAGGCCTCAATCAATCCGAGGCGCAAATCCTTCGGCGAATACTCCACTCCGTAGTAATACTGGGCCAGCTTGCCCTGCGGCGTCGCAATCATGATGGCCGCTGAGTGGATGAACTGCCCCGTCGCCGCATCGCGTTTATAGTGAAATCCAACCGCGTCGGCCAACTGCTTGATCTCTGCTTGCTGACCAGTCAGGAAATGCCAGCCGGATCCATCCGTCTTCGTTTCCAGTCGCTCATTCATGCGGTCAATGTAGATCTTCTTTTTCGCGGTCGCTGTTTCGGGCGTATCGTCCGGATTAAAGCTGACCGTTACCACTTCATATTCCTTGCCCGGAGAAAACTTCAGCACTCCCAGCGCGCTCGAAAGTCCCGCCAGTTCTTCGCCACACAGCATCGGGCACGTGTAATACACCAGGTTCAAAATCACCGGCCGGCCCGACTGGAAATAGTCGCCCAGTTTTACCGTCTGCCCGGCTTCGTCTTTGAACTGCAAGTCCAGCGGCAATTCCTGGTCCAGGCGCTGGTCGATCCCCACATTCTTCAAGTCATCCGGCGTAATCTGCGCCGCCGGCTTACCGCCATCTTTCATGAATGACGACGGCGGCTGAGCCGCGGCCATCACATTGGCCAGCAAACTCGCGCCCAACACTGCCTTGACCGTTACTGATACCCAACTGCTTTTCACTGCTTTGAATCTCACTCCTCGCACACCTGAATTACTGTGCGCTGCTACTGGCTACCGTCGCCGCGGCCGCCGGTTTCGTCGTCGTCGGGGTGCCTGCTGGCCTCACCGGCAATCCCCGTTGTTCAATCAATTTCATCGCGTCGTTGATCGGAAGGTGAATCGTACCGTTCTGGTCGGCGAAGGGCTGCTCGGCATACAGAATTTTGTGCTCCGCTTGCAGCAGATCGTTCATCTCCATCGCGTCGTTGGTTTGCAGCCGCGGTTGAGGAAAATTTCCCGGGTTGATATTGGTGGTGTTTTCGAAGTCCTTGCCCTCAACCTTCAGCGGCGCGTGCTTCTCGGTCTGGGCCATGGGGCTGGCATTGCCCTTCGCAAAATACGGGCTCCGCGCCAGGAAGTGGAACATCCCCCAGATCACCAGCTCGACAAAGACGCCCGCCACCAGCAGGCCCACCAGGAACACCAGGATGCCCTGCGGACTGAGGTCGGTGCGGTCGTAATCTACCGCCGGGTTTTTGAGCAGATCGTATTCGTCGTGATTAGTGGCCATGTCCCGACCCCTGGTGCAACAAGCTCGGCATTTGCGGCTCGTACGCGGGCAAAATCGGCCGCTGCCGCAAGTTGTAGAAGAAGTACCCCAGCCACAGTCCACCCAGCGCGATAGGCGCCACCAGGTACCACAGGCTGAAGTAGAAGTTTCCGCGGGCGTGTGCGAAGTTCGGCACCACGTACCAGTAGATGTCCACCAGCCGCATGAACATGAGCAGCACCGCCAGCCAGAACATCCTCCGCCCGTCGCGCTTCAGGTCCTTCGAGAGCAGCAATGCAAACGGCAGCGCGAAATGGAACAGAATGATCGCCAGCGCCACCATGCCCCATCCGCCATGGATACGGTTCAGGAACCAGCTGATCTCTTCCGGCAGGTTTCCCGCCCAGATGATCAGCCACTGCGAGAACGAGAAGTAGGCAAACAGCATGACGAACGCCAGCATCAGTTTGCCGAGATCGTGGAACTGCTCTGCCTTGATGATCTCTCGCATCGGGCTGTACCGCGTCAGCACCGTCAGCATGATGATGCAGAACGCCAGCGCCGACAGGCCCTCGCCTGCCATGAAGATCATTCCGTAAATCGTCGAGCCCCAGTGCGGATCGAGCGACATGACCCAATCGACAGCGGCGAACGAAATCGTCAGCGCATAGACCAGCGAGCCGACTCCGCTGAACAGCTGGAAGCGCGGCTGGTGTCCCACAACCAATGGCTCATCCTGCAGCGCGGAGCGCTTGTTCAGCACGTACATCATGCCCAGCCACGCGCCAAAGTAAATGGCCTGCCGCAGCCACCAGAACGGCATGTTCAGGTACCAGTCATTGCGGTCCGACACTCCGTCGCCGCTCATCCACTCGTACAGATGATGGCGTCCCAGCACGATCGGCAGGAACAGCACCAGCATCAGCGGCAGCACTCTGCTGGCCGCCTCCAGAATGCGCCGGATCGACAGTCCCCACAGCCCGCCTGACAAATGTTGCACCATCAGCAGCGCCATGCATCCCAGGCTCAGCCCGATCCACAGCACGTAGCCGATCAGGTAGCCGCGCATCAACTGTTCCGGCTGCATGACGTAGCCCACGATGCACGCCATCGCGCCAACCACGCCGATGCCGAGGTACATCTTCTGCGGGCCAGCCATCTCAGTCGGCACGGCGTAATTCGCGTTTTCGACTTGCGGATTCAGGTTGGCTCATTGATTGCCTCCCTGCGCCGCGGCCTGACCCTGCTGAACCGCTCCCTGCGTATCGTACGGAGGCGCGATCACCACGCCCTTCGGCGGTTCAGCAGCAACTTGTTGCCCTGCCGGAACGTCGGCCCTGGTCGCACCCTGGCTCAATTGCAGCGCCCGGATGTAGGCCGCAATCGCCCAGCGGTCCTCAGGTTTCACCTGTTGCGAATAGTCGAGCATCACGCCAAAGCCGTTGGTCATCACGTCGAAGAAGTATCCGATGGGGGCCTTGCGCAGCCGCTCCGTGTGATACGAGGGAGGGTGTTTGAACCCGCGCTGTACGATCATCCCGTTGCCGGCGCCGGTTTCGCCGTGACACGGCGAGCAGTAAATGTTGAAGCGCTGCTGGCCGCGCTGCATCACCTCGGCAGTTACCGGAAACGGCATGTAGTTACCGTCCTCGTTGCCGATCTTGCCGGTGTAGAAGTATGTGTCCGCGCGCTCGTTGCCCCGCGCCACAGTGCCATCCACCAGCGGACGCGCCGCGCGCTTGTCGGCGTAGAAATCACTCTGCACCAAGGGACGCTGATACGGCTGGTTCTGCATGTCGGCGCGGCATCCCGCCAGCAGCAGCAACGCTGCCGCCGAAAGCAGCAACGCTGTCACATGACGACCCGCTTCGCGAAAAGCGAAGAGCGAAAAGCGAAGAGCGAACGGCCGCTCCCCATCTCCATGGTGGGCACGATGCTCACGAGCAATCAATGCGGCACCTCCGAAATCGAAAGCGGCTTCAGTCGTTCCATGAATTCCTGCGTTCCCACCAAATCAAACTTGGGATCGATTGCTTCCACGCACAGGAAGAACCGGTTGCGCGTCACCTTCGAGAACTGCTCCACGTGAAACAGCGGATGATAGGGCCGCGGCAGTCCATTCAGCGCGAACATCCCAAACATTCCGATCAGTCCTGCGAATAGGATCGTCATCTCAAATGTTGGAACGATAAACGCGGGCCACGAATCATACGGCTTACCGCCGATATTCAGCGGATACGCAATCACGTTGATCCAATACTGCAACCCGAATCCCGATAGCCCGCCGAGAATCCCGCCAATGAGCGTTATCAACGGCACCGCCGACTTGTGGAATCCGATCGCCTCGCTCGCCTCTTCAATCGGGAAGGGGCTATAGGCATCCATCTCGCGATAGCCCTCGGCGTACGCGGCCTTGCAGGCGTTCACCAGTTCGGTCGGCGTATCGAACTCCGCCACCAGCCCGTAAATGCTCGGCACCGTCACAGCGTGGCTCATTCCTTCACCTCCGACTGCGGCAGCAGCATGCGCATTTCAAAGATCGAGATCGCCGGCACGATGCGGATAAAGATGAAGATCGCAGCCGTGAACAATCCGATCGTTCCCGCATAGGTCGCCCAGTCCCAGCGCGTCGGCACGTAATGCCCCCACGACGACGGCAGGTAGTCGCGATGCAGGCTGGTCACGATGATCACGAATCGCTCCAGCCACATGCCGACCAGCACGATCAGCGAAATCCCGAACAGCCACGTGGTGCTGGCTCGGATCTTCGGCCACCACAGTACCTGTGGAATCAGGATGTTGAAAAGAATGAGCGACCAGTACAACGAGCGCATACGGCCCGAACCAGCGATTGTGAATCATGAACCGCTCGTAGGTCGATCCGCTGTACAACGCCACGAATGTCTCGAAGAAGTAGCCGTAGGCCACGATCAGTCCGGTCGCCAGCATGATCTTCGCCGAGTTCTGCAGGTGGCGCATCGTGATCATGTCTTGCAGGCCGTAGTACTTGCGGATCGGAATCGCCAGCACCAGCACCATGGCAAAGCCGGAGTAGATCGCGCCCGCCACAAAGTACGGCGGGAAAATCGTCGTGTGCCATCCCGGAACGATGGCGATCGCGAAATCGAAGCTGACCACCGTGTGCACCGAGAGCACCAGCGGCGTCGAAATACCCGCCAGCAGGATGTACAGCGCCTCGTAGCGCGTCCAGTGCCGCGCCGAACCGCGCCAGCCCAGCGACAGCATTCCGTAAATCTTGCGCGCCAGCGGATGCGTCGCTTCCTCGCGCATGGTGGCGAAGTCGGGAACCAGTCCCACAAACCAGAACACCGCGGAGATCGTCGCGTACGTCGAAACCGCGAACACGTCCCACACCAGCGGACTGCGGAACTGCGGCCACACGCCCATCGAATTGGGATACGGGAACATCCAGTAACCCAGCCACGGACGGCCCATGTGCAGCAGCGGGAACATGCCGGCGCAAGCCACCGCAAACAGCGTCATCGCCTCGGCAAACCGGTTGATCGAGTTGCGCCACGTCTGCTTGAACAGCAGCAGAATCGCCGAGATCAGCGTGCCCGCGTGGCCAATACCGATCCACCACACGAAGTTGATGATGGCGAAGCCCCAGGCCACCGGGATCTCGATGCCCCAGATGCCGACGCCGCGCAGCAACAGGTACGTGACCGCCATGCCCAGAATGCCCAGCAGGGCCATCCCGACCGCCAACCCCGCCAGCCAGCCCAGGCCGATCGGCCGCTTCAAGACGGCATCGGTGATCGTATCGGTGACCGAGTCGAACGTCTGACCCGGACCGATTACCGGCGGCTCGTCCAGCAACGCCACGTTCTTTTCCTCTACTCCCGCCATCTAGCTCTGCTCCGACTGTCTCAAGTTCAGGATTCGGGTTCAACACCAACGCCATGTACTTGGTGCGAGGACGCGTATTCAAGTCTTCCAGCAATCCGTAGTTGCGGCCATCCGCTCGCAACTTCGCTACCTTGCTATTCGGATCGTTCAGGTTTCCGAACGTAATCGCACCCGCCGGGCACGCCTGCTGGCAGGCCGTGATCACATCGCCATCCTTCACCTTGCGGTTTTCCTTCTCCGCCGTGATCCGGCCCGACGTGATGCGCTGCACGCAGTACGTGCACTTCTCCATCACGCCGCGGCTGCGCACGCTCACTTCCGGATTGCGCATCATCTTGTACTGCGGCGTGTCCCAGTCCTGCCACAGCAGGAAGTTGAACCGCCGCACCTTGTACGGACAGTTGTTCGAGCAGTAGCGCGTTCCGACGCAGCGGTTGTACACCATGTCGTTCAGCCCTTCGGTCGAGTGCACCGTCGCACCCACCGGGCAAACTACTTCGCACGGAGCGTTCTCGCACTGCTGGCACGGAATCGGCTGGTAATATGCCGACGGATTCTCCGTCCCGCCTTCGTAGTACACGTCCACGCGCAGCCAGTTCATGTGGCGCCCGCGCATCACCTGCTCTTTGCCCACTACCGGAATGTTGTTCTCCGCCTGGCAAGCCACCACGCACGTCTTGCACCCAATGCAGGAGTTCATGTCGATGGCCATGCCCCACTTGGCTTCCGTGTACTGGTACAGCGGCCCACCTGATACCGTTTGGTACAGCGTGAACTCCGGCGCCGGCGCTTCGCCCTGCTCTTTCGCAAAGTCCGGGTGCTTCATGAAATCTTCCAGCGTCGCCTTGCGGACGATGTGCCGGTCGCTCATGTCTTCCGCGCCCGGAATTCCCGACTGGTCGATGTACTGCCAGCCCTGCGGATTGGCGAAGCCGTAACCGTCGCCAACCTTCGTGATCTTTCCCGCTGCGTAGTACATGCCGTCGCTCGCGCGCAGCGTGTAGCCGTTGAAGCCGACTTCCTTTCCCACTCGTCCGCCCTTGCTGCGTCCGTAGCCCAGGAACACCGTGACCGCGTTGTCAGGATGCCCCGGCGTGCGCCAGATGCCGCCCTTTACCTTGCGTCCGTTTACGTCGATCTCGACAATGTCTTCCGTCTTCAGGCCAAGCGCGTTAGCGGTCTTAGGACTGATCTGCACGGCGTTGTCCCAGCAGATCTGCGTCATCGGCTTGGGAGTCTCTTGCAGCCAGGCGTTATTCGCGTAGGTCCCGTCGTACACGGTCGGATCGCGCCGGAACATCACTTCCATCGCGCCTGTAGTCGAAGCACTCTCCGCCGGTATACTGCCCTTCGCCGCCACCGCTTTCGCCGGATACGCCGTACCCGCCACAAAGCCGTCGTGCAGTACCTTGCGCCATGCCGGCTCGAAGTCGCCTGTCAGCTTGCCCTGCCAGTACTTGCGGACAATTTCGTAACCCGATGTCGCTGACGATCCGATCAGCGCCTCAACAAACTCGTACTCGCTCTTGCCGTCGTACAGAGGAGCGATCAGCGGCTGAATCAATGTTGCCGTGCCGTCGATCGTGCGCACATCGCCCCACTGCTCCAGGTAATGCGTCGCATTGATGTGCCAGTGCACATGATCGGTGGTCTCGTTCTGGTAAGCGCTGTGCTGCACCCGCAACTGCACCTTGTCCATCGCGTCGGCGAACTTCAAGTCAGCGGGAGCGTCATACACCGGATTGCCGCCCACGATCAGCAGCAGATCCACCTTACCGGCGTTCATTTCGCCAACGAGTTCCTTCATTGCCGCCGCCTGATCTTGCGGCTTCGCTTCCACCGGATCGGTGTAGATCACGGTGTTGCCCACAGCGCCCAGTGCCTGGTTCATGGCGTGCGCCAACGCGTGCACCGCAGCAGGCTGGTTATCGCCCGCGATCACCAACGCCGCGCCCTTGTGTGCCTGCAAATCCTTTACCAGCGCGGCCACAAACTTCTGCTGCTCCGGTTTGGCGGTACCGCTGCCCACACCGAGTCCCGCCGCGATTGCCCGCGCCACCTGCTCCACGTCCGACGCGCGCACCGGCAGGCGATGGTCTGCCTTGCCGCCGGTGTTGGTGGGAGTGCTCTCCACCATATAGAACCGCGACATCTTTTCTTTCAGTTCAGGATTGCGTCGCGACGCAAACTGCCGCGCATACAACAGGAATCCCGGATACCCGCTGGAAAGAAAATCGCCGTCGAGCGAGAGAATCGTCTCCGCTTTCTCGAAGTTGTAGCGCGTCTCCACGTACTGCCCGAACGCCATCTGCGCGCCCGCGCGCACGTTGTCCCGGCTGATGCGGGTCATACTGCACCCACTTCGCCTTGGGATACGCCGCCTGAAACGCATTCAACTGCGCGGCCAACGTCGGCGAACTCACCGTCCGCGTCAGCAACCGCATTCCATCGCCCTGCACGGCCTTCTGCGAATTCAGCTGCCCTTGGATGGCCGTCGCGAAATCGCTCCACGTCCGGATGTATCCCGTGTATGTCACCGACTGCGACCGGTCGGGATCGTACATGTCGAGAATCGACGCCTGCGCGAAACACGTCGCTGCCGATGCCCGCCGGATGATCCGGATTGCCCTCAACCTTCGTCGGACGCCCTTCGTGGCTCTCCACCAGCACCGGCGCAGCATAGCCTCCGAACGGCATCGCACTGGCAAAATACAGCGGAATCCCCAGCACGATTGGTTCCGGCTGTCGCACGTAGGGAACGATGGGCTCCAGCGGCTGCTTCACGCACGCCGACAGTCCGGCCAGCGCCATCGAAGCTGTCATCAGCTTCATGAAGTCGCGCCGCGATGCCCCCTCCGGCCACACCGACGCCTGCCGCGGAAACTCGCGGTGCACCATCTCGAAGAAGCCGTCCGTCTGGGCCAGTTCTTCCAGGCTCCGCCAGTACTGGGGACCGCTCTTGGCGCGCGCCAGCTTATCGCGCACCTCTGCCAGCTCCAGCTTGCTGGGGCATACCGCCTCGGACTTCAGTTCGGTCTCTTTTTCCATCTTCTCGTCGGTTCCGATACCCACTTGGGTCGAGCACCGCTTCAGCGGTGCATTTCCAATTCATCCTCAAATTGCGGCTTCAGCCGCGGCTAAAAGCTAGTTGCTAATTGCTGGCTGCTACCGGTGGCACGTATTGCAACTCGTAATGTCCTGCACAGTCCGGACCTTGTACTGCGCCTTCAACGCCGTCCCCAGTTCAACCTGGTCGGTGTAAACTTCGTGCCGTCCGCCAGCTTCACCGGATGCAGCGTCCGTCGGCTGCTGGTAATTCATGTTGAATACCTGGTCGCGCGGCCGCAGGAACTTCTCCGGCGCCCGATGGCATTCCAGGCACCACTCCATCCGCATCGACGACTCCTGGTACGTCAGGGGCATCTTGTTGACCGGCCCGTGGCAGGTCGCGCAGCCCACGCCCTTGTTCAAGTGAATGCTGTGATTGAAGTAAACGTAATCCGGCAGGTAATCGACCCGCGTCCACATCAGCGACTGGCCCGTCCGGTAGCTTTCCCGCACCGGCTCCAGCAGCGCCGCATTCGTCCAGATCTGCGAGTGGCAGTTCATGCACGTCTTGGTCGGGGGGATCCCGGCAAAACTCGACTGCTCCACCGACGTATGGCAGTACCGGCAGTCGATCCCCAATCCTTCGTTATGGTGCTGATGGCTGAACGGTACCGGCTGCGCCTGATGCACGCCCTGGTAGGTCACGTACGGCGCCCGCTGCATTTCCCACGCAGCGCCCAGCAACACCGTCACTATGATCAGCACCCCGAGCAATCGACAGACGCGAAACGCTGTTCGCACTACGATGAAAAATTTGTGCCATGTACGAAGCTATCCAGTTTTGCGGGTACGGCGCTGATTACCCCGTCCAGCGCCCGGTTCGAGCAGTTGTGAGCTTACGACCTCATCAGGTGTGATGCATATCACCCAAGTTGGTGATTATAACAAGTTGGGTTAACTGCTTTGCAAGCAACATTTCACGTTGAGCGCGGAATACTTTCCACATTTGCAAATCGCACCGCGAATGATGCAGGTTTTGTTGAAATTCTCAACGAATTTCAACTTTGGTTCGAAGACGAAACTCTTGCGATTACAATTTTGGTCGCGGACTTCACTCAAATGACGCGCGAGTTGAAACTGGAAGCTCGAAACTGGGAACTTCAAACTGGGTTTTCCTAGCCACTAGCCACCGACCACTAGTCACTGCTCTCCAGCACCACCACCGCCATCGCCATCCCTTTCGTGTGCGTCAGCGATAAGTGCGCCCGTTTCGCTCCGAGCTTTGCGAAGAACTCCCCAGCCTTTCCGTGGAACACCAACGTCGGCCGCCCCCCCGGCATCCGACTCACCTCAAAATCCTGCCAGCGTACCCCCCGGCTCCATCCCGTCCCGATCGCCTTCATCCCAGCTTCTTTGGCCGCGAACCGCGCGGCATAGCGCTCTGCCTTGTTGGCCTTCGATTCGCAGTAGCGAATCTCCTCCGCCGTGAAAACCCGCTCCGTAAACCGCCGCCCGAACCGCTCAATGCTGTGCGCGATCCGATCGGTTTCTGCGATATCGATGCCCGTCCCCACGATCATGTCATCACCATACAACCCGTTCCGCGCGCGTCTTCGCGTCCAAAACACCCGCTGCTCTCCAACTCTAGAATCTCCTATCTAGCTGATTCTAATGTCGGTTATATCATCTTTAGCCGACAGCCCACAAAAGTGCTTGGGGATTGGCACATCCGCTGCTATCATGAAGTTGCTCGATTGATCGACGTTGTACGCAGCAGTTCCTGCCTTGCAGCATCCCTGCCTGCTTCACAATCCGTTCGAATCGCGCTACATCAATTTCGAAGGAACAGTATCACCATGGAACAAGGAACAGTTAAGTGGTTCAATGACGCGAAGGGCTACGGCTTCATCAGCCGTCAGAACGGCGAAGACGTTTTCGTTCACTACTCTGCCATCCAGGCCGGCGGTTTCCGCAGCCTACAGGAAGGTCAGACCGTTCAGTTCAACGTAGTCAAAGGCCCCAAGGGCTGGCAGGCTGAGAACGTTCAGGCCGTCTAACGACTCGAGCGCATTTTCACGAACAGGCGGTCCGCTCCGGCGGGCCGCTTTTCTTTCTAGCTTTCATTTCTGCTTTGCATTTACCGACAACTGGCAACCGGCGACTGACAACTGCTTTCACACCCCCGCTGCCGCCACCCCGGTGTAGTACCGCTGCGTTCGCGGCAGCTTCGCGGCATACCCCAGCAGAAAAAAGAACGCCGTCGACAGCAGGCAGATTACCAATCGTGTCCGCGCCAGCGGCAGCGGAGCCAAGTCCATAAACTTCCCTATCCTCCACGCGCCCCAGTTCACCACCTGCGTCGGAACCACCGTCCAGATCGCGATATAGAACCACGCCCGCTCCGCGCCTTCGCCGAACGTGTCGCGCTTGGCCCGCGGCGTCAGGTTCAGCACCGTCCCCAGCACCACCGCCAGCGCCAGCGGATAGTAGCCGTACTGATACATCTCCTTCAGCATCCACTGCCCGCTGACCGCCGCCACCACCATCCCCGCGAGATTCAGCGCAAACGGCACGATGATGTCCACCCACGCCGCGGTATAGCACACCACGCGATACCACAGGTTCGGCTGATGCACGCCGTAGTAATGGATGTACGGCCGCTCTTCGCACCCCGGCATCCGTCCCAGCCATCCCCGCCAGAACACCACCGCCATCACCACCGCCAGCCAAATCCAATGCCGCCGGTCAGGCCCGTGCGTGTAAAGGTCATAGGTGAGCGGCCATCCCGGCAACACCCAGAACACCCATATCCAGATGGGCGTATGCAGGACGCGGTAATACCCCTTATTCTTCTCGCGAAAAACGGCTTGTTTCATTGGTATTTTTCGAGGATATCTGTTCCTAGGCGCCCCGCACAATCCCGACGTTGGATTGTGTGGGATCGCGTGCCCCCGTCAGCGTTCTTCCTCGTTTTGCACGACTGTCCCTTGATGGAACACGATCTTCCACTCGTTACCGATGCGCTGCCAGATGGTGGCCCGGCGGGTCTTCCGCTCACCTTGAAACAGCGTATAGGTCAGCAGATAAACTTCCTCCGCCAGTCTGCGGCAGTAAAACTCTGTCGCTTCCAGTGGGCCCTCCACATATCCGCCTTCATGGCGACGCTCAAGTTCGTCCAGTATGGATTCCCGGCTGTATCTCCGCCCCGACGCCCCCACCTCCCAGAAGTCGGTGGTCATCATGTTGTCGAAATCGGCCCGCATCGTCCCCAATTCCGGGTGATGGAAAATCGGCTCTCGCGCTCGCAGCTCTTCCAATACTCCCAGCAGCGTCGGATCGGTCACCAGCTTCGGTTCTGAGTAGGGAAACATGGGGTGATTCTAGCCGAGGAAACCGACATCCGTGCTGGGTGCCCCATCCTGTCGCAGTCTTTTGGCGACAGGGTGGGACTTGGAACTTCACTGGCCAATCCCCTCCACCGCCGCCACAATCACCGCGTCATTGCGCCGGCTCCACCGTCCGCAAATCCATCACCACCCGCCCGTCTTCCACTCTCGCGATAATCGGCGTCTCCCACTCCCGCAATCTCTTCGCAATCTCATCCGCGCCCATCTCCGCCGACCACACAGCCACCGCTCGGCTCGCCAGCGTCGCCCCCGGAGCCGACCCGCCACCAATCACTGACCTCACGTCTACGACGTCGACCCGCAGCTTCAGCGAGCTGACCTGCAGCTTGCGCACGATCTGCTCCGCTCGCTCGCCAATCTGTTCTTCCGTCAGCCGCATCATCCGCAGCGCCGGAATCGCGTCGTAGTCCTCGCGCAGATACGCCAGCAGCGTCGCCTCCAGAGCGGCATAGAACATCTTGTCCACCCGCAAGGCGCGAAACAGCGGATTCTTCCTCACCTTCGCCACCAGCTCCGGCGTGCCGCTGATCAGCCCTGCCTGCGGCCCGCCTAGCAACTTGTCACCGCTGAACGTCACCACGTCGACCCCCGCGAGCAAGCTGGCCGCAATCGTCGGCTCCCCCCGCACGCCCACCGACGGCAAATCGAAAATGTCTCCGCTCCCCAAATCCTCCATCACCGGAATCCCCCGCCGGCGCCCAAGCGCCGCCAACTCCTCCAGCGACGGCTGCTCCGTGAACCCAGTGATCTCGAAGTTCGACCGATGCACCCGCAGTAGTAGCTTGGTGCGCTCATTGATCCCCTGCTCGTAGTCCGCGATGCGCGTGCGGTTCGTCGTCCCCACCTCGCGCAGCACCGCGCCCGACTTCGCCATCACATCCGGAATGCGGAACGACCCGCCAATCTCCACCAGTTCGCCGCGCGACACGATGACCTCGCCCCCCTCGGCCAGCGCATTCAGCGTAAGCAGCACCGCCGCCGCGTTGTTGTTCACCACAATGGTCGCGATCTGTCTTGGGTGGCCCACATATCCCTGCTTTTGGGATATGTGGGGTTCAACATCCACTGGGGTCGAATCTCCCGACTCAGGGTGCCCCATCCCGCCTTCTTTTGGCGGGGTGGGTGAATCTGAGTCCGGGTGCCCCATCCTTTCCGCCCGTCCTTTGGGCGGAAAGGGTGGGGTCGAAACCTCCATCGCACCGAATAATCTGGCGAACAACCGACTCACATGAACATCTCGTTCCCCGCGTTCCCCCGTCTCCAAATCGAGCTCGACGTTCGAATATCCCTGCGCCACTTCCACCACATGCCGCAGCGCCTCGCCACTTAACGGGGCCCGCCCCAGGTTCGTATGCAGAATCACGCCCGTAGCATTGATCACCGGCCGCAGCGAATACGCCATCGCCGCCTGCAACCGCCGATCAATCTCGCGCGAAGCACCGGCAATCGCAGTCGCAGCCAGCTCTTCTGTCATCTCGCCTTTCGAAATCTCAACGCGCAGCTCGTCGAGAAACGCTCGCGTCGCCGCAACTGTCGCCGCATGTCCGTCGCGGGCTGCGAGTGCTTGCATCGCTTCGCTACGAAGCAACTCATCCACTGACGGCAGTAACCGAAACAACTTGGAGTGATCAGAAGTATTCACGGCTATTCAGTTTGCTGTTTGCGCGCCCGACTTGCAAGCTATCTCGCCACTCGATCTGGTCTCATGAATCCGATTTGAAAGGGCACGGCTTTGACTGTGCCGCTTCCCGCCATGGGAACACTGGGCTTTAGCCTCTGAGAGAACTCGAACTTAGGCACGCGCCATCTATAAAACCGCTTCTAATCCCCAAGAGGTCATTGTTCCGTTGTTGTCCCCTCGACCGTGCCACGCCCTGAGCGGTATCCTGCGAGAGGTTGAAAGATTGGATGTGGTTGTGCGAACACGCGCATACAGACCATCGACGTACACCGAAGTTCTTCCCGCCGGCCCCGAACAGGAGCCGATTTTCGCGAATCTTCTCGAGCTCTACGCCCACGACTTCAGCGAGTTTCACGAATTAGAAGTAGGAGCGGACGGCAGGTTCGGTTACAACGATCTCCCGCTTTACTGGCGTGATCCGAACCGGCACGCGCTTCTCGTGAGGATTGGCGACAAACTGGCAGGCTTCGTTTTGGTGAGGAGAATCTCAGATATCTCCACCAATGAGCTCATCTGGGACATGGCAGAGTTTTTTGTTCTTCGTAGGTACCGGCGGCATGGAGTTGGCAACGCAGCAGCGCACCAAGTGTGGCGGCGTTTCCCTGGCCTTTGGCAGGTTCGCGTGATGCAGTCGAATCGCGACGCTCTTCGTTTTTGGGACCATGCCATCGCCGCGCTTACCGGACAGACGATCGAGTCGGCCGTCGTCGAAAAGAACGGTAAGCTCTGGCACTACTTCTTATTCGAATCCCCGCGCCCGGCAACACGTCTCTAGAATGCTCGGGGCGGAAACGCGCCTCGCGTGTACCGAGCGTCGATGTCGCGTGATTACTATTCGCCAATCGCTAATCACCAATTACCAGCAACCAGTCACCAGTTACCCCACCTCCACCAACCCATACCTTCGATTCCAGTGGCTCCGCAAATGCGTCACTGCATTCGTCATCTCCTGCTGCGAGATCTGCTCATTCGGCCCTTCCAGCACGCACCGAGCCTGCTTCCGCGCCATCTCCAGCACGTCGCGATCGCGCAGCAAGTTTGCCACTCGAAAATTCGGCATGCCCGCCTGCTTGGTGCCGAAAAATTCTCCCGGCCCGCGCAATTGCAAGTCCAGCTCGGCAATCTCGAAGCCGTTCTGCGTCCGTACCATCGCCTCTAACCGCTCTTCGGCTTCGGGCGAGACTTTACCGCCCGTCATCAGCACGCAATACGACTGTGCCGCCCCTCGCCCAATCCTCCCGCGCAGCTGATGCAGTTGCGACAAACCGAACCGCTCCGCATGCTCTACCACCATCACCGTCGCATTCGGAACATCCACTCCCACCTCAATCACCGTGGTCGCCACCAGCACATCAATCGTGCCCCGCTGAAACGCCGCCATGGTCGCGTCTTTCTCATCGGCGCTCATGCGCCCGTGCAGCAAACCCACGCGCAGCCCCGCCAACTCGCGTTTCCGCAATTGCTCATACATCTTCACCGCGGCCTTGAGTTCGCCTTCCGAGCCACCTTCTTCAATCACCGGATACACCACGTACGCCTGCCGACCCGCCTTCACTTGCTTGCGCACGAACTCCCAAACCTTTTCAGCCGCATCGTCGCCCACGCGCCGCGTCTTGATCGCCGTGCGCCCCGGCGGCAGTTCGTCCAGCGTGCTCGTATCAAGATCGCCATATAGCGTCAGCGCCAGCGTGCGCGGGATCGGCGTCGCCGTCATCACCAGCACATCTGGCTCAGCGTCGCCGGGTTTCTTCATCAGCCGGAACCTCTGCATCACGCCAAACCGATGCTGCTCATCCACAATCACCAGTCCCAGCTTGTCGAACTCCACCGACTCCTGGATCAGCGCATGCGTCCCAATTACCAGTTGAGCGTTGCCCCTCGCGATGTGATGTCGCGTTTGTTTCTTGCGGCCCGACTCTTGCGACCCCGTCAGCAAAACAATGCGGTATCCCGCATGCTCCAATATCTTCCGCGCCGACAAGTAATGTTGTGTCGCCAGAATTTCCGTCGGAGCCATCAGCGCCACCTGGTAGCCGTTCTCGATGGCGATCACCGCCGCCTCAAACGCGACGATCGTCTTCCCCGAACCCACGTCGCCCTGCAACAGCCGACGCATCGGCGCCGACTGCTTCATGTCATCCACAATCTCTTTCAGCACGCGCTTCTGCGCCGCCGTCGGATGAAACGGCAGAATCTTCTTCACCGCCGCGCGCGCCTGGTCGTTGATCGCGAAGCTCACGCCCGTCTGCGCCCGCATCTTGCGCCGCTTCAACTCCAAGCCCAGCTCGAGAAAGAACAACTCCTCGAAGATCAGCCGAAACAGCGCCGGAGTCCGCGCCGATTGCAGCTTCGCCAGGCTTTCTCCGACCATCGGCCAATGCGCCTGCCAGAACGCGGCCTTGCGGTCGATCAGCCCCATCTGCCCGCGCACCACCGCCGGAATCGCATCCGGCAAATCCTGGTCCAGCCCCTCCAGCATCCCGTGAATGATGCGCCGAAACCATCGCGCCGTCAGCTTCCCTTTGCCCGCCGATTCATAGATCGGAACGATGCGCCCCGTCTCCAGTGTCTGCCACTTGCGCTGTTCTTCATCTGGCAACGCGCCCCGCTCCACCGGGTCGTCCAGAATTTCAAACTGCGGCTGCATGATCTGCAACCGGTCAACACCTCGCGTAGTCGCCTCCACCTTTCCGTACAACGACACAATCTGTCCCGGCCGAAACTTGTCTTTCAGATAGGCCGCGTTGAACCAGATGCACTGCAGGGTATTGCGCCCTTCGCCCACGGTCATCTCGAACAGCGGCATGCGTCGCGTGTGAAACAGCCCCGACGTGCGCACCTCGGCGATCACGCTCGCCATCTCTCCCGGCGCGCAGCTCGCCAATGCCCCGCGGATTCAACCGGTCTTCATAGCGAAACGGCAGGTAGTACAGCAGGTCCTCGACCGTCGTGATGCCCTTCTCCAGCAGCATCTCGCCGATGCGCGGCCCAATGCCCTTCACATACTGCACGTTGGTCGAAAGTTCCAGCACAGTGCGATGGTAAATCAGTGCAGTTGGTGGTTGTCAGTTGCCCGAGGTCAGCGGCCCTTTGCTCATGCTCTGTCGTCGGTTTGGGCTTCTCAGATTTGTCATCCTGAGCGCAGGCAGCGCGCTTTTTGCGCTGCCGGAGTCGAAGGACCTGTATTTCGTCCCCCTCGCCAACCCTCCGGGTGCCCCATCCTATCGCCGGTTTTTGGCGATAGGGTGGGAGCCATCGCGATAGACGTTCAGTGGTTTCGGGGACTCTCTCGCGCTTGTCATTCTGATCGCGGACGAGCCGTAAGGGCGCGTGTCCGAGTTGAAGGATCTGCGGTGTCCCATACAAGCGAAGCTTGTGTGGGCATTTTCGTGAGCGCGCTATGCAAACCCTTCCAGCTTTGTCATCCCGACCGGAGCTGCCGCTTCGGCAGCGAAGTGGAGGGAACTGCATTTCGCAGGTATCACCAGAACTGTCTGGGGGCCGGGTGCCCCATCCTATCGCCCGCCTATGGCGATAGGGTCGGAGCCATCGCGACGGATCCCAATTGCCACGTAAACTCTTCATGGTCGTTCTTGTCTTTCGAAATTGAAAGTGACTCCATGCTTCCACGCCTTCTCAAGCAGTTCGCCGCCGTCGTCCTCGGCAGCCTCCTCTACTTCTTTGTCCTGATGCCTCACCTGCCCGCCGCCGCCCGCCACGAACCCTTCCGTCTCGACTGGGGTTTTCTCGTCGATGCCTGGATCTGCCTGGTCCTTTACGGCCTCATTG
Organism: uncultured Acidobacteriaceae bacterium; assembly: GCA_963814165.1. Classification (GTDB taxonomy): domain Bacteria; phylum Acidobacteriota; class Terriglobia; order Terriglobales; family Acidobacteriaceae; genus DASRAA01. The sequence continues at coordinate 179,523 of CAWFBW010000017.1, read as the reverse complement.
AATTGTCGGTGCGAGTCTGGCGAAGGTAGCGGACCACGAGAGGCTGCCCACGGCACGAATAGCGAGAATTCTTAAGTGGCAATGGCCGGTGGTTTGTGCGCTGTAGCTTGTCTCTAATTGCTAATTGCCGGGCTTCAGCTCCAAAAAATCGGGGAGCCTCGCGGCTCCCCAAGTGCGCTCTTCGTCTGCTGTCTGTCCTACAGCTGTTTTGGACTGCTCCACTTGAAATTCTTCTGCCACTCGCGTTGCTGCTCTTCCATCTGCTTTTTGAATTCCTGCATCTGCTTCTGGAACTCCGGCTCGTTCAGCTTCCACTGTTCGGCCATGTCACGCGCCATTTTGCTCATCTGCTCGGCGCTCGGCATCATCGACTCGGTCAACTCGCGTACTTGCCGCTGCATCTCCGGAGTCATCTTCGCCATGTCCTTACTTATCTGAGCAGCTTGGTTGGCCATCTCCTCAACCTGTTTCTTCATCTCGGGAGTCATCGTGCGGCTGGCTTCCTGCGCCTGTTTGCCCATCTTTTCAGCGTTCTTCTCGATTTCCCCAACCCGCTTCTTCATCTCCGGAGTCATCGTCCGTGCTGAAGCCTCGGCTTGGCGACGGATTTCCTCGATCTGTTCTGGGTTGAGTTTGGCCATCTCCCGCGCATTCCGTTCAAACTCCGGCGCGAGTTTCTGCATCTCCGCCGTCAGCGCCTGCACGTCCTGTGCAAACGAGTCCCAATCGCCGCCCCTCAGTTCCGACGTGTTCGGCGGGAGTGTCATCTGCAAGTTCTGTTCCCGCTTGTCGCGCACCACGGTTACGCTTAACTTTCCTTTTCCACTCAGGGCGCGCTTCCAATCCGCCATGTCGCGAATCGTTTCGTTGTTCACCTTCACGATCACGTCGCCCGCCTTCAGGCCGGCCGAAGCGCCCGGAGTGCCCTTTTCTACTGACCGCACCAGCACGCCGTTGTTCGGCGGCACGCCAAAGAAATCGCAAAGCTGCGGACTCAGCGGCTCTACCACGATGCCACTGCGCGCGATCATCGGCATGTGGATATGAATGTCCACATCGGGCGGCTCGGGAGGCACAGGTGCCGCAAATGGCATCGAACCCACCGGGCTGAGGGGTGCCGCTGCCGGCACTGGAGGTAGCGCCGCCATCTTCTTCCAGTCTCCCAGCTTCACTTTCATGTCCTGGCTTTTTCCGTTGCGATAAACGGTCAGTGTCACCGTGCTGCCCGGCGCACTCGCACGAATCATGCTGGCAAACTGGTCCGGCCCGCTCACGGGCTTGCCATTAAACGCCGAAACGATATCGCCACCCTTAATTCCCGCACGGCATGCCGGGCCGTCCTGGTCCACGTTCTCGATGGCTGTCCCGCCGTTAGCCAGATGCAACGCCGCCGCCGTCTCCAGCGAAATCTTCTCGACCATCACTCCCAGGTAGGCGCCACTCGACGGGTCCCCGGGATACCCCGGTGCCGCGAAACTCGTGCCCACCATACCCAACGCCATGGCCGCATACGCTATGTACTTCAAGAGTCCAATCATTGCCGCACCTCTACGACTTCCTATTGCAACTGCCTGATATCGATCTGCCCAATCGTCGTTCGCACCCGCAAAATCGGTCCACCGCCGTTCAGCGAACCTTCGCCGAACATCGACTTTGGCCCATACTGTCCGCCCTCTGACGTGATCGCCAATCCTGGGAACGCCGACTTGATACCCGCTCCATTGGCCATTTCGGTCGAGGCGTGCACGTTTACGCCAAGATCGCGCGGCAGGTACACCACCACATTGCCCAGTGCCGTGTGCAGATACGAGTCGTGAAACTGGCCGCGACCGCTGACAAACTGCACCGTAATGGCTCCGCCGCCGGTTTCCACATTTGCGCCTTGCCCAACCTTCCACAACTCGACCGCGCCACCGCCCGTGACTACCTTGACGTTGCCCTGGGCGCTCGACAGCCGTACGCTGCCGCCCGCGGTCTCCGCCGTCAGGTTGCCCTCCACCTGGCCAAAGTTCAGGTTGCCACCGCCGGACGTCGCCCGCAGTTCGCCGTTGCAGCGGGTCACCTCGATATTTCCCGCGCCAGTTTCCACCGTTGCCGGCCCGGACGTTCCAATCCGCACCTTGCCGCCACCCGTTTTCACGAACAGTTGCCCGCTGACACGCTCCACGGAAATACTGCCACCACCGCTTTGCAGGAACAAATCGGAATTCACACTGCCCGCTTGCATCGCCCCGCCGCCGCTGGTCACTTTTACGGGCCCGCCGATGTCATCGATCTTCACTGCGCCACCACCGGTAAACCCCATGACCGCACCCTGGATCGAATTGAACGACAATGCTCCGCCGCGCGTCTCGGCCTTTACCATCTGTGTCAGCCGTGGAATCTGCACCACGAAATCCGCCGCCATCCGGTTCATGTTGCGGCCCATGACCCGACCTTCCAGCACCACGGCATCGCCCACTCTGCGCGCCGTCACCCGCAACTGGTCAAACTGCCTTCGTGCTGCCGCCTCTGTGTTCTCGGTCGACCGTTTGCGTACCACGTAGGTCACTTGCGACGCGTCTCCCTGCACCTGCACCGAACCCAGGTCAGTCTGAGCACGAAACTCGTGTCCCGGCGGCAGCGTCCCTGTCGTCTCTTCCACCCATGCGTCCCCGTCGCGAAACACCCGTGATGATTGCGCCAGCGCCGGCACCGTCAACACAACCAGGCTCGCTGCGACCGTAAGTTTCCATCGGCGGATCTTCACCGCACTGTATCTTGTTCCCAGTCTCATCAAAGTTGTCAGTACACCGTCGGCATCGACGTCAGCAGACGTTTGGATTCCGAGCGAATGTAATCGCTCGGGTCTTCTTTCGCCAGTTGTTCCAGCGCCATGCGTACGCTGCTGTCGGTCCTTACCGGTTCCAGCGCGTGCAACGCCCCGCTGCGCACTCCGAGGTTACTGTCATTCAGCAACGATTCGAGAACCGCATTGCGGACCCGAATGTCCTCTTTCACGAACGCCGCCAACCCCTCCATGGAGTGCAGCCGCACTCCCGGATTGCTGTCATAGCGCAGCGCATAGGTCAGCGTCTCGCGCACTCGCGGATCGTCGGTTTTGTCCACCAACGCATCGACGGAATTCAGTCGGTTGCCCGCATTCTCATCGCTCTTGGCGGCATACAGCAACAGGTCCTTCACCTTCGGATCGTTCACCGAGCCTTCTACGGAACCCGGCATCACGCGGTCGTAGTTCACTTTTACCGTGTGATTGGAGGGGTCCTTCTGAATCGAGGTGATCCCGCCAATCGCCGCGCTCGAGTAGTCCGACGTGGACGTCACAGGCGTATTGTGGCGCGTTGATTGATACATCGCTCCCAGCCCGCCGCCAAAGCCCACCATGAAGATCACCATGGCCAGCGCGGGCGAGAACCGCACCTGCCGCAGCCACGCCGTCGGGTCAAACGCAAACCGCTGATACCATGCCCGGTGCGGCGTGGTGTGTTCCAGCGCCTCTTGCAGCCGCATGCGCGACGCAGCCAGAAAGCTCGCCGACGGCTCTTCCACCGGCAGAACATTCATCGCTGCCTGGAACTCCCGCTGTTCGGCCAGCTCCGCCGCGCACGACTGGCAGCGCGCTACGTGCTGCTCGAGTTCGTGACGGGCATCATCAGCCAGTTCACCGTACAAGTGGAGCGTGATGTTCTCTCGTACCCAATCGCAATTCATACTTCCATCTTTCAGTCTTCGACGTCAGTGGGTGCCCCGTTCTACCGCCTTCTTTTGGCGGTAGGGCGGGGTCTGTTACCGTGTATCCTTCAACGCCGCCCTTAGCTTCTGTGTCCCGCGAAACAACGTGTTCTTCGCCGTCTCTTCCGTGGTATTCAAAATCTCGCCAATCGTGCGCAGCTTCAGCCCCTGGTAGTGCTTCATCTCGAAGACCATGCGCTCGCGCGGCGTCAATTTCTCCAGCGCCTTGGCAATCCGCTTGCCCAATTCGCGACGCATCAAGTCTTTTTCCGGGCTCGCTCCCGACCGCACATCCGGAACCTGGTCCAGCATGTCGAAGCTGTCGCCGTCCGAGTCGGTCACCACGCCCGAGTCTTCCTTACGCACCTGCCGCTTGCGCAAATGGTCGAGGCACAGATTGGTCACGATGCGGTAAATCCAGGTGTAAAACGAACACTCGAAGCGAAAACTACCGATGTTGCGGTATGCCTTGAGAAACGCTTCCTGGTAAATGTCCTGCGCGTCCTGTTCCGACCGGGTCATGTGATACGCCAGGCGCAGCACTGGTCCGTCGTATTGACGAACGAGTTCCTCAAACGCGGCGTGATTGCCGCGTTGGGCCTCCCGGATCAGCTCCGCGTCATTCATTCGGCTCTGGGTCTGCTCCGCTGTGCCTCGTCGTTCCGAGGGAGTGATGGACGGCGCCGCGCTCGCTCCCTGCGGTGTTCCGACAAGGCCAAGACCCGGGCCTACCGTGAAAGCAATCGTTACTGCTTCGGCCGGCATGCTGGTTCCCGCCCGTCTCCTAATTCGGCCCAATCTTCGAGCCTGCAATTAGATAGACGGCACGGTCACCAAAGCGTAAGCGGCCATTATAGTGTTTGGGACGAGTCGTTTGCCCCGCAATGGAGCTCTCGCCACGGCGCCACAGCTCAATGTACGTGATAGCCCGACGGGATGTTCGGGGCGGCGTACTCGCCGTCAAGCCATCTACTGCAAGGGTAGCGTGTTGGGGGATGAATCGTCCGCCGCGCGCGAAGTTTATAAGTGCCCCAATGTCATGCGATTAGCCCCAACTGTTGCGTTTTTGGGGAATTGACAGGAAAAAATTTCCTAGACACTCAATGGCCAGATGACAAAGCGACGCCGGGATCGTACTTAAGCGCGCTACACAGCCGCGCCAACTGCTCTCGGGTCACCGCTGGAAATCTGCCTTGCACCTGTTGCAGCATGATTGGATAGCTCGCCGGATTGACCCAACTGGCTACGGCCGAGAACAAGTCGTGTGCGGCCGCTTTCAACTGCTTCGGGTCGACCATTTCTCCAAGAGTGTAGGTTCTCTCATAGATGTCACTCGCGAGCAGGTTCACCGCGTCAGCCAAGGTCCTTTCCATTAACTTGGCCTCACCTAGGTAGCGATAACAGACCGCCATGAGCGACAGCGTAAACAGGTCCTTGTGGATAGCCGCCATCCTCGTCGCCATCTTTGCCATGTCCTTTAATCCAGCCGGCGCGGCATGCAGTTTTTGATACGAAGCATGTGCCGACTGCAGGTGACCTATCGCCTGCCAGACCATTCCCTTCCGGTTCTTCGCCAGGGTGATATTTTGTAGCGCGTCAGCAGCCGCCTTGTACTCCACTTCCGCAAAGGTGTTGAGGATTCCAGGCAGGTCTCCTTCAATGAAGTGTTCGAGCTTCTTCACATTGTCGGCCACGCGAATGATGTTGTCGATGATGATCATGAATTCAGGTTAGAAGGCGGATGGTGATAGACAGTCTACCTGATCGGGAGTCAGGTGGCGGGGGTGCCGAGTTCCACTGCCTTCTCTTGGCGGCAGGGCGAGGCTTTTTCTAACCAAACGTCACCCACTCCGTCGGGGAACTGATCGTAAGGTGCCGGCCGCCAAACTGAAAGTGAATCCCGCACCGCGTCCCGTCATCCATTCATTGGTCTTTCTGCACCGCAACTGATTCTGCCAACCCCTTGGAGGACGGTTCATGAGTTCTGCGTTTGGACTGTTGCTGACGTTCGGCATCGGCTTCGTCGCCGGGCTACGGACCATGACAGCGCCGGCTGTGGTGGCGTGGGCAGCACACCTAGGCTGGATCAACCTCTCCGGCACGCCACTTAGTTTCATGGGATCGGCCTGGGCAGTTGGCATCTTCACCTTGGGCGCATTGGCCGAGTTCGTGACCGACCAGCTCCCCACTACACCGGCCCGCACGGTGCCGGTGCAACTCGGAGCGCGAACCGTGATGGGCCTGCTCACCGGCGCATGCGTCGGCGTTGCTGCCGGTATGCCGATTTGGCTGGGCGCAATCGTTGGCGTAATCGGCGGGATCGCCGGGACGTTCGGCGGCTATCACGCGCGCGTCGGGCTGCGAGGTGCGCTAAACGTTCCCGACGTCGCGATTGCGGTTCCCGAAGACCTGCTTGCCGTGGGATTCGGATTGCTTGTAGTGTCGCGTTTCTAAGACCATGCAACGTCAGTTACGAGTGGCCGCGTTATGAGTAATCCAGAAAAATACGATGCCATCGTCGTCGGCGCCGGGCAGGCCGGGACACCGTTGTCGCGGGCTCTGGCAGACGTCGGAATGCGCACGGCTCTTGTCGAGCGGAAACATGTCGGGGGCACCTGCGTTAACGAAGGATGCACACCCACCAAAACGATGGTGGCTAGCGGCCGGGTAGCCTATCTCGCCCGGCGCGGCGCCGATTATGGTGTGGGCACCGGCCCGGTCACCATTGATCTCAAGAAAGTCCGCGAGCGCAAACGCGCCATAGTGAACAGCTTTCGCGAGGGCAGCCAGTCGCGCATTGAGCAAACCGCAAACCTTGACTTGATCTTTGGGGAGGCGAAGTTCACGGGGCCGAAATCAATCGAAGTTCGATTGCCTGACGGAACAACGCGTTCGCTTTCCGGCGGCCAGTTTTTTATCAATGCCGGCACACGTGCTTCACGCCCCAAGCTGGACGGCTTGAATGAGGTCACTTCGCTCGACAACGCTTCCATCATGGAACTCGATACGATCCCCGAACACCTGTTGGTTATGGGCGGAGGCTACATTGGCCTGGAATTCGGACAACTCTTCCGGCGCTTCGGCAGCCGCGTGACGATTGTCCAATCAGCCGCGCAGTTGCTCGTCACCGAAGACTCCGACGTCGCGCGCGAAGTCGCCAATATCCTCAAGCAGGACGGAGTTACAGTTCTGCTGAATGCCCGCGCCACGCGCGTGATGAAGGACGGCGGCAACATTCGATTGAACGTCGCGCAACAAGGGAATTCGATCACTCTCACTGGCTCGCACCTGCTGGTGGCGACCGGACGGACCCCGAATTCAGACACTTTGAACCTTGCAGCGGCTGGAATTCAAACCGACGCTCGCGGTTTCATTACCGTGAACGATCGGCTGGAAACGAGTGCAGCCGGCATCTACGCCCTGGGAGATATCAAGGGAGGCCCGGCGTTTACTCACATCTCGTACGACGATTTTCGAATCATTCGCAGCAATCTGCTGGAGAAGAAAGACGCATCCACGAAAGACCGGCTGGTGCCCTACACCCTGTTTATCGATCCGCAGTTGGGACGGGTCGGGCTTACCGAAACGGAGGCCCACGCGCAACGGCGCAACATTCGCATCGCGCTCCTGCCGATGTCTTCCGTTGCGCGCGCACTCGAAGTGGACGAGACCCGCGGATTCATGAAGGCAGTCGTGGACTCCGATACGAATCTGATTTTGGGTGCCGCAATATTGGGCATTGAAGGCGGCGAGGTAATGTCAGCGATGGAAATCGCCATGATGGGAAAGCTGCCCTACACCGCACTGCGCGACGGCGTCTTCGCCCACCCCACGCTGGCGGAATCGTTAAACAACCTGTTCATGGCAATGGATGAAATGAAGTAAAGATGCAGCCGGGTGGCTCGGCCAGGTGGATATCCCGGATCGTTATCCGTCAATGAAGTACGAAGCCCCGCCCTGGCCAAAATCGGGCTAGAACGGGGCACCCAGATGACATAGTTGGTTGGCTGGGCCTTCCACAACTACGGACGGAAAACCGGAGCCTACGCTTCGGCACTCGCCGGTTCTTCCATTACCGCCGGGGCCGCTACTTCCTCGGCTTCCTTCTTTACTACGGCCTTCACGTTGACCGTAACTTCACGGTGCAACTTCACCGGCACGTCGAACTCGCCGACTGTCTTCAACGGCACGTCGAGCACGATCTTGCGGCGGTCGATGGTGAAGCCCTTCGCTTCGAGCGCATGCGCGATGTCTGACGAGGTGACCGAGCCGAAAAGCTGGTCGTGCTCGCCCGACTTACGGGTGAACTCCACTACCACGCCGTTGAGCTGCTCGCCGAGCGCTTCGGCGCTGCCCTTTTCCTTGGCCGTCTTGCGCACTGACGCGGCCTTCATCTGCTCGATGACGGCCTTGTTGCCGGCGGTCGCTTCAATCGCCAGCTTCTGCGGGATAAGGTAGTTGCGGCCATAGCCTTCGGCGACTTTCACCACGTCGCCACGATGGCCGAGCTTGTTGATGTCTTCCTTCAGAATGACTTCCATGTGCGTAACTCCGTTCGCGGCGTCGCCGCAAGCTGTCAGCCACCGGCCATCAGCTATTAGTTCAAAATCGTCCCACAGTGTGGGAGTGGTGCGATTGGCTGGTGACTCGCCACCAGCCATGGGCAACTATCTGCTGGCGAAGGGCAGCAGGGCGATGTTGCGCGCCTGCTTGATGGCATCGGCCACGCGACGCTGGTGCGGCGTGCAAACGCCGGTCAAACGCCGCGGCACGATCTTGCCCGACTCGGCCACAAACTGTCCGAGCAGCCGCACGTCCTTGTAGTTCACGCTGTCGATCTTCTCGACGCAGAACTTGCAAACTTTCTTGCGGCGGAAGAACTTGCGTCCGCCTTCCCGCGGTCCACCAGGACCACCGCCGGGACGCCCTGCGGGACGCGGGCCACGGGGGCCACGATCGCCTCCGCCACCGCCTTCGGGGCGTGAGCTGGGCGCGGAACTGGTGCTGCTACCTTCACTGGCGGCCACAGGGGCTGCCGTGTTCGTCGTTTCGTCTGCCATGTCTCTCCTTCGGGCCGTTCAAACGGCTCGTTTCCTCAGGGGCTAAAGCCCAAATTTTATGCGGCTCGTAACGGCACGGCTAAAGTCGTGCCCTTTCAAACCCTTGCTGCCAGCGGTCCGGCACGACTAAAGAGGCTGCTGAAAAAAGCGGTTTTGGGTAGAGCTGACCTTTAGGTCAGCGTCTAAGCCGTTTATTTTCGACCTGCCGAGCGGACTTTAGTCCGCGAGGCGTGAGCATTTCGGGCTTTTTCAGCGGCCTCTAAAGTCGTGCCCTGATACAAACCTGCCGGAGCAACCTTCGCACTATGCGCTGGCCGGAGCTGACTCCGCCGGCTCTGCCGGTGCCGCCGCGGCCGCTGCTGCTTCCGCAGCCGCTGCGCGCGTGCCCTTGCCGCGTACCTTGCTGTCGCGAAGGGCCTTGATCTTGGCCATGCGCTTCTGCTCTTCGTCCACACGCACGGTGATGAACTTGATCACCGGCTCGGTGACACGAAGGCGGCGTTCGATTTCCTTTACCATGGCGCCGTCGCCTTCGAGAGTCATCAGCACGTAAATGCCGTCCTGGAACTTGCGCACCAGGTACGCCAACCGGCGTTTGCCCATGCGTTCCACGCTCTTCACCGTGCCGCCGGCCGTTCCGACCTGGCTCTCCAGGTTGGCGACGAGCTTGTCCTGGTCTTCTTCCGTCATGTCGGGACGCACGATAAACATCAATTCGTAAGTACGTTGCATTCGTTTTTCTCCTGGCCATCGGTAACTGGTGACTGGTCACTAGTCTGATCGCCGAAACTCTTCGATTCTCAAATCACTTCTTTCACCAGTTACCAGCTACCGGTAACTAGCTACCAGCTGCTTCTTCCTCCGCCTTGCGGTTAAACCGGTTCATCGCCGCCTGTACACCTTCCGCGAGAATGACCTTCGCCGCTTCGGCTGCCGTATCCAGTACCTGGTCAACCACCGGGTACTGCGCCTTCTTGAACTGCGACAGCACATACTTCGCGCCATCACTGATCGGATAATCCGGCGCCACTCCCATGCGAATACGCGTGAACTCCTGCGTACCCAGGGCGCCGATCACCGACTCCACTCCGTTATGCCCTGCCGAGCGGCCTCGCGGCCTGACCCGCACTGAACCGAACGGCAGATCCAACTCGTCGTACAGCAGAACCAGATCGCTCTCCGGCTGCGCTTCGTACTTCTCGACCAACTCGCGCACCGACACGCCGCTCAGGTTCATGTAGGTTTCCGGCTTGGCCAGCACGACGTCTTCGTCGCCGATGCGGCCTCGCGCGGTCTGGGCACGGCAGTGGCGATTGTTCACCACCACGCCGCACTGTTCGGCGATACGATCGATCGCCAGAAACCCCAGGTTGTGAGGCGTGAACTGGTACTCGATGCCCGGATTGCCGAGCCCGACAATCAGTTTCACGCCGCCTACTTCTTCTTCTCGGACTTCTCTGCCTTCTCGGCCTTGTCGCCCTTTTCGCCGGCAGCAGCTTCGCCTTCGGCTTCCTGCTTGCCCTTCTTGATAACTTCGGGCTCGGCAGTCGTCGCCGCGACTTCGGCTCCCTCGACCGGAGCAGCCACTACAACTTCCTTCACCGCGGTCACGTGGGCAATCGCCTGGTTCTCGTCGGTGATGAACTTGATCTTTTCGTGGCGCGGCAGATCCGATACGCGGATGGTCTCGCCAAACGCAAGCTTGCTGACATCGCCTTCGATGTTGGCAGGAATGTCGGCGGGCAAGCACTCGATTTCGACTTCGCGCATCATCTGCTCAAGGATGCCGCCCTGGATCTTCACGCCAGGAGCCTCGCCCTTCAGCACGACCGGCACGCTGACTCGCAGCAACTGGTCCATGGCGATGCGCTTGAGGTCAACGTGCAGCAGGGCGCCCTTGACGGGGTCAGCCTGCCAGTCGACGATCATCGCCTTGCCCGCGTCGCCACCGGCGCTCAGGTCGAAAATGGAGTTGTGTCCCGACTCCGATCCCAGGATGCGCTTCATCTGCTTGGGATCGACGGAAATGGTGATGGGTTCGAGGCCCGCTCCGTAGAGCACGGCCGGAATTTGTCCTTCGCGGCGCAGGCGGCGGGCATCGTTCTTATTGCCGCCCTGACGCGGTTTGGTTTCGATGTTCTTGTCTTGTGTCGCTGTAGCCATAATGTCGTTTCCTTTACAAAAACAGTCTGCTGACCGACGACTCTTCGTGAATCGACTCGATGGCCGCCGCGATAAGTCCCGCGATCGACAACTGCTCGATCTTGGGTTCGTTGCGGCCCGCCTCGGTCAGCGGGATGGTGTTGGTCACCACAACCTTGACCAACCCCGATTGCGAAATCCTCTCGATGGCCGGGCCTGACAGCACAGGATGCGTCGCGCAGGCATACACTTCTTTCGCACCCGCATTAAGCAACGCCTCACAGGTCTTCACCAGCGTTCCGGCGGTGTCGATAATGTCGTCGAGAATGACGCAGGTGCGGCCTTCCACATCGCCGATCACGTGCATCACCTCGGTCACGTTCATGTTCGTGCGGCGCTTGTCCACAATGGCCAGTGCCGATTCCATTTTCTTGGCGAAAAAGCGCGCGCGCTCCACGCCGCCTGCATCCGGCGAAACTACAGTCAGGTCCGGAAGCTTCAAGTCCCTGAAATGACCTACCAGCACCGGCGACGCGAAGAGATGGTCCACCGGAATGTTGAAAAAGCCCTGAATCTGCGGCGCGTGTAAATCCACAACCAGTGCGCGGTCGGCCCCTGCGGTCGTCAGGAGGTCAGCCACCAGCTTCGAACTGATCGGCACACGTGGCTTGTCCTTACGGTCTTGCCGGGCGTAGCCAAAATACGGAATCACGACCGTGATGCGCCGCGCCGAAGCGCGCTTGAGAGCATCAATCAGCAGCAGCAGTTGCATCAGGTGCAGGTCCACCGGATCGCACGTGGGTTGCACCAGGAAAACGTCGGCGCCACGCACGTTCTCAAGAATCTGCACGTAGGTCTCGCCGTCGGAGAAGCGCTTAATATCCGTCTGCCCCAGCGGCATACCCAGCTTCTCGCAAACTTCTTTTGCGAGTGCATCATTGGCAGTACCGGAAAAAACCTTCCACTTGTCTTCCGTGCGCTGCCGTATCTGCTTCGGCTTGGGCTCGGTCGCCGTCTGCTGCTTCTTGTCCACTGGCTGCGCGACTGCCGAAGCGGCTTCGCTCACGGCGGCCGCTGCTTGAACTGCGCCGGTTTTTATCCCTGCTGCTTCCATCGTCTCCACACCCCGCAAAACCTGGTTTGATTCCATGCCGGGTAATGAAACTGCGTAACTGTTTACTGGTAGCTGGCGATTCGCTTTTCGCTCTCAAACTTCTGACTTCGCGAACCTGGTCAATCCGTACTGACGACTGACCACTGGCAACTGGCAACTAATCTGGCTGGGCGGCTAGGATTCGAACCTAGACAAGTGCCTCCAAAGGGCACTGTCCTACCATTAGACGACCGCCCAAAAAACAGTTGTCAGGTATCAGTTCCCAGTTGTCAGTGAAAACTTCAAAAGCCTTCTTCACTGGCAACTGGCGACTGACTACTGGCAACAGCCTTCCAGTACTCAGCCCGCGTCACCGTTCTCGTCGCAACAGCCACGTGCCCTGCCGCTCGCATGCGTTCGGCTGCGGCTTCCGCCTCGCTCGCCGAGTCGAACAGGCCATACAGGGTCGAGCCGGAGCCGGAAAGCGACGCAAAACGCGCGCCTTCACGCTGCAAAATACTCTTAACCTCACACAACTCGGGATATTCAGGAAAGACGACGCGTTCGAAGTCGTTCTCAATCCCGGTTCGGACAAGGTCGAGAAGAGGTGTCTCGGCCCGGTCCCCGCCCAACGCGGGAACACCGGATGCTGGCCCATCCGCAGACCAAGCCTGCGAACGGTAACTGTCACTCAACCAAGGGTACTCCGCTTGGTCGAGCTTTTTAATTGTACCTGTGGCGGCGGGAGTGGTCAACGCGCCGTTTGGAGACGATTCCGCCGCGATCAGAGCGTCCCATTGGGCGAAAGCTTTCGGCGTGGAAACCCCGACGGCTGGCGTGACCACGACCAGCGGGAGCTCCGGAAGGTCTTGCAGGGCATGGACCTCCTGCCCGCGATCGACGCCGAGGACGGTACCGCCGATAAGGAACAGGTTCAGATCACTCCCTACCTCAGCGGCAATGCGGTGCTTGTCCTGCTCGGTGAGACTGATGCCGAGTGCGCGCTCCAGACCAAACATCGCTGCCACGGCGTTTGACGACGCGGCGCCCATGCCTCCCTGCACCGGGAGTTGCTTCTCGATGGTGATGATGACCTTGCCGCTTCTGCCCACTGTCTTTAGTGCCCGCTCGGCGATCTTGTAGCAAGTATTGGTCGCGTCGCAGGGCACACGCGGATCGTCGCAACGAATCTCGATTCTTTCGCCAGCCTCGACCTCGACCCTCACCACATCATGGAGGGCGATGGTCTGGTAAATCGTACGCAGTTCGTGAAAGCCGTCACGGCGGGGCGGCCCGATCTTCAGGCCGAGGTTGATCTTCGCGAAGGAGCGAATGGAGATGGACACGGGAAGTGGTCAGTGGCTGGTGGCCAGTGGCTAGTGTAAATGCAGTGCTATTTTGGTTTTGCCCGACCTTGCTTATTCGTACCTTAGCGCCGTCACCGGATCGAGCCTTGCCGCCTGCACCGCGGGCCATACTCCGAAGAACACGCCGATAGCAACGGAGGCAAAAAAGCCGGTCGAGACCGCCCACAGCGGGACCTCGGGACGCAAGGCGGGCAGGGCGAGGCTTAGCAGAAACGTAATCAGAATCGAGAACAGAATGCCAAGCACGCCGCCCACGCCAGTGAGGGCTACCGCTTCGGCAAGAAACTGCAGGACCACGTCAAACCGTCGCGCGCCCATGGCCTTGCGTATGCCGATCTCGCGGGTGCGCTCGGTCACCGAGACTAGCATGATGTTCATCACGCCGATACCGCCCACAAGCAGGCCGATGCTCGAGATCGCCACTGAGATGCCGATGATCATTCCCGTGACCTGATCGAAGCTCTTGATAATGGAGTCGGCGGTGGACAGCGTGAAATCGTCATCGGCGCCCTCTGGCACCTGGCGTAGCTTGCGCATGGCAGCGCGGATTTCCTCGACCGCATCTTCGCGCTGGCCGGGCTTCGCCTTCGCCGTCAGAAAGAAGTTCGTCGATTGCGGATACCGCATGCGCGCCGTCTGCAGCGGGATGAGCACCTGCCGGTCAAATCCGTTCTCGCCGAAGAAGCCGCCCTTGGCGGGGGCGTAGATGCCGATGATGATGTAGGGCGCGCCATCGATCAGCACGGTTTCGCCCACTCCGTTGCCGTTGGGAAACAGCGCGTCCGCCAGGCTGGAGCCGATGATGGCCACCTTGGCCGCGCGCTTATCTTCCTGCGCGGTAAAGTAGCGTCCGGCGCGAAGCTCGCGCGGCGCAATTTCCAAAAGGTTGGCCGACGCGCCTGAAATGGAGATGTTCTCCGTCTCGAAGCTCCCAATCTTCGCCGTCAGGAAGCTGCCCGCTGGCGGCAAGTAGAAGAGCGAGACCCCGACGTCGTCGATGGTGCGCACCACGTTCTTGAGATACTCCGCATCCTCGGGAGTCAGCGGCCGTCGCTTCAACTCTTTCGGCGCAGCGCCGCGTCCACTCGGGTCGCCACTGACCCGCGCGACAAAAATGCTGTTCGGCCCGAACTCCTCGAAGAACTCCACGATGCTGCCACGCAGCCCCGCCAGCAGAGATGCCACGGTCACCACGGTCGTGATCCCGATGACGATGCCAAGAATCGTAAGTCCGGAGCGAAATCGATGCGTCCACACCGAAGAGAACGCCATCGCCAAAATCTCGCGGACGCTGATGCGGTTCATGTCTCGGCCCTCAATGCGGTAATGGGATCCATCTTCGCCGCGCGCCGCGCGGGATACAACCCCGACGCCACGCCCACTGCCGTGGAGATAAAGACCGACAGGATGACATACGTCGGCGTAATTCTAAGCGTTAGCCCGAAGCCCTGACCGATTCCCAGCGCCAGCACCGCTCCCAGCGCAATGCCCATTAGCCCGCCAGCGAGCGACAGTATCACCGACTCGGCCAGGAACTGCAGCAGGATTTCGCTGCTGCGCGCACCAATGCTCTTGCGGATGCCGATTTCGCGGGTACGCTCGGTGACGCTCACCAGCATGATGTTCATGATCACGATGCCGCCAACCAGCAACGAAATGCTGGTGACCGGCACGACCACCGCTGAAATCGCACCCAGCACCTGGTCAATGAACGAGCGCACCGAGTCGGGCGTGAGCGTATCGAAATTGTCGTCCTGGCCGGGCATGGCCTTGAACCGGCTGCGCAATGCAGTGCGCGTGATGTCCAGCGCATCGTTCATCCCGAGCCCACTGCCCGGGCGGGGCTTGCCGAACACCGCCGCGCCGTTCTGGCTGCCGTAAATCTTGTCGTAAACCGTGGTGGGAATGTACACCGGATTGTCGAGCGAGCGCCCGAACGAAGAACCCTGCCGCTCCAGCACTCCGATGACGGTAAACTCTTCGCCGCCCACGCGAATCGTTTTGCCGAGCGGCGCCACGTTGGGAATTAGTTTGACGCGAATGTCTTCGCCTATGACCGCCACATTGGTGCGCATCTGCTCCTCAGTGGCGCTGAAGAAGCGGCCGTCCGCAACCGGCACGTCGCGAATTTCCGGCAGCGTGTACGACACGCCAATCAGATTGCCGGCTTCGTACACGTCACTGCCACCCTTGATGTCTTCGACCCGCTGCTGGTAAGGGCTGTAGATAATGCGGTCGCCGGTAACCTCGCGTAAGTAAGCCACATCGTCAGGCCGGATGCGCTTGTTGCGCCGCTGCTTCTCTGCCAACTGCCGCGAGGTGAGGCGCCCGACGGAAGCGATCTGCGCCACCAGATAGCTGTCGGTGCCGAATGTGCGCTCAGTGATCGTGATCGAGTAGGCGCCCAATCCGTCAATGGCCGCACCCACGAGGATCACGCTGGCGACGCCCACGATGATGCCTAGCAGCGTAAGAAAACTGCGCAGCTTGTGGGCGCGGATGGAATCCAGCGCCAGCTTGGCAGCGGTCAAAAGGCCCGAAGTCCTCATGCAAATTCGAGTAGTGCCGTTCCGCTCCGTCGTCGCGCGCCGATGAGTTGGGGGCACAGGCGTTCCGTGCGTGCTGCGCTGTTGGAGCCGGGACGATTGCAGCTCCGTGGTTCTACTTTACATCGAGATGCTTAGAAGGCGCGAAAGTCGCACGAGCCGAAGCGCTGCGCGGATATCCGGCACTTGCGAGACTACGTAAGATAATCAGCATGCCTGCGTTGCCCGAGCTTGAAGACTTGTGGTTCGAGAATAATGGAGTGCGTTTACACGCCGTCGCTGCCGGGCCGAACGACGGTCCCCTGGTCATCCTGCTGCACGGCTTTCCCGAGTTCTGGTACTCGTGGCACCGGCAGATCGGCCCGCTCGCGGCGGCCGGCTATCGCGTGGTCGCGCCCGACCAGCGCGGCTACAACGTGAGCAGCAAGCCGCCGGACATTGCGGATTACGCGGTCGGCAATTTGGTGGCGGACGTGATCGCGATCGCCGATCAGTTGGGGCGCGAGAAGTTTTTTCTCGCCGGACATGATTGGGGCGCGGCGGTGGCGTGGGCCACGGCGCTGCAACATCCGCACCGGGTCAACAAGCTGACCATTCTCAACGTGCCGCATCCCGCCGTATTCATGCGCACGGTCCGCAGCAATCCGCGCCAGATGCTGCGCAGTTGGTACATGGCGTTCTTTCAGTTACCGCGACTGCCGGAGTGGCGATTCTCATCCAACAACTTCGCCCAAGGCGCGAAGGCTCTGGTGGCCAGCAGTCGTCCCGGGACGTTTACGCCCGAAGACCTCGATCAATATCGCAAAGCTTGGTCAAACCCCGGCGCGGTGACAGCGATGCTCAATTGGTATCGCGCATTCTTCCGCGCCAAACCGCCGCTGCCACGTGACATGCAGGTGCATGTACCCACGCGCATCCTGTGGGGCCTGCGCGACATGTTCCTGTTGCCGGAAATGGCGCAGCAGAGCGTGAAGTACTGCGACTCCGCCGAGCTGACGTACCTCCCAGGGGCCACGCACTGGCTGCAACACGAAGAGCCTGAGGCGGTGAATGCCGCGCTGATCAAATTCTTTCGGGAGTAACGAACGGGCAAAAGCAACCACGGATTTAAAAAGCCCCGCAAAAATGCGGGGCCTTCACGGAAAAATCAGACTGCCTTAGTCGCGACCGCGCAGCTTGGTCAGCAGGCGCAGCATCTCCAGATACAGCCACACCAGCGTGACCATCAGCGCGAAGGCGCTGTACCACTCCATGTATTTGGGAGCGTTGTAGCGCGCGCCCTGCTCGATGAGGTCGAAGTCGAGCACCAAGTTGAGCGCCGCTATGCCCACCACCAGCAGGCTGAATCCGATGCCGATGGGGCTGGAGCTGTTCACGGCATGAAAGGTGATGCCGAAGAAGCCGAGCACGAACTGCGCCAGGTAGAACAGCGCGATACCGCCCGTCGCCGCAAATACGCCGATGCGGAACTTCTCGTTCACCTTGATGAGCCCGCTGCGGTACACCAGCAGCATGGCCACCAGCGTGCCGAATGTCAGCATCACGGCCTGGATGGCGATGCCTTTGTACTTCATCTCGAACATAGCCGAGATGCCGCCCAGCAGCGCGCCTTCGGCCAGCGCGTAGAGCGGAGCGGTGACGCCTGCCCACTCCTTCTTGAAGATGGTAACCAGCGCCAGAATGAATCCGCCGATGCCGCCGACTACAAGCATGGGCGCAACCGACGCGGGGTCCCCGGTGGCGAAAAAGCGGTTCCACGTCCAGGCCGCCGATGCCACGCACAAAAGCATCAGGATGCCGGCCTTGTTCACCGCTCCCGAGATGGTCATCGAGTCGCCGGTGGCGCCCGCGAGGTCACGAAATGTGTTCTGGCCCAGCGCCGGGTTGGAAGTCTTCATCAGGTCAGCCATGCAAAGTTCTCCTTGGGTTGGTTATTGGATGAGGGAAATGGTGCGTCGGATGTATATGGACATTGTATCTGGTGCCACAGACACTACTGACCTTCAGAACAAAGTGTCCTGCCCCGCCGTAGTCGCCGTTCCCGGACGCTTGATGCCGAAGTGCTGATACGCGAGGTGCGTCGCCACGCGCCCGCGCGGTGTGCGATCCAGGAAACCGATCTGGATCAGAAACGGCTCGTAGATCTCCTCGATCGCGTCGGCTTCCTCGGCCAGCGATGCCGCCAGCGTGTTCAACCCCACCGGCCCGCCCAGGTATTTCTCAATAATCGTCAGCAGCAGCTTGCGGTCAATCTCATCGAAGCCGTGGCGATCAACCTCAAGCATCTCCAGTGCGGCCTGTGCCGTGGGCTTGTCGATCTTTCCCGTGCCCTTCACCTGCGCGTAGTCGCGCACCCGGCGGAGCAGCCGGTTGGCGATGCGCGGTGTGCCGCGGCAGCGCGACGCGATCTCCGTCGCCGCGGGCTCGTCGATCTCGACGCCGAGAATCTCCGCCGAGCGCTCCAGAATGATCTTCAGGTCAGCGTGGGTGTAGAACTCCAGCCGCAGCACGATGCCGAAGCGCGAGCGCAGCGGCGCCGACAGCAGCCCCGCGCGCGTGGTCGCTCCGATGAAGGTGAACGGCCTCACCTCCATGGTGTGGGTGCGCGCCGACGGCCCCTGTCCGATGATGATGTCGAGCTTGTAATCTTCCAGCGCCGAGTACAGCAGCTCTTCCAGCGCGGGCTGCATGCGGTGCACTTCGTCGATGAAGAGCACCTGCTTGTCGCGCAGGTTGGTGAGGATAGCCGTCAGGTCGCCCTTGATTTGCAGCGTCGGGCCCGAGGTCTGCTGAAACGGCGCACCCAGCTCATTGGCAATGATGTTGGCCAGCGTCGTCTTACCCAGCCCCGGAGGCCCGTAGAGCAACACATGGTCCAGCGCCTCGCCGCGCGACTTCGCCGCCTGAATGGCGATTTCGAGGTTGTTCTTGACTTTGTCCTGCCCGATGAATTCGCGCAGCCGCTGCGGACGCAGCTTCAGCTCGAACGACGCATCGTCATCCAGCGGCGCCGCCGAGACGATGCGCTCGCGATCCAGGCTGTCTTTGGGAAAAACCACGATGGGGCGATGGTAAAGCGAAAGGCGAGGGTGACGCAATGCGGGCTTTGAGTCCTTCCGCCGCGAGGGCCATAATGAGCCATGCCCCGCAAGTACCTGGCGTTCGACATCGAGACCTACAAGATCATTCCCAACCTGACCGGCGAGTTGCTCGCGCATCGCCCACTCGGCATCAGCTGCATCGGCGCGCTGTGCGCCGACGAAAGCCAGCCGCACCTGTTCTACTCAAAAGACGCTGACGGCCAGCCGACAGGCCCAATGCAAAAGCACGACATCGCCGCGTTCCTCGATTTTCTGCTGGAACAGACGAAGGCGCGTTACACCGTACTGTCGTTCAATGGGCTGGGCTTCGACTTCGACGTCCTCGCCGAAGAGTCGGGCCGTCTCGACGACTGCCGTCAACTTGCGCGGGACCACGTCGACATCATGTTCCACCTCTTCTGCGGCCAGGGCTACCCCGTCGGCCTCGGCGCCGCCGCCAAGGCCCTTGGCCAGGGCAAGTCGCAGGGCATCGACGGCGAACTAGCCCCTCAGTTGTGGCAAGGCGGGCAGCACGACAAAGTGCTGCGATACGTGGCACAAGACTGCAAGATCACGCTCGACGTTGCGTTGAAGAGCGAAGCCAAACGCAGCTTTTCGTGGATCAACAAAAAGGGCGGCACCTCAAGCTTCGTGCTGCCCGGCGGATGGCTGACCGTCCAGCAAGCTCTGGCACTCCCGCTTCCTGACACTAGTTGGATGACGACCCCTCTGCCGCGCTCGAAATTCACGCAATGGCTCGGGTGAGGGTTGTTCTTGAAAAGCCAGTCCCTCGGCGTACAACCGTTGGTCATATTACGGCGAGCGAACCTCGAAAAATGTGAATCTGCCCTACCGCGACTTGGCTCTATGTAAGCAAGCATTTCACCACTTGGGGTAGTCCGACAATTTAGCTGAAAGGAAACTCATCATGGTTCTCGGCATGAGTCTGTCTACTTTTACCCTTCTCCACGTGATCATCAGCCTGGCGGGAATCGGATCGGGATTCATCGTCCTGTACGGGTTGCTCAACGGCAAACGGCTCGATGGCTGGACCGCCATTTTCCTGGTCACGACGGTGCTGACCAGCGTCACCGGCTTCATGTTCCCGTTCGAAGGTTTCAAGCCTTCCTACGTCCTGGCAGCCATGTCGCTGGTGGTCCTTGCGATCGCGATCGGGGCGCGCTACGGAAAGCATCTCGCCGGCGGATGGCGAGGGACTTACGTCGTAACGGCCGCCATTGCACTGTATTTCAACTGTTTCGTCGCCGTAGTGCAGGCGTTCGCCAAAATCCCTTCGCTGCATGCGCTGGCGCCCACTCAGACGGAGGCGCCATTCGCAATTGCGCAGTTGGTGGTGCTGGCTATCTTCGCCTGGTTGACCTGGCGGGCTACGAAGCGATTCCACCCCGTACCAATTCGCACGATCTCGTAGGTTTCGGATTCGTTCGAATCACGCAATCGCTCAGTGCACGGAAGCGCTTGCGGAGAAAACGCGCGCCCATGAGTTAACCGAAATTTACAACCTGCAACGAGGAGAACAATTATGCCCGTACTTACCGTCCATGACGGCACACAAATTTATTACAAGGACTGGGGCTCCGGCCAGCCGATCGTGTTCAGCCACGGCTGGCCTCTCAGCGCCGACGACTGGGAAGCCCAGTTGATGTTTTTCGGCCAGCATGGCTTCCGCGTCATCGCGCACGATCGCCGTGGACACGGCCGCTCGGGCCAGACCTGGGACGGCAACGAGATGAACACTTACGCCGACGACCTGGCGACGCTCACGGAACACCTCGGCATCACCGAGGCGATTCACGTCGGACACTCGACTGGGGGCGGCGAAGTCGCACGCTATATCGGCCGGCACGGCACGAGTCGCGTTGCCAAGGCTGTGTTGATCAGCGCGGTACCGCCGTTAATGTTGAAGACTGACAAGAATCCCGGCGGCCTGCCGATGTCAGTCTTCGACGACCTACGCGCTCAACTCTTGGCTAACCGTGCAGAATTCTACAAAGACATTACACTCCCGTTCTACGGCTACAACCGGCCCGGCGCCAAGATCTCCGAGGGCATTCGTCAGCGCTGGTGGTTGCAGGGCATGATGGGCGGCGTCAAGCCTCATTACGACTGCATCAAGGCGTTTTCAGAGACGGACTTTACGGAGGACCTGAAGAAGTTCGATGTACCGACCCTCATCCTTCATGGCGACGACGACCAGATCGTACCGATCGGCGCCGCGGCGCTGCTGTCCTCCAAGCTTGTGAAGAATGCGCAGCTAAAGGTGTATCCAGGGTTCCCACACGGGATGCCCACAACCCATGCGGACGAAATTAACGCCGATCTTCTGGCGTTTTGCAAAGCGTAGCCTCCGAGCCACCCGCCGAAATAATGCGGCGCTGACAATTTGAGCTGAGGTCTTTATGATTCGCTGTAGCCATCATGAAGAACCTCGGCATCCTGCTTTCCGGGCGGGGCTCGAACTTTGAAGCCATCGCCAACAACGTCGCGTCAGGCAAGCTCGACGCTACCATCGCCGTTGTCATCTCCAACCGCGCGGACGCGCCCGGTATCAAGTCGGCGCGCCGCCGCGGACTGCGGGCGCTCGTCATCCCGTCGAAAGGCGTGCCGCGCGGGGAGCACGACCGCGCCGTAGTGGCGGCACTGCGCGAGCGCGAAGTCGATCTCGTTTGTCTCGCCGGTTACATGCGGCTCCTGTCGCCCTGGTTCGTGCAGCAGTTCCCCAATCGCATTCTCAACATTCATCCGTCATTGCTGCCGGCGTTTCCCGGCCTCGATGCGCAGAAGCAGGCCTTCGATTACGGCGTGAAAGTCTCAGGCTGCACCGTGCACTTCGTGGACGCCGACCTCGATCACGGCGCCATCATCCTGCAAAAAACCGTGCCTGTGCTCGACGCCGACGACGATCACGCGCTGTCGGCGCGCATCCTGGAGCAGGAACACATCGCCTACTCGGAGGCAATCGGGTTTGTGTTGGATGGCAGATTCAGCATCACCGGCCGCCGAGTGGTCATGTTAAAATGACCATGGTCACGAGGAAGTGGTCATGAGCAGAACTGCATTGGCAAAAAAGAAGAAACCGAAGGTGGCGAAGACCTCCGCCAGCATGAGGCAAATGGCCGCGGGCGAGTTCAAGGCGAAATGTCTGGCCATCATGGACGAGGTGAACGAAACCGGCCAACCGCTGCTGGTGACCAAGCGTGGCAAGCCCTCGATCAGGGTCTTTCCCGCCGGGAATGGCGGGAAGAAGAAGGACGACTTTCTTGGAAGGCTGGCGGGGGTAATGGAGATCGTCGGAGACCCCGACGAACTGATCAAGCCGATCTTTCCTCTGGAGGACTGGGACATGCTGAAATGATCCTGCTCGACACGCATGCCCTGGTTTGGTCACAGATTGACGAACGCAGGCTCTCCCGGGTTGCTGCTTCCGCGGTACGGCGGAACCGAGCTTCACGGTCCCTGGCGATTTCGGCAATCAGTATGGTTGAGGTCGCAAACCTGATGGAACGAAAACGAATCCGCTTCTCCGGCAGCATAGAAGATGCGGTCTCGAAGTTGACTGCCGAAGTCTTGGTTCTACCCATCACGCGCGAGATCGCCGTCCTAACGGCCTACTTTCCTCCGGACTTTCCACGCGATCCCTCCGACCGTATCATCGCCGCCACCGCGCAGGCGGAAGGCATCCCTCTGGTCACTGCCGATCAGCGAATACAGGCGTGCCCACTCATAAAGACGATCTGGTAATCTTCCGGGGCCCCCGCTCTACATCTCGTAGTGCAGCAGCGAGTACACGTCGTAGTCCTTCAGCTTGTCGCGGCCTTTCAGTCCATCGAGTTCCACTACAAAGCTCAGTCCGCAAATGTCGCCGCCAAGCGATTTCACCATCTCAGCTGCCGCACGCGCGGTACCCCCGGTAGCTAGTAAGTCATCGCAGATAAGCACCCGCTGGCCGACCCCGATGGCGTCTTTGTGGATTTCCAGCGTATCGCTGCCGTATTCCAGGTCGTACGTCCATTTCAGCGTTTCAGCGGGAAGCTTCTTCGGCTTGCGGACGGGAACAAA
Source organism: uncultured Acidobacteriaceae bacterium (assembly GCA_963814165.1). Lineage (GTDB taxonomy): Bacteria > Acidobacteriota > Terriglobia > Terriglobales > Acidobacteriaceae > DASRAA01. The sequence goes on along the minus strand of CAWFBW010000017.1, from coordinate 156,423 downwards.
GCCTGCATTCAGGCGGTAGGCCAGCGCTGGCCCAAAGATGAAGCCGCGCGCCTCGATGCCCAGCACGAGGTCGATGTCCTTGCCGATGTAGTGCTCCGTCAGTGCGTCAATCAGTTGGGCAAAACCCTTGCGGTCTTTGAGCAGCGTCGTGATGTCGTAAAAGAGGATCCCGGGCTTGGGAAAATCGGGAACTTCGCGAATCAGTTTCTTCAGGTCGTTGCAGTTTTCCGTCAAGGGCGACATGATTACCAGGATCCTCCGATACCGAACGATTTCGCATCGAGAAACGGCGCGGGTGACACTGCTACTTCCTCCACCCGGGCGGCTCGTGGGCCCTCGCGCAGGCGTCCGTGCAATGCCGCCAGTTGCTCGCGAGTCCCGGTGGCCATCACCTCCACCCGGCCGTCTTCGCGGTTGCGTACCCAGCCCGTAATGCCAAGCGTTGCCGCCTCCCGCTCAACAAACCAGCGAAAGCCGACGCCTTGTACACGTCCTTGGATCAGATAGCGCCGGGTTTCGAGGTCGTCACTCATGCGATAGTTCAAGATAACCGGCCCCGCACACCGCCGCAACCACAGACCTAAGGGCAGGAAGGCGCGGGGACCGCCACTTTCGCAGTCTCCCCGAACGATGATATCGTTCTCATACGCTCTTCGCCCCTTTCCCTTGGAAAGAGAAATACAGTTCGTTGTTTTGCCGAAAGGCAGGAGGAACAAACGTAATGCTGCAACACCAAGAAAGTCGCGTGTTTACTCGCATCCCTATTTCTGGTTCTCGTCACCATGCCCGTGTGGGGCGCCAGCAAGGCCGACGACGAAGAAACCATCCGCAATGCAAGCGCTGTCTTGCAGGCCATGCTTTCCACGAACGACGTTCCACGCAGTGTGCTGGAGAAGGCTGATTGCATCATGATTCTTCCCAGCGTGAAGAAATTTGCGGTCGGCATTGGGGGAACCGGTGGACGCGGGCCCATGTCGTGCCGCGAGAGCGGCTTCACCGGCAAGTGGTCCCCACCCGCCATGTACGAAATCGGCGGCGCCAGTGCTGGCTTTCAGGTCGGTGGCAAAGCCAGCGACATCGTGATTGCCATCATGGCACCCGGCGCCGTGGCAAAGGTGCTGAACAGCAAAGTGAAGGTGGGCACCGATGTAAGCGCGGCCGCAGGTCCGGGCGCCTCAGCCGGCACCATGGGCAATTCGGCGGACATGTTGACCTATTCCCGATCCTCGGGAGCCTTCGCGGGTGCTTCCATCGACGGCTCTTCGCTTCAGCCCGACAGCGATGCCAACCAGCGGCTTTACGGCAAGGCGGTCAGCGCGAAGGGAATTGTCTCCGGCGATGTGCAGGCTACGGCAGCCGGTGCGTCCCTGGTCTCACTTCTCGACAGCAAGGCTGGGAAGTACGCGAAGTAAGAAACCGGGCGGCCGGAGTTCGCACCGCCCTAACGGACTCATCAACTCGCGCCGGAGGGTCATGCCCGCGACAAGTAGGCGCCCTCCGGCGTATCGACTCGAACGGTTTCGCCTTCGTTAATGAACGGCGGCACCTGTACCACCAACCCGGTTTCCGTCTTGGCCTAGCGGCCGGCGGTGGCCGACCTCAATCCCGGCTCAGGCCCGACGAAGCTCCAATCAACCATCCCGTAGCAGTACCCAACCAGCCACGTGGATGACAAATCCCGCCGCGACGATTGTTTCGGCCTGAGGTAATCGACCAGGACGCCGAGACGATGCCTCAGCAGCACCCATAGAACGGCACCTTCCAGCACAAAACACGAAGTGCACGTCCGAGCACAGAGGCTTGCCAAGCGCTCGGACGGCGCCTAAGAGTTGAGACGAAGCAAATGCAAAAGGCCATGCCGATTGAAAGCATGGCCCGTGTCCCTGTCAGACGCGGGGCTCAGAACTCCGCAAGCCCAGAAGTGCAGGACCGCAGCCACCGAGCCGACTACATCTTCTTCGGCGATATTTTGTTCAGCATGTCAACCAATAATTTAGCCGCCGCCGGGACCGGAACGTCGCCCCGGATGATCTCTATGGCATCCACCGTCTTGCCATACAGTTCCTGGTCGGCCTTGTTGTCAGCGCCCATCGACGCGCCACCCAACGACGCGCCTGCGAATAGCCCTTTTGTCTGCGAATAGGTGAGGATATCGATCTTAGGATCGTTGAAGCCGGCGGCTTGCGCCCCGGCCGGCCCAGCCGCTGCGGTCGCGTCCGAGCCCAGCTTCATCTTGCCCGTGAGGACCTTGTCCGCGCCATTCTGGCTCATCACCAGCAACCCATAATTGGTCTCGGTACTGCCTAATTGCGCGCCAAGACTGCTGGTGTCGAGGGTGTAAATTACCGGAGCGCCCCAGTTGCCATCCATGGTTTTGCCGTTGCGGCAGACAAGCACGCCCCGGCCGTAACCTACGCCGACCCCAACGCCGACTTTCTTCACATTGGGATACACAAGGACGCACTCCGCCTTGTTGAGGAGACTTCTGGGTATTCCATTAGGCTTGTCGAGAATGTTGGTGAGCACTCCGGTTGACTCGGAGATGCGCTTGTCAAGCTTGGTTTGCGCAACGGCAGACATCGCTACGGTGAGGCACAGTCCAACAACCACCAGCTTCTTCAAGTGAGAAACCGTTCTGCGATCGCTTGTCTTAGAAAGCTAATCCCGCGCCGACGACCAGAGTCAGTGGGAGTTGGATGCGCGCGGCTAGCGTAATTAGCCCGTGGATTGTATCTCGATCAATCGCCAAATGGAACGCCACTAAGGCTCTATCGAAAACGACTCGGCTAAGCGCGCGAAAGGTACGCGCCCTCCGACGTGTCCACTCGGATGGTTTCGCCCTCGTTAATAAACGGAGGAACGTAGACCACCAATCCGGTTTCCGTTTTGGCAGGCTTGGTCACGCTCGAAGCCGTCGCCGACTTTAGGCCGGGCTCGGTCTCCACAATCTTGAGATCCACCGTCTGCGGCAGCTCCACGCCCACCGGCTTGTTGTCGTAGAACTCAACCGAGATCTGCAGATTTGCCGTCAGATAATCGACGGCGTCCCCCAGCACGTCCTTGCCCAGGTGGAGCTGCTCATAATTCTCGGTGTTCATGAACACGTGGTTGTCGCCATCCTGGTACAAGTACTCCATCTGGACTTGGTCCACGGTGATCTTTTCGATCGCGTCGCCGGAACGGAAACGGTGCTCGAACATCGCTCCCGTGCGCAGGTTGCGCAGCTTGGCCTGGATGAAAGCGCGAAGATTGCCGGGGGTACGATGCTCGACGCTGAACACCGAGTGCAGGTCGTTGTTGTGCTTAATGACCATGCCGGGACGCATCTGTGTGGCGGGAATTGCCATGGGTAAAACTCCTTCTTGACTTGGGAAAGCCGCATGCTGAGGACGCGCGGCTCAAGCGGCAAACACCTGATTTTACATGGTCGGCATGTGGATTAGGAAATCGCTGGCCGATACCTACGCCGCAGCCGGAAGCGGCAATTCATGCCGAGTTGGCTAGGCACACTTTGCCGGGATGCCTAGTAAGCGCCGACGTCGCCCTCGCCAAGTGTCTCATTTACCGGTCCAAATACGGCAGCGGCCCTTTGGCACATCGCCTGCTGTTCGCCACCTGTGTTAACCGCGCCTAATGTTCGGCGCGCATTGTCGATCAGCCACAGGAGTCAGCCATGTCCGTAGCCGGCATCTTAAGCAGCGCCGCATTTAGCCTCGGCGCGCAAATCTTCCACAACCGGATGCGAAACGCGAAGCAGGAGTTCCAACAACTGGGAAAGGACCTGCAGTCTGGCAACCTGACAGCCGCGCAATCTGACTTTGCGACTCTACAGCAGATGCGGCCCCAGTCTTCGACAACCGCATCGTCGCAGGGCAGCAGTAGCATTTTGCAGGACTTCAACCAACTCGCCTCCGACCTCAAGGCCGGCAACACCACGGCTGCGCAGCAGTACTACGCCAAGATTCAGCAAGACTTCCAGAGTCAGGGTGCGCAGGGCCATCGTCACCACCATCACCACACCGGCGACGACAGCAGTGACAGTAGCAGCGCAATTAGCCAGTTGTTTAGCCAATTGGGCCCGGCGCTGCAGTCGGGGAACCTCTCCGCGGCCCAGCAGGCATACTCCTCCATGCTGCAGAACTTCCAGCAGATCGGTCAGGTCAACGCCGTACCGACGCAGTCAGACCCGACCAGTCTTTCGGTTACCGCCTAGCCCCCCGGAGGAGTCCATGGCGGCGCCCTGACCCTGTCGCCGCCACTGCCCCACGATTCGGGTTACCATAGTGGGCAGAGGAGTCTGCTATGACCGAAGATATCAACGATTATGTCGCCGAGGGTGACTACGAGCCTTCCGGCCGTAACACGGCCGCCTTGGGATTTGCCTTATTGCTGATCGGCTTTGCTGCAGGAGCCATTGCCGCCGCGCTGATGACACCCAAGACCGGCAAACAGATGCGCCGCGAATTGAAGCGTAAAGCCGGCGACCTCCGCGAGCGGGTTGAAGACTGGACCGACCAGGCAGGCGACTGGGCCGAAAAGGGTTCCGACCTGGCCGGCAAAGCCCAGGAATGGGCGGCGTCCGCCAAGACTCGCGTCGAGCCCCTGGCCAAAAAGTTCCGCAGCTAATCCCGTTGGGCAAGAATACCCGGGCGACGCCAGTGTGACAGCGTCGCACCCGGGTCCCAAATCTGCCGTCCCGTCGGGGTTGTTTACTTCTTCGTCGACCCGCTCAGGCAGGTGGACATAAAGCTCTTGCGCTCGTCGCCTTTCAGGTTTTTCGCGGTCGCTTCCTTATTGCAGTCCGTCATCTTCTGCTGCTGCGCCGTCTTGGTGGTCGTGGAGGCCGCCGCTGGCTTCGCACTTAGGCATGACGACATAAACGTCTTGCGCTCATCGCCCTTCAGGTTCTTGGCGGTCGCTTCCTTGTTACAGTCCGTCATCTTCTGCTGCTGTGCAGCCTGCGCTGCGCTTGGCTGTTTGGTAGTGTCCTGGGCCATTGTGGGAACGGCCAACGCGGCCAGCATTACGAGAGCGAGTGTCAGCGAAATCTTGCGAACCATTCGGATCCTCTTTAGACGTGGATTGAAATGGGATGCCCGAGGGGAAACCTCCCAAAGCGCAGCGATTGTATAACGAGTGGAGCCGTATTTCGACGGCAAAAAGTGGGGTGTATCGCAGACTGACTGCTAATAGAGGCGAAAATTGACTTCCACGTTAATCATCACGGGCACAGCCTGGCCGTCTTTGCGAGCGGGATCGAACTTCCATTGCTTCACGGCTTCGATGGCTTTCTCGTCGAGGCCCATACCCAGCGACCGTTGCACGCGAATCTGCTGCGGACGCCCGGCGGCGTCCACCACCAGCCACAATACAACGGTTCCCTGGTACTTGGCCTTGCGCGCTTCTTCTGAGTATTCCGGATCAGGCGCATAGAGCGCTTTGGGCGCGCTTACTCCGCCGCCCACGCGATAAGCTCCGCCGCCGTACCCACCGCCATGCCCCGGACCAACGCCTGGGCCCGTGCCGGAACCAACGCCGCCACCGTAGCCGCTACCGATACCGCCGCCGGCGCCGATGCCGTTCGACGGTGGTCCAAGAACCTTGGACATCGGATCGCCCAAATCACCCGCAGTCGGCAGCTTGATGTTCGGAGGCACGACTACGGAAGGATCGACTACGAGCTTCGGGTTCTCATTGCGGACCACGATGGCCGGAGGAACAATCTGGTCTTTGGAGAGCTTGGGCAGCGCACCCTTGGGGGCCTGCAACTTGTCGCGATCTCCGCCGCCACCGCCGCCGCCAGCCTTGGTCTTCGACACCGGAAGCGGAACGTACTCACTGATGTCCGTCACCAGGCCCACAACCTGCTGCTTGATCTCTTCCTGGTGCGAGCTCACCCAGAAGCCCGACCAGACAATCAGGCCCACGGCGATCGTGTGCCCTATAAAGGAGTAAACAAACGTCTCCTTACGTTGTGGGTATAGACCCGCACCTTCGCCGAACAAAGTGGGAAGGATGTCGTGGCGTTCCTCAACAACGGGAGGCTTTTCGGGCTCCGTTTTGGTCAAAACCGGGGTGGACATTTCCTGCCTATAAGTATAGCCCTTGGCAAAAACCTCAAGCGCAACAAAAAGTAGTACGCAAACCAAGCCCTCCCGGTTTGCGTCAGGACCAAAATGACATCCGCTACATCGTCATATTATTAGACGCTTCGAGGTCGGAATATGTCACGAATTTGTGACGTTATTTCCCGCAACTTCATCCGGCACCTTCGCAGGATGTGCTTTCGTACAAAGGTCGTAGCGTTCTGAGCTTCGCCAGTTTCCAGAACAAAAATCCCACCGAAAATCGGGAATCACACAGGCACAATCACGTGCAACGCTTCGCGTCTTACACCGAGTTCTGCCGGCGTAGGGCAGACGTACTCGCCGTCCGCGTACAGGTCCATAATCGGATCGGTCTGAATACGTACCCGAGTGGCCTTCCAATACTCCACTTCCTTCAAGCCGATGTGCCTCCCACTAAAAATGACCGGAAACAAGCGCAGCAGTCGCCACTTGCTGAGCTGGCGCACAAAGCAGGCATCGAGCAGCCCATCGTCCATGTCGGCCAAGTGCGCTACCCGCATCCCACTGCCGTAGCGTGGGCCATTTCCGGCGGCAACCAGCATTCCCGGCTCGCGCACCGGCGTCTGCCAGTGACCGTCGATTTCCAGCGAAACCGTCACCAGCGGTGGATGAAATCCCGGCAGGCAGCGCACCAGTCCCCAAACGTATCCGCCGTGCGAACGCAGCCAGCGCGGCTGATCCTCGGTCAAGCGAGTAGTGACCGCGTCCAAGCCAGTCCCCGCGATGCAGGCGAAGTACTGCGTTCGCGATGCTTCTTCCGCAGCTTCGACCCATCGTCGCGCCTGCGACTTTTCAATGCGCGGACCCAGTTTCGGAAGATCGCGCCGAGGACCGGCAGGTACGAAGTGCATCGTTTCCAGCGATTCACCTTGCCACGGCTCAGGAGGATCGTCTTCCGTCGGCGGCAGCATCTCGGCCGCTTCGTAAGGATGCAGCGGCTGAATCGTGCCCAGGTCAACCAAAGCGGTGTTCATGCGCGTGTTGCAGAATTGCTTCCACGTCAGCAGCGCATCGGCGACGGAGTGGATGCCCATCGTCGCGGCGAAATCATTCGCACTGCCGATCGGCACTGCGAGTGTAGGAATCTTCTTTAGCGCAAGCGTGCCGAGATGCCGGTGCAGCGTACCATCCCCGCCAAAAATCAGGGCGGCATCGGGTTCGTCGGTAGGGTCGAGTTCGTTGCCTGCAAAGATGTTGACGCCTTCCAGCTCAAACCGCCGGAGGAGTTGCTCTTTTGCAAACGGGGCCAGCATGGCAACGGCGCGCACGGTGAAAGGTTCGCATACTCGAACCGATAATCAAAATTTCGCGCCGCCTTGCTGTTCGGGAAGCGTCACCGCCTCCAACCTCTACCCTCACCGCCGCAGTGCGACATTCATCTGATAGAACTTGAAGACGTTCTCTTCGCCGGGCTGTTCGGCTGCAACCAATCGGTAATTGTCCAGCACATCACCGACGAAGTTCATTTCTTCTTCCTTAGGCAGCTTCCGCGTCCACTCCACAAACGTGACCTCTCCGAAAGCCTCGAAGGCGGACCGTGTTTTGAAGTCCCATGACTCGTCCTCGCTTTGGACGTCCACGACCTCTAGTCCTTTGACTCTTGCGAGTTCGCAGTACCGGTCCGGAGTCAGGTGCAGATAGGGTTGCTGAAAGTCCCGGAAATACTTCTCCCACCGCGGCAGGGAACACGTCTGCTCGAGCACATGTTCCAGGCTATGGCGAGATCCCTTACACACTAGTCGAAGCTGGGCGCGTGCCCCCGGCTTCATCGCCGTACAAATCGATTGCAGGGCTTCATCCTGCTGACGCACCCAGTGCAGCGCATTGAACGAAACCACTAGGTCGAAATCATCCCGATACGAAAGTTGCCGTGCATCCGCCACCTCAAAACGCAGGTTCGAGTGAATCGGTGCACCGTAGTGAGCAGACGCGAATTCCACCATCTCGTGCGACGGATCGACTCCCAAAACCGTCGCCTGTGGGACTCGGGCTGCTATTTCCGCCGTGATTTTCCCGTTCCCGCAGCCCACGTCAAGAATGCGTTGTGCCCCATCGAGATCGAGCCGGGCAAGCACCGACTCCGCCATCGCCATTTGCAGTGCCGATATCCGTTCGTAATCCGCTGCAGCCCATTCTGTCATCCCATGCGCTCCCCACGGCCGAGTGGTCGAACCCCTCGGCGAGGTGTTCGCCATTCTAGCAGCCAACAGTGGACCTCCTATGAGCCAAGATTGTGCGTCTTCTCGCAGCCAAACTCCTGCTCTGAGCGTCTAACTTACAATCAATTGTGAGCACCGTCAGGGAGGCATCCATGAAGCGCAGAGAGTTCATCGTTACTGCGGCCGGCGGGCTGGGAGCGGCTTGGCTGGCGCAGCACTGGCTGACGCGAACGTCCATCCTCAACGCGCTCGCCGATACCCAATTGCCGCGCAAGTATGCTGCCAGCGACACCGTGACCTTGGGCAAGACCGGCATCCAGACCAGCCGGCTTGCCATGGGAACCGGCACCGTCGGCTACGCCAAGCACTCCAACCAGACCGCACTCGGTGTCGGCGGACTTTCGGCGCTTCTTCTCAACGGCTATGACCACGGACTGCGATTCTTCGACGCCGCTGATTCCTACGGCAGCCATCCCCACGTTGCCGCCGCGCTCAAGCAGTTGCCGCGCGACAAAGTGACGGTGATGACTAAGAGCCCCTCGCGCACGCCGCAGGAGATGCGCGCCGACCTCGATCGCTACCGCAAAGAACTGGGCACCGACTACCTCGACATCGTCCTCATGCACTGCGTCACCGAAGGCGACTGGACCGAGCGCTACAAGGGCGCAATGGACGTGCTCTCCGAGGCCAAGCAGAAAGGCATCATCCGGTCGCATGGCGTTTCGTGCCATTCGATCGAAGCCTTGCGTGCCGCCGCCAAATCGCCGTGGGTGGAAGTCGACTTGGTCCGCATCAATCCCATCGGCTCGCACATGGACGCCGATCCCGCGACCGTGGTCAGCGTCATCAAGCAAATGAAGTCGTCCGGCAAGGCGATTGTCGGAATGAAGATCCTCGGCCAGGGCGATCTGCGCAATAAGCAGAACGAGGCCATCAAGTACGCCCTGTCGCTGAACCTGCTCGACGCCTTCACCATCGGCGCCGAAAGCAAAAGCGAGCAGGACAACCTCATCCAGCGCATGGCGGCAGCGTAGCGGATTCTGCGTTCGTTACCGGCAACGCCGCCACCTTCAAGACTTGTCATTACGAACGCACGCTTTTTGAGCGTGAGGAATCTGCTTTCCTACGGACTCGTCGGACTCTCCCATCGCTTCCCATGCTTTGTGGCAAATCCCCGCTCGATCCAAGTTTGAAATGGCCACGAGCGGGGCAAAGCGCCCGCTCGCTGCACTTTGCTATAGAACACTCAACAAAACAATGGGATACTCGCTGTTGAACCGGGTAATCGTGGGGAACAGGACGTGACCAAGAACACTAGAACCGTGGCGATCATTGCGATCATGGTTGTATTGCTCATTGTCATACTTTTCCTGTTCAGAGACATCTACCTGCGTCCAGCGAAGACGGTGAACTGCGCCGATGGATCCCATCCTACGATTGATATGCGCGAGTTTACGACGCAATACTGGGCGTACTCAGCAAAACTGGAGGCTAGTGTCGCCGACAAGGCCAAGGTTTCGACTGAACTCGATCCCAAAGTGCTGGCGCAGGCCTCGCAGGCACTGCAGGAGGCCAACGAGTTCCGGAAGTATGTAGTGGCCGGATACAACTCCTGTGCCATTACCCAGGCTCAGTATGCTCAATTTGGGACGCGGTTCCACGCGCTGGAAAACCTGGCGCAGGAAATTGATTCGCTGTTGTCCAAACCTTCTCTTTCCCCGGAAGAGAGCACCAAGCTGGCTGGGCTAGTCGGTCAGTACGGCGATCTGGCACGGCAGCTTGGGTCGCAATAGGACCTGGATATGTTTCGTCTGCCTGCGAGTGTGACGAATAAGTGCCTCGGACTGTGTGTTTTTCTGGCGGCCATCTCGGGCATCGCCGAGGCGCAGAAGACCGTTCACTTCCCCGACGGCGATCACATCCAGATTGATGTCAAGGAAATTTCCATCAAGTACGATGCCTCCTCCTTCGCCGGAACGTTGAGCAGCCTGAGTGTCCTGAGCGGACGCCTCGAAGTTGCGCCCAAGCAGCTCCAGGAGGCATCGGTAGCAACACAGCAATGGAATGAATTCGTTAAGGGGCTGGCGACCGGATACAACACATGCACCGTGACCCGACAGCAGTATGCCGACGGGTTGAACCGCATCTATCCTCGGCTGAAGGAAGACGGCGCTGCCCTGGAAGAGATACGGAAGCAGATTGCCGCCGGACAGAAGGCCGATGCCAAACAGCTGCAGCAGTTCGTTGACAGCTTCTACGCGAATCTGCGGCAGTTCGCGCAAGCCAGCGGGAAAGAAATCATTTTGCAAAGGATTGAGGCGCTCTCGGAACAGGTAGCGAGCGGGCAGGGACAAATCCTGCAGAAGGAAGATCAGATTCTGGCCAGGCTGAACGCGCTCGAGCAGCGAAACGCGCAGATGCCTGTGGCGACACCCGCCGAGGTGGGCAAGGAAATCAGCGAGGTGCGGAAGGAGCTATTGTCGAAAGCCGATGCCGCAGAGGAAGCGTACAACAAGGGCTACGCACTGCTAGACCAGTATCGTTTCCGCGAGGCGATCCCCTATCTGCAGGCGGCGCTTGCCGTCGTTCAGCTCCCGATTTCTATCTGGCGCTCGGTAGTGCGTACCGGGAGCTGCCGGACTTGGCGCAGGCGGAGACCACCTTGGAGCAAGGACTCGCGGCAGTTACCCCGAAGAACGACGACGAGCATAAGGCAGCCCTGGCTAACGGGTTGAGCTTGGTCCTACTTGCGAGAGGGGACCTGGACGGGGCGCTGAGCTACAGCCAGCGGGCGCTGAAGATCGACGAGAAGGTGTATGGCTCCGACCATCCTGACGTGGCCAGAGAAGTCAACAACATCGGCATGATTCTGAAAGATAAAGGGGATCTGGACGGGGCGCTGAGCTACTGCCAGCGGGCGCTGAAGATCGACGAGAAGGTGTATGGCCCGGACCATCCTGAAGTGGCCAGGGAAGTCAACAACATCGGCATGATTCTGAAGGACAAAGGGGATCTGGATGGGGCGCTGAGTTACTGCCAGCGGGCGCTGAAGATCGACGAGAAGGTGTATGGCCCCGACCATCCCAACGTGGCCAGAGACGCCAACAACATCGGTCTGATTCTGCAGGACAAAGGGGACGACCTGGACGGGGCGCTGAGCTACTGCCAGCGGGCGCTGAAGATCGACGAGAAGGTGTATGGCCCGGACAATCCCAACGTGGCCATGTTCGCCAACAACATCGGCGGGATTCTGAAGGACAAAGGTGACCTGGACGGGGCGCTGAGCTACTGCCAGCGGGCGCTGAAGATCGACGAGAAGGTGTATGGCCCGGACAATCCCAACGTGGCTATTTTCGCCAACAACATCGGCCAGATTCTGCGGGACAAAGGGGACCTTGACGGGGCGCTGAGCTACAGCCAGCGGGCGCTGAAGATCGCCGAGAAAGTGTATGGCCCCGATCATCCCAACGTGGCGATAGACGCCAACAATATCGGCACGATTCTGAAGGACAAAGGGGACCTTGACGGGGCGCTGAGCTACTGCGAGCGGGCGCTCAAGATATTTACAGCTCGCTATGGACCAGACAATCCTTGGACAAAGGGCGTAGCGGCCAATCTCAAAGTGATCGAGCAGGCGAGGGCAGCCAAGCTGCATTGATGGTTTGGATGGCGATCGGACTTCGGCCGCGGAGCGGACGATAGGTTGGGATACGAGCGACTCTGCCTTATCACTCGCCTCTGTGTCCGGCGTCCTATCCCGTCGGAATCCAGTTCGGTAAAACATTCTTTGTGAGGCAAAGGGGTTGGTGTCTCTTGTCCTTGACGTCCGCCGTGGCGGAAAATGGATCGCTCTTTGACAACTGGATCTCGCCGACGTCGCTTCGCAAATCGGCGCGTCTTCGCCAATGCATCAGCCCCCAACGCCCTACGCTAACTCCAATGTTTTCTATTAAGTACGCGAAACTTGTTTGGAATCAATCGCTTTACACGAATTTATTGTCTAAATCACTGATTCTAAACAGCCGTGGGGGGGTAAATGCGGCGCAACCACGACAACTTGGAGTCCTTGTGATATCGGCTGCCCGCACCTCACTGGGCCGAAGCCGTCACCGACTTCCCCGTCAACTGACGGATCAGCTCTGCCTCCGCCTCGCGATAGGGCGTTCCATCCGCCTTGAACACGTCGTGAAACCACACCGGCGGCTGATCGAGAACATAAGGATGGCTCCCACGACTCCCAGGGAAAGTTCGTCTGCGTCTTGCCGTTCACCAGCCCCCAGTTGATCGCCCCGACGTGGTGCTTCTTGGCAATTGGCAACACGCCGTCGAAGGTGCTTCCGGCCGAGCGCGCCATGTACTCCGTGCAGATGATCGGGCGGTGCTGCTTCTCCAGCCACACCACTCGGCTTTCAAAGTTCTCCGGCCAACTGTAGTTGTGGAAGGTGATGATGTCGGATTCCTGGAGCTGGATCTGCTCCATCGGCGTGGGCCCCGACTTCGGCCAATCGCCCTCCCAGAGTCCGCTGGTCAGTGGCTGCGTAGGATTCGCCGAGCGCGCCCAGGCAAACGCCTGCGGCAGCAGCGCCTTCACCAGCTCGATTTTGTTCTTCGGCTCCTGCTGCTCGTAATAGCCGTATTGGAAGCCGCCCGGCTCGTTCCATACGTCCCAGGCAAGAATCCGCTGGTCGTTGGCGAAGGCGCCGACGACTCCCACAACGTAGGACTTCAGTCGCGGATACTGGGACGCATTCTCCAGCGCCTTCGCTCCCGGACTCTGCACCCAGCCGGAGTTATGAACTCCTTGCATCGGTGCCCGCTGTTTACCCAGCTTCGGCAACGGGTCCCAGCACGAATCAAACAGCACGAGCATCGGCCGGATGTGATGCTTGGCTGCAATCGCAAGGAACTGGTCGAGGCGCTGTTGGAAACCCTCTGCGTCCTGTTCCCACAAAAGATCGTGCAGGAAGACGCGCATGGTGTTCATGCCCAGCGACTCCGCCCAGCCGAGTTCCTTGTCGATCTGCTGCGGATCGAAGGTATCCGCCTGCCACATCTCCAATTCGTTGATGGCGCTGGCAGGAATGTAGTTCGCGCCCGCCAGCCACGGCTGCTGCTGATACCAGGTGTTCGCCTTATCTTCCGACCAGCGCTGCGACGATTGCGCCAACAACGATGCTGAACAGCAGACGATGAGTGCGGCCAGCAATCGGTACGAGATATGCTTCATGAACGTCTCCGATACCACTGCGACAGAAGATTACTCCTGCCGCCTTGGATTAGAAATGAACTGCTTGATTCGCTCCCCTTCGGAGGAATCCCGAGTCAGATCGGCCCTTCATTTTGGGCACCATGACGAGTGGTTTGTTATTCTTATGGTACCTTCCCGTTAAGAGTAAAAACGCCCGATGCGCCGGCGCTTCCGTCCGGCAGACGGCATCTTACGACGGAGGAATTTCTGAGATTCAGCGGCTCCATTGGGCCGGGGAGATTCACGATGAAGATGAAGAAGTTTTGCGTTGCGCTTGTGGGAGTCGCGCTGGCATTCGGCACAGCCCTCTATGCCGAAGACGTTGTGCACGCGGTCAGCGGGATCGTAAAGAGCGTTGATAAGGAAAGCAAGACCATGGTAGTCAAAACCAAGGACGGAACAGAGCAGACCATCAAGTGGACCGACAAGACAACCGTGGAAGGTGCGAAGGGCACCGGCAAGGCTGTCGGCGACGCCAGCAAGACGAGTTACGATGGCGCCAAGGAAGGCACTGCCGTAACCGTGAAGTACACCGAAAAGGGCGGCGAGAAGACCGCCGTCGCCGTAAAGAATGCCAGCAAGGCCACCGCCGACGCCACCAAGAAGGCTGCCGACAAGACTGCTGACGCTGTAAAGTAACCAGCGAAATTTCAGGGCGCCGCTCAAGCGGATCATCCGCAGCGGCGCCTTATTTATTTGCGCGAATTCTTGATTACGCTCCAGCCGATAGCATCCGCAGCAAGGAAATTGGGGACAAGAAACCGTCTGCGCCTGCAGTACCAGCCCTCCGGAAAACGTAAGCCCCATTGCTATTAAGCAGTGGGGCATTTGTTTCGAGTGTCGAGGTCGGTCTCCGCTACTCGTCGCGGATGGCGGACTGTACGATCGGCATCAGCTCCGGCGGGATTGAATCCATGCCATGAGCTTCCTTGGCGTGCGCGGACGCGACCTGCATCAGTTCTTCCATGCTTTCGGCGCGTGCGGTGAAGTCACAACCCGCCATTCCCACATCTTTACAGCTAATCGCTTTGGCCATTGAATCCGGCCCTCCTCTTCCTGGGCGCTCATGCGCTGGGTAAATTGAATTGGCTGTTTCCGGATGGATACATCCATTGCGTTGAAACATTACACCCTTGCGCCAGAGGCGAGCAACTGTGGGCCAGGTGTTTTAATGGGGCCTTCACCAACCGGCACGGGCAGGAAGCACTACCTCCCAACCATTGACTTCACAAAGGTTTAGGGAGGCGTCGTGTCTGCGCTTATGCGCCCGATAAAAACTATCAATTTCCGCAATCGCTGGCTGGCCTCTACACTCCAGAAATAAACCAAATCGCACAAGTTTGAAGATTGCAGCTGTGTGACGGTGGCTCGATTTGGTACTCGAGTGGCGGAAACAAGTACTCGCGAAACGGGCTCTCGCGAGGCTGTAGGCGCATCCAGGGGAAATTGGAGGATGCGGGACTGGCTCGTTTCATCGCGGGCCACGGGAATCGTGTTTCAGGTGGAGTAACAGCGTGGACTTCGATCAACTGACGACATTTCTGGAAGTCGTGAAGCTGGGGAATTTCTCGCGCGCGGGCGACAAAGTGTTTCGCTCGCAGTCAGCGGTGAGCGCGCAAATCCGCCAGCTTGAACAGGAGTACGGCTCGCGTCTGCTCGATCGCACGGGCAGGCGGGTCACGCTGACTCCCGCCGGCGAAGTACTTTTCGAGTATGCCACTCGCCTTTTGGCCCTGCGCGGTGAATCGCTGCGCGCGGTGGCCGACCAGGACCGCATGCCTCGCGGCGTGTTGGCCATCGGCGCCAATGAGGCCACCTGCCTCTACGTGCTGCCAGAGACCTTTCGCGAATATCGCCGTCTCTACTCCGACGTGCAGATCAGCATCTATCGCAACTTCAGCCACAAGATCCTCGAGCGACTGCAGGACGGCCTGATCGACGTGGGCATCGTCACTATGCCGGTCAAAGCGCCCAGCCTGGTGGTGAAGCGCATCTTTCACGACCGCCTGATGCTGATGACCAGCCCGAACCATCCGCTGGCGCGACTTGGACTCCGTGCCGGTCGAGGCCATGGTGGACTATCCCATCATCCTTCCCAAGGCCGGACACACGCGCAAGACCATGGACAAGCTCTTTCGTCCCTACCAGTCGCAAATGCGCATTGCCATGGAATTGCCAAGCATCGCGATGATTAAGGCTTTTGTGGCATCGGACATGGGAATCTCGCTCATCAGCGAGAGCTTTGCGCGCAAAGAGTGCCGCGCCGGAGATCTGCATCTGGTTCCTCTATCGGATGCAAACCTGTCGCGCGAACTGGCGCTGGTGTATCACCAGGACCGCACGCTGCCGCGCTCCGCTGTAGCCTTCATCGAGATGCTGCAGAACGGAGTGCGACAGTTCAAGACTGCGGGCGCATTTGAGTTGCAGGATCTCTCACTGATTGAGGCGGACGAGTATGAGACAGCCGTTCTCGAAAATTAGCTGATCCCAGTTTGAAGTAGCTTGGTCGTTTGTTTTCGTTGACTTAGATTGCTACTGGAATAAGGCGGATAACCGCCATTTATCGCCCTTATAAGAATTTAATGTCGCGAAAAATACGATGGCTGAGTCCGGAACTATGCGTTGGACTCGCGGATGTTCATTCCGTAGGGTCAGAGAACCAAGTTCCGGCGGAGGTCTAAACGAATGATGCACGCAAGACTCGTTAAGAAGCTCGTCGCACCGCGATGATGTTCCTTGGACTGTTGAGCACGGCTTCGCGCAAGACGCGCCGGCCGCCAAGCCCGCTGACCAACCGCTGCCGCGCAGACCACTGCTCCCGCGGCTCCCGCCGAACCCGCCGCTCCAACGCCGCTCCCCACGCCGAGCGTCGACGGGCCCGCTGGCTGCTGCGCCGCCCATCACCTTGGAAGCGGGTCCGCTCGGCAAGCTCAGCATCAACGGCGCAGTAACCGGCATCGGATTGTTTCAAAGCAACGCTGTTCCGGGCAACAACGGAGCTGAAGGCACTCTTACGAATGGGCAGGTCTGGATCCAGAAGACGACGGGCTGGTGGCAGTTCTACGTGCAGGCTGGCGCCTATGACATTCCCGCCCTGGGATCGGCTTATATCTCAACGCGAAACACCATCAGCGACCTCTACGGCCCGGTTCCCGTGGCTTACTTGAAGCTTGTGCCGGGAAAGAACACCAACATTCATGATCGGAGATTCTCCCGACCCTGGTCGGCGCCGAGTACACCTTCAGCTTCCAGAACATGAATATCGAGCGCGGCCTGTTGTGGAACCAGGAAAACGCTATCACACGCGGCATGCAGATCAACCAGACGTTGGGCAAGTTTCACGGCATCGTTTAGCTGGAACGACGGCTACTACTCCAACCGCTATTCGGGTCTGAGTGGCTCGCTGACTTACACCAATGGACCCCATGCATGGCGTTCGTCGGTAGCCGGCTACCTCGGGAGACCGACTGGACAAACCTGGCCACGCCGATCCAGAACAACGGCAGATCTACAACCTCATCTACACCTTCACGAAAGAACGGTTGGTCATCCAGCCCTACATGCAGTACAACGTCGTTCCCACGAACCCCAGCATCGGCGTAACTCAAGGCGCGCAAGCTTGGGGCGGTGCAATTCTGGCCAGTAAGACTCTCAAGAAGGGATGGTCGATGGCCGGCCGCTTCGAATACATCTCCAGCAACGGCAGCGTTGCTTCGAATTCCCTGAGCTTGCTGTACGGCCCGGGCAGTGCGGCTTGGTCGCTCACCGCGACGCCGACTTACCAGTATCAGAAGTTTTTCGCGCGCGGCGATATTTCGTTTGTACAAGCTCTCAGCTACGCACGGGTTTCGGCCTTCGGACAATACGGAACGAGCGGCACCCAGACCCGCGGCGTGGTGGAGCTCGGGTTCCTGTTTTAGGCGCCGAAGTAACGCAGCAGGACCAGCAGCAGTCAACGCAGGAACTTTTGGCAGAGGAGAAATCGCATGGCAGCGAATCGTCAGCAAGGAACGTATCTGGCAACCACACTAGTCGGCTTCACTGCCTTCCCGGCCGGTCTCGCCATGGGCGGAGCCAAGGGCATTCTGACCGCAATCGTCGGGCTGGCACTCCTGGCGTTCTCGGCAGTCGGCTTTTATCGCATCAAGAGCGCAACTTCGAGCAACTAGGTCGGAACACATCTTAGGAGCGATTTATGAAATTCGTGGGAGTTGTCTTGGCATTTGTGGGATGGCTGATTCCAGTCATCGCGCTGAATTACACGCAGTCCATGGGCGCGAGGTTGTTCCTGGCCATCGTTGGGATTGCCATTTCGCTGGTCGGAATCTTGTGTGTGCTGAACTCTGCACATCAGAAGAATGTGATCTGGAAGCTGTAGTCAGGCGGAGCGGCCAGTAGCGAAGCGGACGGTGACCCGACGGGCCCGGCCGCAGCTGAACAACGAATCGTAGGGAGGAGAAATCATCATGGGATTTTCGGCACGAAAGACTGTCTTTTCACTCTGTGGCTGGATTGATGCTGCTGTTCTGTGGACTGGGGGCGTGGGGGCAAGCACAGGCCGCTCAGCCGGCGAGTCCTCCTCCTGCGGCCGCAGCGTCGGCGCCTGCCCCGGTTGCACCTTCCATGGATGCGCCATTGGACGTAAAGGCTGCGCACCCTCCCTCGACGGATGACTTGGTCAAAGGCGATCCCGGCGGCACGATGACCGGCACCGTCAGTGACGTCGTGGTCTCAGACACAAAGAAAGGCCTGACTCTCGCCGACACCGTCAACCAAGTCGGCCAGAACCGTATCGCCATCAATTTCGTGTGGACGCTGGTTACCGGCTTCCTGGTCATGTTCATGCAGGCGGGTTTCGCCATCGTGGAAACCGGACTGTGCCGCGCCAAGAACGCCAACCACACCATGATGATGAACTTCATGGTGTACAGCCTGGGCCTGTTCGCCTTCTGGGTATGCGGCTTCGCCATCCAGATGGGCGGCGGCGCACCCTACTCTACGCTCGGCGGCGCCAATCCTCTCAACTCCGAGCACGTGCTCAACTTCTTCGGCAAGACCTGGGGCGTATGGGGCACGCATGGCTTCTTCCTCACGCAGGGCGGCAGCTACGACGTCGGCGTCATGGTCCTCTTCCTGTTCCAGATGGTCTTCATGGATACCGCGCTCACCATCGTGACCGGTTCCGCCGCCGAGCGCTGGAAGTACGTAGCCTTCGCAGTTTCGTCTGTGTTCATGGGCGCATTGACCTATCCTCTGTTCGCGAACTGGGCGTGGGGAGGCGGCTGGCTGTCGCAACTCGGAGCCAACTTCGGACTCGGCCACGGCTACTGCGACTTCGCCGGTTCGGGCGTAGTGCACGCCGTCGGTGGACTCACAGCTCTCGCACTTTCGATGATCCTTGGACCCCGCATCGGCAAGTACACCCGTGACGGCAAGCCCAATGCCATTCCGGGCCATGACATCGTGCTGGTGCTGACCGGCTGTTTCATCCTGGCCTTCGGATGGTTCGGGTTTAACCCGGGCAGCACGCTGGCGGCTTCGGGCAACGGCGCTCTCCGAATCGGTTCGGTTGCGGTGAACACCATGCTCGCGGGCGCAACCGGTTCCTTCGGTGCGATCTTCTACATGTGGATCCGCTACAGCAAGCCGGACGCCTCCATGTCGGGCAACGGTCTGCTTGCCGGACTTGTGGCCATCACAGCACCTAGCGGATTCGTGAGCACCATCGGTGCAGCTATCATCGGACTCGTTGCTGGCGTACTGGTGTGCATCAGCGTTGAGTTCGTCGATCGCGTACTCAAAGTGGATGATCCGGTCGGCGCCATCTCGGTGCACGGCACCAACGGACTCTGGGGCGTAATCTCCGTCGGACTGTTCGCCGACGGAACCTCGAACTACGGTGGCAGCTGGAACGGCGTCAACGGTTCGGTGCGCGGACTCTTTTATGGAGACCCCAGCCAATTGGTCGCGCAATTGATCGGCGTAGGTACGCTGATCGGGTTCGTCTTCTCTCTCTCCTACGTTGCCAATATGGCGATTCATCTGGTCGTGGGACAGCGGGTCGATGCCGCCGAGGAACTTGAGGGCCTCGACATTCCGGAAATGGGTGCTCTCGGTTATCCAGAATTCGTCCTGAAACCGGAAAGCGTCGGCAGTGCTATGGCAGCGGACTGATTCAAATGCCATCAACTGACGTGAGAAGGAGACAATTATGACAGGCGCTTCGTTACGATTTGGCGATCAGACAGGGCATCCGCTGGCTATGCAGACCGCGCCCAGCGCCATGGTCCCCGCGTTGGCCCAGCAGTATCTGGCGGAAGGCATCACTCACATCCAAACTGGCGATGCGGAGGCGGCGGTCGCCGTCCTCTCGCTCGCCGTCGAGCAGGCTCCTGAGTTCTCCGACGCGCATGTATTTCTGGGAATCGCTCAGGCGCTGACGCACCGAATCTACCCCGCGCTCGACCACTTGGAAGAGGCCGCGCGTCTCGACGACGATAGTTTTGCGGCGCATTACACATTAGCGCAACTCAACTTCAAGCTGCGGATTCCACAGAAGGGCTACGAAGCGGCTGAACGTGCCCGTCGCTGTAACATGACCCTTGAGCAGCGCAAGTTGCTCACTGCGTTGCTCCGTGAGGAGAAGGCTCGGGAGAAAAACGGCATAGCGCGGCCGCTGTTTAACAAGCCGTTCAGCGTTCCTGCTCTGTTCTTGGCGGCCAGCGGATTGGCCGTGGCGATCCTCTCCGTGATTCGGCATATGCATTAAGCTGCGACGAACGACAGGCTGAGACAAGGCGGGAGTGCAATGATGGCAGAAGCGATTCGAGTCCTAAAACAGCAGCGAATGGCGTTGTCCTGTGCCCTTCTCGTGGGACTGGTGCTGGTCCTGATCATGCACGCTCCAATCGTTCCTGTCGTTCTCGGCTGTGTGCTGGCCAGCGGACTTGCGGTTTACCGCTCGGCAACTAACTCTTCTGCGAAAGGAAGCCGGTGAACACATCGCTGCAAATTCTGTTCTTTGTTGCGGTGATCATCCTGGTCGCCAAGCTGGCAGGAGCGCTCAGCGCGCGCGTGGGACTGCCACTCATTCTGGGTGAGTTGCTCGCGGGCGTCCTGTTGGGGCCTACGGTACTCGACATCTTTTCGCTGCCAATCCTGGCGCGCCCTAAAGGTCCGGAAGGAGTGTCGGTCGCCAGCGTGTTCTACATACTGGCGGAGGTCGGCGTAGTTCTGCTGATGTTCGTGGCGGGCCTGGAAACCGATACGGCAATGATGCGCACAACCGTGGCACCCGCATTTTGGGCGGCCGCTGGTGGCGTGGTATTGCCGATGGCTGGCGGAGCTTACCTGGCGCGGCTGTTTCATTTCAGCTGGCCGGAGGCGATTTTCATCGGCACGATTCTTACCGCGACGAGCGTGACGATTACGGCACAGACGCTGATGAACCTGAAGCAACTACGTTCGCGCGCCGGCTCGACGATCCTGTCGGCAGCAGTGATCGACGACGTCATGGGTCTGGTCGTGCTTTCGCTGGTCATCGCCCTCGCGCCACAGATGGCGGGCGGCGGGCACGCATCGTGGCGTGAAATGACCCTGACGATCCTGAAGATGGCGATCTGCATGACCACGATGTTCTGGTTCGGGCCGCCAATCACCAAATGGGTGATGCATCGCGCAACCCGGCTGCACGGGCATCACATTGAAGCTGCCGCCGCGCTGATTATTGCGTTCCTGCTGGCCTTCGACGCGCAATGGTTTGGCAGTATGGCGGCCATTACCGGCGCTTACGTTGCCGGGTTG
This sequence comes from uncultured Acidobacteriaceae bacterium, assembly GCA_963814165.1. Taxonomy (GTDB): domain Bacteria; phylum Acidobacteriota; class Terriglobia; order Terriglobales; family Acidobacteriaceae; genus DASRAA01. Next base: position 135,085 of record CAWFBW010000017.1, on the reverse strand, counting down.
TTCGTAGCGCAAACCGCGTCGCATGAACGGGTCCTGCAGGATCTACATCCGATGGTAAATTCGCTGTTCGGTCCAATATTTTTCGTCTCCATCGGACTGGCGGTGAACGCTCGCCATGTGTCGGGAAGTATGCTGTTTTTCGCACTTCTGCTGCTCATGGCGATCGTGGGCAAACTCGCGGGATGCGGCCTGGGTGCACGTCTCAACGGCTTCAGCAACCGCGAGTCGATGGTCGTCGGAATCGGGATGATTCCCCGCGGCGAAGTCGGCCTCATTACCGCCAGCTTGGGATTGGCGGCCGGCCTGGTGACCCGCGACATCTACGTGCAGGTAGTGGTGCTGGTGCTGATCACGACTGTGGTTACGCCCGCCATGTTGAAGTACGCGTTTCCGCCGGTGCCCTCAATCGTTGCGGCGCCGGCGATCGCCATTGATAGCATCGCGATGAACGGCGAAGCCGAGGGCTCCGTCGCCAGTTGATCTTGACCGTGGTAGCAGTTGCCGTATAGCAATCCCGTGTTGGATCGGAATCGGAACCAAGAATCGAGGACAAGGAAACCATCATGACCAAACTTGAAGCGATCATTCAACCCTCCCGATTTGATGCCGTCAAGGATGCCCTGCACGAGCTGGGCGTGGAAGGGATGACCATTTCAGAAGTGCGCGGCCATGGACGCCAGAAGGGACACACGGAACACTATCGCGGCCGTGAGTACAGCGTGGACCTCCTGCCCAAAACCAAAATCGAGCTGGTGATCGACGACAAGCTCGTGGAACAGGCTGTCGCGGCCATCCTGAAGACGGCCTCCACCGGCAAAATCGGAGACGGCAAGATCTTCCTGTCGAAGATCGATGACGCCATCCGCATCCGCAATCAGGAACGCGGGGTTTCCGCACTATAGGACCATCGAGGTTAACCCCACTCATTCCTCTCCACGAGTGAGTGGGGGTCCACCGTTCACGCCCACCCTAAATGTCCCCCACGAAGAGTGGCGCGATGTCGAGATCGTACCCTCCACCATTCCGGCGATTCTCCGGTCGAAACCCGCATTCCGGAAGCCCGCAGAGGAAGCTGCGTGGGAAGGAGCTTTTCGGGTGCGAAGCATGAAAAATGCTGAATCACGATCTTTAGAATCAATGGTTTAGGCGGAAATTGTTCGCATGCCATTGATTTTCAATGTAGTTATACGTATCCATGTCTGCCCGTAGGACTTAGCTGGTGTTCCCCGGGCAGCTTTCGGGATGCCTCAGTTCCATTTCGGGAAATTTCAAAGAACAATTCTTGCCGCGCCCTGGGCGCCGATTGGGCAGAGACGCTACTCCCCTGCCCTCACAATTCCGTTGTAGCGCGACACTGAAGTAAGGGCCAGAGAAATCAGCGAGGGGAAGAAACGAAAGTAACCAGCGGTCCAGGGGATAAACTGGGGCTTCAGTCCGCAGTAGCGCATCCTAACCATGGCATCATTCAAGCAAAGTCTCATGCTTCGCCTGGTCAACATGTGGCCGCCTTTTGCGGCTGTGGGGATTCATGTGCGCTGGGGCCCCGAGATGAAGTCCGTAGTCGTAACTATGAAGCTGCGTCCCTGGAACCGCAACTTTGTGGGCACGCATTACGGCGGATCGCTGTACTCCATGACCGACCCGTTCTACATGCTGATGCTGATCAAGAACCTCGGCACCGAATACGTCGTCTGGGACAAGGCAGCCACCATCCGATTCCGAAAGCCGGGTAAAGGGAGAGTGCGCGCCGAATTCCGATTGACCGACGCGCAACTCGACGAAATCCGCAAAGTGCTCGAGACGCAACCCAAGTACGAGCCCACCTTCACCGTTGAAGTGAAAGACGAATCCGGCGACGTCGTCACCGAAGTGCAAAAAACCCTTCACATTCGAAAGAAGTAGGACGGTCGAGGGCCTCAGGTTCGCGCTGTGGTATTCCGCGCTATCGCGCTTCCGGGCTTGGTATATCCCGTAGCACTTAAAAAGGCCGTGCTGGACGCGGCGCTGAAGGGTGTGTTGCGGAACCAAGTACGCCGCTCCGCGGCTCAGGACGATTCCCCACTGTACCCCGGGCTGACGCCCGGGGCTAACAGCACGTCGCCGCTTCGCGGCTGAGTTGAGCAGACCGAACCATACTTTGTTCCACCGTGCAGATCGCAGATTTAGTTTCGTAACAGCCGCTGAAGCGCCGCGCTACCACAACCGCCACGGCTACAACAACTCCGAAACCGCTCTCAGCCGGGAATGAAGAACCTCACAACGCGCAAAAAAAGTGCCATGCAGATGGGAGCATGGCACTTTCAGTTGCAGAGTTACAAGGTTTCCGAAGGCTTACTGTAACGACACGATGATGGTGTTCGAGGCGATACCGTTGGCGATCGAGTTTAACTGGTACTTACCCGCCGGCACGGAGGCCGGAATGTCGAACTTCGTGTACATGATGACGCCTGGAGCGATCGAGTGGGTGCTCTCGTCGTGGGTGAGCGCAAAGTACACATGGCCAGCCGTACAACCGCCTGAAACGCAGGTTAGCCGAACGAGCGGGAAATTGGTATCGCTCTGCTCGTCGTCGCCGAAAGCGTTGTTCTGCGTGAGGCCGTTGAGCTGCTTGCCATACAACAAGTTGTTGACCGAGCCCGCCTTCAAGTGGGTGGAGGCAGCCAGAATGGTTGGACCTGCGCCCGCGGCAACGCCCGCGGCCGGAGTGTAGACATTTACCGGAAAATCCGCAATCGTGGCCATGATCTGGCCGCTGGGCAGGATCATCAGGTAGTCATACCATGTCCCGTTGCTGGGGCAAATCGAACCGTTCACGGTGTTGGCCAGGCTGTTCGTGGCGGGATCGTACTCCATGAACTGGCAGCCGGCGTTGAATGACTGGGGACCGAGCATCAGCAGTACTTTGCCGTTGGGTTCTAAAGCACCCGGGGCATCGTACCCCACCAGGCCTGCGGGGGGTGTCGGCCCGGCAGACCATGAATTCGCCGCCGGGTTGTAAACTGAGGTGTTGTTGGTCGCGCCGACTTGCAATACCTTCCCGTTGTACATCAGTACGGCTGGCCCAAGTTCGTGACCGCTGTTGTCCCACATCTGCGCCGTCGTATTCGCTCCGCAAGACCAGGTGTCGGTAGTGGGATCGAACAGCTGTGTCGAGAAACTGGAGGAGCACGAGGCCGACCACGCGTCCACCATCAGCACCTTTCCGTTCGGGAGAAGCGTGAACGAGCCTTCGTCGTTGTAGTGCCCATTGATGTCGGGCCCCCAGCTATTCGGACCGAGGTAGATCGCCGATTGTCCGCTGCAGCAGTTGGCTTGCATGTACCGGCCATCCGGCAAAATTACGCTCTGAGCATCGCCGATGCTGCCCCAAGTGGGCGGCGGGCTGTTGGGGACCCAAGTGAAGGAACTTCCCGAGTACGCCAGGCGCGCACCTTGGGTAGTCCAGAGTGCCTGGCAAGTCCCCGTGATGCAGTTGTATTCGCCGCCTTCGACGATCACGGTCTTTCCGTCCAGCAACACCTGCGAGCCAAAATACAGCGGTGCATAGCCAAAGGCCGCCGTGCTGCCGGCCGGGCTCCAGGTTCCGTTAACGTAGCTGCCCGTGGCATCGGGAGTCAGCACATACCAGTTGGCACCGGAGAAATCCGACACCAGGACTCTGCCGTCCCGCAGCTGCATCATGACCCCGGCACCATTGGCACCCGGGAACACATTGGGAATGGTCGTCCACGACTGAGCTCCGGCCACCGAAGCGAGAGCCACGAGGACCGTAATTGCGATTGCAAACCTTGTGAATAGCTTCATCTCTTCTCCTCTATATAGCACCACTCGACTGGCCGGAAGTGAGCACTCGACGAGTGCGCAAGTGGTCGGCCAGAAGAGGTGTCCCCAAATCATGTGGCTGCGGCGTGCGGCCGCAGTGAAACGATGCAGTATTGCAGCGAACCGAGAGGCTAGGCGCCCAGCTTACGACGCAGCATCCCGGCCAGGCCGACTACACCCGTACCCAGCAGCATCAAGCTGCCCGGCTCAGGAACGCCAGTCTGTTGGGTTGTGTAGAGCGAGAACGCCAGGTCGGTCCCAACCTGCGAGCCGGTCCCGAAGTAGTCCTGCCACGCCACACGGTCACCCTGCAGAGAAGTAGTCCAACCCCACTGTGGCGGAAAAGCAAGATCAGGTACAACCGACATCCAGTAAGTGGTACCACCGGCGGCGGAGAAATTCACGGTTACCGTGTAGCCATAGACCGGATCACCGAGGTTGTCGAGCCCCAGAAAGGCCTCACCACCGGTGCCAGGGATGCCGAAATTTGAAATTAATGATCCCGGCTGGCCACCGCTATCGGCGTAGAAGTTAACGTTCCACATCGAGATCGGACCCTGGCTCTGTGGATTGAGGTAGCCACCCGTCCACTGAACCTGCGTAATCGTGGTTCCGGAACCGAGCGTGAAGTTGTCGTATGCGGTCGCAAAGGCACCAAAAGTTCCCCCGGTATCATTCTGCGAGGCATAAAGGTCCGCGTAGTCCGGGCTCTGGCCATATACGAGGACCTGAGTGGCCCAACCGGGCGCAGCTGCAACCACGAGCAGGACGGCCACAGCAGCGAACGCGAGTGGACGTCTGAAATCAGATTTCATGCTTCCTCCTGAATTTTCTAATTGGTCGAGATACAACGAGGGCGGCTAGCTGGGTCCCTCGGCCCATGGGACAGGCTAATCTTTGTAAGCACACGTTAGGCCGCTGATCTTTTTTCTAAGTTATTCATTTATCGATTGTTACCTCGCTGACCTAAAAGTGGTATATGCAACATATTTCAGTTTTAGGGAAGCTATCTACCCACTAAAGTCCTACTACCAGGGCCGGAGCCCTTGGAAGAGGAATCTCGCTGAGCGACGGCGAGGAGTCTTGTGACGCGGAAGTCGGAAGGCGGCAACCTAAACAGCCCAGGGGGCCGCATCCATAAGCATCCGACATATATACTGCGTGGGGCATTTGCCGGAGGCATCATGACCGTGGATTCAGGTGGGTCGATCGTTGGCGAGCGCCAATGCTGCGCGTAGGGCTCACGGGCGGGGTGGCCTGCGGCAAGTCCACGGTGGGGAAGCTGCTGGCCGCGCGGGGCGCGCACTTTCTGCAAGCCGACAGCCTGGCGCATAGGCTCTACGAGCCGGGGGAACCGACCTATTACGCGGTGGTCGAGCGCTTTGGCCGCGAAATTCTGAATTGCGACGGAACCATCGACCGCAAACGCCTGGCCAACACCGCGTTTCCCGATCGGATCGGCGAACTCAACGCCATCGTGCACCCTGCCGTGCTCGAGGCGCAAAACCGCTGGATGGACGAGGTCGCGCAATCGGACCCCGGTGGAGTCGCTGTCGTTGAAGCTGCCCTGATAGTGGAGGCCGGAGCCGCCAAGGACTTCGACAAGCTGATCGTGGTGACGTGTGATCTCGGGCAGAAGGTTGCCCGCTATGCCCAGCGCGCCCGGTGTTCTCTGGAAGACGCGCGGACCGAGGTTCTGCGACGCAGTGCCGCGCAGCTTTCCGATGACAAGAAGGCAGCCCGCGCCGACTTCGTAATTGACAACTCAGAAACGATCGAAGCCACAACCGGCCAGGTGCATGCGTTGTGGGCGAAGCTGCAGAACCTGGCTGCCGAGCCACACTAGGCACGCCCCGCCGGAACTCGATACACTTTAAGGAGTAATCCGCTGCCCTTCCGCAGGAACGGCCAGCCAAAGGTGTTCGTACTACAAGCATGAGACTCCTACGCCCACTCCTTTTCGGAGCGCTGATCGCCGGCGCCTTCTACTGGTACACGACCCACCACTCCAGCGTCAATCCGTCGGACTATGTTTCGCGGCCAACCAAGGTCGAGTTGACGGAAGCGGCCGCGCCGCCAACGTTCGACAGCGAAGAGCAGACCACGATCGACGTTTACAAGAAGGGTATACAGCCGGTCGTCAACATCACCTCGACCGCCGTGGCGTATGACTTCTTTTATGGTCCAGTGCCGCAGGAAGGCCAAGGCTCAGGGTTCATTATCGACAAAGACGGCCACATCCTGACCAACTATCACGTCATCGCGAACGCCCGCGAGGTCGAGGTCACTCTCCATAACAAGAAGAAGTACAAGGCAACGGTCATCGGACGGGATCAAGTTCACGATCTCGCCGTTATCCAGATCAAGGCGCCTGACCTGCAACCTGCCACGCTGGGCGACTCGAAGGGCTTGGTCGTCGGACAGAATGTGTACGCGATTGGCAATCCGTTTGGGCTGAGCGGCACCATGACGCGCGGCATCATCAGCTCGCTGCGGCCCATTCGGACGCCGCAGGGCGCGGAAATCGATGAAGCCATCCAGACTGACGCGGCCATCAATCCCGGCAACTCGGGAGGTCCGCTGTTGAACGCGCATGCGGAAGTCATCGGCATCAACAGCATGATTGCCACTGGCGGATCGAACCAGAGCGCCGGCATTGGCTTCGCTATCCCCATTAACACTGCCAAGGCGGTCATCAACGACCTGATCACCATAGGTCGCGTGCGCCGGCCCTCGGTGGGTATTCGGAGCCTTCCCATCGGGCCGGAGCTGGCTCAGGAAATGGGGCTGGCATCCGACTACGGCGTTCTCATTGTAGAAGTAGTGCCAGGTGGCGCTGCCGAGCGCGCCGGACTGAAGGGTGGCACCCAGCGGGCCTACCTCGGCAACATACCCGTGATGCTCGGCGGCGACCTCATCGTCGCTATCGATGGTGAACAGATCGGTGACCAGCAGGACCTGGCCAATTCGATGAACCGGCACAAGGCCGGCGATACGGTGACTGTCACCATCTACCGCGGGAAGCGCAAGATGGACGTTAAGGTGGTCCTGGGCGAGATGCGCGAGCAGGCCTGACGACGTGACAGCCGCCTGGCGCCGCGTTCCGGTTTGGTGCGCTTGGTCATTGCCCGACTTAGGGCTGTCGGCTATAGTTCTAAGGTTATGTATGACGATTTTCAGGCGATCGATAAGTGGTCCGGCAATCTGCTCCACTGCCAGTATCAGGCTCTCATCGTCGCGATTGCGACGAGGCATGCCGACGCTGTCGATATCAAGTTCTTAGTCGGGGACCGACCGGTATGGATTGCTCTACCTCATCCCGCGTGGGTGGAGTACAACCGGCAGACCGGCAAGGTGATCACCGACCCCATGGCTGTCCAGATTGCGGGGCATTATTTGAAGTGGGCCATAGAATCCGGCGAAGATAGTGGACGCGAGATGTATTCCCTGACGGTTCAGGAGACACTGGATCATCTGAACGCGCTCATCGAGGAAACACAAGCCGCCGCTGTCAACGGATAAGTGTCAGGTGCCCGGTCTCCGGGCATTTTTGCTGCGTACGGGGAGATCATGGCCTGCTCCCCCTGATTCATATCGATTCCCGGAAACCGGCTCCGCGTCCTGGTCGGAATCCGGGTTTCTCAAGGAGCCTTCCTATGTCTTCCATCGCTCATCCCCAACTGGCCGAACTGCTGGTGCAGAAGAACGTGCTGCGCAACCTTTCCACCCCGAAACTGGTCGAAGCCGCCATCCGTAACGGCGAAGGCATGCTCAGCGCCCGGGGCGCGCTGGTTTCCGAAACCGGCAAGCGCACCGGCCGCTCCCCCAAAGACAAGTTCACCGTCAAGGACTCCATCACCGAGAACAAGGTTGCCTGGGGTTCTGCGAACTTGCCGATCACGGCTGAAAAGTTTGATGCGCTATACGACCGCGTACTCGAGTACCTGCAAGGCAAGCAGGTGTATGTTCAGGACCTGTTCTGCGGCGCAGACCCGCGCTATCAGCTGCCAATCCAGGTGGTCAACGAGTTTGCCTGGCATAATCTGTTCGTCCGCCAGCTCTTTATCCGCCCGACCGCGGAGGAACTGAAGACCCACAAGCCGCAGTTCACCATCGTGAGCGCGCCCGGGTTCATCGCCGACCCCAAGCGCGACGGCATGAACTCGGAAGTATTCGTGATCGTCGATTTTACCCGCCGGATCGTCATTATTGGCGGTACTCAATACGCCGGCGAGATGAAGAAATCCATCTTCGGCGTGATGAACTTCCTGCTGCCCCAGCGCAACGTGTTCCCCATGCACTGCTCGGCCAACATCGGCGAAGACGGGGTGGCCGCTCTGTTCTTCGGATTGTCTGGGACCGGCAAGACCACCCTCTCCGCCGATCCCACACGGAAACTCATCGGCGACGACGAGCACGGCTGGAGCGAAGACGGCGTCTTCAACTTCGAGGGCGGATGCTACGCCAAGTGCATCAAGCTCTCCGAGCAAAATGAGCCGCAGATCTGGAACGCGCTCGACTTCGGCTCGGTCCTGGAGAATGTCGTCGTTGACCCCGAGACGCGCGTTCCGAATTATGACGACGATAGCCTCACAGAAAACACCCGCGCAGCGTATCCAGTGGAACACATCGACAACGCCGTGATTCCGGGCTTTGGCGGGCATCCAAAGAATGTTGTTTTCCTTACCGCCGACGCCTTCGGCGTGCTGCCTCCGGTGTCGAAGCTGACGCCCGAACAGGCGATGTTCCACTTTATGTCGGGCTACACCGCGAAAGTAGCGGGCACAGAGGCCGGGGTCACCGAGCCGCAGGCGACGTTCTCGACCTGTTTCGGCGCGCCCTTCATGCCGCTGCCTCCCAAGGTCTATGCCGAAATGCTGGGCCAGCGTCTCCGTGAGCACAACGCCCAGTGCTGGCTGGTCAACACCGGCTGGCAGGGCGGGCCGTATGGCATCGGCAAGCGTATGAACCTGCCCTACACTCGTGCCATGGTCAATGCGCTTGTGGAAGGCGCGCTGAACGATGTCCCGTTCGAGATCGAGCCGGCGTTTGGCCTGAGCGTTCCCACGTTCGTTCCGGGAGTGCCAGCCGATTTGCTGAAGCCCCGCAACTCGTGGAAGGACACGGCAGCGTACGACAAGATGGCTGCCGACCTTTCTTCGCGTTTCGAGAGGAACTTTGAGCAGTTCGACGCTCCCCGCGAGATCAAGGAAGCAGGGCCAAGGCCGGTGGTGGCGAAGTAGATCAGCTTTGTACCACAACGTAAGGGATAACCTGGAATGGCACGGTTTCGGCTGTGCCATTCTTAATTGGTTGACACCATGACGACCGATCGCCCCGCGGGCGTAACCGCCATCGTCGCACTCTGCGTCCTGCTCGCCGTAATATCCCTGGGATTCGCGGCACTGGTTTTTTCTGGGCGGATTCCACTCTCCCAGGGCGCGTTTCTCTTGGGCGGAGGATTAGAGCAGCTCGGCCCGCTGCCATTTCTGCTTTATGCCGCCGTCCTGCTCATCTTGGCCCTCGGCTTGTGGAAGCGCTGGCCGTGGGTTCGCCGCGCGGCCATTCTCCTTGCGATTGCCGGAATCGCACTCGCTGTCCCCGCCATCTCCAGCGCCGTGGCAGACTCACGCGTCTTCGCCGTTGGCCGCGAAGGTGCGCAAATCATCGTGCGGATGCTGATTGTGTTCTATCTTTCTCAGGAGCCGGTGAAAGACTGGTTCGCCGCGCGAGCCTGATCATCTTGTAAAATGCCGCGAACGGCTCCTATAGTCATATCGAAGCAGTCACGGGGAGGAACCCATGCTTAAGGGATTTCGCGAATTCGTTTTGCGCGGCAATGTCGTTGATATGGCAGTCGGCGTAGTTATCGGTGCGGCCTTTGGCACTATCGTCACAGCATTCGTCAAAGACCTGCTGACCCCTCTCATCGCCGCCCTGGTGGGCAAGCCCGACTTCTCCGCCTACGTCTTCGAAATCAACGGATCGAAGTTCCTCTACGGCGACTTCGTCAACGCTGTGATCGCATTTGTGCTGGTCGCCGCCGCCGTGTACTACTTTGTGGTACTTCCGGTGAACGCATTGATGGCGCGAATGAATAAGCCAGAGGCTCCTGCCGCGCCGGACAAGAAACCGTGCCCGGAGTGCCTCAGCGAAATTCCAGTCGGCGCTCGCAAGTGCGCGTTCTGTGCTTCACAGGTGGCGTGAGAAAGCTGCTACGTGGCGGAGAAACGCTGCTCGATATGTACTCCTGGAATCATCGCAGTGCGGGCAATTTCGCACGCCCTGCTCTGCCATTGGGCCTGCCCCGTTACTGGCAAAATACCCGTCTTTAAACCGTTGAAAATACATGCTTTAATGCTCCAACGATGAACCGCGGCCGAGGCCGTTCCGTGCTAGAATAGATATGGATCGTCAGGCCTTTCAAATCGTTGAATTTACTGCCATTTGAGGTACTTTAGCGGAGGCAACTAGCCCCTGCTGCGATCCGTGTGCGATGAAGCGGAAAGCGCTACCCTGGGCGCGTTTCTGATGGAATGGAGCAGGATGTCCGCGACCGATACGCAAACCGTTAAGGCTTCTACCGAAAAAGACAGTATCGAAACCGAGAAAGCGAACCCGATGCCCAACGGCAAGAACGGCAACGGGCAGTCAGGCGACTACAACGCCGACTCCATCAAAGTGCTCGGCGGCATGGAGGCCGTGCGCAAGCGTCCCGCCATGTACATCGGCTCGACTGGCGACATGGGACTTCACCACCTCGTCTACGAAGTCGTGGACAACTCCGTGGATGAAGCGCTTGCCGGTTTCGCCGATCGCATCGACGTCACCATTCACATCGACAACTCCATCACCGTAGTCGACAACGGCCGCGGCATTCCCACCGGTGAGATGGACATGGACGGCGAGCGCCTTCCTGCCGCGCAGGTCGTCATGACCGTGCTGCACGCCGGCGGTAAGTTCGACAGCTCCAACTACAAAGTCTCCGGCGGGCTGCACGGCGTCGGCGTCTCCTGCGTCAACGCGCTGAGCAGCTTGCTTGAGTTGGAGATCTGGCGCGACGGCACGGTGTTCGAACAGAGCTACTCCGAGGGCGTTCCCACCAGCAAGCTGAAGAAGACGGGAAGCACCAAGCGGCGCGGAACCAAAATTCACTTCGTTCCTGATGCCTCGATTTTCACCGTCACTGAGTACAACTACGATACGCTGGCGCAGCGATTGCGCGAGTTGGCCTTCCTCAACAAGGGACTGCTCATCACGCTCACCGACGAGCGCACCACCGACCCCAAGACTGGTGAGCCGAAGCGCACCGAGTTCAAGTTCAATGGCGGTATCGCCGAATTCATCAAGCACCTGAACCGCGGCAAGTCCACGCTGCACGACAAGCCCATCTACATGGAAGCCGAGCGCGACGGCGTGGCCATGGAGATCGCGCTGCAGTACAACGACGGCTACTCCGAGACGGTATTCAGCTTCGCCAACAACATCAATACCGTCGATGGCGGCACGCACCTGTCAGGTTTCAAAACCTCGCTGACTCGCACGATCAATTACGCTGGGCAGCAGCTTGGCTTGTTCAAAGACGTGAAGGATAACCTGACCGGCGACGACGTTCGCGAAGGACTGGTTGCCGTCGTCAGCGTGAAGCTTTCGCAGCCGCAATTCGAAGGGCAGACCAAAGGGAAGCTCAACTCCGATATCGCCGGCACTGTGCAGGCTTTCATCAACGAGCGCCTGGGCGCGTACTTTGATCAGAACCCTCCGGTGGCAAAGAAGATCATCAACAAGGCCATCGACGCTGCGCGTGCTCGCGAAGCCGCCCGCAAGGCTCGCGATCTCACGCGCCGCAAGGGCGCGCTCGACGGAGGCGGACTCCCCGGCAAGCTCGCCGACTGCTCTGAGCGCCAGCCCGACCGCTGCGAAGTATACCTCGTCGAGGGAGAGAGCGCAGGCGGCACCGCCAAGCAGGGACGCGACCGCCGTTTCCAGGCCATCCTCCCGCTGAAGGGAAAGATCCTCAACGTCGAGAAGGCCCGCTACGACAAGATGCTGGGCCACGAAGAAATCCGCGCCATGATTACGGCGCTCGGCACTGGCATTGGCAAAGACGATTTCGATATTTCGAAACTACGCTACGGCAAGGTCATTCTGATGACCGACGCCGACGTGGACGGCTCACACATCCGCACGTTGCTGCTGACGTTCTTCTTTCGCCACATGCAGGAGCTCATCAAGCGCGGCAACGTCTTCATCGCGCAGCCGCCGCTCTACCGCATTAAAAAGGGCAAGTTTGAGCAGTACATCAAGAACGACAACGAATTCGTTCGCGTCATGGTGAAGCGCGCCGCTGACGGTATCGTCGTACGTTACGGCGAAGGCGCAGCCACGCTCGAGGGCGCTCCGCTGACCAAGTTTATGACCACGCTCAACGAGTACATCGGCTTCGTGGACAAGGTGAACAAGCGCATCCGTGACGAGGTCATCACGGAGATGCTGCCGAAGTTCGATCTCGCCAAGCGCGCCGACTTCGAAGGCGAGAGCAGTCGACCCGCAAAAAAGATTGTTGACCTTGAAAAGGGATTGAAAGCCGTCATGAAAGACCAGGGCCTCAAGTCCGTCGAGAAGCGCTTCGAGGAGGAGCATAACCTCTGGGAGTGCGTCTTCGTCAACGCGCAGGGGGCGCCGCACGTCATCAACTGGGAATTTGCCTCCGCCCCCGAGTACCGCCAGATGATGGCGAAATTCAAGCAGATCGAGCAGTATCTGGAGCCGCCCTACTTCATCGAGACTATCAAGAAAGAGTCGGCCGCCACAGCCAAGGACAAGGAAGAATTGAGCGACGCCGAGCGTGCCGACCAGGAGAAGGCGGAGCAGAAGAGCCCCAAGACCTCCAAGCGCAAGGCGGACGCGGAAACTGTCGAGAAGCAGACTGTCCGCGATCTCTTCGACTACGTGCTGAACGAGGGCCGCAAGGAATACACCGTGCAGCGCTACAAAGGTCTGGGCGAGATGAGTTCGCAGCAGCTATGGGAGACCACGATGGATCCCGAGCGCCGCACGCTTCTCGAAGTGAAGCTCGAGGACCTGACCGAAACCGAAAACATCTTCACCACGCTGATGGGCGAAGACGTCGAAGCGCGTCGCAAGTTCATCGAAGACAACGCGCTCGACGTGAAGAACCTGGACATCTAGGAACGAGACTGTGGGTGCCCCATCCTTTCCCCTCTTTTGGGAAAGGGTGGGATCAACAACAATTCGCTTCCGGTGGAAGCGGCGCTTCACCAACTAGAGCATGCCTTCCTTCCGGATACTCCCCAAACTCGGCTTCCCCCAGATTGCGGCGCTCATCCTGTTATTCCTCTTCGCGGCGCAGTGCCTGTGGTTCATGGCGCACGTTCCTATCACCCAGATGGAGAGCAGCTACATCGAAGACGGACTGCTCCACGTCGACCGCCTAATGAACGCTGGCACCGAGTTTCGTTCGCCACTGATTCCCGTGCTCGCAGGATTGCCGGCCCACCTCATCGACCCTAAGGGGAACTTCAGCCACCTCAGCGAATACCGTTTCCTGATTCGCCTCCCATTCCTGCTCTCCGGATTGCTGCTGGGTGCATCGCTCTGGTACGTCGCGCGCCGTCTCTACGGTTACTTCGGCGGATACATCGCGCTCGGCCTTTACTGCTTCTCACCCATGGTCATCACCCGCTCCAGTCAGGTGCAGCCCGACATCGTCGGCGCCTGGGGAGCCTTCGGGCTCGTCTTCACCGCCATCGCCGCTGCCCACACGCTCTACGCCCCGCGCGACGTCATCTTCTGGAACTGGAAGCGCATTCTCCTCATGGGAGTCTCTATCGCCCTGTGCGTAGGTTCACAGTGGTCGCTGTGGATTGTGCTGCTTCCCGCTCTCGCTCTCATGTTGTGGGTCGGCCACGTCAGGCCGGCGGCGGCACTCATGATTTTCGCCGGCGCCTGCGTGGTGGGCCTGTTTCTGCTCTTTGCCATCGCCAGCTTCCGCCCCGCTGAATTTGCGGAAGCCCTACGCAGCGCCAACTGGATCGAGTTCTCCCCCGCGCAAGTGTCACTCAAGTCGGTGCTCACCCTGCTGGGTCTGTTCTTCCTGCAGAACGGGCTGGGCACTATCATCCTTTTGCTGCTTTCTGTCATAACCTTTGTGGCTTGGAGGCGCGCTCGGTATTTTGGCAATACCGCTCCGCTTATTACAGCCCTTTTGCTAATCGTCGCAGGTCTCGCAATGCAACACTTTGCGGGCCTAGTGTTTCTCTTTGTGGCCCTGCCCTTTCTCATGCTCTTCATGGCCGGCATTTCCGCCGACCTTCTCGAAGCCAAGTATGCCGTTTTTGCCAACGCGGTCATCGTCGGAGTTCTCATCGCCAACGCCGTGGTTGATATTGGCGGACTGCTGCAACTCGCCCGTCCCGTCGTCCCCTGAGAACTTTTCGGCATACAATGGGTTGGCAAGGGTAACTGTATGCTGGGGCTGTTTTCACATCGCACAGTCAGCTTTCGCGGCGCACCTGTGTTGCTCGCGTTCGCCAGCCTGTTCATGCCCGCGGCGGGCCTCGCACAGATCCACGGCGTGCCGCCTTCCGTCACTTCCATTCAATTTCACGTGCCCCCATTTCTTCCCAACGCTCTGCCCAGCGTCACGTCGCTCGGCCCATACGGAGCCGGCTACCGTGCCGGACCAATTCCAGCGCCGTATGGCGTGTATCCGTCGCCGCGCAGTTACGGTCACGGGATGAGAGGCTTGAATCGCTACAACTCCGGCGCTTGGGTCACGCCGTACTACTTTTCAGCGTACGACGCGGGATACGGATACGACTCCGCTGCGGCCGGGCCTTATCTCCAGTCCGCGCCCTCTGAACAGACGCTTCACATCGTTGTCGATTTGCCGCCATCAAGACGCGCTGCTCTGACCGAAGAGGACACCGATAACATTGTGGCAACGGTTGCGCCTCCGCCGAAGCAGATCGCCGACGCTCGTCCGTTTGAAGCGACAACGCTCGTCTTTCGCGATGGACGCCAGCAGCAGGTCACCAACTACGCCATCATGGGACAGACGCTCTACATCTTCGACAACCGCACCCAGAAGATCGGCTTGGGCGACCTCGATATTCCCGCGACCATCAAGCTCAACGACGACAACGGCATCGAATTTCACCTTCCCAATGCGAAGCCAAGTTAGCCTCCCAATCAACCGCACGGCTGCGTAACCCAGCAACTCACGAGGCCTTGTTTTTGCGGGCTCTTCCCCGCCCTTCGCGAGCACCCGCAAGACACTGAAAAGTAACTACTTAGGTACAGATTGCAGGCCTCCGGTCGTGGTATACTCAAAAGTGGTTTTCGACCGGATTTTCCCCTGATACTTCAATGATTTCGCGGCGCAGGGAGCGTTTCCCCAGAGAGCACCCGATCGGCTGAAATTCGAACCGCTGCGGCTAACGCGGCACCAGCAATTTCAAGAAGGAATAGCTGAAAGCTAAGAGCTGACAGCTGATAGCTCATTCATGCCAGACGATCCGAACCAGCAGTTACCTCTCGATCCATCACGCGGCGGCAACATCCAGCCCATCAACATTGAAGAGGAGATGCGTCGCTCGTATCTCGACTATTCGATGTCGGTCATCATCGGTCGTGCGCTCCCCGACGTGCGCGACGGCCTTAAGCCCGTGCATCGCCGCATTCTGTACGCGATGCACGACATGGGACTCCTGCACAACCGCAAGCACGTGAAGTGCGCCAAGGTCGTCGGCGAAGTGCTCGGCAAATACCACCCTCACGGTGACACCGCCGTATATGACGCCATGGTCCGCATGGCGCAGCCGTTCTCGCTGCGTTATCCGCTGGTCGATGGACAGGGCAACTTCGGCTCCGTCGATGGTGATCCGCCCGCGGCCTACCGATATACCGAGTCGCGCATGACCGAGATCGCCGAAGAGTTGCTGGCCGACATTGACAAAGACACAGTCGATTTCGTCGCGAACTTTGATGACACTACGGTCGAGCCGCTGGTTCTTCCAACGCGCATTCCCAACTTGCTGCTGAATGGCTCTGACGGTATCGCCGTCGGCATGGCCACCAAGATTCCGCCGCATAATCTCACCGAGATCGTGGACGCCTGCATCACGCTGGTGAACAACCCGAAGGCCACGCTCGCCGATGTCATGCAGTTCGTGCAGGGCCCTGACTTCCCCACCGGCGGATTCATCCACGGACGCAGCGGCATCGCCGAAGCCTACCGCACCGGACGCGGGCGCTTCGTGATGCGCGCCAAGGTTGCCATCGAGCACCTGACAAAAGACAAAGAAGCTATTGTCATCACTGAAATCCCGTACCAGGTCAACAAGGCGCGCCTCATCGAACGCATTGCCGAATTGGTGAATAACAAGGTCATTGACGAAATCGCTGACGTCAACGACTACAGCGACCGCGATGGCATGCGCATCGTGATCGATCTCAAACGTGGATGCGAGCCGCAAATCGTGCTCAACCAGCTCTTCAAGCACACCTCGATGCAAGAGGGCTTCAGCATGATCTTCCTGGCCGTGGTCAACGGCCAGCCGAAAGAAATGGGCCTGGTGCAGGCCATCAACCACTTCCTCGATCACCGCATTGACGTGGTCCGCCGCCGCACTGCGTTTCTGTTGCAGAAGGCGCGCGACCGCGAGCACATCCTCGAGGGCTATCAGGCTGCGCTCGATCGCGTGGACGACGTCATCCGCATCATTCGCGGCAGTGAGAACCGCGCCGATGCCCGCGTCAACCTCGTCGAATACTTCTCCGGCAAGACGGTCAGCGTCACCGAAGGAAAAGTAGGAGCAGGCCCGGGCAAGCCGGTTTCGCTGAAGGGCTTCACGCCTGCAACCCTGACTCGCCCCTTCGATGCGGTTCAGGCCGATGCGATTCTTGAATTGCAACTGCATCGCCTCACTCGCCTGTCGATCGACGAAATCCTTAAAGAGCTGACGGAAGTTCGCAAGAACATCGACGAGTACGAATCCATCCTTGGCTCCGAGAAGAAGCTCCGCAACGTCATCGTCAAGGAGCTCGAAGAGATCAAGAAGAACTACGGCGACGAGCGCCGCACCATCATTCAAGACGAGGCCGCCGAGATCAACCTCGAAGACCTTATCGCCGACGAGCAGGTCGCGGTCACCGTCAGCCACTCCGGCTACCTGAAGCGCACACCCATTTCCACTTATCGCCAGCAGCGTCGCGGAGGCACCGGCCGCAAGGGCATGAGCACGCGGGAGGAAGATTTCGTCGAAAAGATGTTCGTGGCCTCCACCCACGATTACATGCTGGTCTTCACCAACACCGGCCGCGTCTACTGGCTCAAGGTGTATGAGATTCCCGAGATCAGCGCCGCCGGCAAAGGTAAGGCGATTGCCAGCCTGGTGTCGCTGCAACCCGGCGAGAATGTGCGGGCGCTGCTCACCGTGCGCGACCTGGAAGAAGAGGGCAAGTTCGTCTTCTTCGCCACCCGCGCCGGAACCGTGAAGAAGACGCCGCTTAAGGACTTCAGCAACGTCATGTCGCGCGGCATCATCGCCATCGGCATCGACAAGGAAGACGAACTCGTGGCCGCCCGCTGCACCGACGGCGACCGAATCATCTTCCTCGCCTCGCACGACGGTAAGTCGATTCGCTTCGACGAAAGCGGCGTGCGACCGATGGGACGGCCCGCTCACGGCGTCCGCGGCATGGAAATGTCGCGCGGCGACTACCTCGTCGGCATGGCCGTCACCCCGAAGGTACGCAAGAAGGGCAAGGAAGCCGAAGACGAAGAGTCGAGCCTCATTCTCTCGGTCACCGAGCAGGGATACGGCAAGCGCACCGACGTTGACGAATACCGCCTGCAAACCCGCGGCGGCAAGGGCGTCATCAACGTCAAGACCACCTCCCGCAACGGCAAGGTGGTGTCGATCATTCCGGTGAACGACAAGTCGGAGCTGATGGTCATCAGCCAGTTCGGCAAGATCATCCGCATCGACACCAAGAACATCCGAGAAGCCGGACGCTCTACTCAGGGCGTTCGACTGTTGCACCTGGAGGAAGGCGATCACGTCGCCGCGGCTTCGCTCATTCCGCCGGAAGAGGCCAACGGAAACGGCAATGGCAACGGCGAAACGGGATTGCTGGTACAGTAGCCAATCTCCGGAACACTCACCAGGGCGCGAGCAATCGCGCCCTTTGTGATTTACGATGTCCCGCATGGACAAAGTGAACCTCGCCCAGAAGTTCTCGCTCTTCGCTGACTATTACAGCCCCAAGATCGTCGGCGAAATAAATGATTTTCACGTGAAGCTCGTGAAACTTCAGGGCGAATTCGTCTGGCATCGTCATGATGTCGAAGACGAACTATTCTTCGTCGCGAAAGGCGCATTGAAGATGGCCTTGCGCGAAGGCGGAGCCGAGCGCGAGATCGTGATTCACCCGGGCGAGTTCATCATCATCCCGCATGGTGTTGAGCACCGCCCCTCTGCCGATGAAGAAACGCACATCATGTTGCTCGAACCCAAATCTACTGTGAACACGGGCAACGCCGAGGGCGAGCGCACGGTGCGCGAACTGCAGAAGCTGTAGAACTCAGTGCGCGGCGAAGTTCCCGTATGCTAGCGGCGCAACAGCTACCTGCCTCGATCATCCTCGTCTAGGAGGTGATGATCCTTGCACCTTCGCTGTGCGTATTTTCTGACAAAACCAAATTCACGATTGCGCGAGCGATTTTGGCTCCTCCGACCGAGGACGGTTCGATTGGGTTCGCATAGTCAGCAGGCGAAGAACAAACAAATCGCAAATCGATCATTGCGAGGCCGAATTCGATTCCAACCCTCAAGATAACGTCGTTGAAGACCATGAGAGCAGTTGACGCCAACCGCTGAAAATGCGCGTCGGGAAAGCGGCCGTTGTAAATCGTACAGAGTATCAGCGGCAGTGGCACACTTTGGCATGCTGCGATCGCATGGCGGAACTTCTCCTCAAACTTCTGCGAGATATTCGCCAATGCTGTCACGGCCTGGGAAGTAGAATCAGCCGGTGTGTAAAGGACGCCGCCATTACCGAGAGCGTCGTTTCCTCCCACGCTTAGGACCAAGTGCGACGCAGTGGGCGGCAAGTGTCGTAATTGCGAGGGAACATCCTCAGTCGAAGATCCGTCGACGGCTAGAAGCGACGCGTACCAGCCTGTGGGCAATAGTTGGCGAACTTGCGAGATTACTGCTGGCCGACCCTTAGTGTAGTTCGCGTTATCGAAGATTGAATCACCAAGCAGAACAATGTGCGCCATATGTACCTGATTCATCACGGCCGAGCGGTTTCGGGAACGTGGAAGTTCCGATGCCTTCTCGTACCAGCCGAACTATATTACGAAGAGCGACTAATTCGTAACTCGCGCTAGCTGCGCGGAACTTTCTTCACCTTCGGCCCACCCTTCGGAAGCGAATCCAGCAATTCGCGCACAGTCTTCTTCAGCAACGGCACTTTCACATCCGGCGCGATCTCGGCAAGCGGCTCCAGCACGAAGCGGCGCTCGGCCATTGCCGGATGCGGGATGGTTAGAGTTGGAGTGTTGAGGTGGGCCGGTCCGTAGAGCAGGATGTCGATGTCGATGATGCGCGGCCCCTTGGGGTGAATGCGCTGCCGTCCCATCGAGCGCTCAATCTCCAGGATGCCCGCCAGGAACTCGCGCGGGACCAGCGCCGTCCGGATAGCGACCGCGCAGTTCAGGAACCACGGCTGCTGCGTAAACTCCACCGGCTCCGTCTCGTAGAGCAATGAGACTTCCTCCACGTAGCCAAGATTCAGCAGGCGCCCCATTGCATTGCGCAAGTTAGCTTGCCGATCGCCAATATTCGATCCCAACGAGAGGTACACAACTTTCGTCACGTTGGTATGGTACCGCGCGGACGAAGCCAGTCGGAGGAGGCCGGAGGTCCTGTGTACCCCCCTCCCCGTACCCCTTGTAGAATCAATCACTTGCGCAACAGAATTGATGCAACTTCCAGATAATATTGCACTTATACGCAAATGATAGTGAAATCAGGACTTAGGGGCATATCGGTGACACTCGCTTCAGACTTGTCAGAGACCAATTATGGCCGCGCGCTGAGCGCGGCACAGCCAGAGACACCAATCCTCTGGCCCTCACAGAACGGTTGTAACGGGCACGGAAGAGACCACGCAAGAAAAATCAGCACGCGGAAGAAACTAAAGTAACCAGGGACGGGGGTGGATGACTGCCGCCTAGATTCTTGGTTCACCGGGAAAATGCAGGTCCCTCCACTTCGCTCTCTGCGGTCGCTGCGGTCGGGATGACAAATCGAGTTGGTATGGCGACTGCCGGGAACTCTGTTATGGATTTCGCCATGCGGGGTATAATCCGCCTCACCGATGACATTGACCCCGGGCACGAAACTAGACGGTTATGAAATTCTCGGCCCGCTGGGTGCGGGCGGGATGGGCGAGGTGTACCGCGCCCGTGATTCGGTCTTGAAGCGGGAAGTCGCGATCAAGGTGCTGCCGGCTTACGTCTCGCGAGGTCCCGACCGGCTGCGGCGGTTCGAACTGGAAGCCCAAGCCGCCGCCGCGCTCAATCATCCCAACATTGTTTCTATTTTCCACGTCGGCCAGTACGACGGCTCGCCCTATATCGTCACCGAATTGCTGCACGGCGAAACGCTGCGCGACCACCTGCGCAGTGGTCCCAGGCGCCTGCGCGAAGCCATCGATGTCGGCATCGACATCGCCCGTGGACTGGCCGCCGCTCACGATGCCGGAATCACTCATCGCGACCTCAAGCCGGAAAACATTTTTTTGACGAAGGACGGGCGCGTCAAGATACTCGACTTCGGACTAGCCAAGCTTCAACCCTCGAGGGCCGCAACCGCCGACGGCCCTACTGCGAGCTATCAGCCGCAAACCAGCCCGGGACATGTGTTGGGGACGGTTGGCTACATGTCTCCCGAGCAGGTGCGCGGACAACCCGCCGACGCGCGGAGTGACATCTTCGCCGCCGGAGCGGTCCTGTACGAGATGTTAACCGGCAAGCCCGCCTTCCGTAAGGCGACTTCGGCGGAAACCATGACGGCGATTCTGAACGAAGACCCGCCCGCGGTTTCGCAGTTGGCGCCGAATCTTCCGCCGGGGCTGCAACGAATCATCCACCGCTGCCTCGCCAAGAACCCGGCGCAACGTATTCAGCATGCTTCGGATTTGGAGTTCGCGCTGGAAGCGCTGTCGGAATCGGGCAGTACGGGCATGGCCGCCGTCAAGGAGCAAACGCCGACGAAGCGATGGATTTGGATTGCGGCAGCAGTAGCCGCCATTGCGATCGCAGTGTCAGCGTTCCTTTGGTGGAAAGTTCCGCTCGCGGTTCCGGTAGTCGAGTCCGCAACTCAACTTACCGACGATGGCGAACCAAAGTCGTCGCCGTTATTGACAGATGGCACCCGGATTTACTTCAGGGAAGGCACACCCGGAGTTTGGAAGATTGCTCAAGTCTCTGCGGCTGGCGGCGAAACCAGTGCAATTTCCACCAGGCTTGCTGATCCGCGAGTTGACGGAATCGCGCCCGACGGATCCTCGCTGTTGGTTTTCGACGGAGAGCCTGGCCTGAATCAGCTATGGAGAATTCCGTTGCCTACCGGAGAGCCGCAACGTCTCGGCAAGATCGAGGGGGGAGAGGCGAACTCTTTTCCGGACGGGCGCGTGATATTTACACAAGGTGCAAGCTTGTATGTGGCCGAAAAAGATGGATCAAATATTCGGAAACTGCTCACAGCTCCGGGTTCAGTCTTTTGCCCGAGTGTTTCACCCGACGGCAAACATATTGTTCTACTGACATTTTCCGTTGCGGAAGAACGGACGCTGTTCCTGGCTGAAGCTGCCGCAGATGGATCTGGTTTCCACGAAATCATGAGAGGTACCAAACACGACCCGGTGAGATGCGCGTGCTGGACGCCGAATGGCAAGTATCTATTTACCCGAATTCGGGAGGATATCTGGTTGCTGCCGATGAACCCGGGACTCTTCGAAAGACTTCGTACACCAATCCAACTCACCAATGGCCCGCTATATTACCTGCGGCCAGGCCCGAGTCGTGACGGAAAGCACATCTTTGCCATCGGCATGAAACGGCGCGGAGAACTCGTGCGCTATGACATAAGTTCCAAACAGTTCGTTCCGTTCGTTTCAGGCATTCCAGCAATTCATGCCAGTTTCTCGCAAGACGGTCAATGGGTCGCCTATTTGTCCTATCCAGACCTCACGCTCTGGCGCAGTCGCGCCGACGGCACCGAACGTTTGCAGCTTACCTATCCGCCCATGGAGGTTATGTACGCTTCGATTTCTCCGGATGGCAAGAAGGTCGCGTTCGCAACCCACGAAGAGCTCTACGTGATTAGCATGGACGGGACGTCGCAACGAGAGGTTACGAGAGAGAAGAGAAATGTCCCTGTTCCGGCTTGGTCTCCCGACGGAAGCTCGCTTGTGTTCGACGGCGACATTGAGCAGAACCACGAGGACGAGAGGAATTCCCAGCAGTTGAAGATGATTGACCTGCGAGGCGGAAAGCTTTCCGTGATTGCCTCGTCGCAAGGTTTAGGCCAGGCCCAATGGGTCAGCCCAGAAACGATCATCGCGGGCACGGAGGACCAAACCAGGCTGCTGATGCTTAACTTGAACAGTGGAAAGCTAACCGAGTTGGTCTCAGGCATCATTGTTGATTGGGCCGCCTCGCCGGACCGCAAATACCTCTACTACACCACCGGAGGAGCCGATCCGAAAGCCATGCGGATCCGGCTCGCGGACCACAGCACCGAAGAGGTCGCAAACTTAAAGGGCCTGCGGCGGGCCCTCGACCCAATTCTCGGCGAAACTCACATGTCGGTTGCGCCGGACGGTTCTCCCGTATTCACCCGCGACATCGGCACGCAAGAAATCTACGCCCTCACCGTGAAGTGGCCATGAAGGTGGGTCGTCCGTTTGATCGCTCCCAGTAAGTGCAGATCCCTCGCGGACTAAAGAGGCTGCTGAAAAAAGAACCAAGGTAGTAATTTTGGGGCGTTTTCGACCCAATCTTGGCCCGTAAGCTATTGACTCTTGGTTCGACAAATAGCCGAGTTTACTCGGTTGACTCTTTTTTCAGCAGCCTCTAAAGTCCGCTCGTGATGACAATACTAGAGGAATTGCGCTGGCCGGCTGAAGCCGCGCGCTTTCAAAACAGACGACATAACATGAGTTGAATCAGGCCGGCAAGAATCAGCGAGCGCTTTTCGCGCCTAGTCCGCGACCGCCAAATGCTCTTCCGGATACTCCGCCGCCACAGCTTCGTCGAGCGTAACCTCTTCCCAATACGACGAGTCGCGCAGGATGCGCGAGACGATGGCGGTGTGCATGGCGTGTCCGGCGCGGTCGGCCTTGACGTATCCCAAAACGCGCTTGCCGAAGAGCGCGAGGTCGCCGATGAGATCGAGGATCTTGTGGCGCACGAACTCGTCGGCAAAACGCAGCGGAGGATTGTCAATGCCATCGGCCGTGAGCACGATGCAACTGTCGCGGCTGGCGCCGCGAATCAATCCCAGGTTCAGCATCACCCGTTGCTGTTCCAAAAATCCGAACGTGCGCGCCGGGGCAATCTGTTCGACGTAGCTGCCGTTGGACAGCTCCACCTGGAAGACTTCATTACCGATCAGCGGGTGCGGAAAGTTGATGGCGTAGCTCACCGAGTAGCGTTCCGCCGGATAGACGCCGATGAACTTGTCGCCCTCGCGCATCTCGTAGGGCCGCAGAATTTTCAGGTAGGTGCGTTTGCGCCGCTGCTGTTTCAAGCCGACGCGCGTGATCATCTCGACGAACGGCAACGCGCTGCCGTCGAGAATCGGCAGCTCCAGGTTGTCGAGCTCGACGATGGCGTTGTCCACGCCCATGCCGATGAACGCCGAGAGCAGGTGTTCGGTGGTCGAGATCAGCACGCCTTGCTTCATCAGCGAGGTGGCGTAGCTGACCTTGGCGACGTTTTTGCTGCTGGCTTCGACCTCGAAGCCCTCGAGGTCGACGCGCCGAAACACGATGCCCCTTCCTGCGTAGGCGGGAAGAATTCGCAGGGTGACGGGCGCTCCGCTATGGAGTCCAACGCCACGACATTCGACGGGGGTTCGAATTGTGCGTTCGAAAATCAAATGGATTTAAGGAAGGCGCAATCAATAGGTTACAAGGCTAGGCCGAATTTACAGCGTTGTATTTTTACCACAACGGGTGGCGAAGTGGGCACTCGCTGGCGCCGTACCCGACCGCCGGTGACCATGTTAAGTTGTTCACTTTCGGAGTGTTGCAGAAGTTCACAGGAGGCGACTGCCTTCCATTGGGAAAGTACCGGAACCGCCAGCGATAACAGGACAATTCCGGACTTCCGCTACTCCGGCTGGGGCGCATCCGGTTTGGCAGCATCCGGTTTGGGCTGCTGGAAGAGCAAGCCTTGGGGTTCGAACAATGTAGCCGCCAGGCCGGTGTTGTAGCTCACCTTGTTGACGAAGCGCTGGTTGCTCATGTCGCCGTTCTCCATGCGGACCGTCACATACGGCGTGTTGATGCCCTGCACCGCCTTGTAGTTACTGTAGATCTCCGCCTCTTCGTCGTACTGCTTGTCGATCGGGTCGCGATAGGAATAAGCTCTTGCGTACGGGCAAGTGGTTGCGCGGATTTACCGCAATCGTGACGCTATCATTCTCGGCATTGAGCACGGTGACTTTATCCACCAAGTCCTGCTCCACGATGGCAGTGCCTTCGTAGAGGATCATCGTGCCCTTGGCCGGCAACCAATGGCGCAGGACCCATTCCAGCGAATGGTCATGCCGCCGCAGGTATTCACTCAAGAGCTTGGGCTCAATCGCAACCGTTCCTTTGTAGGTGGTTTCGTAGCCCTTGTCGCCGACGTAGAGGTCGACAACGTCGCGCTCCTTGGTGAATTCGTAGCGGTCGTTGTCAGGAGCCTGCCAGAGCCGCCAGTACAACACGCCGAGTCCGCGGGGCTTGCCCTGGTAGAAGGCGTAGGTTCGGCCTTCGACGGTCATGTCTTGCATAGTCAGATAGGCTTGGCCGCCCAAGGCGGTAATCATGTCATCGAGAATCTTCTTGGCCTTGGCGACGCTTTTGTCTCTGGCGGCGGTGGCGGCAAACTGCTCCGTGGGCCAGGCAGCCGCGGTGGGGATCAGTACGGTCGGCGGCGGAGCTGCTGTTTGCGCAAGCCCCGCGCCAGCCGAGGTCACAGCGAAGACAAGCGTGAGTATCAGTGTGTTCCGCATGAACAAATAAAATTGTAATCGCTAGCGCGTTGCCGTGCCCCTTCAATACACTCTAGCTACAGTGGCGACCCGCCCTCGAAAATCTTTTCGATCTGATACGCAGAGACGCGATACAGCGCATAAGTGATCCCGAGATCGGAGTACTGGCGGAACAGCAGGTCACCGCGCCCGTTGGCATCGGCATCCACAGCATCGATCAGCTCGTATCGCGGATATGCGTCCAGGTGCCGGGTGTCGGTCACCGAGGAGAACAGCTTCTGCGCCTTGTCATTGATGTCAACGCGCGCAACCACAGTGGCAAAGTAGCTGAAGTTGGGCGGGACGTTCGCGCCGGTGATGGGCAGCTTCGCCGTCAAAACGATCGTGGGCGAGCTGCTGTAATCCAGGTCGAAGGAGCGCACGTCGTAGTCGGTGATGACCGCGGTCTTGGGGATGGCCGGGCCCTTGCGCTTGGCGGCAAACGCGCGTATCTCGTCGAGCGCGAGCTTCAGCACCTGCTGCTCCTGCGTCTGGCGCTCGCCCGGCGACATGGAGTACAGCATCGGACGGCCGCGATAATTGCCGGCATCCGAGATGGCGGGATACGACCGCGCGCCCTTGGTCGTCATGACCGCTGGGGCGCCGGGCTTCTCCTCAGGAAAATCGGCAGTCTCCGCTTTTCGTTGCTGAGGAGTCTTGTTCCTGCTGAGCGTCGGGCGGTTGGGATCGCTGTCGTCAGAGGCGGCCGCGGCAGGCGTGATGCCTGCTGAGTCGGCGCTGGTTGTGCTCGAAGAAGACGGCGGCGAAGAACGCTTCATCACTGGCCGGTCGGGATCGTGATCGTCCACCTGCGTCTGCGACTTTGCGGTCGTGCTCGTTGAGCGGGACGAATCATCGCCCTGCGCCGGCGTGGGGCCGGAATCTCCTGGCGGGTGCTTCATTACGGGCCGGTCGGAATCACTCGGCGTGCTGTCTGTTGTCGGCTGTGTGCTGCTACCGGCGTCGGCCCCCGAACCCGGCGCGCGCTTCAACACCGGACGCCCGCTGTCGGCATCGCCCGTCGTGACCGCCTTGGTGGGATTCGACGTCTTGTTGGCCGCGTCTTTGGCGGCCTGAGCAGCCGCCTTCTCGTCCATCGCAAGGTGCGGCTGCCAGCTTCCGTCGGCCACCCAGTTGCCATTCACCTGCTTCGGGCTGTCGATGGTGAAGATCCCGGTGGGCTCGCCGAAGCTCTCCGCCTCGTACACGGTTTCGGGCTCGACTGCCATGGGAACCGGATTCGCGGCGTACAGGCTGGCGTCATAGTATTTGCCGTCCAGCAACAAAGCCACGGGGACCAGTCGCATTTCGCCGCCCGGCAGGAACTCGATCACCGCGATGGCGCGTGGTCCGCGCTTCTTTTTCGCCGTGCTCCGTGACTGTGAGCTGCCTTGTGCCAGGCAAATTGTGCCCAACAGGAAAATTGCCGCGACTGCGGCGATGGCGCCCCGCGCCATTTTGCGATAATAGTGCGATATGGAAACCAACGACAAAGCTCCCGCCTTTACCCTGGCCGACGAAAACGGAAACCCGACTTCCCTCGAACAGTTCCGGGGAAAGACCGTGGTGCTCTTCTTCTATCCTAAAGCCAATACCCCCGGTTGAACGATAGAAGCGCGCGGGTTCCGCGACGCATACAGCAAGCTGCAGAAGGCCGGACTGGTGGTTCTGGGCATATCGCCCGATACGCCCAAGGCCCAACTCAACTTCAAAAAGAAAGAAAAGCTGCCCTACACTCTGCTGGCCGACGACCACAAAGAGGTTGCCAAGAAGTACGACGTGCTCAAAGAGAAGAACATGTACGGCAAGAAGGTCATCGGGATCGTGCGCAGCACGTTTCTCATTGGCCCCGATGGCAAGATCGCGCACGTGTTCTCGCCGGTGAAACCCGAAGGGCACGCGGAAGAGGTTCTGGCGTGGGTGAAAGAAGGGGCGAAGAATTAGATCAATGTAGCGGGTGCCCAGGGACAGCGCTGCGATTTTCAGCGCTAGCCTGGAGATTGCCATTCCGGTAAGTTACGAGGTGGCCTTTTCTCAACAGCCATCCTTCCGCCCTACAGCAGACCTCGCGTAGAATGGCGCGAACGGCTCCAAGATGAAGACCTGGTCGCGCCTTCTGTCATCGGCGAGGCGCTGGTCACTAGCCTGAAGGAGAACAAGGAATGCACTCTCAGACAACCGCTGTAAAGTTGACATTGGCCGCCCTTGCCATCTCCTGCATGTTCTTGGCGACTCGGGCTTTCGCCGCCGACATAAATGGCCAAGTCATGGGCGGAGGAGCGCCTATCGCTCAATCCACGGTGACACTTTGGGCTGCAACTTCTGACGCGCCCAGGCAACTCGCGCAAACCAAGACCGACAACGAAGGCCGATTTGCAGTGAGCACGGCGGGCGCGGCGGCGGATTCCAGCCTCTATCTCGTGGCTGCCGGAGGCATACCCGCGCGCAGCAGGGCTGGCGGCAGCAACGCGGCCATCGCTCTCTTGGCCGTTGTCGGCAGCAGGCCTCCTGCTCGCGTCGTCATCAACGAGTTCACCACTATCGCATCGGTGGTGACCCATGCCCAGTTCATCGACAACACCACCATCAAAGGCTCGCCGCTGCAGCTGCGGATCGCCGCGGGCAACGTGCCCAACTTTGTCGATCTCGAAACCGGTAGCTGGGGGCCGACGATTCTCGACGGCCTGAACAGCGCGCAGACGCCGACCATGGCCAACTTCGGCACGCTCGCCGACGTGATGGCCGGCTGCATCACGCGGGTAAAGCTGGATGCGTGCAGCCAATTTTTCGCGGCGACCACACCGCCCAGCGGCGGCGCTCCGCCGGATACCTTGCTTGCAGCCGAAGAGGTGGCGTTCTTCCCATGGCACAACCCTGACAAGATATTCGCCTTGCTGAATGAGTTTTATCCTTTCCCGAAGCCCGGTACTCCCGGCAAGCTCCTGCGGGATGCGCCGTATATGCCGTATCTCACGTTCGCTCCCAGCGCCTTTGTGTTTCCGCTCAAGTTCACTGGCGGAGGCGTCAGCGGAGGCGGCAAGCTGATGATCGACAGCGAGGGCAACGTCTGGGTCGCCGACAACTTCACGGTCGGCGCGCAGAATCAGGACGCCTCCTGGACCGGCGGTCTCAGCAAGTTCGCGCCCAACGGTAAACCGCTTTCGCCCAGCCCTCTGGGCTTCCGGGGCGGAGGCATCGCAGGCCCCGGCTTCGGCCTGACGCTCGACGCGCAAGACAATGCGTGGCCCACCAGCTTTACCGGCCAGAACATCACCAAGTTCGACAAGAACGGCAAGCCGCTGTCGCCGCCGGAAGGCTGGAACTTCGACCGCCAGATCAGCCAGATGCAGGGCATCATCGCCACGCCCGAGCGGAGATATCTGGGCCCTCGACCTCCTCAAGGGCCAGATCGTGAAGCTTCCGCAGGGCGATCCGTCGAAGGTGCAGTTTTTCTGTCAGAACAAGACGGGCGATCCCCTGAAGAACCCTTGCCAACTCGTTGGGCCGTTCGCTCTCGCCATTGATCAGCAGGACCGCATTTGGGTTACGAATGCCATCGCCGACCACGTGGTTCGTTTCCCTGCATCCGATCCCAGCAAAGTCGAAACCTTCAAGGTGGGGTACTCCGCCAGCGGTCTCGCCGTGGACAGCCAGGGCAACGTCTGGATCTCCAACAAATTGGGTAGTTCGCCTCGGGGCGCAATGAAGTTTGCCGAAATGCTGGCCGCGTTCAAGTTCAACTTCGACAACGATCCCAGACGCCGGAGCAAGAGCTACCAAGGTGCTGATTCCCGCCTTGGCCGCGCAATCGCCCGGATACGAGTCCGGCGGCAGCATCACAGTGTTGCGCCCTGACGGCACCGAGGCGCCGTTCTCTCCGGTGTTTGGCAATGGCATCTCTGCGCCTTGGACGGCTACCGTCGACGGCAACGACAACGTCTGGATCCCCAACTTCAGCAGCTGGTCGGCTGGAATCGTGGAGCTGTGCGGCGTTCGCACCGAACATTGCCCGCCCGGCGTAAAGACGGGCCAGGCCATTTCGCCCGCCGGTGGCTACGTCGGCGGCGGATTGCAGTTGCAGGTTGACCTCGGCATCGGTCCCGCAGGAGATGTCTGGGTGACCAACAACTGGCAGAACTACACAGATGCGTTCGGCAAGGTTGATGAAGCATTACAAACCCAAGGTGCGGGGCAGGGCGTGGTGGTCTTCTACGGCATGGCGAAGCCGGTAAAGACGCCGCTGATCGGCCCTGCGAAGCCGTACTAATAAATACACCGCAGAACCCGCTGCTCGGATAGTCGGCGAGAAATCGCCGTATCGTAAGTAATCCCGGAGTTCATAATTTACCTATTTCCGCACCCCCGGGATCAGGGGCGGGAATATCTGACTAGCCGTACTTGCACCGCGACGAGAGCAAACCTGTGGCGAGGTTGGTGTCGATATCGGCGAGCAGCAATCCGTCAACGCCATAGGGCTGATAGGCAAGCAGGGTCCCGTCGGGATTGGCTACCGCGGATGTCGTCGGCGCGCCCTCGCTCGCGAAATTGACGGTTGCGAAATAGCAGGTGTTCTCGGCGGCGCGGCACAGCGCCGCTTTTTCGTGGAATGTATTCGCCGGATCGCCAAACGTGGTGGGAACATAGCTTCCCGGCTCGGCTTCGCCGAAGTGTGGATGAAACACGACGTGCGCGCCACGCGTCGCCGCTCAGCGCACCGTCTCCGGATAGCGCCAGCCTTCATGGCAAATCACGACGCCGAACTTCAGCGCACCTGCTTCAAACACGCGGCGTCCGGAACCGGCGGAATAGGTGCCGTCTTCCGAGGGATCGAGTTGGACCTTGTCCTGAAAGCCCGCGAACGTGCCATCGCGTTGAATGACTAGCGCTGTCGCCAGTAGCGAGCCATCAACGATTCGTTCCGTCCCAAGAACAACCGTAATGTTGGCTTTCGCAGCGGCCTCAGCCACAGCAGCCCACGCACGATCGAGAAATGCTTTGTCTGGAGGAGGGACGGATTTGCCCGGTCCACGGTAGCCGGGCACGAAGCACTCAGGAAAGCAGATTACAGCTGCGCCTTGCGATCCCGCCTGCGCGACGGCACGAACGGCGGCCGCGATTGATTCGTCTGGCGTAGAAGGAAATCGTAGGTTGGCGAGAGCGATGCGGTGGGTGCTCATAGGAAATTATGGCTCAGGAATCTCAAGCTGCCTGCAAATGGCGCGAGCTGTCCCAGACTTGACTTCGCGATGCCGCGGGATGCTGGCGATTTTGCGGTTCTTAGGATTGAGCCAAACTGTATGAGAGCCGCCCTCTCGATGTAGCAAACATCCGTGGTTGCTGAGGTGGCGCTCAAGATCGGTGAGCTTCACGCTTCAACAAGCTCGATCGGTTCGCGGAGGGATCCGGGTGCCAGGTTCTCCTCGGCCAGACGGCGTTGCGTATCCAGCACCAACTTTAACGCGTCCAGCAGATTCGACTTTGCCTCTTCCAAAGAGTCTCCCTCAGAAATTGCTGCAGGGATTTCTTCCACAAAGCAGGTGTACCCACCTTCAGCGGCAGGCTCGAAAATCGCGGTAAGCTTCACAAGAATAGGTTACCAAGAGCATCCGGGAATTGCCATCACGGAAGCAATTACACCTTCTGCACCCTCTGCACTTCGCGCACGCCCGGAATCTTGCGCACGCCGCTGATGATGCGCTCCAGGTGCTTCACGTCTGCGGTGTCAACGATGATGTCGATAGTGGCGTGGGTTTCTGCGGTCTTGGCTTCAATGTTGCGGATGTTGGTGTCGGTATCGCTGATGACAGCGGTGATTTGTTTGAGCATGCCCGGGCGGTTATCGCACAGCACCACCAGCTTGACGGGAAATCCGGTCTGCCATGCCGGCGCGGTGCCCACGCTGCCGTCTTTGCCCCACTCGACCGCGATGCGGCGTTCCGGCTCATACATCAGGTTCTCCACGTTCTTGCAGTTTTTTGAGTGCACCGCCACGCCCTTGCCGCGGGTGACGTAGCCGACGATCTCCTCGCCACGAATGGGATTGCAACATCGCGCGCGATAGACCAGCATGTCGTCGTGGCCCTTGACCTTGATCGCCGAGGTGTCTCCGCCAAAAACACGACGCACCACGCTGGTGAATCCGCTGGGCTGGTCTTCCGTTTCGGGAGCGGCCACGTTGCTGGCTGCGCTCGTCGGCGCCAGCCGCGCCAGAATTGAGCGCGCCGAAAATTTGCCGTAACCAATGGCGGCCAGCAGATCATCCGGGCGCCCCAGCCCATTCTCCGTGGCAACCTTGGTCAGCTCGGCCTCGCTGATTTCCTTCAGTGCGATGCGATACTTGCGCGCTTCCTTCTCGATGAGCTTGCGTCCAATTTCGATGGCGCGCTCGCGCTGGTGGATCTTCAGCCAGTGCTTGATTTTCTGCCGTCGCGCGCCCCGACTTCACGAACGCCAGCCAGTCGCGGCTGGGCTGATGGCCCGGCTGCGTCAGAATTTCCACGATGTCGCCCGACCGCAGCTTGTAGCGCAGCGGCTGAATCCGTCCCGTTCACTTTTGCCCCGGTGCACGTGTTCCCGACCTCCGAGTGGATCGTGTAGGCAAAATCCACCGGCGTGGCCTCGCGCGGAAGAATGACGATCTTGCCTTTCGGCGAAAAAACGTACACCTCTTCGGGATAGAGATCGATCTTCAGCGTGGAGAGAAATTCGTTCGGATCGGGGACCTCGCGCTGCCACTCCACCACCTGCCGCAGCCACGCCAGCCGCTTCTCATCCACCGCCGAGATAGGGCCGTCTTTGTACTTCCAGTGCGCCGCGATGCCCTCTTCCGCCATCTTGTGCATCTCTTCCGTGCGGATCTGCACTTCGAAGGCGTTGCCGTTTTCCGCCATCACCGTGGTGTGCAGTGACTGGTAAAGGTTGGGCCGCGGCATGGCAATCATGTCTTTGATGCGCCCTGGCACCGGACGCCAGTGCTGGTGAATCAGTCCCAGCACGGCATAGCAGTCGTTCACCGACTGCGTAATGATGCGCAGCGCCATCATGTCGTAAATCTGTTCCACCGCAATGCGCTGTTTTTGCAACTTCTGCCAGATGCTGTAAATGTGCTTGATACGCGCTTCGACCTTGGCTTCAATGTTGTTGTCGCGCAGCTTCTGCTCGATCACGCCCTGGACCTCCGCCAGAAAGGCTTCGCCCTCTTTGCGGCGCGATTCGATGGCGACCTTCACCTGGTTGTACGCAATGGGATCGACGTACTGAAACGCCAGGTCTTCCAGCTCGCCGCGGATCTTGCCCATGCCCAGCCGGTGCGCGATGGGCGCGTAAATCTCCTGCGTCTCACGCGCGATTTTGATCTGCCTCTCGGGTGTGAGATGCCCCAGCGTGCGCATGTTGTGCAGCCGGTCCGCCAGCTTGATCATGACCACGCGGATGTCATCCACCATCGCCAGCACCATCTTGCGGACGCTCTCCGCCTGCGCCTCTTCGCGCGACGCGAACTCGATCTTGCTGATCTTGGTGACGCCCTCGACGATGTGCGCCACCTGCTCGCCAAACTCGCGGCGAATGTCATCCACCGTGACTTCGGTGTCTTCGATGGAATCGTGCAGCAGACCCGCGGTAATGGCCGTGGTGTCAAGCCGCATGTCGGCCAGCACCGAAGCAACTTCGAGGGGATGGGCGAGGTAGGGTTCTCCGGAGGCGCGGGTCTGCCCCTCGTGATGCTTCAGGGAGAACTCGTACGCCTTTTTGACCAGAGTAAGATCGTCGTTGGGGCGGTATTTGCGAATCTTACGCAGCAGGTCGCGGAACTTGGTAACCGTAAGAACGTTGGTTCGGATCTGCTGGCCGAAAGTCGCCATGACCGATTATACGAGAAACTCGACTTTCGTTTTGCGGCGCGCTATTCGTTCCGTAGGGACGACAGAGCTTGGCCCAGCGCTTCAGCGCTGGGTGTGCGGTCGAATCGACTCCAGAGTTGGTTTTAACCGACGACACAATTCCGCGAGGGCGTGAGCCTGAGCACAACTATTTTGAGAACTACACATGCGAATCCTGATCAGTGGCGCCTCGGGGCTCATCGGCAGCACGCTGCGCCCCGCACTCGTTGCCGACGGACACTCCACCGCCGCCCTCGTGCGCCGGCCTCCCGCGGGCGATCAGGTGCAATGGAGTCCCTCTTCTCCGCTTGATCCAAGCGCGATCGAACAATTCGACGCCATCGTGCACCTCGCGGGGAAGAACATCGCCGGCCGCTGGACTGACAAGTTCAAGCGCGAGGTCCGCGAAAGCCGAGTGCAGGGCACACGCACTCTTGCTACCGCCGCTGCCGAGTCGTTCCGCCAGACTCGCACTCCAAGAATTTTCGTTGCCGCCTCTGCCATCGGCTATTACGGCGATCGCGGCGATGAACAACTCACCGAAGCCAGCCCGCGAGGCGCAGGATTCCTCGCTGACGTCTGCCAGGAGTGGGAAGATGCCGCCGCTCCCGCCGTAGACGCGGGCGTGCGCGTGGTCCACCTTCGCATTGGAGTCGTGCTGACCAAAGAAGGCGGCGCGCTGCGGGCGATGCTGCCGGCGTTTCGGCTCGGCCTCGGCGGCCCCGTCGGCGATGGCCGCCAGTACATGAGCTGGGTCACGCTCGACGATGTCGTCGGCACGTTCCGTTTTGCGCTCACCAACAACAATGTGACCGGGCCCATAAACGTGGTTGCTCCGCAGCCAGTCCGCAATCGGGACTTTGTTCGTGCTCTCGGAGCCGCGCTCCATCGCCCGGCCATCTTTCCCCTGCCTGCGTTCGTGGTCAAAGCTCTCTTCGGAGAAATGGGCGAATCGCTGCTGCTCGCCTCGGCCCGCGTGGAACCAGAGAAACTTCAGGCCAGCGGATTTCAGTTCGCTCATCCCGATTTGACCGAAGCCCTGCGCGTAACCTTGCGGTAGCAGGCCAATCCGTTGCCGGGCCGCGTCCGTATTAATGTCTGTACGGAGGTTTCCATGCCCCCACAACAAATCTTCCTCACAGGCGCCACCGGATTCGTCGGCTCCAGCCTCGCCGCTGAACTGCTGCGTCGCGGACACCAAGTCCGCGCCCTGGTTCGCGCCGGCTCGGAATCGCGCGTCTCTCAGGGTTGCGAGATGGTTCGCGGCGACGCTCTGCGAGCGGAAACCTACGCCCACAACATCACCCCCGCCGAGACGTTCATTCATCTCGTCGGCGTCGCGCATCCCAGCCCCAGCAAGGCCGAGGAGTTCCGCAAGATAGACCTCGTCTCCTGCCGGCAGGCCGTCAGCGCCGCCAAGCAAACCGGTATCCGTCACTTCGTGTATCTCAGTGTGGCCCGGCCCGCACCCATGATGAAGGCCTACCAGGCCGTGCGCGCCGAGGGCGAAGCGATGGTCATCGCCTCGGGAATTCCCGCGACCTTCGTGCGTCCGTGGTACGTGTTGGGGCCCGGAAGAAGCTGGCCGCGCATGTTGCAGCCGTTCTATGCCATGGCACGGCTCTTCCCGCCGACACGCGATGGAGCGAACCGTCTCGCGCTGGTCACCCTGGAGCAGATGACTCAAACGCTCGCGTGGGCGGTGGAGAACCCGCCAACTGAATTGCAGATTTTTGAGCCGCCGCAGATCAAGCTGAGAGGAACTGCCGCTGCCCGCGTCTAGGTGTTCGACTTACGGCTTTGCCGCCCGCACCTTCACAAACGTTCCCTCGGGCAGCGTGGTTCCCATAAACTCGACCACGCCGTTGCGCACCACGCCATTCACCTCGCGAACGGGCGGCGGGCTCACCGGAGGGCTCAATGGAGTCAGGCCGGCCCGGTGCATCGTCCCCCGGTCCATTGCCTCATTGGCAAGCCGGTCGGCCTCGCGGTTCTTCTCCCGCAGCACGTGATTGATCTCGAAGGCTTCCAGATCGTCGATCTTCCTCATGGCCCTCGCGTGCAACTCTTTCAACACGGGATGGTTGACTTTGTATTTGCCGTTGATCTGGTTCACCATCAGTTCGGAGTCGCTATACACCTTGATCGCCGTGAACTGATGTTTCAGCGTGTACGCCAGCGCTGCCAGCAGCCCCGAGTATTCGGCGTAGTTGTTGGTCTGTTTGCCCAGGTACTCGCTGAGCTCCGCAACCGGACGTCCCATCTCGTCTTCGATCGCCACGCCGTAGCCTGCGGGGCCGGGATTGCCTCGCGCTCCGCCGT
This sequence comes from uncultured Acidobacteriaceae bacterium, assembly GCA_963814165.1. Lineage (GTDB taxonomy): Bacteria > Acidobacteriota > Terriglobia > Terriglobales > Acidobacteriaceae > DASRAA01. The sequence continues at coordinate 99,720 of CAWFBW010000017.1, read as the reverse complement.
CGATGTAGGCCACCAGGTATCCAAACGGAGTACTCATGTTTGGACCGCCAATGAATTCCTTGCTACGAAAGCTCGACTTGGGGGGGAAGGGCCGGATAGTCATGGACGTAGTTTAATCCAAATCCAAGTGCGCCCAGAAGACTTGGAGTGCCGCTATCGCCCAAGCTGCAGCCGCGCGGCCAGTCGCTCTGGAAGCTGCGCCGCCAGGATCCGCTGCTGCGCCGACTTGATGTCGTAGGGAACGCGGTAAAACGTCACCGTCGCCTCCCCATCGCCGTTTTGCTCGTAGAGAGCGAACGCCGCCCGCCAGTCGTTATCGCGCGGCTGCCCCACCGACCCCGGATTGATCAGGTACTTTAGCCCTGTAGGCAGTGCTACTTTCTGCTCCACCGGTCCAGCCAGGCTTTCATACGCCGGACGAAACGGCCGCGACTCGCCATCTTCGTCCACGAATCCGCCTTGAATGTGCGTGTGCCCGAAGAAAATCAGCGGAGCATGGCCCGGCAACTCCAGGTTGTCATCCGCTGCCGACGTGTTCAGCAGATATTCGTCTTCATCCAGCGGCGAGCCGTGGACGAACTCCATGCCGGGAAAGTCGTCATGCCGTAGCGGTCCTTGCGGCAACGCTTTCAGCCACTCGAGGTTCTCCGGAGTCAGCGTGTTCTTCGTCCAGTACGCCGAGAGGGCCGCCACCGGATTGAACTCCTTCAGGTCGCTCAGGCCGGCGCAGGCGCGGTCGTGGTTGCCGCGCACAATCGGAGCCTTCATGGCGATCACGCGCTCGCAAATTTCATTGGGACTGGCGTTATAACCCACCACGTCGCCGAGGTTCACCACACGATCGTAGGCCGGGGCCGCCGCCATGCAGGCATCGAAAGCTTCCAGGTTGGCGTGAATATCACTGAGCACAAGAAGACGCATAGCTATGGATTTCCGGCCCCTGTCACCGGGCAGCGCGCAAAATGTCCCGGCGACACTTCAATCAGCGATGGTAACGCCTGCGAGCAAGATGGTAAACGCCATTCGCAGCGGGGCTCAAACGCGCATCCCGGCGGCGGGCTTACCACCGGAGGAACACTCCCCTCGATGGTCCGCAGCGGCTGGCTGCGGTCGCTGCGCAGCGTCGGCACCGATTGCAGCAATCCCCGCGTATAAGGATGAGCCGGCTTCTGAAATACCTCGCGCGCCAGCCCCGTTTCCACCAGGCTTCCCGCATACATCACCGCAATGCGATGCGACACTTGCGACACCACCGCCAGATCGTGCGACACGAACAGCATCGCCAGCGAAAACTTCTGCCGTAACTCATTCAGCAGGTCGAGCACCTGCGCTTGGATCGTCACATCGAGCGCCGTCGTCGGCTCGTCGGCAATCAGCAGTTGCGGACGATTCACGATCGCCATCGCAATCATCACCCGCTGGCGCTGCCCGCCCGAAAGCTGGTGCGGATAGTCGCGCGCCCGCCGCTCAGGCTCATGAATTGCGACCGTGCGCAGTGCCTCCACCGCCAGCCGCCACGCCTCGGCCTTTGTGAGCTTTCCCTCTCCGCGACGGGATGCAAGTTCAGGATGCGCCAGCACTGCCTCCGCCACCTGGTCGCCAATCCGCATCACCGGATTCAGCGCCGTCATCGGCTCCTGGAAGATCATGCTGATGCCGGCCCCGCGAATCGCGCGCATGCGCTCGTCTGGCAGTGCGAGCAGGTCTTCGCCGCAAAACGTAATATTGCCGGTCACCTTCGCCTGTGGCGGCAGCAGCCGCAACACTGCCAGCGACGACACCGACTTCCCCGATCCCGACTCGCCCACCAGCCCCAGAACTTCGCCCGCCGCAACCGAGAAGCTCACTTCCCTCACCGCGCGGACAGAGCCTTGCGCGGTGGCGAAATCAACTGTGAGATCCTGCACTTCCAGCAGCCCGGACACAGCGTAATCGTAACAGGGCATGCGTAACGGTCCGGCGGACCCAACCGTGCCCTACCATTTTTTGTTATCACGCGAAGCGAGGGATCTGCTTTTCTCCCGCCCCTCGACTCACGTCTTTCATGAGTCCATCCTCCGCCCCCAATTGCATTCACCCTTCTCCTACGTCAAACTATTTCTCACCTATGGATCCCCAACCATCGGCTGTATCGAACCACAACCAGCCGGCCCCATCGATCTGGTTCGGTGACATCGCTCTCCTTATTTATGTCGCGCTGGCCACCGTGGTCATTCACCTCATCGTCGGCAACCGTTACGGGTGGCACCGCGACGAGCTTGCCACTCTCGAAGACGCGCGCCATCTGGCCTGGGGCTACACTGCGTATCCTCCGGTGACTCCGTTTTTCGGACGCCTTTCGCTCGAGCTCTTCGGCACATCCGTTCGCGGCTTCCGCTTTTTCGCTAACGTGGCGCAAGCCATCGCCGTAGTGCTTACTGGCCTGATGGCCCGCGAAATGGGCGCCCGCCGCGGCGCGCAACTTGTCGCGGCCTTCGCCGCCGTTCCTTTCTGCATCGGCGGCGGATACCAGATGATGTACGTCGCCTTCGACTGCATCGCCTGGACACTCACCGCCTATTTCGTCGTCAAGTTGCTCCGCACCGAGGACCCGCGCTGGTGGCTCGGCATCGGCGCCGGCATCGGCCTCGGCATGATGACCAAGTACACGATGGGATTCTTCGCGCTATCCATCGTTGCCGGCGTCCTCTTCACGCCCGCGCGCCGCTACCTCAAGAGCAAGTGGCTCTGGATCGGCGTCGCTCTCTCCATCCTCATCTGGCTGCCCAACGTGCTATGGCAGGTGCAGCACCATTTCGTCTCGCTCGATTTCCTCAGCCATATTCACGCGCGCGACGTGCGCCAGGGCCGCACCTCCGACTTCCTTCCCATGCAGTTCATGATGACCGGACTGCGCTTCCCTATCGCGCTCGCCGGCCTGTACTTCTGTTTCAGCGCCGTCGGCAAGCGCTTCCGCATGATCGGCTGGATGTACGTCCTCACCCTTGCGCTCTTCACCATCGCCAAAGGACGCTGGTATTACATGGGACCCGCGTATCCCATGCTCTACGCCGCCGGAGCCGTCTGGGGCGAACAATGGCTCGCCACCCTGCAACGCGCCCGAGCGATAACGTTTCGCTGGATCGTGTGGGCCGCCCTCGCCTTCGAACTCGTCTTCACCATCGCGTTCTGGCTGCCCGTGCCACCGGTAAATTCCCGCTGGTGGAACATCAATAACTCGCTGACCGGCGACTTCCGCGAGCAACTTGGCTGGCCCGAACTCGTGCAGGAAGTCGCCCGCATCCGCGACTCCCTCACTCCCGAAGAGCGCGCCCATCTCGCCATCCTCGGCACCAACTACGGCGAGGCCGGAGCCATCAACCTCTACGGCCCGCAGTACGGGCTGCCCCGCGCCATCAGCGGCGTCAACTCATTCTGGTATTACGGATACGGCGATCCGCCGCCGCAAACGGTCATCGTGCTCGGCCTCAGCCGCAAGTACATGGACGAAAGCTTCTCGTCCTGTCGTCTCGCTGGCCACACCCCCAACCCGTACAACGTCAAGAACGAAGAAACCGGCGACCATCCCGACATCTACGTCTGCGGCCCGCCCAAGGCCGGCTGGCAAGAGTTCTGGAAGGACTTCCACTATTACGGTTAGCAACTGGCGGGTGCCCCATCCTTTCGCGTCCTTTGCGAAAGGGTGGGACTCCGAATCTCCTTCCGATTTTTGCCGAATTTCCTGCCCTGACAAACTCCCGTCGAGAATTTGAGCCCTTTGCACAGCCATTCTCGGGAAAGCCCGCTTTTTCACAATCTGAAAATAGTTTTTACTCGTCTTACACGTGTGCGGCTCGATACCGCAACTTTCAAACTGGAGAACACTTCTGTGAAACGTTTAGGATTTGCCCTGCTTGCCTTACTGCTGACCGTGAGCTTTGCCGGCGTCGCGTCGGCCACCTCGAAAGACATCGTCGAAACTGCCGTCGCCGCCGGCGACTTCAAGACTCTGGCCGCCGCCCTGCAAGCTGCCGGACTGGTTGACACCCTCAAGGGCGCAGGCCCGTTCACCGTTTTCGCACCGACAGACGCGGCATTCGCCAAGCTGCCCGCCGGAACCGTGCAGGACCTGCTGAAGCCTGAAAACAAGCAGAAACTGATCGCCATCCTCACTTACCACGTCGTGCCCGGAGACGTTACCTCGACGCAGGTGGTGAAGTTGACCGAAGCCAAGACCGTCGAAGGACAGGACGTAAAGATCTCCACCAAGAACGGCAAGGTGATGATCAACAATGCCGACGTCGTGAAAGCCGACATCCAATGCAGCAACGGTGTCATCCACGTGATCGACCAGGTGCTTCTGCCCCAATAAGCGACCCTCAGTTCTACGTCATGCGCGGCCGCGGCTCCCCAGCTCGGCCGCTTTTTTCTTGCTCGGCTTGCCTCCCGCTCACTCACTTGCCCGCCGTTGCGTCTAAACTCCTAAAATAGGGACCGACTATGAATGGATTTGCCAGGGACCTGAAGTATGCCTGGCGCGGCCTCTTGCGCACGCCGGCCTTCGCCGCCGTTGCCATCCTTACGCTCGGACTCGGCATTGGCGCGAACACCGCAATCTTCAGCATCATTGATGCTGTTCTGTTGCGCCCCTTGCCCTATAGGAATCCCGGCGAGTTGGTTCGCCTGTACGAAACCGAGGACGCGCCCGGCAACTATCCCTTTGCCGGCCCCGATTTCCTCGACTGGAAGTCGCAAAGCCACGCCTTCAGCGACATGGCAGTGTCCAGCTGGGGCCAGGACATGAACCTCAGCGGCACCGGCCAGCCTGACCATGTGATTGGCACTCCTACCGAGGCAAACTTCTTTGCTTTACTGGGAGTGCGTCCCCTGCTGGGCCGCACCTTCGCCCCCGGAGAAGACGAGCCCGGGCACGATCGGGTCGTCATCCTCAGTTACGGTCTGTGGCGAAGCAAGTTCGATGCCGACCCAAAGATTGTTGGCCGGCAAATCGAATTGAACGACCGCAAGTACGACGTTATCGGCGTCATGCCCGCAGGCTTCCATATACCGTACCGCGCCCAGTTGTGGATTCCGCTCGACATGGACAGCAAGACCATGGGTCAGCGTGGTGCCCACTGGCTCAATGCGATTGGTCGCTTGAAACCGGGTGTCTCCTTGCAACAGGCGCAGGCAGAGATGACTCTCATCGCAGCGCAACTCGAAAAGCAATATCCCGACACGAACTACAAGGTGAGGGCATCACTCGTGGGGATGCACGAGGACCTGGTCGGCAAATCGCGTGCCTCGTTGCTATTGATGCTGGGCGCGGTAGTCCTCGTATTGCTCATCGCGTGCGCCAACGTTGCAAACCTTTTGCTTGCGCGAGCCGTCGGACGCCAGAAAGAATTTGCGATTCGCGGCGCGCTCGGTGCGAATCGTGTGCGCCTGGTGCGGCAGTTACTCGCCGAAAGTGCGTTGCTGGGATTTGCGGGAGCCATTCTCGGCTTGCTTCTGGCCTCGGGCGGAGTGCGGCTTATCTCGGCGCTGAAGCATGTTGGACTTCCACAAGCCAATGCGATTGAGATCAATCTTCCGGTGCTCGGGTTCACGTTGCTAGTGGCCCTCGTCACGAGCCTGATCTTCGGTCTCGCTCCTGCGCTGCAAATCGCGAGCTCCGCTTTGTACGAGGCGCTGAAGAGCGGCGCCGGCAGCTCGGGCACTACGGCGCGCCATCGCGGTTTTCTGCGCGATGGACTCGTCATCGCCGAAGTGGGTCTTTCGCTCCTGCTCCTTGATCTCCGCCACCCTGCTCCTCAAAGACTTCCTGCGCCTGCGCAACAACGACGTCGGAGTGCGCGCCGACGGTGTCTGGACCGCCTCTGTTGCCTTGCCCGAAGCCAAGTATCCTCACCTGCAGGACCGCTTCACCTTTGCGCAGGCCCTGCTCGCAGAAGTTCAGCAACATCCCCGGCATCGAGTCCGTCGCGATCACCGATCGTCTCCCGCTCGAGGGCGGCAGCAACAGCTACGTGACCTTGCGCGGGCAGCCCTTCCACCGGACATGAGTGGACCACTGGTCGAAAACCACGCCGTCTCACCCGGGTATTTTCGGACCATGGGCATCCCCTTGCTGCAAGGCCGCGACTTCACCCCCGACGACGCGGTGGCTGCCCTCGCGCTCGACCAGCGGCAACACGAGGCTTCGGAAACGCACGTCTCGCTTCCCCCCGAACAGACGAATGCCATGCTCTATCCCGTCGTCATCAATCAGGCGATGGCCAAATATTTCTGGCCGAACCAGGACCCTATCGGACAGATGTTCTCCTTCAGCGAGAAGAATGGGCCGTGGAAGCAGGTGATCGGCGTGGTCGGCGATGTGAAGCAGTACCTCACCCATGCCCCTGCTCCCCGAGGCCTATGAAATTGCCGACGGCGACGCTTGGCTGATGATCGTGGCCGCACCGACTTCACCGAATCTGAACCTGGCTCCCGAGGTTAAGCAGGCCCTGGCCGCAGTTGATCCCGGCCTGCCGCTCTTTCAGGTCCGCACAATGAACGAAGTCGTGGGCGAACACGCTGCCGGACAGCAGTTTCTGGCCGGCCTTCTCGCGCTCTTTGCGGGCCTCGCGATCGTACTCGCGGGCGTCGGAATCTACGGCGTGCTTTCGTATTTGTGACTCAGAGCTCGCGGGAAATTGGCATTCGAATGTCGCTCGGAGCTTCCCGCGCCAACGTGTTGGCGATGACTCTGAAGAAAGGCCTGCGATTGGCGGCCATCGGATTCGCCCTCGGCCTGGTCGGCGCCTTCGCCGCCGGGAAAATCCTGGCGAGTGTCTTGCACGACGTGCATCCTCGCGATCCGGTAATCATGGTCTCGCGCCGCTCCTCCTTGCCATCGTCGTCCTCGCGGCATGTTATGTCCCCGCTTATCGCGCCTCCAAGGTCGAGCCCATGGAAGCACTGCGGCAGGAGTAGACAACGAACCATTGCCTTTGGGTGGAGCACTGCTTCAGCGGTGCACTTATCGGCTGGCTATATCTGCGGTTTCAGCCGCTGAGGTAACTGACTACCTGCTCAAATTCCCCCTAACCTTCCCCCTTCTCGCCCGTCTATGCCAGCGCCATGGCGAATTATGTCCTCAAGGTCAACGGCCAGCCTCACCCGGTCGAAGCCGAACCCGACATGCCTCTGCTGTGGGTGCTGCGCGACCTGCTGCAACTCACCGGCACCAAGTACGGCTGCGGCATGGGAATTTGCGGCGCCTGCACGGTCCACGAAAACGGACGCGCCGTGCGTTCCTGTCAGGTCACTGTCGCGAACCGCCGTCGGCAAGAACTACACCACCATCGAAGGCCTCTCCGCCAACGGAGACCATCCCTGCCAGCTCGCGTGGATCGCGGAAGACGTCTCGCAGTGCGGATACTGCCAGGCGGGCATGGCCATGACGACCGCGGCCTTGCTTGTCGAGAAGCCGAATCCCACGGACGCCGAAATCGATTCCGCATTGTCGCAGCACATTTGCCGTTGCGGAACCTATCAGCGCATCCGCAATGCCGTGCACCGCGCGGCGGCCGGAAGCAGGCAGTCATGAAGACCACGCGTCGCGCGTTCTTGCAGTCCGTCGCTGGGGCCGGACTCGTGCTGGCTATCGATGTCCGCGCGTTCGCTGCCGAAGCCAAGGCCGCCGACTTCTCGCCCAACGCCTATATCCAGATCAGCCCCGACAATGTCATTCGCTTGTGGGTCACGCGCACCGAGATGGGCCAGGGCGTCCGCACCACGCTCCCCATGATGTTGGCCGACGAACTGGAAGTGGACTGGTCGCAGGTTCAACTGGAGCAGGCGCCAACCATTCCTCGCTTCAAAGGCATTCGCCTGCGGACCAGCGGCAGCGGCAGCACCGTCGGCACCTACAACACGCTACGCAAAGCAGGCGCCACCGCCCGAACCATGCTGATCGCCGCCGCCGCCGAACAATGGGCCGTGCCACCCGACACCTGTCGCGCACAATCAGGAACCGTGATGCATCTGCCCACGGGACGAAAAGCCACCTACGGCGCGCTCGCCGAATCCGCCGCCCGTCAGCCTGTGCCCGAAAATCCGCCGCTGAAAGATCCCAAAGATTTTCGCTACATCGGCAAGCCGATGAAGCGCACCGACGGCCCCGCCATCATGACCGGCCAAGCCCGCTACGGACTCGACACCCGCGTCCCCGGCATGTTGCAGGCGGTGGTGAAGCGCTGTCCCTATCTCGGCGGCAAGGTCGCCAGCTTCGATCCGAAGAAGGCGATGGCCGTCAAAGGTGTGCGCTACGTCGTTCCCGTCACCACCGGCATCGCCACCGGAGTCGCCGTCGTCGCCGATCACACCTGGGCCGCCATGAAAGGCGCCGACGCGCTCGAAGTCACCTGGGACCCCGGCCCCAATCGCAACTTCGACTCCAACCAATTCTTGCAGCAGATGGAAGCCGCGCTCGGCGAACCCGGATATTTCGTTCGCGGCGATGGCGACGCCCCCGCGGCACTCGCCTCAGCCCCTCGCAAGCTCGAAGCCGTTTACGAGTTTCCCTTCCAGGCTCACGCGCCTCTCGAGGCGATGAACTGCATCGCCGACGTACGCGCCGGTTCGTGCGAAATCTGGGCTCCCACGCAAACTCCCACAACGGCGCAAGACGACACCGCCAAGCAACTCGGCATCCCGCCCGAATCCGTCAAGGTCAACACCACCCTCACCGGCGGAGCCTTCGGACGCCGCCTCTTCGTGGACTACGTTCCCGAAGCCGTCGAAATTTCCAAGGCCATCGGCAAGCCGGTGCAAGTTGTGTGGACGCGCAGCGACGACATGCGCTTCGGATTCTTCCAGCCGCCCGGCATCGTTCGCATCGCCGGAGCCTTCGACGCCGCCGGCAAACCACTAGCCTGGGACCAATGCTCCGTCGGCTGCGATCTCTCCATGTTCGGATTCCCCAGCGAAAAAGACCTCGCCGACCCGCGCCACTATTATAACGACGGCAGCCCTTGGGGCTCGTTCGACAATCCCTACAACTTCCCCAACCTCAAGGCCGACTTCGTTCGCCGCAACTCGCCCGTGCCCACCGGCCCGTGGCGCGCAGTCGAGTATCCCGCGCAGGTCTTCGCGCGCGAGTCATTCATCGACGAGATGGCGCACGCCGCCGGACGCGACCCTCTCGACCTGCGCCTCGAGCTTCTGCAACCCGGTAACATCTTGAAACTCGGCGACGCGCAAATCGACCGCGGACGCCTCATCACCGCACTCAAACTCGTGGCCGAGAAATCCAACTGGCGCGGCCAACCAACTTCGCTCCCCGACCGCCACTGGGGACGCGGCCTCGCCTGCAACATCTACTCCGACGACTGCTTCATCGCGCAGGTCGCCGAAGTCTCCGTCGGCAAATCGACCGGAGACATCCGCGTCCACCGCATCGTCTGCGCGCTCGACTGCGGACGCGTCATCAACCCGCTCGGCCTCGAAGGCCAGGCCGAAAGCGGCATCACCTGGGGACTCACCGCCACCCTGCACGGCCGCATCGATTTCAAGAATGGCGCCGCTGTCCAGGAAAACTACAGCGACTACGAAGTTCTGCGCATGAACGAAGCGCCCGTGTTCGAGACCTACTTCGTTCCTTCCGAACTTCGTCCCGGAGGCTTCGGCGAAACCGCCGTTCCGCCGGTCGCACCCGCGGTGGCCAACGCAATCTTCGCCGCCACCGGCAAGCGCATCCGCCGCCTCCCCATCACGCCAGAAAAGCTGAAAGCCTAGGAAGGACGCACCGGGCGGAAGCGTTGTACAACACTAAAACACAAAGATTAAAAAATACTCGCGACTCTTTAGAATCAATGGCGTAGGGACAAAACTCGTGCATACTGTTGATTCTATAAGTAGTTGCACGTATCCGTTTGTGGCCGTGAGACTTACGGGGTAAAATTGAGCGTTTTGGTTTGCCAGAGCGTCATACTTGTCATACAAATCATACAGACGCGGATCGCACAAATCGCGCTAGTAACACACCTCGCGCGGGTGGCCGTCAGCTTTTGATTGTCAAAGAACGATACGTTTCCCCCGCCCAAGCGAGTGGTGAGAGCACAGAGACACTAGTCCCCTTGCGTCACCAGCCTATTTTGCCGAACTGGACGGTGGCGGAATAGGACGTAGGACACATAAGTGCGTGATAAGGGGCGAGACAGTCTAGGTTTGGGGCATGCCAAGGACCAGCTCCATCGATCCCACGCAGATCAGAAGCCCGGTTACTTGTCACATCTCGTTGTTTGGAAATCACAGACACATCACGGTTTAACAGTATCGAATACGGTAGGGCTCGTGTCGAAACTGCGTAATTGCTCCGGAGCGGACCTTCCGTGTCGGCACTCCATATCAAAGCGCTGCCCTCCGATTAGCCACCCCCGAATCGACACGGGCCACGAATGTTCTCGAGATCGCAATTATTTAGGAGAAACCAACATGAGCGCAGCAACGATGACGGAACCTGCACTGAAGGAACTCACTACCGTCCCATTGGATTGGAACGAGGTTTACTACACCAACTGCCCCCTCGTGTCTGCCAGCAACGTGGACCAGGAATTAGGGTGGACCAAGGAGCAGTATAAGAAGATCGGAGTCCAATACCTCTACCTTCGGTCCCGCGCCGAGAACGACTGGTATCCGCACTACGTTCACAACCTCGATAACCTCATCCGCTTCGGAGGATTGTTTCCACCCGTCCACGTTCAGGCCGATATCCGCCGCACTCGCCTTCTAGGCGTGACTCATGCGCCTCGCGAAGGCGGCGTCATGTTAGTGCGCTCGCGCGACGACATTTACCGAATGGCCGACTTGAAGGGCAAGAAGATTGGGCTCTCCCGCAGCCAGAACAAGATTAAGACCGACTGGTGGGGCATTCAGGAAGAACAGGGCATCGAGTTGATGCTCCGCTTGAACGGCCTGACCCGCAAAGACGTCCAGGTCGTCGAATTCCCTTATGCGGACGACTGGTACGACAATCCCGAGATGATGGGCCCGCTCATGGAAAACCCATCGGAACTGTGGCTGCGCCGCGACCACAAGCATGATCTCGCCTTCCGTCCCCTGGAGACCGCTTTGGAAAAAGGCACCATCGACGCGATGTACATGCAGACCGGCCCCTTGCAGCAACTCTCCGAGGCCACCGGCAAGTTCAAAGCGATCGAAGACCTCTCCCGCTATCCGGATTGGACCTTGCAGGTAGCCAACATCCCCGCCGCCATTACTTGCAGCGACGTCATGGCCGAGAAGCATCCTGAACTGGCCGTCACCTTCATGAAAGGGATGATCAAAGTGGGCCGCTGGGCCAATGAACACAAACGCGCCGCCGCAGCCATCCTCGACAAACAGACGTTCTATCTCGATGTAGAGCACACATACGAAGGCATCAAACACATCGACATGGTTCCCAACCTCTCGCCTCAGAACCTCGTCTCGGTCGAAATCGGAAAAGATTTCATGCTGAGTCACGGCTACATCAAGAACGACTTTGATGTGAACGCGTGGGCAGCTCCGGAGTTCCTCGAGCAGGCAGCCCGGGAATTGCTGGAAGAGGAATGGAAGAAGCAGACCACCTCCAAATTGCCGGAGACTGCTGACGCGCTGGCCTCAGGACGACTGCTCGGATAGTTGGAATCGCTTCAATCGGGAGTCGTGGGACCAGTCCCCCCGCGACTCCCTGTTCGTGAGTGTTGGAAATCAGTATTTGCACGCGAGGGGAGAACTTAATGAAAGTCATCATCGTAGGTGGAGTAGCTGGAGGAGCCTCGTGTGCCGCACGTTTGCGCAGGCTGGACGAAAAAGCGGAAATCATCATGGTCGAGCGCGGGCCATACGTTTCTTACGCCAACTGTGGCCTGCCTTATCACGTCGGCGGTGTCATACCCAAGGAAACTAGCCTGCTCGTTGCAAGCGAACAGTACTTCCGTCAGAACTTCGCGATCGACGCCAGAACGAACTGCGAGGCCGTTACCATTTCGCCGAAGGACAAGACGGTCGATCTGCGCAACGTCTTGACCGGCGAGGTCACGACCGAGTCCTACGACAATCTGGTGCTATCGCCGGGCGCATCTTCAATTCATCCTCCGCTCCCCGGCATCGACCTGCCCGGAATATTCCATGTGCGGACCGTACCTGACACTAAGGCCATCCTTGAATGGATTGAACGCGGAACCTCGTTCCTCACGGGAATGTATCGCTACTCAGGCATTCAAATGGTGAAACCGGTTCGTCGCGCAGTAGTTGTCGGCGGCGGCTTCATCGGTCTCGAAATGGCCGAGAACCTGGTTCATCTCGGCTTCAACGTTACCCTCGTCCAGCGAGACGATCAGCTACTGGGCCCGCTCGACAAAGAGATCGCCAATCTCGTCGAGGGACACGTCACTCGTCATGGAGTCAAACTCGTACTCGATGACGGCGTGACGGGATTCGTCCAGCAGGATGGCGGCGCACTCGATGTACAAACCCTCTCCGGCAAGACGTTCCCAGCCGACATCGTGATTCTGGCAATCGGCGTCCGCCCGGATACCAAGCTGGCGAAGACGGCAGGCCTCGAAATCGGCGAGCGCGGAGGTGTCCGTGTTGACGAGCACATGCGCACCAGCGATCCTCACATTTTCGCCGTCGGCGACGCCATTGAGGTCAAAGACTTCGTCACCGGCCAGTGGGGACTCGTGGCGTTGGCCGGCCCGGCCAACCGCCAGGGCCGCATTGCTGCCGATGTAATCAACGGGCGCGATTCGCGCTACCGCGGCACTCAGGGAACATCCATCATCGGACTCTTTGGCGGGGCCGTCGCCTGGACCGGTGTGAGCGAGAAGATGCTCAAACGCATTGGCGATGCCGACTACGAGAAGGCCTATCTCTTCCCCAACTCACATGCCGGATATTATCCCGATGCCACGATGCTTGGGTTGAAGGTCATCTTCCGCAAGTCCAACGGCAAACTCCTGGGCGCGCAGGCGCTCGGCGAAGATGGCCCAGCAGTGGACAAGCGCATCAGCGCTCTTGCCATGGCGATTCAGATGGGCGCAACCGTCTATGACCTCGAGGAAGCTGAGCTTTGCTACGCTCCCCAATTCGGCAGCGCCAAAGACCCGGTCAACTTCGCCGGAATGGTTGCCGCCGATGTTCTCCGTGGCGACATGCCGCTCACGCACTGGGATTCCGCCGACGGCGCCTTCCTGCTCGACGTGCGCGAACCGGTTGAACTCGCGGTGGAATGCGTGCCGGGCGCAGTCAACATTCCGATGGGTCAGTTGCGTTCGCGGCTTGGTGAGCTTCCGCGCGAGCGCGAGATCCATGTGATTTGCCGCTCCGCACAGCGCGCTTACTACGCGACGCGCATTTTATTGCAAAACGGATTCAAGGCTAAGAACATCTCCGGCGGCATGTTGTCTCGAGCGATGCTCACTGCGGATATGAAGTCGCGGATGGCTGAGGCACTCGAACCCGTAGGCGTCTAGCAGCATTGGGAACCAGGTCAACGATAAGGGAACAAACATGCCGCAGTCAGAACTCAAACTTGTTGACATGTTGGCGCTCGACCGCAACAAGCTGGCGGCCGAACGCACTCTGATGGCGTGGCTGCGAACGGCGCTCTCCATGATCAGCTTCGGCTTCACCATCTACAAGTTTCTCCAGGTGATTGACGATCAGAGCCTGATACCAATACAGCGGCCTAATGCGCCGCGCAATGTCGGACTTGTACTGACCGGCCTAGGGACCTTGGTGCTGGTGATTGCTTGTGTTCAACACTGGAGCTACGTCAAGAATCTGCGCACCGATAAGCCCTACAAGCCATGGGACCTCAGCTTCGTCGTTGCATGCTTGATCGCCATTCTGGGTGCTTTGCTGTTCGGGAGCATCTTGGTCCGCTCTGGTCCGTTCGGTTGAGGGCAACGAATTAATGGACACAATCCTACAATTGATCTCTCGCGGAGTTGTTGAGTTGCTTGGCCGCTTCAGTGGGCCCCTGAACTTTCGCCTGTTCGTCATGCCGACGGTCGTTGCGATTCTTGCAATTCGAGCTGACCTCCGAGACACCCGCGAAAATAGACCAGGTGTCCTCGGCGCATTCTTCATCGATCCAGTCGAGCGGCGGCGGCTCTTCCGTTCCGCCGTCAAAGACATCGGACGGATATTTATCTTCGCCATCGTGCTCGACACCACGTACCAACTATGGGTCTTGAAGTCCTTCCATATCGGACAGCTTTTGATCGTAGCTGTGGTATGCGCCGTTGTACCTTACGTGCTCGTGCGAGGACCGATCACCCGCCTCTTGCGCCGCCTGTACCACTTGAAGACTAAAGTGTCGGCAGCCAGCATCATAACTCGTGGGTGAGGAGCCCGACTGGAAGGCTTATCAAGAGCATCCAAGGATCTATTTCGGTAGCGAGTAATAACAGGCCATATCGTAGCCAATCCTGTGGAGCGTCGTGCAGCGGAAGAGTGGCGCCGGCTGAAGAGGCTGCTGAAAAAAGCGCTTACATTCGTTGCCGCTTGTCGCTGTGCTCATTTTTCGCGAGTTGAGCGGCCCTTCGGCATCGCTTTTCGGTCTCTGCAGGAGCTTTTTTCGGCCCTGCAGACACACTACTCCCTCCGCTTACTGCGCCGGAATTAGCTTCCGCAGCTTCACCAGGCGCACCAGGTTGTTGGCCGTCGCCAACAAACGAAACAACCAGTCCACCCGCTTCGCCCCCTGCAATTTGATCTTGCGCATGATGCTGTCTCCCTTGCCCCAGCCAAACACCATCTCCACCAGCTTGCGTTTCTTCTGGCTGATCTTCATCCTGGGATCGTTGCGTTCGCTCTCGGTTAGAAAGTTCGGCCAGTGGGTGGAAGGCTTTTCGTATTCCGCCACGTGCGGAGCGATGTGGCGCTCGCGCAACGCCGCGATAAACTTCTGCTCCTGATAGTGTTTGTCAGCCCCCAGCGTGATGGCCTTCGGGTTGGTCGCCGTGCCCCCGCCTGTCCGCGGCATCTCGTCCAGCATGACCAGCGCCGCCTCACGTTCTGCTGTCGCGCTCGACTGCGTGGCGCAAGCTGCGACCACCAGCCCGTTACGGTTCTCGATGATCACATGTCCCAGATAGCTCGGCTTCGACTCCCCCGCCGTGCTCTTCTTATACAAGCGCGCATCCGGGTCCGTGCTCGACTCATGGGTGTCGCGCAGCAACTTCCGCCCGCCAGATCCCGTGCCCTGCGTCGGCGGCGGATCCTTGGGCGCAAAACTGTCGCGGTTCGCCCACGCCTCCAGCAGCGTTCCGTCCACCGTGAAGTGTTCTTCGCTCAGCAAATTCTGCGTCCGCGCCTGCTCCACCACCGCCGCCAGCAACCGTTGCGATACCTCGCCCGCCAGCAAACGGTCGCGGTTCTTCGTGAACACCGTCGCGTCCCACACCTGCTCATCCATCCCCAGTCCCACAAACCAGCGGTACAGCAGGTTGAAATCGATCTGCTCCATCAACTGCCGCTCACTGCGCAGCGCGAACAGCGCCTGTAACAATAAGGCCCGCAACAGTTGCTCGGGCGGAATCGAAGGCCGCCCCCGGCGGGCGTACAACGCGTCAAAGTGCAACGACAGATCGGCCAAGGCCTGATCCACCATCGGCCGGATCGCTCGCAACGGGTGCGCGGCGGGCACGCGCTGTTCCAAGTCTATGTAGCTAAACATCACGGGTTGCTGCTTCTCGTCTCCACGCATGCTACTTACTTACCCTACCCCGTTGTGGAAAGCCTCGTACCTGCTCAGGTACATCCGCTTTTTTCAGCAGCCTCTGAAGCCGGCTCCGAGGCTTCAGGAGGACGTTGACCGCGGGCTGACGCCCCACGGCTCAAGCAAATGCCGCCCTGCGGGCTGGAGGGCCCTAGGGAGAAGAGACTCGAACGAGACGCCAAGTGACTTCAGCAAACCCACATTTGCCAACGTCAGCAAATATGGGCCACGAGAGGAATCACAGTCCGCTTGTTTCACTCTCCCGCCACCGTCTTCCCCGCCAACTGTTCCTTCGCCTTCGCCAACTCCGGACGCGCACTCTCCGACCCGCTGCAGTTCTTCACCAGCTGCGCGTAATACTTGTCAGCCTTCGCCGTCTGCTTGGTCAACTCCGCTGACCGCGCCGCCCCATACAACCCATTAAACCGGTTCGGATCGATCGTCATCGACCGCTCATATTGGGCCAGCGCCTGCTCCGCGTGCCCCGACTCCAGCAAAATATCCGCCAGCATCTCGCGCGCCGGAATCTCCACCTCACCCTTGCCGTGGGCGTCCTGCTTGTCCGCCACCGCGCCCATGATCTTCGCCGCCTCGTCCGTATTGCCCTCGGCAAACGCCACCCACGCGCGAATCTCGTCGCGGCCCGTGTCCATGAACTCCGCCATGTACGCGTCCTGAGACTTCTTCACCGCCTCGACCATCGCATCGTACTTCACCAGAGCCTGCTTCGCCGCCTTCGCATCTTTCAAATGACCGCTTCCCACCGCCCGCGCCCAATACGTAATCGCGGCATTCTGCGGCATCGCGCCCTTGGCCGGCTTCAGCGCCGCCGCTTCCTTCCAATGCCTCATCTCAATGTCATACGTCGCCGGAAACCCCGCCCGCGCCATGTCCAAATACTCATGCATGTCATGGCCCATCGACACGTCCATGTTGTTGACTTTCTCCACCAGCGCCCACGCCTTGGCGTCCTCGCCGACTTGCAGGTACGCGTAGTTCAGGAAGTCCATCGCGTGCAGCTCGTGCCCATACGAGCCCGACGCCTCCGCCGCCGCCACCGACGCCAGGTTCGCGTCGATATCTTCCTGCCACAATCCCAGCCGCGCAAAAATGTGCCCCGGCATGTGCGCCGCATGCGGAGCCGACGGCGCAATCTGTCCATACTTCCGCGCCGCCTCCAGCCCCTCCGCCGCCATCTGCGGACTATCGCACGCATGAATAATGTAGTGCGCAATCCCCGGATTGTCCGGCGCCATCGGCCATGTCGCATACAGCAGCGCCAGCGCCTGCTTCTGGTTGGCAAACGTCGTGTCCCGCGGAGGCGCCGCCGCCAGCAGCGACAGCGCATAAAACGCCGCCGCCTCGTGGTCCTCCGGATACGTCTCGTGCAGCTTCGCCATCGCCTGCGAATACGCCGCCACCCTCACCTCGAAGCTGTCCTTCCCCGAATTCTGATAGAACTTCGCCAGCGCATCCAGGTAATCGCGTTCGCGCTGCGTCTTCGCCCCGGCCTTCTGACCCTGCTGCACCAGCGCCAGCCCGCGTTGCAGCGTCGCCGCCCCCGGACGGTCCCATATCTCGTGCCACAAACTCATCGCCTCGCCCCAGTACGCCATCGCGCACCCCGGATCGGCCGCAATCACGTCCTTAAACTGCTTCTCCGCCTTGTCGTACCAGAAGTCATGCAGCAGCGCCACCCCGCGATTGATCGCCGCCTGCTGCGACGCCGCGCACGACGTAGGAAAACCCACCGTCCCCAGCGTTTCCTTCGCCGGGAGCTGCACCGGATGCGCCCGATACTCCTCATGAGCGGCGCCCGGGCTCGGCTTGTCCGGGTCAACGGGCTGTTCTTCCCGAGCAACGTCCTGCTCCGGCGGCTCCTGATTGTCACCACCAGCGGAGCGAGGGGCCTGCTTTTCGTCGGGAGCTGCCTGTTTTTCTTGAGCGACACCCTGCGCCGGCGGCTTGTCCGCATCCTGATAGGCAAAAAGACAACCGCTGAGCACCAGCGGCACCAGAACCAAAAAACGTGTTTTCATTCCTCACTCCAGATACGCGCCAAGCTTATGAACATTGCGACTGCAAGTCAACTGCTCAGCATCGTCGTTTGAATCTCATGAAACCCCAGAATCCAGCGCTAAGGAGACTCTGATTAAGCTCTCCCTTTCCACAGGGAGCACAGGTTAAATTCGCGCCAGCATGGAACAGAGGACACTGGCGATGATGACTGGTTTTGAGCGGTACACCAAGAAGACCAAGCGCGCGTTGTTTCTGGAAGAAATGGAAGAGGTTGTGCCGTGGAGCGAGCTGTGTGCGCTGATCGAGCCCCACTATCCGAAGGCCGGCAACGGGCGGCCCCCGGTGGGGCTGGAGCGGATGCTGCGGATTTATTTTCTGCAGCAGTGGTTCAACCTTTCTGACCCGGGTGTAGAAGAGGCGTTGTACGACTCGGTGGTGCTGCGGCAGTTTGCGGGCATTGATCTGGGACAGGAGCCGGCGCCGGACGAGACCACGGTGTGCAAGTTCCGCCACCTGCTGGAGGAGCACGCCCTGGGCGGGGCGATGCTGGAGGCGGTGAACCAGCACTTGCAGGAGAAAGGGGTGCGGATCACGACCGGGACGATCGTGGACGCGACCATCATTCACGCGCCCTCGTCGACCAAGAACCGTGAGCAAAAGCGCGATCCGGAGATGCACCAGACGAAGAAGGGCAAGCAGTGGTATTTCGGGATGAAGGCGCATGTGGGGGTGGACAGCAAAACCAAGCTCATCCACTCGGCCGTGGTGACGGCGGCCAACGTGGCCGACAGCACGGTATTGCCGGAGTTACTGCACGGGGAAGAAACGAAGGTCTGGGGCGATCAGGCCTATCGGGGGCAAACGGAAGTCATGCAGGAAGTTGCGCCCGGGGCGCAAGACATGACCCACAAACAGTATCGCTATAAGGACCGCGTCGACGAAATACAACGGGCCAAAAACCGCACCAAGTCTCGGGTGCGATCGAAAGTGGAGCACGTGTTTGGGGTGATGAAGCTGAAGTTCGGGTTTGTGAAGGTGCGCTATCGAGGTTTGAAAAAGAATGCCAACCGGCTGTTCGCGACCTGCGCCCTGGTGAACCTGTTCTTGGTACGCAAGAAGCTGTTGTACTCAGCGGCGTAGTGTCTTTCAACGGCCCCCGACTACCGGAACGGGGTAGCCGGAAGGCTCTCAGAGCCAGTGGAAATCACGGCATCGATCTGAATCTCACCTTTTAAGGCATTCCCGCTCGAAAAACAGGGGGTAGTTCAGAGATTCCCTAACACTGACGCTTGAGCGACATGGTCACTTCGGCGGTTACTGGCAACAGCGGTAGTCGATGACTTGGCACTTTCAATTGACTGCCTTCTAGGCTTAACATGACGCATGACAAGTGCCGATACGATGGTTGGCCGCCGTCTGGGTCGGTATCTGGTGCAAGAGCGCATCGGCAGCGGTGGAATGGGAGTGGTGTTTCGGGCTCACGACGAGCAACTGGATCGCGACGTCGCCATCAAGGTGCTGAATGAGTGGGTACTTAGCAGCGACAAAGACCGCAAGCGGTTAAAGAATGAAGCCCGCGCGCTCTCCCGTTTAAACCATTCCAATATTGAGACCATCTACGCCTTCGAAACCGAAGATGATGTCGAGTTTCTTGTAATTGAGCTCCTTTCCGGGAACTCGCTGTCCGACAAAATCATCGGCCCTCTCTCTGAGAACGAGAGCATTCGCTTCGGCGTGCAGATCGCCGACGCCTTGTCGGCGGCACATCGGCATGGCGTTATCCACCGCGATCTCAAACCCAGCAACGTCTTTTTGAATTCGGAAGGCCAAATCAAGGTGCTCGACTTCGGCCTGGCAAAACTTCATGCCGTCGCCGATTCTGACGCTACCGAATCGATCAGCATGCATCTTGGTCCGGTTGGCACCGTACCGTATATGTCCCCAGAACAATTGCTGAACGGCACGGTTGATGAGAGGTCAGACATCTACAGTTTCGGCGCGGTCCTGTATCAGATGGCAACCGCCCAGCGTCCGTTTAAAGAGAAGCACGGTGTCGCCTTGCAGCAGGCGATCATGAATGAACTTCCGCCTTCCCCGCGCAGTATCAACCCAGTCATCTCACCGGAACTCGATCGCATCATCCTCAAATGCCTGGAGAAAGATCCCGCCGCGCGCTACCAGTCAGCCAAAGAAATCGGAATCGATCTACAGCGGCTGACCTCTCACATATCTCGGCAGTTCGTAGCTCAGTCCAGGGGCATCAACAAAGCCAAGGTTGCCGCCATTGCGCTCGCCGCGACTCTCGGGATTGCACTAGCACTTGGGCTCGTGTGGAGACTCCGCCCCAGGCCACCCGCCGAACCCCCGAGAATTGCCGTTCTCCCGTTTGAGACCCTCGGCGGTAACACCGACCGGGAGTATGTGGCCACCGGCTTGGCGGATGAAGTTGCTGGATTATTGTCGCGAGTGCGTAACCTACAAGTGATCGCGCCATCCTCTACGCGCCGGTATAGCAACACTACCTTGGAGTTGCCTGAAATCAGCCGGCAACTCGGGGCCCGCTATTTCGTGACCGGCACAGTGGAATGGAACGGCACGCATATGAGAATTCGCGTCCGCATGCTGGACGCCTCTACCGGCATCCTCTGGGCCCGCAGCTATGATCGCGACGCCAGCAACAATCTCGCAGTCGATAACGAGGTGGCACAGGATGTAGTACAATCTCTCGCACTCAAGCTCGGTGGGGAAGAGAGCCGAGTACTTGCAACGCCACCGACGCAGAACCCCGAGGCATTCGACGCGTATCTTCGCGGGAAGAGCCTGGTTCGTATGTTCAACAATCGCGGACAAGAGGCTGATTTCTCCGCGGCAGAATCGGCGCTGCTACGAGCGATTCAACTCGACCGTCAGATGGCTGCGGCGTATGGAGAATTGGCGCACTTGTATTTCTTGCATGACGTAGAGCGGGCTCGCACCACGCCGGATTCGGACCGCTTGCGAACCATGGCAGCGCAGGCACTTGCCATTGATCCCAAGCAAGTCACCGCCCTCGATGCCTTGGCCTGGATGTACTACTGGCTAAGGGAAGACGATATCGCCTACGGCTACGCGCTTAAGGCGCTGGCCGTCAACCCCCACGAATCTGGGGCTTTGATGACCCTGGGCTCTGTATACGGAAACAGCGGTCTGCTGGAGGATGCTTTGGCCGCCTTTCGCAAGGCAGAGGAGACTGACCCCCTTTACCTGTACCCAATGACGAACGCAGCCGAAGCCCTCGTTATGATGGGGCGGCTGGACGAAGCTTGGGAGGAGAATGAGGGCGCTGCCGCGATCGAGCCCGACAATTACGACGTTCTTCAAAAGCGCGCTTGGATCCGCTATCACCAGGGCCGCCTGGACGACGCTGAGCAGATCATCCAGTACGCGAGGACACGCATTCCTCACTCCGAAAGCGTAGGTCTCGAGCTTATGCAGGCATGGATTTATAGCCGCCGTGGTCTCCACGCGCAGGCGCAAGCGCTACTGGACAGTGTCAAGGATTCGCCGCTCGTGCGACATTCCCTTGACCTCCAGATGTGGTCAGCAGAGGGATGGGCGCTGGAAAACATGCCCGACAAAAGCCTTCCCATGCTCACTACAGTCGCCAGTGCTCACCCTAACTATCCTTGGTTTGCTCGCGACGTAAATCTGCAGCACTTGCACGGCAACCCTGCCTTCGAGACGCTGCTGAAGGAACTCAAAGCTCAATGGGAAAGTAATCGAGAGAAATTCCGGAAGAGTTCGGAGGTGCTTCGCGGCAGCGCTCCATCGTGCCCGTTCCCTCGGTTGACATGTCCGGCCGCGGCTGCATATAGCACAGATTCACGAATGCCATCCAGGCCTAGATCGCCCTCAATCATGCTATCGGCAAGGGCGATCGTGCAGAATGGAGCCAGGCCGAGGGCCGTTGCCGTCAGGCAAAACGTCTGACAAAGGTGTCCCGCTTCAATGTAAATCGTCCGCAGCGCTCGGCTATAGTCGTACAGCCACATCTCCCGCTCGAACACCGCACTCATGAAGAACAGCGCCGCCGCATTTTTCGTCCACCATTGATGTGCGCAATAATCCTCAGCCCGCTGCCTTGCGTTCACCTCACGAATTACGTGCAGTCTGTGTCGGTCGGGGGAGTAATGGTAGAGTCCCTGCTTGAGCCCGCGGACGTTGTGCGCGGCGACATAAACCTCGATGGGATGTCTCGCGCCGCCCGATGGACTTGTCTTCAGTCCAATCCGTCCGAAGGTCTGGCTATAGTCCCATTTGCTCACTCCCCAGGTCAGCTTCAGCAGCGTAGCCAACTCCTCGATCGCGATAGCTCTTCCGTTGAAATCCCGTTGGGTCCTGCGAGCAAACAACACGTCCGTTAACTTCGCTGACAGGTCCGTCCGCGCAGGAGGAAGCTTTATCGATTTCGCTCCTCGATAACGCTTAAATGCGGCGGGGCTGCGTGATTCGCGCTTGCGTGCCTCATCGAACGCATGCACGGATTCTGGTCGCATAAATCGAGTGTCTTTCGTCGCCCAATGAAAGTACCGGGCCTCGATTCCCCATTTGTCCCATTGGCGCATGGCTCGGTCGCGAGCTTTGGCGGATGCGTCCCAGGGTTCCAGTAGAGCATGCGATAAAAGATTTTCGATGGCCTTCACAACGGTGTCTGCCAGTACAGCAGGCATCGCGGAAGGAAGCTCCCGCGCAAGTCGTGGACGCTCAAAAAAACGAAGCAACTCGAGAACGATTGGCTCGGCGGCCACGCAAACGTGACTGACATAGTTCTCGATAAAGAGCTGTTGCCCTCGCCAGTAAAACACCAGGTTAGGACTTCGGCGCAGTAACCCATCCATGGGGCAAGGTCCTCGAGCCGTGGTCGTGCATCTTCTACTTTGAGTCTGGCAAGCAGTCGGTGTCCTTAGGCTGGAAGCGGTTATCTCTCATGTATTTTTGTGTACCCTTCAACAGGTTGTTCAGAGCTAGGGCAAGAGCTTTGGCTTCAGAGGGCAGGTTGCTGATTCCAATGATCTTTTTGCTCTGACCAATAGCCTTGGCGATGTCATCTTTTAGAGGCTGACAACTAAACTCATCTTGCTTGTGCTTACTACCCTTTGGTGCCATTGGGAACTCCTTTTCTGCGAGCAACGACTTTAGCTAACGTAATAGAAGCCTGTCAATTCATTTATTGACGATAGACGAATATTAATTCAAGTTTCTAGTTTATGGCATCCCTGACTCCCGAATTATGGTTCCGTCGGCGGTGCCCCACCCGGCAACTCTCCCGACAAACATAAGTCTGCATGAGGGTGTCCCACCCTGCCCTCCGTTGCCGGGGTTGATCTTCACTGGCTACTGGCAACTGACTGGTTACTTTCGTAACTTGACACCCACGAAAACCCTGGACTCTCCCCTCCCCGCTCCTTACCCTAAAAGCTGGAGAACCATGCCCGGTCGTTGGGTTCCTCATCCTTTCGCCGTTTTTGCGAAAGGGTGGGACCGGCCCCGGGACACGGTTCCACATATTTCATTCGCGCGGGCCGGCAGCTCGATTGACTGCGGTTCCTGGCTTTCGGGTCTTGGCACCGGCCGTGGCTCTGGCCCTTGGCCTTCGGTTTTGGCTTTTGGCCTTGGCCCTTGGCTTTCGCTTTTAGCCAATTACCAGTTACCAGCCACCAGCTACCACCCCGCGCCCAAAGGAGCACTCATGCCGAGCTACAAAACCTGCACCCACACCGACGACAGCGGACACACTTGCCAATCCGCTGCCGTCAAAAACCGCGACTACTGCGGCTTCCACCTTCGTTATCGCGGACGCCTTCTGCGCCGCGCCCAATACCGCGCCCGCCATCTGCGCTTCGACCTCATCCTTCCGCCGCTCGATTCGCTTTGCTCCATCCAGTCGGCGCTCTGCCAGGTCGCCGAAGCCCTCGCCGCCGACATGATCGATCCCCGCCGCGCCCAGGGCCTGCTCAAAGCCCTCCGCTTCGCCAAAGAGAATCTCAGGGACAGCCTCAAGGAAAACTCCGGCTGGCACGACACGCCGTATCTCACCGAAGACGCCGAAGCCTACGACAACTTCGAGTCCGACTACGGCCTCCCCGAAAACCTCGACATCTCCGTCCCTCCCGAAGTCTCCTTCCCCCCGCCAGCTTACATTTCTTCTGACTTGTCATCCCGACCGAAGCCGCCCGCTTTTGGCGGCGGAGTGGAGGGACCGCATTTGATTTCTCATCCCGAGCGCAGGCCACCGCTTCGGTGGCCGGAGTGGGACCTGCATTTTCTTCGGGCGGCGCTAGACCCTCCATCGGCGACTACATGGCCGAGGCCGAAGCCGCCATGCAGGTCCAGCCCGAGGACATCGAGCTGATGGAAATCATGAAGAAGTACGGCTACAAGGAGTGGGACCACCGCGCCAAGGAGCACCAAAAAAACGAGCGCCGTCGCCGCCAGCGCAAATATTTCCGCGCCAACTACGACCGCTTCGTCGCCGAAGCCAACGCCAAAAACATCCAGCGCGCCGCCGAGAGACTGTATCAGGAACGCATCGCCGCCGAGCGCGCCGAGGCCGCCAAAAAGCCCCCGGCTTCCGCCGCCCAACCCCTCCCCGAGGAGGCCAAAAACACCGCCTAACTCCCACGGGCAGACATGGATAGCTATAACTACCAAATAAATCAATGACATATGAACAATTTCCGGCTAAATCATTGAAAACAAAGGAGGCGTGAACACGCATTTTCACTTAAATTCACAACCCGATTAGCGATGCTTCCCGAGTCCCTGATATACCTAATTCCATGAACGACAAAGATCCGGGCTCTCATCCGAACCAGCGAGCCCCCCTCGCCTATGAGAACGAGAAGTTCCTCAATGGGCCCGAAGGCCGCATTCTGCGCATACTTGCCGAGTATCAGGAACCCCTCTCCAAGTTCCGCAGGGAGCGCATTCAAGACACCATCGTCTTCTTCGGATCAGCCCGCTTTCGTAGCCGAGAAGACGCAGAAGCCGAGCTCCAATCGATACAGGAAGCTGGCGTTAGTTCCTCTGAGAAGCACCTGAGACTATTGCAGCAGAGCTGAAGTCCAATCTCGATGATGTCCCGCTACTACGAAGACGCGCGCAAACTGGCCTTCCTGATCAGCAAGTGGACGCAAACAATAGCTCAACCCCGGCATCGATTCGTAGTCTGCACCGGCGGGGGTCCAGGCATCATGGAAGCCGCGAATCGCGGGGCTTCCGAAGCTGGAGGCAAGACGATCGGCCTCAACATCCACCTGCCTTTCGAGCAGGTTCCCAACCCCTACATCACTCCCGAGCTGAACTTCGAGTTCCACTACTTCTTCATGCGCAAGCTCTGGTTCGCCTACCTCGCCAAGGCTCTCGTGGTCTTCCCCGGAGGCTTTGGGACCTTCGACGAGATGTTCGAGCTCCTCACCCTCGCTCAAACCCAGAAGCTCGCCAAGCACATAGGTGTGGTCGTTTACGGTAAGGAATACTGGTCGAAGATCGTCAACTTCCAGGCTCTGGTGGACGCTGGAACCATCTCAGCCAAGGATCTCGACCTGATCCATTGGGCTGACACCCCCGAGCAAGCCTACGAACTCCTCCGAGCAGACCTTGAGCAACACCACATCGAACACGGCGGAGCCGATAAGGCCCCCGACATCGCAAGAACCCGGAGACGAGAAATCAGCTGATGGCTGGGCGGATTGAGGTAGATGGCAGTTGGATGGGCCAACCCCCACTTTTGTAACTCGCAAGAAATCCTTATCCATCGTAAACTTATGCCCGCATGCAACTGGGACTCGAAGTAGTAGGCCGGAGCGATGTGGGTCGGGTAAGGGTGTCCAACGAGGACAGCTACGGCTACGACCTTCCCCATGGAGTCTTCGTTGTATGCGACGGGATGGGGGGCCACGCAGCTGGAGAGGTGGCCAGCAAGATCGCGGTGGACTCGGTGTTGTCCTACTTTCGCGATCAGGAGCCCCTGGCCGCAGATGCTGCTCTGGCTGACGCTCCTCTGGGAGCTCAGATGCTCTCGGACGCCGTGAATAAGGCGAACGAGAACATCCTGGAGTACGCGCAGGGGCACGCTAGTGCCTCTGGAATGGGCACCACTCTCGTGGCGGCCCGATTTGCGGAAGGCAAGTTCACAATCGCCCACGTTGGTGACAGCAGGATCTACCTGCTGCGCGAAGGAACGCTGCTCCAGCTTACCGAAGATCATTCGCTGGTGATGGAACAGGTCCGGCGCGGCATCATGACCATGGAAGAAGCCCGCGTCTCAACCGCGCAGCACATCATCACCCGGGCGCTGGGTACGGAGGACAACAGCCCTCCCGACTTGGCGGAGTTTCCGGCCGAGCCGGGCGATATCCTGATGTTGACCACCGACGGTGTCCTGCGGCACTTGGAAGATCCGCAAATCCATGAGGTTCTTCGCGATTCACCCACACTGCAAGCGGCCTGCGACCAACTCATCGACCTCGCTCTCGATGCCGGTGGCGAAGACAACGCGACCTGCCTTCTCTTGCGTGTAAAGCGGAGCGACAACGATCTGCTTCCAGCCAGTCCAAACTGAGCCCGGCTCCTTAAGCCTCTGGTACACTCGTCTGTTTTGTTATGCCAACTCGTTGTGAATAGGGTTGGCAGCAGAGGTCATCATCATGGAAATCAAGAATGTTGGAGTAATTGGCGCAGGCACCATGGGCAACGGCATTGCCCACGTGTATGCGAAGTCAGGCTATGAGGTAGTCTTGGTCGATGTCGAGCAGCGCTTCCTCGATCGCGGGCTGGAGACCATCCGCAAGAACCTGGAGCGCGAGGTCGCCAAGGAGAAGATCACAGCGAGGCGCGCGATGCAGCGTTCGCGCGGATCACGACGACGGTGGATCGCATGCGGCTTGCGGCTTGCGATTTCGTTGTTGAGGCGGCGAGTGAGCGCTTCGAGATCAAGTCGGAACTGTTCCGGGACCTCGACCAGTTCTGCCGGCCAGAGGTGATTCTGTCGTCGAATACGTCGTCGATCTCGATCACGAAGCTGGCGGCGGTAACCAAGCGTGCGGACAAGGTGATCGGGATGCACTTCTTCAACCCAGTGCCGATGATGAAGCTGGTCGAGGTGATTCGCGGGCTGGCGACTTCGGACGAGACCTATGCGACGGTGAAGGCGCTGGCGGAAAAGCTGGGGAAGACGCCGGTCGAAGTGAATGACGCGCCGGGATTCGTCTCGAACCGGGTGCTGATGCCGCTGCTCAACGAGGCCATGTACGCGGTGATGGAAGGCGTGGCCACTCCGCAGGCAGTGGACGAAGTGTTCAAGCTGGGCATGGCGCATCCTATGGGGCCGCTGACGCTGGCCGACTTCATCGGGCTCGACGTGTGCCTCGACATCATGCGCGTCATGCACAATGGTCTTGGCGATCCCAAGTATCGGCCGTGCCCGCTGCTGATCAAGATGGTCGATGCAGGTTGGCTGGGCCGCAAATCAGGGCGCGGATTTTACCAATACTAAGAAACCATGACCGACACACGAGACCGCACGAATCCGTTCATCTACGTCTTTGCCGCAGTGAGTGGCATCTTCTCCGGCTGGGTCAACCAGATGGTAGACGATGCGCTGCTGACTGCGTTGTGCATGGTGGGGTTCGCCATGTTGTTCGGCGTGTGGAAGCCACAGCGGCCCTGGCGCTGGGTGCTGCTGGTGTGGATCGGCTTGCCCCTCGTGCTGGCCTACTACCAGTTCATTGTGAAATGGCCGCACGATCGCGGACAGGTGTACGCGGTCTTTCTGCAACTACTGGCCGCCAGCGCGGGCGGCTTTGGCGGACACTTCATGCGGAACATGATCGAGAACGTGTTTCTGAAGAAGGGCGGATGAAGTAGCTACTTCACCAGCGCATTTAGAGTGGCCTCTGCCTGCTCGTGGAGGTCGGGTGGAGCGCCGTAGAGCACGCGCGCGGTCTTTCCCGAGCGATCGAACAGAAACATCGTGGGAACAGAAGTAATGTCGCCGAAAGCCGCGGCAGTGGGCGCATCGGCGATGGCCCATCTGCAGATCGGGGCTTAGCGAGGTTACCGTCGAGCGTATCTGGTCCTCGGGCGATTCGACCGCCACCGCCACAACCGCAAGATTGTCGCCATATCGTTGTTTCAACTCGCCCAGCCACTGCAATGTCGAGCGGCAGGGCGGACACCATGTGGCCCAGAACTCCACCAGCACCACGCGTCCGGAAAGTTGGTCAGTGGTCAGCGGATTCCCGGAGAGGTCGGTCAGTTTGAAGTTGGGAAGCGCGGCGATTTCGCTGACTGCTCCGCTGGTGTTGGCGTGCTCCTGGCTGACCACGTCTTTCTTGCCCGCGAGGATCAGGTCGATCATGCGGGTGAGATCGGCCTTGAACTTCGCCTGGTTGTCGGCGTTCTTCCAGGGCGCGTAGCGGCCGGTGCCTTCCACTTCGCCGAAGTAGCCAAAATCGCGCGGCACGGCCACCAGAACGTCATCCACGAACACCGCCGGATAGCCTTTCACCCCGTAGCGATCGGCCAGTTTTGACGCGCCGAAATTCTCGCTGACGAAGGTTACTCTTCCGGGATACTTCGCTGCGACTTCCTGTACCAGCAAACTTGCTGGGTCGGAGATGTTTCAAGTGTAGGGCCAGCGGACCAGCGTGATGTCCACTGTCTTGCCGGATGCCTGTTCGATCGCCGCAGCCGGTTTCTGGGCGGCTTCATAGGCCGGCAGCACCTGATCGAGGATGACGCGCGCGCCACGCCACTCATCAGCAGTTGGGGCCGAGCCGTCGGGGTGCGAAGTGTAGGATTGCGCACGCTGCACAAAGAGCTGCGCAATCGATTCGTCGTTTGCAGATGCAGCAAGCTGTTTGCTGGCCGCAACCAAGTCTTGCTTCAACTTTGCCTGCTGCGCGGCATCAAGCGGTTTGGCGGTTAGCATGCCATAGTGCCGAACCGCCTCCAGGTAGGAGAAGAGAGCGCCCGCGTAAAACCTGGATGCGTCGAGTTCCTGCGCCAGCTTGATGGACGAGTTCAATGCGATGAAGCGGCTGTGTAATGCGATGGACTGTGGCGGCTGGAAGGCAGCATTGGTTCTTGCCTGTATGCTTTGCAGTTCAGGCAGCCATGACCGCAATGAAAAAGCGGGGTCTTTCCCGGCGAGATTCAAGGTGCCGCAGAACGTCGCGAAGTCAGCTTCACCCTCCGCCTGCCCTACGTAGAACAATCCGTCCTTCGGTCCTATCGCGACGGCAAATCCCTGGCCGCCTTCGAGGAGAGGTATCGCCCTGCCCTGCGCAGCTTCGGCCAGCGCCCGTACGGCGAGGGGCGTGCGGTCCCATTGCTTGGCGTGCGCCTCCTTGTCGAGCGCGGTGAGACGCAGGCTGACCACCTTCCACTGCGATTCGAACGCGGGATAGCCGCCCTTCTCGACCTCGGATTTCGAGGCAGCCCGGCGCGCGCCCTGTAACAGGTCCTCAGCCTGACCCAGTTTCTCCAGAGCGAGATAGATTTGGCCGGCCTTCGCGGCATCGTCGGCTGCTTTGAGGACGGTGTTCACCATGTTGGGGACTTCCGCGAAATTCTTATCCACAATGGGCTGGTCTTTCATCAGTTCCTGGAGGCGGGCGATTTCAGCTTTGATTTGCTGCGCCGCATCTTTGGCAGTGACAGGCAACCCAAACGCGAGGAGCAACCCTACCAGCAGGAGGAGGGCCGGCAATTTGCGGTAAACGTCCATGGCACCCTGATACTACAGACGAAGGAACTCAGCGTGGCGTCAATTGTGACGGAGCGGGTGTAATCCGGGGTGAGTCTCTGCCCGGCGATGATTCGCGACTCGGATCGACGGAGGAATCCAAGCTTCATGCTGCGTCATCGCTGGCGGCAGCGGGCGAGGTAAATGAAACTGTAAAGCAAAAGGCGCGATTTCTCGCGCCTTTTATCGTTATTGTTAGCTCGTTCCTATCTAGTCGTGCACGCCGTCCATGAACGCGCGCAGCTTGCGCGAGCGCGACGGGTGACGCAGTTTGCGCAGCGCCTTGGCCTCGATCTGGCGGATGCGCTCGCGAGTGACCGCGAACGATTGGCCGACTTCTTCGAGCGTGTGCTCGGAGCCATCTTCCAGCCCGAAGCGCATCTTGATCACCTTCTCCTCGCGGGCGGTCAGCGAACGAAGCACGTTCGATGTCTGCTCCTTGAGATTGACGTTGATCACCGCTTCAGCCGGCGAAACAACGGCGCGATCTTCGATGAAGTCGCCGAGGTGGGAATCTTCTTCCTCACCGATGGGCGTCTCCAGCGAAATCGGCTCCTGCGCGATCTTGAGCACCTTGCGCACCTTGGCCACCGGGATGTCCATGCGCTTGGCGATCTCTTCCGACGTAGGCTCGCGACCAAGCTCCTGCACAAGCTGCCGCGAAGTGCGGATGAGCTTGTTGATGGTCTCGATCATGTGCACCGGAATACGGATGGTGCGCGCCTGGTCGGCGATGGCGCGGGTGATGGCCTGACGGATCCACCACGTCGCATAGGTCGAGAACTTGTACCCACGGCGATATTCGAACTTGTCCACCGCCTTCATCAGGCCGATATTGCCTTCCTGGATCAGGTCGAGGAACTGGAGTCCGCGGTTGGTGTATTTTTTCGCGATCGAGACCACGAGGCGCAGGTTGGCCTCGATGAGTTCTCGCTTGGCGTACTCGGCATCAACGTCGCCCTGCACGATCTCGCGCTGGGTGCGCTTGAGTTCGGCGAAGTTGGCGCCGGCGTCGCCTTCCATGCGCTCCAGGTCAGCGCGAATGCCGCGCACCTGCTTGCGCAGTTCCTTCTTCTGCTCGTCGGAGCGGGTCGCCTCGGCGCGCTTCTCGAAGTTGAGGGCCTGCTTGTCGAGCCCGCGCATGCTGTCGACGGTCTTGTTGACGCGATCGATGAGGCGCTTGCGCTCGTTGTTGGTGAAGCCCAGCTTGCGAATGACGCGAGAGATGCCAACCTGTTCGCGGCCCAGCAGCCAGCGCGTCTTGCGGTGCAGCCGCGCGTTCTTCTTGGGCAGGATACCGGCGAGCTTCTCCACCAACTGCTCAGACTTCTTGTAATGCTTGTTGAGCTCGTCGACCTTGCCGGTGATGTCTTTCAGGCGATTGAGCAGCACCTCTTCGGTGATCTCGTCTTCGTCGAAGAGCACCACTTCCTTGATGGAACGCACGCCGCGCTTGAGGTCCTCGCCCATGGCGATGATCTCGCGAATCACAATCGGCGAACGCGACAGCGCCTTGAGCACGCGCAACTGGCCGCGCTCGATGCGCTTGGCGATTTCGACTTCGCCCTCGCGAGTAAGCAGCGGAACGGTGCCCATCTCGCGCAGGTACATGCGGACGGGATCGTTGGTCTTCTCCAGAGCGCCGGGGGTGAGGTCGAGCTCGACGTCTTCGCCAGCTTCCATGTCGCCCTTGTCGAACTTGTCGAGAGCGCTGGGAGACTTCGGGCCTTCCAGGACATCGATGCCCTGGCTGCCGATGGTGGTCATCAGATCGTCGAGATCGTCGGGAGAATGGACGTCGTGCGGGATCAGGTCGTTCACCTCATCGTAGGTGAGGTAGCCCTTCTCTTTTCCCACATCGATCAATTTCTTAATGTCGTCAAACTTATCTTCAAGAGCCAAAGCGGATTTTCCTCGGCGTCCGCCGCGGCGGACGCGATTGTTCAGTGCACAATACGGCGGGAGTGGTACGAGGAGTACCATCTGTATGCGGAAACTTATAGATTTTAGCACAGTTAGGGCCCGCCTACCCAGTGCTTTCAGCGCCGCGGCAGTTGCCGATGTGGTTCACCAGAGACCACACAAATGCGCGATACAGGTTGGATGATACGGAAGTACCATTCGTTGCAAGGACTTGGCGTGCATCACGGGCTGGTTCAACCACGTCGGCCAAGCAGTCATGTAAACTACTGCAAAACACGGAGCTTACAGGGCAGCCTCGCCGACCGCAGTCATGGCTCGCCGCAGCCGGACGCGCTCCTGCAACAGGCGCGCCGAGGCGGCTGCGTCGTTCCGGCGCTCGGCGTCCTTCAATTCGTGCTGCAGGTCATCAAGCTGGCGCAGGATGGCGCGCTGCCGCAGCGAGCGCACCGCGTTTTCCAGCAGCTCGGGTGTCAGCTCTTCGCGACCATCCATCAGCACAGACGCAATGAGGCGGCGATCGTTATCGTCGAGCGGCAGGCGCATGGGATCCAGTCCCTGCTCGTGTGCAGTGAGCAACGCATCGATCAGTGCTTGCGCGCCGAGCCTTCGTGCAACCGCTCCTGCGTGAGGAAGTAGTGCGCCTGGCGCGCCGGATCGAAGTCGGGATCCAAGCCCTCGCGTCGCGGAGTCAGGTGCGTGCCCGAGATCGCGGCTGGCCAGAGCGCGAATCAGCACGCGCTCGGCATCGGTGAGCTGTGCCGCGCGCTGGCGCATTCACCCGCGCAGCCGAGCGTGCCGTGGCAGCGTGACGAACTTCCTGGCGCAGTACCGACGATTCGATGCCCAAGCGATGCGAGATTTCGTTCGGCCAGTTCGTCACGCACGATGCGGCTGGGCACGCGCTGGATATGCGGCAGCAGATAGTTCAGGGCCTTCACCTTGCCTTCGGGCGTGCGGACAGGGTGCAGCGCGCGCGCCCGCTCGATGAGGTAGTCGAAATACTTCTGCGAGTGGCCGAGGGCTTCCGCGTAGGCTGTCGACGCCCTTGCTGCGGATGTAGAGGTCGGGATCGAAGCCGGCCTCCAGCGTGAGCACCTTGATCTCGAAGTCCTCGCTCACCAGCAGCGCCAGTGAGCGCTCGGCCGCAGCGGCTCCGGCGGTGTCAGGATCGAAGTTCACCACGATCTTCTTGCTGAAGCGGCCCAGCAGGCGCGCCTGAGGATCGGTGAAAGCCGTGCCCGAGCTGGCGATGACGTTGCGCAAACCCGCGGAATACACGGAGATGCAGTCCATCTGGCCCTCGACCAGAATGGCGTAGTCGAGTTTGCGGATGGCCTCCTTCGCCTTGTCGAGATTGAACAGCACGCGCGACTTGGAATAGATCGGCGTCTCCGGCGAGTTGAGATATTTCGGCCCGGACTTCTCGTCGGTGGCCAGCGTGCGCCCGGTGAAGGCGATCACCTTGCCCTGCTCGTTGGCGATGGGAAACATCACGCGGTTGCGAAACTTCGAGTAGAGCGAAGTCTTTGGCGTTGCCTGCTTCGCCGCTGTGACTGTCGCTGCTCACTCACACTGGCGACTGCTCTTGTCCTTCCAGGAGAACAGTCCCGACTCGCGCATGATCTCTTCATCGAACTGGCCGCGCACCGCGTCGCGCAACAGGAAGCCCGACTCCGGCGCGAAGCCGATGCGGAATTCTGCAATTGTCTCGGCGTCGAGGCCGCGGGTTTTCAGATACTCGCGCGCATGTGCCGCCTCGGGGCGCTTAATTGCTCCTGGAAAAATGCGCAGGCACGCTCGTGGATGTCGAGCAGGCCGCCGCGCTGCTTGGCTTGCCGCGCCTCCTCCGGCGACGAGTAAGTGACCTTCGGCATCGGGATGCCGAGTTTTTCGGCCACCATGCGCACGGCTTCGGGGAAGGTGATGTTCTCGATCTTCTGGACGAAGGTGAAGACATCGCCTCCGGCATTGCAGCCGAAGCAGTGGAAGAACTGGTTGCCGGCGTGCACCGAGAACGACGCGGTCTTTTCCTGGTGGAAGGGACACAGCCCTGAGTAGTTTTGCGCGCCGCTCTTGCGCAGCTTGACGTACTCGCCCACAATGCGGACGATGTCGGCCTGCTGCTTGACGGTGCTGGCAAAATCGCCGGGTTGGGCCATGCTACGTAGTGTCTGCCAGGTTACGCCGCTCGCCAAGTCGAGAAATACGGGATGCGTAGATCCCCGTGTGGATTACGCGCAAAATGGCAGTGGAAGAATAGGAAGTTTCCTCCCGCATCTAATCGTGTCCCGCTGCCGGGACGAGATGTTCGGGAGCCGAGCGTGGCGATGACGGCGGCACCCCAACCGAAGATGGCACCGAATAGTAGTCCCAAGTGCGAGATGTGAAAAAGCCGAGTCGAGGGTGTTGGCAATAGCAAAGGCACGCGCATCCGTCCACCCACTGCGAGCGTATTCTCCCCAAGTGGCAACATACTCCGGCTTCGGCACAGCCAAGTAGAACTCGAAGGCAAATCCGAAAGTCACGAGTATCGACATTGTCACGATCGCGCTCCAGCAGCCCGCCACTATACCCTGCACAATGGCTCCTGTCCGTTGCGCGCTTCGATATCCGGCAACGCCCCAGATCAAAAATGTGCCGAGCATTGAGGTCAGTGCCAGCATGGCCACCCAAGGACTCTCGATGTGGAAAAATCTTCTGTTGCCAGATGCGCGATTTGTAACGCTGCAGCGACCAGTCCAACCGGCGTCCCAATCCGCAGCGCTTCCTGGAAGGTGACCGGTTGCTTCCAGTTACCCACGTGATAATCACCCCGTACAGCAGGAGCACGAGCGCAGTTTTCAGGACATACGCGAAGGCCCCGGGCATCGCAAGCAGCGGGCGATAGCGGAATACCTGCATCGCGACCATCGCTAGGCTCAATGCGACTGCAGTAAAAGCGCGAATCGTATGAGGATGGGAAGCGGCACGCATCGAGTCGCTCCCGACCGGGATTCACCCGTACGAACGCTCAGAATGCAATGCCCCTCTACAGCCCCGCGTTCCCACCATCAAAATAGGAGAGGTTGGTTTGTCGCGAGCCGGCTTCGTCCTCCAGCGTCACCGCGAACGCTTTGGCGACGACTCCCTCCGGCATGGCGTGGTCCATCATCACCGCATTGCCATGCTCGTCGGGCTGAATATACCTGCGGGCATCGGCGCGCCTTGGGTCGGGATGATCCACAGCTCATACGCCTTACCGGCAGGCACCGGCGCGAGGTTGCCGGCCATCAGCATCATTCGCGCTGCGACGGGCTGTAGATGGCAGTAGCGTGCGGCTTGCGCGGCTCCGACTGCGGACTGAGAGAAACCTGCACGGCATCCGGCGCCGAAAGCAGACGCAAGCGCTCATTAGCTTGCTGAAGTTGCTCGCCGGTGCCCCGGTACAGGCGCGCCAGGCTTTCGAGTTTGTGCTGCAGTCCCTGGTTCTTCGTCCACAGCGTGCCTACGGCGAACAACAACCCAAGCGCCACGACGGCAGGAATCAGTCCCCAGCTCAGGCCCCGACGCGGCACCGGAGCGCGGCGCGGGAGCCGAAACTCCGCGAGGTTCGGCGGCGATGGCGCGCATCAAGCGGTCCTTACTTCGCGCGGGTGGCCGCGGGCCCGCCCCCGAAAGAGCCAGAAGACTCAGATCGCCGCGCAGGGACTGCACTTCGCGACGGCAAGAGGCACAAGTCTCCATGTGCTGCTCGAACTCCTGGCGCTCGCTGCCAGTCAGCTCTTCCAGCGCGTAGAGCGCGAGGTCGTCGGCGAATTGTTCGTGCGTCTTCATACCGTCTTCAACTTGCAAACCGCTTCCGCAACATCTGCAGGCCACTGCGGATACGGGTCTTGATCGTTCCCAGAGGCTCGCCCGTCTTCTCCGCTATTTCGGTATGCGTCAACCCCTGAAAGAAAGCCATCTCCATCGCGGTACGCTGGTCGGGACTCATTTCGTTCATCACCACCCGCACTTTCTCAATCACCAGCGAACGCTCAGTTTCGTCGCGCAAATCCGTGGCGCTGGCAATGACACAGTCTTCAATATCGCTCTCCGGACGCCGCTGCCGCAGCCGGTCGATCGACCGGTGGCGGGCTATCACCGCCAGCCATGGCCCAAGACTGCCGCGGCTGCTGTCGAAGGCCTCG
Source organism: uncultured Acidobacteriaceae bacterium (assembly GCA_963814165.1). Lineage (GTDB taxonomy): Bacteria > Acidobacteriota > Terriglobia > Terriglobales > Acidobacteriaceae > DASRAA01. Next base: position 64,088 of record CAWFBW010000017.1, on the reverse strand, counting down.
GGCTTACGCCACAACTGCAGAAAAACATCCTGCAGCAGGTCTTCCGCGGCGCCGGTGTCCTGCAGAATGCGAAGCGCCACCGCGTAAACCACGCCGGAATAGCGATCATAGAGCTCGGCCAGCGCCTGCTGGTCGCCGGCACGGACCCGCGCCACCAGGCGCATGTCGTTTCCTGCATCCGTCGGGGTTCCCGGGCTCTTGTCCATTGGTTCCATCTATTAATACGCAGTCAAGGGGATGCCAGATTGTGCACTCTCACACAAGTGGCAAGGTTCGCGCGAGAATGACTTTTTTCGCTCCGCAAAATCCAAATTCGCCCGATCTCTCGTAGGGCATGTAGCAAGCTGAAACCACGTGAAGATATCAGCAAAGCCCTTTCGCCGACAACTGGCAGGGACAAAGCAGCTCTTGGGAAAAAGCTGCGGCGAATGCTTTACCGGCGGTACTCGTCGTGGGAGCGAGGAGTGACGTACAGCGTGGTTTCCGCAAGCCTTGGCCGAGTGCACCTAGCCTTGTTGGCGTCGTTGCTGCATTTCTTTTAGCATCGCAGCCCGCTCGTGTTCCGGAAGTGCTTTGAGTATCGCAGGGAAGACAACTTCCTCCTCAAGTTTGAGGTGCGCGTCGAAGATCTCCTGCAATGCCTTGGTGATGGAACACATCTCGCTGCCGGTGTCGTGCATCGCGTCCGGATTGCGCTGCAAGAGCATGAGCAGCGGCAGAAGCCGCTCAACCAACTCATCGATGGCCTGATGCTGGTCGTGCATCGCGACAAGCGCGTGGCGCATACGATCGTCGGCGACTGCTTCTAACCGTGGGCGAAGTGTGTCTTCTTCGTCGGCCTCGTGCAGTGGCAGCGAAACCGACAAGTAGCGGTGAACCCCGGCGGCTGACATGCGAATGTCCTCAGCAGACGCACCTTGCGCGTGCGCGAGCTTCGCGGCCGCGGCTGCGAAGTGGCGAATGCGCAGGTGACATGCCACTAGCAGTTGAAAGGCATCCTCCGGCGGACGATTGGGGGCGCGAGGCGGTGTGATCTGGTTCAACATCGCTTTCCATTATCGGTCATCAGGCGCCTTGCAGTTCAAAGCATATCGCTGCCACGGCAATCTCTATGACTGACAACCGACAACTAAACGCTGACAACTATTCGCTATTCCCATCGCAGGCTCTCGACTGGATCAAGTCGGGCAGCGCGCGCAGCGGGCAAGGTGCCAAACATGACGCCTATCAGCGACGACACCAGCACGGCAATGATCACCGACAGGCCCGAGATCGGAATGCGGTAGCTGGTCAGCACTCGCACCGAGATGGGCAGCGCCATGCCAATGACGATTCCGATAAGCCCGCCGATGAGCGAAATCAGTACCGCTTCGGTGAGAAATTGTGCCCGGATTTCGGCGTTAGTGGCTCCTACGGCCTTGCGTATGCCAATCTCCCGGATTCGAGAGTTCACCGTGGCCGCCATGATGTTCATGATTCCCACGCCGCTCACCAGGAGGGTCAGCACAGCCACCAACAGAAGCACCGTCGTCAGCCCATTGGCAATGCGTCCGGCCACCGCCAGCAGTTCCGTTAGGTTGTCAACCTTAAATACCGATTCGGGCCGATGCCGGGTCTGGAGAATGTGCAGAATCTTCTCAGACGCGTACGGAATATCGGACGGGTCAGTCACTGAAAAGTAGAGCTGTTTTACCGTGTCGGTCGTCGTGAAGAAACGTGCTGTGGTGTAGGGGATCAGGATGGAGTCGTCGGTGATTTCGGACTGGCCGAAAGTGTCGATACGCTCCCGGAACGTGCCGACCACGGTGAATGGCAGTCCGGTGAGCTTGATCGTTTGACCGACGGCCGCGCTGGTTGAGCCGTACATGGCAATGGCAAGGCTCTGGGTAATGACCGCTACCTTGCCGCGGGTCTCCACGTCATTCTCTTCCAGAAAGCGGCCGGTCAGCGTCTCGAGGTTGCGCACCCAGTAATATTCGGCGGAGACGCCGAGCACGAGGACGTCGCGCTCCTTTCCTTCCGGAATGGTGATGCGCTCGTGCAACTCAATGATGGGCGAGGAGGCCGCAATGTTCGGCACCTGCTGGCGGATGGCATTGAGGTCTTCAATCGTCATGTAGTCATTGGCAGCCTCGGCACTATAGATGGCGCCGCCCTGATACTCGGCAAAAATCAGGTTGGCGCCAATGGATTGAATTTGCTGGAGCACGTACTGCTTGCCGGTGAGGCCGATGGTCACCACCAGGATGAGCGACGCCGTCCCGATCACCATGCCCAAAGCGGTGAGCGCGAAGCGCACCTTGTTGCTGCGGAATGTCTCCAGGGCCACACTGATGGTTTCGCCCAGGACCAGCTTGGGGTAATGCCGCGCGCCTTTGCCGTTGTTCGCCATGCCTACGCTGGTTAGACTAATCCTATGGCTTCGCGGCTTCAACGATGGATGCCGCGCTGACGCCGCGGCAGCGTATCATCAACGTACACCTTGATGCTTTCCATGCAACCACTCCGGAGAATGCCAAGCCCGCGACGATCCTTGTCCGCCAAGTACTGGCGGGCTGGCTTGCTTGCGATGGCCCCGCTAGCGGCGCATGCCCAGCAGAACGTGGGCGAGTTGTTCGCCTCCGACGCCAGCGTGAAGGGTGGGGTCGTGCTGGCCAGTTCGGGAACGAAGGTGCTGAGCGGCTCGTCGATTTCGGCGGGCGAGCAGACGGCCACTCTGAAGCTGGAACGCGGCGGCACCATGCTGATCTGCCCGAACACCAGCCTTGCCGTCACCACCTCGCAGAATGGCCGCCAGCTCATGTTCAGCATGAATACCGGCAATCTCGAGATGGATTACCCGATCGGCGCCGCTTCCGACAACCTGCTCACCCCGGATTTTCGGCTGCTGCTGCCGGGCCCGGGACGCCTGCACTTGGCGGTGCGCGTGAACGCCAAAGGCGACACCTGCGTGCAATCGCTGTCCTCGAACTCGTCGGCGGTGGTGGTTTCCGAGGGCATGGGCGACGAGTCGTACCAGGTGAAGCCGAACGAAGCGGTCATCTTCAACGGCGGACGCATCAGCGGGGCGATGCCGACCCGCGAGAGTTGCGGATGCCCCGCGCCTCCGCCAACGCAGGTCGCCAAGGTTACGCCTCCTCCACCGCCGCCGCAGACAGAGGCACCCAAGTCTGAACCACCCGAGCCGCAAACCCACATGGTGGTGGACGCGCCGTTCATTTATCGCGCCAGCGAACCAGTCAATCTCACGGAGAATGTGGCTCACCTGAAGATGGAGAGCAAGCCGATGAGCTTTGAGCCGGTAGTGCTACCTCCGCCTGCGACGTCGGCCAAGAACGCAAAGGCCGCCAAGACGGAAGTCGCCGCCAGCGGCCGGAAGCCAGCCCAGCAGAAGCACGGCTTCTTCGCGAAGATTGGCGCGTTTTTCGCGTCGATTTTTCGTTGAGGACAGGCCGTCACTGTTGCAGCCTTAGCCAATGGCGTTTTCTGCTCCTGCCGTTGTCACCTACGCCTGACCCATGCGTCACTGACACATGGGCGCCGGAGGTGTGAAATTCTATCGGGTGTCGGAGGGAAGGTTGTTTCCCCGGAGGAGGCGAAAATGGTTTTCCCAAAGTGCCCCTCGTGCCAAGCCCGCCTACCCCTCAGAGAGGTGTTCAGCGGAAATGTTGTTTGCCCTCAGTGCAATTGTGAGCTCGTGTCTAAGCGTTGGGTGCTTGGGCTTTGGGTGTTCGTAATTTCTGCATACCCCGATCTAGCCCGCCGCCTTGCCGAAAGTTGGGGAATCTCTTTTGCTCGGACCCTCCCGGTGATGGTGCGGGACATCGTTTGTTACCTTGCATTCAACTTATTGGCTTGGGTATTACTTGTCCGCTGTCGGGTCAAGGATCCACCCATCTCAGTCGTCCCCAAGCTAGGCGCATGAAGTGACGTCTTCAGGAAGATTGCGCAGCCAAAACCTCAGTCAATACCCTTTGGTGCAAGCTGGCTCCTCGGCCATGATCGCCCCGCGCCTTCGGTGGTAAACTAACCCTCTCTCATGTCCGACCAGCCACGTTCGCGATTCTTCCTTTGGGTGCTGCTCGGTGGCGGTGCCTTTTTCCTTTTCCTGCTGGCCGTTTTTGCGTTGGTGTATTTCACGGCACGCACGCAGCAGAAGGACTCCTTCGCGGGATTCGGCGACAAGATTGCCGTCGTGGACCTCGAGGGCGTGATCCTCTCGCCCAAAGACATGGTGGAGCAGTTGCGCAAGTATGGTGACGACAGTTCCATCAAGGCCATCGTCATCCACGTGAATTCGCCGGGGGGCGGAGCGGCAGCGTCGGAAGAGATCTACCGGGAAGTGTTGCGCATCCGCGACGTGAAAAAGAAGCGCATCGTGGCCTCCATCGAAACCGTGGGAGCCAGCGGAGCGTACTACGTCTCCTCCGCGACGAACAAGATTTTCGCAGACAATGCGTCGATCGTAGGTTCCATTGGCGTGATCGCAGAATGGTACAACTACGAGGAATTGCTGAAGTGGGCCAAACTTCAGGCGATCGTACTGAAGGCGGGCGAGTTTAAGGACACGGGTTCGCCCGTGCGCCAGATGACTCCCGCCGAGCGCGCATACATGCAGAGCCTGATCGACAACATGCACGCGCAGTTCATTCAGTCGGTGGCCACGGGCCGACGCATGAAGGTCGAAGAGATCAAGCCGCTCGCGGACGGCAAGGTCTGGACGGGTGAGCAGGCCATGCCGCTGAAGCTGATCGACCAGATCGGCGACTTCCGCGCCGCCGTCGAAGATACCGCTAAGTCTGTGGGAATAAAGGGTGAACCGACCATCGTACGCCCCGAAAAAGACCGCAAGAGCGTGCTTGACCTTCTGTTCGGCGACGTTTCGGAATACCTGCCAGACGCCGCCAAACTGATGCAGACCAACGCTGGCTTCTACTTTTTATGGAAGTAGGCGGCGCGGGCTCTCGGTTGCATGGAAGTGCAACATTAATTTGGACTTGCCAACACAATAGGAAATTTGAGAGTATCCCAACTGAGCCGGTCGTACCGGCCGCACGGGGGCGAAACCAATGACAAAGGCCGATCTGATCGATGAGGTGTCCCGCCTGGCGGAATTGACCCGCAAGGACAGCGAAGTCATTGTGGAAACAATCTTTGAGAGCGTGGTGCGCTCCCTGCGCGCTGGCGACAAGATTGAAATCCGCGGCTTCGGCAGCTTCCGTACCCGGCAGCGCAAGCCCCGCGTAGGACGCAACCCCAAGACCGGCGACCGCGTCGAAGTGCCCGCGAAAAAGATTCCGTTCTTCAAGCCCAGCAAGGAGCTGAAGGACCTGGTCAACAGCTTCGTCGCGCCCGCAGCGCCCGTCGCCGAGGGCGGCGAAGGCCACAGCTAGCGCTGAATTCGATTTCGCCGTGATTACAAACCCAGCCCGAGCGGCTGGGTTTTGCGTTTGGGAAATTACTCCGGCCTAATTCCAATCACCGCCATCATCCGCCCCGTCCTCCCGAACTCGGCGCGATGCGAGAAAAAGCGCTTTGGTGTCGCAAGCGGTGCAGCCATTCATCGACCGAGATATGTTCCTTGCTCACGCCGGCATCTTCGAGTTGATGCTGATTGGCCGCAACGAGGTCGAGATGAATTTCCGGCCCCATGTCCCCGTGTCCGGGTGCGCGCTGGTTCAGGAACAACATTGGGTATCGGATGTGAATCGCGTTCGAATCAAACACTTCTTCGAACACCTGGTCGGCGTAAGTGAATTGCGACTCGAATTCAGCGCGCACCTCGTCGCCCACCGAATAGCAGCACTTGCGGATGCACGGGCCGATGGCCGCCCGCAGGTCACCCGGTCGGCTGCTAAACTGCCGACGCATTTCGCCCACACCTTTCTCCACCACGCGTGCAGCGGTGCCCCGCCAGCCGGCATGAAAGGCGCCTACCACTTGTCGCTTCACATCCGCCACCAGTACGGGCACGCAGTCAGCGGTCTTGATGGCCAGCAAAATACCGGTGGCCTTTGTGATCATGCCGTCTCCGGCGAGAACATGGGTCGACTCAGAGTCAATGCGATGAATGATAGCGGAGTGAATCTGCCTGACCTGAGCGAGCGGCCACAAGATGCCATCTTCATTCACTGCGCCGATAGATTCCTTAAATAGCTGGCGGTTGCGTTCAACGTTCGCGTGCGTGTCCTGCTCAGTGAGACCGAGATTCAGCGACTGGCCTCCGTAGCAAGTCGAGACGCCACCCCGCCGCGTGCTGAAACCATGCAACAGCCAGGAAACACCAGCGAATACGTCGGCATGAAGGACTTCTATCTTGGTAGGCTTGGCGGATTTGCGAGCTCGATTCGCGGTAACAGTCACATCTTGATTCTAGCTAATGTGCCGATCGACTAGCGGCAGCGCCCCTTCAGTACAATCGACTCGCGATGCTGCTCTACTACATCACCGATCGCAGCGGGTTTCCTGGTACAGACGCCGAGCAGCGCACTGCCCTGCTGCGCCGCATCGCCGAGGCCGCACGGGCAGGAGTGGACTGCATCCAGTTGCGCGAGAAAGACCTCGACCCCGCCGATCTGGAATTGCTCGCCCGCGAAGCACTGCACGTCATTCGGGAATCAGCGACGGCCACCAGGTTGCTCATTAATAGCGCCGTCGAACTTGCACTAGCCGTCGGGGCTGATGGAGTGCACCTGCCCTCGAATTCGCTGCCGGCTCCTGTCATTCGCGACCAGTGGTTACGGCACGCACCGCGCGAGCCAATCATTGGAGTGTCCGCTCACACCCTCGGCGATGTCCGGCAAGCCGAAGCCGACGGAGCAAGCTTCGTCGTACTCGGCCCGATCTTTGAAAAGATAGCCACCGGCGCGCAGGGAATCGGACTCGGAGCAATGGCGGAGGCGTGCGCGTCGTCGCACATTCCAGTACTCGCGTTGGGAGGAGTAAAGCTCGGCAACGCGCGCGTCTGCCTCGAGGCGGGGGCTTCTGGAATCGCCGGGATTCGGCTCTTTCAGGAGGGCAGCGTCAGCAGGACTGTGGACGCATTGCGCTGGCTCGACCGGCACATCACACGCCCTGCAAGCTAGAGCGACGCCTCATCCGAATGCCCAACCCGCAGGCAAGCCGCCGAACTCGCCGGCGGGCATGGACGCGGGATATGCCAGCGGTCCAGTTACTCCTCGTGCGCCACGGGGGCCGTACCGCCCAGAGGTTGGGACGCCATTGCGCAGTCCTCGCGAACGCCTTAGTCGGTCACCTCACCGGCGACCTTGCGCAGCACCATGTTGACCAGCGAAAGCACGATGGCACCCAGGAAAGCCGCAAAAAAACCGCTCACCATGAATCCAGGAGCCAGGAACTTCGACGCAAGAATCAACATGAACGCATTGACGACCCACCAGAAAACGCCCAGGGTCAACACCGTCAGCGGCAATGTGATGAGCTTGAGCAAAAGCCCGAGCGTGGCATTGATCAGGCCGATGACGATGGCCGCAATCAGCGCCTCCTTGAAGCCTTCCACATGAAAGCCCGGCACAAGGTACGAGACGATCAACAGCGCAACCGCACTCAACAGCCAGTTCAGCAAGAGACGCATGTAGAGTTCTCCGCGACAAATTAAAGTGAAAATCCTTCCGATGATACCTCAGGGAAGCACTCGCTGCAGGCGCGCCGACTTGAACATTACCGGCTGCTCGACGTATGAACCATAAGCCAGCCATGAAAACCTTCCTGCGTTTCTTCTCTCTGTTTGCCCGTCGTTCTCTCCGTCACCGCACCTGCGCAAGAGGGTCAATCGCCCTTAAAGATCGACACGGTCATCAAGGGTGGTGCTGTGATGTATCCCTCGGAGTTGTACCCGGCGATGGGGATTCGAGCGAAGTAGGCACAATTTGGGATAATGCTGTCAGAGGAACGCCATCATGCCCGAGGCCATCGGCCAGTTCGCCAAAGCCAAATACTTCAGTCTTGAGACCTTTCGCAAGACCGGCGTCGGCGTGCGCACGCCGGTGTGGTTTGCCGAAGACCCAGCGACTTCCGGCGGGGTGAACACGTTCTACGTGTACACCCTTCCTGATTCGGGCAAAGCCAAGCGCATCCGCAACAATCCCAAGGTGCGTATCAACCCCTGCACCATGCGGGGTGACCTGCGTGGGGCGTGGGTAGACGCACGCGCCCGCCTCTGCACGGGTGACGAAGAAGCCAAGGGTCAATCGCTCCTCAACCAGAAATACGGGATGATGAAGCGCATCGGCGACTTCTTCAGCCGGATGCGTGGCCGGGTGCAGTGCGTGCTGGCCATCGAGATCGCGTAGCCTCTTGCGGTAAAAAAGAACCACCGGCGTTTCAGCCGGTGGTCCGTGAAGAAATTCGTCGAGCTACCATCTACGCCGATAATTTCCGCCGCAATACTCCCGCCAATCCCACTAGCCCCGTGCCAAGCATCAGGAAAGTGGAAGGCTCCGGTATCGCGTTGGCGAACTGCCCCGCCAGGATTTGGTCGGCTGCGGTGGTCGGGTGAAGGTCGTCCCAGAAGAGATACTGGTCCGGATTGCTGCAAGGCGTCAGTCCCACCAGGCACGGGTCGGTCACGTTAGTGAAGCCGTACGCCCCGGGATTGGCGACCACCTGATGCATGAAACCAAATGTGTCGTAATAGGTAGCACCCTTGGGCAAGTTGGCCTGCAACGCCTGATCAAAAGCAAAGCTGAACGCGGTGGCACTCGCGTCGCCGTAGTACGCCGGAGTGAGTCCGAGATCTGGCATGCCCGGTACAAGAATGTGCTGCGCGCCCGCCAATTGCAGTGCTCCCACAATCGTCAAGACGTCGGTCACGCCCTGCTGCACCGTACCGCCGCTAATGAAATCGTCGGGGCCTCCCCATACCATAAACAACGAGGTCGGCACGAGGAAGGAGGGAATCGAGCCCAGCGATCCCGCTACCTGCGTCTCCATGCCGGGTAGCCCGAAGATGCCAAACGACGTCTGCGTGCCTCCGTCCCCGGAATTGCCGATGCCGGTCGTGGCGCCTCCCCACGCGAAACTGGTCAAAGGTGCATGCAGCGCGTTGGCCAGATATTCGTCTGCCAGGATTCCGTTCGAAAAGCGCCCGTTGTAATAGGGCGGCGACAAGGGAATCGTGCCGCCGCTCGCAGCGTAAATGTTGCCCGTATCGGAAAGGCTGTCGCCATAGACAAACACATTGGAAAAGGTGCTGGCGCTGGCCAGCGACGACATGACTAGTAGCGTCGCAGCAACCATGACTGCGAATAACGTGGACTTACGAGCTTGCATCGTTAATCTCTCCTGATGTGGACCGCCGTTCTGGGCGGCCCGGAACATTGCGCGAAATAACGATTACGCGCGAGTGGGCAGTGAGCTCTTAGTTTCTTGCGGTGGCTGTGCGAATTGCCGGTTTCCCGTCGAACTGGCTGTCGTGCTTGCCGGAACCTTGCCGGCGTTGCCAGTCCAGTGGACAAAGTATAGCAGTGGACTCAGCCTATTCGTATCGTAGGGCCTTCATCGGATCAACCGTCGAAGCGCGGTGCGCCGGCAACAGGCACGCCATCGCCGCCACTGCCGCCAGCAGTAGGGTAACGCCCGACAGGACGGCGACGTTGATTGCATTCCCCTGCACCCAGTGCGCCACCACGCGTCCCATCACCAGGCTCAGCACCACTCCGCCCAACATTCCGCTTCCCACACTGAACGTGGTCGAAAGCAGCACCATACGCAACACGTCGTCGCGTTGCGCACCCAGCGCCATGCGGATACCGAATTCGTTCGTCCGCTGTGCCACACTGTATGACACCACGCTATACAATCCCACCGCCGCCAGGATCAATGCCAGCGCGGCAAACGCACCGAACAGCGTGGCAACCAGGTGCTGCTGCGCCCACTCCTGCTGTGTTGTAATCCACTCCTCCAGATTGCGCACGTGGCCGGAGGCCTGCTGATCAGCGTCCACCGTCTGAATCTGCCGCCTCACGCCGTCGAGGATTGACATCGGCGGTACGTCCGATCGCACCAGAATCTGCGTCCAGGGTGGCATGAAGATTGTGTACGGAACGTAGATGCCCGGCTTCACCGGCTTACCCAGTCCGTCGTCAAGCGCATCGCCCACTACGCCTACAATCTCCATCCAATCGTCACTTTCCACAATCGCCTGAGTGATTGGCGGGTCGGCCTTCAGATTCGGCATCTTTATCTGGTGTCCGACAGCGTCGCCCTGCGGGAAGTAGAGCCTGGCCAGCGTCTGGTTCACCACCGCCAGACGAGCGCCGCGTTTGGTTTCTGCTTCGTCCCAGAAGCGCCCTTGGAGCAGTGGTATCTGCAGTACGGGAAAATATTCCTTGCTTACAAAATTCAACCGAGCATGCTGGTCGTCTGCGGTCGGCTTGCCCAGGATTTCGAACCTGTTGTCGGCCCCATTATCGGGCGGCGTCGCATTGGTCGAGAGGCCTGCCATCTTTACCTCCGGCATGGCCGCGACCTTCTCCATCAATTGCGTGAAGTAGTTCGCACGCGATTCCCATGAGGTGTAGGTATTGTCGTGCACCGGAATGCCCACAGACATCACATTGTGAGGGTTGTAACCAAGGGGACTGCGATTTAGCTTGATGAATCCCTGTATGGCCGCTCCCGCACTGGCCAGCAGCAGCAATGTGAGAGCGATTTGTCCGGCGATGAGTGTGTTGTGGATGCGCTTACCGCGAATCCCTCCCATCACTTTTTTGGTGCTCGCCTGCATCACTTGTGAAACTTCTGGGCGGCTGAATTGCATCGCTGGCGACAGTCCGAATAGCACACCCGTCAAGATCGCCAAACCCACGCTGAAACACAGCACTGGAAGATTGATGGAGATCGCCGCTTCATGCGGAAATGAAGATTCGGGCAGCAGTGTGACAATCACCGCGACCGTCCGGTACGCCAGCATGACGCCCAAAGCAGCGCCGCTTAGCGACAACGCCAGCGACTCCGTCAACAATTGACGGATGATACGCGAGCGTCCCGCCCCCACTGCCGCGCGAACCGCGAACTCGTGCTCGCGCGCCGTACCCCGTGCCAGCAGCAGTATGGAGACATTCCCGCAGCCGATCGCCAGCAATAACGCCACCGATCCCAGCAACAGTGCCAGCGTCGGGCCGATTTCCTCCATGAATCGATCGTTGAACCCCTCCACCTTCACCCGGAAGCCGTCCGGCGGAAAGTGTTTGGGTGTTTCCTTGGCGAACTGCTCAAAGAGCGGCTGGAACTCCGCATCAATGGCTGCGTGGCTCACCCCGGGCTTTAGCTTCACTTCGACACTGTCTGCTCGCGCGGGATCGAACGAAACCTTCAACGGCAGGTAAACATCGGCATCGCCCCACACGAACCGCTGCTGCGCGACCCCAACGATGGTGTAGTTCTTGTGAACCAGTTGGATGGTCTTGCCGACCACGTCGCGCTCGCCGCTATAGTGCCGCTGCCAGAACTTGTACCCCAACACCGCTACCGGCTGGGGGTCCTGGCCCTCCGGTGCATCGCTTGGTTGCAATCCGCGGCCAATCAGCGCGGGCACACCTAACTGGTTGAAGGCGTTTCCCGTGAGGTAGATTGCGCCTACGTCTTCGGGAAGCTCGCCGCCCGTAGTTGTCAGGTTCCAATCCTCCTGGGCAAACGCACTTTCTACCGACGGCGACTCGCGTATCTTCTGATATTGCGGCCCGGTGAATCCCAGCCACCGAGTCTGACCGTTCTTTGTCTTCACGGTCAGGTGTACCATCCGGTCCGAGTCGGCGTACGGATACGGGTCGAGCACCACCGCATAGACCACGCTGAACACCGCCGTGGTCGCGCCAATTCCGAGCGCCAGCGAAATAATTGCCGTCAGCGTGAACCCCGGGCTATGCCTGAGTTGCCGAAACGCGTAACGTAAGTCCTGCCACAACGACTGCATGCCTCACCTCTACCGACACCGGATACTACTCCGCATGCGATTAGACGGCCATTTTCGTCCTTCGGTAGGTAATTATGATCAAACGAGTTACCGCCGATTCAACCCGGCCTACGTCGATTTGGTTGTTCAATTGTGGAGGATGTGTTCACGAGCGAACAGGTAGGTGTAAGTACGAACGCGCAACGCCAAGAAAGATAAGCAGTTGCGCAAGATAATAAGTGATCCAGACGAGTGGCTCTTGGCCCGGAAATGGACCGTTGAATTTTCCGAGTGCCAGCATCGCATCAGAGGCCACGAAACACAGCCCGCCAAGTGCAGCCAGTGGGCTTCCCAACTCGGTCAGTTGCGCGCTGATGGCCATGCCCGCCAGCACTAGCGCATACACCACCACCGGAACCAGCAGGGTCCCGAGCGAATTCCGTAACGCTCCCAACACCGCGCCCAGCGTTATGACGACCAGGAGAACGCCGAGCCAGCGCAACCAATCCGCCTTCCAGCCGCTCGTCGCGCGATACTTGCGAAACATCGCGATATATACAAGGTGACCAAGCAGAAACGCAGCCAGTCCGAAGAGGAAGAGCTTTTCGGCGTCGAGGCTGCCAAGCTGGCGCACCCCGAGAAACAAGTCGCCGAGCGCTCCTAGGGTGAGTGCACTGCCCAACAAAGTGTTCACGCGAAATCCCAGCACGGCCAGCATAACTATGCTCGCGACCTTGAAAAGCACTGGCCAGTTGCCCGTGGCAACTGGACCAGCCAGCAAAAAGATCACTGATGCACCGGCAGAGAGAACTAGTAGCAGCCGAGAGAGTGTCATTCCAACGTGAGTGTAGTCCCCGGAAAGTTAAAACGAGAGTCGATCCACAATCCTGTCGCCGTAGCACCGGAAACCGGAACGGATTCCAAAACCAAAGGGCCGGAAGAATTTCCCGGCCCCATAACCGACCACAGATTGATATTGCGATTACATCATCAGCTTGCGGCGAACCAGCCCGGCCAGTCCCAGCACCCCGCTGCCCAGCAGGATCAGGCTGGAAGGCTCGGGGACGCCGCCCACGGTTGAACTACCGAAGGTCACGTCGTCGAACACGATTTGGTTGGCGGTGCCGCCAAAATCGATCGACATCGCCGTGCCACTGAAGGCAACGCCGACTGGGTAAAACGGGCAGAAGCCGGCGTTGTACCCATTACACGGCCCGCTGGGAGTCGTGGGCAGCACGAGGCTGGCCAGAAGCGAACCTGTGCCGTTGAGGCCGCTCCAAACGTTGACCGTTCCGCCAACGTTGATGGCGGTGTAGTTGAACGAGAAGCCGGTAGTAAAACCAGCCGCCACGTTAACGTAGGTGTTCGAACCCGACAGGAAGAACAGCGCGCCCAGCTGCGAGTTGGGATCGCCCAGCCCGCCGCGGGAGGTGTTCGAACAGATCGTGCTCAGGTTGTTGAGGCAGATATTCAGCGCATTGGCGGGGAATGAGACGCCGTAGTTCGGGCCGGTTGAGCCTACACTGCTCAAACCGCCGTTGTAGTATTCCAAAACGTAGGTGTTGGTGCTGTCCCAAGGGTATGTAGCAATCCCCTCGAATGTCAGATCGATCACGGCGGCGCTAGCCGACATGGCCGTCATGACAACCATTGCAGCTACAATCGTGCTAAGTCTCACGTTTAACTTGTTCTTCACGCTTTTCCTGCTTGGCGCTTCGAGCATCTTCACGATTGCTGTACCCGGTATCCGCAGTGCCGGAACCAGGCGGCAGCGTTCTCGGCGGTAATGGTTTTGAGAGCTTCGGTGATGGCCTGATCGAGCGCTTCGGCGGTGCGCGCTTTGGCAGCACGCAACAGCTGCTTGAGTTTCGACCAAGCCTTCTCGATGGGATTGAAATCCGGGGAGTAGGGCGGCAGGTAGAGCAGCTCGGCTCCGCGGGCGACCAGTAACTCGCGTACGCCTTTAACTTTATGGGCGGACAAATTGTCCATCACCACCACGTCGCAGGCTTCAGTTTGGGGCACAGCACCTGCTCCAGGTAGGCGAGAAAGACATCCCCGTCGGTAGCCGACTCGACGGTCATGACCGCCTCCATGCCGCGCAGGCTCATGGCGCCTATCGTGGTCAGCACTTTCCAGCGGCCCTGGGGTGTGGCTTCGGCGACCCGTTCGCCGCGCGGAGCTCGTCCCCACAGCCGCGTCATCTGCGTGGTCACTCCGCTTTCGTCCAGAAAGAACAGCTTCTCCGGCGCTATCGAGCCGAGCTTTTCGGCGAACTCCGCACGCCGCTGCCGGTTCGCTTCCGTGTCCTGCTCTTGCGCATGGAGCGATTTTTTTTACGCCCCAAGCCCAACTTTTGCAGCCACCGCCAGAGTAACGATTGGCTCAGCCCCACGCCGCTGGCCTTCTGCACCCGCGCTTGCAGCTCCCACAGCGTTACGTCCGCTTGCTCGCCTACTTCTGCTCGGATCTGCTTTTGCACTGCCTCTGTCACCCGGCTCACACGGCCGTGACGGGACTGCGAGGGACGCTCCACCTGCCCACTCCGCCGTTGCTGCTTACGGATCTTCTTCACGTAGTCGTAGCTCACCCCAAAGCGCTCAGCCAGCGCCTTTTGACTGAGGTCTTCCCGGGCATAGGTCTGCAGTATCCGCCGCCGTAGATCATCGGAGAATGCTTGTCCCATCCGTTTTGCCGCAGAGAACGCCGCCAATAGCAGCTTAACCAGCCATCAGCATTTCGGGTATAGCGATCTTGGATCCGCCCTAGGACGTGGGTCACGCTTGAGTGTGATAAGGAAGTGGATCGTGGATGGTGGTTAGTGGACAAAGAGGTCCTAGTTTCAATTAATCCCGGGTTAGCGTCAAAAGAGGGCGCGAACCCGGGGCACCAGGGGTTTGTGGGAAACATAGTGAAGGAGCTAAGCGGCAATAGCGGGGGGCACTAGGGGTAACTGGTAGCTGGTTTTAGTTGTCCCAGCCCATAAGCTTGTAGAAATCTTCGATGTAGTCGCGACTCAAGAGGTTTTCATTTCAGGTCCCACGAATAGGTAGTGTCGTATCCATCGGTCATGATGAATCGAGTGAACCCCACGCCCCGCATTTCGTGGAGCTTCGTAGGGTCTTCCCCAAACTGGTACGCCGTAGCTTTGCTCACCAGAGGGTAGCGAAAGGTTAGGCGGGTGTGTTTTGGACCGGAAGTGAACACGTCCACGCTGAATCCTTCATGGAGCAGCACATCTTCCATGAGCTTCGCGTAGTCAATACGGGCTTGCTCGGCATCCTTAGCGGCTTGCAGATCCCGCTGTTTCTGCTCCTTAGCTTCTCGGAGCTCCCGTTGTTTTCGCTCTGTGGGTGTTTCCGGTCTCGGCGGAAGCGGGGCAGGGTTAGCCTGTATGAGGCCGCTGACATTGGTTGCGACCCGAGGCGGGACCGGAGGTGATTCCTTCCTTCTGTACGTCAGCCACCCTAGGGCTATCATTCCCACCAGCACGCATGAAAACTTCTGTTCTGCAGTCATACTTTCTGCTCCTTCGAATAAAAAGTACAGCACGGTCGGACGGCGATGTTGGCTGGAAATGGATGGAATATCGAGATCGACTAAGATCCATCAAAAGTGGAAACACCTAGTGGGGATTCAGGACTGTCAGGCTGTTGGCTTCGATGCCTACAGCACTCCCTCATCCCTCCGGCTACAGTGTACGAATACTGAGAAGAATCACCAAGCGAGTTAGTCACGGTTGAGCGTGATGGATGAACAGGGCCCGGTGCCCCCCGTTCGCGTCCTTCTTTTGGACGCTAACGTGGGCGGAGGCCGGGTGCCCCAACTCAAGCCGATTTTGATTGAGTGGTTTTTTGACCTTCCCCAACCGCGAATCTGCGGTGCCCCATCTATGACAACCCTGCCCCGCGTCAAGAGCTTTTTGAGCGCACTCCGCCGCGCGAGCTTTTCCGAGCGCCATTTCGCTCTATCGGAAAATCCCCAGTGTGTTCTGCCGTGAGACTCTGCTTCGCCGACCAAGGCTCGTTTCCTGAATCTCTCGATGGAACCCAGGTTCCACCAACCATCCATTCGGTCATGCCACCATGATTCCCACTTCGAACTCCCTCGCCCACGCGAGGGAGGCCGGGCGCCTATTCATTCCAGCGGGGATCGAACTTCACCCCATGGGGCACCACAGGCTACCCGGCATGCGAACCGGACTCGATCTTTTGCCCCGGCTCGAGTCCCAACTTCCACATCCACCACAACCGCACCGCCAGCTTGCGGGCAATCGCCACCGCCGCAATCGAGCGGTTCTTCTTCATCGCCAGCCGCACATACTGCCGTCGCCACTCGGCGTCGAAACGCACCGCGGTGTGCGCCGCTTCCGTCAGCAACCCACGCAACACCGCGTTGCCTTGCTTGGTGAGGTGTCCCAGCCGCTGCCGCTCGCCCGAACTGCGCTCGCAGGGAATCAACCCCAGATAGCTGGCCACCTGGCGGCTGCTCTGAAAACGCGTCGGCTCCAGGATGGTCAGCACATACAGCAGTCCCACCACCGGACCCACCCCGTGCTGGCTGCGCAAGCGCCGCACCTCCGGCCGCGCTTCGGCCTCCCGTTCCACCGCCCGATCCAGTTCCGCAATGCGCCGGTTCAGATCCTCCAGCAGCACCAGCAGGTCCGCGCGCGCCGTCGCCGCCCAGGGCATCAGCTCCAGCCCCAGCAACTGCTCGCGCCCCGACTTCGTCCACAGCGCCCGCTTCTTGCGCAACCCCTCGTTCAGGGCGATGGCCTGCAACTGGTTCATCACCCGCGTGCGCATCTGCACCAACCGGTGACGATGCAGTACCAGCCGCCGCACATCCCGCTCGCCGGGCGTGGGCATGTGGATGCGCATCTTCTCCAAGCGCCCGTCGCTCAGCAACTGCAACAACAACTCGGCGTCGCGCCGGTCGGTCTTCTGCTTGCGTGTCGCCGCCGCCCGTACCTGCGCCGGATCGGCCACCCACAACTCGATCCCGCATTCCTCCAGCCCGCCGCGGCGGGCTCGAACCAACGCGCATGGCCCGTGGCTTCCATGCCTACCCGCACCTTCTGCCCGCGCAGCCCGCGGTAGTAGGCTTGGGCCTCGCCGTCATGCTTTAGTTCACGCTCGCCGCACTCTCCGGTTTCCGTGTTCTTCCACGCCATCATCTGCGCGCTCGGATGAAAATCGCAGCCTATAATGATCATCGCGTCGACTCCTTCCTCCCGAGCCTTGGTCGTTCAGCACCACCAATTTACTCGCCGGACAGGAGTCGACGTTGTCATGAAATCATTCTTTCCCTTCTTTTGGGAAAGGGTGGGACGAAGAATGCCCCAACCCCGACAAATGCCCCCACCCTTTTGCTTCGCAAAAGGATGGGGCACCCGGCCGCACGGTTCCGTTTACCAAGAAGAACGGCGGACGTGGAGCACCCAGGGGCTGGGAGCCGACACGTTTATCTAATCAGCTCTGGTTAGGGCTCGATCACTTCCACCTTCGAAAGCTGCCAAAACATGATGCCGCTTCCAATAAAGCCGAATGCTAGTGCTGACTGCGCGCGCCAGAGTGGATCCCAGAGCAAGTATTTGATGGGATCACCAGCAAATAGGAGGACTAATGACACCACAGCTGCTAGAATGTACCCGGCTGCGATAACAAGAGCTTGATTTACGGTCAGTCCAGTTTTTGCTCTGCGCACTATCAAAGCGGTCACGCCCCCAAATACGACCCCTACAACGACCCCAACTAACACTCCTGCAACAATGTGCATTGTGAAGGGTGGTTCAGGAGGAACTTCGCCGCCTTGGAACACAGTTCCACCTACGACTGCTGGAATAATCTGCATTCTGAAAGAGCTAAGGGCGAATGAGCCCAAGATTCTCCAAGCGACGTAACATCCAGGAAGCGCCGCAAGTCCCCAGCTGAGCATCATTCCCGCAACGTGAGGCCAGCGAAAAGAGGGCATAATTTTCTTCAGGAAAATGCCGAGCGACAAGCCAGACCCTGCACTCGCGCAGGAGAAATTAGCGGCCACGCCTAAGAACCTGATTTGGGTGATGGCGAATGTCCAAACAGCCCAGGCCAGGCCAATCACCAGAGCCCTTCCCCAAATTGAGGCTGGGAATAGGAAAGAAAGGGGCGAGCTCGGGCGGAGTTCTGCCTTGGGCTCGAAAAATCGCGCCGGGACTACCGTACCCATTCGTTCCCGCTCTTCCTGCTCCAACCGGGCTTTCTCGGCTGCCGCCCGCTTGCATTCTTCCTCCAGCTGTGCCTGTTGAGCGGCCTGCTGGCGCTCCTCTTCAAAGCGTACTCCTTCGGCAGCTAGTAGTTCGCGTTCTTCTTGTTCAACTCGAGCTTTAGCGGCCGCCTGCCTTTTCTCTTCCTCCAACTCCAAGCTTGCCTGCTCGGAGGCTTGCCTGCGTTCTTCTTCCAGGCGTGCGCGCTGGGCAGCCTGCTTACGCTCTTCTTCCAGACGTGCCTTTTCGGCAGCAGTCTGACGTTCGCGTTCTTCCCGCTCCTCTAGTCGTGCTTTCTCAGCGGCGCCCTGCCTCGTCTCTTCCTGCAACCTTGCCTGCTCGGTGGCTTGCTTGCGTTCTTCCTCGAGCCGTGCTCGCTCGGCAGCCAGGCGACGCTGTACTTCCGCTTCTACCTGCTCGGCTACCAGCCTGCGCACGCCGGTATCGGTTGGGGCAGGGTGGACCTCGCTTGCGGTCGCTGGCGCGGCGGCACTGGCTACCATTGCCGGCCCTACACCAACTGCCTTAAGCAGCGCCTTGAGTCCATGTTGGTAGTCGGTGCGGAAATCGATGTGCTGCACACGGCGCAGTTGCAGGGGCACCACGCAATCCTGATAGAGAACGGGGATAATGGTCTTCTTTTCGTCCAGCGCGAAGACAATCTCGTTGCGGACGTTTCTCGATTGGACGGAGACGGGAGATAGAATCAGCAGCATGCGCGGACATCGGGTGACGGCGGCTTCGACAGCTACGTCCCAGTCCTGACCCGGCTCGATGTCCAGTTGGTCAATCCAAACGGCGGCGCCTGCGTCCTTCAGGTCTTTGGCCACGCGGAGGGCGAACTCGGAATCTTCCCGGCTGTAGCTGAAGAACGCGACCTCTTGGACGACCGAAGGCATGGAATGACACCTCTGCGGACTTACCCATATAAATCCTTCATGGATGCGACCATTGTGCCACAAGCTGGTTGTGCAGTGGAGTATTTTGGGGGTGGGCGGGTTCCAGGTAACCCCTCCCACCGACCAAGAATCTTCAGGTCGGGTGCCCCATTCAAGCGGCCCGTCTTTGGCCGCTTGAGTGGGGATTGTCGTCTCTTAACCGCAGGCTACCGAGCACCATCTTTGTATTCCGTTGATATCAACCTGAACGGAGGGCGTTACGCGCCGAACTGACGTAAGTGGTGATCGAGGTGCTTATACATTCCACGGCTCCAGACTGCCGGCGTTAGCGGACCGAAGAACGGATGTGGATGACGCGTGCATTGCGCTTTCCCGCCCTCGTAGAACTGCCGGATCTTCAGTTTGAGCTGTTGCTGCTCGCGCCGGAAATCCCTCTGGTCGGCGACCACCAACTGTTTATCGGTGGGGGCATTCTTCCCGAACGGTTTTTCGTTCGTGAAGACGGACTTGAAAAGCGGACCGATCAGCCTCCCAATGAAAATTCGCGGCGGATTCAGCCTTCCCGAGGCCATGTCCATGGTTCCCGAACAATGTGCCATCATCTGTGCCACGTCCATCTTCCCCCACTGCCGCACGGCCGCGGGCTGCAGATTGTCTATGCGCGAGAGCACCTCGTCAACCGTATCTTGCTGAAACAAGTTCTTCATTGGCTTCCTTCGCAGCTCGTCCTGACCCGAAACCTTCATCTTCACCTTCAAGACGGCAACCATCTTACACCTGACTCACCTGTTCCAGCTGATTCGATCACCGTGTTGGACCGGTGGACTGGTGGCCGAGGTAACCCCTCTCATTAACCAAGAATCTTCAGTTCGGGTGCCCCATCTATGACAACCCTGCCCCGCGTCAAGAGCTTTTTGAGCGCACTCCGCCGCGCGAGCTTTTCCGAGCGCCATTTCGCTCTATCGGAAAATCCCCAGTGTGTTCTGCCGTGAGACTCTGCTTCGCCGACCAAGGCTCGTTTCCTGAATCTCTCGATGGAACCCAGGTTCCACCAACCATCCATTCGGTCATGCCACCATGATTCCCACTTCGAACTCCCTCGCCCACGCGAGGGAGGCCGGGCGCCTATTCATTCCAGCGGGGATCGAACTTCACCCCATGGGGCACCACAGGCTACCCGGCATGCGAACCGGACTCGATCTTTTGCCCCGGCTCGAGTCCCAACTTCCACATCCACCACAACCGCACCGCCAGCTTGCGGGCAATCGCCACCGCCGCAATCGAGCGGTTCTTCTTCATCGCCAGCCGCACGTACTGCCGCCGCCACTCGGCGTCGAAACGCACCGCGGTGTGCGCCGCTTCCGTCAGCAACCCACGCAATACCGCGTTGCCTTGTTTCGTCAGGTGTCCCAGCCGCTGCCGCTCGCCCGAGCTGCGTTCGCTGGGAATCAACCCCAGATAGCTGGCCACCTGGCGGCTGCTCTGAAAACGCGTCGGATCCAGGATGGTCAGCACGTACAGCAATCCCACGATCGGACCCACTCCGTGCTGGCTGCGCAAGCGCCCCACCTCCGGCCGCACTTCGGCCTCCCGTTCCACTGCCCGATCCAGCTCCGCAATGCGCCGGTTCAGGTCCTCCAGCAGCGCCAGCAGGTCCGCGCGCGCCGTCGCCGCCCAGGGCATCAGTTCCAGCCCCAGCAACTGCTCCCGTCCCGACTTCGTCCACAGCGCCCGCTTCTTGCGCAACCCCTCGTTCAGGGCGATGGCCTGCAACTGGTTCATCACCCGCGTCCGCATCTGCACCAACCGGTGACGATGCAGCACCAGCCGCCGCACATCGCGTTCCGCCGGCGTGGGCATGTGGATGCGCATCTTCTCCAGCCGCCCGTCGCTCAGCAACTGCAGCAGCAACTCGGCGTCGCGCCGGTCGGTCTTCTGCTTGCGTGTCGCCGCCGCCCGTACCTGCGCCGGATCGGCCACCCACAACTCGATCCCGCATTCTTCCAACCCGCCGCGGCGGGCTCGAACCAGCGCGCATGCCCCGTGGCTTCCATCCCTACCCGCACCTTCTGCCCGCACAGCCCCCGGTAGTAGGCTTGAGCCTCGCCGTCGTGCTTCAGTTCGCGCTCGCCGCACTCTCCGGTTTCCGTGTTCTTCCACGCCATCATCTGCGCGCTCGGATGAAAATCGCAGCCTATAATGATCATCGCGTCGACTCCTTCCTCCCGAGCCTTGGTCGTTCAGCACCACCAATTTACTCGCCGGACAGGAGTCGACGTTGTCATGAAATCATTCAAGCGGCCCGTTTTTGGCCGCTTGAGTGGGGATTTTCCCCTCGATCCTGCCACAATGTCGAATACCTTCGAGCCCGCAGGGCGTCATTTGTGTGAGCCGTGGGCGTCAGCCCAAAGGCTTGAGAAGGGTGGAAGCACCACGCTTTAGCGTGGTGAAAAACGGCTCCGTTATTTTTATGGCTTTAGCCATGGTGGGGTTGGATCGATCCCCCACTCCCCCGAAGCCGAGCTCAACCGATACGCCGCACACGTTTCCACCAACCTCGCTCGCATCGGATTCTCGCGGATATATGTGGCGTGCCGCAGGTAGTCGGACGCGTCTTTCACGCGATGCTCTGTGTATCCCGTTGCCCAAACCTCCAGGCTCGAATTCAACTCCTTCTTTACGCGGAAGGAGAAGCCTCCTTTGATGAGTTGAACTGTTTTTTCCATGGGCACTTCCGGCGCAGGCGTCAAGAGTAGGTGGAAGTGGTCAGGCGTGAGCACGAATTCGTGGAGCAGGAATTTGCGTTGCGCACGATAGCGCTGGAGCGTGTCGAGGAATAGCTGCGCCATCGGTTCGGCGCGGAAGATGGGTCGGCGGCCCCAGGTGGCGGCTGAGATGAAGAACGTGCGGATTTCTTGCGGCGCGAGCGACATAAATCCCAAGGCTAAAGCCTGAGTATATTCCGCTGGCTTTTCACCACGCTAAAGCGTGGTGCTTCCACCCTAGCCCGGTGCCCCACGTTCGCGTCCTTTTTTTGGACGCTAACGTGGGTGCAATAGACTGACGAGTCGCTCATTCCCATCCTCGACAACCTTCATAAACTGTCATAATATGACGACATGCCAATGACATCTCTGAACATTTCGTTACCCGAAGCGTTGAAAGCCTACGTTGAAGGCCAGGTTGCCTCCGGAGACTGGGGCACCCCCAGCGAATACGTCCGCGAACTGATTCGCCAAGACAAGGAACGCCGTCTCGCCGCCCTGGAGCAGCAGTTGCTTGCCGGGGCGAAGGGCGCAAAGATCGAAGTCCGTCTCAGCGACATTCGCAAGAAGGGTCTTGTCACTGCACTGCGTGAACGTGCGGGCCGCAAGTGAAACGGATCTCGATTCACTTGAGTGACCTCGCAATAGCCGACATCCTTGAGCAGGCAGACTGGTACGAACTCCAATCCGGCCCGAGGCTGGCGACGCGCTGGGATAGGGCGGTCTCCTCAACAATTGTGCGGATTTCTACCGCGCCGAAATTTGGCTCCCTGTGCCGGTTCAAGGCCGAGCAATTGCAAGGCACTCGTCGCGTTCCCGTCAGCGGATTCCCTAAACACCTCATCTTCTATCAAGTCGAGCCGACAGGAATTTTCGTGCTGAGAGTTGTCCACGGCGCTCGCGATCTTGAGTCACTCTTTTCTGCCTGAGCCCGGTGCCCCACGTTCGCGTCCTTCTTTTTTGGACGCTAACGGGGGTGACTGAACTGACGAGAAGCCGCAATGCCCAAAGCCCGCAGGGCGCCATCTGTGCGAGCCGTGGGTCCTTCGACTGCGCTCAGGACAGGCTACGCCCGCGGTACCGTGCCCCATAAGTAAGCGCCAGCCCGCCTCGGCGGGTGGCACTCTCACCCCAACGCTTCCGCACGATCAAATCGGACCCCTCCCGTTCCAACAACATCACGAGCTCTTCATCAAACCCGCGCTGCGGTGGTGTTCCTTCTGGTTCGCGATGTACCGCTTCACCACGCTCCCCTGCGACGGACTGACGCTGATGCCGGAGTATTCGTCATGCCACGCGAACCGCACGCCCAACTCTCGCATATGCCGCGACGAATTGGCCTTGATGTCGCGCATCACATCGGCAAGGTTCCGGTTACCGGGCCGATCAATACCACCGCTATCCGCTCGGATAGTTCGTCCTAGCTTATTGGTGACGTATTACCGTCGGATGGGAGCCCGCTTCACCCCATCGTAATCGTATTACTCCTGTTGCTCTATAGACTTATCATCCGGCCACGAATCTCCGTTGTCTTGGTTACCGAATTGCAGATTACCCAATGTCAGCATAGTTTCCGCCGGGACTTTCGGCGCCAGGAGATCGAATTGCACATCGATCCATCTACGGCCTTCGTCAGCTACAGTCGCGAAGATTGGGTGTTTGTCCTCCGCCTGGCCAAAGACCTCAAGGCCAAGGGCGCAAAGGTTTGGATGGACAAGCTCGACATCCGTCCCGGGCAGACGTGGGCCGATGAAATCCAGGTTGCTGTGAATAGCTGCTCGCGGATGTTGGTCGTACTGTCGCCGGCTTCTGTGGCCTCCAGGAATGTGCAGGCGGAGGTTGGATATGCCATAAGCGAGGGCGATGAAATCATCCCGATCTTCTATCGCCAGTGCACGATCCCTTTTCGTCTCCTCCCATTTCAGTATGCCGATTTTCGCACCGACTACCTCTCCGGGTTGGAAGAACTGCTTTCTAGCTTGAGTGCGAAAGATACCCGGACCGGAGCGATCACGCTAACTGCCAATAAATGCACCGATAGTTACAGGCTGGCCGGGGCGACCGCGGTGAACTTCAATTCCGGCGCCAAGAACGATACCCTAGCCGCGGCAACTGCGGTGCCTGCCGATACCAGCGTGGACGATGAAGAGCGCAGGCGCCGGTCATCCATTGAGCACAAACGCTTGGCGGAACGGTACAAACGGGCCGCCGCCGAACAAGCCTGGATGGAGCAGGAGGAACGCGAGCGAGCGAAAGCTTCGGAGAAAGCCCGCCGCGAGCTGGAGAGTCAGCGCGTTGCTGCTGAGCAAGCGCGGCTAGAAGAGGATCGAAAACAATCTGCTGCCCAGAAGGTTCTTTCGGAGCATCAGAGGGCCGAACGAAAAGCTGCAGAGGAACGAGTCACGCGCCAGGGGCGGGAACGCCAGCGCGTCTCTGCCGAGCAAGCTCCCCTGGCAGTAGAGCGCGACCTAGCGGCCGAAAACAGAGAGCGATCGCAGCAGCAGGGCACTGCCGCTGACCAGGCTCATCGGGAACACGAGTTCAAACCGGGCCCCCAGTTACCGGCGCCCCCTTGGCAAAGGTCTACGCGTTGGATGATCGTAGCTAGTACTCTGTGCGCGACCATAGTGTTCGGCTCAATAGTCTACGGAGCGACATCACATTGGAAGCAGGCAAGTCCTGCTGTCCAGAACTCACAATCTCGCGTCACCAGAGCGCAAGAAATCCCTCCCAAGATCGACAGCCCTCCGCCCGTCAACCAGCCTGCACCGGCACCGGCGAAGGCACAACCGGAAACTCAAGCGCCATCGGTGAAAGCTGAAATTGCAGAACCTGAGGTCTCACCCCCATCAATACCAAAAGCTAAATCGCTGAACCCGGTGCATGCAGCGCCAACTTCCGCTCCGGCCGCTCACGAGTTGCCTGAGAAGAGTACGAATCTGCCGCCATCAACGACTTCCGCGTCCCACCTCGACGCGCCTGCCGACGGGGATCTGCCGGCTGGCATGAGTGCAACGTTGGCAGACCGATATCGCAAAGCGCGGTCGGGGGAACTTGAGGCAATGGTGGAGGTAGGCGTCGCCTACCATGACGGCAACGGCGTGGCAAAAGACGACACGCAGGCAGTCTCTTGGTATCGCAAGGCCGCCGCAGCAGGCAACGTGCGCGGCAACTACGAGTTGGGGGTCTGCTACGAGAACGGGTATGGCGTACCCAAAGACTATGCGCACGCAGTGGACTGGTATCGCAAGGCCGCTGAAGCTGGCAACCCCCGCGCAATGAGCAGTCTCGGCCGAATGTACGACAACGGATGGGGCCTGCCAACAGACTACCGGCAAGCTGTGACTTGGTATCGCAAGGCCGCCGAAGCGGGAGACTTGCAGGGAATGAGCAGCTTCGGCGTCATGTATGAAGACGGGCTGGGGGTTCAGAAGGACTTACGGCAAGCGGTCAATTGGTACCGCAAGGCGGCCGAGGGCGGCAATGCTACAGGGATGTTTTACTTGGCCGATATGTACGAGTCTGGGAAAGGCGTGAAAAAGGATCTGCAACAAGCTTTCTACTGGTACCGCAGGGCCGCCGAAGGCGGAGTCGCAGAGGGCATGAACAAAGTAGCCGCCATGTGCGAAAACGGCCAAGGCGTCCAGAAGGACCAGCAGCAGGCTGTCCTCTGGTATCGCAAGGCGGCGCAGGTCGGAAATCAGAATGCGATGAACAATCTCAAGCGCTTAGGAGACAACTAACAAAGATCGGCCGTCGCGTTCGCCAAAACCAGACAGTTTGATTGGCTGATTGGATAACCGTGTCGGCTCTCTGCCGCCGCGTAATCCTAGTCCATCATGAAGACCACTTTCGTTATCACACAACCTCGTGACCTACGCCCTTCCGCGCCGAGCTCTAGACCACGTAAAAGAGCCAACGGGAGGCGGGGGATTGGTGTCTCTTGCCTCGCTCACGCTGCGAGATTTCTGCTCCCAACTTTGGGGCGTCGGCTGAGACAAGTGCGTTCAGCATACTAAGTTCTTTGAAATCTATAACTTACCTAATAACTCTTGTGGGGACAATATCTTACGTCATAAATCATGCGTAACTCATTGATTCCACAAAGGGGGACGGGGAGGGGTCTTTTGCCAGACTTTCGCTTTTTAGACACTCAGGCGGGCGGCCGGCATGAGCACAAATTCGTGGAGCAGGAATTTGCGTTGTGCACGATAGGGTAGAGGAATAGCCGTGCCGTGCCATTGGTACGGCGCGAAAGATGGGACGGCGACCCCAGGTTGCAGCGGTGATAAAGAACGTCCGGATTTCTCGCGGCGCGAGCGGCATAAATCCCCAGGCTAAAGCCTAAGCATATTTCGCCCGTGATTCACCACGCTAAGGCCTGGTGCTTCCACCTCGAGCAGCAGGTTCCTTTGAAAGGCTGACCGAATGCTTTTCCGCTTGGCTCAGCGCTTACGTGGGGGTATGCTGGCAAACACCCCTTCCCGGGGCCCTCAGGGAAACACAGCAATGTCAGAATCAGCCCATCCCAATACCGGAATTGATTCACCGCGCGCATGGCTGATTGTGCTGGCCGCGTTCTTCTGCGCGTTCGTGTCGTTCGGGGTGACCTACAGCTTCGGAGTGTTTCTGAGGCCGCTGGGCATAGCGTTCGGAGCCAGCCACGCCACCCTGTCCACCGTGTTTTCGACGCTGACGGTGCTGTCGTTCTTCCTGTCTCCGGCCACCGGAGAACTGGCAGACAAGATTGGCCCGCGCTACGTGGTGGGTGCCGGCGCGCTGCTGATGGGAGGCGGGCTGCTGTTGACGGCCCAGGCCCATTCGCTGCCGATGTTGTTTATTTCCTACGGGGTTTGCGTGGGAGCGGCGGTGGCCTGCATTTACATACCGGCGATCGCGGCGGTGGGCGAGTGGTTCAGATTGCGTCGCGATATTGCACTGGGAATCGCGATCAGCGGGATTGGTTGCGGCACCCTGGTCGCCGCCCCGCTGGCAGCGCGGCTGACGGTGGACATGGGTTGGCGGCACGCGTTCGACGTGTTCGGATGGGCGAGCCTGGCCATCGTGCTGGGCTGCGCGGCGTTGCTGTCGCGTCCACCAGTGCTGCGCGAGAAAGTCAAGATCGATGTGTTGGGCATGATGCACACACGGACGTTCGTGCTGCTGTATGTCGCGTTGGCCTTCTCGGGAATCGCCATCTTCACGGCGTTTGTGTTTATCACTCCTTTCGCCACGAGCCTTGGCGCCAGCCATGTGGCCGGCGCCGCCCTGATCGGCTACGTGGGAGCGTCGAGCGTGGTGGGGCGCCTGGGGCTCAATGCGCTCGCGCCTCGCTTCGGGCTGCTGAACATGTACAAGGCGAGCTACTTGATCTTGCTGACGAGTTCCGCAATCTGGTGGTTCAGCGACAGCTATTCGATTCTCATCGTGTTCGCGCTGGTGATGGGGGTGGGGTACGGCGGTGTCGCTGCCATGACTCCGGCGGTCGCAGCAGTCAGGTTTGGAATCGAAGGGCTGGGTGAACTGCTGGGATTCCTGTTTACTTCGTTTGGTGTCGCGTCGCTGGTAGGGCCTCCCTTGGCCGGAGTATTAGTGGAGAACATGCACGACTTCCGGTGGCCTGCGTACGTGGCGGGAGTCAGCTCGCTGCTGGCGCTGGGTGCGGTCAAGATGCTGCGGGTCGAGGATTCGGTTGCCGAGGGGGATCCCGAGGGAGCCACGGCAGACTAGAAACGGCGGCTGCGATGGCTCGCAACCGCCGCGATCAAGAGTTTCTCTGTGTGTGCCGTTACTGAGCGGGCTTGGGTTCCGGCTTGGCTGCCGCTTTCGGCGCGGGAGTAGTCTTCCAGAAGCTGGGATCGGCCTTGACCCACGCGTCTGACACGTAGCTCTCCTTCGGGTTGAAGGCGAACAGGTTGACCTGGCTCTCTTCGACGCACGATGCGGTCAGCTCGTTCAGCTTCTTCATGCCGTCTTCGCCGAGTTGGGCCGCGAACTTTTTGGAGTCGGCCATTCCGCCGTCCACTTCCGACAGCGACTTCATCGCGTTGAATACGATGTACACGCCCCCGTTGTCATTGCCGTACATGGACTGGTAGGTCGCCCAGTGCTGGTCCTGGGTGGCCTTTCCATAGCCGTCGATGTACATCTTGACCAGTTCCTCCCACTCCTTGTCGTGACCCTGACGGATCTTGAAGCGCATAATTTCGAAGTAACGGGACTGGGCAATATTGGTTGAATTCGCACGCAGGCTCAAGTCTTCGCGATAGACCAAGACGCCCGAATCGTAGCCGGTCAGCAGGGGGCCGTCGGCCTGGGCTGCGCGGTCAAGGGCGGCCGACAGCGTGGCGTTCTTTTGAGTCGCCAGCGAGTCTTTCTCCCAGGCGGCGAACGAATCGTAGCCCGTAAGGAACAGCGCGCGTGACGGGCCTGACATCGAGTCCATTCCCAGATAGCGGGTCGGCCACTTGGCCGCCGTCATCGCCTGTACGAATGCGCTTTCGGTTTTCATGTGCGGAGCCCCGCTTACGCCAGGCTTGACGAATTCCCGCTGGACGACGAGAACTTTGGGTGGTGCCATCGAGTAGTCCTGCGCAACCATGGTGACTGCGCTGAGAGCGAGAAGAGTCATGACCAACCACAGTCCGATTTTCCTTTTCATAGGTCGAATAGCCTCCTGAACGAATTCGTTCGATTGAGATACGTTTGATGCCCAAGAGAAATATGTATGTGTACCCTAAGCCTAAGAACGTGTGGGCGCGATGGCTCGTCGCCACATACGCGCGGCCGAAAGCGGCATGCCGCCTCGGTTGCCGGAAATTGCCGGAATCAAGAATTCCCGACCACCAGAAGAGCCGAAGCAGTGGCGGTCAGCAGGAATCTAAAATGAATCAAGTCTGCGACAGTGTGGTGCACTTTTGTGGCGCGGTCAAGCAAATACAGGATTTTCGGCACCATCGAGCATTGACATGGCATGAAACGACTACGTATTGATGCACACTTTAATGCCCGCCACTGGCGAAGGATCTGGGCCTCGCCGTGAGCGCTTTTGAGGAAACCTGCGCATTCGGCGTCTTCGCTTCTCTGGGATCGGAGGTCGCAGCCGGTCCTCGCCTTTTGCATGAAAGGTCAAAACGCCTCACACAGCAACAGACGCCAACGAATACGCAGACGGGTCTCCGACCCGAATTTCTTCGCTGCCAAACTGCTACTATTTCTGTCAGCATTTTCCAGACTGGACTCTCGTGATTCGTTCTCGGCGGGCGGCACTTGCCGTCGCGTTTTTATCCATTTCCGTTGCGGCTTGG
Source organism: uncultured Acidobacteriaceae bacterium (assembly GCA_963814165.1). Taxonomy (GTDB): domain Bacteria; phylum Acidobacteriota; class Terriglobia; order Terriglobales; family Acidobacteriaceae; genus DASRAA01. The sequence goes on along the minus strand of CAWFBW010000017.1, from coordinate 34,959 downwards.
GGGCAACTTCCCGAGCGGCCGAGCACCGGCAAGCCGCCGACTGAGCCGTCCCCATCCGGGGCGGTTAGCCCTGAACTAGAAACATTTGGACGTATCATCGCAATACAAGCACGGCCGGAGCAGGTGGGCTACTTCAATTCCGCCATTGCAAGCACCGACCAGGCGCTACAGGAATCGCGAGAATTACAACGGCTTGGAGCTGCCGCCAAGAATATTGCCCTGGTGAACAGCATGTCATTGACGTTGCGGGATGCCCTGGATGACGTCGAGCACTACAATGGCCGCTTGCTGGCCTCCTTCACCAAGCTGCAGGAGTCGGAGCTGAAGAAACTGATCAAACCACTGCGTAAGTCGTACTCGCACGTCTCCCGCGATGCGCGTACCGTGCAGCAACTCATGGAACCGGGCAAGGTCGTCCCCGACGAACTTGCAACTGGGGCGGCCAACCTGGAGAAGGCGCTTTCTGACTTTCGTACCGACCAGATCCGGCTGGGCCGGGAAATGGGGATTCAGTCAAAGTAATATGAGTACGAGCGACAACTAATGACACGAATTTTCTTAATCATCACGGTGCTCGCAGCAGCTATTGCATCGTTCGCGCAGGGAGCCGTGGGCCCGGTGGTCTTTGAGCCCAGCGCGCAGCTTCGGAATCGGGCCCTTTCGCCCTCTCCCGGCGTTAACGCCGTGAAGAAGACGGCGATCGGAACGGGGAAAACCATGATCGATTCCGGCGATCCCAAGAGTCTGCTGTGGAGCGAGATGGTTGACATCTCGGCCGGCGAAGTGGTCAATACCCAGATGCTGTGGGACCCGGCCTCCAAAATCTTTTACGCGTTTGCGCACACTTCATTGCGGTGCACACATGGCAAGACGGTGGAGGGCGACATTCTGGTCGGCATCTACGGGAAGAAGAACTTCCTCGACAAGGCACCAGGCTCCGGCTGGTGGGTTGTGGACTTACAAGCGGGCGAATGCGAAGCCCCAATCGCCGGATTGTACGGATGCAAGTTCAGTCAGAGAGGTCAGGTGCTTGCCTGCGGCCGCGCCGAAGTCGATCCGCGAATCAACGATCTGGCGATTGTGGAAGCGACGCAGTTCTAAATCGCTTAGGGTTGCGGGTAAACCGGATTGCTCGGCGATGGCGGCTCATAATCTCGTCCATACTTGTTCTTGTGTTGGGTCTTGGCGGTTTCAGACTCGCGCACTCGCAACGTCCCCAAAGATTGCGTGGTACCGCTGATTTCTACCTGCCTCGCTAATCCATCCAGCGTTTCTGGTAGGGCATTCTCACTCCACACATGTAGCGTGTATTTGCCGGGAGGAACGCCCGCGATAGAAAAGTCGCCACTTTTGCTGACGACTGCGTAGTTCGGGGTCGAAAGCACCACCACCACGGCGCTCATCTCCGGATGAATGTTGCAGAAGATATAGGACACACCTTCACGGTCGAAGTGCACCGTGCGCGATGTTCCGGCTTCGTACAAGCCCAAGTCAAACTTCTTTCCGTTAAACAGCGAGAACACGTTGTGGAACCAGGGATCCTGGTTGGGAAAATCCACGGTCGATCCCGTTGTCACCACGAGCAGATGTGGCTCAAAGGACTTGTTCTTCTGGCGCAGTACCGCGTGGACCGGCTCTGGCGGGATGGTCTCACTGCCCGTTTGTAATACTGGCGTGAGCCACACCACTGTCGCTGTGCTCATGGATTTCGCAGGCCCACCATAGGTGGCTACATGACCGGTAACGGTGACTCCCTGCGCAACGCATTGCACCGCAAGCGCGCACAGGGCCGCGAACAGAACTGCGCTGCGAGTTGTCAAATCGAGTCTCAGAACAGTATCCCCATTCCCAGGTTCACTTGTCCGGCAGCAACGCTGTAGTCGTAGATGGAAAACGTCTTCATCCGGCGATACTCCAGCGAGAACAGCAAGTCAGACCGCGGACGATAGATTACGTTGCCGAACACACCCTGATTGCGTGTGACCGTGGGGTCACCGTAACTCTGAGCCTCGGAGAACTCACGCACATCGGAAGCAAACGGGTTGTCCTGGCCGAAGGCGGCGTTAAACTCCAGGCGGGAGGTAGCGCGGTATTTCAGTTGAGTCCACCCGCCCACGGTATTCAACGGGATTACGCTAGTGTTTGGGTCGGCGAGCGGCCCGTCGTACAGCACACTGCGCCCGGTTCCGCCTCCGAGCCCGCCAATGGCCTGCCCACGATAGAACGACCCACTCAACAGGAACTTCGCGCTGAGCGGCACGCTCCAATCGAGCGTCGCGGCATAACCGTTTACGTCGCGTCCGTAGCCCCAGTCTTCGCGGCTGTAGTATCCGGCGGCCCCTATAGTGAACGGATGCCCGAAGAGCGGATGCGAATACGCCACTCGTCCGGCGTAGCCAGGTTGCCGTGATCTCTCGCCCGCCTGCGGCGTGCGATACCAGGTGTAGTAGTAAGGAGGCTCTCCAGTGAGCGCATCGAGTATGCCTCCCTGAAATGTGAACGTTGACTTATCGGTGGCAGCGAAGCGATGTTCCACATGCACTTGCGGTGTCCATGCCCAAAGGTTGCCTGCATACGACAACGCCGGCACGATCAGCGAAGCAAACGAGGTGGGCGAGTTCGGCTGGAAGAACAGCTGTTCCTGGCCTGCCACCACGTCTGTGTTCTTCCAATCGAGTCGAATGGATGCGGTGCGCAGCCTTACCAGTCCAGAGTTCACGCCGTTGTCGAGATAAGGGAAGCCGCCGCCGACATCGAAGTTCACCGCACCGCTGGTCTTGGCGCCCAGCAACTCCGGTCCGAACACTTCGAAACCAAAGACGGACTGCCGCAGCGTGCCCCCGAATGAACCTGACGAGGACAGACCGCTCTGCCGGTAGGCGAGTTCCGGCACGTCCATGTTGTCAACCGAGCCCTGATTGCTGAACAGATTGAACAATGCAATGCCGGTCAGACGTACTCGATACTTCGACGCACTCTCCACCTTGGTCTGGTACTGTTCATCGATCTTGCCGTTGAGCAGTTGCTGCTCTTCTTCGAGCTGGCCAATACGCAGGTCCACTGGCGAGGGTTGGCCGAACGTCGAGCGGGCTGCAGTGTCGGGGGCAGAGTTCGCGAGCGTTGAGGCCTCTCCCGCTTCCAGCTGTTGGCGAAGTCGCGTAACCTCAGCGCGGCTGGCGCTTGTCTCTTCCTTCAGTTGAAGCACAAGGTCCTTGAGCTCGCGCACTTCCGATTGCAGCTCGGTCAACGACGCTTCCATACTTGCCTGTTGGGCCGGGGCACCGGGCTTGGTCAGCTGCGCGCTGGCTACCGTTAGCAGCATGGTCACTGCCAACCCAACCCGCAATATGCGTGCACAGTCTGGCCGTTGAATATGGTTCATTCCCCACCTCCGCACCAAAATTGGGCCGTGGTCGCCGCCCCGCCACGGACAGGGCACTCGTTGGTCTACATTCCCTGGCTGCGATCTCCGATCGGGCATGGCAGAGTAATTTTCATCACCGTGTGCCCCGGCGCAGAATGTTCAACCTGTAGTTCTCCGGAATGGTCCTGCACGATCTTTTGCGCGATGGTCAGGCCGAGGCCAGTTCCATTTTCTTTCCCGTGGCTCACGAACGGATGAAACACTTTGTCGCGGATTGACTCATCAAGCCCCGGTCCGTCGTCGGTAACTCGAATATCGAGGAGGCCATGGCCATTCTCCACGGCAACCGTAACGTGACCACCCTGGCTCTGCACCGACTGGCACGAATTCAGCAGCAGGTTGTAAAACACGCGTTCCATTTTTTTGGAATCGCACAAGGCATCATGGACGCCGTCCGACGCGATGCTGACGGAAACTTTCTGGAACTCCGGATGGGCGCGAATCAATTCGACTGCCCTGCTCACTGGATGCTCGATGGCGGTTTCGGCCATGTTCAGCGCGCCAGCCGGCCGCGACAGCTCCAGTAACGAATCAATCAGGTCGGTCAAACGGTGTACTGCGACACGAATCTCGAGATAGAGTTCCTCGCGCTGCTTCGGCGACAGGTCGGGTTCGGAGAGAAACTCCGCGTTTGCCAGCACCGCCGTCAGCGGGTGCCGCAGATCATGTGAGATGGAACTCGCCATCGTCCCAATCGTCGCAAGCCGTTCGGAATGCAGCACTCGCTGTTGCGCGTCGTGCAGGCTACTTCGCATTCCGGTTATTGCGCTCGCCAGTTCGCCGATCTCCCCGTTGCTCTTCACTTCCATCGGATACGAGTAGTCTCCCTTGCCTAAGGCACGAACGCCTTGCACCAACTTTTCGAGTGGACGTGTGAATGTGCTGGCGATCAAATAAACGAGCAGGCTCCCGATGATCACTGCGCCCAAGCCCACTCCGAGAAGCAACTGGCGCAGGTGGCTCAAGAATTGCGCAGCCTGGTCATACGACTTCAAAACCAGGATTGTGACCAGAGGCGCGCCGTCATTGAGCCGAAGCGAGGTCATGACAAAGCTCTGATTCGCCAACTTTACGTCGAAGGGCGCATCCGAAGCAGCCTGCTTCGACATCGCCTGCAGTAGATTCGGGATGTTGGCTGCCGCAATGGTACTCACCACTTCCTGCCCGGCGCAGATTACAGCGACTTCGCCGGATGCCGCGCGGGCCAGTTCATGTACCACTGTCTGGTTGATTTCATAGCCCAGCGCCAACGTCCCCAGCACGGACTGGTTCGCCGGCGGACCGAAATAGATAGGGAATAGGAATACTTCGTACAGGTGCCCGCCGGCGAGCCACCACTGCCGGGGCCCAGCGCCAGCGTTGGCTTCGCGGAGGACCTGAGCCTGCTCCATGGTGATACCGGGCGCTCGAGCGTGGAAACCCACCACTCGGTTGCTGTCGTCCACGAGGGCAAATAGATCGCCCCCTGAGAGACGGAACAAACCTTCTGAGGCGTCCTGGATGGTCGGGGGGTGCCGCGACGTCATCAGCGCTTTCAACACCGGAAGGTTTGCCATCAACTCGGCCGAGCGAGCCAGGGCCCTTTCGCGTTCCTTCTGAAAATTGCGAAAGGTCTCAACTGAGTTGGCCAGATCGACACGCAAGTTGCTCCGCACCTGTCGCTCTACAATGCGCTGCACAATCAGAAGCGACACGGCCGTGAGTCCGGCCGAGGTCAGCAGCATGGCAATCAGGAATTTGGTACGTAGCCGGATGGAGGTTCTCCTTGCTACCGTCGGTCTGGGTCAGCGCACAAATTTGTACCCAGTGCCATGCACGGTACGAAAATGCAGGGGTTCGGCCGGATCGCTCTCCAGTTTCTGCCGAAGTCGCAGGATATGGGTATCCACAGTGCGCGTCGTTGGGTAGCTATTGTAGCCCCACACTTCGTTGAGCAGCTCAGCCCGCGAAACAACTCGCTCCTCGTTATTGAGAAAGAATCGCAGCATCTTGAATTCCTGCGGCGTGAGCGGCACCAGGGCGCCCGCTTTGCGGAGTTCCATCTTGGTGAAGTTCACCTCGACGTCGTCGAAGCTATAGAGTTCGCGTTTCTCGGGGGCCTGGTTCAGCCGCCGGACTGCCGCCCGCACCCTCGCCAGCAGTTCGCGCGGGCTGAATGGCTTGGTTATGTAATCGTCGGCGCCAAGCTCCAGCAAAAGCACCTTGTCCACCACATCAGTGGCGGCGCTCAGCACCAGGATCGGCACACCCGGAGACTGGCGCTTGATCTCGCGGCAGATGTCCTGTCCCGATCGCCCGGGGAGGCGCAAGTCGAGAATGACGACTCGGGGCGTGGTGGAGCGAAACACATCCATTGCCGACGTACCGTCGCTGGCTACCGTGATGTCGAACCCAGCCGACTCAAAAGTACGGCGTAGCGCCCGTTGCACTGCGGGATCGTCTTCGATGGCAAGAACGCGGTCCATTTCGCTTGGGTCTCCAACTCTTACTACGCTTGGATGTGACCAACAGCTTTACCGGTTCGTAAAACTGAGTCAACCTCGCGTTCACAATTTGGTGACATCACCCCTCTCTCACGGAGGAATTCCCGCCATGTTGACACTTTGTTCACAACTCTTCTACAGCCCGATGACAATCCAACCGCTCATGGCCAATAGATTCGTTTGGTCACAGTCTTTCAGGAGGTCGCGCAATGCGAACGAACGAATGGGCCCTACCACTGCGCATGCTGCCCTTGGCAGCATTGATGCTTGCCGTAACCCCTACCCTATTGCACGCAGCGCCCACCGGCTTCAACGCTTTTGGCCAGGTCAATCTCGTTTCTGATCTACCTGGCCTCGCTCGATTCACGGATCCCGACTTGGTAAATCCGTGGGGCATGGCCTTTTCCGCCACGAGTCCTATCTGGGTCGCAAACAACCACACCGGATTAGCCACGCTCTATAACGGCGCCGGCGTGAAACAGGGCCTGATCGTATCCATTCCTGCGCCGGGCAGTGGACTAGGCGCACCAACCGGACAGGTCTTTAACGGCGGTTCAGGCTTCAATGGTGACCGCTTCATCTTTTCCACGGAAGACGGAACCATAGCGGGATGGAGAGGCGCCCTGGGGACCACTGCCGAAATAGCAGCCGACAACTCGGGAGCCGGCTCCATTTACAAAGGGCTGGCGATTGCCTTGAATGGTGCTAGCACCTATCTCTACGCCACCGACTTCCACAATGGGAGCGTTGACGTTTACGACTCGACCTTTACCAAAGTCACTCTCAGTGGTAACTTCACCGATCCCAGTCTCCCCGCCGGCTTCGCGCCGTTTGGTATCCAAACTACCGGCGGCAAATTGTATGTAACGTATGCCATGCAGGACGCTCAGCAGGAAGACGACGTGCCTTGCCCGGGATGCGGCTTCGTGGACGTCTTCAACACGGACGGAACTTTCGTCCAGCGACTGGTTTCCGCCGGCGCTTTGAACTCCCCTTGGGGTCTGGCGTGGGCGCCAGGCAACTTCGGCCAATTTAGCAACGATCTTTTGGTCGGAAACTTTGGCGACGGCACTATCAATGCGTACGATCCCGCTACTGGAGCTTTCCTGGGTACGATCGATGGCTCGAATGGGATGCCCCTGGTTAACGAAGGTCTCTGGGATCTTAAGTTTGGGAACGGCGCCCAGGGCACAAGCACTAGCACCCTGTACTTCACGGCTGGCATCCCCGGCCCGGGTGGGGCGGTTGAGGATCACGGACTGTTCGGCGCCATTGCCACTCCCGAACCTGGAACCCTTACCCTGCTCGGCAGCGGTTTCTTCAGCTTGCTTGGCTACGGCCTGCGCCGGGGGAAGCACTCGACCTAGCCAGAGCACACTACGGGTCTCGGCGGATTGTCATGCCGGGGCCTACCTACCACAACTCGCCTGAGTTGCTCGCCCTGAGCCGGAGCCGCACTCTCCGGCTCTTCTTTCTGCCTGCGAAAGCCGGGGTCTAATACGAGGGAGTCCAACGGGATGAGTCGCAGCCCGCCAATCAGAACCAGACTCGCCGCGGCCGACGCAGCCTCTGACGCGCCACCTCGCCCTCACTCTCGTATTCCGCTGCGCCAGTTAATCACGTAATTCAACTGCACCAGCACGATGAATGCAATGCTCAGATAATTGCTGACAACGCACAGAAGCATACCTAACGCATACAGCGACTGCGCGATGACGATGCGGCGCTTGATCGCGTCCGATACCTCCGTCGGAATGTCGGACCTCACCAGACCGCTCCCCACCGCGCACACCCAACTCCAATAGAGAGTCGTACCCAGCAGAAGAATGTTCGCCCAATACAAAACCAGCGCCAGCCGATAGTGAATGTGTTCCGAGAGCAGCGCGGTTGAAAACGGCACCACCGTCACCAGGAACAGGAAAGCCAGGTGGATCCACGTCAGGCTGCGGCTGGATCGCTCCAGGTGATTGAGCTGGGTCTGTTGTCCGACCCAGAATATGCCCAGCGTCATGAAGCTCAACATGTACATCAACAGTCGCGGCGACAGCGCCAGCAGCGCGCGCCAGAGGTCGTGTTCGGTGTGTATGAGCTCGGATGCCGGAGCACGCAGGTCGAGCACGAGCAGGGTCATCGCAATGGCGAACACGCCGTCGCTCAGTGCCGCCAGCCGCTCGGCGCTATGTCCTGCGATTTGGTCATAGGAGGTGGTCATTTTCCCAGGGTTTTGGATAGCCATCCCGCCAGTCCGCCGAACAACAGTCCGGTGCCGAGTACCCCAATGTAGGAGTTCAAGGCAAATGCATCCGGCAGGCTGACCAGCAACCCGGTCAATGCTCCCGCGAAAATCCGGTCCATTCCGAGAGTGACGTTTGCGGCCAGCACGCCGATGGCGAGGCGGCTGGTGAACGCCTGCAACAGCATCGACCGGCTTAGGTCCGGAAGATTGCCCGACACCGTCATCACGACGTCGGCAATGCCGAATACTACCCCGCAAACCAGACCCAGCAACCTCCGATCCATAGGCAACGGTTCTACAGGAAAGTTCGCCGGCGACGCAAGCCCTCGTATCCTTTGCTTCCGAAAGGCGTATGCTCGTGACACTCAGGTTGGCTGTGTGCAGAGCTGCCGGGTATGCGCTTCGGCGCAGGAAAGGCAACTCATGTCACTCCGTAACGGCCACCGCTCACGGGAAAACGTACTGCGTCGGGCCCGCATTCTTCGCCGCTTGAAAACCGCTCAGCTTCGCGAGGCGCTGGCAGCCACATCGCCAGCAGCCAAGGCTGCGGGACCAGCGAAATCCGCAAAATAGGCCCGTAGGGGCCGCTCACCGCTTGGCGACAATCTGGGCCGGGCTGAGCTCGATGGGTGGATTGTCTTCGAAGCTCACACTGGTCGCAGGCATTGCCGCGAGGTCCGCGGGTGAACGCCCGGTCCATTGCCACACCAGCAGCAGCTTGCGATGCCGGGTCACCGCGATAGCTTCGGCCGTTCTGTGCCCGAGCGCTTGCCCTTCGCCGTGCTCGCCAATGACCCCGGTGTAATTGGCAAACAATTGCTCGCCATGCATGACGAGGCTGCTCGAGCGCACCTCGCCAAACGCGCCCAGCATCTGGAGATACGCACCAAGTTGCTCCGCACCCAGATTATCCGTCACTGCCACGGGTGCAGGAAGGCCAAGACAGGTCTGGTCAACGGCGCGCAAGGTGATCTGCTGCTCACTCTGGGCGGTGCCTCCGGTCTTGGAAGGTGACAATCGCAGCAACACGAGCGAACAGGCGTCGAGCACATCGCGCGTGCGCTGCTCGACTTCATCCTTGGCCGGCACGAGGGGATCGTTTTCGGCCTTATCCCATGTTGTGGGATACGTGTAGCTCAGCCCGATTTCCTCGTTGCGGTATGTCCCATTTGCGATTTCGCCGCGCTCGATGAACTCCAGCGCCGGCTTGTCGGCCAGCGCCGCATCCACTATCGCCGCGGGAATTGTCGGCCCCTGGTAGCCCTCGCCCGGCGTCAGCACGAGCTGCCCTTCGTCATTGATTAGAGTGCCGTCTTCCTGTGCACAGTAAAACTTCACGCCGGCAATCGCCGCTTTGCTCCGGCGCAAGAAAGTCCCGTCGTTCGATGTGACTCCCACGCGTATCAGATAGTTCTTGATGAACGTCCAATACTGCAGCGTGGTCACGTCACCAGTGCGTTTGCTGATGTGGTAAAAGCGCCCGGTGCGCGTCAGCCAGTCGGGTGGCATGATCTGGTGGCGGGGCTCTCCTTTTGACCACGCTTGTAACTCTGCCTTGCGCTCGTCCTCGCTCATTTCGTGAAGAGGATTGGGAGGCTCAGACGCCGTAATTAGAAACGTTCCCGAGCGACGGCCTTCCTGAAAACCTAAAGCCAGCAGCGCATGCTGTCCCGGCGGCATCAGCGGCAACATCATGCGATGCCCGTCCAACACGATCGGCAGATTAACGACAAATCCAAAGTAGGTGCTGGCGTAAGAGGTATTCGAGAGGTAGCCGGACTCCGGCAGTCTGGGCTCTCCAGTTCTCGTCGACGAAGTCACGGTCGGCAGCGGCGGCGGCAGGTCGTCGTCCGGATTGGCCACTGGACACTGCGCCGCGGCCACGCCAGAGAGCATCCACGCGCACAACAACAGGGACGCAGGTTCGCTCCATCGCCTCCGCACGCTGCTGTTCCGACGCGAAGCCATTGCCTGTGGAAACCACCAATCCGAGGAAGAGTTGCGACATCATGGTACCGCAGGCATTAAGGCCGCAAGTCCAACATTTCTTGGCGCTGGTCATCCACTGTGAGCATCTTTATTCGATATGGCCAAAGTATTTACCGGACGCTACACGGCGCGCTTCGACGGACCGTTCGCGGTCTTTCTCATTGGCATGCGTATCAATCAACTTTGGGCAGTCCACAAGTGGATGCCCGTCGCCTCCGCCATGCCCCGGATGCTGGCGATGTTGGCGAAGAACCCCGCCACGGGCTTCCTCGGAGTTGAGACCTGGGTACGATGGCGCGAGGTCTTGACGGTACAGTATTGGCGCAGCTTCGACGACCTGGAGAAGTTTGCCCGCGACCCTGGCGATCTTCATTTGCCGGCGTGGAAGCAATTCAATCAGCAGGTTGGCTCCGACGGCAGCGTCGGCATCTGGCATGAAACGTTTGTGGTGAACGCCGGACAGTATGAATGTGTGTACGGCAACATGCCGCTCTACGGCCTCGCGGCTGCCACCGAGCACGTTCCCGCTGTCGGCAATCGCGAAACGGCTCGCCTCCGAATGGGCGGCCACAGCGAGCCCGCGGTTCCTTCGCCGCCGACTCCACGAGAACGCTGACGAATTCAGCAGGAATCCAGCGGGGCACCGGCAATTCGTAGAGTACAATCTGCGTTTACGTGCCAGCGAGAATCTTTGGCGACGGGACGCACAGCGAACACCGGCGCGTCCTGGAGGCTGATCTTGGGGAAGGACAAGAAAGGAAAGAAAGCAAAGAAGAAAGCGAAGCACCACGAGAAGGGTGTAGTGTCGCCGCTGCCTCTCGTTCCCCTTGTCGGTGGACAGACTTACGCCGACGGCACCCCACTGGATCACGTCAACTACTTGGAAGCCAAGCTCATCCTCAAGCCCGACGGCTTCACGTCGGTCGACGCCTTTCGCGATTTTGGCAAGCTGGTGCAGAAGGTAGCGAAGAAGACCGGCGTCGGCTTCATTACCGATCCCAATTCCGGCCGGCGTCCGGAGATCCGTGAAATCACGTTCGGCGATACGGCCGACTTCCGCCTGTACAACAACGCATTCATCCTGCGGCGACGAATTTGCTACGTTGATGGCTTCCCCGTCGGCGATCCCGAGATCGTCTTCAAGTTCCGGCATCCCGACGAGCAGAAGGCGGCGGCGTTTGACGTGCGCCCCAACATCGCCGGCAAGTACCGCATCAAGTTCAAGGCCGAGGCCCTTCCGCTGAAGGATCAAGTTGGCGGCTACCGCATTCTGTATTCGCACAACTGCCAGTTCGGCCTCAGCCAGATGCACGAGGCCGACCGGACATCAATGAAGACGCTCACGAAAGTGTTTCCCGGCCTTTCCGTCATCAAGAGAGACGACAACGAGCACATCGAACTGGTGAATGAAGGCATCGTCGAGGAGGTTCTGCTGCCGCTGGGTCAGTTAGACTTCGGCAAGGGGATGGTGGCCAAATGCGACATCAGCCTGTGGCGGACCCGTGGCGAGCACAAGCAACTCGTCGGGGAGTTCGCCTTCCAGGCGCAGTTCTCCAGCCGCGACGCCGTGGCCGAAAAGCAGAAGCGGTTAGCAGCCCAGTTTTATGTGTCGCTGCAAAATGAAGTCAAAGACTGGCTCGCACTCGGAGTCACCAAAACCGGAATGGTCTACCGCCTGAAAGGAAATCCACCGCAAGGCCATGAGTGAGGCAAACGCAATTCCCGCAAACGACATGGAACTGGTGGCTGCGGCACGCGCCAAGGCCACAGTGTTCGATGTCTTCCTCCAATTCCTCATCATCGGTGCCACCAGCTTCGGCGGCGTGGTGCCGTATCTGCGCAACAGCCTGGTTGCCAAACTCCACTGGGTTGACGACAAGGAATTTGTCGAACTACTCTCCATAAGCCAGAGCCTGCCCGGCCTGAACGCCACCAACATGGCCGTCCTGCTGGGCGACCGCCTCAAAGGCTGGATGGGCGCGGTGGCCGGCGTCGTCGGCATGTGCCTGCCGGGCGCGGTGATCATGCTGGTTGCGGGCATACTCTACAAGATCAGGGGCGATCATGCCATGGTCACCTACGCGCTGAAAGGCGTGGCCGCTGCAGCCGCGGGGTTGCTGCTCGCGACGGTCATTCAGCTCGGCAAGAAGTCGCTGACGCAGCAGTTCGACCTGGTCTTCGTGCTGGTGACGGTGCTGATGGTAAATCGACTGCACGTCTCTGTGCCGCGCACGCTACTTTGCGTAGGCCTGGTGGCCGTCTTCTTTCACTACCCGCGCAAGAGCGCCAAGGAAGGCGCAAACCAATGAACCAAATCCCGGCATTGATTCGCGTGTTCAGTTACCTCTCGATTCTCACGGTGGGCGGCGGTATGGCAGCCTTCCCGGAGATGAAGTACCTCACCGTGGATGTGCACCACTGGCTCGACTACCGCGAGCTAATCCACATGTACAGCGTCGGCCAGTTGGCGCCCGGGCCCAACATGATGATGATCGTCTCCATCGGCGACTGGGCAGGCGGAATCCTCGGCGCAATCGTGGTGTTGGTTGCCTTCTTCGGTCCCACCGCGCTGCTGGCACTCGTCATCGGACGCGCCTGGAAGAAGCTGGAGAAGTGGCCGTGGCGCGCCTCCATCCAGCAGGGACTCGCTTCCGTATCCATCGGATTGCTGCTCGCCGGTACGCTGAGCATGGCCAAGGGGGCGGTCACCGGCTGGACCACGGGCGGCATCGCCCTGGCCGTACTGCTCACCATGTTGTGGCGCAAGATCAATCCCGCGCTGTTAGTGCTTGGCGGCGCAATCGTCGGAACCATAGCTTTCATGCCGAAATAAAGGGTTGGCATGAAATCCCGACTCAACTTCCGAACGGTCGTCTTCGCCCTGGTGGTGCTGGTCTTTCTGCTGGCGTTGCCTTCGTCGCTGCGCTACGCGCACGAGCACGGCGGCTTCTACCTTTTCTCCGCCGCCTTTTTCCAGGACCTGCCCAAACGCCTGACCGGCCCCGGCCGGATGCGGTTCATCTTTCAACCCGCGGTCGCTATCTTCCTGGGGATTCGTGCCGGTAAAGCGGACGCTCGTGCCGGCAAGCCGCCCTACATCCTCGGCCTGGTCCTGGGCCACGACAGCCGGATCTCCATGCTGAGAGAGGCCTTCGGGCAACTCTCCGCGCTGCTCGGAGTAGCGATTCTGCTGGATTGCATCTCGCAATTCCTGATCTTGCGCGCCGTGTATTTCGGGGCCGCGATCGTGGTCGGCCCGGTACTCATCGGCGTGCCCTATGCGCTAAGCCGGGCGCTCTCGAACCGCTGGGTCCAGTTGCGGCAGAATCTGCACTAATGGCCCGCGGCCAACTGCGATAACATACCCTTCACTGAGGCAATCAATGACAAACGGAATCGATGTCTCGCCCTTCTCTCGCCGCTCATTCCTGCAAGCGTCTTCGGCCGCCGTGGCGTTCCAGATGTTGAGCGAGCCGCTGCTGGCCCAGGTCGCCCGGATGCAGAATTCTTTTCCTGCGGGCGCTGTGCGCATCAACGCCAACGAGAACCCGCTGGGGCCGTGCGCGGCTGCGCGCGAGGCCGTCGTCGCCATCTTGCCGGAAGGCGGGCGGTACCACTTCAATCTCACCGAGGAATTGGTCTCGACCTTCGCCCAGCAGCAGGAACTCAAGCCCGAAAATGTTCTGGCGTTCCCCGGATCGACACCGGGGCTGTATTACACGGCTGCCGCGTTCACCGGGCCCAAGGCGAGTTATGTCACCGCCGATCCGGGCTACGAAGCGGGAGTGGGCGCCGCCAAAGCCGTGGGGGCGCGGGTGGTGAACGTACCCCTTACCAAAACGTGGTCACATGACGTCAAGGGCATGCTTGCCGCCGCGCCCGATGCCGGGCTGTTCTATGTCTGCACGCCCAACAATCCGACCGGCACGCTCACCAGCCACGAGGACATCGAGTACCTCGTCGAGCACAAGCCGAAAGATTCGATCGTGCTGGTGGACGAGGCCTACATTCATTTCTCCGACGCGACTTCGTGCATTGATCTGGTGAAAGCGGGCAAAGACGTAGTCGTGCTGCGCACCTTCTCCAAGCTCTACGGCATGGCGGGATTGCGCTGCGGCTTCGCCATCGCGCGCCCGGACTTGCTGAAGAAGATTGGCGCCTACGGTGGAATGGACCCGATGCCCGTCACGGCTAATGCTGCCGCCATCGCCAGCCTGAAAGAGACCGGCCTGGTAGCCGAGCGCAAGGCCGCCAATACTGCGGTCCGGCAAGGCACTTTCGATTGGCTCAGCCGCGGCGGCTACACTTACTCTCCGTCGGTATCGAACTGCTTCATGCTGAAAGCCGGCAAGCCCGCGAAGGAAGTCATCGCCGCCATGGCCCACCAGAAAGTCTTCATCGGACGCCCCTGGCCCTCCATGCCCGACTGGGTGCGCATCACCGTCGGCACCAAGTCCGAGATGGAGCAGTTCCAGGCTGCTTTCCAGAACGTGATGGTCGGCAAAGTGGTCGGCCGCCTCTACGATCCGCTCCTCGAACGCAACCTGGATGGAGTGGTACGGCTCGCCTAACGCATGCCGTCACCGGCTGTACTGGTTCTGCTTCTTCTCCGCGTGGCGCTCCAGCCCGAATTGAATGAGCCGGTCGATCAGCTCCGGGTACTTCAGCCCGCTGGCCTCCCATAGCTTCGGATACATGCTGATCGAGGTGAAGCCGGGCATGGTATTGATCTCGTTGACGTACATCTTGCCCGAGCGCGGATCCATGAGGAAATCGACGCGCGCCAAGCCGGAGCAATCCACCGCCTGAAACGCCGCAACGGCCAGCTTTTGCACCTCTTTTAGTTTGCTGCGAGGTAGCTGGGCCGGAATGATGGGCCGCGATCCTTCCACCAGGTACTTGGCGTCGTAATCGTAGAACTCCTTGATGGGCACGATCTCGCCAGGAACCGAAGCGCTTGGGTTGTCGTTGCCCAGCACCGAGCACTCGATCTCGCGCGCCTTGGCCTTTTCTCCCCCCACGCCCTGCTCGATGACCAGCTTTCGATCGAACTGCGCCGCCTCATCCATCGCGGCAGCCAGTTCCGAAGGACCATGCACCTTGCTGATCCCCACCGACGACCCCAGGTTCGCCGGCTTCACAAACACGGGATACTTGAGCGCACCCTCGATGAGCTTGCGCGCTTTTTTCGGCTGCTCGCGCCACGTGCTGCGCAATACCGTGACATGCTTCACGATCGGCAAGCCCGCATCGCGGAAGAGACGCTTCATCACGTCTTTGTCCATGCCGGCAGCGGAGCCGAGCACGCCCGCGCCCACGTAAGGAATGTCGGCCAGCTCCAGCAAGCCTTGGATCGTCCCATCTTCGCCAAACGTCCCGTGCAGCACGGGAAAAATGACGTCCACATTGATAGAGTTCGCCGCCGCATGGGTTTCCGGAGCGTCGCTCTCAAACGGCATCAGTGACGAATGATCGTGCCCCGGCATCGGTGGAACAACCACGCCCTCGCCCTTGGCCAGCACGGCCGCCGCCGAGGTCGCCTGCGGATCGCCCGCGCGCAAATGCCGCGCCTCGGGCTCCGCCGCCTTCTCGCCCTTGAGCAAGCGCTCGGCATGCGCCGCCGTGACCCAGCGGCCCTCTTTGGTAATGCCGATGGGCACGACGTCGTACTTTTTCTTGTCGATGGCATTCAGTACCGATGCCGCCGACAGCAGCGACACCTCGTGCTCGCCGCTGCGCCCGCCAAACAGCACTCCTACCCGGACTTTCTTCATATTTGAAGTGTAAATCGGCAGCCTGTGGAAGGCGTTAGCTGCCGAGGTGCCCAGCATCCTTCGCTATGTGCTTAAGGCTCTCAACCGTCCCCACGTCCCGCCAGTACACCCCATCCGCTGGAAACGCGATGATCGTTTCGCCACGCCCCGCCAGCCGAAGATACGTCTCGATGATCGAGAACACGCCGACTTCCGCTATCTGCTCGAGCATACGCGGCGATATTACATGCACCCCGCAGAACGCCAACGCCTTCAACCCTTCGGCGTCTCGCGCCAGTTCGGTGCGGCCCTCCTTCTCATACCGCCGTCCGCACAACAGTCCGTTCGCATCGAATAGCAATTGCCGCGAACTACGACGCTCCTGCACCGCCAGCGTCGCCAGCGCCTGCTGCGAGCGGTGAAACTCCATCATCCGCGCCAGGTCAATGGCGCTGATCACGTCCACGTTGTGCAGCAGGAAAGGCTCGTCGCTGCCGCCCTCGCGAAAGAACCACGCCGCCCTTTTTAGCCCACCGCCGGTGTCGAGCAGCACATCCTCGCGGGAAATCTCGATTCGCATCCCGAAATTCCGGTTGGCCGCCAGGATACTCCACCACCATGTCGGCGAAATGATGTACGTTGACGATCACCTCGCGCACGCCGAAATCCCGCAGGCGAGCCAACGTAATCTCCAGTAGCGTCCGCCCGTTGATTTCTACCAGCGTCTTCGGCCGGTCATTCGTCAGCGGACGCAGCCGCGTACCCAGTCCCGCCGCGAGCACCATGGCCTTCATCGACCGGTGCTTTCCAGTTCGCGATGTCGCAGCACGACGTCCACGCCACTCTTGCGCAGGTGCTTCGCCAACTGTTCGGCCAGGTACACCGACCGGTGCTGGCCGCCCGTGCAGCCGAATGACACCGCCAGGTTCTTGAACCCTCGTGCCTGGTAACTGCTCACGCTGGCGTCCACTAGAGACGTAACATGCGCAGAGTATTGCCGCACGCTCTCCTGATGTTTCAGGTAGTCCGCAACCGGAGCATCCTTGCCGGTGAGCGGCTTGTATTGTTCCTCTCGCCCAGGATTCGGCAAGCTGCGCGCATCAAAGATAAAACCGCCGCCGTGCCCCGTGTCGTCGTTGGGCAAGCCTCGGTGAAACGAGAAACTGGTCACGCGCACTGTGAGCTTCCCAGGCTCGGGCGAAAAGCCGCGCAGCGTTTCCGAGCCCAGCATTGCGGTAAAGACCTCCATCAGCGCCGGTAACTCTACCGGCAGCTTGACGTTGTGCAGCAGCCAGCGGATGTTCTTGAGCGCGTATGGCACACTCTGCAAAAATACCGGCTTACGCTCGAAGAACCCGCGAAACCCGTATGCCCCCAGCGCCTGCATTACTCGCACGTAAACATATGCGTAGTAGTAGCGCAGAAATTTGTCGCGATCGAGCGGCACATGCGTCGCAAGTCTTTCGAGATAAAGCTCCAGTAGTTGTTGCCGTAGCTCGGGTGGCAAGTCGGCCTTGGCGTCAAACAGCAGCGACGCGATGTCGTATTGCAGGGCGCCTCTGCGACCACCCTGGTAGTCGAGAAAGCACGGATCTCCCCCCACCATCATCACATTGCGCGACTGAAAATCGCGGTAGAGGAAGTAGTCGCGGTCGGCTTCGAGCAAGAACTTTGTCAGTCGCGCAAAATCTTTCTCCAACGCCTGCTCGCTGAACGCAACCCCCGCCAGCCGCAGAAAGTGGTACTTGAAATAGTTGAGGTCCCACGAAATCGATTGCCGGTCGAAACTCGGGCGCGGATAGCAAACCTTGTAGTTGATCTTGTCGCGCATCTCGACCTGGAAGCGCGGCAGCACTGCGACCACCTTGCGGTAGGCGTCCACCACCTCGGGCGCGATGACATCGCCCTGGCGGTTCTGCGACAGAAACTGGAACAGCGAGAGGTCGCCCAGGTCCTCTTCGAGGTATGCATTCTCATCGAGGGCTTCCGCGTAGATCTGCGGCACCGGGAGCCCATTGTGCCGGAACGCCCGCGAGAACTCGACGAACGCAGCATTCTCCTCGCGCACGCCGTACAAAATTCCAATCGCGGTGTTGGTGTCGTTGGCCAGCCGGATGATGTTCCGGCCCGACCCGCCAAGCTGCCCGTGCAGTGGCAGCACACGGGTGGCTGGCGCGCGAAAATGCTTTTCAAAAAGACGTTCGAGGACGGTCATCAGTATGCGAATTGTGCCGGCAACTGCTACTCAACCGAGAATACAGCCTTTCGCGTGGCAGACGAATGGCCGGCAGAATCGGTCGCCAGTAATTCGACCACGTAGTTTCCCGGCGGCAA
Organism: uncultured Acidobacteriaceae bacterium; assembly: GCA_963814165.1. Classification (GTDB taxonomy): domain Bacteria; phylum Acidobacteriota; class Terriglobia; order Terriglobales; family Acidobacteriaceae; genus DASRAA01. The sequence continues at coordinate 16,740 of CAWFBW010000017.1, read as the reverse complement.
GTGGTCCACCGGCAAAGGCACACCCATCGGAATCACCGGATTTCCGGGAATCACCGACGAACCCGTGTCCGGCACACCCGCTTCGAGTTGGGACTTGCCCGTCTTTTGGTCCACGATTCGCATCTTGAGTCCGACTTTCGGCGTCTTTTCGTCGGCGATCAGCGGCTCATACACTTCGAGATAGATTGCAACCCGGTCGGTAGTCTTGAAGCGGTTCGTGCCCGACGGCACCATTTGCAAACCCTGCGTGACCAGCGGCGTGCGGTCTTGCAGCAACTGCTCGTCCAGAGCCGTCGACATGTCGGACACCTTGTAGAACTGTTTGCTCAGCGCCAGGTCGCTGATGCCGAATTGCTTTGGATCGTAGTGGTCCACAATCAGCGGCAACTCGAACTGTCCGTACTTCTCGCCCGAACTGACCGCCAACCTCAAGGTGTACTGCCCTCCGGAGATGTAGAACTGATTCTCGTAGTGATACGGCCGGTTGGTGAAATCGCCCACGTCGCCCTTCTCCAAATCCACTTCGGCTGTGTCGCTGAAACGGGCCGCCACCGTGCCGTCGGGCTTGATGGCCAGCCCGAGAATGTTCACCACACCGTGGTACATGCCTTTCACTTTCTCGAGCTGAATCGACTTTCCAGGAATCTCCATGGCCAGATTGACGCGCGCCGTTTCCGGCGACGTGAAGAAGTAAGGAGTCGCGATGTGCCCTGAAATATCGCCCTTCTCGCTTCCCATGGCTCGCTCCTCGAGCTGTTTCGAGATCGGCTTTCCTGCCAGGAAGTCTACCGGCCTCGTGGCGCAGTACCCACTGCGGGCGCGAACCTGGGCACCTGACCGTTCAACTTTCACGCGTAGCGTATGACACGCCCCTTCTCCTTTATCTGGGGGTACGTAGCCGACAAGATAATACTGGGCCTGATCCTTGGCGACTTTCTCCAATGCGGCAAGCAAATCGTTGTTGTTGCCGATGACGAAGCCGCCTGTTCCGGTGGCAATTGCATACAGAACCTGCTGGTTCACCCCCGTGGAAGGAATCGGCGGAGGAACGATGGTCCGGGGCCGGTTCCAGTTGGGTTGTGTATAGATCGGGGGGCCGGACTGGCTTGGAGGCCGAGTGTTGGTGGGGGGCCTTGTACCTCCGGTGGTGCCTCCGCTCGGTGGCTTGGTCTGGGCAACGTAAACCAGGTGTGGCTTGTCCGCAGCGTTTCCGCTCTTGTTTTCGGAGTACGACGCGTACTCCAGCTTCCCGTCGGCAACCTCCGGCGTTGACCACAAGCTGCCGGTACTCGACACGGCGCCTGCAAGGCCGCGGACGTCAACTGCATAAACGGCGACATTGGCTTTGTTGCAGGTATTGATCACCGCCGTCATTTCGGATTCCATGCCGGGCGTGAGCGGAAACCCTGCCGTCAACCAGATCAAGCTCTTTCGTCCAGGGATGGACGCAAGGCTTCGCGAGACGCTGCGCAGAGCAAGCAATGAATTCCGATCTGAATACGAGGCAAAGCTGTTGAACACCGGCGACCCGAGCGAGGCGTTGGTCGGCTCGCCGAGCGAAATCTTCGCGGTCCCAACGGCCTTCTTCAACCTCTCGCTGTCATTCGTAAAGTTTTGGGTCACCCGCATGGTTCCCGCGTAATCGATGACAGCGATGTACTCGGCCGGGCCCGAGTGCGCCTCCACGAACTGGCCCGCCGCGGCGCGCGCCCGGCCCTGGTCGGCTGGTTGCATTGAGTCGTCGTCGAAAAACAACACCAGGTGCTGTTTCTGGGTATCGCCCGTCGTACCCGACTGTTCCGACGAGAAGCTCGTGACCTTCTGCTCGTGATCGTCCTCCCACACCCGGAAGTCCTTCTCTGTGAGATCCGAAAGGTAGTTCCCTTTCTTGTCGGTCACCACCACATCCACCAGCACCAGCCGCGATTCGGCCTTGATGGTAGTCGTCGCCGCGCCGGAGGTGTCCCCAGCCTGTTGAGCGTGGGCTGTGAAGTAGGTCATGCCGCCGCGTCCCCCCAGCACGCAAGCCAACCCAAATACCAGGATTGCAATCAACAAATGTCGCCGGTAATTCACAACAACCTCCAACTGCTAAGGAATTTCGATGACGCTGTTTTGCGCCGCAAGCTTACCCTGTCCGTCACGAGCCACCACTCGAATCACGTAGCTACCGGGGCTCACATCGAAATTGCTTTTGAGCGTGATACCCGAGTTCAGCTTGGTGGCCAGGGTTTCGTCCTTGATGTGCATTTTGACGGTGTTGCTCTTGGCGGAGATGAAGTTCGCGTTACGGTCGAACAGTGCCGTAACCACAGTGAGGTCGTTCAGGTTCCGTCCGTCCGACTTCTTAAACGCCATCCGTTTGACGTCCACGCGGACCACCACGTTGATGTGCGCCTTATCGTCGCCCCCCAGGTAATACTGCGTCTGAGTTTGCAGAGGCAGCTCCTGGACTTCGTTTTGCGCAAAGACTTCGTCGGCAATCTCCTGCTTGGCTTCCTCGCTGGCGTCGACCTTTCTGGGGGCCAGGTACCCATTGCGCGCCTGTACGGTCAGGCCGTCACCTTGTTTCAGTTTCACCCGTAACGGATGAAACTTCCCATCGTTCTTAAGGTTTTGCGGAGTGAACCCCAGCAGGTACGAGTATTCCGGTACGGCGGTGAGTTTCTCCAGGCCCGCCGTAAGATCATTACGGTTGTGGAAGTAGTTCCCACCCGTCGCGTACGCAATCTGCATCATCGCGTCGGATTGCGCCGTTGCCGATGCCGCGCTATAAGTGCTCATTGCCGCCGGATATACCCCCGTACCAGAAGCTCGCAGGCTGATATCCACGCCGTTTGCCGAGTCCGTGTACAGGCCCCTGATGTCTAGCGTGTTGATCACAACTCCAGCGCGTATGGCGCGATTCAGGTAATCGGTGAGGGCCGCTTGTTCCTCTACGACGTACATTCCGGGCGACAGAAAGACGATGGTGCGCCGGCCGGGCAGAGTAGCCACCCGTCGCACAATATCATTGATGCTTTGCAGCGTGAGTTGCAGTTGAGTTTCGCCCGCCTGCATCACTTGACTGACCCTACTGCGGGTCATGCCTTCGAGCACCTGCGATGATTTCGCCTTGCCGTCGAACTGGCAGGCATTGACCTCTTGCATCACCATGTTCAGTGCCCGTTCGTCGTGATATCTGTCGATCTGCGCCGCAATGTAGTAATCAATCGGAGGGCAGTCCATTAAGCCAGGTCCACCAATGGGTCTGGGCTTGAGCTGGCTCAGGGCGGCTAGCAGTTTGTCATGATCGCTGGTGAAATCCTGATTCCCCTGACCGGATATGGTAAAGATGGCGATGGATTCTCCCGGCTTGAGTGCGTCGACCCGCAGCTCGGCTGCTTTGCGGGCTCCGACCAGGTCGCTCGCGGTGGAGTTGACGTCGTCAAAGAGGAACGCTACCCGATGCTTTGGAGCGGTTTCGGTTGGTGCGGTGCCGGCAGCGCTGAGTTCGGGATTTTGCGGGCTGGTTGCGACCGCCCCTGGGCCCCCGCTCTTCTCCACCGAAAATCGCGTGATCGTCTGTGGCTTGTTATCGTCGAACAGCAGGAAGTCGTCCTGCTTCAGGTTCCCGACCGGGTTCCCTTTCGCGTCGCGCACTACCACGCGCACTTCCACCAGATTGACCTTGACCTGAAAGGTCTGCAGTTCTTCGTGCGTGGTCACTTCCGGCACATTGGCAGCGGTTTCCTGCGAAGCGGCGCTCACAGGTTTGCTCAGCTCCGTGGAGGCCGACTGTGCCAGCGCTATGCTAACCGCGAACCATGACACAAACAGCACAAGACAGACGCGCGCGACGGAGACGTCGTATCTGCCGTTCTGGCAATTCACGACAGTGGTCGGAGATGATGTCATGGAAACTTCGTCTCGCTTGCCGGCCTGCCCACTGGCAAACACGGAAAGGGGTCTGCCTTAGACATCTGGCCGTTTGGTGCTAGGCATTGGCCTAATCCTACAACCGAATGCGACCGCAAGCTAGCACAGCGCGGCCTGCCGCCAGCACGAGGGCGATTTTGACCAGCCGGGGAGCGGTCGGTCGCGAGCACCAGCCTATAGTATCTTCTTCCCAAACGCTGACAGCGCTAATTCCACCGCCAGCTCTGCCGTTTGGTTACGCTCGTCAAGGACTGGGTTCACTTCCACGATTTCGAAACTCAGCATGCGCCCGTGGTCGGCGATGATCTCCATCGCGAGGTGGCCTTCGCGATAGGTGGCTCCACCCCACACTGGAGTCCCCACCCCCGGCGCATCCTCAGGATCGATCCAGTCCATGTCGAGCGAAACGTGGTAACCCACAGTACCTCGCCCGGCCAGGCGCAATGCCTCTTCCATCACGGTACGCATGCCGCGCTCGTCAATGTCGCGCATGGTGAACGCATGCACGCCCGCGCGTTTGATGTTCTCCCGCTCATGGCTGTCAACATCGCGGATACCCACCAGCACGCAGTTGTCTGGCTTCACCTTTGGGCTGAAGTTGTAGAGGTTGGACAACGGAGATTCCCACAATCCCATGATGGCGCCGAGCGGCATGCCATGCACGTTGCCGCTGGGCGAGCTCTCGGGCGTATTGATGTCGCTGTGTGCATCGATCCAGATCAGCCCGATCTTCTGCTTCTGCCGCCGGTAATACTCCGCCACACCTGACACGGTTCCTGCCGCGATCGAATGGTCGCCACCGAGCACCACGGGGATGTGGCCGCTCTCCAGCGTCTTGATCACCATTTCGGCTTCCTTGCTGCAGGTCGCCGTGATCTCAGTGAGGTATTTGGCCCTCGGATCACCCTGGGGCCGCGTCTCCAGCACCGCAACTGACACGTTGCCGCCGTCTTTCACGTTGTATCCGAGTTCTTCGAGCTTGCTCTCCAGCCCGGCGACCCGTACCGCAGACGGTCCCATGTCGACCCCGCGGCGCGACTGCCCTAGATCAAGCGGCACTCCGATGATGCGTATCTGTTTCGGTGTTTCAAAGTGCTGTAGCGGTTTGGTCGCTGGACTAGTCGCCATAACTCATTCCTACGTTGCGTGTTCTGGATGGAGCACCGCCTCGGCGGTGCAATTTACCGCTGCGACAATTCACCCCTACGGATACAGTCGGGTCAGCGTCCGTGCAAACGGAATCGTCTCCCGCACGTGGTCGAGTCCGCAAATCCACGCCACCGCGCGCTCGATGCCCATCCCAAAGCCGGCATGCGGCACGCCGCCAAACTTGCGCAGATCAAGGTACCACTTGAACGCTTCTTCCGGCAGCTCATGCTGATGAATCCGCTCCAGCAGCAGCTCATACGACCCCATGCGCTGCGACCCGCCGATGATCTCGCCATAGCCCTCGGGCGCGAGCACGTCCACGCACAAGGCCAGGTCGGGCCGCTCCGGATCGGGTTCCATGTAAAACGCCTTCACCGCCGCTGGATAGCGATGCACCATCACCGGTCGGTCGAACTGCGACGAGAGGTACGTCTCATCCGGCGATCCGAAATCGCCGCCGTATTCGAACTTGTTCTCGACGAGACCCTTGGCGTGCGCCTCCTGCAGCATCTTCACAGCGTCGTCATAGGTTATCCGCGGAAACGGCGTCGCAATCTTTTCCAGCTTGCTGATGTCGCGCCCAATCGTCACCAACTCCGGACGCCGCTTCGCGAGGCACTTCTGCACGATGGAAGTGATGAACTCCTCAGCCAGCACCATCAGATCATCCAGCGTGGCATAGGCCACCTCCGGCTCCACCATCCAGAACTCCGTCAGGTGCCGTCGCGTCTTCGACTTTTCTGCGCGAAACGTGGGCCCAAAGCTGTACACCTTGCCCAGCGCCATGGCGGTTGCTTCCACATAAAGTTGGCCCGACTGCGTCAGGTAGGCTTGCTCCTCGAAGTAGTCCACCGGAAACAGCGTCGTCGTGCCCTCGCACGCCGCAGGTGTAAGGATCGGCGGATCGGTCAGCGTGAAGCCGCGCTCATCGAAAAAGTCGCGTGCCGCCTTGATGATCTCCGCCCGCGTACGCAGGATCGCCGCCTGCCGCGGCGAACGCATCCACAGGTGCCGATGTTCCATCAGGAAGTCAACGCCATGCTCCTTCGGCGTGATCGGATACGGATCGTCGGGATTCACCCGTTGCACCACCTGCGCATCCGTGACGTCGAGCTCGTATCCGCCGGGAGCACGCTTGTCAGCGCGGACTTTGCCCGTAACGATTACGCTCGACTCCTGCGTCAGCGTTTTGATCGATTCGAACAGCTCGGGCGAAACCTGGCTCTTTACCACTACGCCCTGGATGATTCCGCTGCCATCGCGGAGCTGCGGAAACAGCAGCTTCCCGCTCTCCCGCAGGTTGTACAGCCACCCGCGAATAATGACTGCCTGCCCGTCGTATTTCCCAACTTCCCGAATCGTAGTAATGGTTGCTGCCGGAGTTTCTTCCATGAGTCCTGTCTTTCGAAACCAGCCCCGGAGGGGCGAAAGATCATAGCCCAGGACCTCAGTCCTGGGTTGAGCCAAGAAAATTACTAGAGTCCCGGAGGGACGACAGATGCCTTCCCAGCCAAAGAACCCAAACTCTCAAATAGCTTCTAGCTTCCCATACGCCTCCGCCATCCTCCTCGCCACATTCTCTCCTTCCGTGCCCTCAATCTCCAGCACCAACGCCGGCACATTCGGAGCCGACAGCAACAGCTCGATCGTTTGCTTCCAATCGATGGTCCCGCCGCCCGGCCACAGGTGCTCGTCGCGCTCGCCGTGGTTGTCATGCACGTGCGTCGTTCGAATCAGATCCTTCAGCGTCTCGAACGCCTGCGGAATCCCCGGACCCATGTGCGCATGCCCCACATCGAAGCACACGCCGATGTCGGTGAAGCGCCCGGCGCGCAGCAACTCCACTAGTGCTTCCGGCGTCGATAGCTCGTTGGGAATATTCTCCACCACCACCTGCACGCCCAGCGGTTTGGCAAAGGCGCGCAGATGCTCCAGCGAAGTCATGGCCGCGTCCATCTTCTGTCCGCTCGCACTCTCCCCGCCCACGCCCACATGCTGCACCAGGAACTGAAACGGCGCGTGCTCGGCAACCTCAATCGCTCGCTTGATTTCATCCATGGCGGCGATGCGGTCTCGCTTCTCCACCGCCGCAATATTCAGTCCCGGCGCGCCTGTCCGTCCAAACTCGTCATCGCCGTGCATTGGAGCATGCATCGAGTGGAACGCTACGCCCGTGCTGCGGGACCAGTTCGCAATCTCGCGCACGTGCTGCCTGTCGGAGTAGTTGAAGTGCCCCCGACCGCCGAAAATTTCAATCGTCTGCGCCCCGCCTTCGACCATCTGGTCGAGCAATCCGGGATGCAATCGCTCTGTGCGCGCATAAATCAGCGTTGACATGCCGCGCCGCATCAGAAGCCCGCCGCCTTCCCATTGTTGCGTCCGTCGCTCGCGCCCAGCCGCTCGCCCGTTTTCTCATCGACGGCGATGCACTCCGCATCGCCCCAGAATGCGCGATCGGTCTTCAACTTGTGCTCCATCTTCTCAAGGATCTGCAAAGTGTCCGGCGACATCCCGAACGTCTCCAGCATGATCATGTCGGGCAGCCACTGATTATGAAACCGCGCAGCGTTTACCGCTTCCTGGATGTTCAACTCGTAATCCACTACGCCCATGAGCACGTTGGCCACCGTAGTAATAATGGTGGGCCCGCCGGGCGACCCCAGCACCAGGAACAGCTCCCCATCTTTCAGCACGATGGTCGGCGTCATCGCCGACAACGGACGCTTGTTCGCGCCCACTGCATTCGCCGGCCCCTGGATCAGCCCATACATATTCGGCACGCCCTGCTTCGCCGCGAAGTCGTCCATCTCGTTGTTCATCAGGAAGCCCAGCCCCTCAGCCGTCACCTTCGACCCGAAGCTGTCGTTCAGCGTCGTCGTTACCGAAACTGCGTTGCCCTCGGGATCGACTACCGAGTAGTGCGTCGTGTGTTCCGGCTCCTGCACGAATTTCGGCTGGGGATTCGCCGCAGCGTACCTGTCTAGCTGGGCAAAGATCGCTGGCCGCTTCACTGCATCGGCCGGCGTCGCCCGCCGCAGAGGAATCGTATCCCGCCAAGCCTCGGCGTAGCGCTTGTCAATCAACTGCGCGACCGGAATCTTGGCAAAATCCGGATCTCCCAGAAACTCGGCGCGGTCGAAGAACGCCCGCTGAAACGCCTCCGCTGTCAGGTGAATGCTCTCCGCCGAGCGGTTGCCCTGCTTAGCTAGGTCGTAGCCCTCAAGAATGTTGAGGATCTCCACCAGCGCCACGCCTCCCGACGACGGCGGCGGAGCGCTGATCACCTCATACCCGCGATAGGTCCCACGGATCGGCTGCCGTTCCTTTACTTCGTAGGCCGCCAGGTCCTCGGCGGTGATCAACCCGCCGCCATTCTGCATGGCTGCCGCCAATTCCCGCGCCAGGTCGCCGTGGTAGAAGTCATCGGGATTCTTCGCAATCCGCTCCAGCGTCTTCGCCAACTCCGGCTGCTTGAACACATCGCCCGGCTGATAGAAGTTGCCGTCGCGCTGAAAGATGTGTCGCGACTCCGGAAACTTTGCCAGGTCTTCGTCGCGCAGGTCCATCGCCGTGTTGTAGTCGAGCACGAATCCGTCGCGCGCCAATCGTACCGCGGGCTCCATCACCTGCTTCAGCGTGAGTTTTCCCCAGTTCTTTTGCGCGTAGGCCAGCCCCGCCACCGAGCTCGGCACTGCGATCGCCTTAAATCCCAGCGTGCTCATGCCCTTGATCACGTTGCCGTCTTTGTCGAGGTACATGTCAGCCGTGGCCTTCGCAGGCGCCTTCTCGCGGTAGTCGAGGAAGTGCACCTCGCCATTCGGCCGCCGAAACAGCATGAATCCGCCACCGCCCAGGTTGCCGGCTTCCGGATGCGTCACTGCCAGCGCGAATCCCACCGCGACCGCGGCGTCCACTGCGTTGCCGCCCGCCCTCATGATCTCCACCCCGGAATCCGTGGCATCAGGCTGTACCGTCGCCACCATCGCCTTTGGAGCATGCGTCGGATGCACCATGTTCCCCGCCAGCGCGCTCGCGCATAGGGCAACTGTCACGATTCCGTGCTGGATGGAGTGTGTCAACTTCATAAATGAGGTCCCGGTAGGATGTGCCCGCAATCGGCCAGATAATAGCTTCCAGCCGCGGCAGCACAAGCATTTGAGGCTAGCCCACGCTCTAGTCAGAGTCAAATGTCATATGCCAACAACCTGCATTTGTGGGCTACACTCTGCCGTCGTGTATCATCTTCCCAATCGGTAGTCGTATGTCTCTTCTTCGCGGCTTCACTTGACGCTAGTTCTTGCCTGAAGGACCGGTCCGGTCGTTTCCTAGAATCCTTCTGCCACCCATCAAGGAGCCGCCACCATGCGCAAGCTTTTTCTATTCGCCTTTGCCCTGCTGCTGTCGCTGTCTGCTTTCGCGCAGACCACTCGCCACTTCACCTTCCACTACGCTTTCAGCGTGCGTAACGTGCAGCCTGGCGAGAAACTCGAAATCTGGTTCCCGCGGGCCCACTCGGACCAATTCCAGGACGTGAAGATCGTTTCCGTAACCGGAGACCTGCCGCTCACGACCACCCGCGACGCCAGGTGCGGCAACACCATTTATCACGCCGTCGCGCCCAAAGCCGCCAAAGCCGAGTACAACTTCGACGTGCAATATGACGTCGTCCGCCGCGAACGCATCGGCCTGCCGCGCAACGGCCAGCAGCCTCAACTGGTCAAGGCTTCCGCCAAACAAGCGAGCGCCTATCTCGCACCTGACAAGCTAGTCCCTACCACCGGCAAGCTGGCCGACATCGCCGCCCAACAGGTGCAGGGACGCACCGGCACCATGGACAAGGCCCGCGCACTGTACGACTACGTTTTCACCACCATGAAGTACGACAAGACCGGCACCGGCTGGGGCCGCGGAGACGCCGAGTGGGCCTGCGACTCCAAGCGCGGTAACTGCACCGACTTCCACTCAGTGTTCATCTCCATGGCTCGCTCACAGGGCATCCCTGCCCGCTTCGAAATCGGGTTCCCGCTGCCCGCCGCCAAGACTTCAGGCGACATTCCCGGCTACCACTGCTGGGCCGAGTTCTACGACTCACAGTACGGATGGGTCCCCGTTGACATCTCCGAAGCCTGGAAGGACCAGAGCAAGAAGGACTATTTCTTCGGCGCGCACGACGTAAATCGCGTGCAATTCTCTATGGGCCGCGACCTCGTCCTCAGCCCACCCCAGGCAGGCGAACCGCTCAACTACTTCGTCTACCCCTATGTCGAAGTGAACGGGAAGAAGTGGGAAAACGTTTCCAACCACTTTTCCTTTGCCGATGTCGGCCCCACCAGCACCACTGCGGCAACAGGGAAGTAAAGTTCGGGCTGAGGCTGCCGTCGATGACGTTTTGAAATGGCACAGCTTTAGTTGTCCGTATAGGTCCATTGGTCTTGTCATCATGACGGGGCGTCAGTCTCCGAGGGATCTGCTGTCCTTCATTCTTCAGCAACCTGCTCCCACCCTCCGCATCTCACTATCAGCCGGACTATCGAAGACGAACAGTGTCAGAGGGCCGGCGGAGGATAGAAGGCAGTGAACTCCAGATTTTTACTGTTTCTCTGGGGGGAGCCACGTTTCATCTACGCCGGTCCCGAGTCCGGCTGCAGGGTAGTCCGCAATTGCCAGCCGCCGCGACTATGGGGGATATCTCCTTGCGCCATACGAAACATTCGGGACGCACCGGGGTTGCGTAGTGCTACTCCGCCCTCATGACAGTCGTCGGATCCACGCTGATCGCCCGCAGTGCCGGCAACAGCGTTCCCATCAGTGTGGTCACAAGACACAACACTGCTGCCGCGGAAAATGTCACCGTATCGGCTGGCTTCACTCCCGCCAGTAAGCTCTCTAGCAATCGCGCCGCCAGGTACGCCAGCAGCAGTCCCGGTACCAGCCCTGACATCGCCAGCACCATGCCCTGGCGTAACACAAGCTTGAAGATGTCTCCTTGCTGCGCGCCCAGCGCCAACCGTATCCCGAACTCCTGCTGCCGCAGCGACACCATGAATGACAGCAGCCCGTAAATCCCCAGCCCCGCCAGCAGAATCGCGATTGCAGTAAAGATAATCAGCACTCGCATCTGCACCGCCCTCGATTCCGTCTCCCCCGCCACAATCTCCGCCATCGTCCTCACGTTCGAGATCGGCTGCTGCGCATCCACCCCTGCGATGATCCTCCGCACCTCCGGCACCAACGTCTCCGGCGCCTGCGACGTGTGGACCGCCAGGTCCTTCGGCGTGTACCCGATGATCCAGCCATCGGGCACCTGCTTGTACGACAGGTATACCTGCGGCTCGCTGGTTCTTTCCAGTCCGCGTACCTTTACGTCGTGCACCACTCCGACGACCTCACGGTCGTGCAGCGCAAACGTGAAGTGCTGCCCAATCGGCTGCTGGTCCGGCCAGTATCGCCGCGCAAATGATTCGCTCACCACCGCCACCCACGGATGTTCGGCCGTGTCGTTCTCGCTGACACCGCGCCCCGCTTGCAGGGGTATCCCCAGCGTCGCAAAATAATCAGGAGTCACATAGCGCAGGCTGGCGGAATTACCTTCCGTGCGGTTCTGCGGGCCACCGCCTACGACTACCGGCCAGATGCCTCCGCGCCACACCATCGGCAGGGCGCTGACATAGGCCGCATCGGTCACCCCGGGCAGCCGCCGCACCTCCGTCAGCACCTTGTCGTAGAATGCCGCCCGCACACTGGTTTTCTCGTACTTCGGCTGGGGCAGCGCCGTCCTTAGCGTCAGAATGCCATCGGTCCTGAACCCCGGATCGATGCCCTGCACCGTCCACAGCGCCCGCACCAGCAGGCCTGACATGATTAGCAACACCACCGACACAACCACTTCCGCCACCACCAGCACCGACCTTGATCGGTGATGCCCTGTGCCTCCTGTGCGCACCCCCTCGCGCAGTCCGCTGAAGCCCGCATTTCTGCACACGCTGATCGCTGGCGCGACGCCAAACGTCACCACCGTAATCGCCGTCAGCCCGAGCGCCAGCAGCAGCATCCGCACATCCATCGGCGGGACCTCTTGGATAGGCAATCCGTGCGGCACCAACCGCGACAGCAGCGGCAACGCTGCCGCCGCCACTCCGATTGCGCCCGCGCCCCCCGCCATCCCCAGAAGCATGCTCTCCGTCAGCAGTTGTCGCATGAGAGTGCGCCGGTTGGCCCCCAGAGACACCCGGATCGAAAGCTCTTTTTGTCGTGCCAGCGACCGGGCCAATAGCAAGTTCGCCAGGTTGGCGCAGGTAATTACCAGCACGCACAGCGCTGCCCCACACAACGCCATCAGCAGCAGCCGCGACTGCGTGGAAAAGCTGTCGCGCAACGTGGTCACCGTCGCGCCCACTCCTTCGTTTTCCTTCGGATACTGCTGCCGCACCCGGTTGGCCACGAGTGTCAGCTCACTGCGCGCCTGTGCCAGTGAAACGCCGCGGGCGAGCCTCCCAATCCCGATCACATAGTTGTTGTCGCGCTCCTTGTATGCGTCTTCCTCAAACTGAAACGTAGTCCAGAACCTCGTCTCGCGCGTCGGAAAATGAAAATCCGAAGGCATGACCCCGACTACCGTGTAAGCACGGTCATCCAGGATCACGGACTTCCCCAGCACATCGGCATCGCCTCCGAAGTCCGTCTGCCACAGCCCGTAGCTCAGCACCACAGTCTTAGGTGCGCCCGCCCTGTCGTCTTCATCGTTGAAGTACCGGCCCAGCATGGCCGGCTGTCCCAACGTGGAAAACAGGTTCCCCGTCACCACGGCGCCCTCCACGCGTTGTGGTAAGCCCTGGCCCACCAGGTTCATGGCTATGGAGGTGTATGCCGCCAGCGAAGCAAACGATTTACTGCCTGCCTTGAAGTCGCGATAGTTAGCGGGAGAAAGCTCCATCTGGGAGTAGCCCTGGTGGTCCTCCCAGACTCTTACCAGGCGCTCAGCCTCGGGAAAAGGCAGCGGCCGTACGAGCACGAAGTCCGCCAGCGTAAAGATGGCGGCATTTGCACCGATGCCGATGGTGATCAGCAGCATCGCGGTGATCGCGAAACCTGGCGACTTCGTCAGCGACCGCACGGCGCTGCGAAGATCTCGCTTCGCGATCTCCCACTGCACCACTGCCGCATTTGACGACACTTCAACAACTGCCGCCAGCCAGAGCCCGCACCTGGCGAGCCAGCCGCTGCATTGACGCAACTCCTGCGCAAAGATGGCGCTCATCTCTTCACCGTATTCCGCGCGATACGACGAAGGATAAAGGTGCAGCAACATTCGATAAATCTTCATCATGTCGTCCTCGGCGCGACGCCGCAGACGCGCGCCATCTTGAGCAAGTCCCGCAGCCTTCCCACCTCCGCCTGTGCCACCGCCCGTCCGAACTGTGTCATGCGGTAGTACCGACGGCGTTCGTCGTCCATCTCCGGCGCAGGCCGCGTCCTGGTCTCCTCGATGAGCCCCGTCTCCAGCATCCGCTGGATCGAGCGGTACAGCGTGCCCGCGCTCAGCCTGAGCTCGCCGTTCGTCCGTCGCGCCACGTCCAGAATGATGGCGTACCCATGCCGGTCTTCGTCGGCAAGCGACAAGAGAATGTGAAAGGTCGTTGGTTGCAATGGAAGCAGGGACTCCGGGCTGTCTGTCATGACGAGAGTATATGTGCACTCAGGCTATAGTTGCAATGCATATAACCTCGTCGCACCGAATCTGCTGACTCGAAGGCGCAGGCTGGGTGCTCCGCCCCCTTCGTCCTCTCTTGGACCTCCGGCCTACACACAACGCTCACTCCCTGACACTCTCGCGACCGGCTGCCGGCAACAGCCAACTGATCGCGTCGCGATATAATGTGAAATTGCGTTCGAGCCTTGATTTCTAACAGTATTTCTGCGGAAGGAAACCATGCCTACTGACATCGTCATGCCCCAGATGGGCGAATCGATTTTCGAAGGAACCATTACCAAGTGGCTCAAGCAGCCCGGCGACAAAGTCCAGCGCGACGAGCCCCTGTTTGAAATCTCCACCGACAAGGTTGACGCTGAAATCCCTGCGCCCGCCTCCGGCACTCTTCAGAAGATCATGGTCGAAGCCGGGGCCACTGTGCAGGTGAACACCGTCGTCGGAGTCATCGGCGACGGCGATTCCGCCGCTGCTCCCGCGCCAGCGAAGGCTGCCGCGCCAGCGCCCGAAGCCAAAAAGGAAGCCGCGCCGCCGCCCGCTGCCGCCGCCAAAGAGCCCGAGCCGGCACTCGAGACCGAGTCCGGCGATCTGGGCCGTGTCCGTTCCAGCCCGCTCGTCCGCAAGATCGCCAAAGAGAATAACGTCGATCTCGCCAAAGTGCCCGGCACCGGACTCGGTGGCCGCATCACCAAGGAAGACATCGAGGCCTTCATCGCCAAGCATGCCGGCGGGGCACCCGCTCCTGCAGCAGCCGCTCCCGCGCCAGCCGTGCCGACCGGCCCTGGATACGAAGTCCCTTCCGCTCCCGCCGTCACCACGCCGCTACAACCTGTGGGAGGCGTCACCCCCGGCGAACTCGTGCCCATGTCCACCATGCGCAAGAAGATCGCCGAGCACATGATCATGTCGAAGCGCACCAGCGCGCACGTACACGGGGTCTTCGAAATCGATATGACCCGCGTCGTCCGCCTGCGCGAGAAGATGAAGTCCAAGTTCGAACAGGCTACCGGCAACAAGCTGACGTTCACTCCGTTTTTCTGCCGCGCCGCCGTGCACGGTCTGCGCAAGTGGCCCATCATCAACTCATCCGTCGAAGGCGACAGCATTCGCTACCACTCGGCCGTCAACCTCGGCATCGCCGTCGCCCTCGACTGGGGACTCATCGTCCCCGTCATCAAGAACGCCGAAGAACGCAGCTTCGTCGGCCTCCAGCGCGCCGTCACCGACCTCGGTGAGCGTGCCCGCGCCAAGAAGCTCAAGCCCGAAGAGGTCCAGGGCGGCACCTTCACCATCACCAACCCCGGCGTCTTCGGAGCCAAGTTCGGCATGCCCATCATCAGCCAGCCGCAGGTGGCCATCATGGGCATCGGCGGCATCGTCAAGAAGCCCGTCGTCCTCACCGACAAAGACGGCAACGACACAATTGCCATTCGCTCCATGATGCACATGAGCATCGGCTACGACCATCGCATCATCGACGGAGCCGTCGCCGATCAGTTCATGGTCGAAGTGAAAAAGTTCCTCGAAAGTTGGAACGAAGAACTGCTGTAGGACGGTTTGCAGAATCTCTTGCGATTGTCATCAAGCGCAGCGAGGGATCTGCTTTTGAGGTGCCACGGCAGGGCGCAATCCTTGCCGTCATAGTTTCTCGACGCACGACGTACAATCCGCAAAGATGAATTTCGTATTCCCAGGGAGCAGCATGAGGTTCGGCCAGCGCCACACCGGCGGCTGGCTCACCCCCGCCACCCCTGGAGGCCTGGCCATCGCCTACTTCGCCGACGCGCCCGGCCCAGAGCCTCTGCCACCGCAACCCGGCACGGGTCCTGTCCTGGTGATGCCGCCCGCCACGCCGCCCAAGCGCCCGCACCGCTGGCTGCAACGTCTCTGGCTGGTCGTCTTCGTTCTCTTCTGCCTCGAAATCGGTATCCTACTCACTGTGCTTCCTTGGACGCGCCTCTGGACGGATAACTCCCTGCTCATTGGTTTCCCCGCGATCAAACAGTTCCTCGCCCACAACTTCGTCCGCGGCCTCGTCAGCGGCCTTGGCCTGGTTGACATCTGGATGGGCGTCGCTGAAGCCGTCACCTACCGCGAATCCTCCCGCGGATAAATATCTTCCCTCGGTTCTTGCGAAAGCGGGGAAAGCCACCCCCACTTTGCCGCTCCGCCGCCCCTCTGCGAAACTGTCCACGTGCTCAACTTCGACTGCAACGCCATTCTCTTCGATCTCGACGGAGTCCTGGTCGACTCCACTCCCTGCGGCTCGCGCATCTGGACCGCCTGGGCCAACCGGCACCACCTCGACGCCGCCTACGTCGTCCACATCGGACACGGCCGCCCGACAGTCGAAACCGTGCGCCTGGTCGCTCCCCATCTTGACGCGCCGCACGAGGCTGAACTCATAGAGCAAGCCGAGATCGATGACGTGGCCGGCCTCGAGGTCTTGCCCGGTGCCCGCGCCCTGCTCACCTCCTTGCCTCCCGAACGCTACACCATCGTCACTTCCGGCGGACGCCGACTCGCCACCACCCGCCTGCAAGCGGTCGGACTTCCCATCCCTCCCACCATGATTACTGCCAGCGACATCACTCGCGGCAAGCCCGATCCGCAACCTTATCTCGCCGGGGCCAATGCTTTGGGATTCGATCCCCGCACTTGTCTGGTCTTTGAAGATGCGCCTTCCGGAATTCTTTCCGCCCAAGCCGCCGGCGCAAGGGTAATCGGCATCCCAACCACCTACCCGCAGGACGAGCTCTCCACCGCCGACTGCATCATCCCTTCGCTGGCAGCGGTATCGGCCACTGTAAATCACGATCACAACCCGCCACTTCGTATCGAGGTGACCTCTGACTGACAACCCGTTGGAGCCCCAAAAACTCCCTCCGACTATGCTGAAAGCGATTCTCAGCGCAGTCGAAGGGAGAGTCCGTGCTCCGATTGAACCGTCTACTTCACCGAGACGG